>CAWELS010000042.1:0-195067 GCA_963809945.1 Bryobacterales bacterium | reverse complement strand
GGCGGTCTTGTAGTGTTCGGCCCCGTACCAGGACCGCGTGATGTCGAGCGCCTGGCGATAGAGCGCTTCGCGTCGCGGTACCGGCCGCGCTCGACGGCGATGGCGCCGAGGTTCACCAGGTCGTCGGCGACCTCCGGGTGACGGTCGCCGAACAGGCGCCGGTGCATCTCCATCGCCTTGCGGGTCAGCGATTCGGAGGCGTTCCAGTCGCCGGCGTAGAAATGCGCGCTCGCCAACTCGAACGTGCTGGCGGCCAGTTCGGGTGTTTCCTGCCCGGACCTGGACCACAGCCGAACGGCCTCCTCGAGCGTTTCGATCGCCTGCCGGTACGCGCCGCGCTCTTCGAGCACGCGGCCGAGCGCAGCGGTGGCCTTGGCGATGAGCGGGTGTTCCGGCGGCAGGCTCGCCCGCGCCAGGGTGAGCCCCTCGCGCACCAGACTCTCGGCCTCCTCGAGCCGGGCCTGGTCCAATCGCAGCTCGCCGACCCCGACCAGGCTCTCAGCGACATCGGCATTGCGGGGCCCGAACAAAGCCCGCCGGCGCTCCAGGGCGGAGGATAGCAGCGCATCCGCCCGGTCGAAATCGCCGAGTTTCTGGTAGAGGCTTCCCAAGGTCTGGTAGAGCTCGGCCTGCAGCTCCGGCTGGTCCTGCAAAGCCTGGGCCTCGCGGAGGCCGCGATCGATCAGGGTGATGACGCGCAGGCCCTCGGCCGGTGCCACCTCCGGATCGCCGCCCTCGAACAGGTTCATCATGAACCGCTGGATGCGCTGCGTCCGCGCCGCCTCGCTCGACGGCCACGTGCGGGCCCCGGCCAGGCGCACGGTGTAATAGGCGACCAGGCCGACGACGACGACCGCCGCCGCCAACGCCGCGGTGACCGACTGGCGGTGCGCGCCGACGAACTTGCGCGACCGGTAGCCGATGGTATCCGGACGGGCTTCGAGCGGCTCGCGCTGGAGGTAGTGGTCGATGTCGCGGATGAGCGCGTCCACCGACTGGTAGCGCCGCTGCAGGTCCGTGTGCATCGCGGTGAGGCACAGCACGTCGAGGTCCGCCCAGGAGGCCGCCTCGCCGGCGGCGCCGACGGCCCGGCGGGCAGTCACCGCGGCGATCCCGGCGAGCGGCGTCGACCCCGCTCGGTGTCGCTGATCCCGGTCGGGATCGTGGGGCAGCCTCCGGTCAGCAGCTCGTAGAGGATCACGCCCAGGGCGTAGACGTCGCTGTGGATCGCCCACCGCTCGCCGCGGATCTGCTCGGGGCGGCGTAGGCCGGCGTCATCAGCCGCAGGCCGTCCGGTGCGTGCGCCGGGCGGCGTCGTCGACGCCTCGAGCTGCTTGGCGATGCCGAAGTCGAGCAGCCGGACCGCGCCGTCGGGTTTGACCAGGATGTTCGACGGCTTGAGGTCGCGGTGGATGATCGGCGTGGCGGTGGGCGTGCTGGACGGCGTCGCAGACCGCGCGGAACAGCTCCAGACGTTCCGCGATCGCGGCTCGCGTGGCGCCGGCAGTAGTCGGTGATCGGCACGCCCTCGACGTACTCCATCACGAAGTACGGCGTTCCGTCGGGCAGCGTGCCGGCGTCGTAGCAGCCGGGCGATCAGGGATGGTCGAGCTGGGCGAGCGTCCGCTGCTCGACGGCGAAGCGCTCGCCGCCGCGCGGGCGACAGCCAGGCGTCGCGGAGCATCTTGATCGCCGCCGGATTGCCGAGATCGGCGCGCTCGGCCAGGTAGACCACTCCCATGCCGCCCTCGCCCAGGACCCTTACCACGCGATACGGACCAAAATCGATGTCCGCGAGCGCGGCGGGATCCCGTCGCCCAGCACCTCATGGGCGAGCTCGGCCACGTCGCGTTCGAGCACCGAGGAGGCGCGGAGTCCTCGGCCAGCAGGGCGAGAATTCGACGACCAAATTGGCGTCGCCAGCGCAGGTGCTGGCCAGAAAAGCGCTGCGTTCGTCCCGCGGAGTGCAGTCGCCTCGTGGAACAACCCCTGTACCCGACCCCAACGCTCGGCGTCCATCTTTTCTCCGCGAACCTTCAGCACGCGCGGCGCAGTTCGAGGGCGAGCCATGCTTGACCGCCCGCCAGTCGCGCACGATCGTCGCTTCCGAGACCTCGAGCGCGGACGCCGTCTCGGCGACATTCAGCCCGCCGAAGAAGCGGGTCTCGACCATTGCCGCCTGCCGGGGGCTCATCCGTGCCAGCTCGTTGAGCGCGCCGTCGAGGGCGAAGAATCTGCGCCTCGCTCGACGGCGCCGGGACGAGGGAATCGTCAAAGGTCACGTATACGGTGCCCATCGCCCCGCCCCGCTTGCCGGCGCTGTTCCTGCGGGCCGCCTCGACGAGCACCTGCCGCATCGCCCGCGCCGCGATCCGCTTGAAATGAAGACGCGAGGTCGCCGCCACGTGCGGCGATCCGGCCAGTTTGAGCCAAGCCTCGTTGACCAATGCCGTGGGATTGAGCGTGGCGTTCGCGTTGTTGCGCTTCACGCTGGCGGCCAGCCGTCGCAACTCTTCGTAGGTGACGCTGAACAGGTAGTCCAGTTGCCGCCTCTCCTCCAGCACCTGATCCCCGGAAGAAATCTGCCGCCCCATGACTGTTCTCCTCGCGCGTTTGCGTAATGCAGAGGTAGAAAGGAACCTCGCCGCCCAGTTGGGGCCAGCGTAGCACTCGCGCTGGGGGGGGCGCAACAGACTCAGAGGAGAGGCGAGATGCCCATCGCAGCACTGGATAGGCAACAGGCGCTCGGTGCGCTCAGAGCCGCCGGCTCCACCGACGCGGACATCCTCCACGCCCGCAAGGAGGGGATGCTCGCCGGCACCAAGCGGATGAAACTGCTCGGCGTGTTTCCGATCATCGTCGGCGTGGCCGCATCGCTCACTATTGTTGGCGCCGTAATCGGCATCCCAGCCATCATGTTTGGCGTCTCCATGCGCAAGCGGATCAGGACCAACATCGCGGTAGCGGACGCAGCACTGGCCGAATACCTGGGGACACTCGCCGCGCGCAAGGCACAGACAGCGACGGCATGAGGCAGCCCACCACAGCCATGAAAATATACCGATTATTAGTGATCGCGGCGGCCTGTGCCGCCTCCCTGTACGCGCAACCTACCTTCGACGCCGGTGCTGTTCTCAACGCCGGCGGCTACCAGACGGAACTGGCGCCGAACACCGTGTTCGTGATCTTTGGGGCGAATATGGGTCCGGCGGCGCTGGCCGTCGCTAGCGCGCCGAACTACCCCGACGATCTCTCGGGCACCTCGGTGAGCTTCACTCCCATGGCGGGCGGCGCGCCCATCGCGGGGCGTATGGTTTACACTTCGAGCGCCCAGTTGGCCGGCCAGTTGCCCTCGTCGGCCGCGCCGGGCGACTACGCGGTCCGCGTCACCTATAACGGCCAGACCAGCGCGCCGCACACCGTGACCGTGGTCGCGCGGAGCTTCGGCATCGTCACCGCCAACAGCCAGGGCTTCGGCCCCGCGCAGGCCACCATCGGCGACGTCAACGGCGGGTTGAGCCTGGTGCGCTTCACCAGCAGCAACCTGTCCTTCGGAGGATACGATTGGGTCCTCACGCCGGCCCAACCCGGCCAGACCCTCGTCGCCTGGGGCACCGGTGGCGGCGCCGACGCGGCCAACGATGCGGGCGGCTCCTCGGGCAACCAAACAGCGGCCGGCAACTTCCGCGTCCTGCTGGGCGACCGCGTGATCGTGCCCGGGTATGCCGGAACGTCGTTCGGCTATCCGGGGCTCTGGCAGGTGAACTTCACCATCCCGTCCGACTTCCCGCCGGACTGCTTCACCAGCCTGCGGATAGAGGCCGGCGGCGTCGTCTCTAACAACGTGACCCTGGCTGTGGCCCCTCCCGGTCAGAACCACTGCATCAGCACCGCTTACGATGAGGCGGCGCTCGCCAAGCTCGACAACGGCGGCGAGTTGACCGGCGCCAGCCTCGTCATTGCTCAGGCCGAGGCGTTCTCTCCGGCCGCATCGGGGTCCTTCACCTCGCGGACCATCACCGGACTGTTCAATCGCTATGACTCCGCAGCCATCATCGAGCTCGCCTCGGGGCTCCAGATCGGCGCCTGCACCATTCACCAAAAGACGGCCCCCCAGACCCGCATCGGAATCGGGATCCCGAAGAGCAACATGGACGCCGGCCCGAACCTCGCGATTACCGGTCCCGGCCTGGCGCCCAACTCGATGCTGACGGGCGACAGCCTGTTCAACTACTACTACTTACCCCAACAGCTCCTCCCCGGCACCTACACGATTACCGGACCCGGTGGCGCCGATATCGGTCCATTTCAGGCGTCGGTCGACGTGCCGGCCAGCTTCGACGTGCCTGGCTTCGCGAACTACGCTAGCCTGAGCCGCTCAGCGCCATTCACTTTCACCTGGACCGGCGGCGGTGGCGCCGATGGCAACGTCACCGTCAACATCCTCACGTCGCGGACCGTCAGCGGCAGCGGCGATGACCCCGCGACCTGGATCATCGCCCGCACGACGGTCTTTTGCCAGGTGCCGGCTGCTGTCGGCACCTTGACCGTGCCGGCGGAAGTGATGTCGTATCTCACGCCCGCGACTCTCGACCCATCCGACGGGACGGACGCCTACCTCGCGATCTATGCGATCAAGGAATCCGTCGCGGCCACATTCCGGCCGCCACTCACCGCCGGCGGGACGACCGACTTCGGTGGATTCGTCTACTCGCTTGGTTTCTCGAAGAACGTGAGCGTGCAGTAAGGGGGGGACAGAAAGCTGTGAGAAAATTCGGGGACTGTCCCAGCGCGCCCAATATTTTCATGAACTTCGGAAGGCGTCGTGGACTGTCCCCAGGCGTTTTTTCGCAGCTTCCAGGGACACGTGCCGGGAGCCCAGGTCCGGCTCCCGGCACCCGCGCCCTTCCGGTGGCTGCCGGGAGCGGACTCAGTGGGTTGGATTGTCGTACCAGGTGATGCCTGAACCTGGGCCTCCGCTCGACGTAAGGACGTCGAGGTCACGATCGTCGTCCAGGTCGACCAGGGCAATCGAGCCGCCCGAAGCGTCGCTGGCCTCGCCGATCGGATGGCCTTCCCAAGCGCCATTCATACTACCTACGTAGGAAATCCAGAACAGGCCGCCCGTCGCGCCGGGATCTTCGGGCCAAATCACTGAACTGGCGGGGGGTTCGGTAGCGTCATCCAGCTCCTTCGCCGCCAGTGGCGCGGGGCGGTCTCCGGTCGGCTCACACAGCACTACCAGATCGGTCCGCCCATCGAGATCCACATCGCCCGCCGAGAGGGCGCTTACGGTCCCGCTACTCTCGGGCAGCGTGATCCGGTGGCTCTCCCAGGCGTCGCCGGAGCCAGTCAAGCGCCGGAACAGGTACAACGTTCCACGCCCAACAGCGGCGACGACATCGCGTCGCCCGTCGCCGTCGATGTCCGCCTCGGCCAGTGAGACCACCTCGCGGCCAGTGGCGCCGATCGGGTGCTCGACCCAGGTGCCGGCCAGCTTCGGTCCGGGTCCCGGATTCTCTAACCAGAAGGCTCCCGCTCCCTCGCCAGCCCGATCCGCGGCGAGGATGTCGGCGTCCCCATCGTCATCCATATCACTGATAATCAAAGACGTTATCCAACCCGATGGCCGCACGGGATGCCACGCCCAGGCATTGCCGTCCCAGGCATCGGCTGGCGCCTCGAACCATCCGATGGCGCCTTTGCCTCCGGCAACCAGATCGATGCCCCGGCGGAAATCGACCTCCCTCGGAACGGCGCGCGTCCACTCGCCCCGCCCCACCGAGGCCGCCAACGGCACAGTTCGCCAACGAGCGGGGTCGACGTCATTCTCTCGCCTTGCCGGCGCACGGTACAGGCGGACCGGTTCATTGGATTTCCGGCTCATAACTACGACATCTGTCGTTTCATCGTCGCCGAAGTTGGCGAAAGCGGCGTCCCCGGGCGCCGGATGCCGGCCGAGGACGAATGCCGGCCATGGCTTCATCGCCCGGAACCCGCCCGGATTGAGGTAGAGGCGGACGGCGCCGTCACCGGTCCAACCGGCCACGATGTCGGCGAGTCCGTCGCCGTCGAGGTCCGTCAATCCGAACCTTCCGGCGCCGGTGGAGGACCCGTCGACCACATAGACGGGCCAGGCTCCGGCCTCGATCACCTGGGGCACCGTCAACAGAAGCGCCAGCGCCAGTGCCGTTCGTCCGGCCTGCGGGCCCGGCCACGGCTCGAGCCGCGCCGGTATGTGGAAAAAACTGTGGTAAATGTGGATAAACGCCTGTAATGTAACCGACACAGAGATTTCCACAAGATCACTCACTCCGCGCTGCGGGGCCGGCAGATCCCCCGCTTGCTCGCTCGAATGAACTCGACGAAGTGGCGGGCGTGCTCGCCGGGCACCTCGTCCTCGATCCGGCGTAGCGCATCGTCGAGCTTCAAACCGGCCAGGTAGAGCAGCCGGAAGGCCTTCTTGAGCCGGGCGATATCCTCGCCCGAGAACCCGGCCCGCTCGAGCCCAACCCGGTTCACGCCCTCGGGATGGAGCTTGGAGCCGGAGTAAAGCAGGTATGGCGGGACGTCGAGATTGACCCGGGCGCTGCCGCCGATCATCGCCAGCCGGCCGATGCGAGTGAACTGCTGGACGCCGACGCCGCCGGAGACGAAGGCCTGGTCTTCGATCTGCACGTGGCCGGCGATCAGGGCGCAACTGGCAATGATGCAGTTGTCGCCAATGCGGCAGTTGTGGGCAATGTGGCCCGAAGTCATGATGAAATTGCCGTCGCCGATCTCGGTGGCCGACTCCGGTTGTGTCCCGCGCGAGATCGTGTAGTGCTCGCGGATCTTGTTGCCGTGGCCGATGCGGAGGTAGCTGCGCTCGCCGGTGAAGCGCTTGTCGAGAGGATCGGTGCCGAGGACGGTACCGGCCGAGATCTCATTGCCGTCGCCGAGCGTGGTCCAACGCTTCACGTAGACATAGGGTTCGAAGATGCAATCGGCGCCGATCCGGACGTCGGATTCAATGACGCAATACTCGCCGAGCACGCAACGCGGCCCGACGGCGGCGTCCGGATGGACTCGCGCCGTGGGCGCGACCCGCGAGGAAGGATCGACCGGCATAACCTATGTATGATACAAGCATCGATCATGCCGGAAGCGGGCGAGAGCCCGATCCGAGAGGAGGAGCGTTGACGGTACAGGAACTGGCGGAATGGCTGGGAGCGGAATTTGCAGGCGACGGCGCCGCTCAGCTTACCGGGGTGGCCGATCTTGGCGCCGCGGGCGCGGGGCAGCTCGCCTTCGTGCAGGGCTCCAAGGCCGCCCGCCAGGCGGAGCAATCGGCGGCTGGTTGTCTGCTGGTTCCGCCTGGGCTGGACCTGGCCGGACGCACCGTGATCCGCGTGCCTAACCCGCGAACGGCCTTCGCGCGGGCTATCGGCCGCCTCCATCCCCGGCGGCGCCCCGCTGCGGGCATTCATCCGACGGCCATCGTCTCCCCGGGGGCGGAGCTCGGTGAAGGCGTGAGCGTCGGACCCTATTCGGTCATCGGCGAGCGAGCCCGGATCGGCCGCGATACGGTGATCCGGAGCGGCTGCCACATCGGCGCCGAGTCGACCATCGGCGACGGCGGCCTGCTGCACGACAACGTCACCGTTTACGATGGCGTCGAAATCGGCCGCCACGCGATCATCCACTCCGGCGCGGTGCTCGGCGCCGATGGCTTCGGCTTTGCCCTCGACGGCGACCACTACGAGAAGTTCCCGCAGGTGGGCCGTGTCATCATCGGCGACGACGTCGAGATCGGCGCCAATAGTTGCGTCGACCGGGCCGCGCTCGGCGAGACCAGGATCGGCGACGGCGTGAAGCTCGACAACATGGTGCACGTCGCCCACAACGTCCGGATCGGCAAGCACGTGGTGATCGCCGCGCAGACCGGGATTTCCGGCGGCGCCATCATTGACGACTACGTGGTGATCGCCGGCCAGGTCGGCATCGGCGACAAGGCGCATGTCGAGAGCAAGGCGGTCCTGGGCGGGCAGAGCGGCGTATTCAATTCGAAGGTGGTCCGCTCCGGCGAGGTAGTGTGGGGCACCCCGGCGCGCCCCTACAAGCAGGCGCTCGCCCAGACGGCGCAACTGGCGCGTCTCGGCGCCCTGCGCGACGAGCTGACCGCGCTACGCCGGCGCGTGGCGGAGCTTGAGGGCAAGTGAGATTACAGGGGAGGGCGAAACCGCCAGCCCACGTCGCCAGATAGATCGCGTCGGGACTACGCCGCCGGGAGAATCACCGTGAGGCCCAGAACGCCTCCCTCGGCCGTCTGCGACTCGATCCTGCCGCCGTGCGCCTCGGTGATGCGCCGCGGCGCTGGCCAACGCCAGGCCCGATCCCGCCGGCAGATCCGGGCTAAAAGGCTCGAGCATCGATTGGAGGTCGCCCGGCTCGTGGTCCAGTCCGGTGGCACGCATCTCGACACGGACATCTCTTTCCGAACGACGGGTCCGAACCAGAATGGAGCAGCCCGGCGTCGCGGCATAGCGGAATACGGACAGGACGTTGCGCAGCAGGTGGCCCAATTGCTCCGGATCTGAACGCACCAGCGTCGGCGCCCCGGAGAGCTCCACGTGCACCGGCAGGCTCTCTCCCTTGGCCATGTCGGAAACGCTCTGCGAGACAAACTCATCAACGTCGACCGTCTGGAGCATCAGGGGCGACGCCTGTACATAGTGCACGGCGTCGGACAGGATCCAATCCGCCTGCTGGACCACCCGCTGCAGCATCTGCACTTGCCGGCGACTCTTCTTGTCGTGCTGCGGAAGCACCATGTCGAGGTAGTATGCGATCGACTCGATGGTGCTGAGCGGCTGCCGCAGCTCGTGGGCGAGCTGGCGGACGATCGTCTTGGCCTCGAGCCTCGATTCGCTCTCCGAGGGCACGCTGGGCACAACCGGGGTTGACTCAGTGGATTCCATAGAGGCGGCGACGGGTCGATTATAGCGTCATTCCCACCGCCGCCGCCGAGCGATTTTCGAGAAAATAGCGACGGATCATTCCGGACGCCCCGTATAATGCTGACCCCCATGGACAGCGCCATGATCTTCGAGCGCCTCGAGGTGGGTCACCACCTCCACGGGTGCCTGCAGGCCGTCGCCGAGCTGCTGCTCGATCCGCGTCGCCTGGCGATGCGCCTCACCCAGATTAGTGGCAAAGGGGAAGAGAAGATGCACTTCGACCCGCCAGCGGTAGCCGGTGCTTCGGATGCGCAGGCCATGGTACTGAATTCCAAGCTTCCCACTGAGTGCATCCATTCGCGTGCGAATCCGGTGACTTACTTCCGGATCGGAATAATCCATGAGGCCCGTGGCGGACTGCCAGACCAGCTTGCCGCCGGAGTAGAGAATATTGAGCGCGACGACGATCGCGCAGATAGGGTCGAACGGCTTCCATCCGGTGATGAGGACGAGGGCGAGGCCGACGACGACCCCCACGCTGGTGATGCAGTCGGTTAGCACATGCTTGCCGTTCGCCTCCAGGATGAGCGAGCCGTTCCGGCGGCCGGTGCGGACCAGGTACCAGCCGAGCGCGCCGTTGATGACCGAGGCGCCGGCGATGATGAGCGTGCCTTCGCCCACGCGATCAATGGCCAGTCCGGCCAGCCACTTAGTAACCGCGGAGTAAATGATGGTGATGGCCGCGACGATGATCAGCGCGCCCTCGAAGCCGGCCGAGAAGAACGTGATGCGCTCGTAGCCGAAGGGGAAGCGGTGATCGGCCGGTTTGAGGCTGAGCCGCAGGCTGAAGGCGGCGAAACCGACAGCCACCACGTGGACGATCGATTCGGCGGCATCGGAGAGAATGGCCGCCGAGTCCGTCAGCCAGTAGGCGCCCACCTTGCCGACCAGCATGACGACGCCAAAGATCAGCGACAGTGCCATCGCCCGCTTCATCTGCCGCACCGCGGCGGGCGTCAACTGGAAAGGCAGCTCCATGCATCTATTCTAGGGCTGATCTCGGAGTTTCGGAGCTGAGTTGTCTGGTGCGGGCGGCTCGTCGCGGATCCGTCAGCCGATCGGAAACGGGCGTCTGGCGGCCATCCATTTGCCTTCAGTAGGATGATTCATCATACTGGGGGCATGGTACGGAAGCTCGCCGTGACGCTCGATGAACGAGCCGTGACTGATCTGGATCGCTGGGTCCGGGACGGCCGCTATCCAAACCGGAGCCGAGCCGTCCAGGCGGCCGTCGAGCTCCTGGCGGAGCGAGAAAAGCGTTCCCGACTCGCTCGTGAGTTGGCCAAGCTCGATCCGATCGAAGAGCAGCGGATGGCGGACGACGCGCTGGGAGACGGATCATGGCCCGAATACTGAGAGGTGAGGTTTACTGGGCCGACCTCAACCCGACACGCGGGAGCGAGCAGGCCGGACTGCGCCCGGTGCTGATTCTCAGCAACGACCTTGTCAATCGCCGATCCGGCACCGTCATCGCAATGGCAATCACCAGTCAGCCTCAGCGGGCGGGGTTTCCCCTGACTTTCGCGATCCCGCCGGGCGTCCTGCCGAAGCCGTCGTGGGTGAAGATCTCGCAGGTGCGAACGTTGTCGGTGGAACGCCTAAGAACACGGCTCACCACCATCGACCCCGTTGACGTTAACCAGATCGTCGATGGTTTGAATGCCCTGGTGACCTGATGCCCTACTTGTCGCCCGCCGCCTCGAGCCTCGCCTTGGCGCGGTTCATGGCGTTGATGGCGCGGCTGATGTCGGTGTTCTGCTCGCGGGGGTCCTTTACCCTTCCTCGGCGCGCTTCAATGCGACCCGGAGCGCGCTCGACGTCGATCTCGTCGGCCTTCTCGGCGATGTCGGCCAGCACCCGGACGTGGTCCGGCAGCACCTCGACGAAGCCGCCGGATATCGCCAGGTCGCGGTCGCTGGCCGCCGGCCATGTAGGTCAGTTCGCCGGTGCCGAGCAGGGAGAGCAACGGCGAGTGCTCCGGGCAGGATGCCGATGTAGCCGTTGGCGGCCGGAATCTGGGCCTCGCTCACCTGCTCGCGCACCAGCAGCCGGTTCGGCGTGGCGATCTCGAGTTCAAATGTTTCCGCCATGGCGCTTGACTCAGTCGCCGATCTTCTTCAGCCGCTCGGCCTCGTCCAGCACGTCGTCGATGGTGCCCTGCATGTAGAAGGCCTGCTCCGGCAGGTCGTCGTGCTTGCCGTCGACGATCTCCTTGAAGCCGCGGATGGTGTCCTCCAGCTCGACGTACTTGCCGTCGCGGCCGGTGAACTGGCTCGGCCACGTGGAACGGCTGCGAGAGGAACCGCTGGATCTTGCGGGCGCGCGCCACGGCCAGCTTGTCCTCGTCGGAGAGCTCGTCGATGCCGAGAATCGCGATGATGTCCTGCAGGTCCTTGTAGCGCTGCAGCACCCGCTTCACCTCCTGCGCGACGTTGTAGTGCTCCTCGCCGACGATGCGCGGGTCGAGAATGCGCGAAGTGGAGGCCAGCGGATCGACCGCCGGGTAGATGCCCAGCTCGACGATGGCGCGCGAAAGCTCCGTCGTCGCGTCCAGGTGGGCGAAGGTCGTCGCCGGCGCCGGGTCGGTGTAGTCGTCGGCCGGGCACGTAGATGGCCTGCACCGACGTGATCGAGCCGGTCTTGGTCGACGTGATGCGCTCCTGCAGCTCGCCCATCTCGGTGGCCAGGTTGGGCTGGTAGCCCGACCGCCGACGGCATGCGGCCGAGCAGCGCGGACACCTCCGAGCCCGCCTGCGTGAAGCGGAAGATGTTGTCGATGAACAGCAGCACGTCCTGGTGCTCCTCGTCGCGGAAGTACTCGGCGACGGTGAGACCGGTCAGGCCGACGCGGAGACGCGCGCCCGGCGGCTCGGTCATCTGGCCGTAGATCAGCGCCACCTTCGACTTCCGCCAGTCGTCGGGATCGACGACGCCCGACTCCTGCATCTCGAGCCAGAGATCGTTGCCCTCGCGGGTGCGCTCGCCGACGCCGGCGAACACCGACACGCCGCCGTGCTTCAGGGCGATGTTGTTGATCATCTCCATGATGATGACGGTCTTGCCGACGCCGGCGCCGCCGAACAGGCCGATCTTGCCGCCGCGAAGGTAGGGCTCCAGCAGGTCGATGACCTTGACGCCGGTCTCGAGCATCTCGAGATTCGGTGGACTGCTCTTCGAAGCTCGGCGCCGGACGGTGGATCGGGTAGACGCTTTTCGGTTTCGACCGGACCCATCGTGGTCCACCGGCTCGCCGAGCACGTTCAGCACGCGGCCGAGCGTCTGCTTGCCGACCGGAACGCTGATTGGGCGCGCCCGAGGCTCGGCGGCCTTCATGCCGCGCACCAGGCCGTCGGTCGGCTTCAGGGCGATGGTGCGGACGCGGCCGCCGCCGAGGTGCTGCGCGACCTCGCAGACGATGTCGATCGGCTCGGGGACGTCGAAGCCCTCGCTGGTGATCCGCACGGCGTTGTAGATAGTCGGGATCTTGCCCTCCGGGAACTGCATGTCCACGGCCGGTCCGGCCACCTGAATCACTTTGCCGACAGCGTGGTGTTGCTTGCAGACTCTGCCATAGAACCCTCTTCTCCTACTACCGCCGCGTTCGCGCCGCTGACCACCTCGATGATCTCCCTGGTGATGCTCGCCTGCCGCACGCGGTTCATGTAGAGCGTCAGCTTGTCGATCAGCTCCGCGGCGTTCGTGGTGGCCGCGTCCATCGCGGTCATGCGCGCGGCCTGCTCGGCCGCGGTCGACTCCAGCAAGGCGTGGTGCACGGTCACGCGACGTAGCGCGGCAGCAGCGCCTCCAGCAGCTCGCGCGGCGGCTGCTCTATGATGTACTCCGATGCGGGCTTCGCCTTCCGGCAGCTCGAGCGGCAGCACGCGATCCACGGTCAGCCTCTGCGACAGCACGCTCTTGAACTCGTTGTAGAGGACGTAGACCGCGTCCACCTCGCCGGCGCGCGATACCGCTCCATCACCTGGTCGGCGATCGGAGCGACGTCTTCGTAAGCGAGCCTTGTCGGCCAGGCTCGAGATGCTCGCCGGTGATCGTCGCGCCGCGCTTGCGGAAGAAGTCGCGGCCCTTGCGCCCGACCAGCTCCATGACCGACCTCGGTCGCCGGGTGTTCGCTGAGGAATCTGCTGGGCCGCCTTGATCAGGTTGGAGTTGAAGGCGCCGGCCAGGCCGCGGTCCGACGTGATCAGCATGAGCTGGATCCGCTTCTCCTCGCGCCGCGCCAGCAGCGGATGGGCGGCGAGCGCTCGTCGATCGTGGCCGCCGCGGCCGACGTCCGCGATCAACTCGCCCAGCATCCGCGCGTACGGCCGCGCCGACAGCACGCGGTCCTGCGCCCGCCGCAGCTTCGCCGACGAGACCATCTTCATGGCCCGGGTGATCTGCTGCGTGTTCTTGACCGAGCGGATGCGCCGGCGTATGTCGATCAGGCTGGGCATTGCCTATCGGCTCACCCTTGTCGCTCCGCAAGGAACCGCTTCTTGAACTCGTCGAGCGCGCCGTGCATCTTGCTCCCGCAGCTCGTCGCTCAGGACCTTCTTCTCGCGGATCTCGCCGAGCATACCCGGCGTGGGCGTTCTCGACGAACCGGTAGAGCTCCTCCTCGAAATCCCGGCGATCGCTCCACCGGCAGATCGTCCAGGAAGCCCGTCCGTGCCGGCGAAGATGATGAGCACCTGCTTCTCCACCGGCAGCGGCTCGTACTGCTTCTGCTTCAGCATCTCCGTCAGCCGGCGGCCGCGATTGAGCTGCGCCTGGAAGCCTTGTCGAGATCGGAGCCGAACTGGGCAAACGCCGCCAGCTCGCGGAACTGGGCCAGGTCCAGCCGCAGCGAACCGGCCACCTGCCGCATCGCCTTCACCTGCGCGTTGCCGCCGACGCGGCTCACCGAGAGGCCCACGTTGATGGCCGGCCGGACGTTCGAGTTGAACAGGTCGGCCTCGAGGTAGATCTGGCCGTCGGTGATCGAGATGACGTTGGTCGGAATGTAGGCCGAAACGTCGCCCGCCTGGGTCTCGATCACCGGCAGCGCGGTGAGCGAGCCGCCGCCGTTCTCGTCGCTCAGCTTGGCGGCGCGCTCGAGCAGCCGGCTGTGCAGGTAGAACACATCGCCCGGGAAAGCCTCGCGGCCCGGCGGGCGGCGCAGCAGCAGCGAAATCTCGCGGTAGGCGGCGGCGTGCTTGGAAAGATCGTCGTAGATGCACAGCGCGTGGCGGCCGGAGTCGCGGAAGTACTCGCCCATGGCGCAGCCGGCGTACGGCGCGAGGTACTGCATCGGAGCCGGACGTCGACGCCGAGGCCGCCACCACGATGGTGTAGTCCATGGCGCCGGCATCCTCCAGCGTCTTCACCACCTGCGCCACCGTGGAGCGCTTCTGGCCGATCGCCACGTAGATGCAGATGACGTCGCCGCCCTTCTGGTTGATGATCGTGTCGAGCGCGATGGCCGTCTTGCCGGTCTGGCGGTCGCCGATGATCAGCTCGCGCTGGCCGCGGCCGATGGGGATCATCGAGTCGATGGCCTTGAGGCCCGTCTGCAGCGGCTCCTTCACGGGCTGCCGGTCGACCACGCCCGGCGCCAGCCGCTCGATGGCGTTGAACTGGTCGGCTTCGATCGGGCCCTTGCCGTCGATCGGCTTGCCGAGCGAGTTCACCACGCGGCCGATCATCGCCTCGCCCACCGGCACCGACATGATGCGCCCGGTGCGCTTCACCTCGTCGCCCTCGCTGATCTCCTCGTAGTCGCCAAGCAGCACGGCGCCCACCTGGTCCTCTTCCAGGTTCAGCGCCAGGCCGGAAACGCCGTGGGGAAACTCGAGCAGCTCGCCGGCCATGGCATTATCGAGCCCGTGAACGCGGGCGATTCCGTCGCCGACGGAGATCACGCGACCCGACCTCGGCGACGTTTACCGCCGCCTCGTAGTTCTTGATTTCCTCGCGCAGGATGCGCGCGATTTCGTCTGCTTCGATCTGAGCCATTTTCCCGTATCCTTGCCGCGGCGCTCTCTGGCCGGCTAGCTGGTCAGCCGCCGGCGCAACGTTTCAAGCTGCCCGCGGATTGAACCGTCATAGACTGTCGAGCGAATCCGAATGAGCGCGCCTCCGATCAGCGAATCGTCCGCGCCGTACCGGCAGCGGATCTCGCTCGCGGTCAATACCGAGAGCTTCGACTCGAGATTGGAGCGCTGGGCGTCCGTCAGGGACGTCGCTGATGTCACCCGCGCCTGCGTGATGCCCGCGTCCTCGGAGACGATTGCCTCAAAGGCCTCCCGAATCTCCTCGAACAGCGGGATGCGCCGCCGATCGATCACCACCAGCAGGAAGTTCCGCGTGAGCGTGATGTTTGCCTGCGCGGCGAGGCGGGTGACAACGTTCTTCTTCTGCACCGGTGTCACCGCCGGATTCAGCAGGACCGCCCGCAGATCCGGCGAGCTGTCGAGGAGCCCCTCGAAGGCCTCGAGTTCGGTGATTACCGTCCGGGCCCGGGGCGCGTCCATCGGCGCGAGCACGTCGTGGAGTGCCTGGGCGTATTGCTTGGCGACGGCCAACGACATAGCCTAGTTCACCCTCCGCGACAAACGGTCTAGATCGGCGCCGAGACGTTCGATGAGCGCCGCCGACACCTCTGGGGTCATCCGGTCTATGACCTTCTGCCGGGCCAGCTCGAGCGCCAGTTCGGTCGCGTAGGTCCGGACCTCCTTGCGCGCCTGCTTGGTGGCCGAGGAGATCTCCTGCCGCGCATTGGCCTGGACCCGGGCGACGAGGTGCCCGGTCTGCTCGCCGAGACGTTTCTCCTCGGCCGCCAGCTCTTCCAGTGCGCCGGCGCGCAGGTCGGCGATGTCGGCTTCCAGCCGCCCCATCCGCTGGTCCATCTCGGCGGCACGCGCTTCGGCGTCGGCCCGCGTCTGCCGGGCATCCACGATGCCCTGCTGGATCTTCGCGGTCTGGTCGTTGAAAAACTTCCGGCCGTATTTGTGAACCACCCAGCCGAGAATCACCACCAGGATCGCGAAGTTGATGGCCTTCCAATGGTCGATGTGGCTGTGGCCCGCTTCGGCGTGCTCGGCGTAGTCTTCGATCTCGTGCTCGGCTTCCACCTGAGCCGCCGAGACCATCGGGACTATCGTGAGCAGCCCGGCCAGTATCAGCACCACGGCAGAGGTTTTCAACTGGCTCTCCTCTCAAGCAGAGTCCCGGCGATCTGTTCGGCCAGGGCTTCGCTTTCGGCGCGGAGACCCTGACGGGCCCGCTCCGCCTCGAGGGCGAGCTCATCCTTCGCCACGCTGACCATCGCCTCGGCCTCCTTCCGCGCTTCGGCGAGCGCCGCCGACTGCTGTTGCGCGAGCCGTTTCCGGGCCGCGTCCTGTTCCAGGTAGAGCTCGGTGCGGGCTGCCTGCAGCGAGGCTTCGTACTCGGCCGCCTTCTCCTCGGCGCGCGCCAGGCTCTCCTCGGCCGCGCGACGCGCCCCTTCGGTGGCGTCGTGCCGCTGCTGGAGAACCCGGTCCAAGGGACGATAGAAGACCCACTTCAGGTAGAAGTGCAGAATGACCAGCAGAAGAAGAGTAGGCAGAGCCTCGAGCAGCAGTTGCCCCAGCTCGTCTAATATTGCGTCCATGAAAGCTTGCCGGGAAACTCGATCCTAAGAAATTTCAAGACGAAACAGCGTTCATCTTGCGTGCGGCTCCAAAGCCGAAACACTACCATATTGAAACCCCTAATCGCAACCTTTACAAGAAGGTATTCAGATCTTAATCTTACGCAACCATGCCGCCTCCCGCGGTTGTCGCACCATCCCTCGATTTGTGTAGAGTAGAAGGACATGGCGGCACGATTTTGGCTCTTGCGGATCGCCATCGGGCTGATGTGCGTCGTTTTCGCCTTCTTCTGGGGACGGGCGACGAGCCGGCGCGGACTCCCCACGCGGCGCGGCGCCGGATCGATGGGGTGGGCCATCCGGACCCTCGTCTCCGGGGCGGCCCTGCTCTGGGGCACCGGCACGGGCCTGTTCGCCTACGGCTTCTACGTCGGCGCCGGACTGTCGTTTGCCACCGGATACCTGCTGAGCCGCAAACCGCCCAAGCCCCCCGAAGACCTTAGCAAGGAACTCTTCCCCGAAAAATAGCTGGTAGCCCGTGGCAGGTGGCTCTGGGGCATGCCGTGGTTACGAGGCTCTTTTCAGAAACCTCAGCGTCCTCAGCGTCTCGGCGGTTAATCTTCTTCCTCTTCGTACTGCCACGAACCCGGCAGATCCAGGAGGAACGCGTGTGGCGGCGTCTGCCGGTCCCCCTCGTGGACCAGGACGACCCGCTTGCCCCTCTCGATCCAACCCAGGCCCTCCCAATTGGCGCCGGCGAGCTCCGGCGGCAGCATGTCTTCCAGACGCAAGGGTTCGCCCACCGGCTCCCCGTCGAGATCGAAGCGCTCGAGCCAGTGATTGCGGTACTCCGGCTTCGGGACCGCGTTCTGCGAGGCGAGGATCGTGAGGAACCCCCAGACGTCCGGACCCCGCTCCGGCAGCCGCACCCAGGCGATCCCCGGAGCCCGGAACCGCTGGGCGTCCGGTTCCTCGCCCGGCGGCCGCGGTACGTCGAGCATCACGTGAAGCACCGCGTCCGACCAGCGGACCCGCCCCGGCCGCGCGCCGGGAGCGATGTCGTGGACGAATACCAATGGCTTGAGCGGTAAGTGCCCCAGCGCCGCCTGGACCTGCGGATGGAGCGACCCATAGTCGGGATAGCCGCCCTCCCAGAGGACGGCGACTCGCGAGGAACCGTCCGGCAGCCGTCGGACTCCGAGACCTTCGAGCCCCCGGCGGCCGATCTCGGCCAGCGGATAGTCGTACTCGACCAGCGGCCCGTCGCGGTCCACCAGCGCCCGGAGCCGCTCCGAAAGGACTACGAGACGGCCGTCGGCCAGGAACTCGATCGCCTCGAGATCGGTGAGGATGCCGAGCGGGATTTCCACCCGTACCGGTCCCATCGCGTTCAGGTCGAGCAGCGGCCCCGCTCCGGCGGGCAACGGCACACGGAAGTAGGCATTCCTCGCCGAATCATCGACGACATAGAGCGAGCCGTCGCGGAACGTGATGCCCGATGCTTCGGAGATCGTCGCGGGCTCGGCAGGGCTGGCGGCCTCGGCGGCGGCACAGCCTGCCAGCAGAAGCACCGTCGCGACCGCCATCGGTCCGGCGCGGCGCCTCGCGATCTCCGGTCTAGTCCCCGCCCGGCGTCGAGTCATGGGTCAGGAAGTCGCGCAACCTGTCCGCCGACAGGCGAATACCGGTGTAGAACGGACCGAACGCGGCGTAGTCGGCGCTGACCTCGTCGAAGCGCATCTCGTAGATCAGCTTCTTGAAGATTACCGGATCGTCGGCGAACAGATCGACGCCCCATTCCCAGTCGTCGAATCCGATCGAGCCGGAGATGATCTGCTTCACCGCGCCGGCGTACTTGCGGCCCACCAGACCGTGTACGGCCATCAGGCTCTGGCGCTCGCGGATCGGCAGCGTGTACCAGTTCTTCTGCTCGCCGCGCTTGCGGTCCATGGGGTAGAAGCAGACGTACTTGAAATCCGGCACCGACGGGTACAGGCGCGGCGCCATCGCCTTCCCCTGGCGGTCGAGCGTCTTCTCGATCTCCTCGACCCACTCCTCGCTGCCCGGCTTGATGCCCCGCTCCGCCAGGCTCTCGTAGAGCTTCACCGACGACTCGTAGAGCCCCAGCTCGACCACCGACACGTAGGAGCTGGTCACCTCCACGAAGTCCCACAGGCGCAATCCGATCAGGCGGCGCTCGATCGCGTTCAGCTCATCGAACGAACGGCGGAAGTGCACCAGCATTAGGTCGCCCTTGTGTCCCAGCAAAGTGAAGGCGGCGCTCTGGCCCTCGCTCTCCGTTTCCAGGGCGGCGATGTCCGCGGTGGCCACCTGGATGATCTCCTCGCGAGCGGCTTCAGAGTGCGACTTCCACTCCGGCCAGTTCACATGCACCATCTGGTGCAGGACCGCCGAGCCTTCGAGCGTGAGCGGAATCTCCGGGCTGGCGGGAATTACGGGATTCCCCCGCTTCTCAGGTTGTTGATGTTCCATGGAGTGTTCGAGTCCGTTGTTCTTTATCTTATAGCGGGCTGATAGCTGAAAGCTTCCTTCACCTCTCCGCTACCTTCACAAGCTGCTTGCCGATGTTCTCCCCCCGCAGCATCCCCATAAACGCCGCCGGCGCGTTCTCGATGCCCTCCACCACCTGCTCCCGGTACCGAATCCGCCCGCCCTTGATCCAGGCCGACATCCACTCCATGCCCTCCCGGAACCGGTCGGCGAACTGGTAAACCAGGAACCCCTCCATCCGCGCCTGCTTGACGACGAGCTGGAAGATCAGCCGCGGACCCGTCTCCGGGCGCTCCAGGTTGTACTGCGAGATCTGCCCGCAAACCGGGATCCGGGCGCCGGCGTTGATGTTCATGAGGGCCGCGTCCAGGATCCGGCCGCCGACGTTGTCGAAGTAGACGTCAATGCCGTCAGGGCACAGTTCCGCCAGCTTGCCCCGATAGTCTTTGGTCGACTTGTAGTTGAACGCCGCGTCGAAGCCGAGCTCACCGGTGATGTAATCCACCTTCTCGTCCGTGCCGGCCACGCCGACCACGCGGCATCCCTTGATCCTGGCGATCTGGCCGACAACCGAACCGACTGCCCCGGCGGCGCCTGACACGACCACCGTCTCGCCCTCCTTCGGCTTCCCGATGTCGAGCAGCCCGAAGTAGGCCGTCATGCCCGGCATCCCGAGCACGCCCAGCCATGCTGAGAGCGGCGCGGCCGAGGGGTCCACCTTCCGCACCCGCTCGCTGCCGTCGCTCACCGCATATTGCTGCCAGCCGAACACGCCCTCGACGATGTCCCCCTCGCGGTATTTCGGGTGGCGCGACTCGACCACCTCGCCCACCGCCCGGCCCTCCATCACCTGGCCGATCCCGACCGGCGGCGCGTAGGACGGCGTGTCACGCATCCGGCCGCGCATGTAGGGATCCACCGACAGCCACAGAATGCGCACCAGGAACCGGCCCTCGGCGATCTCCGCCACCGGGGCTTCGACCAGCCGGAAGTTCGACGCCTCCGGAAAGCCCTGCGGGCGCGAGGCCAGCGTGATCTGCTTGTTCATTCGACTCATGTCCACATGCTACCGCCGGGGTCGCGTCGCGCGCGGAGCCCCAGCGCCCCTCGGCTATAATTGGGAGCGCCATGGACCAGCAGGCGATTCTCTCCGCAATCAAGGATGTCGGCGTGGTGGCGATCGTGCGCACGTCGAGCGCCGAAAGCGCGATCCGGACCGTCGAAGCGATCCACGCCGGCGGCATCCGGGCGGTCGAGATCACGATGACGGTGCCCGGTGCGGTGGGCGCGCTCGAGAAGGTCGCCGCCCGCTACGGCGACAGGATCGTGCTGGGCGCCGGCACGGTGCTCGACCCGGAGACGGCCCGGATCGCGATGCTCGCCGGCGCGGAGTTCTTCGTCACCCCGACGCTCAAGCTCGCGACCGTCGAGATGGTGAAGCGCTATTCAAAGATCATGATGCCCGGCGCGATGACGCCGACGGAGGTCCTGACGGCCTGGGAGCACGGCGCCGACATCGTGAAGATCTTCCCCTGCGGCAACGTCGGCGGCCCGAAGTACATCAAGGCGCTGAAAGCCCCGCTCCCCCACATTGAAATGGCCCCGACGGGTGGTGTGAACCTCTCGACGACAGCCGACTTCCTCAAAGCCGGCGCCTGCGCCGTAGCCGTCGGCTCGGACCTGGTCGACAAGCAGACGATCGCCGAAGGCAAGTACGAAGTCTTCACGGACCGGGCGCGGCAGTATGTGGAGGTCGTCCGAGCGGCAAGATCGGAAATGGCCTCCGGAGCGGCTGTTGTTTTGCCTACTGAGAATTCGCCGCCGCCCGGAGGCAGTTGGAATCCAAGGAAACTGTTGCCAGAGTGAATGAGTCTCAATACTGAGCGGGTAGACAACAACGAAGGAACGTCGAATAGAGGGGAAGGGGCCTATGTCTAAAGAACTGGAATACCTGATTGAACAAGCCAGAAGGCACGAGATCTCGCCCGAAGAGCAGGAGGCTCAAATCCGCAGCTTTGCGTATGGCAATGCGCACTTGGAGAACGGGACGATAACAAAGGCCGATATTGACGAAGCTGCTGAATCAGTTAGCCGGGAACGTGACCAATCCACAACTCCCCGTTCCTAGGGGACCGATCTACCGCGATCAAGATGGCAAGCGGTTAGCGGAGAGCCGCAACGGCTACATCCAGGCCAGTCTCGTCGTCGCGAAGGCTCAGGAATGGGATGGAAGCTGTTCCCTCACCCCAGATCTCCTCTGCGAGTTGCAGCGGTTGGCAGTCAATCAGATCTACCGCTGTGCAGGACACTTCCGCGACGGACCAGTGAGCTTGGCCGGTGTCGAACATGAACCGCCAGATCACGCCAAGGTGAGACATCTTGTTGACGAAATGTGCGGCTATGTCAACCAGAGCTGGCCACCCAGCCGGACTCCGATACACCTCGCTGCATATCTGATGTGGCGCATCAATTGGATTCACCCATTCTTCGGCGGAAACGGTCGAACCGCTCGAGCAGCTTCATATCTGATGCTATGCGCGGGCCTCGGGTTTGTTCTTCCCGGGCGGACGACGATCCCTGAACTGATCACGACTGATCGTGAACCCTACTACGATGCACTGAGAAAGGCTGACAGAGCCTGGATGAATGGCAAGCTGGATGTAGGCGCCATGGAGGAGCTGATGGGTGATCTTCTCGCAAAACAGCTCGTACGGGTGCACGAGCAGGCCACCGGCAAACCAGCGTTGACGGATGAGGCTCCCTGATTCCTCGCGCCTTCACTCACCCGCGTCTCCCTCCGCGGCGCTTTTGATACACTCCGAACATGGCAATCAGCGCTGAGCTGCTCGAAATCCTCGTGTGTCCGCTCTGCAAGAAGCCACTCGAGCTCAAGCAGGACGACAAGGCGCTCAAGTGCAACGAATGCAAGCACGTCTACCCGATCCGGGACGACATCCCGATCATGATCGTGGAAGAGGCGCGCATCGAGGAGTAGTGTCGTCTCCCGCGAAACAGTCGACGGCTCCGCTCCCTTTGGTCACGGCTCGGTCCGGGCGGCCAGCCGAATCTGAGCCGCGACCAAAGGGAGCGGTTTCCGAGTTGATGGCTGATCGCTTGATCGCGAATCGCTGACCGCTCTGTCCCGCTCCGGCATGGAACACGTTCTCGAACAGATTCCCGAACACGGACGAGTCCTGATCATCCGGCTGCGTTCGCTCGGCGACTGCGTCCTCACCACCCCGGCGCTCGCGCTGTTCAAACAGGCACGGCCGGACCTCGACATCGCCATCGCTGTCGAGGACCGCTTCGCGCCGCTGTTCGAGGGCAACCCGGACTTGAGCGCCATCCTGCCGCCGACCGTCGCCGCCGTTGTCCGCTTCAGGCCGCGGCTCACTTTGAACCTGCACGGTGGAACGCGCAGCATGGCTCTCGTGACGGCCTCGGCGTCCCGCTACCGCGCCGGCTTCGCCCACTTCCGCGCCGCCACGATCTACAACGTCCGGATCCCCACTGCGCAGCAGATCCTCGGGGTAGACCGTACCGTCCATACCGCGGAACACCTCGCCTCGGCCGTCTTCCACCTCGGCGTTCCGCGCACCGAGATCCCCCGCGCCCGGCTCTTCGCCCACCCGCATGAGACCGGCCGCCCCTACGCCGTCCTCCACCCGCTCGCCTCCGCCCCGGACAAGACCTGGCCGGCCGAGCGCTTCCTTGCGACGGCAGCCCGCCTCCGCGACCTCGGCCTCGAGCCGGTCTTCATCGGCGCCACTTCCGACGACATGGCGCCCTTCGCCGCCCATCACGTCCTTCAGGGCGCCCCGCTCGCCCAAATCAAGAGCCTGATGGCCGGCGCGTCGCTGTTCGTCGGCAACGATAGCGGACCGGCACACATGGCCGCGGCTTTCGGCGTCCCGGTCGCGGTCGTCTTCGGCAACTCCGACGCTGCCATCTGGAGCCCGTGGAAGACCGAGTCCGTCGTGCTCTCCTCACCCGACGGCATCGCCGCCGTCACCGTCAACCAGATGGCCGTGGCCATCGAGCACTTGCAGGTCAAAGCATGAGAGCCACCCTGCCTCGATTGCTGCGGTTCGTCCGTCCCTACACACTCCCTTTGCTCGCCTCGGTGTTCTTCATGGCCGTCGCCGGTTTCGCGCACGCCATGATCGCCCTGCTGATCCGGCCGATCCTCGACCGCGTGCTGAACCCCGCCACCCCGGACGCACCCGTCAAGCTGATCGACATCCTCGGTCACCCCATCTACCTCAACCAGCTCGTGCCGCCGCAGATACACAACGTCTGGACCATGGTCGCCTTCGGCATCGTCGCCGTCTTCCTCGCCAAGGGCCTCTGCGACTACGTCGGCAATTACCTGGTGAATTACACGGGGCTCTCGGCCATCACCGATCTCCGCCAGCGCTCCTTCGATCACGTCGTCCGGCAGGACGTCAATTTCTTCGAGACCCACGCCACCGGCAGCCTGATGTCGTCGATCATGATCGACATCGACAAAATCCAGGTCGCCGTCTCGCACATCCTGGCCGACCTGCTGCGGCAGACCTTTACCGCGCTCGGCCTGCTCTACGTCGTCCTCCACACCGATTGGCGCCTCTCGCTCGTCTCGCTCACCGTATTGCCGGTCGTCCTGGTCCCGACCGTCCGCATCGGCCGCCGCATCCGGCGTACCACGCGTAAGGCCCAGGACCATGCGGCCGAGCTGAACGGCATTCTGCAGGAGGCGCTCGGCGGCCATCAGGTGGTGAAGTCGTTCGGCGCCGAGGGCCACGAGTCCAGCCGCTTCCGGCGCGCGGCGGAGCGCTTCCGCCTGGAGAGCCTGAAATACGTCGCCCAGCAGGCGATCTCCACCCCCCTGATCGAATTCTTCGGCGCGCTCACCATCGTCGGCCTGCTCACCTACGCCCGCGAGCAGATCAAGCTGGGCGCCATGACCAGCGGCGAGTTCATGACTTTCGTCATCGCGCTGCTGATGATCTACGAGCCGGTGAAGCGGCTGGCCGGCATCCACAACATCTTTCAGCAGGCGATCGGCGCCTCACAGCGCGTCTTCGAGTACCTGGATGCCCGCGAGGAAATCATCGACAAGCCGGACGCCCGCCCGCTTGTCTGCTTCGAGCGCGCCATCGAGTTGCGCGGCGTGCGCTTCCACTACCCGCGGTCGCCGGAAGGCTTCACGATGGGTCCGCTCGACCTCGAGGTGCGCGCCGGCGAGGTGGCCGCGCTCGTGGGTCCGAGCGGTGCGGGCAAAACGACGCTCGCAAACCTGGTGCCACGTTTCTACGACGTCAGCGGCGGCGCCATCCTCGTCGATGGCGTCGATATCCGTGACCTCCAGCTCGCGACCCTCCGCGGCAAGATCGGCGTCGTTGCCCAGGATACGTTCCTGTTTAACGACACCGTGGCGAACAACCTTCGCTACGGGCGGCGCGGGGCCAGCGAACACGATGTCCACGAGGCGGCCCGCAACGCGCTCGCCGACGAGTTCATCGAACAGCTTCCCAACGGATACAATACGGTGATCGGGGAGCGCGGCCTCCGGCTGAGCGGCGGACAACGGCAACGAATCGCCATCGCCCGGGCACTGCTGAGAAACGCGCCCATCCTGATACTCGACGAAGCGACCTCGCACCTCGATACGGAATCCGAGGTGCTCGTGCAGCGGGCGCTGTCGAACCTCATGACGGACCGTACGGTGATCGTGATCGCACATCGGCTCTCCACCATCCGGCGAGCCGACAAGATCGTCGTGCTGGACGCCGGCCGTATCTCCGAGATCGGTACTCATCAGGAACTGGTCGCCGGCGGCGGCATCTACCAGCGGCTGCACGAGCTGCAGTTCCTCGAGGAGCCAGACCCGGCGGTGAACCGTGAGTGAATCCACCAAACCCATCCGCAGCATGACCGGCTTCGCCCGGACCCGCCAGGCGGTCTCCGACGGCGAGCTCGTGGTCAGCGTCAAGAGCCTGAACCATCGCGGCCTGGACCCCCGCTTCCACGTCCCGGTCGAGATCGAGCCGTTTGAAAACGACATGCGCACGCTGCTCGCCAAACGCGTCCGCCGCGGACACATCGATATTCGCGTGAGCTTCCAGCGGAAGGCCGGAGCCGACGCCATCGGCTTGAACCGGCCGCTGCTCGAGGCCTACATCACCGCCTTCCGCACCGCCGCCGCCGAACATGGCATCAACGCCGAACCCGATCTCGGCCTGGCGTTCCGCACGCCGGGCATGCTCGCCGAGCCGGTCGAGGAGGAGTTGGGGGCGAGTTTCCGGGACGCCCTGCTTGCGGCGCTCGGTGCGGCGCTCGACGACCTCAACCGCTTCCGGGCACGCGAGGGCGCGCAACTGGTGGCCGACATCGCCGTCCGTCTCGGCAACATCCGCCGGTCGGCCGCGCGTGTCGAGGAGATCCGCGATACCGCACTCCCGGCGTTCCAGAACCGCCTGCGGGAACGGCTCACCGAGCTGCTCAACGGTGCGAATATCGAGCCGCAGCGCCTGGTGCAGGAGGCCGCCGTGCTGGCCGACCGCAGCGACATCGGCGAGGAACTCGCCCGGCTCAAGATTCACGCCGAGCAGGTCGGCGCCATGCTCGACGCCGGCGGCGAAATCGGCAAACGCCTCGATTTCCTGCTCCAGGAGATGCAGCGCGAAGCAAATACCATCCTGTCGAAGACCAGCGGTGTTGGCGAGATGGGCCTCGAAATCACCGACCTGGGCCTCGCCACCAAGTCCGACATCGAGAAGATCCGAGAACAGGCGCTCAACCTCGAATGACCAACATCTTCATCGTGTCGGCCCCGTCGGGCTCGGGAAAATCGACGATCCTGGGGCGCGTCTTCCGGGCCCACCCGGACCTCGTCTTCTCGATCTCCTACACCACCCGCCCGCCCCGCGGCAAGGAGCAGCACGGCCGTGACTACCACTTCGTCACCCGCGCGGAGTTCGAGGCCCAGATCGAGCGCAACGAGTTCCTCGAATGGGCCGAGGTTTTCGGCAACTATTACGGAACCCACCGGCGATTTCTCGATGAAGCGACGGCCGCCAACCAGGATCTGGTGCTCGACATCGATGTTCAGGGTGCGCGACAATTAAAGGTTAAGTTCCCGGAGGCGGTTAGTATCTTCATCCTGCCGCCCTCCCGCGAAGAGCTCGAAAAGCGATTGCGCGCGCGGTCGGAGGATTCCGACGACGTCATCGCTCGCCGGCTCCGGGGGGCCGCTGGCGAAATCCGGCGCTACGCCGACTACGACTACGTCATCGTCAATCGTAATGTCGACGTGGCGGCCGCCGAGTTGACCTCTATCATCATCGCCGAAAGAAAGCGCCAGAAGAACAAGGAAGACGAGATTCGGCCCATTCTGGAGGGTTTCGACCCGGTAGGATGAGGGTACCCTGGGAACCAGCCGGGAAAGCGAGAAGGGACTTGAGACCATGACCACTGTCGATCTCGGGGCACGCGCCCCCAGGCACGCGATTCCGGACGATCCGGAACAGAGCACCTATCGTTTCATCATCGTCGCCGCCAAGCGGGCCCGCCAGCTCCAGGAGGGCGCGCGCAGCTTCCTGCCCACGACGTCGCGCAAACCGACCGTCACGTCCATGGAAGAAGTGCGGCGCGGTCTGGTGAAGTACACCGACACCAATCGCGACGGCGAACCTTCGGACGAGAGCGGGTCGCTCGAGGAGAGCATCTAGGCGATGAACATCGTGCTCGGCGTGGGCGGCGGCATCGCCGCCTATAAGGCCGCCGAGTTGGCCCGGTTGCTGGAACAGCGGGGCTTTGCCGTGCAAGTCGTGATGACCCGCGCGGCGCAGGAGTTCGTCCGTCCGCTGACCTTCGCCGCCCTTACCGGACGCAAGGTCGTCACCAACCTCTTCGCCGCGCAAACCGGCGGCGACGAGACCCTCTCGAGCGCCGTCGAGCACATCCACGTCGCCCAGGACAATGAAGCCCTGGTCGTGGCCCCGGCTACCGCGGACCTGCTCGCGAAGTTCGCCCACGGCATCGCCGACGACTTCCTCACCACCATGTACTTGGCCTTCACCGGACGCGTCATCCTGGCCCCGGCGATGAACACGAACATGTGGGAGCATCCGGCCACCCGCGAGAACATCGCCCTCCTGCGCGAACGAGGCCACGATGTCGTCGAACCCGGCGACGGTCCCCTGGCTTGCGGCACCACCGGACCTGGACGGCTGGCCGAGCCGGCGCGGATCGCCGACGTCGTCGGCCGCCTGATGGTCAAGCGTCGGGATCTCGAAGGCGAGACGATCCTCGTCACCGCCGGCCCCACCGAGGAGCCGCTCGATCCGGTCCGCTTCATCTCCAACCGTTCCTCGCGGCAAGATGGGCTACGCGCTGGCCGAGCGCGCCTCCGCCCGCGGAGCCCGCGTCGTGCTCGTCTCCGGACCGGTCCAGTTAGCGCCGCCGCACGATGTCGAGCTGGTCCCCGTGCGGACCGCCACCGAAATGCGCGAGGCCGTGATGTCGCACCTCGACGAGGCCAGCGTCATCATCAAGGCCGCCGCCGTCGCCGACTACCACCTCCTCCACGTCCCCACCCAGAAGGTTAAGAAGACCGCCATGCGGTTCTCCCTCGAGCTCGACCCGACGCCAGACATCCTGGCCGAGGTCGGACAGAAGAAGGGCGACCGCCTGCTGATCGGCTTCGCCGCCGAAACCGAGAACCTGGTCGCGGAGGCGCGCCGCAAGCTCGAATCGAAGAAGTGCGACATGGTCGTCGCCAACCTCGTCGGCCGCGAGGGCACCGGCTTCGAGGCCGATGACAACGAGGTCACCCTGGTGCTCGGCACCGGGGAGTCCATCAAGCTCCCGCTGGCCTCCAAGACCGAGATCGCGGACTCGATCCTGGATCAGGCGCTCGCACTCCGGCTCGCGTTGCACGCTGCCCGATGACACCCGAGCAACTCCGGCAATACCTCTCCTTCTACCAGGATCTCGGGTTCAAAACGCTCTACCGCCGCGGCGTCGCGGCGCAGCAGGATTCCACCATGACGCCCAAAGACCCCGACGAGAGCCTCACGCCGGCACCGTCTCCGGAGCCGCCGAACCTCGAGCCACCGAACCAGGAACCACCGCCACCGCCGCCTTCCCGGGTGTCGCTCGGCGGCGTCCTGCCAAGCATCGCGCCCGAAGACGACACACTCGTGAAGATCCAGGCCGATATCGGCGACTGCACCCGCTGCCGGCTGCACGAGCAGCGCCACAAGATCGTCTTCGGCGTCGGCAATGGGCAGGCGAAGGTCGTCTTCGTCGGCGAGGGTCCGGGCGCGGATGAGGACGCCCAGGGCATCCCGTTCGTCGGCCGCGCCGGCCAGTTGCTCACGCAGATGATCGACAACACCGCCAAGGGCGAGGGCATCCCGATCGAGCGCAAGGACGTCTACATCTGCAACGTCGTCAAGTGCCGGCCGCCGGAGAACCGGACGCCGGAGAAGGACGAGATGGAGACCTGCGGCCAGTTCCTGTTCCGGCAGCTCATGGTGATGCGTCCGAAGGCCATTGTGGCCCTCGGCGGAACCGCCGCCCGCGCCCTGCTCGACAAGCGCGAAGGCGTCACCCGCCTGCGCGGCAACTGGCATCGCTGGCATGATTTCCCGGTGATGGTCACCTTCCATCCGTCCTACCTGCTCCGCCCCTACAACAAGAACGCCAAGCGCGAAGCATGGGAAGATCTCAAGAAGGTCTTCCACTATGTGTATGACTGAGAGCGGCGGCCTCTTCCTCACCTTTGAAGGCGTCGACGGCTGCGGCAAGTCCACGCAAATGCGCCTCCTGGTCGACCGTCTCCGCGAAGCCGGACATGACGTCGTGGACACCGTCGAGCCCGGCGGGACGTCCGTGGGCGGGCAGATCCGCCGCATCCTGCTCGACACTGCCAACCGTGAGATCGCCCCGGTCACCGAGCTGCTGCTCTATTTCGCCTCTCGCGCACAGAACGTCGAGGAGTGCATCCGTCCGGCGCTCGACCGCCGCCAAATCGTCGTCTCGGACCGTTACACCGATTCGACCCTCGTCTACCAGGGCGTCGCCCGCGGCCTCGGCGCCGGCGTCGTCGCCGACCTCCACCGCATCGCCTGCGGCGGTCTCGACCCGGACCTCACCCTCGTCCTCGACATCGATCCCGAAACCGGCCTCCGCCGGGCCCACGCGCGCAACAGCACGCTCGCCGATGACGACGCCGGCCAGACCCGCATGGACGAACAATCGGCCGCCTTCTACGCCCGAGTCCGCGACGGCTACCTCGATCTCGCCCGCCGCGAGCCCGCGCGAGTTCGCCTGATCGACGCCGGCCGCCCCATTCAAGCCGTCGCCGCCGACATCTGGACCGCCGTCGCGCCCGCCCTGGAGCGCCTCCGTGTTTGAAAACTTCGTCGGCAACCGGATCACGACCACCGCCCTGGAGACGATTGTGCGGCAGGACCGCGTCCCCCAGACGCTCCTGTTCTACGGCTCCGAGGGTGTCGGCAAGGCGACGCTGGCGCGGCGTCTCGCCGCCGTGCTTGTCGGCGACCCGGACCGCATCGAGCAGGACGACCTCAGCCTCCCCGCCAACCAGGAGCGCATCGCCGAGCGCGTGAAACTCCCCGCCGAGAAGCGTTCCGAGGACCCGCTGTTCTTCTCCTCGCATCCGGACTTCGCCACCTTCCCACCCGACGGTCCGCTGCGCCAGATCTCCATCCAACAGATGCGCCTGCTCAAGGAGCGCGCTCAGTACAAGCCCCTCAAGGGCAGCCGCCGCGTCTTCCTGATCGATCAGCTCGATCGCGCCAACGAGAACGCCGCCAACTCCCTGCTCAAGACGCTGGAGGAGCCGCCCGACCATCTGGTCCTCGTGGCGACGGCCGAGAACGTCTATGACCTGCTGCCCACCATCCGCTCGCGCTCCGTGCAATTCCATCTCTCGCCCCTGCCGCGCGAGGAGATGCGCACCTTCGTCCGCGACCGCGGCCTCGATTCCCCCGAGCGCCGCATCGCCCTCGCCGGCGGCAGCCCGGGCCGCGCCATCTCGATCGACCTGGCTCTCTACGACCAGCGTCGCGACGCCATGCTAAGCCTGCTGGGCGCGGCGTCGAAGACCACAAAGTTCAGCGCCTGGGCCGAATTCGCCGAGAAACTCGCCGCCAGCCGGACCGAGAAACTCGACGACTATCTGCTCGTCCTATACGGCCTGCTGGAAGACCTCGTCCTGATACAGCAGCACAAAGACGAAATCCGCAACATCGACATCCGCGACCGCCTGACGCCTCTAGCCGAGCGAGTGACATTTGACTGGATCCGCGCCGCCGTCAAACGCACCGACAACCTGGTCCACCTCCTCCGCCGCAACATCCAAAAAAGCATCGCCCTCGACGCCATGGTCCTGGATCTGAGAGACCACGCGGCGGCGAGGCCGTAAGGCGGGCGTCCACGCCCGCGCGTGACCTCCAGGTCGCGCGATCCGCCGCCAGAATGCCGGCTTCCCGCGTTCACAACGGTGTAATCGCGGCAGCATCGGAAACCCCTGCCTCAAGGCGGGGCTTCCAATGCGCAAGGGGGAGCCGCCTTGACGTGGTATCCCTGCCACATCGGGCGGCCAGCCTGCATTGTGGCGTGCGCACCCTCGAAAGCTGGGCAGACTCCCTTCGGTCACGGCTCGCAAGTGAGCGTTCGGCCGGCGGCGAGCCGCGACCAAAGGGAGCGGAGTCTGCCGGATTCCAGCCCTATTCTTGCCTGACGCCAGGCCAGTCAACACTCCTGCGAGCCGTGTTGGCAATCCTGCCAACACCGAATGTCGGACGGCCATCGCGTCCACAGTCGCTCTCTGGGACTTTCGTCCCTTTGGGCGGCCCAGCCAGGCCATGGGCACTCCGTCTTACGCCTCTCCGCCCCGCCGTGGGTCACAACCAATTCCAAGTTTCTATCCTGTTGATTAGAAGCTACTTTCTCTCCCGCGACCCCAGAACGCTCCCTCCCTCCGTGCTATAACCATGGCCGAGCATGCAAAACGCCCATCGCAACCCGAGACCAGCACCCGAATTCCAGCAGATCCACGACCTCGCCGCCGGTGCGACCACCTACGCCGCTCTCAACGGCATGGCCTGCATCGAGCTGCCCGGACACCCCGAGCTCGGCGCCATCGCGGTCGATTCCGCCGAGTTTCGCGCCTGGCTCGCCGACGGGTTCGCTGAGCGCAACGGCGAATACCCCAAGTCCTGGAACCTCCGCTACGGCCAGTTCTGCATCGGGTCTCACGCGCGTTGCCACACTGCCGGCAAACGACGCATCGAGCGGCGGTTTGCCGTGACCGGCCAGCGGCCCATCCCCGAAGTCGTCATCCCCGAAAAGCTCTACTATGACCTCGCCGACCCCGCCGGCGACGTCGTCGAAATCACACCCGACGGCTGGCGCATCGGCAACGAGGCCCCGGTCACCTTCTTCCGTGGCCGCCACTCCCGCGCCCTGCCGCGGCCGGCCCACCCGCGCGACCCCAGCGCCACGCTCGGCCGTCTCCGCGAAGCGCTCGGCATCCGCGGTGACGCTGACTTCCTGCGCCTGCTCGGCTGGCTCGCCACCGTCATGCTTCCTACCGGCGTCTGCCCCGTCCTCGTGCTCCACGGACCGCGCAAGGCCGGCAAGGGCGCCGCCGCCCGCCTCCTCAAGGAACTCACCGATCCCGCCGACCTACTCTCCGTCCCCCCCGCCGTCACCGAACGCCAGCTCCGCGAGGCCGCCTGGCTCTCCCGTGTCTTTGTCATCGAAGGCGTCACTCGCATCTCCGAACGGCTCGACGCGATCCTCGCCGGCATCGCCGTCGGCACCGGCCACGACCACCGCGAGCGCTTCTCTCCCGAGGCCTACGGCTTCTTCCTCCGGCGCCCCACCATCGTCACGCTCCATCGCGACACCTCCGGACTGCCCTTCGCCAAACACGTCTTCTACCGGTACTCGCTGCCGATCGAGATCGAGCCCGCCGCCAGCCGAAGCGCCCCCGCCTTGAGCCGGCAGGATCACGCCGATCTCCTCGGGCTGCTCTGCGATGCTGCAGTCCTCGCCCTCGCCGGCTACCGCGAGGTTCCGAGAGCGAATCTCCCCCGCTGCCGCGATGCCGCCCTCTGGGCCATGGCTGGCGCCCCGGCCCTCGGTGTCGCCCCCGACGCCATGCGGGAGGCCTTCTTCCCGCCGACCGAAGCCGAGCTTACCGTTCGCGCCGTCGCCGATGTCCTCGCCAACAGCGACACCTGGACCGGCACGATGAGCGAGCTACGCGCCACCCTCCCGCCCGAGCTCCGGCAGGCCTCGGCCAAACGGCTGTCGGACGTTCTGCAATCGGCGCACGTCGAAGCCCACGCCCGCGGACTCAGTTTCGAAAAGCGCCGCTCCAATGGCCGCAACCTCTTCACCATCACCCGCGCCGGCAGTGTAGCAGCCGCGTCTTATCCGGCTACCGAACCGGCAGCTCCGCCCCAACTGATTGAAAAACAAAGAAGGACAGCCGCCTGAAGATTCTCACGCCCGAACCGAATAAGCCCTCTGCTGCTACACTCCCGGGGCGTAAAGAGAGGAAGGGGGGCAATCGGTCCGCTCCCTCAGCTTCGGTTTTGTGCCCGAGCGGACGGTGGTACCCGTATGGCGGGCGTCCACGCCCGCGCGCGACCTCCCGGTCGGCGCTCCTCTCCGGTTCGGCGAAGTCCGCCGCGGACGCGGATGTCCGCCTTACGATCTTCCGAGCCTTTCGAGGCGGCTCCGGTGGAACGCCTTGGGACGCGCGCTGGCAGCGGGCGCGGAGCTTCAGCTCCGCTCTTCAACGCCAGGAACCGCCCCTACCCCCAGAGCTGGTACCACTTACGGTTCTTCGTCGGTCCTCCGGCATCGGGGTCGATCGGCTCTCCGGTGAGCGTACATTTGGGGTTGGTGACGAACAGGCGTTCGGCGTAGTCGTCGCCGTAGCGGTGGGCCATTTGTTTGTAGACGTCGGAGAGAAACGGGGTCCGGTCCTCCGGATCGTGGGCGTCGCTGGCGATGAAGTGGACCATGTTGCGGTCGATGAGGATCTCGGAGAACTTCTTGGCGCTGCGTCCGAACCGCCCGGTCAGCGACAAAGCGGTCACCTGGACCAGAGCGCCCTTCGAGACCCACTCCTCCAGCTCGGTGAGGCGCTGCTGTAGCAGCCAGTTCCGTTCGGGGTGGGTGATGATGGGGACCATCCCGGCCTCCATCAGGTGGTCGAAGATCTCGCCTGTATTTTGGAAAATGAGCAGGTCGGAAAACTCGACCAGCAGGTAATTGCCGCCGTCGATCGTGTACTTAGTGGGGTTGGCGACGGCGTCCTCGATGTTATCGAACGAGAGGTGGAAGTCGCACCCGCGGTGGATGCGGATGTGGCCCTTGGCCTTCTTCTGCAGCTTCTCGATTTTGGCCGTGATCGCCTCGGGCTTGAAATCAAACTCGAGATTGGCGTGCGGCGTGGCGACAATGTCGGTGGTTCCGGAGTTGATCGCGATCTCGAGCATCGCCACGCTCTCCTTGAACGTTCGCGGACCGTCGTCCAGGCCGGGGAGAATGTGGCTGTGAATGTCGACCATGGCACACTTGCCCACCGGACTTGCGGCCGCACCCGAGCGCGGACCGGGCCGGTAAGGCCTAGATGAACATCTCTTCGTCGGTGGTGGCCTGGGACACGTTCGGACGGCCGCCCCGCACCAGGAAATCGACCGCGGACCGGATGCCCGTAATCATTGCGGTGGCCTGCCGCGCCGGCGCCAGCACACCGTCGTTGACCACCATGATCGTCTTGTGGACGCGGCTGACCGTGTCCTCCACAATGAGCTCGATGCGGTCCATTTGCTGGCGGGCCCGTTCGGTCGTTTCGGTGAGGAAGTCGTTGGTGGTGGTCAACTGCGTCTTGGCCGACTCCAGTATCGCCGTGGCCTTGTCATTGATCTCGTCGAGTTGCCTGCGGCTCGTGGCCAGCGTCTCATTGGCTGACGAGAGGATCTCCTCCACCTTGGGCGTCAGGTCGTCCAGGCGTCCTTTAATTTCCTTGACACTCCTCATCATGAGGATGATCCCGATCGCCTGGGCGGCGAATGAGACGGCGATGATGCCGAGGATCGCAACTAAGAGCAGTAGTAATGTCTGGTTGTCCATTGGCTGGTGCCTGGCTCCACGGAGCGTCTGCATCGCCCCATGCCATGGGCCGGCCGGCCGGGCTCGGGTCGCACCCCGGCCACGGCGACCAGCGCGAGAATTCGATTAGAAGTCCTCGCCGGACTCCTTGGCTTCTTCCGCCACCGGCTCGACGGCTTCCCGATAAGCCTGCCTGCCGGCTTCCACGGCAGCATTCAAATGATCACGCTGGCGGCCGACGGCCTGACGGCCGCGGTCCACCAAACCCTCGGCGGATTCGCGTACTTCTCCCGACCGGCGCTTCACGTAGCCGCGTCCCTCGTCCGCTTTGTCGCGGATCAAACGCCGCGTCTCGTCGCCGGCCTTGGGCGCGAACAAAATCCCGACCGCCACTCCAATCCCCATGCCTAGGAAGAAAAAGGAAAGCTTGTTGTTGTCCTCCACGGTGTGTCCTTTCTGTCATCGATCGTTTTTGTTCCGCCCCAGCCTCCTCGGCCGGCGAAATCGCGCCCGTTGGCGCCGAACGTCGACAACTCCAGTATTCTGAGAATAACATCCATCGCGGAACTCCGGTACCCGGCGCGTGCCGGGTAGATGCGATTCCGAAGTGGACCATGGCACAGGGTAAACGGACACCGGTGAAACTCGATCGAGAGCGGCTTCAGGGCTACGCTCTGCGGCAGCTCGGCGCGCGCAGCCACTCCGTGGCCGAGCTCCGGACCAAGCTGGCCCGCCGCGCCGAACGGCCCGAATTCGTCGACGAAGTTATCGGCTACCTCCGTGAGTACGGCTTCCTGGACGACCGGCGGTTCGCCGAAAACTACAGCACCGCCCGGCGGGAAGGCGAGGGGTTCGGACAGTCCCGCGTGCTGCGCGATCTGTGGCGGAAACGGGTGCCGCGGGAGCTGGCCGAGGAGGTGGTCGCGGCCGCCTATGACGGCGTGGAGGAGACCGCGCTCATCGAGGCCTTCCTCGAACGCAAGTTCCGGCACACGGATCTTGCCCGCCACCTGAAGGAGCCCAAGAACCTGAACTCGGCCTTCCGCCGTCTGCGCCACGCGGGCTTCGGCGCCAGCAACTCGATCCGCGTGCTGCGGCGATACTCGGACCGCGCCGACGACCTCGAAAGCCTGGAGGGCGAGCCCGAGCCGCCCGAGGAGATCTGATAGCGGGGGGCCGCTGACGTGGTCCCCGACGCCATGGATGGTCCCGGCCCCGTCGCCGGGTCAAGCCCCGCCGCTCTGCTATCCTGAAGGAAACATGCGAGGCGTCCGCTGGTTACTGCTCCTCGCGATCACCGGCATCCTGGCCGCCGTCGGTATCTCCTACTACCTCCACAAGGACCGTCAGGCCCGGGAGGCGCCGCCGCCACCGCCGAACCTTCCGGCCAACGTCACCGCCACGAGTGATGTGTGGACCCACACCGTCTACGACGGCGAGACTCCGGTGGTCGAGATCCGCGCCGCCAAGATGCGGCAGATCCGCGAGCCGTCCGCCTTCGACCTGGAAGGCGTCGAGCTGCTGATCTTCAAGCCCGGCGGATACGACCGCGTCAGAAGCGGCCACGCCCAATTCGATATCGCCGCCGGCGACCTCTACTCGGAGGGCGACGTCGAGATTACCCTGAACGTACCCGAGGACGGTACCGTCCCCGAATTCGGCCTGCTGGCAATCCGTTCCTCCGGCGTCCACTTCAATACCGAGAGCGGCCGCGCCACCACCGAGCGGCCCACCGAGTTCCAGTTCCGCCGTGGCGAGGGCAGCTCCCTCGGCGCCACCTACGATCCGAACTGGAGCGAAGTGACCATGCACAGCGAGGTCCGGCTCCGCTGGTACGGGAACTCGCCGGACGCCGAGGCGATGAAGGTCGAGGCCGGGTTTCTGAAGTACAAAGAAGACCAGTCCCGGATCTACCTGTCGCCCTGGTCGCGCTTCACCAGGGGGAACCTCTCGATAGACGCCGCCGACAGCGTGGTCTGGCTCCAGGACGGCACTATCCATCAGGTGGACGCCCAGCGGGCCCACGGCACGGACCGCCACCCCAAGCGCCAGATCGACTTCGATGCCGGCCACATGGTGCTGCTCTTCGATCCCAACACGCTGATCGAGAAGATCGTCGGCGAGCAATCGGCGCATCTCAGCTCGACCACCGCCGCCGCGCGGACCGACGTCGCGTCGGGGAAGCTGTTCCTCGAGTTCCGCCCCGCACCGGCCGCCAATGAGAGCATCCTCGACCACGCCCTGGCCGTCGATGACGCGAAGGTCGAGTCGCATCCGCGCCCCGGCGCCGCCCCGCAGCCCGTCCGGATCCTGCGGAGCCAGACGATCAAAGCGATCATGCGTCCCGGCGGCGAGGAGATCCAGCGCCTGGAAACCCCGGCCCCGGGCGCCATCGAATTCGTGCCCACGGCCTCCGGGCAGCAGCACCGGCGCATCAGGGGCGATCGGCTCACGATCGATTACCTGCCCGGCAACCGCATCGACATGTTCCGGGCGACCAAGGCCCGTACCTGGACCGAAGGCCGCACCGGCGACGGCGCCGCCGAACCTCCGCTCGAGACCTCGAGCAACGATCTGCTGGCCCGGTTCGATCCGGCTACCGGCGACGCGGTCCGCATCGAGCAGCGGGGCGAGTTCCGCTACCGGCAGGGTGAGCGCCAGGCGACCGCCGCCACCGCCGTCTTCGAGGTGGATAAGGACCTGATCGCCCTGAGCCGTGATGCCAGGATCTGGGATAGCCAGGGTTCGACATCGGCTTCAGAGATCGTCCTCGACCAGCACGCCAAGGTCTCGACCGCCAAGGGGAACGTCAGCTCGACCCGCCTGCCCGATCCCGACGCCCCGCCCGGCGGGCTGCTCGCCCCCAATGAGGAGATGCACGCCACCGCCGAGCGCATGGCCGCCACCGCCGACGGCAGCTACGTCGCCTACGAGGGAGACGCCGTCCTCTGGCAGGGGCCGGACCGTCTGACCGCGGACCGCATCGAAATCAACCGCGAGCATCGCACCTTAGCCGCCAAGGGTAACGTCGTCAGCCAGCTCGCCTCGCGGGACGGGGAGGCCGACTCGCCGGCCGTCTACACCGTGGTCAACGCCGGCAACATGATGTACATGGACGAGCATCGCAGTGCCCACTACCAGGGCGACGTCCACCTGCGCCGGCCAGGGCTCGACGTGACGAGCGACGAGCTGCGCGCGTTCTTTTCGAAGGCCGGCGAGGACCAGGGAACCGGACTCCACCACGCCGTGGCCGACGGCGGCGTCCGGATCACGCAGACCGACGCCGGCCGCCGGCGGCTCTTCACGGCGCAGCATGCCGAGTACTACGCCGGGGAGGAGAAGACGGTCCTTTCCGGCGGCCAGCCACGCGTGGTGGACAGCGTTCGCGGCACCACGGAAGGGCGCCAATTGATCTACTTCGCGCGCGATGATAGGCTGCTGGTTGACGGGGCTGATTCGCGGCCGGCGGTGAGCCGGTTGAAGAAGAACGGGTCCCAGTAGTAGGCGCGTGTTGGAAGAATGCGGATACTCGAAACGTCCGAGATCTCGAAAGCCTATCGCGGCCGACAGGTCGTCGATAGTGTCTCGCTGAAGGTGGTGCAGGGGGAAGTGGTCGGCCTCCTGGGCCCCAACGGCGCCGGCAAAACGACCTCTTTCTACATGATCGTCGGACTGATCCGGCCGGACGCCGGGAACGTGCTACTCGACGGCGAAACGATCACCGGCCTGCCGATGTACCAGCGCGCCCGTCGCGGCATCAGCTACCTGCCGCAGGAGCCATCGGTCTTTCGCAAGCTCACCGTCGAGGAGAACCTGATGGCAATCCTCGAGACCATGCGGCTCTCCCGCCATGAGCGGCGGGAGCGCATGGAAGCGCTGATCGAGAAGCTCGGGCTCGAGACCGTGCGCCGGAACAAGGGCTACGCGCTGTCGGGCGGCGAGCGCCGGCGGGTCGAGATCGCGCGGTCGCTGGTGATCAATCCGAACTTCCTGCTGCTCGACGAGCCATTCTCGGGCATCGATCCCATGCAGGTCCTCGAGCTGCAGCGGATCATCGCCGACCTCAAGCGATCCGGCATCGGCATCCTGGTCACCGACCACAACGTCCGCGAAACGCTGGCCGTCACCGACCGCGCCTACATCATCAATAGCGGCAAGATCTTCCGCTCGGGCAGCCCCGAGGAGCTCGGCAACGACCCGGAGGTCAAGCGAGTCTACCTCGGCGAAAGCTTCCGCTTCGAAGTCAGTTCCTACCGGTAAGGCTTAAACGCCGCCAAAGAGGCTGAGCAATCGGTGCCCGCCCTCCGAGGCTTGCTGCGAGGACCAAGCCCTACCGCCCCGACGACCCGAATCCCCCCTCGCCCCGCCCACTCTCGCTCAGCTCGGCTTCCACCCATTCGACCGCCTCATAGCGGGCGACGATCATCTGCGCGATCCGGTCGCCGGGCTGTATCTCGTAAGGCTCCCGGCCCAGGTTGATCAGGATCACCTTGAGCTCCCCGCGGTAGCCGGGGTCGATGGTGCCGGGCGCGTTGGGCATCCCGATCGCATGCTTCAGGGCCAGGCCGCTCCGGGGACGGACCTGCGCTTCATAGCCGGCCGGCAGTTCGATGGCCAGCCCGGTGGCACGGCGCGCGGTCGGCCGGGCTCAAGCAGCACCGTCTCGACCGCCCGCAGGTCCATGCCAGCATCCTCGCCAGGACCGTGGGCGTAGGCTGGCAGCACGGCATCGGGCCGAAGCCTGCGAACGTGAAGCTTCATCCGAGTTATCATAGCGGTTTCCCCGTGGACGCCCAAAAGATCAAGCGAGTAGTGAGTGTCGCGCCGATGCCGCCGGAGAAGTCGGCCTACGCGCTGGCACGCTACAGCCGGTCGCCCGATTCGATCCGCGATTCGCTCGAATGGGTACGCCGCCACGACTCCGAGAAATTCCTCGAGAGCTTCTACTTCCAGTACGGCCACGCCTCGATCGCCGACCTCGGCCACGTCATGCTCTGCTTCGAGGGCGTCTCCGAGTTGGCCGCCACCGAGATCGAGGACGAGCAGCTCTGGGACGGACAGGCCCGCTCGTCCCGCTACCAGGATTTCTCGCAATCGGGATTCGTCACGCCGCCGGAATTTGACGCCTCAAGCAGGCCGACTATCGGGCGGCCGCCGGACGCTGCTGGCCGCATACAACCAGGTCCATGCGCGGGTCTTCGAGCGGATGTGCGAAAAGCTCCCGCGGCCCGAGGAGATGAAACCGGCGGCCTACGAGCGCAACCTCAAGGCGCGGGCCTTCGACGTCGCGCGGTACCTGCTGTTCTGGGGCATTCCGACGGGTGTCGGACAGGTGACCAGCATCCGGACATTGGAACAACAGATCCGCCGCCTGAAGGCCAGCGAGTACCAGGAGTGCCGCGAGCTGGCCAATGACATCGCCGCGGCCTGCGCCGCCGAGCCGGACTGCCGCTGGGACGAAGCCGCCGCCAGCGAGCCGCTCGCGCCGACGCTGGCGCGTCACCTGGACGCCGATGAATACCTGATCGCCTCCCGCGACGATCTTCCCGCTGGGCCGAACAGAACCTGCCCGCGCCGGGCGACGACGTCGACGATGTCGATCTGCTGAAGGTAGCCAATGTCCCCGCCGACATCGTCGCCACGCTGCTCTACCCGGTGACCGACCGTCCGTACCGCGAGCTTCACGAGCTGGCCGCCGGCTGGAGCGAGGCGCGCCGCGCCGAGGTGATCGACGTCGCCGTCGCCGGCCGGACGCGCCGGGACGATCTGTTGCGGGCCTTCCGCGGCGGTCCGTATGTCTACGACATCGTCATGGACGTCGGCGCCTATCGCGACCTACATCGCCATCGCCGCTGCCAGCAGTTCCGGCAAGCCTACTCGGGCCGGCTCGGCTATGCGACGCCGTCGGCCATCGCCGAATCCGGTCTGATACCGGCCTACCAGGCCGCGCTGGACGATGCGATGGCGGCGCTCCACCGGCTGCCTTCGCCGGGCGCCCACTACCTGCTGCCATTCGCCGCGCGCTCCCGATTCCTCTTCAAGATGGACTTTGCCGAGGCCGAGTACATCAGCAAGCTGCGCAGTGGCGTGAAGGGCCATTTCTCCTATCGCGAAGTCGCCTGGAAGATGAAGCAAAAGATGGAACAGGTAGAGCCCGAGCTCGGCCGGCTCATCGACGCGACGCCGCCCTGGGTGGAAGATCCGCTGAAGCGGTGAGGGGATGACAGCGGACGCCTACGACCGGTTGATCTTGCGGGCGCGGAGGAAGCTGGTGACGCCAAACCAAGCCATGATGACGGAAAACAAGCCCGCCAACACGACGTGGAACAGGCTGTCGTGGTCACCGCTTTGGGCGAACTCGCGGTAGGCACGGATGCTCGACGGGACCGCCCAGACAGCCAGGACGAGGAAAACGAAGCCGATCACCTCGTTCCACAGAATCCGCAGTGGACGGATCACACCCGGGATGACATGGGCGAGGAACTGTTTGATCTTCTTGAACATCGGGGCGGCGAATCTGCCACCATTCTATCAGGCGGGTCCACCGAGCCGCCCCCTTTCTGTGACGCTTGGGCCAGTCGCCGCAAACCGGATTGCAAAGTGGTTCCAGACCTCGATAGACTGAAATTAGGATTTCTGAGCATATTGTCCTTTTGAGAGGTAGATTCATGTCAGACACCAACGACTTCACCCGCCGAGACGTCGTCAAGATGGCCGGAGCGGCGACCGCCATCGCCGCCGCCCGGAAACTACACGGCGCTCCCGCCATACAAAAAGTCCACGCCGCCAACGAGGTGGTTAATTTTGCGGTCATCGGTACCGGCGGCCGCGGGACGTATCTCCTGCGACACTTCAACGGTGTTGACGGTGGAAGGTGTGTTGCTGTCTGCGACATCCTCGACGAGGCACTGAAGGGCGCCATCGAGACCTCCAAGGACAACCCGAAGGGCTACAAGGACTACCGCGAGGTCCTGGCCCGGGATGACGTGGACGCAGTCGTTGTCACCGTTCCGCTTTATCTCCACTTCCCGGTCACCCGCGACGCGCTGCTCGCCGGCAAGAACGTCTTCTGCGAGAAGAGCCTCGTATTCAAGCCCGAAGAGCTCCACGCTCTGCGGAAGCTCGTCGAGGAGCGTCCCAATCAGGTCATGCAGGTCGGTCTCCAGCGCCGCTACAGCCGTTTCTATCAGACGGCGAAACAGATGATCGACAGCGGCATGATCGGCAACGTCACCCACGTTCGCGCCCAGTGGCACCGCAACCCCGGCTGGCGGATGAAGGAATTCCCCGAAAACCAACGCGAGCGAAACTGGCGGTTGTTCCGCGAGTACTCCGGCGGGCTGACCGCGGAGTTGGCCTCGCACCAGATCGACGTGGCCACTTGGATGTTCGGCGCGGAGCCGGAATTCGTGGTCGGCGTCGGCGGTCTGGACACCATGCATGATGGCCGCGACGTGTACGACAACATCCAGCTCATCTACAGCTATCCGAAAGGCCGGAAGCTGATGTATTCCTCGATCTCGACGAACAATCACCTGTCGCTGTTTCACGGCGAGCGGAACGAATTCGGTGAAATCATCATGGGCACCGAGGGGACGATCCATATCACCATCGGCAGCGACAATGAGCCGGCTCTTGGCATGTGGTTCTACGATCCGCGGCCCGACGAAGTCAAGTAGGCGGAGGAAGCGGCCGAAGGCAAGGAAAAGCCCGCCATCGCCGGCGCGACGCTCGAAACCACCGGCAAAGGCGTGCGCGGCTGGCCGATCATGTTCGACGAGGACACGGTCAATGACAAGGATTCGTTCTTCTCCCAGGAGCTCAAGTACGGCAAGATGTGGCTGTACCGGAAGGGCGTCATGGTTCCGGAAGAGCGCAATCCGGTCGACACCGAATTGCTTGGTTTCTTCGAGAGCTGCCGCACTGGTAAGCGCCCGCTGGCCGATATCGACGTCGGCCTGGCGGACTCGACGGCCGTGATGCTTTCCAATCTGGCCATGGATGAAGGCCGGCGCGTCTACATGAACGAAATCGAGGAGATGGGCCGCGACAAGATCGATGAGGCCATGAACCGCCAGATTATCGCGTAGGTTTCACTTTGGGGGGGCGGTCCGCCCGGTCCGCCTCCACGACCCCAAGGAGCCGAGCCAATCGGCCTGCTCCCCCGCCTTACATCTCGAACTTCCCCCTGTAAATCAGTTCTTTCGGATAGAAGGTCAACCGCCGGAATGGCATCGGCACTCCCGGAACGTAGAGCCGGAACTCGAAAGCGTCGTCGTCGGCGTTGACCGCGCGGGGGAAGATCATCCGCACGTACGGGTCGTCCGGCGTCGGGGGAAAGTGGCCGATCATCTTGTATTCCTTCCCGTTGACGACCAGGACCGACTTGTTCTCCATCTTCTTCTTCCGCTTTTCCGCCTCTTGATATTGCGGCAGCGGCACATGGACCGCCAGGACGAAGTAGCGCTCGTGGTTGTCCTGCAGGAACTCGAAGTACTCCGACATCGTGTCGTCTTCGAAGGCGACTTGCGAATCCGGGTTTCGCCGCCGCTGCTCCAGCTCCGCCTGCCAGATCGGGCGGGCACTGGCGAGAAAGAACCGCGTCCCGTCGTCGTCCCGGACCCAGGGGCTTGACTGGAGCACCTCCTCGATCTGCGCGTCCGTCCATTGCCCGGGGGCAATCGCCTCCCAAAACGGCGGCCCGAAGAATGCGATCAGGATGGCCCAGACAAGCACGATACTGTCTATCGTAGCCCAGCCAACCCGACGCCGGAATTCCCGCCGGCGCGACCCATCAAATCCGGGCCGACGGCCCTCGCTTTCGTGAAACGACGGGCCGCCCCGTGATTCTCCCCAGTAGAGGAGGACACGCCGTTCGGTTCCGAAGCCGGAGGAGCTTCGGTCGAAAGCGGAACGGGCGTGGTCCTCAGCGTTGTAACAAAGTTGGGGCAATAAGAACGACAAAGGGAGAAGAGTGCAAATGAGAATGAAAACGATAACACTCCTGACGATACTGACAATGTCTACAGCAGGCCTGTTGGGCGCTGCTGAACATCGGAACGACGTGGTCAAGAGGGTCGATGCGTCAGCGAACGTGCTCAACACGATCATGAACATGAAAACCGCGGACGAGGGCATTCCGCAGAACCTGCTCGACCGGGCTCAATGCGTCGCGATCATACCCGGCCTGAAGAAAGGGGCCTTCATCGTCGGCGCCAGCTATGGCAAGGGTACGATGGCCTGCCGGACCCCGGACGGCAACGGCTGGACGCCGCCGTCGATGATTTCGATGGAGGGCGGCAGCTTCGGCTTCCAGATCGGTGGCAACGAGACCGACATCGTCATGCTCGTGATGAACCAGGACGGCGCCAACAAGCTCATGAACGACAAGTTCACGCTGGGCGGAGGGGCTACCGTCGCCGCGGGTCCGGTGGGCCGGTCCGCGCAGGCGGATACCGATGCCTATATGCACGCCGAGATCCTCGCCTACTCCCGTTCGCGCGGAGTCTTCGCCGGAATCTCGCTGAAGGGATCCACGCTGCGGCCCGACAAGGATGCTAACCAGGTCCTCTACGGCCGGCCGGTAAGCCAGCGGGAAATCCTGCAAGGAAAAGTCACCGAGCCAGAAGCAGGCGAGGTACTGACCGCGGCGCTCAACCGGTACTCGGCCCACGAGCACGACTAGCCGCGCTTTCGCCGCCGGCAAGCCGGGCCGGCGGCGCAGTACACTCGAACCATCATGAACCGCCACGGCGGAGGTGCGCCACCACCGGACGATGAAGAACACAAGTCATTCACGACAAGAGAATCCGCGGCTCGTGGTTCCCTCGGGAACACGCTGGCCGTCGACATCGGCGGCACGAAGTTCTCGATGGCTGTCTTTGAAGGCGACCGGATGGTGCGGCGGGAATCCCGTGCCACCGATCGCACCGGGGGCCGCGACTGGATGCTCGAGCGCATCGTCGAGATCGGCCGGGCCTGGCGCGCGGACCCCGGCTACGAGCGTTGCGGGATCGGCTTCGGCGGCCCGGTGCTTTCGCCGAGCAGCGCGTCGCGCTTTCCACCCACGTCGGCGGCTGGAGCGACACGCCGCTGACCGAGGTGCTCGCCGGCGCAGCTCGGCGTGCCCACGATCATGGACAACGACGCCAACGCCGGCGGACTCGGCGAAGCCCGCTACGGCGCCGGCCGAGGCCATGACCCGCTCTTCTACATGACGCTCTCCACCGGCATCGGCGGCGGCATCGTCATCGGCGGTCAGGTCTACCGCGGCGCCGATTCCTACGCCGGCGAGATGGGCCACACGGTGATCCGGCCCGACGGTCCCGACTGCCTCTGCGGCGCGCGGGGCTGCTTCGAGCGCCTGTGTTGCGGCCTCTGGCTCGAGCGCGATCACGGCCGGCCGGCCCACGAACTGCTTGCAGGATCCCGACTTCGTCGACCGCTACGTTGTGGATCTCGCCGCCGGCCTCAAAACCGCCATCATGGTGCTGAACCCGGCGCGCATCGTGATCGGCGGCGGCATCGCCAAGCGGGCGACCGGCTGTTCGTTCCGCTCCGACGCCGAGCTGCGCGCGCCAGGTCACGGCATGGTCCCGCGCCCGCATCGACGTCGTCCCCGCGGCACTCGGCGACGACAGCGTCCTTTACGGCGCGCTCGCGCTGGCCGGGTCGAGCTAGGGTGCCGCCTCCGTCAGGGCCGCTCGACACGCGGGGGGGATGAGGTAGCCCGGCAGGGATCCCTCGGGACCTCCACGGACGTCTGAGATGGCCCCGAAGAATCGAGGCGCGCCGGGACAGTCCCAGGACTTTACTTCTTGTAGCGGCGGTTGGCCGGCTTCAGCCGTCGAACCGGACGACCATCTTGCCGACGCCGCCGCGTAGGCTTCCACTTGCTCGAAGGCGGCCTGGATCTGTTCTACCGGCTTGGAGTGGGTGACGATCGGGCCGAACAGCTCGGGGTGCTGCCTCATCATTTCTACCGCCGCGTCCGTCTCGTGGTTCGAGCGGCGGACGTTGTAGATGTGGATCTCCTTGCGACGCGCCGTGTGGATGTCTAGCGTGACCTGCGGCTCGGGCGGGATACCAGTGATGACCACCCGGCCGACATTCCGGACCACGTTCAGACAGTGGTCTATGGTGCCTTCGCGGGTTACACAGTCGATCGCGATGTCGACGCCGCGCTTGCGGGTCGCCTCGGCGATCGCCGCCCGCGGATCGACGGAGTGGGGATCGACCGCGTCGGAGGCGCCGACCGCTCGGGCCAGCTCCCGGCGCTCGGCTACCGGCTCGACGGCGAAGATCCGCGTCGCCCCGGCGAGCTTCAGGCAGGCGATGGTCAACAGCCCGATCGGACCGGCACCGAAGACCGCCACCGTGTCGCCGAGGTTCACCTGGGCAAACTTCATCGAGTGCACGACAACGCCCAGCGGCTCGAACAGCGTCGCGTAGTCGTCGCCCATTCCCTCCGGAATCGCGCACCAGATTCCCGGCCGGAATGTTCACACAGTCGCGGAAGTAACCCGGTTGGTTCGGCTGGCTCAGGAAGCGGATGTTGCTGCAGACGTTGTGATGACCCGAGCGGCAGAACTCGCAGTGATAGCAGTAAACAGCCGGCTCGAGCATCGCGCGGTCGCCGACCGACCACCCGGTGACGCCCGGACCGATCTTGGCCACCGTGCCGGTGGGCTCGTGGCCGAGCACCATCGGGTAGAGGCTGGGCGCATCACCGACAGAGCCCTCGGAGAAGTTATGTAAATCCGACCCGCAGATGCCGACGGCAACGACTTTCGCCTGGATCTCTCCGGGACCGGGATCATCAATATGGCTCTCAGTGAGAGTGAAGTGGTGACGCTCCACCAATTGAGCGACACGCATGGAGGCGGGATTGTCTTGGCTCATTATTTCTTGAACAGGTTGTCGAAGGCGGCGCGGGCGTCCTTCGGGCTGGTCGGCGCCGGGGCCGAGATCACTCGCGAACTCGACGTCGAGTCGCGGGCCACCGTGACGCGGCTATCGAAGAAGCCGCACTCGTTCGCCTTGTCCTTCGAGCCGATGCGCGCCGGAATCGGCTTCGTGCATTGGAAACGCAGCGAGGGCTCGAAGTGGGCGCACTGTTTGCAACAGTGCAGTTCGACGGCGCATTTCGGGCACTGGCCGGAAAAATCCACGCCCGGCGGGAGTGCGGTGGCGCAGTTGTAGCACCGGACGGCGGCGACGGCCTGGACCATACGCGGGAGCCGTGGGCCGGTAATGTCGATCGGGGGTCGCGGACCCCGCGGACGGCGTTCCTGGCGACCACGATCCTCCATACGGTCGTTGTCGGAATCCATGTAGCCACGCTGTCTGTACTTGCGGTCTTCTGCCATGGTTGGTATTGCCTCCTTGGCGCCGAATCTCCGTGGAAGAGGGGGACGTCGGCCGCCAAATACGGTCCGTGGTGGACCTGCACGCTGGCTTTTTCGGCCTGATCAGAGAGTTGCCCGGACCGCTTGCATTGTAGTCTGAGGCCTTAGGTGCGCTTCAAATGGGGTATGTGCCCTCAGAAAGCAGAAAGGTCAGAGGGAATGCTACTGGCGCGGTGGCCGGGGAGTCGCACGGATCAAGACTCCGAATGCGCCCCAAGTATATTATCTACCACGGATTCGGTTCGGTTTCCAGTGAAATCTCTCCCGTGCCGGGCGGAATGGCCACGCCCGGCGGCTTCAGAAGTTCTTTCGGTCCGGTTTTTCGAGTAGTTCTATCCCCACTTCAAAAGCGGGTTAGCGGACCGTGTCAAGGGATCTTCCCGGTGATTCGGACTCACCCGAATCGAATAGCCGAGACGTCCCGTGCATTGCGGCAGGAACTCGCGTCCGAACACCGCCACCGTGCCGTTCTGTTCCTGCGGCGGCAGCGCCAGCACCTCGGTCTCGACCAGGTACCCGGCGGGGTTGATGCGTCCGATGACGGCTTCCACGCGGACGTCGTCCGCTTTCAGGCCGCCTAGCTCCATGCGGGCCTGCAGGGGGATCGGCCGGCCGCTGAACACCGGATCGTCGAGCGGCGGCCCGACTTCGAGGAACCGCACCCGGTCCCAGGCTTCGGCCACGGAGTGTTGCCAGCGGCCACGCTCCCGGACCAGATCGTAATTCGACTCCCGGACGGCCTTGTAGGCCTGGTGGGCCATCTCGTAGAACTGATCGTTGTATTCGAGCACCATCCGCATCGCGGCAAACCGGGGACTGAGGTTCTTGAGGCAGGTCTTTACCCGCCGCATCCACTCCTCCGGCACCCCTTCGTCGCGGTTGCGATAGTACAGCGGCACGATTTCGTTTTCAAGCGTCGAGTAGATGGCGCGCGCGTGGTCGTTGTCCTGGTCGGGCGTGTAGGTGTCCCGGCTGCCGATCGCCCAGCCGCCCGACGCCTCGTAGGCCTCGTCCCACCAGCCGTCGAGGACGCTGTAGTTCAAATTGCCGTTGATCGACGCCTTCATGCCGCTGGTGCCGCAGGCCTCCTCGCCGCGGCGGGGATTGTTCAGCCAGAGGTCGACGCCCTGGACCAGTGCGCCGGCCGAGCTCGATGTCGTAATTTTCGACAAACACGAGCCGCTTGGAGAGCTCGGGATCGCGCGAGAGCTGGATGATCTCGCGGATGAGCGTCTTGCCGGGGTGGTCCTTCGGATGCGCCTTGCCGGCGATGACGATCTGCACCGGCATGGACGAGTTGGTCAGGATCTTCTTCAACCGCTCGACGTCGCGCAGCAGCAGCGTCGCGCGCTTATAGGTAGCAAAGCGCCGCGCGAAGCCGATGGTGAAGGCTTCCGGATCGAGCACCTCGGAGAGGCGACGGAGCTCGCCGGCGCTGGCCCGGCGATCAATGGCGGCATGCCGCACCCGGTCACGGACAAACGACACCATCTGGCGCTTGCGGCGCCGGTGAATCTCCCAGAGCTCCGAGCTCGGGATGTCGTCGATGAGATCCCAGGTGGCTGGATCGAGATGCCGTTCCCGCCAGTCCGGCTGCAGGTACTGATCGTAGAGATTTGCCAGATCGTTATTCAGCCAGCTCTGCAGGTGGACGCCATTGGTCACCGAGCTGACCGGAACTTCCCAAACCGGCAACTGCGGCCACAGCCCGTGCCACATCTCCTGGGAGACCAGCCGGTGAATCCGGCTGACGGCATTGCGGTAGGACGACGTGTGGATCGCGCAGACCGCCATGCTGAACCGCTCCTGGGGATCGCCGTGGTTCTGGCGCCCGAGGGCGAGGAACCGCTCGAAGGGGATACCCGCCTCGGCGCAGTAGTCGTGGAAGTACTCGTAGGCGAGGCCGGGATCGAACAGATCGATGCCGGCCGGCACGGAGGTGTGCGTGGTGAAGATATTGTTGGTACGCGCCGCCGAGAGGGCTTCGTCGAAGTCCAGGCCGTAGTCCTTCATCAGAAGCCGGATGCGCTCCACGGCGAGAAACGCCGAGTGGCCTTCGTTCATGTGCCAGGCACTCGGCCGCAGTCCGAGCGCCCGCAAGGCCCGCAGGCCGCCGATGCCAAGAACGATCTCCTGCCGCATGCGGACGTGGATGTCGCCGCCGTAGAGGCGGTCGGTGATGTCCCGGTTCTCGGGCACCGCGTTCCGGGAAGTGTTGGTATCCAACAGATAAAGCCGGACGCGGCCGACCTTCTGCTCCCAGACTTTGAGATCCACCCGGCCGGTGGGCAGGTTCACGTGGACGTGCAGTTCATTGCCCGCCGGATCGCGAACCGGCGTGACCGGCAGCGTATAGAAGTCGTTTTCCGGGTAGCGCTCGATCTGCCACCCGTCGGGATTGAGCGACTGGTGCAGATAGCCCTTCTGGTACATAAGACCCACCGCCACCAGCGGAATGTTCGCGTCGCTCGCCGCCTTCAGGTGGTCGCCGGAGAGCAGCCCCAGGCCGCCCGAATAGATCGGCATGCAGGAGACCAGCCCGTACTCCATCGAAAAGTAGGCCACCAGCATGTCGCTGTCTACCGACGGCGTCTGCATATAGGCGTCGTAGCGCTCGCAGGCGCGCCGGTACAGCGCCAGGTAGCGCGGATCGGACGCCGCCTGGTCGAGCGTCGCCTGGGCCACTTCGCCGAGCATCCGAACCGGGTTGCGTCCCGACTCCGCCCACAGCTTCGGATCGAGACGGCGGAAGAGAGAACGAATGGTCGGATCCCATCCCCACACGATGTTGTAGGCGAGATCCGACATGCGGGCGAGTTCCGCCGGCAGTGCCGGGCGGACCAGAAACTCTTTCAGTGGTCGAATTTCAAAGGGCATGAGGCATGACTCAGACGCGGGTGCAACAGGGCCAAATTTCGCGCCGTTCGGACTGCAGGGTGAGATGATGAAACGAGCGGAGCCGACTCGGGTTCCGCCTCCGCGGCAGTCCCAGACTCCTGAGGACTCGGAGGCTTGTTTGCTCGCCTTCAGTATACCAGCACCGGCATTGCCGCCGCGGCGTCGCCGCCGAATCGGTGGCTCCCTCAACCGGGGCCATTTTCCACCGTCGACCGGGCCTCCGGTCTGCTGTACCTTTCAATCAGCCAATTTCGTCTTATAATAGCGAGTGGAACAATATTTGGAGGTCTGTTCTCATGATGGCGATTGATCGGAAGCTGGCGCTTGGGGCTGGCTTTTTCTTTTTGCTTCTGATTCTGTGCGTGACGGGTGCCCCGGCGCAGACAACGGCCGCGATTCAAGGCAAAGTGATCGGCGAAGACGGCAAACCGCTCCGTGGCGTGACCATCGTGATCACGCGCACCGACATTCACGGCGAGTACAAGGTCGACACCAACAAGAAAGGGCGCTACTTCCACGTGGTGCCCGTCGGTACCTACGATGTGAAGTGCATGATCGACGGCAGGATGGCCCAGCAGATTACTGGTGTTAAGGCCAGGCCGAGCGACAATCCGATGGACACGCAGGCGACCGATTTTGACCTGGCAGCCGCGGCGAAGAGACGCCAGCAGGCGGAGGCTGCCGCCGAGGCTGGGCGGCTCACCGAAGAGCAAACGCGAGGCATGACGTCCCAGCAAAAGGCGGAACTGCAGAAGAAGGTTGAGGAGCAGTCGAAGCAGTTGCAGAAGAACAAAGCCCTCAACGACGCTTTCAACCTCGGCATGCAGGCCAAGGAAACCGGAAATTGGGACGTGGCCATTGAGAACTTCGAAAAGGCCAGCGAAGTGGATCCCAAGCAGACCGCCGTTTGGGCGCAACTGGCCGATAGCTATACGAAGAAGGCCGAAGCCTCCACCGGCGCCGCGCAGCAGGAAGCGCTTGACAAGGGGATCGAGACCTACGCTAAGGTCATCGCCATGAAGCCCGAGGATCCGGCTTATCACAACAACCTCGGACTCGCCCTGGCGCGTGCCGGCAAGATGGACGAGGCGAGCGCCGAGCTGTCCAAGGCGGCCGAGCTGAATCCGACCAACGCCGGGCAGTACTTCTACAACCTCGGCGCCGTGCTGCTGAACACGAACCGCGGCGACGATGCGGGCGCGGCGTTCAAAAAGGCCATCGAGGTGGATCCGAACTACGCCAACGCCCACTTCCAGTATGGTATGTACCTGCTTTCGAAGGCCTCCGTGGGTGACGACGGAAAGATCAAGCCGGTAGAGGGTACGACCGCCGCACTCCAGAAGTACCTCGAACTGGCGCCCGCCGGGCCGTTTGCCGAGTCTGCGAAGGGTGCCCTGCAGTCGCTTTCGGGCTCGGTTGAGACCCAGTACAGCTCCGGAAACAAGTAACGGAATCGTCGAGAGGACCAACGAGGGCGCCCGGGAAGGGCGCCCTTTGTCATGTTACGCGGCCTGCTCTACATCATCGTCACGATCTTCCTGATCACATTCATCCGGTCCGTGGTGGGCGTGATCGGCCGGGCCCTCACCCAGTTGTTTGGAACGCAGGCCCCGCAGCAACCTGGAAGCCCGCGCCCCGCGAATCCATCCAAGGGCGAACTGGTGCAGGATCCGGTCTGCGGCATCTACGTTTCGACCGAAACCAAGCTCCGGAAGACGGTCGGCGGCCGCACTTACTACTTCTGCTCGGAATCCTGCATGGAGAAGTTCCAGGGATAGCCGCCTTCAGGCCAATACTGTTCAGTTATCTGGTGGGGCGGGTCTCCGGACCCGCAGGCCGACGTCCCCATCGGCCTTTTCCGAGTATCGGAGAGCCGGACCAGGAGGTCCGGCGCGGTCGTGGACGACTCGGCGTTCGGGCTAAGTGAAGAGTATTGGCCTTCAGGCCGGCCCGCGATACCGTTACATTCCGGCAAGGAGTGGCGGTTTGCCTCGCGACGGGCGGCGCCGAACTCTCGGGCGACGCGGTGTGCCGGAAGAGATCAGCCGACGGCCTTGAGCAGGCGGGCCGGTAGCGTGACGAGCGCCCAGACAAGCTCGAGCACGCCGCCCACTGCAATGCCCACCAGCCTGAATGGCAGCAGCAACAGCCACACGAGCGGATAAACAATCAGCGCCAGCAGCGCCAGCGGCCAGCAAAGCACCAGCAGAAGGCACCATAGAAGGAATTTGAGCATTCGAGTGTGTCCTCTGTTTAGAGCTACGGACGAAGAGGCGTTCTTGTTCCCCGGAATGGGTTTGGCTCGATGTCAACCCAGTGGGGCGGGCGTCCACGCCCGCGCGCGTCCTCCCGGTCGCGCTCCGAACGGCATGTCTCGATGAGGGTGGCTCGCGGGAGAAAGCCGACCTGGAGGTCGGCCGCGGACGTGGAGGTCCGCGTTATGAGTAGCGGCAACCCGCGGCCGATAGCACTACCTGTCAGTCGCCGCCGAGCGTGGCGAGCGCGGACTCCTCGGCGCCGTGCGCGTGGTAGGAACTCCGCACCAGCGGACCGCTCTCGACATGGGCGAAACCCAGCCGCCGGCCCTGCTCGCCATGGCGCCGGAACTCCTCCGGCGGGACGAACCGCTCTACCGGCAGGTGCGCCGGCGAGGGCCGCAGATACTGTCCGATGGTCAGAATGTCGACCTGGTGCTCGCGCAGGTCCCGCATCACCGCGCCCACCTCGTCCGCCGTCTCGCCGAGGCCGAGCATCAGGCCGCTCTTGGTCGGCGTGGCGGGCGATAGCTCCTTGGCGGCGCGCAGCAGATCGAGCGAACGCCGGTAGCGCGCGCCGTTGCGGACCTGTCGGGTAGAGGCGCGGGACGGTCTCGATGTTGTGATTCAGGACGTCGGGGCGGGCGTCCATCACCTGGCGCATGGCCTCGCGGGAGCCCTGGAAATCGGGGATCAGCACCTCCACCTTGCAGGCCGGGCACACGTCCGCGGATGGCCTCGATGGTGAGGGCGAACAGCTCGGCGCCGCCGTCCTTGCGGTCGTCCCGGTTGACGCTGGTGACGACGGCATAGCGCAGGCCCAGCACGGCCACGGCTTCGGCCACGCGGCGCGGCTCGTCGTAGTCGACCGGAGCGGCACGCCCTTCTGCACGGCGCAGAAGCCGCAGCGGCGCGTGCAGACGTTGCCGAGGATCATGAAGGTGGCCGTGCGATGGTTCCAGCACTCGCCAACGTTCGGGCAGGCGGCGCTTTCGCAGACGGTATGCAACTGCAGCCGCTCCACCAGTCCGCGAAGCTCACGGTAATGCTCCCCGACCGGCGCCGGCGCGCGCAGCCAGTCGGGACGCCTGGCCCGGGGGGTGTCGATGGAAACCAGCATTCTACTTCGATTGTAGCGGTTGAGGTGTCAGCACTCAGCTATCAGCTTTCCGTTTCGCGCTTTCCGGACCAGGGCTGACCGCTCTCTCCAACACACTCGCCACAGTGAGATTCTCCCAGCGCAGATCGATGCCCGCGGCCATGTCCAGGGCGCGTTGTGGGATCAGGCCGATGATTTCGCTCGCCAGGATGTCCGTCCCGGCAGCCATCGCCTCCCGGCGGACCGCTTCAAAGACCACGTGCGGTGGCGTCACTTCGTAGTCGGTCAGGTTCATCGATACCTGGGCGAGGTTGCGGGAGGCGAGCAGGACGCCCATGGCCAACACATGAGGCAGCCCGCCGGACGACTGGCGAATCTTGCGGGCGATGCTCCGCGCGAGGCCGGGATCGCTCGAGTCGAGCAGGATGTTGTAGGCGATCATGACCTTCCGGGCGCCGATGGCGACCGCGCCGGCGGTGGGGTGTAGCTCCGGACCGCCGATATCCGGCCGGCTCTCGGGGTTCTCCCGGGCGGCCACGCGCAGGCCCTCGAACTGTCCGCGCCGGATCTCGGCGAGGTTCCGGCGTCCGGGCAGGCGGGCGGCGGCTCCGTAGAAGTAGACCGGAATCCGGTGCTGCTCCCAGATGCGGGCGCCGGCCCGCTCGGCCAGTGCGGCGCAATCGGCCAGGGTCACGCCGGCGAGGGGAACAAACGGCAGCACATCGAGCGCGCCGATGCGCGGGTGGACGCCGCGATGCCGGTTCAGGTCGATCAGCTCCGCGGCGCGACCGGCGAGGGTGACGGCCGCCTCTTCCACCGGCCCGGGCGCGCCGGCGAAGGTGAGCACGGTGCGGTTATGGTCGGGATCGGTCTGGCGATCGAGCAGGCGGACGCCGGGTGTTTCGTGGATGGCCGCTTCGAGACGTACGATGACCGCCGCGTCCCGGCCCTCCGACACATTGGCGACACACTCGACCAATTGTTCGACTACTAGGCGTTCGACCACGGCAGCTCCACCCGAGGATAGATCACGTCGCCGCGCTTCATCATCATGGCCACGAGGTTCATCCCGAAATGATAGGGGATCTCGCGGTAGTCCGACACATTGAGCATGATGAGATCGGCGTCCTTGCCGTATTCGAGCGAGCCGGTTCGGTCGCCCGCGGAGGTGGCGTGCGCGGCGTTGATGGTGGCGGCGGTGACGGCCTCGGCCGGCGTCATCCGCATCTGGTTGCAGGCAAGCGAGATGATGGCGCCCATGTTGCACGACGGGCAACGGTCCGAACTGTAGCCGCTGGCGATGGCGACGGCGGCACCGGCGTCGATGAGAGCCCGCGCCGGGGCGTAGACCGAGCGGCGGCGATGAAACGACGCACCGGGAATGAGCGTGGCGATGGTGCCGGAAGAGGCGAGTAACGGGATCTGCTCGGGGGAGATGGCCTCAATATGGTCCACGCTGCGGGCGCCCGCGCGCACCGCCGCCAACACGCCACCGTCCAGCCCCCATTCGCTCGCCGTCACCCGGCCGGAGAAGCCGAGGTTGGCGGCCGCCGCCAGGTAGCGGCCGGCCTGCTCCGCCGTAAAGCCGTCGGGGCCGACACGGATGTCGACCCGGTGGGCCAACTCCAGTTGGTGGATCTTTGGCAGGGTGCGCCGCACCAGGTGCTCGAGGTAATCGTCCGGGCTGCCGCTGAAGTCCGGTGGCAGGCCGGCAGCGCCGTAGAAGGTCGCATGGAGGTCGAGAGGCCGCTGCCGGATCTGGTGAATGGCCCGGAGGATCTTCAACTCGGTTTTGTCGTCGAGGCCGAGGCCGGTGTGCACGTCGAGAGTCGTGGTTCCGTGGCGGACGAACTGGCGGATGGCCTTGCGGGCCAGCAGCTCGAGCCGGGGACGGGAGGAGTTACGCACGCCTTTGACGAGCGCCGGGTTGACCCCGTCGGTGCGCTGTTCCTCGCACGGGGCGGCGAGGTCGCGCTCATAATCGTCGACCAGGGGCGGTCCGGAAACGAGGTGGGTTCGGCAGTCGACGAAGCCCGGCATCACCAGGCGTCCTTCGGCGCCAAGCTCGACGGCGTCGCGTGCCTCGGCGAGGTTTTCGACCCGCCGGCTGGGGCCGACATGGGCGATGGCGCCATCCACGATCAGGATCGCCCCATCGTCGATCAGACCGAGGCTGCCCATCGCGGAGCCCCGGCGGGGTCCGTTGGGTCCGCGCAGTGTCAACAACTGGCGGGCGCCACGCAGAAGGATCTTGCGCTCCATGCGCTGTCAGGATTTTCCGAATCCACCAGGCTCCGGCCGAGCCTCGCCCGCGCCGCCACGATTTGGGTGTGGGGCGATCAGCATGCAATCCGGGTGGGAGTCCGCTACCAATACCGCTAAACTCCTGATAACCTACCACTTTCCCCGGAGCAGCGTCAAACTATCGATCAGCGAGCCCCGGGCGACAGCGACCTTTCGGTCATACGCGCGACAATGAAGGAAACCACCCGAATGCCGGACAGAGTGGAGGATCTCGAGGCCAGGCTCGCCGCCCTACCGGATGACGGCGACCACGCTCGCGAGCGCATCGACCTGCTCAACGAGCTTGGCTGGGAACTGCGCGAACGCAGCGACTGGGAGCGGGTCCTCAGCCTCGCCGAACAGACCATGACGCTGGCGCAGCGCCATGCCTACCAACAGGGTTTGAACGGGGCGTTCCGCAACTCCGCCTTCGCCCACTACATGCTGGCCGACTACAAGGTGGCGCTGGCCGAGGCGCTGGTGGCGCTGCGGATGGGCGAGGAGCTCGAGGACACCAGGAGTCAGGCCGAGGCGCTGGCGGTGCTCGCGATGGTCCATTGGACGATCGGGAGTTACGATCAGGCACTCGAGGAGGGCTTTCGCGGCCTGCGCCTGGCCGAGGCGCTCGCCGATATCTGGATGACGGCGTGGGGTCTCACCATCCTGGGGGGCATCTACCAGAGCATCGGCGACAACCGGAAGGCGCTCGAGTTCCACGAGAAGAGCCACAATCTGTTCGCCGGAGAGCACTACACGATGGGTGAGGCGCGGTCGCTGTCCGGGCTCGGCATCGTCTACCAGGCACTTGGCGACGCCGAGGCGGCACTCGAATGCCACCAGAAGGCACTCGAGCTCTACCGCCAGATCAACAACGCGGTTGGCGAGGCCCGGGCGCTCAACGACATCGGCGTCCTCTACCAGCAGCAGGGCGACTACCCCCGGGCGCTCGACCTGCATCACGAAGCGCTTCGCCTGCGCCAGGCCAACAACAACCAACAGGCCGAAACCACGAGCCTGTTGAACCTCGGGCGCATTCACCTCAACCTCGACAATCTCGGCGAGGCCCGCAAGGCCCTGGAGCGCGCGCTGGCAATTGCCGTGAAGATTGGCGCCAAGCCCAAGGAGTCCCAGGCGCATGAGCTGCTGGCCAAGCTGTCGGAGGAGTCCGGAGACCACCAGGTCGCGCTCGAGCACCACCGGCGATTCCACGAGCTCCGCGAGGAGGTCTTCAGCGAGGAAGAGACCACCAAGCTCAAGAACCTGCAGATCGGCCTCGAGGTGGAGCGCAGCGAACGAGAGTCCGAGATCCATCGGCTCAAGAACGTCGAGCTGCGGGAGAAGAACGAGCAGTTGAGCCACCTGCTGCACGAGCTGCAGGCCACGCAGGCGCAGTTGGTACACAGCGAGAAGATGGCGGCGCTCGGCGCGCTGGTGGCGGCCATCGCCCACGAGATGAACACGCCGCTGGGTGCAATCCGGACGGCGGCCGACATCTCGGTGAAGGCCGCCGAGCGGATGGTGGAGGCGATCGAGCAGAGCGCGACGGTGGAGGAGCTGAAGTCGCGCCGGTCCGTGCAGGCGACGGTGTCCGCGCTGCGCAAGAACGGCTACCTCATTGCCACCGCGAGCGACCGTATCAGCCACATGATCGGCAGCCTCAAGAGCTTCGCGCGGCTGGATCAGGCCGCCTTCCAGCGCTTCTGCCTGAACGATGCCGTGCGCGACTCGCTGGCGGTCCTCGAGCCGGTGATGCCGCGCCGGATCGGCGTGGTCCGCGAGTTCGGCGAGCTGCCGCACATCTACGGCTACCCGGCCGAGATGAACCAGGTCGTGATGAACCTGCTGCAGAATGCGAGCCAGGCGATCGCCGAGGAGGGCACCATCACGGTCAAGACCTTCGGCGAGGACGGCGTCCAATGCCTGGAGATCTCCGATACCGGGCGCGGTATTCCCGCCGAGCAGCTCGATCGCCTGTTCAATCCCGGCTTCACGATCGAAGGCGCCCGCATAAAGGCCAGCATGAGCCTGTTTACCAGCCTGAACATCGTGCAGCGACATCGCGGGGAGATTACAGTGGCGAGCGAGCTGGGGCGCGGGACGACGTTCACGGTGCGGCTGCGGGGACTCGACGCGGCGGAGGAGGCGGCGCGCGGGGCCGCCCTGTAGGGAGTGATGGCCGTAGGGGAACGTTTATTCAGGTGAGGGTAAGTACCAGAGGATTTATACAGCTACTGCACGGTAAGCTGCGCTCCGTTGAAAGCCTCGGCGGGGGGACCGTCACCAGGGTATTTCCTGACAGCTCCCACGGTAACGGCTCAGAGTGGGTCAACCGCCGGCAGGACTGCCGGCGTGGCGGGGCCAAACCGCCCGAACGGTCAGCGGCCGGTAGCGCGCGGGGTCATCGCTTCCGTACTGCGACGCCAGATCGAGGACCCGGGCGTCGGAGCCGAGGCGCCGCAGGATGCAATCCACCGCTCAGCCCTCCTCGACCGTGATCGGCTCGTGCCCGGTATCGCCGATGCTGACCAGCGCGCAGAGGTACATGACGCCGCCGATCAGCAGTGTCTCTCGCAGGCCGAGGTGGATGGCGAGGAACATCGCGGTCGCCGAACCGAGCACACTCGCCGCCGCGTTGAGGGACCAGGCCCAGCGTACCGAAGGCCGGTGACGCTTCCCCAGACGCGTCATGCCCGCCGGAAAGATCATTCCCATGACGAAACCGGCCGGGGTAATCAGCAGAACGCTCACGATCACCTTCACCCACAGCGGCCAGCCCGCGCCGCCGCTGATGAGGGGCGGGATCAACACCGCCAACAGCGCGATTAGCAGGGACGCCGTGGCCAGCGCGCCCATGAGGCTGCGGCTGGAAGGTCCGATGAGCCGCCGGCTGAAGTAGCTTCCGAAGCCGCTCGAGAGGAGCATCGAGAAGGTGATCACGGTGAGCGCGTACGTCGGGTGCTCGAGAAACAGGATGAAGGTCTGGATCAGTGCCACCTGGACGACGATGTAGCCCACACCGACGAAGACGAAGTACCAGAGGAACCGGGTCACGAACCGGTCGCGCGGAACGCCGCCGCCCAGGAACAGCGGGGGCAGCGTCAGCATGATGGCCGTGGCCAGGAGGCTGATTCCGACGAGACGGACCAGGGCCGGGACAGCGTGATCGACGTTGGCGGCGCCGGTATCGGAGGCGCCGTGGCGCACGAAATCCATCAGATCGCCGAACTGCGCGGTGTAGAAGAAGAACGGCCGATTGTCGCTCACGGGCCGGACGTCGTAGGGGTAGCCCTCGAGGTACTGCTTCAGCGAGGAACAGCCGAGCAGCCCCGCGAACACGTTTGCACCGGCGTCGCCGGGCAGGTAGACGGCTTCCATCGGGGTGTCGCGCACGGCGCGGCGCACGGTCTCCACGTCGTCGTCGCCAAAAGGCTCTCGAGAGACGAGTACCGTGTCGAGCGCGTGACCGCCGGTGTGCTCGCGCACCACGATCACGTTGCGCCGATAGTGCAGCTGGCCGCGGTGCGACAGCGCGGTGACGGCGATGGCCGCCAGCCGCAACGACTCCCGCGGCGGCTCGAAGCTCCAGTGCGTGAACGTGATCACGCCCCCGATATCGAGGTGGCTCAAGTAGTCGTCGAGGGCGTCGGTGGTGTAGAGGCTGGTTTCCGAGAGAGCGCGGGCCCCGGCCGCCGAGGAGTCCCGCGTGCTGCCGAGTGACACTTGGAGAACGCCGTAGTGTTCTCCGTTCCGGCGAAGGAAACTGCGCCCGTCGCCGACCTTAATATGCACCCCCGGGCGAAAATACAGACCGCCGCTGATCGCCGAATACCGGTCGCGCATGATCTCGTTGGCGATGATGGGATTCAGCTCGACACCGGTGACATCGGTACTGCCGGCGGCGAGCGCACGGGTCACGTTCCAGCCTCCGCCGGCGCCGATGATGAGCGTCTTGGCGCGCGGACGAAGCAGGTAGGCGAGGCCGGGACCGTTCTCGAGAAGGCGGCGGCGATCGGCGTCGGACAGCCGATCGAGGTCGAGATCGGCGATCCCGCTGACGGTGTCCGCGTCGATGTGGATATTCGTCCGGCCGGTGGCGGCGTCCTCAGCCAGGGCGATACGCGAGAAGCTGTTCCACTTGACGTAGAACTCGTCGAGCAGCGGCACGCCCTTGGCATATTTGACGTCGAGCACCGGGGCGTGAGTATTGATGACTACCAGCCCCACCAGCCCCAGGGCCACGGCCACGGCCACCACCCGGCCGCGCAGCGAACCGGCGGCGGTGAACCAGATGGCCGAGGCCGCCGCGAACAGGATGGCGGCGCCAATCACCGTGTTGGGTCCGCCGATCGAATCGAGCAGCGGCACGAGCAGCAGGCAGCCGCCGGCGGCGCCGATCAAATCGTAGAAATAGATACGTTCGACGCGTTCCACCGTCTCCGCGATGGCGGTCGAGAGCACCGTGCCGGCGAAGAAGAATGGCAGGGCACTCATGAGATAGACCAGCGCCAGCGTGCCGCTGGTCAGGTCGCCTTTTCGCGTCAGCACAAAGGCGAGCGTCAGCACGACGACGCCGCTGTTGACCACGGCCATCACGCCGAGCCGCCAGAACAGCCAGCGCGAGCGTCCCCGGAACGCGTAGGAGAGCAATCCGCCGGCGCCGAAGCCGAACAGCGCGATCGAGACGGCGAGGAAAGCGAAGTGATAGTAGAAAACGACCGAGAAGATCCGCGTGAGGGAGAGTTCGAGGACGATGGTGGCGAGCGTGGTCAGGGCCACGCCGAGATACACCTGGGGCCAGTTGACCGAGGTGTCCTGGCTGGTGTCGGAAAAGCGAGACAAAACACTATGGTGGCCAGCCGTGACGAGCGCGGCCGCCCGGGCGCCCTCCGGTGCGCCGACAACTGATTGGACGCACCCACGAAGTGCGGTGTTACGGTTCAACGCTCCCGGACCGGTGCGACCGGCGGAACGAGCGGATTCTTCTAACCGACCGCGCTCGCCGGCCTCGCCACAAGGATACCGGCGCGGGCCTTTACATCATCGCGGTGGGCGGCGCCGGCTCGTCCGGCGATCCCGCGTTGGCCAGCGGATTTCGGATCATCAGCGCGCTCAGGGCCACCATCACGACCAGTCCGGCGAGATAAGACGGCTGCTCCATGAAGTAGGGAATCGGGATCTCGAAGAAGTTGAAGGCAGCGTCTACAAGTCCCATTAGCGCTTCTCCCGCAATCAGCCCCGAGGCGGTGAGGACGCCGACGTTGGTGACCCGCGCTATCTGGGCTTCGTTCAGGCCGCGCTTCCTGGCGATGGTATCGGACACCCAGCGGAGCATGCCGCCGACGAAGATGGCGAAGGTCGTTCCGAGCGGCAGGTACATTCCGACCGCCACGAGCATGGGGCTCTTCACCTTCAGCAGGATCATGGAGAAGCCCATCAGGATGCCCACGATGACGAGCGGCCAGGCCATCTCGCCGCCGACGATGCCCTGGGCGAGCGACGCCATCAGGCCCGCCTGTGGCGCCGGCAGCACGCGGTCGCCGAAGCCGATGCCGCCGGCGTTGATGTTGCCCTGGTGGAGGATCAGCAGCGGGAAGTACATGATCAGGCTGGCCAGCACCACGGCGATCAGCTCGACGATCTGAATGTTGCGAGGCGTGCCGCCGAGGATATAGCCGACCTTGAAGTCCTGCAGCAGCTCGCCGGCCACGGCCGCGGAAACGCAGACCACCGCGGCCACGCCCAGCACGGTCGCAACCCCGCTCAGGCCCGAAACGCCGAAGGTAACCATCAGCAGAGCGGCGATGATGAGCGTGGACAAGGTGAGGCCCGAGATGGGGTTATTGGACGAGCCGATCAGCCCGACCAGGCTGCCGGAGACCGTGGCGAAAAAGAACCCCGCGATCAGCATGACCCCGGCTGCGATCAGGCCGGCAGTGATGTCGTGGGCGAAGTAGATGTAGAGGGCGATCATGCCGATGAAGGTGATGCCGATCAGGGAGACCACCGTCTTCGACGACATGTACCTGTCGGTCCGGCTTACCTCTTCCGCGGTTTCGCCGGACTGCTTCAGATCGGCGAACGTGCGGCTGAGTCCTCCGAAGATGATGGCGCGCATGCGGAACAGAGTGTAGGCCGCGCCGATGAGCATGCCGCCGACCGCGATCGGGCGGACGATGTTCAGCCAGACGTTGTTGGCCATATCGCCCCAACTGGTCGACCTCGGCCGCGGCGGGCACGTAAGTGGCCAGGTTCGGTCCGAGGAAGAAGATGAAGCAAGGGGACCAGCAGGCCCCAGGCGAGCACGCCGCCCGAGAAGTTCAGCGCGGCCAGTTCCGGACCGATGATGTAGCCGACGCCGAGATAGGCCGGGCTGATCGTGGGTCCGGACACGATCGTGGTTCCGCCCGTATTGACGACTTCATTGCTACCGACGCCGCCCACGCGGACGATGCTGCGTCCCAGCTGGCCGATACGCAGGAAGAAGTCATGGTCCATGGAGAAGAAGCGGAACATGGACAGGAGGTAGATACCGCCGCCCAACACCCATGTTGGCGAACAGGTGCTTGGCGGCGCTGGCGCCGGTCTGTCCGGCCTTATGGATCTCACTCGCGGCGACCGATTCGGGGAAGGGCAGTTCGGGGTCGGCGACCATGCCCCGGCGCACCAGCGAGATGAATAGCACACCGAGCACCGAGCCGGTCATCATCAGCGCCGTCGACTTCCAGTAGGCATCGGCGAAGCCGAAGCTCGGCCACGCGCCCGCGATCACGAACGCCGGCAGGGTGAAGATTGCTCCGGCGGCGACGGACTCTCCGATCGTCCCGGCCGTTCGCGTGATGTTCTCTTCGAGGAGGCTGCCACGGAACACCCGCAGGATGGCCATGCCGATCACCGCCGCCGGATATGTCGCCGCGATCGTCATCCCCGCGCGCAGCCCGAGGTAAGCGTTGGCGGCGCCCAGCACGATCGTCAACACCAGGCCGATGATCACGGCCCGGACCGTCAACTCCGACATCTTCACGGTCTCGGGAACATAGGGGCGGTAGTTCGGTTCACTCATCCGCTACTCCTTCTCTCCTGGACATGGTTGCAGCACGCTACGGCGCCGGCCCTCCGCGACCAACGGGGAGGGCACGCCGGACACCCGTCTGGAGCGCTTACAGGCAACTCCGGCAAAGCACTCATGATAGCAATTCCCTCCAAAATTACGACCCACGAGTCTCGGTGCCGGGCGCGAGTTAAATTTCCCGATCGGGCCGTCCAGTTTGGCAGCGGGATCGGCACCCAACCGTGGCGCGCCCAGGCGCGTCTGGCGCGGGCGCCGTCCGCTTGCGACAATCGGTAGTATCCCTCGGCACCGGGGGCGATCGCGGCCCAGGCTCGCGACCAGACAAGCGATGCGCCGATATGCTCTCATCGATGTTCCCTACCACCTCGGCGTGGCCGACGAGTCGGTGGGCGGAGGTCCGCTTCGGGTGCTGGAGGCGGGCGCCGGGGCGATCTTCGCTATGGCCGGGGTGCCGCCGGCGGCCATCGGAGTCCGCTACTGCAACGAATCCGAGCCCGAGCTCGAACGGATCGTCTGCCTGAACCGCCGTCTCGCCGCGGCGGTTAGCGAGTCCTCCGCACTGGGCAATTGCCCGATCGTCCTGGCCGGCAACTGCGGCTCCGCGATCGGCACGCTGGCCGGTCTGCACGGGGACCGCAAGGGTATCGTCTGGCTGGACGCGCACGGCGATTTCAACACGCCCGAAACCAGCGTCTCGGGGCTGCTCGAAGGCATGTCCCTGGCCATCGCCACCGGCCATTGCCACCAGGAACTGGCTCTGCGGAGCGGCCTCGATACGCCCGTGCATGAACTAAATACTCTGCTGCTCGGGGTTCGGGACCTGGACCAGGAAGAGGAGTCGCGCCTGCGGGAATCGCCGGTCATCGTGCGCCGGGCGCGCGAGCTCGACGATGCGGACGACCTACTGTCCGCCCTGGCGGAGCGCGTGGATATTGTGTATCTCCATATCGATGTCGATTTTCTGGACGCGGAGGAATCGCCCGGCGTCAACTGGCGTTCCCCGGGCGGGCTGCCCGTGGCCCAGGCGGAAACGCTGATCGAGACCATCGCCGCGGCGGTTCCGGTGGGCGCCGCCGCCGTCACCAACTACAATCCCGAGAATGACCCCGACGGCCGTTCGACGGCTGCGATCCTGCGCCTTCTGGAGGCTCTTCGCCGGGGGCTCGACGCATGAAGCGGGTATGTGTCTTCTGCGGCTCGTCGCACGGCGCGAGGCCGATCTACACGGAGGTCGCGGTCCGGCTCGGCAAGGCGCTGGCGAGCCGCGACCTGACCCTGGTCTACGGCGGTGCGACGCGCGGGTTGATGGGCGTCATCGCCGACACTGTGCTGGCGAACGGTGGCGAGGTGGTGGGCGTGATTCCCGACTTCATGGTGTCCCGAGAGATCGCGCACGAGCGGCTAACGGAGCTCCACGTCGTCCACTCGATGCACGAGCGCAAGCGGCTCATGATGGAGCTGGCCGATGCCTTCGTCACGCTGCCGGGCGGCTTCGGCACGCTGGACGAGCTGTCCGACGTCGCCACCTGGTCGCAGCTTCAGCTCCACCGTTGTCCGAAGCGGTGCGGGCTGGTCAATGTCGATGGTTTCTTCGATCCGCTGCTGGCGTATCTGGACCGGGCGGTCGAGGAAGGCTTTCTGAAGCCGGTGCACCGGCTGTTGATCGTCGACGAGCCGGAGCCGGAAGCGCTCATCGATCGCCTGCAGGCCCCTTTCCCGGAGCCGGTGGTCGAGAAGTGGTAGCGTAGCCGGGTCGCCGGAACGCAGGGTTCCGCCGAGGTTCGGGATGACGGCCGGCCGATTCTCCGCTTACCGCCCGCGCCCGCTACCGCGGTACGTCCGGCGGCTAGCACTCCCGCTAGTCTGATCTCCGTCCGTGTCCACGACGCTGTTCTGCCCGGACTCGCCCGGCAGCGCACACGGCCCGAACTTTGATACAAAGGCGCTGAAAGGAGCCTGGGGAGTGCCGATGAAAGCGTTGGAGGTGACCGGGAAGTCCGCCGACAGCGTGGCGCCGACCACATAGACGTTGTCCAGGTTGTCGACCGTCAGCCCGTAGATGACATCCATGACCGATCCGCCCAGGTACGTCGAGCAGGTCAGCGCCTGACCGTTAGGGAGGCTCGGATCCACCCGCAGGATGAACGCATCGGTCAAGCCGTGATACGTGCCGCTGTAGACGTCGCCCGTCAGCGGCAGATCGGTGGAGAGCGTGTAGCCGCCGAGCACGAGGCCGCCGGCCGAGTCGAGCGCCATCCCGAAGGGGACGTCGGCGCGGCTGCCGCCGATGTAGGTGGAAAAGCGCAGCCCCTCGCCGCCGGGCCGGGCCGGATCGAGAGTCGCGATGAAGATGTCGGCGTTTCCGGCATTGGTGCGCTGCGGCGCAGCGGCCGTGGTCGGCATGTCGGTCGACAGCGTGTAGCCGATCAGATGCACCGCGCCGGAGGGATCGAGAATCAACCCCTGCGGGACGTCGAGGCCCGTGCCGCCGAAGTGGGTCGAGTAGCCGAGTCCGTTCAGGCCGGCCTCCAGCCATTTGATCTCGGTGAGGAATGCATCTCCGCCGCCGATGTACGCGCCGCGATATGGCGAGCCGGCCACGGGGAAGTCGTCCGAGGTAGTGAAGCCGGTGACAAACGCCCGTCCGTCATTGGTCGCCACGACGCCGTTGGCGTAGTCGGAGTCCGTGCCGCCCAGGTAGGTCGAATAGACGATGTTGCCATCGATCGTATCGACGATCGTGAAGAAGGCCTCGAGGCCGCCACGGTTCGATCCCTGCAAGGGCGTGTTGCTCATGGGGAGATTGGCCGCTTCCGTGGCGCCGACGAAGTAGGCGCGCTGCGCGAAGTCGACGTCGAGCCCAAAAACCTCGTCCAGACCCTCACCGCCGAAGTAGGTTCCAAACTGCAGGATCGGATCGCTGTCCAGGTTGAATTTCACCAGGTAGCCGTTGGTGTCGATCTGGGGGCGTGTGGTCTGCGGAGCATTGTCGGTGGTCGGGAAATCAGTGGAGCGGGTCGTGCCCACGACGTAGATGTTGCCTGCGGAGTCGAGCTTCATCGCGCTGACTTCATCAACGCTGTCGCCGCCGAAGTGTCCCGAGTACAACAGCCCGCCGCCGGCGTTGGCGTAGGGATTCAGCTTGGCGACAAAGCCGTTCTGCTGCTCGCCGCCGAAGTCCTGGAGGCCGATCCCGTTGGTGGGAAGGTCGGAGGAACCGGTGATGCCGGCCACGACGATGTGCCCCTCGGGGGTCACGGCCACCGCAATGGCCGTCTCGGCATTGGAACCGCTGAAAAAGGTGGAGTAGCTCAGGACCGGGTCGATCACCAGCGCCTTCGACCGATCGTAGCCGTCCAGGGCGAAGCTCGACGGCGTCGCCGTCCAGGACGAACCGAGCCGCGACTTCCACTCGCTGTCCTCCATCCTCGTAGTAGGCGTACGGAGCCGTAAAGCTTATCTCGGTGCCGCCCACGTCGAACCGCAGCGCTCCGTCCCGGCCGATGGCGAGTCCGTCAGCGCCCTGGAGCCGTATCCGGATCGCGGAGGGGTCCGCGCCGGGGGCCACGATGAAGTCGTGCTCGAGCTGCTGTCCGCGGCCGTAGTAGACCAGGTCGATACCGGGATAGACGCCGTCGTAGCGGACCTTCGCGTAGTTTGCCACGCGGCTCCGCCATTTCTCCGGCCGGTTGCCCACGAAGTAGCCCGACGTCGAGGGCAGCTTGTCCACGCCCTCAACCTTCGCCGGCGCGGCTCCATCGAGGTGAATCCGCACCACCCCGGTGGGCAGCGAGAGGACGGCCTCGTCGTCCGTCAGAAAGAGCGTCTGCCCGGGGCGGTTGGAGAGAAACTGCACGCTCGCGTCCGTTTGGCCGTCGTTGTGCTCGAAGTACAGCGGCGTGTCGCGCAGCAGGCGCAGGGCCTCTTTCTTGAGCTCGGCGTCAGGCACCTTACCGGTGGCCGCGGTGGCGAGCGCGCTCCCGCCCAACAGGACCGCCGCCGCCATGAGTCCGGCGCGGCGCATAGATAGTAATGATTTCAGGAACATACAGACGTCCATCATGAAGACGCGGGTGAGGCCGAAAAGACCCTACTGAACATTATGATCCATCGACGGGCCGACGTGTGGTCCCGCCCGCCGGCCGCGGCGTCATCTGTCATGCCATAGACGCGCCGGAAACCGGTGGGGTTCCAGCAACGCGACTCATCGGGCGGCCGAGTTACTTGACTGCCAGCCACGCCAGGAACAGGCCATCGGGCCGGACATCCTCCCAATACGAAATCTCGCGGCTCGCGACCTCGCGACAATGGCGCCGGAGAAGCTCCGTCAGCTCCCGCCGCCCGAACCAGCGCTCCCATTCCGGCGTCTCGAGCCGACCCCACTCGGCGGCGTTCTTGTCGATGATCGCGATCCGGCCGCCGGGCCGCACCACGCGGCACAACTCGGCGACGGCGCGCTCGATCTCAACGGCGTGCTCGAGCGACTCGGTCGCATAGACGCCGTCGAAGGTCTCGTCGGGGAACGGCAGCTCGGTCATCGTCCCGGCGCAGGGCAGTATCCCGGCGGGAGCGAACCTCGAGCATGCGGGTCGAGATGTCAGAGCCCGCATACCTCGCCTCCGGATGCCGCTCGCTGGACGATGCGGGCGAACCGGCCCTTGCCGCAGCCCGCGTCCAGGCACGCGCCGGCCGGTACAGTCGCCGAGGTGATCGAGGATCAGCTTGACGTGATAGATGCGCGGATCGATAGTGGCGGTGGAAATTCTCTTCATCGCCGGCGGCCTCGTCGAAGGAAACGCGGATCCGCTGTTGCAGATCCGCGTTCAGAGACAGCTTCCGGGGCTTGGCGCCCACTAGCCGCGCGAAGCCAGTTCACGCGTCACGGTGCTCAGGCGCGCGCCAGGAAGATGGGCAGGCCAGACTTGAAGCGATAAGCCGCGCGGTATCGTTCCGTGTCGTACATCGTCTTCGATGTCGACCGCGCGCGGCCCGAGCTCCGGATCGGGGATCGGCGACCATTGCGTAGCAGCCGTTGACGATGGCCGCCATCAGCCCGCTGCGATTGTCCGATGATCGCGTCCATCGCCATGTTGCCGAAGGTCATCGAGACCATCGAGTCGACGAAGTCCGGCGAGCCGCTGCGAAGCTCGTAGGTGAGGTCGCTCACCACGGTCTCCTCGCCCGAGGCGGCTTCTTGATCTCGTTGCGCAAGTCCTCGGCCACGCTCATCTTCTTGCGGTGCCCGAACGCGTCCGGCTCGCCGTACTCCTGTGACCTTGTATCCCTTCCCACTCGGCGCCCTCCGAGAGGACGACGATGGAGTAGTTGCTCGGGTTGTCCTTCTTGTCCTGGATCAGCAGCTCGATCATCCGCTTGAGATCGACCTTGTACTCCGGGATGGCGCACCGGATGTTCTGCACGTAGGCCGTGTAGAGCGATGTGTAGCCGGCGTCGCGGCCGAAGACGCGAAAGATACCGATCCGCTCGTGCGAGCCCACCGTGCTGCGCTGCCGGCGATGGCGTCGGTGGCGCGGGTGATGGCCGTCGAGAAGCCGATGCAGTACTCCGTGTTGCGCACGTCGTTGTCCATCGTCTTCGGGATGCAGACGACGGGGAAGCCCTCGTCGTGTCAGCCGCGCCGCGTAGCTCAGCGTGTCGTCGCCGCCGATGGCGACCAGGTAGTCGAGCTTCAGCGCGCTCAGGTTCCTCAGACGTGCTCGGTGATGTCCTAGACCTGGTCGATTTGACGCCCCGCTTGGTGCTCTCGCGCTTCGGATAGTCCGCCGGCGTTGAGGAAATCCGGCACCTTCTTCATCTTCTGCCGGGTTGGTCCGGCAGGTGTGAAGGAACGTGCCGCCGGTGCGATCCACCGTCCGCGTGTTCTGCCGGTCGAGCGGTTTGATGTAGCGGGCCTTGCTCTCCTCGTCGTCCATGTTGAGGTGGGTCAGCCCTTCCCACCCGCGGCGAAGACCGACCACCTCGTGGCCGAGCTCGGCCGCACGGTAGACAACACCCTTGATTGCCTGATTCAGGCCGGGTACGTCGCCGCCGCCAGTAAGGATACCGATACGTTTTGATGCCATGGTTCTCCTGCGGAATATGTAGTTGTGTTGCTTATTATATCGAGACCGGACCGGGCCTACCGTTGCGGCGATGTGGCAGCGGCGGGGCGGGGGACTGTTGGCCGATGCCTCGGGTGCTGCCGAGCCCGACCGGGCCGCGGGCTTGAGCGAGCGTGACACCGGGATCGAGGTCCCTTGCACCGCTCCCTATGGTCACGGCTCGCATTTGGGCCGAACCCTCATCTGCGAGCCGTGACCGAAGGGAGCGGAGTGGGGCCGCCCACATTGCGATGGGAAGGCACGACTTTCAACGGAGTCATGGACCACTCCCAGGCGCTTTCCCCAGCCTTCGCGATCAGTCCTCGAGACCGGCCACTTTGACATCCAGGTCGATGCCGTGGCGGATGCTCTGGCTCACAGTGCAGAAGTCCGCGAACAGCTCCCGGCAACGGGCGGCGCGCGCCTTGTCCTCGTCGGCCAGCTCGGGCGTGATGACGACCTCCGCACGACCCACCCGCAGCCGTTTCTGCTCGTTGCGGACCATCTGCATGGTCACCTGCGCCCGCATGCCCTTCACTTCAATCCGGCTCTTGCTGAAACAGAACAAGAGGCTCATGCTCAGGCAACTGCCGAGCGCCGAGGCCAATACCCGGCTGGGGTTGGGACCCACGTTGGTGCCGAGCGGCGCCGGCTCGTCCATGGTGAGGGGCGGAATCGCCTTATCGTCGAACTCGACCCGGAATTGGTAGCCGTCTACCTGCTGGACGTCGATCTTGAACTCGCTCACTATTTCGCTCACGGCGATTTCTCCTTTTCATTCGGCTGGGCGGAACTGCCGAGCGCCGCACGCAGCCGCTCGGCCAGTTGACGGCCGACGCTTTCTTCCTCGTCGATGATCTCGTCGGCCCCGGCATCGAGCAACGCGCCTGCCTGAACGTGGTGGCGGACCCGCGCGAGCACCGGCACATCGCGCGCCAGCAGCTTTGCCTGCCGGATGATGGTCCGCGCGGCGGCGGCATCGGGGATCGTCACAACCAGCGCCCGCGCCTGGCGGATGCCGGCGTGTTCCAGGGTTTCGCGTTGCGTGGCATCGCCGATTGCGATCGGAATCTCAGAACGGTAGGCGGCCACGGTCTTGGGATTGAGCTCGAGCACCAGGAACGGCTGCTGGTCTTTCTCAAGGATATCAACCACCGCGCGGCCCGAAGGCCCCATGCCAATGACGAGCACGCGGCCGGCGCGGTCGCCGGGGATGCGGGTTTCGAGCGCCTCGGCACCGGCCTCCGGACGAACCAGCCGCGAGGCCAGCGCGATGAGGTAGGGCGTCGCCAGCAGGCTGATCAACGAGGCCGACAGCAGCATCTGGAAGTTGTCGCCGCCGATGAGTTCGTTCCGGTGGGCAAGCTCGGCGAGGACGAACGAGAACTCCCCGATTTGCGCCAGCACGAGCCCGGTCCGGAGCGCCTCGAGCGGCCGCCGCCGGAAGATCACGATCACTCCGGCCACGACGAGCGTCTTCAAGACGATAATCACCAGCGCGAGGCCCAGGGCGCTGAGTGCGACCCATCCGGAGGGGATCTCGGCCAGCATACCGATCGAAGTGAAGAAAACCGTGACGAAGACGGCTCGCAGCGGCGTGACATCGGCGCGGATCATCTCGGCGAACGGCGTTTCGGCGAGCAGCATGCCGGCCACGAAAGCGCCGAGCACCGGTGAGAGCCCCAGCTCGTGCGAGCCCCAGGTGGCCAGCAGGAACACCACGAAGGCAAGCAGAATCGGGAGGTCGCGGTTGCGGTATGACGCTGCCGAGACCAGGAGCCGGGGCAGGATGTAGCGGCTGACCAGCACCATGCCGGCCACCAGCAGTGCCGCTTCGAGGATCCGCCAGGCGAAGGCCAGCATCGGGTCGGCGCCGCTGCTGCCGCCGAGCGCGTCCACCAGCAGTACCAGTGGGACGACGGCGATGTCCTGGAGCAGCAGGATCCCGAGGGCGTTGCGTCCGTGCAGGCTGTCGAGCTCGGCGCGGTCCCCGAGGACGCGAAGCACTACGGCGGTGCTCGACAGTGCCGTTGCCGCGCCCACCACCAGCGCTTCCGGCGTCGCTAGACCGGCCCACCGCGCGAGCAGCGCGAACAGGCCCATCGTCAGGCCGACCTGAAGCGCCCCGCCGGCCGCGGCCACGGCGCCGAGCTGCCGCAGCCGGTGCCAGGAGAACTCGAGCCCGATGGTGAACAGCAGCAGCGCCACACCAAGCTCGGCGATGATCTCGATGCCCGCGCCGCCTTCGACCAAGGAGAGTCCGGAGGGTCCAAGCAGGATCCCGGCCAGCAGGTATCCAACAATCGCATTCTGCTTGAGCCGCCCGAAGAGGATTCCGGCGGCGAGGGCGGCCCCGAGCAGTACGACAATGTCGAGGAGCAGTGTCCAACCCATTTCCCCGGATGATCGCACACAGGGGGACAGAGCGATTGCCCTGCAGCCGGCCGAGTTGCCGGCCTGGGCGGTCGAGGGTGCACCTGAGAACCAGAGGGGCGGATGCTCGCCACGAGTCCTGATGGCCCGGTTGGGCCGCCTATACCGGCGAAAGTCGCACCGGTTCGAGAGAGCGCAATACCAGGATCGAAGCGCCCTCTCCGCTCCCTCTGGTCACGGCTCACATTGAGCGGAACGCCCTTTTGGAGCCGTGACCGAAGGGAGAGGAGTCTGCCACACGGTGAATGACGCGATTTTCAACGGAGCTTGTTGCAGAGAATCGACTCCGCGCGGGCCAACAACCCGCCAGCCACCAGCCAATGAGCTACCAGCCGAAGACCGCTTTCACCACCAGCACCGCGACCGCCCCCAGGAATCCGAGCAGCGCGTTGTACTCCTCGTTCTTTCGGTAGAGCGCCCACGCAAACCGGCCGCGCGCCACCGGGGTGAGCCGCGGCCACAGCAGCGGCACCTCGCGCGCGTAGGCGTCGTAGTCCGGGAACAGGTCCCGCAGGTGCTTCTCTTCCTCCTGGATCACCGGAAAGTAGACGAACAGGAACACGGCCGCGAACACCGCCGCCAGGATCCATTCCCGCGCGCTGATCACCAGGCCGGCCGCCACCAGCAGCGTTCCGACGTACAAAGGGTTGCGCAGACGCGCGTACGGACCGGTGTTCACCAGCCGCTGGTTCTTCGCCAGGTGACCGGCCGCCCAGCCGCGCAACAGCAGGCCGAGTGCGGATACCGGCAACCCGATCGCGAGCGAACCGAACGACGGGTGGGCCAGCCACAGGAACAGCGCCAACAGCACGAATCCGCTCGGCACCCGAAGCCGGGCCGCCGTGTCGGCGTAGGCCTTCGGGAAGAGATAGCGCGGCACTAGAGGGTCTCTCCCGCGCGGGCCGCATGGCGCCCGATCCGCCCCTCGAGCGCATCGCAGACGGCTTCGGGTGTGATCCGGGTCATGCTCTCGTCGTAGTCCCGACGCTTGTAGCTGGTCTGCGCGCGCGGGCAGCGCAGGACGGTGAAGCTGTCGCCGTAGGGGCCGTTACGGGCCGGGTCCGTGGGTCCGAAGATGGCAACCCCGGGCTTGGCCAGAGCCGCGGCCAGGTGCATCGGACCGCTGTCGATGCCCACCACGGCCGCCGCCCGCCGCGTCGCGTCGATCAGCCCGGCAATCCGCGACCGGTGCGGCTCGCAGCCGGCATAGGCCTCGATCTCGTCGCTGTCCCCCGGCGGACCATTAATCACCAGCGGGAGCCCGAGCCGCTCCCGCAGCAGCTTCGCCAGGCGAATGTAGTGGTCGCGCGGCCATTGTTTGGCGCCCCACCCGCCCAGCGGCGATGCCAGCACGAACGCGCCCTTCGGCAGGCGTTCCTCCGGCGCCCCGGCCGGCAGCGGGAAGTCGCGGACCCCGCGCGCGGCCCCCGCCGCGACCGCCAGCTCGATGTTCCGGTCCACCACGTGCGCCTTCTTGCAGAGGACCTCGTGCGAGTAGAACAGCGCTGCCAGCCGCTCCCGCACCTGTGTCCGATGAAAGCCGTAGATCGAATCGGGCTTCGCCGCCGAGGCCACTAGTCCGGACTTGATCAGGCCCTGGAAGTCGACCACGCGCTCGTACTTGCCGCGCCGGAGCCGGCCCCACGTGCTCCACAGGCTCGCGAGCTTCCGGCGATCGAAGGGGATGAGGTCATCGACGTCGGGATTGCCTTCGAGCAGCGGTGTCCACCTGGGGTCCACCACCCAGGCAATATGCGGCCGGGGAGAGATCCGCGCGAGGCTCGCCACGGCGGGCAACGTATGGATGATGTCGCCCATCGAGCCGAGACGGACCACGAGAATTCTGCTCAACCGAGGCATTCCATGACTCTTACCGGCCCGCCGGCGCGGATTTCTGGCGGGCGTGTACGTGCCGCACCAGTTCCTCGGCACGGCGGGCGTCGGCGGCTTGTTCGAGTACCAGGCGGTCGGCGGGCACCAGCCGGAGAACGTCCCGTAGAGCGCTCGGCGGCACCTCCACGGCGCACTCCACCGTCCCCAGCGCGGCCGCCAGTTCAGTGCGCGCCGCCAGCGGCAGCAGCGGATGCACCGGCGAGGTCACCAGCACCAACAGACGCGACGCCCCGGCGATTTCAGCCAGCCTCCGCGCATGCGCGGCGAGGAGCGGATCGAAGTATCCGGCCACCACGCGCAACGACGGCTCGCCGGCCAGCCGCTCCCGCACCTTCGCTACATCGGCCGGCCATCGGAGGATCTTGGTTCTGGTGTCCACGTTTGCTGTCCGGTCCATTATACGAGCGACAATGGCGGTAGTGCCCCGGATCCTCGTTCTGAGCTGCTTCGTGCTGCTCGCGGCATGCGCCGCCCGGCGTGCCGACGTCCCGGTCCCCTCGATGCGCCAGGACACCGTCACGGCGATCAAGCGCACCCAGAAGAAGCTCGGCTTCGAGGAGACCGCCAACTTCCGTGGCGAGGACCCCAAGCGGAAGGCTTTCTACCGCTGCTACTACACCGGCAAGCTCGAGCTGCCGGCCTCCTACGACAAGCTCGATATCCGGGAAGGCGGCGAGTCCGGCTGTCCGGTGGACGAGAACGAGTACGACCTCTTCTTCTACAAGATCGAAGCCGTGGCCAGCGGCGACGTGGGTGTCAGCGAGTCGCTCGAGGAGACGACCATCGAGCGGTTCGCGGTCGTCGTCTCCCACGAGGACTTCCACGAGGACCCGCAGGTGCAGCGCCTGCCCACCCGGATCGGCGAGGCGGCCACTACGCTGATCGGCTTCCTGACGGCAGCCCGCTTCGCGCGTAGCGAGTACGGGGCGGAGTCGGAGACCTTCCGGAACCTGGACCGCGAGGCGGATCTGTACCTTCGGAAGTCCCGCCTCGTCAATGACTATTATGAGCGGCTCTCGCGGCTCTACGGCGACGTCCGGGCGAAGCGGCTGAGCCGCGATGAGGCGCTTGCCAGGAAGGCGGAGCTCTACGGCGAGATGCAGCGCGGCTGCGAGGCGATCGAGCCCAATCCGACATCGTTCAACAAGTGCCTGACGGCGAATAACAATGCCGGCCTCGCCTTCGAGATTACCTACACGCGCTACTATCCGCTGATCTACGAATTGCACGAGTCGCTCGGCGGCGACACGAAGCTTACGATCGTAGCTCTGCGTGAAGCCGGCGAACTGGGGACCGATTCCGAGGAGCGCACGGCCGCCGCAATCAGGAGAAAGATCGAGGCAGCGACAGCCAACTCGGGCGGGAGTTAGACTGAGGGCGCATGTCCGCATTTGCGACCACTGACCGCGCCGCATTGAGTGCCGAATCGCTCTTTCGGGCGTTGCTGCTACCGCGCACGATCGAGGAGCGCATGCTGCTGCTCATCCGCCAGGGGCGCCTGGCCAAGTGGTTCAGCGGCTATGGGCAGGAGGCGATCTCGGTCGGTGCGACGCTGGCTCTGCGGCCGGACGACGAGATCCTCCCCACCCACCGGAACCTTGGAGTTTGGACGACGCGCGGCGTACCGCTGCGGCCGCTGTTCTGCCAGCTCATGGGCCGCCAGGGCGGCTACACCAAGGGGCGCGATCGCACGTTCCACTTCGGACTGCCGGAGAAGCATATCGTCGGGATGATCTCGCACATGGCGGCGATGCTTCCGGTCGCCTGTGGACTGGGCCTCGCCGCGCAGCTTGCCCGGCGCGACGCGGTGGCGCTTGCCTTCTCCGGCGACGGCGCTACCCGCGAGGGCGACTTCCATGAAGCCCTCAATCTGGCCGCGGTCTGGAAGCTGCCGGTCCTGTTCCTGGTCGAAAACAACGGCTACGGACTTTCAACCCCGACCGCCGAGGCGATGGCCAACGAGGACATCTACCTCGCCGCCGCCGGCTACGGAATGCCGGGCGAGGCATTCGACGGCAACGACCTGAATGCCGTCATGGATGCCGTCGGCCGCGCCGCCGGCCGGGCTCGGCGCGGTGAAGGGCCTACGCTGCTCGAAGCCAAGACCTTCCGCATGCGCGGCCATGAGGAGGCCTCGGGGACGAAGTATGTCCCGCCGGAGCTGATCGAGCAGTGGGCAAAGAAGGACCCGGTCGAACGCTTCACGCGATCACTCGTCGAAAACGGCGCGCTGACGGCCGGGAACATCGACGAGATTCGCGAGGAACTGGCCGCCGAGGTCATCGACGCTACCGAGTTCGCGCTGGCGCAACCGCCGGTCACGAGCAATCCCGAGGCCGAGCGTCGTGACGTGTTCGCCCCGGGGCGCCCCCGCCCGCACTGCCGCGCCCGGTGCGGCCAAGAGCGTCCGCCGGTTTGTCGACGCCATCGGCGACGGTCTCCGGCAGGCCATGGAAGCCGACGACCGGGTGGTGGTGCTCGGCCAGGACGTAGCCGGCTACGGTGGCGTCTTCAAGGTGACCGACGGGTTCCTCGACCGCTTCGGCGCCGGGCGCGTGCGCAACACGCCCATCATTGAGAGCGGAGCCGTCGGCGCCGCGCTGGGCCTCGCGCTCGCGGGCTACAAGCCGGTGGTCGAGATCCAGTACGCCGACTTCATCGCCTGCGCGCACAACCAGGTGGTCAACAACCTCGCCGCCACGCACTACCGCTGGGGCGGCGCCACCAACGTCACCATCCGCGCTCCGTTCGGCGGCTCCATCGGCGCCGGACCGTTCCACTCTCAATCAATGGAAGCCTGGTACTGCCACGTCCCGGGACTCAAGGTCGTGATCCCTTCGAATCCCTATGACGCCAAGGGGCTGCTGCTCGCGGCCATCGAGGACCCGAACCCCGTACTCGTCTTTGAACACAAGCATCTCTACCGGGCCATGAAAGAGGAGATCCCGGACGAGGCCTACACCATCGAACTCGGCCGCGCGCGCATCGCGCGGGAAGGCGCCGACGCGACCATCGTCACCTGGGGCATCGGCGTTCTCTGGGCGCTCGAGGAGGCTGCTCACCAGCAGGAACAAGGCCGTTCGATCGAGGTGGTCGACCTGCGGACGCTGGCGCCGTGGGACCGCGAGACGGTGCTCGCGTCGGTGCGGAAGACGAGCCGGTTGCTGGTGCTCCACGAGGCGCCGCTCACAGCCGGTTTCGGGGCCGAGGTCGCCGCCTGGGTCGCGGAGATGGGCTTCTCGCTGCTGGACGCGCCGCCGGTCCGGGTCGCCGGCGAGGATCTGCCAGTTCCGTTTTCGAAGGGTCTCGAAACCGAGGTCTACTCGGCACGGGGGCGCCTGCGGAGTGCGCTCGAATCGCTGTTGGTTTATTGAGCGTGTCTCGTAAGGCGGACGTCCACGTTCGCGGCCGATCTCCCGGTCGGCCGTCTGCTGCAAACTCGAACAGTCGACGGAGAACGCGACCCGGAGGTCGCGCGCGGGCGGGGACGCCCGCCCTACCGGAAGAACTCCGTGATCGCGTCGCAGATGTAGGCGATGTCGTCTTCGGTAAGTCCGGGGCTGACGGGCAAGGAGAGGACTTCTTCGGCGGCACGCTCGCTCTCGGGGAAATCGCCCTTCGCGTAGCCCAGGTCTCGGAAGCACTCCTGCAGGTGCAGCGGAACGGGGTAGTAGATCTGTGTCCCGATGCCTGCCTGGGTTAAGTGCTCGCGGAGCGCGGCGCGGCGCGTGGTGCGGAGGGTGAACTGGTTGAAGACGTGGCGGGTCTGGTACGGCGTCGCCTCGGGGAGCTGAATCGGCAGGTCGCGCCGCGCGAGCAGCCAACGGTAGGTGTCGGCGTGTCGCTGGCGCTCGGTGGTCCACTGGTCGAGATACGGCAGCTTGACGCGCAGCACGGCCGCCTGCAGGGTGTCCATACGGGAGTTGGTGCCGACCCAGCGATGGTGATAGCGCTCGGTCTCCCCGTGCACGCGGAGCGCGGCGAGCCGCCCCGCCAGGTCCGGGTCGTTGGTCGTGATCATGCCGCCCTCGCCCATCGCCCCGAGGTTCTTGCTGGGAAAGAAGCTCAGGCATCCGGCGTCGCCGAGCCCGAGCGCGCGCCGGCCGCGATACTCGGCGCCGATCGCCTGCGCGCCGTCTTCGATCACGAGACATCCGTGGCGGCGCGACTCCTCGACGATCGGGTCCATGTCCGCACAGGCGCCGTAGAGGTGGATCGGAATGACCGCCTTGGCCTCGGGGTGGTGGCGCAGCGTATCGGCGAGCCGGGCCGGGTCCATGTTGAAGGTCGCCGGATCGATGTCGGTGAAGACCGGCCGCGCGCCAACGCGGACCACGGCTCCGGCGGAGGCGAAGAAGGTGAACGGCGTCGTGACGACGGTATCGCCGGGACCGATGCCGGCCCCCTGCAGCGCCAGGATCAGCGCGTCGGTGCCCGAACCGCAGGCCACGGCGTGCGCGGTGCCGCAGTAGGCGGCGATCTCCTCCTCGAGCCAGCGAATGTCACCGCCGAGGATGAACTGGTTCGAGTCGACGAGCCGCGCGATGGCGGCGAGGATCTCTTCGCGGATCGGCGTATGCTGGGCACTGAGGTCGAGCAGCGGAATTTGGCGCTTCAGCACGTTCGGCATGGAAACCTTTCCTCCACATGTTGACATACCGCGCGCGCCGGGCACCTACGCGCTCCTGCTGCTGCGGACGCGCGGCGGCCTGCTGCGCGTCGGCAAGCTGGGCGCCTTCGATCTGCCGTCCGGCTGGTACGTCTACATCGGGAGCGCCTTCGGCCCCGGCGGACTGCGGGCGCGGATCGCCCATCATGTCCGTGTCGCCGAGCGCCCTCACTGGCACATTGACGCCCTGCGAGCGGCGGCCGATCTGGTCGAAGTCTGGTACTCGACTGACCCGGTCCGCCGGGAGCACGAGTGGGCGGCGTCGGTGGCGGTGCTACGGGGGGCGAGGGTGCCGATTGCAGGTTTCGGTTCGTCGGACTGCCGCTGCCAGACCCACCTGTTCGCCTTCCGCCGGCGGCCCTCGGCCCGGGCGCTGCGGAGACGTGTGAACGGGTGCTACTCGCCGAGTGCGATCAAGTGGGAGCGGGTGCGGTAGTAGAGCTTGCCGTCCGAGATCGCCGGCGTCGCCATGGCAGGATTCGTTCATCTGGTTGGTGGCCAGCAGGCGGAACTCGGGACCGGCGGCCACGACGTAGACATCGCCATCCTCGCTGGTCACGTAGATCCGGCCGTTCGTGGCCACCATCGATGCGCTGAAGTTCGACAGGCCGCGGCCGAGGCGCTGCTCGTAGTGCCGCTCGCCGGTCGTGGCGGTGTAGCAGCTCAGCACGCCGTTGTCGCGGGAGATGTAGAGGTAGTCGCCGTAAACCAGCGGGCTCGGTACGTAGGAACCGCCGCGAGAGTAGCTCCAGACGACAGCGGCATTCGAGGTTTCGCCACTGCCCAGCGAAACGTCGCCGCGCGCCGAGGGACGCACCGCCAGGACCGGGGAATCGCTGCCATGGGAGCTCGTGAGGTAGATCGAGGCCGTGGCCGAAGACCGGGGTCGGAATTGGGATGTCGCCACCGCCGCGCATGCGCCAAAGCTCCTTGCCGGTGGCGAGGTCGTAGCCGCCGATTTCGTCGAATCCGTTCACGATGACCTGCTTCGGATCGCCTTCGTAGATCGCGGGCGTGCTCCAGGTCGGGATAGTCTTCGCGCAGGGTGCGCCAGAGTTCGCTGTCCGTCGCCGATGTCGAACGCGGCGAGAAACTGCGTTCGGAGCACGTCGCATTGCACGATCAACTTGCCGTCATGGATCACCGGCGAGCCGGCAAAGCCCCACTGGGCATCCGGGCGTCGTGAAGAAGCCGGAGTCGAGCAGCCCGAGATCCTTCTTCCATAGCAGGCTGCCGTCCATGTCGTAGCAGTAGAGGCCCTCGGAGCCGAAGAAGGCGACGAGGTGCTCGCCGTCCGTAGCGACGGTCGGGTTGGCGAAGGTCGCCTTCGGGTGCCGGGGCGATTTCGGCATGCCCTGGTGGGCCGTCTTCTCCCAGACCAGCTTGCCGGTTGACTTGTCGAACGCCATCACCTTCCAGGTCTGGGCCGCATCGCCGGTGGATGAGGCGACGCCGGCCGAGAAGCCGAGCTTGAGCGTGGGTTCCTTCGCCGCGTCGATGGCGGTGGTGAGATAGATGCGATCGCCCCAAATGACGGGGCTCGAGTGCCCGAGCCCGGCGACCGCCGTCTTCCAGAGCACGTTGGCGCCATCGTCGATGTTCCAGGTGAGGGGCGTTTCAGCCCCCTCGGCAACGCCGCTCGCCGCCGGTCCGCGGAACTGCGGCCAATTCGTGGTCTCCTGGGCCATCGCGGCTGCGATACAAAGAAAAATTCCGAGGATTCGCTTCGTCACCATACACCATCCCGGACCGCCCGGTCCGTTTCTCGATCATACAGCAGCAGATCGGTCCTGCAGGCTTAGACGTCAAGTACTCCAAGACATCCCGGCTGCCATGGAATTGACGTCCTAGGCCGTTACAGCGGGCTACTCACACTCCCCGTGAGAAACCGAGGAACGGTGCTATCCTGATGCCGGAAAGCGATGCCGGCCAACCTGACTCCGGATTACCTGTCCGCCGAGCAGGAGTTTAAGGACGCCCAGACTCACGACGAGAAGGTCGCCGCGCTCGAGAAGATGCTCTCGACCATCCCCAAGCACAAGGGGACCGAGAAGCTGCAGGCGGACATCAAGCGGCGCCTGGCGCGGATGCGCAAGGAGTCGCACAAGGGTGGCGCCCGGCATACGCCGCATTGGCTGGTCAAGCGGGAGGGCGCCGGACAGGTGGCGCTCATCGGCCCGCCGAGCGCCGGCAAGTCCCAACTGCTGGCGGCGCTGACCCACGCGCACCCCGAGGTGGGTGACTATCCCTTCACCACCCGCCTGCCGGCACCCGGCATGATGCCGGTGAACAACGTGCAGATCCAGCTTGTCGACCTGCCACCGGTGTCGGCCGAGTTCGTCGAGAGCTGGCTGCCGCAGGTGATCCGGGCCGCGAATCTCGGCGTGCTGGTGGCGGACCCAAGCGATCCGGCGGTGCTCGAGGAGGTTGACTTCACGATCGGCTACCTGAAGCAGCACCGCGTACCGGTGCCGCGCCTGCTCGTGGGCAACAAAGCGGACCGGCCGCGAGCGGCGGAGAACTTCACGGCACTCCGCGAGCTCTACAGCAACCGCTTCGACTTCCTTGCGGTGTCGGCCTTGCGAGGCGACAACCTGCAGGTGTTCGCCCGGCGGCTGTTCGACGACCTGCAGATCGTCCGTTTCTACTCGAAGCCTCCCGGCAAGCCCGCCGATCTCTCGAAGCCTTATGTCGTGCGCCGGGGCGACACCGTAGTGGACGCCGCCCACGCCGTCCACAAGGACTTCGCCGAGCAGATGAAGTTCACCCGCCTGTATCGGGTCGATGGAGGCCACTCAGGCCTGAAGGTGGAGCGATCCCACGTGGTCGAGGACGAGGATATCCTCGAGTTCCACATATAGCGACCGGCGGTCTGGATGCTGTTCCCACCCGTGAGAACGCAAGTGCCACCACCGCTGGTGAGGGCCGTTTCATTTCCACTGTGGCCCAGTCAATTGGGGGGCGCATAACGACCTCGGGCCGGCCTACACTCGCGTGCGGCCGGCCCGAAAGCCGAGAGTTATTACTGAGGGACTTCCTACGCCAAATCGAACTTCTCGTGATGCAGCAGGCCGTCGGCGGTTACCATCACCGGGCGGCCCAGCACCTCCTCGAGCTCGTCGAGATACTCGTTCTTCGAGTTCTTGAGGATCTGGGCAACGTCCGGGTGAACGCGCAGGACCACTTCCTCTTCCTCCACCGCGCCGACCATCTTGTGGGCTTCGGTGAGGATCTCTCCGATGATCGTATCGACGCTCTTCACGTAGGCCGCGCCGTCGCAGTAAGGGCAAGGCATGCAGAGCGTCCGTTCGAGGCTCTGCTTGACCCGGCGGCGCGTGATGGCCACCAGTCCGAAATCGTTGAACTGCAGTACCTTGCTCGGAGCGCGGTCGTCGCGCATGGCTTCTTCGAGCGCCTGCATCACCTTGTGGCGGTTCCTGCGCTCGTCCATGTCGATGAAGTCGACCACGATGATGCCGCCCAAGTCGCGCAGCCGCATCTGCCGGACGATCTCCTTGACCGCCTCGATGTTGGTCTTGACGATCGTATCCTCAAGGCGGTTGGACTTGCCGACGTACTTACCGGTGTTGATGTCGATGGCCACCAGCGCCTCGGTCTGGTTGATCACGATGTAGCCGCCGGACTTGAGCCACACCTTCGGACGGATCGCCTTCTCGAGCTCCTGGGTGATGTTGAAGGCGTCGAAGATCGGCGTCGGCCGCGTGTACATGCGGACGCGCTTCACCATCGACGGCTGGAAGCGCTCGAGGAAGCGCAGGACGCTCTCGTAGGCCTCCTCGTTGTCCACCCAGATGGTAGTGAACTCGTCGGTCATCTGATCGCGCAGCACGCGCTCGACCACCTGCAGGTCGTGATGCAGCATCGACGGGGCCGGCCTCTTCTCGGCCTTCTGGCGGATGTCCATCCAGAGGTTGAAGAGGTAGTTCATGTCCGCGTGCGATATCTTCCTCGCTCTTACCCTCGCCGGCCGTTCGCATGATGAAACCGCCGGGCATGCCCGCGCGGTTGCTTTCCAGGCAGCGCCGCAAGCGCTGACGCTCCTTGTCGCTGCCGATCTTGCGTGAGACGCCGAGGTGATCGAGCGTCGGCATGTAGACCACGTAGCGCCCCGGCAGGGCGATGTGGGACGTAATGCGGGCGCCCTTCTGGCCGAGCGGCTCCTTGGCGATCTGGACCAGGATCTCCTGACCTTCCTTGAGCAGGTCCGAGATCAGCGGGAGCGGCCCACGCTCGGGCCTGCCGTTCCCGGAGCCCTTTGAATCGGAGTCCGCGGACTCTTTGGTTGCGGACTCTTTGGTGTTGTCGGGCTCATCTTCGTCGGATTCCCCGTCACCCTTGGCGCCGGTCTCGCCTTCCTCGCGAGGGCCTGGGCGGGACTCTCCACGCCCGCCGCGGCCACGCCGCCTTCCCCGCCGGGGAGCGCGTTGCGGATAGCGGTCTCCCTTCTCGCGGAGTTCGGCCGATGCCTCGGTTTCGGAGATGTCCTCTTCCTCAGCGGGTGCTTCCTCGCCGGGCTCCTCCACCGTGGACACCTCGTCGTCAGTTGCTTCCTCGACGGACTCCGCCGCCGCGGCCCCGGACGCCTGGTGATCGGCAACCTTCCGGGCCTCCTCGGCGTTTTCCTTCTCGGACTCGGCGGCCAGTTCGGCCTTGAGCGTCGGATCCAGCTTGCCGAGGATCATCTCCTTCAGGTCGTCGTCGTCATCGTTCGCCGGCTCAGCTGTTTTGTTGTCGTCTGCCGGCTCAGCGGCCTTGGCGCGCCGTCCGCCGCGGCGAGAGCGGGATGAGCGCGAGGAACGCCGCCTGTCGGGGCGTTCTTCCTGGGCCGCAGGTCCGGCCGCCTCGACTTCAGCGACCTCCTCGCCCGACTCCTCGTCTTCCTCCGCCGCAACGGTCTCGTCGTCGTCGGAAAGGGTCTCGCCGTCAACGTCCTCCGCCGCGCCCTCGTCCTCCTCGATCCCGGCGGTTTGGTCCTCCGGCTCCTCGCCGGTCTCAGATTCCTCCTCTACTTGCTCGATGACGGACTTACCGCGAGCGTACTTGGCCAGCGACTCGCCCGGCAATAGGAAGAACTCCGATTCGCCTTCTTCTTCTCGATCGACTACCGGCTGGCGTTCCCGCCGCGACTCGGAACGGGCCCCGGACCGTGTCTCCGACCGGGATTCGGACCGGGATTCGGACCGGGACGTGGACCGGGATTCGGACCGGGACGTAGACCGGGACTCGGTACGCGCCTCCGATCGCGGCTCGGACCGCGCCTCGGATCGCGGTTCAGGCCGCGCCGCCGGCATGGCCTGGCTCTCGGTCTCGGCTGACTCTTCGGCGTCGTCGCTCGAGTCGGCTTCGTCGGCCGAGGCATACTTGGAGTCCGGGAAGCCACGGCCCTTGCTGCGCCGCCGGCGGGACCGCCGTCCGCGACGGTCCCGGCCATCGTCATCCTCCCCGGGGGCGGCCTCTTCGACGGGGGCGGCCACCTCGACGCGGGGCGGCTTCTGTCTGTCGGCCGGCATCTGCTCGTACTCCTCTGCCTCCTCGAAGAAATCGGAGACATAGAGGAATGCGTCGCGATCGAGGCCGATGTTGACGAACGCCGACTGCATGCCCGGCAGTACGCGCGTCACGCGTCCTTTGTGAATGCTGCCTACGAGGGAATACTCGTTGGCTCGCTGATAGTAGATCTCGACGAGTTGCTCGTCTTCTAGGATCGCCACCTTGGTCTCATGGCGATTCGCGGATACGACAAGATCCTTACCCATTTCACTCCTGATCAGGAAGCGGTTTGAACGCGGGCGTCGAAAGGATCCAGGGCGGGCTACAGGTTCGCTACCGGCCGGGGTGGAACACCCCGGCACGATCGTGATCGTAAGCTATCCAATCCCTTGCCGGCACAGACGGCGGAGACTTGCTCGAAACGCCATCGTCCGGACTTCTCGATCGGCCACCAGCAGCCGGCATCTCGGGATTCTCTCGGTCGCCCTTTGAGGGCCGGGTCCCGCCGATTCCACGCTGACGGCAGCCTCCCAATTCCTCGAACAGAACCAAACCCGTTGATTCTGAGATCCTGGCGAAGCTACGTTCAATCGCTTCAGTTCACAAATCTCTGGAGCCGGACATTATTGACCAGCCCCAACATTGCAAAAACAGCCAACGTGCCGGAGCCCCCGTAACTCATCAGCGGGAGCGGAAGGCCGGTTACCGGCATACGCCCTATGACCATTCCGATGTTCACCAGCAGTTGGCTCAAAAACAACGCCGCTACTCCCATGCAGATATACATCCCCGCCCGGTCGGGCGCCCTCTGCGCGTTTTGCAGAATCTGCATGAGAAGCAAAAAGTATAGCCCAAGTGCAAACAACACACCAACAAATCCATGTTCCTCCCCGAAGGCCGAGAAGATAAAATCCGTATGCGGCACGGGCAGGAACCCAAACTGGGTCTGGGAACCCTGGTTCACACCTTTGCCCCACAACCCGCCAGCGCCAACGGCAATCTTGGACTGGATGACCTGGTAGCCGGCCCCCTGTGGATCCCGGTCCGGGTTCATAAAGGTTTCCAGGCGCTGCCTCTGGTAGTCTTTGAGCTGCATCCAGCCCACCGGCAACAGGATCGTGCCGGCCAATACAATCGCCAACCAGTAGCGCGCCGGTAGCCCCGCGAGGTAAATGCCCATCGCGAGGACTACGCCATATGTCAGTGACGTCCCAAGGTCGGGCTGCTTCATCACGAGCAGCATGGGCACTAGCACCAAGCCACTCAGTTTGAGCAGGCCGGCAACATCGAGACGATCTCGTCGGAGGTCAGCCAAGTATCGAGCTACCAGTAATATTATCACTAACTTGACGAATTCCGACACCTGGATTCGGAAACCGCCGAAAAGAGGGATCCAGCGCCGGGACCCGAACACCGTCGTGCCCACCAGGAATACGAAGGTGAGCAGTGCCACTGAGCCGAGGTAGAAAACCGGCACGCGGTCCAGAAGATTGTGATAATCGATGCCCGACACCACCAGCAGGATCACCACGCCCACTCCGATCCAGACCAACTGCTTCCACCAGGCGTCGCTCCAACTGGTGCCGTAAGTGGCGCTGTAGATCTGCAACACACCCACCACGCAAAGCAGTAGCGTGAGCACCAGCAGCGGCCAGTCCAAATCGCGCCAGGAACGGTAACGGGCCATGGGACTCTGCTACCGGCTCCCTTCTCCGGTGGGCGGCCCGGCCCGAAGGCCGGCCATCCTGACCTCGCGGTCCCGCTTCGGGCGCGCCTTCTTGTCGAAGTAGGCCTTGATCACGTCCCGGACGATCGGCGCGGCGAGGGAACCGTGCTCGCCGTTCTCGAACAGGGCGACGACGACAATCTCCGGATTCTCCCGCGGCGCAAAGCCGACAAACCAGGAATTGTCCCTCAATTGGTCACCGCCCTTCCGGGCCGACGGCCGTTGACGCCAGTTGCGCGCTGCCCGTCTTGCCGCAGACCTCGATGTCGGGCAGGTGCGCACGGACTCCGGTTCCGCCCTCGTCGTTGACGACGCCGCACATCCCGTTAACGACCTGAACGGCATGGCGGATATTGAAGCTGGCCACGCGCGGTGTCTCGGGCTCCTGATCGGGGAGAGGATCGGCGAGCAGGTGCGGCCGGTGCCAGACGCCGCCCAGAGCGAGGCCTCCAATGGCATGGGCCAACTGCAGCGGGGTGACCGTCAGCGGGCCCTGGCCGATGGCGACCGAGATCGTCTCGCCCGGGTACCACTTCTGGCGGAACGTTCGGGTCTTCCACTGGGTGGAAGGAACGAGCCCCGACGCCTCTCCCGGCAGGTCGATTCCGGTCCGTCGGCCGAAGCCGACCATCTCCGCGTAGCGGGCGATGTTGTCGATGCCGAGCCGGTTGCCGACGTTGTAAAAGAACACGTCGCAGGAGCCGACCAGCGCCCGATAGAGGCCGATGGTTCCGTGGACCGTGTGGCAGCGGTGAAAGTGCCCGTAGAACGTGGCGCCCCCGTTGCATGTGGTCTGGAAACTGTCGTCGATGACGCCCAGCTCGAGCCCCGCCAGGGCCACCACCGGCTTGAACGTCGACCCCGGGGCGAGCTGCGCCTGGATGGCACGGTTCAGCAGCGGCGTCTCGGGGTCCCGGACCAACTGGTCCCAATCCTTCGACAGAATGCGTCCGGCGAACTTATTGGGGTCGAAGGCCGGCCGGCTCACCATGGCCCGAACGGCGCCCGTCCGCGGGTCGAGCGCGACCACGGCCCCGCGCTTGCCTTCCATGGACAGCTCGGCCACTGCCTGCAAATCGAGGTCGATGGTCAGCCGCAGGTCCTGGCCCGGCACCGCTTCCTTGACGCCGATCACCTGCCGCTCCCGGCCGCGGCTGTCGACCACCACGCGGCGCTGCCCGTCGATGCCGGTCAAAAGCCGGTTGTACTCGCGCTCGACGCCGGCCTTGCCGATGACGTCGCCCTGGCGGTAGTGGACAAACTCAAGCTGGTTGAGCTCCTCTTCGCTGACCTCACCGGTGTAGCCGAGTACGTGGGCGGCCAGCCCGTCCTTTGGATAGAGCCGCTTCTGGGCGCGGATCAGCTCCATCTCCGGGAAGCCCGGCGAGCCGCGATGGGCCTCGACAAAGGCGAGCTCGCCGGGGCTGAGCTCTTCCTTCACGATGACGGGCTCGTACTTGGGATGGGTGCGGTCGAAACGGTGGACGCGGTCGGCGAGCTCGTCATAGTCGAGGTGCAGGCCCTCGGAGACCGCCCGTAGATGCTCTGCGGTCAGGTTCTCCCGCGAGAGCATCAGGCTGTAGGTGGAGCGGTTGCCCACGATCACCCGGCCCTCGACGTCGAGGACACGTCCGCGCGGGGCGAGGATCGGCAGCGACTTAATCCGGTTGCGTTCGGCGCGCTCGTTGTAGAACTCCGGGTTGCGCACCTGGAGATCCCAGAAGCCCGACAGCAGGAACAGGAAGACGCCCACCATGACGTACTGCACCACGGTAATCTTGCCGATGGCGAAGCGGACGTCGTCGCGCAGCACCGGCTTCTGCGGTATGCGGTCGCGATTTGGGTCTTTCGGATACATCCGGTTTCCGGCGATTCAGCTCGCTGGTGGTCTGCGTCTTTAGATTTCTGCCAGTATGCTCCGCTCCCTCACGGTCGCGGTTCCGTGCTGGATTATTTCACAGGCTCCCACGGATACGGTTCCGTGCTGGGCAGGACGGGGCCGCGCGGTGGCACAGAACCGCGACCGTGAGGGAGCGCATCGGCTAGGAAACTTCAGAAACATCACACTAGGTCGTCTCCTTCAGTCTATCCAACAGGTGGAACAGTGGAACCGCGACCGCCGCGTTCATCACGCCGAGCAGGAGCGTCTGCACCACGCTGAAGTCCACTGCGGCGCCGAGCAACGCCCGGCTCAGCACCCAGTAGAAAAACTGGTGGAAGAAGAAGAAAAAAAACGCCAGGATGAAGCGCGCCGCCGGGTTGTCCACCTCGAACCGCAGGCCGACGCCGGCGCCGAAGTAGCCGACCAGTGTTTTTACAATTCCATACAGGCCGAGCGGCTGGTGCGAGAGCGAATCCTGGGCCAGGCCGATGATGGCCCCGTAGAGCAGTCCGCTCACCGGCCGCCGCCGCATCATGGCGAAGTACAGCGTGATGAGCAGCGGCAGCTCCAGGTAGCCGAGATAGGCGAAGAACAGCGGAACGTAGACCTGGAACAGGATCGCCAGCAGCGGCGCGACGATCAATGCCGGAAGCGGGTAGCGGGGCGCCTTGCTGCGTCCGCGGTCGGGCCCTCCGTGATCGATCATGGCGCGGAAAGGCCGGTGCCGGAGGAATCTCCGTCCGACGGATCGCGGTCGAGCGAGCCGGGAACCGGAGTCGCGCCGGAGACAGGCTCCGTGGCGTTCTCCCTGTGATTGAAATCCGGGGGAGCAGAGCCGGGCAATCCCTCTCCAAAGACGTGTCCCTGCGCTTCTCCCACGCGGCGGTAGTGATCGAGCAGGCGGTCGGCATCTGTGCCCCGCTGGACGGCCGGCGGCTCCGGCGACGAGGCGCTGTTCTCGGAGATCTCGGGTGGAGGAGGCGGCAGGAGCTTGTCGGGGGCGGTGTCTTCCGCCTCGGGAATCGGCACGTGGACGCCTTCGATCACGACGAGCACCTCCTCGAGGCCGTTCTTCAAACCCGCCGGCTCCACCAGAATCTGCTTCATCATCTTGCTCTCGCGAGTGCCTCGAACCACGCCGACCGGCAAGCCTTTCGGGAAGACGCGATCGTCGCCGGTGGTATAGAACCACTCGCCCTCTTCGACCACTTCGTTGTTCTGGACGTAGTCCACCAGGCAGAGTTTGGTGCCCTGTCCCTTGAGCGTCCCGTAGACGTGGGTCCGTTGAGAGACGACACCGGCGGCGAAAGTCGGGTCTGTCAGCAGGACCACTTGGGACGCCGTTGGATAGGCGGCGCTGACGCGGCCGACGATGCCTTCAGGAGTGATCACTGCCATGCCCCGGGTGACGCCGCTCGCCGAACCGCGATCAATGAACACCACGTCGGAACGGGAGCCGGTGCCGGCGCCAATGACGCGCGCGGCGACGGTTTTCGAGGGGCTCTGCGCGCGGTAGAGCTCGACTGACTCGGCCCGGCGCGCCGTGCCGAGCGCACTTTCCAGCCGCCACGTCTCGAGCTTCATGTCATCGAGCTCCTTCCGGAGCCGGCGGTTCTCTTCCTCGACGCCGACCAGCAGGAGATACCGGTCCAGCACCCGGCCCACGCCGCTGCGGACCGCCTCGGCCACGCGCGCCACCGGCGTCACGGCGGTCACCGCCCACACGCGCACCAAACGGATCTCACCGCGGGTACGGACCTGGTAGCCGAGCAGCACCAGTTGCGTGAGAATCACAACGGCCAGCACGCCGAGATTGCGATATCGATGTGTCAGCAGCTCCATGGCCCCACTTCGGGCGAACGAAGGCCTACTCGAGCGCGATTCTCGACAGGAGCTTCATTTCAGTCAGCATCTTGCCCGTGCCGAGCGCGACGCAGGCGAGCGGGTCCTCGGCGATCGACACCGGCAGTCCCGTTTCCTCCCGGATGCGCTTGTCGAGATTGCGTAGCAGGGCGCCACCGCCCGTCAGCACAATGCCGCGATCGCTGATATCGGCACTCAGCTCGGGCGGCGTTCGCTCGAGCGCCACGCGGATCGCGTTCATCACGGTCGCGATGCATTCGCTCACGGCCTCGCGGATCTCGGTGTCGTCGACGGTGATGGTGCGGGGGACGCCCTCAATCAGATTGCGCCCTTTGATCTCCATCGTCAACGGCTTGTCGAGCGGGTAGCCGGAGCCGATCTGGATCTTGATCTGCTCGGCGGTCCGCTCCCCGATGAGGAGGTTGTATTTCCGCTTGAGGTACTGCATGATGGCGTCGTCGATCTCGTTGCCGGCCACGCGCACCGAACGGGAATAGACGATGCCGGAAAGCGAAATGACGGCCACGTCGGTGGTGCCGCCGCCGATGTCGACCACCATGTTTCCGGACGGCTCGGTGATGGGCAGTCCGGCGCCGATGGCCGCCACCATCGCCTGCTCGACGAGGTAGACTTCGCTCGCCTTGGCACGGTACGCCGAGTCGATTACCGCCCGCTTCTCCACCTGCGTGATCTCGCTCGGCACGCCGATGACGATCCGAGGGTGCACCAGCATCTTCCGGCCGTGGGCCTTCTGGATGAAGTAGTTGAGCATCCGCTCGGTGATCTTGAAGTCGGCGATGACACCGTCCTTCATCGGGCGGATGGCGACGATGTTGCCGGGTGTGCGGCCCAGCATTTCCTTGGCCTCGTGGCCCACCGCCTCGACCTCCCCGGTGTTCTTGTTGATGGCCACGATGGAAGGCTCGTTCACCACGATCCCCTGGTCCTTCGCGAAGACCAGCGTGTTCGCCGTGCCGAGATCGATCGCCAGATCCGAGGAAAACAGACTGAATAACGACCTGAGATTCATCTATGAAGCCCTAGTTCTAGTGGAGGACCCTCTGCGAGCGCCGGGCGGGGGGGGCGACCGGAGTTGCTGTGCCTCCGGCTTCCGGCACTGCTACCTTGACAGCCTCAGCGGGGCCCCGCTTTCCGTCCAAAGCTGAAAACCATATAAATAACAATCGTTTAGAGGCGGGTATGATCCCCTCAAAGCGTAGCATACTCGCTGGCGCGGATTCAAGCCTGAGAACAAACAACCTCTTTCTTTTCAGCCGACTAGGCGTGCGCACGACCGGCCGGGCCGCCTCCCTGCCCATGATAGCGCCTCAGGAGGCCGGCGGTCCGCCCCGGATGCCGCGCAGGAAGGCCGGGTCGTGCCAGTCCCACAAGCGGTACTGGGAGTCGTTGATCTCCACCGGGACGGTACTCCACTCGTAGCAGGCCCACTTGGTGGCGCCTTGCTCGTTGATCCAGAAGCTGGCGACCGCCAGCACGGCGAAAGCGGCTCCCAGCGCATATCGCCGCTCCCGGAAGCCGTCGGCGGCCTGCTGCCAGACCGGGATCAGGAACCACACGATCATCGGCAGGATGTCCGTCATGAAGCGCGGTCCGTAGCCGTCTCCGCCCCACCAGGTCTCGAAGCTCGAGATCAGGGCCAGGTGTAGCACGAAGATGGCCCCGATGTACGGGCGCAGCCGCCTCGCCTGCTCCTCCCGCGGCCGGAGGAAGACGCCGTAGAGCGCCAGCAGTGCGATCGGAACATAGATGAACAGGCCGCGCGCCGGACTGATCAGGTTGCCGGCGAACGCTTCTCCCAGCCGGTCATGCAGGCCGAGGCCGTCGGCGTTATGCCGCTTGACGAAGGAATACGGCGCCAGCGACGTGCCATAGACGTCGAGGTTGTAGAAGTCGAACGCCAGGGCGATCGGCACGACGCCGAGCAGGAAGGTGGCCAACTGCCGCCGGTAGTAGACCGCGACAAAGATCGCGAAGACGACCGCCGGAACGGCGTTGGTCGGCCGGATGTAGAAGCCCAGCGACAACGGCACGCCGAGAAACCGGATCATCCGCGGGTCCTGGCGCGCCCGCACCGCCAGCCACAGCGCCATGGTAAGGATGAGCATCGACGGGCCGTGCTGCCACAAGGCGCGGCTGGCCGTGGACCAGGCAGGCGTGCAAAAGGCAAGGACACCGGCCAGGACGGCGGCTCCGGCACGGCTGACAAACTCGCGCGCCACTAGGTAAAACAGGCCGGTGGTGAGGGCGACGATCAGCGACGCCACCAGCACCTCCACGACGGGTGAGGCCCCGATCAGATCGTCCTGGAAGAACTTCTGCAAAGCCGGCGACGGGGCGTGCGCCGCAATGATGTTGAACAAGGGCTTACCCGCGGAGAGCGTGAGATCCATCGCGCCGATGGCCGGCATGGCCACCAGCGGCACTGCGACCGGGTACCAATGGTAGTAGTGCCCGCCGGCGCACTGGGTGGCCCGGGTCACCGGGAAGATGCGCCGGCCGTTGTCGAACACGCACTCGATGCCATAGAAGTTATCGGCGATGAGCAGGTTCTCGTACTCGTTGAGGTCCGTGTCGCCGTGCTTGAGAACGCTCATCGCGGTGTGGACGGTCCAGCGCGAATCAAATGGCGTGGCATTGGGGCTCAGCGCGTGAACGACAAACGTGAAACCGATAAGCAGTAATACGAGTACGAGATCGCGGCGACCAACTGGCGGGGGGGAGACAACGTCCATCTGGGGTCGATTATAGCTGGTGGCAGGTGGCCGGTAGCTGAGAGCTCTCCACTAACAGCGCACAACACAGCCTCGGCGCGTGCCCAGTCAGCGGCCCCGGGATTGCCCGGTGCCGCGCCGGGCGCTGCGCGCTGATCGCTGAGAGCTGACCGTTATCCATCTTTCTCCTCGTCCACGCTGCGCTGGAGCACCAATTGGACAAAGCCGTAGAGCTTGCTCAAGGTGTACTCGAGCCGATCCCGAAAGACGGACTTGTCGTCGAGCTTCGGGGTGTGCAGCGCGGTGACCAGATCCCGGACCGTGGGCTCGAGGATTGGATAGTGACGGCGCATCTCGATGTCGAAGGCCGCATAGTCCGGCCAGGTCTGCGGCGTGAGCGAGAGCCGGACATCGGTCCACAGCACCATCCGCGAGATGAGCTGGCAGGTCGGCACTTCCTCGGCCGGCTCGACCGGCGCCTTCTTGAGCGCCGCCAGCGAGCGTTCGAGCAGCGGCATGCGATAGCCCAGGTAGTCGATGCCGCGGCGCTCGACCTCCCGGCGGATCAGTTCGCCCTGCGCGGCATTGTTCGCGAGGATTGCGATGCAGGAGTTCTTCTTCCCCTCATAGGCCGACGACACGTAGTCGCTGACGTTCAGCCAGATGCGCGCCAGCTCTTGGCCGATGACAGCGTCCTCGTGACCGGCCCACTCCTCCTGCCGGGCCATGTTCAGCAGCACGATGTGGAGGCTGGTGCCATCCTTGCTGGGATGGCTGATGCTCATGGCGTGCGTGCGCAGAAACTCCTTCAGGAAGTTCTCGTTCTGGAGGTACTCGACCAGCACCGGACGCTGCTCGGCGTCGCGGGGCAGGTAGACGAGGCCGCGCTCCCGGTCCATGTAGACCCGCGCCAGGATGACCTTGCGATTCCCCATGCTTTCGATCTCGTCACGCCACTGAGCCAACGGTCCGGACAGGACCACCTCGGCCGACGGCTGGGCGAATACGAGTGCCCGGGCGATCACGAATAGGACAAAGAGATGGGGCGCGAGACGGCGCATCACGTCTTCAGCCTACCGCAGGGCATACCCGGCCGGATGCCGGCCAAGACGGACTCCGCTCCCTGGTCACCCCTCGCAGTCGGCCGAACGCTTCTATGAGAGCCGTGACCGAAGGGAGCGGGGTCCGCGGCCGACATTGCAGCGGCAGGATGTGACCCTCAACAAAGCGGAGCCCGTACAATGAGGCTGTGCAGAAGCCGACCCGCAGAGGGCTGTTTCTCGGCGCCGCCGCAATGGTCTCCTGCCGGCGCCGGAAGGTGGCCGGGTTCGAGGGCTACGCCTTCGTCGCCAACAGCGCCGGGCAGGCTGTGGCGGTGGTCGATCTGGGGGCCTTTGCGACGATCCGGCATATTCGCCTGGACGCGCATCCTGTCCAGGTCCTCTCGCATCCCTCGCTCCCGGCCGTCTACGCGGTGACTCCGGCGAGCGGCGGCGTGCATCGCATCGATACGGACACGCTGCAGTTGGACGGCTCGGTCCATTGCGCGGCGGCGTCGGTCGAGATGGCGCCCGGCGGGGAGTCGATGTGGGCGCTCACCCGCGACGCGCAACGCCTGATCCCCATCGACGCGCCGACGCTCGAAACAAGCGACGAGGTCCGGCTGCCGTTCGCCGCCGCAGCCTGGAACTTAAGCCCGGACGGGCGTTTCGCGGCGCTGGTCTCGGGAGCCTCGGGCGAAATCGCGGCCGTCGACCTGGAGAGCCGGAAGCCGGTGTTCCAACAGGCCGTGGGCGGCTCCGCCGATATGGCGCTCTACCGCAGCGATGGCCGGCAAGTGCTGGTCGCGAATCGCCGCCGGCGCGCCCTCACGATCCTCGATGCCGCCACCGGCGGGGTGGTCGTGGAACTGCCGCTGGCGCTCGAGCCGGACGACTTCTGCCTGAAGCCGGACGGCGGCGAGTTGTACGTCACCGGCAAGGGGCTGGACGCCGTGGTGACCGTCCATCCCTACCAGACACAAATCGCCGCGACGACGGTGGCCGGCCGCGCTCCCGGTCCGATGGCCGCCTCGGCCGATCCCGACTACCTCTTCGTTACCAACCCCACCGCCGGCGACCTCAGTGTGATCAACCTCAGGACCCGGCGGGTGATCGCCGTGGTCTCCGTGGGCACCTATCCTCACTACGTGGCGCTGACTCCGGATTCGCGCTTCGCTCTGGTGCTGAACCGCGATTCCGGCGACATGGCCGTGGTCCGGGTCGAGTCGCTCTCCGGGCGCCGGCGCAAGTTCGCGCCGCTGTTCACGATGGTGCCGGTCGGCTCGCGTCCCACCAAGGCGGTGGTGCGGCACGTTTGAGCGGTCAATCGCCAGTTTGCGGCGAGGGGTCCGGCGCTACCCATACAATGTGAAGACGATGCGGATGGGGCTTACTGCCATCGTGCTGGTGCTCGCTGCTGTTCCCCTCCTCCGGGCGCAGGAGTCGGTCACCTACAACCGGGTGGAGCGCGAGGAGATCCTCCGCAACCTGCGCGAAGTGAATCCGGACGACCATGAACGCTGCCGGCTGATCGAAGCGATGTTCGCCGACGCCGGCTGTCGCGACCAGAATTTCACCGAGCAAGCCGTGCCGGACTCGGACCTGCCCAACCTCATCTGCACCCTGCCCGGCGAGGCGGACTCCATCATTCTGGTGACCGCCCACTACGACGCGGCGCCGGGAACCGATGGCGCCGCCGACAACTGGACCGGAGCGGCCCTGCTGCCGAGCCTCTACCGCAGCCTCCACGGCCGGCCGTTGAAGCATACCTTCCTGTTCGCCGCCCTCGCCGGCGGCGCCGACGACCATGCCGGCGCGAAGTACCTGGCCGATCAGATCACCAAGGAAAACCGGGACCGCTACCGGGCGGCCGTGGTGATCGACACCCTGGGCGTCTCTTTCGCCCGCGGCTGGAGCGACGAGAGACTCCTCATCGGCCGCTTGAAGGAGGTCTCCACCTCGATCATGCTGCCGCTCGAAGTGGACGAGTACAAGAACATCACCGACGAGGCGCGTCCGTTCGAGAAGAAAAAGGTCCCCACCATCACGATCCACTCGGTCAACCAATTCAACTACGAGAACCTGCGGGACAGCACCGACACCCTGGACCTGGTAAAGGACAACGAGTACTACGAGGGGTACATGCTGGTGGCGGCGTACCTGGCGTACCTCGACTCGATGCTCCAGTAGTGCGGCCGCCGAATTTCATTTCCACAGGACGGACATTTGGATCGCACGAGGAGGGGGCCGGCTTCCAGCCCCGACTCCCTGCAACCTTCGTTTCCATGGGTAGCCCGCTCACCATGTTGGCTCCGCTGAAAATCACTCGCCGCGGAATTGCTGGCCCACTCAACGGGCCGCGACCGTCCGGGAGCGGAGTCAGCCAGGTTTCAGCCCAATTCTTGTCGGACCCCAGGCAAGGCGACACTCGGGCGCACGACCGGCTGATGGACCCTGTCCGGTCTGCTATAGTGGCGATTTGATTCCTACTTCCCATGGCCGACATTAACCCGTATAAAATCGCCTGCGCACATAGCCCCGACTCTGACGACGCCTTCATGTTTTATGCGCTGGCCACGCGAAAGACGCGGTCGAAGCTGGTCGAGTTCGAGCACCAGCTCGAGGACATCGAGTCGCTCAATCGAAAAGCCGTGGAGGGGATCTATGACCTGACCGCGATCTCCTATCACGCCTACCCATTTGTCGCCGACAAGTACGCCCTGCTGGCGAGCGGATCGAGCGTGGGTGACGGCTACGGCCCGTTGGTGGTGGCACTGCGGCCGTTCCAGCCGGAGGAGCTGAAGGGGAAGCGCATCGCCGTCCCGGGCTTCAAAACCACTGCCTATCTAGCGCTAAAGCTGATGGAGCCGGACTTCATCCCGGTAGAAACCCAGTTCGATCAAATCCCCGAGGCGGTCGAAAGCCGGTCCGTCGATGCCGGGCTCGTGATTCACGAAGCGCAGCTCACCTTCTCCAAAGGCGGCCTCCACAACGTCGTCGACCTCGGCCGCTGGTGGAAAGCACAGCACGGCATGCCGCTGCCGCTGGGCGCCAACGCGCTCCGGCGGTCGCTCGCGCCCGAGATACAGAGCGAATGCTGCCGGATGATGCGGGAGAGCATCCAGTACGCCCTCGACCACCACGAGGAGGCGCTCAACTACGCCATGCAGTTCGCCCGCGACATGGAACCAGCGCTGGCCGAGAAGTTCGTCGGCATGTACGTGAACCACCACACCCTCGACTGCGGCGAGGACGTTCCGAAGGCCGCCCAACTGCTACTCGACCTGGGATACGAAGCCGGACTGATTCCCCACCGGGTCGAAGTCGAATTCATTCGCTAGTGGTCTGCGTCTTCGATTTCGACCAGTATCCCGCGCTCCCTAACGGTCGCGGTTCCGTGCTAACTAACTGATTCCCAGCACTGAACCGCGACCGCCAGAGAGCGGCCCACACACATCGCAGGACTTCCAACGCACTGCACTAGCTGCTGAGGAATCCGCTGTCGAGCGAGGCGCGGATGACAAGTCCGCTCAATGGATCAGCACGACGATATAGACCATCCCAAGTGCCGTCACGATCAATCCGGTGACCCGGGCCGCTACCGGCCCCACGGGTGACACCGCGGCATCGAGAGGCTCTTGCCAGAGCGCTTCCCGGAAGTGGTTCTCAAACCGGCAGATCGCGTGCACCAGGCCGTCGAGCAGGCGGTTGATGCGTGGCGGATCCACGATCATCAGGAGCCCCAGGTAGATCATCGGGCCGGCGACCAGCAGGCGCCGAAAGAGAAGCACATCCACGTCAGTCAACATCGGCGGGATTACCTATGAGTAATAGGATAGCAATATCTGGAATTGGGTTCCAGCCTCCCGGCCGGGCGTCCCCGCACAGGGAAGGCGAACCGCCGTCTCGCGGCGCCCATGCTACCCTGAAATGTTGATCCGCCTCGCTGCGCGGCAGGCCTGTCGTGACCTGCACGCAACACCCTGACGGCACACATCGGACACCATGAGCGAAATCACTGTCACACTTCCTGACGGCAGCCAAAAACAGGTTCCTGCCGGCACAACGCCGCTCGAAATCGCCCAATCGATCGGTAGCCGGCTCGCCGACGACGCCGTGGTCGCGCGCGTCAATGGCAACCTCTACGATCTCACCCGTCCGCTCGAGGCCGACACCAACCTCCAGATCCTCACCTCGCGGGACCCCGAGGCGCTCGACGTCTACCGTCACTCCACCGCCCACCTGCTGGCCGCCGCCGTGCTCGACCTCTACCCGGGAACCAGGCTCGGCATCGGTCCGCCCATCGAGAACGGCTTCTACTACGACTTCGAGCGCGAGGAGAAGTTCACCCCCGAGGACCTCGAGAAGATCGAGGCCCGCATGTGGGAGTTGCAGAAGCAGGGCATCCCCTACGGCCGCATCGTCACGTCCAAGGACGAAGGGCTAGAGAAGTACCGTCAGATGGGCGAGCACCTGAAGTGCGAGCTGATCGACGAGCGCGCCGGCGAGCAGTTTTCCGAATACACGCTCGGCGACCACCTGATCGATTTCTGCCGTGGTCCGCATGTCCCCTCCACCAAGCGCCTCAAGGCCTTTAAGCTCCTCTCGATCGCCGGCGCCTACTGGAAGGGCGACGAGCACAAGCAGCAGATGCAGCGCATCTACGGGACCGCCTTCTTCAGTAAGAAGGACCTCGAGGCCTATCTCAAGCAGCTCGAGGAAGCCAAGGCCCGCGACCACCGTCGGCTCGGCAAGGAGCTCGACCTGTTCAGCATCCAGGAGCTTGGCGGACCGGGGCTCGCGTTCTTCCACCCCAAGGGCGGCATGATCCGCAAGATCATGGAGGACTGGATGCGCGACGAGTACCTCGCCCGCGGCTACTCGCTCGTCTACACGCCCCACATCGCCCGCTCCGACCTCTGGCACACCTCCGGCCACTACGAGCACTATCTCGTCGACATGTTCAAGCGCATGGAGATGGACGACGCCGACTACCAGCTCAAGCCGATGAACTGCCCGTTCCACATCCTGATCTACAAGGACCGGGGGCGTAGCTATCGCGACCTGCCCATCCGCATGGGCGAGCTGGGCACGGTCTATCGCCACGAGCGTTCCGGCGTCACCCACGGACTGCTCCGCGTGCGCGGGTTTACCCAGGACGACGCGCACATCTTCTGCACGCCCGAGCAGATCGAAGACGAAGTCGTGGGCTGCCTCGAGTTCGCGCTCCACACGCTCAGGACGTTCGGGTTCAACGAGTACACCGCGGAGCTGTCGACCTGGGATCCCGACGACCAGGAGAAGTATATGGGCACCCCGGAGCAGTGGAAGCTGGCCGAGGACGCTCTCGAGAAGGCCTGCGAGCGTGTCGGACTCGCGGCGAAGCACGTCCCCGGGGAGGCCGCCTTCTACGGGCCCAAGATCGACGTCAAGCTCGTCGATGCCATCGGCCGCACCTGGCAGCTCTCGACCATCCAGTTCGACTTCAACATGCCGAAGCGGTTCGCCATGGAGTACATCGCCGAGGACGGCAAGGCGCACCAGCCGCTGATGGTGCACCGTGCGCTGTTCGGCTCGGTCGAGCGCTTCTTCGGTATCCTGATCGAGCACTACGCCGGAGCCTTCCCGCTGTGGCTCGCGCCCGTGCAGGCGGTGGTGCTGCCCATCACAGACCGCACGCTCGACTACGCTCGTGACGTGGCGAAGCAGCTCACCGGCGCCGGCCTGCGGGTCGAGGTCGACGATCGCAAGGAGAAGGTCAACTTCAAGATCCGCGAGGCGCAGCTCCAGAAGGTGCCCTACATGCTCGTCGTGGGCGACCGCGAGGCCGAGGCCGGCCAGGTCGCGGTCCGCAACCGCAAGCACGGCGACCAGGGCGCCCAACCGGTGGCGGATTTCCTGGCCACCGCGCGCCAGTTGATCGACAGCAAGGCGCCAACCGAGTAACTCCGATGGCCTGGGTGCCGCTGGTAATCCTCCTCCCGCTAATGGCGGGTTCGCTGGTCTACTGCGCGATGGTAGTAGTCGCCGTCCGCCGCTACTTACGCGACCGGCGCCCCAGCCCCCAGCCACCTGCCACCCGCCACCCGCCGCCAGCCTTCTCCATCCTCAAGCCGCTCCGCGGCCTTGATGACGGCCTCGACGACAACCTCCGCAGCTTCTTCCGCCAGGACTACCCGGAATTCGAAATCCTCTTCGGCATCGACGAGCCCAGCGACCCGGCCCTCGAAGTAGTCGAGCGGGTCCGCGCCGAGTTCCCGGAGATCCCCTCGCGCGTGCTTGTCACCGGCGAGTCGCCCTACGCGAACCCCAAGGACTTCAGCCTGGAAAGCATGGCCAAGGCAGCCTCGCACGACCTGCTCGTGATGAGCGACAGCGACATCCGCGTGACGCCGGACATGCTGCGCGCCTTCGCCGCCGAGTTCGCTGATCCCAAGCTGGGCTGCATCACCTGCCCCTACCGCGCCGTCGCCGGGCCCAGCTTCTGGACCCGCCTCGAGGCGATCGGCATGAACACCGAGTTCATCTCGGGGATCCTGGTCGCCCGCATGCTCGAAGGCATGAACTTTGGTGTCGGCCCGACGATGGTGATGCGCCGCGAAGCGCTCGCGAAGATCGGCTGGTTCTCGCGCGTCTGCGATTCCTACATTGACGACTTCCTCCTCGGTAAGTACACTGCCGACGCTGGCTACGGTACCGAACTGTCGGCTTATGTGATCGAGCACCGGATCGGCAGCCAGCCGTTTGTTACTAACATCAAGCACCGGGTGATGTGGCAGCGGGGCACTCGTTTCTCGCGCCCGGCGGGCTACTACGGCCAGGCCTTCACTTATACGATCCCGATCGCCCTGCTGCTGCTGGCGGCCGCGCCAGCGTGGTGGCCCGTCACGGCGGCCGCGTTCGTGTTCCGCTACGCCGCCGCCGGCGCGACGGCGATCAGTGTCCTCGATGATCCGGTGTTCCGCCACCGCTGGTGGCTGCTCCCCCTGCAGGACGTCCTCGCCTTCCTGAGTTGGGCCGCTGCCCTGTTCGGGAACACGATCCGCTGGCGCGGCCGGCGTTTCCGGCTCGGCGCGGAGGGCCGTCTGATTCCCGAATAACGGGCGGCGGACTCAGGCGCCTATAGGATGCCATCGTCCGCGACCGTCGGCTTCGGCCGCCCGGGCACTCGCAACGTCTACAGCCCGGCCTGGAACACGCCGGTGACCGGCTGATGGTCGCTCGCTTCGAACCCCATATCGGTCGTCTTGACGCCGAGAACATTCACGTTGGGAGAGACGATGAAGCCGTCGATGATCGTGACGAAGTTGTCCCCGGCGACGTAGGGCTGCTGATCGGTACGAACGGTGGGCGTCGACGGGTCGGCTACGATCCGCCAGCCCTCCGGCAGCACCTCACGTGGGAAGTCGTGGACCCAGAATAGGTACTTCTTGTCCGTGGTGTGGGGAAACTCGCTGTCTTCCAGCACGAGGTTGAGGGCGCCGAGGTGCGGAAGACTCAGCTCAAACAGGTGCTGGACCTGGCGGTCGCGGAGTACCAACGCGGCAATCCGGTGATCGTCGGCGGCGACTGGAACCTGCCTTGATGGTGCCCGTTTGGGTCCTGCTGGTGGGCTACAACCTGAGTACCGGACCTTCCCTTCTCGAGCGGGACTGGAACGCAAGGCCCTACATCCGGTTCCAACCCGGCGAGCGCTGTCCGAAGTGCGGTCTCGGCGACGCGGAGCGGAACGAATGGCCGTCGATGGCCGGCTTCTATGAGGAAGCCCGCGCGACCGGCATCTTTGCGCGCCAGTATTCCGGGGAATTCACCGGGGATCGTTTCCGCATGTTCCGCCTGCCGTACATCCTGTACCTGCCGTACTCGCTGGTGTGCTTCGGTGTCGTGTTCCCGGTGATGATGATCGCCGTCGCCCGCCGGCTCAACTCCTCAACAAAGACGCTCGGCCAGGATGAGGATCGGCTGCGGAAGGCTCTCGAACGGGATCCGCCGGAAGCCCCCGATGTCATCAAAACACGGATTGACGTGCTCAAAGCGGACGTGGCCGGGGTCTGGAGGCTGTTCGCCGTGGTCGCGGTGTTCTGTGTGGTGATCGTCTTCTTCGAGTTCGGCCTTGGGTGCCACACGCTCGCGGACGCGGCGCTCGGCCTCGCGCTGCTGGCCTATTTCGGGGTGCTCGCCTGCGTCGTCACTCCGGTCACCGCCTGGCTTCGTTATGCCAACTGGTATCAGACCGTATCGCTGGCCCTGCGCGAAGATCCCGACATTCTGGAGAAGATCGCGACCCCCGCCGACCTGCTCTTCAACAATCTGAGAAACCCCCTGCTGATAGGGTCGGTAACCATGCTGTCCAGCTCGATCCCCGCCTTCGAGATCATCCAGAAGATCATTGGCAGGGTTCCTGATATCTGTCGCCGGATCGCCCACCCATCTCGCCTTGTTGGCCGTCCACGGTCCGCGGAACCGGAAGCGCGGCGCTCCGCAAGAGTTGACGATCGGTATCGATCGGACCGAGCGCCTCACAACTCGTCCCCCCCCCAGGCCGGTCCAGTCAAGGGAACAGGCCGTTACGCCGCCGAGAGCGGGGAGCTTACGGTTTATGCTGATCGGCTGCGGGGGCATCCGGACCTCTATCTTGCGAAGCAAGGCAAGGGCGATTCCGCGGGGCTCCCCCTGGCGCCGGGCTCGCCTACATCGAGAACATGGGGGCCGTCGATATCGAAGCGGGCATCGTTCAACAGCCGCCCACGAAAACGTTCCGCCGGCTGCCAGCCTCACCCGACGTCTGCCGAAGTGGTCGGAGCCGAATGATCTGCGGCTCTCCACTAACCGCGCACAACGCAGCTTCGGCGGGTGCGCAGTCAGCGGCTCTCGGGTCGCCCGGTCCCGCGCCGGGAGTTGTGCGCTGAAGGTTACCTCCGGAGCACCCGCTGATGCTCACGAAACCAGGAATGTCCCGGGTTCTCGGGTCCCAAATTTCGTGAAACTGGGTTCCCCGCTGACGGTCTTCAAGGTAGGCACAAGCTGCAACTTGGCACGACGGCGCCGGGTTCTGACGCGACGCGAAGCGCAAGTGGCGGTTTGAGGGGCCATACTGCCCGACGCGAATTGGAGGCAGGTTCTGGAGCAGATGGCTCTGGCTCAGGGATTCGTCCAGACGGATTGTGATTTGCAGCCATTCCGAGGAATCCCTCGGCGGAGGTGCTGAGTCTGGGCGGCTACCATGTTCTCCCCAAGCCGCTGCTTCGAGATGAGGTGACATGGGTCATCATGCTGGCTTGGCGGCACTGGGAGAACGAACGGGACCGGCTGGGGAGGCAAGGCCGCCCCACATAAAGAAGAGGAGAACTTGAAAATGACCAAGGTTAAGATGATCGTGACACTCGCCTGCGTTGGCCTTCTGGCCATGATACTGCCTCAGGCGAAGGCGGACGATTGGAGCCAGAAAACAATCTTCACCTTCAGCGGGCCGGTGGAGATTCCGGGACAAACGCTGGACCCGGGAACGTACGTCTTTAAGCTCGCGGGCTCGGTCGCGGACCGGAATATCGTCGAGGTCTACAACAAAGACGAGACGCACCTCTACGGCGCCTTCCTCGCGATTCCGGACTATCATTTGAAGCCGACCGGTAAGCCCATCATCACCTTCGAAGAGCGGGCCGCGGGAGCCCCGGAGGCTGTGCGCGCGTGGTTTTATCCCGGCGACACCTTCGGGCATGAATTTGTTTACCCAAAGGCGAAGGCCGTCGTATTGGCCAAGGCGAACAACATGCCCGTTGCTTCCATGCCAGACGAACTGGCCGCGAATACCACCAAACCCACGAAAAGCATGACGGAGCCTCACGTAATGGCTATGAAACAGGCGCCGCTGAAGGCCCAGATGCCGGCGGAGGGAGAGACCGAGATCGCTCAAGCCTTTCCTCCTCCTCCGTCGGGAGCTCAGACTCGGATGGCGGCCAACTTGCCCCGGACGGCCAGCACTTTGCCTCTGGTGGGCCTGATCGGTTTCCTCTCCCTCGGGACCGCGGGTTTGCTCCGGCGCACCGGCGCCCATTCGGACTGAGAAAATAGCATCCGGACACGGGCGTACAATGACGGCTATTCCAGCGGGAGGACGGCGCATCACCATGCTGCGGTCCCTCCCGCTCCTTCTTCTTCTAATCACGGGACAAAATCTTCGTGGCCAGACAGGTGTTACAGAACGGAACCTCACGATCTCCGTGAATGTGGACCTGGTTGTGCTGCAGGTGACCGTCCGCGACAAGAAGGGCGGCTTCGTGTCCGGCCTCCAAGAAGGAGCTTTCCACGTATTCGAGGACGGCGTGCCGCAGACGATCCGGCTCTTTCAACATGAAGACGTGCCGGTGGCAGTGGGGCTCATCGTCGATAACAGCGGCAGCATGGGCCCGAAGAGGAAAGACGTGACGGCGGCGGCACTGACTTTCGCGCGATCCAGCAACCCGAAGGACGAGATGTTTGTCGTGAACTTTAACGAACGGGTGTCTCTAGGGTTGCCCGACACCGAACTCTTTTCGGCCCGCACCACCGAACTCGACCAGGCGCTGAATGGGATTCCGGCGAGCGGCAAGACGGCCCTGTATGACGCGATCGAAGTTGGGCTCGATCACCTGAAAGAGGCGACGCTCGACAAGAAGGTGCTAATCGTGATTAGCGATGGCGGAGACAACGCCAGCCATCACACACTCAGTCAGGTTCTGGCGAGCATTGCGCGCTCGGACACGATCGTCTACACGATCGGCCTTTTCGACCCGTACGACGAGGATAGCAACCCCGGGATTCTCAAAAAGATTGCGCGGGCTAGCGGGGGCGAAGCGTTCCTGCCCCGGGAAACCAGGCAGGTCGTGCAGATCTGCGGGCGAATCGCGGAGGACATTCGTGACCAGTACACGATCGGGTACCTGCCATCCAATCAGGCTTCGGACGGCACTTACCGGACGATCCGGGTGACGGCCACCGGACCGCACGGCGCGAAACTCCTGGGACGCACGAGAGAGGGGTACGTTGCTCTCCCCAAGGGAAAAGACCCCGCGGTGGCCTCCGGGGGGCAAGTTCGATGAAACTCCTCATCAGGCCCAATCGTGCGGCGTGGTGGATGAGTCTGGCGCAGCGTGCGCTCGCCGTGGTGGGCATCGTGTGCTTGGGCTATTGCCTGGTGGTGCTTCTGAATATGAGACTCTACCAGGCCAAAACAGCTCGGAACTTCGAACATGAGCTTCAATTGACGGCCAAGGCCACGGCGCCTCCAGCGGTGCGAACAGCCACTGTGGACCACCCGGAGGAGGGAGACGTTGTCGGCCGGCTGGAGATTCCGCGTGTTGGAGTGTCGGTGATGGTGGTCGAAGGAACAGACGGCCGCGACCTCAGACGGGCTGTTGGTCACATACCCGGAACGGCTTTTCCAGGGGAAGCGGGGAACATTGGGATCGCGGGACACCGGGATACCTTCTTCCGCCCTCTACGCCACATCCGGCGGAACGACACGATCAATCTGATCAGCCTTCAGGCAGTGGATCGGTACCGGGTGATTTCAACGAGGGTAGTCCAACCCGAGGACGTCCAGGTGCTGTATCCTACCGGACGCGATGTCCTGACGTTGGTCACCTGTTTCCCATTTTACTATGTGGGATCGGCACCCAAAAGATTCATCGTGCGGGCCGAACGCCTACCCTGACCCGACACTGGATCAGGTCGCTTCCTGTCAGTGTGTCCCCTCCACCCCACCGCGGGAACACAAGTACCCGGATTGCGGGAAGTCCGCAGCAATCTTACCGAGATGTCCGTAAGTTCGTGGTCGGCTACTAGATATTGGTGTTCCGGCCGGACAGTAAATTGGCACTTCTGTTCACGATTTGGCCCGGTTCTGGCAAAAGAGAGTCGGAGATCCGCCATCGCGGGATGATATTATCGAGAACCGGTGAGAGCATGATGCGCAACCATCCTCACACGCGCCGTTCCTTCCTTCAGCGGGCCGGCGGCGGTCTCGGTTTGGCCGCCTTGGCGCACAACGGCCGGGCGGCGAACGCCAGTTCCCCGAATGTGCTGTTCCTTGTCTGCGACGATCTGAACGACTCGATCGCCGGGATGGGAGGGCACCCGCAGGCCAGGACGCCCAACATCAACCGCCTGATGGAATCGGGCGTCCAATTTACCAACGCCCAGAGCAACTGCCCCCTGTGTGCCCCTTCTCGCGCCAGCCTTTGGAGCGGCCTCTATCCGGGTCATATGTTCAAGCATCGTCTCGGGTTGAATCGATTCCTTTCGCCTGCTGATATCTGTATCAGAAGATGACCGCCAGCGGACAGAGCAAGGCCGTAGTCAGGGTGGATATAGAGATCTGTGCAGTGGCCAAAGGGACCAGGTCCTGCCATGCCCGGGCCTGTTCGGCGCTCATGGTTCCCGCCTGCCCGGCCAGGATCGCTGCGGCGGCCACTGCCGCCGGTGTGGCTGCGGCAGTACCGGCCGTGGAAGCCTCGGCAACGCCGGCGACCTGACTTTTCTCGCGAAACAATTTCAACACCAGGATCCCGCCCACACCAGTAAGTATCGTAGTCATCAATCCCAGGGTCAATCCGGCGCCGACCACCGCCGGATCGAAGAAGCTCATGAAATCCATCCCCGCTCCCAGGGCGAAGGCGAAGAAGGGGATCGTCACTTGTTCACCGGGTGCAAGGAACCGGCGGATGTCCGCGTCGAGGTTTCCCAGGAGCATTCCCAGAGCGATCGGCATCAACACGGCCAGAAAGCTAATGAGCGGAAAACTCGAACCGGTGAAGCCCAGGAACAGCAATGTCAGAAACGGCCCGTCGTTGAGCGACAGGACCGCGATGGCCCCCACGTCACTGCGATTTCCGTACTCCCCGGTCAGAGCGGCATACATCCCCCCATTGCTATTGGTCATGGTCGCGACAATGACCATGGCGGAGAGCCCCGGGGCCCGTGCATAGGATCGAAGAAGCGCCGGGACAGGTAGCCCAACAGTACACCGACCCCGTACTTGGCGCAGGTCAGGAGCACCCCCTTCTTCATGGCCCTGCCCGCCACGCACAGGTTCATCTGTGAGGCCGCACAGAAGAGAAACAGACCGATGAGCGTCAAGGCGCCGGTCTTGAAGAGCGCTTCGACGAAGCCCCCACGCGGAGGAATTCGTAATGTCCCTCTGCGGTCGCCGCCGCACCAGTAGCCCTGACGATCCCCTCGATGACGGGGAGGTGCGCCTGGTCGACGGTATTGAGCAGCGCCCCGAGCATCAGGGGTACAACCATCAATCCCCCGGGTATCCTCGTAATCGTCTTGAGTATCTTCATGTCTAAGTTATGTGGAATGTGTCTTCATTGACACATTCGACGAACGGGATCTGAGGGGCGATCCTCATTTCTCTTGAAACCAGTTCTGTTGAGGCCTTCGTCTGCTCCCTGCGCGGCTCTTTGCTGGCCGGGTGTGCCCTGGCGGGCGACGGTAAGGGTGCAACAGCAGGCGGTCACCTGCCACAGCACTCCTTGTGTTACTTACCGCTGCCGCGAGGACAGGGTGCGTTCCTGCCCGTTTTGGCCTCTCCCCTCTTGATCTGAGAAGGCGCCGCGGTCGCGAGGTTGGTCTCCGCGGACGGCTGGGCAACGCTTGTTTCACGGGTCCTCGCGAAAGCAAGTCCACCAACCCGTCTCCTTCACGGTGTCCTCCACCAAACGCCGATGGGGATCGTCCGCGAGTCTGGCGAGAACCCCATCTTTACCCATTGCGAGGTTGCGCTGGGCATCGTCGAAGCCAATGTAGCCAGGGTCAACCAGATCGTCCCCGTAAGCCTCCTTGATGTCGTCGAGCAGTTCCGCCGGGCAAAGATCGGAGCTATTTCCGGTGTGTCTTCCAAGCTGGTGCAGGATTTCGGCTGTTTCCATCGCAGGCTCTGAGGCTGCGGACATCTCGCTGGCTCTCCAGGTCCATTGTCCTACGCTCATCGACGCCGCCGTGTGCCAGAATATTTCCAGTCAGTGGCAACGAAACACACCTGGGCGTTCAAACCCCGGCTTCGTGCCCGGGCGTTCGGATGGAACGGCTCCCGCCTTGCCTGCCAGCGCCTGAAGGAGGCCGTCGCGGAAATCAAAAAGGTGGCGAGGGTTGACGCCGTCACCGCTGGTGACGGGGGCGTCGGCCTTATGGAGAGGATCTGGCCGGCGTTTGAGCACATCGATACTTCTTCGGGAGCGCTCGGGAGCGCGGTGAACTGGACGCAGGGCGAGTTGTTGCCGATCGTGATCGACGCGCCGGCGGACCGAAAGACCCGGGACCGATGGCTGGACCGGCTGTGGCAGGCCATCCAGGATGACGGCGTCGATTACCTTTGGATGGTCGCGGACCGGTGGGGAGAACTCTGCGGGTCGCCTGAGGTCGCCTCGCTGTGGGCGGACAAGCTACTTGGGTTGCTGCGTACGGCGTGGTCCGATCCACGGCCGGGGACTTACGTGCGCGGGACTTCTGTCTGCTTGTCAGGCTTGGTGGCGGCGGGCCGTCGTCCGGAATTGCTTGAGGTCCTGGCACTGGAGCGGTTTCCCTTCTGGCACGACCGTAAGTTTGGCGTTCAGGCCCTGGAAGCGGAGGGCCTCATCGACGAAGCGCTGGCCTATGCGGAAGCCTCACGCGGCTTGAACCAGCCGGATATCAGCATTGACGCCGCATGTGAGAGTCTTCTGCTCCACGCCGGCCGATCGGAGGAGGCGTACGAAAAGTACGCCTTGACAGCGAACGTTTCCTCGACAGGTCTCGCCACATTCCGCGCCGTTGTAAGGAGATATCCGGATCGCGATCCGAAGCAAATCCTCCTGGATCTGGCCGGATCGAGCGGCGACCCTGGCCGTTGGTTTGCAGCGGCCAAGGATGCGGGATTCCTTGATCTCGCACTGGAATTCGCCAGAACGGGACGAAGCGATCCGCGCACGCTGAGCCGTGCATCGCGTGACTTGGCCGACCAGGATGCCTCGTTTTGTGTGGAGGTCGGCCGGCTCGCGATCTTGCGAATCCTCGAAGGGTACGGATACGAACTGACCGCCACTGACGTGATCGATGCCTACCATCACTTCATGGCGGCGGCGGAGAGACTCGGGACCGCTACGCAAGCCCGCGAAGAGGTGCTTGACATCGCAACGAAGGCGAATGAGAGTGGCGCCCCGTTCAGCGGCACGCTCATCCGACAGTGTTCGCCCGATTCGCCGGTACGTGCTGTTGCGGCGAAAGAAAGGGCAGCAGCGCGACGTACATGGACAAAGAGAAGAGGAACGACAAGGTATTGAGCGGCAAGCCCATCGCCGAGAAGTTGCTTGCCAAGATGAATCGGTACCGGCGCGGTAAGGTCCTCGGCAGATCTATCGACGAGACGGCCCCGAAGTACCGGTTCCTGCCACGATTCCGGAAGTCGCTTCGGTCAGATCCGCTATCGGGGAAAGACGTCTTCCGGCAGGTCCCCCATCAGGCGGCGGACCTTCGCGACGGAACCGGACGAGCCCGTGGCCGCCGCTTGCGTAGCCTCGCCGGCCGCGCTCCGGCAGGCGTGCTCAAAGCTGTCGTACAACGAACACTCCGGCGTCAGATGAAACAGCTTCCCAAAGCAATTCTGGAGCTCGCCGCGGTCGAGCCGGCCGCAGATCCGTCCCACTTCGCCGCCGATCTCGCCGACCTTCTTTCGCAGATCGAGTGACGGGTCAACGAGGCGGCTGAGGATCTCGCGCGGGCACTCGGTTTCATCACAGCAACGTCGCGCACTCATCGTCAGAAGCTCCTCTCAAGTACAGGTGCCCGCCGGCGGGCAATCCTCTCGGTCAAACACCCCCTCCTTCGGGCGGCAGGATCCACTGGCCGCCAGCCGCGGCGGTGTGTTGCGAGGCTAACCTCTCGACGGAACCGAACGCATCCACCGCAACTCGAAACAATGGGCGGGCATGGAGGGTCATACTAAAAGGCTCACACTCAGGAGGGAACTTTGATTCGTCGGGCCAGTCTCGTCTACAATCCCGCGTCCGGCGGGGGCAAGGCGGAGGAGCAAGCCGCTCGCGTCGCGGAGTTCTTCGGGGCGGATGGGATCGATCTGCGTCTCTTCGCGGTCACCCCGGAGGAGGGGCCGGAGAAGCAGGCCGAGGCCGGACTCGCACACGATCCCGACGTGCTGATCGCGTGCGGCGGCGACGGCACCATCAGCGCCGTGGCCGGCGTGGCCGCCAATCACGGCAAGCCGCTGGGCATTTTGCCGGGCGGCACCGCCAACGCCTTCGCGATGGCGCTCGGGATTCCCCGCGACCTGCGGGCCGCCTGCGATGTGATCCTCTCCGGCAGCCTGCGCAGCATCGATCTGGCCGAGTGCGACGGCCGCCCGATGACGCTCCTGGTGGCTGTCGGCTTCGAAGCGGAAGTGGTGAGCGAGGTGGACGCCGAGGACAAGCGCGTCTGGGGCCCGCTCGCCTATTATGTCGAGGGGCTCGTGCTTCTTCCCAAAAGGAGTACCTTCCACGCCCGGCTCACGATCGATGAGGAGTCCTACGAGGCCGAGGCGGACGCCATCACCGTGGCCAACGCGGCCCCGCCCACGTCCGGGCTGGCTCAGGGGCTTGGCGAAGTGGTGCTCGACGACGGCCTGCTCGACGTCACGATCATGCACCCCGCGACCTTCCTCGAGACGGTCGAAACCGCGGCCCAGATTGCCCATACGATGCTGACACGACAGGCGCCGGACTGCCCCCACATCGAGGCCCGGCGTGCGCGCCGGGTGCTGGTGACGGCAACACCGCCGCAACTGGTCGCCGTGGACGGTGACGTCGTCGGGAGAACTCCAATTGAGGTCGTGTGCCGCCCCAAAGCTCTCCAGGTCTTCGTTCCCATCCCGGCCGGCGATACTCCCGACGGGGAGGACGATCCCGCTGCGTAGAATCGTTCATCTCTCGGACCTCCACTTCGGTGCGCTCGATCGGGACATACTTGCCCCGCTCCACGACGCCGTGTGGGAGTCCCAACCGGATCTCGTGATCTGCTCGGGCGACCTCGCGATGGATGCGCGCGAGCGAGAGTTCAGCGACGCGAAGCGCTTTCTCGAGTCACTGCCCCGGCCCCAGATGGTGGTTCCGGGAAACCACGATATGCCGTACTTCAATCCCCTGCGCCGCTTCTGGGTGGGGTTGCGCCACTACAAACGGATTATCTCGGGTGACCTGGAACCTTACTACCAGGACGACGAACTCGCCGTCGCCGGCGTCAATACAGCGCGGCGTGCCCGCGTGCGGGGCGGAAGCATCAGCGACCGCCAGGTGGCGCGGCTCCTGGAACGGCTGGGCACCTCCAAGCGACCGGTGACGCGTATTCTTGTCTCCCACCACCCGTTCGACCTGCCGGAGAACTACGGGGCGCGGGAGCTTGTCCATAGCGCCCGCTCGGCACTGGCGCGAATCGAGTGCTGCGTCGATCTCCTGTTGGCGGGCCATATGCACATCAGCCACGCGGCGCCAGTCGCCATCCGGTACCGGTCCATCAACAGTCAGGCGGTCTTCATTCAGGCCGGCACGGCCAGCTCCACGCGGGAGCGCGGAGAACCCAATTCGTTCAATCTCATCGCGATCGACCTGCCCAGCGTGACGGTCAGTAAGATCGCCCTGGCGGGGAATCGGACCCACTACCTGCCGGCGCCGCCGAAGGAGTTTCGGATCGAGTAACAGCCGCCGGCGACAGGCCCGGCGGCCATCGCAGGAAAAAGAAGTAGATCGGCCCCGGCCCGCCCTCAGCACCAGCCATCCCGTCTGAAACGGTTGCCGCGGCGAATGGTCTCTTGCTTGAACGGCGAAAACGCCGCAAGGCGGCTCAGAGAGGAGGATTACCGATGGGACAAGTATTGTATCTGATGCAACAGAAGAAGCCACTGGAGAAGATACTCGCCGCCGTGGCGCTGGCCACTCTGGCGGTGGGGCTCATGGCTGGATGCAGCTCACAACAGACAACCACGGAGCGCGATCACTCCAATCGCGAGCAGTTTCTAAACAATGCCAAGGCGCGACTGGACAAGCTGGACCAGGAGGTCAAGGATCTCAAGGACAAAAGCGTGCAATCCGGGAACCAGGCCAGCGAGGAGATGGAGGGGCAAATCGCGAACCTCGAGGACCAGCTCTCGAATGTGCGCGATCAACTTGATCACGCGCAAAATGATGTCGCCGACGCCACTCAGGACGCCTGGGACAAGACTAAGTCAAGCGTCAACTCGGCGGTCGACAAAGTCGAGGACACCTACAAGGACGTCGCCGACAGGGTGAGCTGAGGCGGCGGGCGGCCCGGCATTCGGGGCGCCGCCGGATGGGAAACGCGAAGGGGAATTACTTACTAACAGAACCGAGGGAGAACTATGGAGAAAAATCAACTCATTGGACGGTGGAAGCAGATCAAAGGCAAGGCCCGCGAGAAGTGGGGCAAGCTCAGTGAGGATGACCTGGAGGTGATTGCCGGGAAACGCGACCAGCTTCTGGGCCGCCTGCAGGAGGTATACGGCTGGAGCCGTGAGCAAGCGGACCGCGAAGTGCGCGAGTTCGAAAGCCAGGAGCCCGCCCGAGCCGCACACGAATGATCGGACGCCTCAGGGCGACAGGGATCGGGGCTGAACCCGAATACTCTTCACTTAGCGCAAACGCCGGGTCGCCGAAGGTAAGGCGATCGTCCACGACCGCGCCGGACCTCCTGGTCCGGCTCTCCGATGCCCGGAAAAGGCCGGCGGGAACGTCGGCCTACGGGTCCGGAGACCTAGTCTGGAGACCCGCCCCACCGGGGGCGCCCGTATCCCATTCGGCTTCGGCGTGACATTACTCCTCCGCGTTCTCCAGATTCGTCAGAATGCGCCTCAGGTAGTCTTCGAAGGCATCCATCTCTCGGGCCGCGAAGCCGCGGTAGTACTCCGACGTCATCTCGCGCGAGGCTTCCTCGTAGATCTCGTGAAGCTCCCGGTTCCTGGCCGTCAGCTCGATGTAGATGACGCGGCGATCATCTTTCGAGGGCACGCGCCTCAGGTGGCCGGAATCCTCGAGCCGGTCGAGCATCGTCGTCAGCGTCGACTTGCCGAGCGACGTCCGCCGCGCCAGCTCCTGGATCGGCATCCGGCCGTGTTGCCACAGCACGAAGACGATGCGGCCCTGCGCCGGGTTCAGTTCGACACCCCGTTCGCGGAGTTTGCGGGCGAAGATCCGGCCGCCGAGCTGATGGATTCTCGCGATCAGGAATCCCCCCTGGCGCTGCTTCACGCCGGCGCCCCCAGGCGCAGGCTGAAGCTGTGGTCGCGCAGCCAGCCGGACGCGCTCTCCGGCCGTAGGCGGACCACGGTGTAGTCGGGATCGTCGATGCCCCGCGGGAAGTACATCTCCCAGCCGGGTTGCCAGGGGCGCCGCTTGAGAGCCGGATCGGAGACGAACTCGACTCTTCCGCTGGGCTGCACGCCACGGAACGTCGCTGGATCGCAGTAGTAGGCGGCGATCTCGGGGTTGTGCTCCATCTGCCGCACCTTGCCCGAAGTCGTGTTGGTGGACAGGTAAACGAGCAGATGGTCCCCATGATCCTCGAAAACCTCCGCCAGGCTGGGGAACTGCTCCCGGCGCAGCAGGTTGAACATCGCCCGCGTCTGTGGACGGCCGCCCTCGTCGACGGTGGTGACGTAAACGGCTTCGGCCTCCCTCAGCAGATCGACGCAGGCGTGCTTTGATTCCAGGTCAGTCAAGGGTACCTCGTGATTAGTTCGCTATAGAACTAGCCTGTCGTAGAATAATCCGCCGGGCGGCCGCTGTCAATCGATTTCCCTGGCCTTGAGCACTCGCCGCTCGCCCGACGGTTGTATACTGCCCCGGAGTGCTGGAATCCCGGGCGGCAGGCCCGTGAGCATCCGAGGTTCGATATGCGCGGAATCACAATTCAACTACTAATAGCCGTATCCCTGCTGGCGATCTGCCCCGTTGCGGGGGCCGCCGGACGAGTGGCGCTGGTCGCCGACAGCGCGCTCGATGCGCCCGCCGGCCACGGGCTCGACGAACTGGAACAGACATTGCGCGGGAAGGGCCTCTCGGTCGACCGGGTCGCCAGCGCCGATACGGCCGCGGCGGACTTCCTGGTGCTGGCTGGGCTCGCCGAGGGCTCCGGTCCGGCGGCCGGGCAGTTGCGCCGTCTCGGGGTGGCCTTGCCGGCGGATCCCGAAGCGCTCGTAATCCGCACCACGCGTATCGGCGACAAGCCAGCCGTCGTTCTGTGCGGCGCCGACAGCCGGGGACTCATGTACGCTGCCCTCGAGGCGGCCGGCCGGATCTCATGGAGCGACGCGCCCGGCGATCCCTTCGCCCACGTTCGCGATACCAGCGAGCAGCCGTTCCTGGTGGAGCGCGCCGTGTCGATGTACACCATGCAGCGGGCCTATTTCGAACAGCGCCTCTTCGACGAGCGCTACTGGGAACGCTACTTCGACCTGCTCGCCCGCAGCCGCATCAACAGCTTCGTCGTCATCTTCGGCTACGAGAATGGCGGCTTCCTGGCGCCGCTCTACCCGTACTTCTTCGACGTCGACGGCTTCCCCGATGTCGAAATGGTCGGCGTCACCGCCGAGCAACAGCGGCGCAACGTGGCCGCCTTCCACCGGATGATCCGCATTGCGCACGACCGCGGCATCGACATCGTCCCCGCCCCGTGGGACCATATCTACCGCGGCGGCGTGCAGGGCGGCGGCATCGCCGGCGCCGAGGATCTCGTGGGACGCCGGACGCCGGGGCTGGTGTACGGCGTCACGACGGAAAACGTCGCAGCCTACAACAAGGCGGCCATCCACAAGTTCCTCGATGTCTTCCCCGAGATCGACGGCATCCAGTTCCGCATGCACTACGAGTCCGGCCTCAAGCCGGATGAGATGGCCGGCTTCTGGCATGAAGTCTTCACCTCCATCAAACAGGAGCGGCCCAATCTTCGCGTCGATGTCCGCGCCAAGGACCTGCCGGACCCCATCATCTACGACGGCATCGATATCGGCTTGAAGCTCCGCGTCACCACCAAGTACTGGATGGAGCAGCAGGGCCTGCCCTTCGCGCCAACCCATGTCAACCGCCAGAACCAGCACGACCGGCGGCACGGCTACGCCGACCTGTTGCGTTACCCGCAGCGCTACAAGGTTCATTGGCGCCTGTGGACGGGGGGCACGGCGCGGCTGCTGCTCTGGGGCGATCCCGAGTACGTCCGCCGCTTCGTCCGGAACGCGCGCCTCTACGACGGCAACAGTTTCGAGGTCAACGAGATGCTCGCCACCAAGATGCTCGGCGAGCCTCACGACGCCGTACCCATCCCGATTCACCAGCCTCAGTTCCGCAGCTATGAATACGAGTTCGAGCGCTACTGGCCCTTCTACGAGTTGTGGGGGCGCCTCAGCTACGATCCGGACACGCCGCCGGAGACCTGGGATCGGGAGTTCAACCGGCACTTCGGCGCCGCCGGTCCGCATGTGATGGAAGGATTGCAGCTTGCCAGCGGCGTGCTGCCGCGGATCGTCGCCTCGAGCTACCTCTACTTCCACTTCCCGACCACTCGCGGCTGGCCCACTATGATGCGGCAGGGCGACCTGCCCGTGTACGCGGCGGAGCAAGGAAGTGACATCCAGCAGTTCCTGAACGTTCGCGACGAGGCTCGGAGCCTGATCGAAGGCTCGGAGACCGCCATGATGCGTCCGGAGGAGAACAGCCGCTGGTTCGCGCACGTCGCCGACGGGATCACGGAACAGATCGCCGCCGCCGAGAAGGCAGCCGCGGGTAACGACGATCCCGAGCTTGTCACCGCCATCACGGATCTGAAGATCCTCGCCAGCCTGGCCAGGTACCACTCGAAACGTTTGCTCGCCGGTGTTTCCTACAACCTCTACCTCGAAACCGGCGACCTGTTCGCCTTCGACGACGCCATCGCGCAAGAACGGCAGGCCGTCGGGTCCTGGCGCGAGATAGTGGCGGCTGCCGACGGCGTCTATAGCGACGTCCTGCCCTTCGGCGTGGACCGCATGAGTTTCCCGCGTAACTGGAAGGAGGAACTCGGCCACCTGGAGCAGGGCTTCCGGCAACTCCGCGACGACCGGGCCGACGAGCGTCCGCCGTGGTTTGGCGGCGCTGGTCCGCGCATTGCGCAGGTGCCGGTTCGCCGCCTGGCGCCCGGGGATCCGCTGCGGATCCGGGCGACGGTCACCGCCAACAGCCCGCTGCGAGAGGTGCACGCGCTCGTCTCGCGCGACGGCGGCGCACCCACCACGGTGACGATGAACGCCGCGCGCGAAGGCATGTACGAGGCTGAAGTCCCGGCTTCCACCGCGGAAGGCCGGATCGAGTACCGCATCGAAGCGGTCGAGGAATCCGGAGCCACCGCCGTCGCCGGTCCGGTCGACGTTACCATCACGGCTGACAATGAGCCGCCGCAAGTCACCCTCGCGCCGGCCGGGGAAGCAAGGCCCGGCCAGAGCCTGAGGGTAGTCGCCGAGGCGCAAGACCCGTCCGGCATCGAGTGGATCCGCCTCCGCTACCGCCACGTGACCCAGTTCGAGGACTACCAGACCGTCGAGATGAAACTGGACTCCAGCACCGGCCGCTACAGCGCCGAGATCCCCGCCGGCTTCGTCGTCCCCAAGTGGGACCTGATGTACTTCGTCGAGGCCCTCGACAAGAAGGGCAACGGGAAGATCTACCCCGACCTGGAGCACGAGACGCCGTACGTCGTCGTAACGCTGGTTCGCTGAGGCAAAGCGGCACTCTCGCCCAATGTCATTTGGTCTATCTGACGAACTCGATTCGCGAGGCCTGGTCGTGGGCCGGAATGAGCGGAGCTGAAGCTGCCGCGCCCGCTCAAACGCGCCCACCGAGGCGTTCCGGAGCCTTCTGTGGGACAAGGTTCAGCTTGCCCGGGACTTCAGCCCCGATCCTCGCCGATGTCGATACGACCGCAAGCCTGGCGCAGGCGCTGTCCCTCCCGATAGAGGTCCGGGTAAATCCGCCGATAGTAGTCCGGAACCGACTTGACGTCCGGCCGAATCGCCTCATACTCGGACGGCGGAATCGGCGGCGGCGCCTCGCCCCGGCCGAGCCCCTCGAGGACATGCCGAACGGTCGCAACCGTGGCCCCCGGAGCATGCACGTCCAGCACCCCGAATCCCGGGTGGCACAGAAACTGAACATCGGCGTAGCGCCGGCAGGCCGCCAGATACGTCCCGGCCGCGGGCGGCGCGATGCCGAGTGCCAGCAGTTCGGGCGGCAGGGTCCAGTAGGCGAACGGATTGATCGAGTGAACGTACAGGTCGAGTGATTCCGGCGTGCAGAGGAACGCCCCCCGCCGCAGCGCCTCCGGAGGCAGCGGGACGCCCGGTCCGGGCACGACGACAACCGTCCGGCGCTGGGCCCGGGGAGGCATCAGCGCCTCGAAGATAACCGGCTCGCCGAGCGGCTGCAACGGACGGCGAGTCTTCCGCTGCAGTTGCCCGACGAGCGTAAAGACATAGTCGGCGGCCGCCTGCGGCTCTCCGAGACGTTCGATCGAGAGCGATGGATCCACCCTGCCGAGGTGGCGCCGGATGTCGCTCCGCAGTAGATACGGCTCCGGGATCAGGCCGCCGGCCGTGGCGCATGCGTTCCAGATGTCGAGCGCGATCTTGCGCGTGTGGCGCTCGCTTTTCACCTGGATGGCAATCGAGAAGTACAGCTCGATGAGCAACCCGAGATGGACGACGGCATGCTTCGGGTCGACCGGAATCGACGGCATCGGCGCCGGCTGCCCGTCGAGCAGCAGAACGCTGCGCGCGAGGATCGAGTTCCAGTAGGTATCGGCTTCGGCGAACCAAGTCGATCCCCTCCGGGTCCGTCACGATCACGTGGCCCAGCACCGGGTTCAGCCGGTGCAGTAGCCGGACCTTCTCGTATAGCGACGCGAGCCGCTCCCCGGCATCGGGCCTCCCCAACTCGGCCACCACGATCAGGTCGAGATCGCTCCGCCCGAATGTCACCTCTCCGGTGGCGGCGCTCCGGCAGAGCAGCACGCTCCTCACCAGGTCCGGCGACGCGATCATCCGAGCCGACAGGCGTGCTGCCAGCCGGTACAGCCGGGTGCTTATGTTTGGATGCATGGGAACTCGGTTCGCGCCCCCCTCGGCCGGTCGCCCGCTCACGATAGCAGCCTCGTCGACCACTCGAGAATCGTCTCGGCATTGGCCTGCCGGTCGCGTCCCAGGGCAACGTCACACACAGTGGATCTCTTCACCAGCTCGAGACTGCATCGCAGGCGCGAGGCCGCCGTGCCGCCCAGCCCCGCCAGAGCCAGCACGCCCCGGTCGAGGACGAACTCCATGCCCTGGAAGAGCCCCAGCCCCACGACACAGTTGGTGGTCAGCGCGCGCATGCCGGTCAGTCCGCTGACCCTCTCGATGCGGCATCCCCCCGACAGGCGGCGGGCGCCGAGCAACACCAGCCCCGGCTCCGCGCGCGGCACCACGCGATCGGCGAAGTAGGCGTAATTGACCAGGATCTTCGGTCCGAACTCCATCCGGTCGATCACCCGGCGATGTTCCTCGGGCACCTCGGCCGCATGATCCGGGAGCAGACCGAGGCGAAGCGGAAGCGCATGGACGCTGCCTGAGCCGTCGATCAACGGGGAGTCGTCGGAGAGCAGCTTCACTTCCGGGTAGCGCATCAGGTCGTAGGCCAGCGTGCTCTTGCCGCCGCCCATCGGCAGCAGCACCAGGACGGCCTTGCCGTTGACGCTCAGCCCCAGCGCGTGGACGCGATGCAGCCCGCGCGAGTCGAGAAACTCGCCGCATTGGGAGAGCAGAAACAGGTAGGCGGCCTCATAGAGGATACCCGGATCCTCGCTCGTGATGCGAAACCCGCCGGAGACCTCGTCGTGCTCGCCCAGACCGCGGCCGTGATAGTCGACGTAGCGGACCCGGTCCGCGCGGTAGACGACGTTGCGGGGCGTGTAGCGTATCGCCCGCAGGTCGGGCAGCCGGTCGTAGCCCGGCTTCTCGCAGACCAGTTCGATCGCCCGGTCGCCCTTCCGCGGCGGGCTGGAGAAGAAGGCGAAGTCCTGGCACAGCCCTTCCCAGGGCGCCGGCTCGGACGAATCCACCCGGAACCGGTATCCGTAGTACGTCAAACGCCGCCCCCGTCGCCGTTCCGCCTAGGCCTCGCCCTTCACCGCCTTGTTGAATGTCTGCCATCGTCCGGGTCGCCTGAATTCCCGGCTGCCTTGTCCGCGACCCTGTTAGTACGGAATCTCCGGGGTACGGTCGTCGTTTGGATCGGCCCAACGGTCATTGGGCACAATCGGGGTCCAGCCCGGCCTGCCGGGATCCTGGTCGTAAGGATAGCCTCCGAGCCGTTTGTAGAGCTCGCTGTACGTCCCCAGCTTCTCGCGGTCCAGTTTCACGCCGAGGCCGGGACCATCCGGCACGCGGATCGCGCCGCCCTTGTAGGGCATCAGTCCGCCTTCGATGATGTCATCGGTGAGGTGGTGATAGTGGGCGTCGGCGGCAAAGCTCAGGTTGGGGATCACGGCGCCCAAGTGCAGCATGGTCGCCAGTTGGATGCCCAGCTCGCCGGAGGAGTGTACCGCGACCCCCAACTGGAAGGTCTCGCACACACCAGCCGCCTTGACGCAAGGGCGTATGCCACCCCAGAAGGTCGTGTCGAGCAGGATCACGTCGACGGCGGTCGAGAGCGCATTCGCCGCGAGCTGCTCGAAGTTCACCACCACGGTGTTCGTCGCGAGCGGCATGCTCACCTTCTCGCGCGTCCGCCGCATGCCGTGCAGGCCGAAGACAGGATCCTCGAGATAGTCGTTGTTCAAGTCGGCGATCGCCTGTCCGAAGCGGATCGCCTGTTCGGTGGACCAAACGGCGTTGGGATCGAAACGCACCCGATCCTCGGGGAACGCCTCCGCCACGGCCCGGAAGACGTCGAGCTCGTAGTCCTGGGGGAAGACGCCGGCCTTGAGCTTGTGCGTGCGGAAGCCGTGCTTCCGCTTGAGCTGCCGGGCACAGGCGACCACCTGATCGACAGTGCGCACCTCGCCCGCGCCGGTTTCCGGGTTCGGATAGCGGAAGAACAGGTACGACGCGAACGGGACGCGGTCCCGGAGCCGGCCGCCGAGAATCTCGCTCACGGGCGTGTTCCAGGCCTGCCCGACGATGTCCAGGCAGGCGAACTCGAGCGCCGCGAGCATCTGCGTGCGGTTGTTGTAGAGTGAGGCGGTCGGATTCGCGATCTTGAACCGCATCTCCTCGGTCCGGGCCGGGTCGTGACCGACGAGGTACGCCTTCAAGGCGCCAAAGGCAGCTTCGGCGGATTCCCCGCCGCCGCCCATCTCACCGAGTCCGATCAACCCATTGTCGGTTTCCACCTCGACGATGGTGCGCACGAACCGTCCCCAGTGGCAGCCGTTGGCATGGCGTAGCGGCGCCTCCAGCGGCACCGTGACCGTGGTTGCGCGGATGTCCGTGATCTTCATAGGATTGTAGCCATCGTATAAAGCTGTCAGCGATCAGCCGTCAGTTATCAGCTTTCCCGAGTCCACTGGGACCGGACTCTCTAACTTCCAGGGCCGAAGGCTGACCACTCGGAGCTTTTCCAGAAACGATATCATGTCAACCACGATGAAAGTACCAAGGCTGCGGTGGTCGATCTGTGCGCTACTGTTTTTCGCCACGACCATCAACTACATCGACCGGCAGGTATTCAGCATCCTGGCCCCGGAGCTGCAACACTCGATCGGCTGGAACGAGATCGAGTACGGCCGCATCGTGGCCTCCTTCCAGTTGGCCTACGGCCTCGGGCTGCTGGTGGTCGGACGGCTGATGGACGCCATCGGCACCCGCCGCGGCTTCGCCCTCATCATCTCGCTCTGGAGCCTGGCGGCGATGGGACATGCCTGGGCTCGCTCGGCGCTGACGTTCGGTCTCGCCCGCTTCGGCCTCGGCCTCGGCGAGGCGGGCAACTTCCCGGCTTCGATCAAGACGATCGCCGAGTGGTTCCCGAAGAAGGAACGCGCGCTGGCGGCCGGCATCCTCAATGCGGGCACCAACGTGGGCGCGGTCATGGCCCCGCTGGTTGTTCCCTGGATCGCCATTCACTGGGGCTGGCAGTGGGCGTTCATCATGACCGGCGCGCTCGGCTTTCTGTGGCTGATCACATGGTTGATCTGGTACAAGCCGCCGGAGGAGCATCCCAAACTGACAGCGAGCGAACTCGCCTACATCCGGAGCGACCCCGCCGAGCCCGTCCAGTCGTTCCCCTGGCTTCGCCTGATCCCGCTCCGCCAGACGTGGGCATTCGCGATGGGGAAGTTCCTCACCGACCCGGTCTGGTGGTTCTACCTCTTCTGGCTGCCCAAGTACCTGAATGAGAAGTACGGCCTCTCGCTCGACCGCATCGGGCCGCCGCTCATCGCGGTCTATGTCCTGGCCGACTTCGGCAGCATCGCCGGCGGGTGGTTGTCTTCGCACCTCATCAGCCGCGGATGGACCATAAACTCCGGCCGCAAGACGGCCATGCTGATCTGTGCGGTCTCCGTGCTTCCGATCCTGTTCCTGTCCCGGATCTCCCATCTGTGGGTCGCGGTCGGGCTCCTCGGGCTCGCGACGGCCGCTCACCAGGGCTGGTCGGCCAACCTGTTCACGCTGGTTTCGGACATGTTTCCGCGACGCGCGGTGGCCTCGGTGGTGGGCTTCGGCGGCATGTGCGGCGCCATCAGCGGCGCAATGATCGCGACCATCTCCGGCTACATTCTCGAGGTTACCGGCAGCTATATGTTGCTGTTCGTCATGGCCGGCTCGATGTACTTGATCGCTCTTTTCATCATCCAACTCCTCGTTCCGAAGATGGAGCCGCCGGAGCTGTAGCCGTCTTTTCGAAAGAGTGCTGTTTGCCTGAGGTAGCCGAAGAACACAGGGCCGGCGAAACCGCCTGCCCCACTTGGCTACCTCAGTCCACGATCGCTTGGTGCGCCATCACCTTGAACTGGTCGTTGAGCGTGAGGTCGCCTGAGGGGGAAAGCTGCGACATGAAGACGCCGATCATGTCCTCGGACGGACTGAGGAAGAACTCGGTGTACCAGAATCCGCTCCAGCCGGCCGTGCCTTCCGAGGTCAGCTCGTCGAAACCGTTCTCGGCCAGGTCGACGGAGAAGCCGAGCCCGAAGGCGATCGGCGGGTTGGCCACGATGTGACCGACGTGGTCCATCGTCATGAGCTTGACGGTGGTCGGGCTCAGCAGACGCTTGCCACCGAGCTCGCCCTTGTTGAGAATCATCTGGGCGAACCGCGCGTAGTCGGGCGCCGTCGAGGAAAGTCCCGCCCCGCCGGAGAAGAACTTCTTCGGTCCGCTGAAAGGATACCCCGTCGACCCCACGGCGTCGCCGACCTGGATCTTGTCCTCGGGCTCGTGACGCTCGAGCTTGTCTCCATCCCGCCCGTAGACCACCGCCAGCCGCGACACTTTCTCATCGGGCAGGTAGAAGTAGGTATCCTTCATCCCGAGCGGGTCGAAGATCCGCTCCCGTAGGAATTGGTCGAAGCGCCGCCCTGAGGTGACCTCGACCAGCCGGCCCAGCACGTCGACCGAGAGACCGTACTCGTAGCGCTCCCCGGGCTGAAACAGCAGCGGGAGCTTGGCTAGCTCCCGAGTGAAGTCGGCCAGCGTGAAATCGGTCGGGCCCAGCCCGTGGGGGATGTGATAGCTGTTGTACAGTGGGCCGAGCCGCTGGTTCCACTGGTAGGTCAGCCCCGACGTGTGCGTCAGCAGGTTCCGGATCGTGATCGGATGGCGCGCTGGAACACGGTTGTTGTTCGGCGCGCCCGCCGCCGGCAGCACCATCATGTCCGAGAACTCCGGCAGATACTTGCTCACCGGATCGCTCAGCAGGAACTTCCCTTCCTCGTAGAGCATCATCACCGCAGTGCTCGTGATCGCCTTCGACATCGAGGCGATCCGGAAGATCGTGTCCTCGCGCATCGGCTTGCCGTTCTCGATATCGGCCATCCCGTGGGCGGCAAAGTGGGCGATCTTACCGTGGCGCGCGATAATCGTCACCGTCCCGGCGATCTGCTTCTTGGCGATGTCACGCTCGATCAAGGCATCGAGCCGCCCCAGCCTTTCCGCCGATAGTCCGACCTCGGCCGGCTCCGTCTTGGGGAGAACCTGCGCTATCGCGGGCAAGGCCGCAAGCCAGGCAACAACGAGAACGATCCAACACGCCTTCTTCATAGAGCGTCCAACACAGTCCATTTCGTGGCGGCCCGGTCGGACCACCCTCGGCAAGTGGGGCAAGCTTCAGCTTGCGAAGGGCTTCAGCCCGCCCGCTCCTTGCACGAGCTGCCGCCGGGTTCACGAGACAGAGGGCCCCGCCCCGGCGCCTGCTAGTTCGATTCCTTCATCGAGTACTTGGTCAACATGCTGACGAGCTCCTTCGCGGCCGCCGGCGTGCTGACGCTACCCGATACGATCTCCTTGTTCGTCAGTTCCTTTCCATATATTTCCCGGATCGCCTCGTTGTCGGGCCGCATGGTAGCGCCCTCGAGCGAGATGCCGGCGAACACGCCGCGCGATCTCGAGTAGGTCAACATCTCGGCCCGCATCTGGGCGTCCGTCAGTGCTGAAGCCTTACGTCCCACCGGACCCGCGGCCGCCGCCGCATCCGCCCCGATGGTGAACTTACTCGACAGCAGCTTCCCCTTGCCCGACTCGTTCATCACCAGGATGATGATGTCCGTCTCCGAGCCGCCGATCTGAAAACCGATACTGCCCCCCTCCACCCGCACCGCGCCGGGCGCCGTCCAGCCGTTCCCATCCGACTGGCGGCAATTGATGAACCCGCGGCCGAACTGGCCGCCGACGATGAACGCGCCTTTCTTCATCCCGGGAACAATCACCACGCAATGTGCCTTATCCAGCAGATCCTGAGGGATCCCCTGATCCGGCATGGTCATCGCTTCCTTGAGCGCCACCTCCGCATTATCCAGACGCTTCTCGGTGTCCGATGCCCCCAACAGCATCCCGCTCAGCGCCAAAACGACACCTGCAATTCGCAGAACCATCGTGATCCACCTCCGCTTTCTATGGTAAGCGATGGTGCCGCCGGAATAACCGGGCGGGGTACACAGAACTTATTCTCCCCGCGCCCTTTGCGCTCTTCACAGTGAGGTCTGCTCCTACTCATGCCGCAGCGCGATCGTCGGGTCGACGCGGGTTGCCCGCCAGGCCGGCACGAGGCTGGCAGCGGCCGTGGCGGCGAGCAGCACCCCCACGGCGACCGCGGTCGAGAGCGGATCGAAGCCGGCCACGCCGTGAAGCTTGCTGGCCATGTATCGCGAGGCGAAAACACTCCCCGCAGCCCCGGCGACAAGCCCGGCCAACGTGAGACGGAAGCCGCGCCCCAGCACTAGGCCCAGAACGTCGATTCCGATGGCGAGCATCACCAGCGCGACCATTGAAAACGCCGGCCGGCCGGCGAGCGCCCGGAATGCGAAGCGAAGCTCTCGAAGCATTTGGAGTTTTCATTGCACGCTAAGTGCCGAAGAGCGGTGCGCGCAGCTCGATAGAAATCTCACCGGGCTCAAGAGAGCGCAACACCGGGATCGAGGTGCCCGGCTCCGCTCCCTCTGGTCACGGCTCGCACTCGGCCGTACGCTCACAACGAGCCGTGACCGAAGGAGGTGTCAAGAAATCCAGGGACTGTCCCGTCGCGCCTCAATTTTCTCAAGACCTTCGAGGGCGTCGTGGATGTCCCCAAGGTATTTCTTGACACCTCCGAAGGGAGCGGAGTCTGCCGCCCACATTGCAATGGAAGGTCCGGCTTTCAACGGCGCCCACAGAGCCGTTTCCCGGCCGATGCGGGGTGGACGTCAGGCAGTGCGGGCCTTCCCTTCACCGTGTAAGGCGGGCCTCCGGACCCGCGGGCCGACATCCTCGTCGGCCTCTTCTCCCCGCCTCCCGTAGAGCCGGACCAGGAGGTCCGGGGCCGTCGTGGACGACCGCCTTACATTCCCCCGGACCCTCCTGTAGCGTCCTCGGACTCTCCGGTCCCAATACCGGACACATCCCACGCCGGTGGCCGGCGGTGCCCGCCGTCAGTTCCCCTGTGACGCCCGGACCGCCTGAATCATCAACAACCATAAGGATGCAAGCGATTCAATCGATAGAACTCTTCTCCGGCCAGCTCCAGGAGTGGGTCGTCTCACTCGGGATCGTCCTCGCCGCGGTCCTCATTGCCCACGTGGTTTTCGTCATCGTGCGGGCCACGCTCAGGCGGATGACCCGGCACACCAGGAGCGCGGTCGATGACAACCTGATCCGCCACGGAGAGGGCCCGGTCCGGCTGATTCTGCCGCTGCTGGCCATCTTCGCCGCACTGCCGCTAACGGCCCTGCCCGACACGATCCTCGGTCCGGTACGGCACCTCCTGATCCTACTCATGATCGCCGCGGTCTCCTGGCTCATCCACTCGCTGAGCCTGTCGTTCGACGAGGCCATCGAAGAGAAATACCGGCTCGATGTCGCCGACAACCTCCTCGCCCGCCAGGTCCACACGCAGATCGACGTCCTCCGGCGCGTCTTCGGCGTGGTGCTGGTGGTCATCACCTTGGCCGTGATGTTGATGACCTTCCCGGGCGTCCGTCAGGTCGGCACCACGCTGTTCGCCTCGGCCGGCGTGGCCGGACTCGTCATCGGCATGGCCGCCCGGCCGACCCTCTCCAACCTGATCGCCGGCATTCAGATCGCGCTCACGCAGCCGATCCGCATCGACGATGTCGTCATCGTCGAAAACGAATGGGGACGGATCGAGGAAATCTCCACCACCTTCGTCGTCGTCCGTATCTGGGACCTGCGGCGCCTCGTCCTGCCGCTGTCCTACTTCATCGAGCACCCGTTCCAGAACTGGACCCGGGTCACCGCCGACTTGCTGGGCACGGTATTTCTCTACACCGACTACGGCATTCCGGTGGAAGCGGTCCGCCAGGAGCTGCGCCGCATTCTGGAGGACTCAGGGAAGTGGGACGGAAAGGTCTGCGGCCTGCAGGTAACCAACGCCAACGAGCGCACGATGGAGTTGCGGGCCCTGATGAGCGCGCCCGACGCGAGCATCGGCTGGGACCTGCGCTGCCACGTCCGCGAAAAGTTGATCGAATTCGTCCAGCGCGAGTATCCGGAGAGTCTCCCGCGGATTCGAGCGGAGGTCGACCGGAAGGAGATAGGGGCGGCTCCCCAGGCAGAGTCGGGGCTGAAGCCCCGCTCCGGCTGAAGCCCGCCTTTCCTGCCTCAACGGAGACATTGCGGGCTTCTGTTACGTACCCTCCCCCTTAACGTGCCGCAGCGGTGTCCCCCGCAACGGAACCTCCGCATTCGGCTCGCCTGTATCTCAGTGGTACGGAATGGGGTCTCAGATGAGCGGGCGCAAAGCTTCAGTTCCGCTCTGCGGCGACCGGCTTTCCGCGGAGGGCGGTAGCTATTGGGCCACCGCGGCGGCTGCCGGCACGCGACTCACCTTCACTCCCTCGCGCTGGCCAAGCAGGCTGACCACCCCCCGGTCGCCGATGAGGTGGCCGGCGCCGACCACCACGAACCACGTCCCGCCGGAATCCACGAGCGCGCCTATCTTGTTCGCCATGTCCGCGTTGCGCCGGTAGAAAATCCGCTCGAAGACCTCCTGGTAGCGCTTGTCCTCATTCTCGGCCTTGAGCAGCAGTTCCTCCATCGCCGCCTCGTCCCCTGATTTCCAGGCGCTCACCATGCCGGCGACGTCATCCGGAATCCGGTCCAGATACTCGAGCGTGTATTCGATGAATTCGTTCTGGAGGTCGTCCGGGAAGCCCGAGAGTAAGCCGATCTGGAAGTCCGCCGTTTCGAGCGGATGAACCGGCATCTTCCGCGTCTTGGCGAGATCGAGGAAGTGCTTGTCCACCCCTTGTTCAGGATCGTAGCCGAGGCGCTGGAGTTCCATCACCGAGATCATGAGCGAGGCGAACCACGGCTTCATCGAGTCCAGCAGCACGAAGGGAAAGCCCCGTTCGGCCGCAAACGACTTCAGCTTCGCCAGGGCCTCCGGCGGCAGGGTGTCGGAGAGCTTCCGCCCGTCCTGGTACATCCCGACCGCGAGCATCTTCTTCTGCAACTCGAGCGGATTGGCGTCGTCGACGTCCACCTCCACCACCAGCGTGCCCGAGTTGGAGAAAGCGTCTTCGATGGCGGCGTTGAGCGGGTAGAAATCGTCCTGGGCAAAGTGGATCGACCCCAACAGATAGGCCCGTCCGTCGCCCTTCTGGGCCTCCCACATCAGGAGCTTGTCCTGGGCGAACGCCGGCTGGGCTGCAAACCAGGGGCGACGGCTAGAAACGAGACCGCCCAAAGGGCGCCGCGACGGATGGATCTCATTCCTCTAGCATGGCACGCCAAGCTCGCGGAACGACAAACCTGCTCGGCCAACCGGCTTTCCCGCCCCGCGGATTGCTACTTTCTGCTAAGAAACCCCCTGGCAGCGCGTACGAGTCTATAGATATGTGAGCGTCGGGGACGTCAAAGTCCCCGTGCTAGGATGAAATTGTACGTGGATTGGACGACTTGTGCGTCCGAAATAGTGGAGACTCCTCCGTGAAGACCAAGTGGAAAGTACTGATTCTGGTGGTCGTGGTGATTGCGCTGGCAGGCGGCTTGATTGCCGCCATCCGGTACAGCAAGCAGGGCGTGGTCACGGTGCAGACCGACAAGGTTGAGCGCCGCGATCTTACCGCAATCGTAACCGCCTCGGGCGAGATCAAGCCCCGCAACTACATCAATATAGGAACAAACGCCGCGACGCCGGCCCGGATTGTCGACATCTCCGTCGTCGAAGGCCAGCATGTTGAAAAGGGCCAGTTACTGGCGCGATTGGAATCGGTACAGCCGCAGGCCGAAGTCGCCGCGCAGCAGGCATCGTTAAGCTCGGCGAAGGCGGACGTGGCCGCCGCGGAGGCATCGCTGCGGGCATCCGAGGAGAACCTGAAAACGACCCAGGCGAGCGTCGACCGGGCCAAGGCGGAACTCGAGCGGGCCCGGTCAGCTTCGACCGGACGCAGAGCCTGCAGGAAGAGAAGCTGATCGCCCAGCAGGAGTTCGACCAGAAGAAGGCGGATCTCGAGGCCAACAAGGCAGCCGTCCGGGAAGCCGAGGCGCGGCAGATGCAGGCGCAGGCACAGCGCGCGCAACTCGCCTCGCAGCTCGAAGCGTCCCACCGGCGGGTGACCTTGGCCGAGGCGAATCTCAAGCGGGCCCAGGATGTGCTCCAGCGGACCTATGCCGTGGCTCCCCTGGCCGGGATGGTCACCAACCTGCCAGTCCGGGTGGGTGAGACGGTGGTGCCGGGTATCCAGAACTCCTCGGCCAGCTTGCTCATGACCATCGCCGACATGTCGCTCATCACGGCCGAGGTCAAGGTGGATGAAACCGACATCGTCAACGTGAAGCTCGATCAGGCGGCCGAGATTTCGCATCGACGCGATCCCAGAACAAAACCTTCGCCGGACACGTCATCGAAATAGGCAACACGGCGATCCTGCGCTCCACCGGCCTCGCCGCCTCGCAGAGCGCCGTCTCCAGCCAGGAAGCTAAAGATTTTAAAGTGGTTATCGCTCTCGATAATCCGCCTCCGGAGATCCGTCCGGGCCTCTCTTGCACGGCCCGCGTCACGACGGCGACGCGCAACGAGTCCTCGCGATCCCGATTCAGGCGCTGACCGTCCGCCAGAAGGGTGATCTGCTGGAATCGGCCGATGGCAATTCACAACAGTGCGGCGGAACAACTGAGCGAAGAAGAGCGTAAAAAGGAATTGCAGGGCGTTTTTGTGGTGGAGGGCGATGAGGCCGTCTTCCACGAGGTGGAGACCGGCATCACCGGCGCGACGGACATCGAGGTGCTGGAGCGGCTCTGGCCGACGACCAGGAGATCATCACGGGCAGCTACCAGGTGATCCGAACCATCAAGCAACGAAGCCCGGGTCAAGGTGGATAACGAGTCGTCCAAGGCGGAATCCTGACGTCGCGTGTAACACGAAACACCCGTGGGTTCGCCTACACAATAGAACGCAGGGAAAGCTATGGCACAGGTAGTCGACGCATTGCAGCCGAACGCGGCGAACAACTCAAGCGGGACGGGATCGTCATCCGAACGTACGCTTACAAAAGACTTACGTCATGGGCGATCAGGAGATCCATGCCGTCGATGGCGTGGATGTCGAGATTCACCGGGGCGAATACGTGGCGATCATGGGACCGTCGGGATCGGGCAAATCCACCCTGATGAACCTGATCGGATGTCTGGACACCCCCACCGGCGGCGAGTATTTCATCAACGGCCGGCTGGTCAGCGACATGAACGACGACGAGCTGGCGCGGATCCGCAACAAAGAGATCGGCTTTGTTTTTCAAACGTTTAACCTGCTACCGCGGGCCACGGCGCTGCACAATGTCGAGCTGCCGCTGATCTATTCGGGAATCCCGGCGGACCGTCGTTCGCAGATGGCCCAGGAATCCCTCACCCAGGTGGACCTGGAACAGCGCATCCACCACAAGCCGAGCGAGCTCTCCGGCGGCCAGCGCCAGCGTGTCGCCATCGCCCGCGCCTTGGTGAACAACCCCTCCATTCTGCTCGCCGATGAGCCGACCGGAAACCTCGATTCCGCCACCGGCACCGAAATCATGGCGCTGTTTGACCGGCTGCACCAGCAGGGCAACACGATCGTCCTGGTCACCCACGAGCACGACATCGCCATGCACGCCCACCGCGTCCTTCACATCCGCGACGGCAAGGTGGACCGCGACGAGCGAATCAAGTAGGCGGCTGGTTCGGGAAGAATTGGAAGGCGCGCTTTGAGCGGGCGCGGAACTTCAGTTCCGCTCTGCCGACGGGCTCGAAAACTACGAAACACCAGCCGGAACACCCGCCGGCTCATAAACACAGCGCGGGTCGGACTCAAGATAATCCCCGGTCAGGGCGTAGGCCCGCGACCTCGATCCACCGCACAGCCGCCGGTATTCGCACGCTCCGCATTTGCCCGCCAGCGCGTCTGTGTCGCGTAGCGTCACGAACAGGTCCGAACGGCGATAGAGCTCCGTCAAGGGCGTGTCGCGGATATTGCCCGACGAGACGGGCAGGAACCCACTCGGATAAACGTCTCCGGTGTGGGAGATGAAGACCAGTCCGCGGCCGTCGTTGATGCCCTTCTGACGGGCGATCACGGACGGCATCTCCGGACGCTGGTCCGCCGGCCCGGCTTCGGCCTTTCTTCGCTGGGCGACATAGCGCCGGTAGTGCTGGGCCTCGGTGGTCTTGATGTCGAATGGCGCCGACTTCGACCGCTCGTAGAGGAAAGCGAAGACCTCCTCATACTCCTCCGCCGTCAGATCGTCGGTCTCGGCGGCCCGGCCCGTAGTCACCAGGAAGAAAACGCTCCACAGCCGCGCGCCCACCGCGCCCACCAGCTCGGCGATCCGGCCCAGATCGCGCCGGCTCGTACGGGTCACGGTCGAATTCACCTGGGTTTCGAGACCGATCCGACGGGCATGTTCGAGGGCCGCGATCGACCTCTCGAACGATCCCGCCACGCCCCGGAACGCATCGTGCGTCGCGGCGTCCGGACCGTCGAGGCTGATGGCCATGCGGGCGACGCCACAGTCGCGGATCCGCTCCACGGCCTCGGTAGTCAGCAGCGGTGTGGCGCTCGGCGTGACGGTCGTCCGCAGCCCGAGCGAGCTGCTGTACCGGAGCAGGTCGAAGATGTCGGGACGTTTGAGCGGATCGCCGCCGGTAAAGACCATCAGCGGGTCGCCGAACGAGCGGATCTCGTCGAGCAGCCGGTAGCCTTCGGCTGTCGTGAGTTCGGCCGGATGGCGGTCCCGCATTGCCGAGGCCCGGCAGTGGCGGCAGGCCAGGTCGCAGGCCTGCGTCGCCTCCCAGATCGCCAGAAACGGTGCATCTCCGAATCGTTTCACAGCCCCAGAATAGGCCGTCGAGCGCCGTTTCTCTGTAACCGTGGTCACCAGGCCGGGAAATCGTTGGCTACCCGGCCGCGGCCCTCTTCTCGCGCAAGCTCCGTAGCTTCGGCGCCAGCATGTCGACGGCGTACTCCTCGAGCGAGGTCCATGGAGTCTCGTCCGGCTTTGCACCGGCTTCGGCGGCGAGCGTTCCCTGCTCGATTCCGTGGAACATCTCGCACATGCGCCGGGCGATGTCCTCGCTCGCCCCGCCCTCCATCATGGACGCCTGCGCTTGTTCGTCCGTCACCTGGACGTGGCTGACCGGCATCCCGAGCACGGCGGAGAGGCGCCCGGCCGCTTCGTTGAACGAGATGGCCGGCGGGCAAAGCTGATGTACGATCCGACCGCTCCAGGCGGGATTGAGCAGCGCATGAGCGGCCGCGCGTGCTACATCGCGGGTCGCGATCATCGGCACGGCCACCTCGCCCTTGACGGGGAGGTAGATGCAGCCCTCCTGCACGATGGCCTGGCACTGCGTCTCGAAATTCTCGAAGAAGTATCCCGGGCGAAGATGGATGACGTTCTCCGTCGCCCCTCCGATCGCCTTTTCGACGTCGTGTAGGCCATCCACGGGACCGTTGCCGGATGCGTGCTGCGCCCCGAGGCTCGAGAGGTTCACGACTCTCGAGATCCGGTTCGCGCGGATCGCCTCGGCGGCGGCCTTCCCCATGCGGCGCTGCGAAGCCCTTAGGTCCAGGGCCGTCGAGTCGCTCGGCGTAACCCAGAACAAGACATCAACTCCCCGCAGCGATTCCTTCAGAACGGCGGCGTCAGACAGATTGCCGTCGCGGGTCGGGATCTTCTCATGCCCGATGATCGTCGACAGCTTGTGAGGACTGCGGGTCAGCAGGATCAAGTCGGCATGCGCCGCCAGAAGCTCGCGTACGACGGCGCCCGCTACGCGCCCGGTGGATGCAACGATCGCTGTTCTCATCTCTTCTCGACACCTCCTTGAAGAGACCTTCCCCGTGACTACGAGGAGCCGGCCTCCTTCAACTCGTGTCCTTTGTGATGCCGGCTGCGGCCGGCAGCCGCCAGGATCAGGATCGAGCCAGCGGCGAGGACAATGCCTCCGGCGACCGGTGGCATCGGAATCGTGCTGTGCGCCGGTTGCGTGCTGGCGGTCAGAGGACCCAGCGCAACCACCTGCCGTCCGAGTGTCGTGACGGTGACGCCTTGTGAAATCAAGACGCCGGTCCCGACAACGACCAGCAGGATGCCAAAAACAATCACCGCGAATCTCATTGCAGTATTCCTCCTTTCGCGCGTGATTCAAGGAGCAGTGAAGAGGACCCGCAAGTTGTCCCGGTCCGCTCATCCTTCTTGACAGGATGAAGACAGATCCGCCGGACTCATCGCTGGGGTCCTCCCGCCACTCCGGAGCGTTGATGGTCGCTTCGTCCATTAGACGGCGCCACGAAGCATCTGTTACAAAGCGTCGGGGCCGCATTCACCGATGACGCGGCGGCCGGCTTCCGGTTCGAATCCGGCCCGGCGGCGGACCACCTCTTCACGGCTGCATCCGGCGCAGTTGTTCGGCGTGACGCGATTCGTCGGCTGCCTGCTCTTCCATCCGCAACTTGAGTTCGATATCGCCCGCTTCCTCGGCCATCGTCGCCAGTTTCTTGTAGTGGGCCACATCATCCTCTTCCGCGGCGAGGTCGTTCTTCACCATCTCGGCGATGCCGCTGGGGATCGGCTTGAAGTTCGGTTTGGCCTGCGGCTTGCCGCCGAGCATGACGATCTTGTCCGACAGGTACTGTGCGTGGCCGATTTCGTCGGAAACTTCATTCCGGTACATCTGCCGTAACGGCTCGTTGCTGGTTCCCTTGATCGTGCTGCTCTGCAACATGTACCGTACGACCGTCGAGATCTCTCGATTGAGAGCATCATCCAACTGAGCTAGAAGGTGCGAGTTCTGTGCCATATTGTGTTCTCTCCTTTTCTCTCGCTTCCAAAGGGCCGCTCCGTGAAGCGGCCTGGAAGGCTATCCTCGTTCTCGCGCGTTTCGTGGTTGCGAGCGAGCGAATCGAGGCTTTCCTCCAAGGGGATCGTTCCCGGCCGCTGGCGTTACTCCCCGATGGGAAGTGGAGCGCGACCGGGATAGGCCACCGGCGCTTAGGCCCGGCTGGTGAGGGGATTGCTGATTGCCGCCAACAACGCACCAGCCAATCGTTTGTCGTCCGCCCTGAGGGCAATGTTACCCAGTGAGAGCATTCCGACCGGGTGTTCGGCTCCATCCAGCACGAGCAGCCGCCGGATCCGGAGGGTACGCATGATCTGGGTGGCGTGCTCTAGATCGGTGTCTTCCGAACAACTGGCGATGGTCGACGTCATCACTTGGCGGACCGGAGTGACCCGTGGGTCGACGCCTTTCGCGGTCGCCCGAACGGTGATGTCGCGATCGGTAACCATGCCGATCAACGTCTGGCCGTCGATTATCGGCAGCGCGCCGATACCAAGGTCGCACATCATCCTTGACGCTTCCTGAATGGTGGCATCGTGGGCCACCGGCCGCAGGCCGCGGGTCATGATATCGAGGACTTTCGTCGATGCCTCGCCCGTGTCCATCCCGACACGGCTCCGGAGCCAATCCCAGTCCAGCTTCTCGGGATGGCGAACATAGTCCCCGCGGTTGGCGACTACCTTCTCCATGTAAGATTTCTTCAGCTTCACGCGAAACGTCTTGTTTCCGTTGCCGCTTGCCACGGGTTCATACCTGCCGTTAATGTAACGAACGGTGACATGAGCTATTTCATCGGCCGGGTCATCTGCGTAGACCCTTACTCCGAGATCCCTGCCGGCGAAAAGCTTCTCATAGATGGCAAGTAACTGCTTGTAGGGGAATGACTCCCGGTTCCGGGCCAGCGCCTCGTTACAGACCCCTAAATAACCGACGAGCAGACTGGCCGTCGAGGTCGTGATTGGTGCCATGGGCCCTCCTCTCTCGTCGCCCGGCTCGCGGACCGGGCCCATTGGGAAGACATGCTACGGAGAAGGTCGTTTCGGCGGGCTCTCGGCAGCAGGGAAGACGCGTGGCGCTCTGGTCCCTGTGCACGCTCCCGTGAATGGGCCGCCGGGAGCCTGCAAGACGACCGGGTCCGCGAAGGCTCCCCCCCCCCGCCCGGGCCGTATCGCGTCCCATACGAGTGGGACCCGAGTCGCGAGCCTCGGGGTCGCCCCACGGAGTTTCCGGCCGTCCTCAGCTTTTCTCTGAGATTCCAACCCGCCTCACCGGACTTAGGAGATAGGAGAATCCTGTTGAAACGAATGCGATTCCTGTACGTGATCCTGGGGATGATTCTCCTGACAGGGTCGGCTCCGGCGGCGGACCGGGGCGGCAAGGTGGAATACGTCGGCGGCACGGTCGCCGAATTCGAAAACGCCCCCAAGGGACGTCTGGTGACGGTGAACGACCGGTTTCTGGTCTTTGAGTCGGACCGGGTCCACTACCTCGTGCCGTGGGAGGACATCAATCTCATCGAGTACGGGCAGAAGGTGAACCGGCGCCTCCTGGCGGCGGCGCTCATCTCGCCGGTGCTCGCACTCAGCAAGAGCCGCAAGCATTTTCTGACGATCGGCTTCGCCGATGAAAAGGGCGACCAGCAGGCGCTCGTGTTTCGGGTCTCGAAGGGCGACATCCGGTCTCTGCTGGTGGCGCTCGAGGCCAAGGCGAATCTTCGCGTCGAGTATCAGGACGAAGAAGCGCGTAAGGCAGGTAAGGGATGAGGCGGATGCGGTGTTTGCCAATACTCCTCCTGCTGGGGATTCCCACCTGGTCCACGGCGGAGACGGGCGGGCCGGCGGCGGGCCTGCTGCAGGTGAAGCGGGTCCACGTTGAAAAACTCAATGGTGATGAGACCGCCGGGCAGATCCGCGACATGATCATCGCGAAGCTCCAGGCCTCCGGGTTATTCGTTCTGACCGAGAATCCGGATCGGGCGGACGCCTTCCTGCGAGGCTCGGCCGAAGACCTGATCTTCAACGAGACGCACGACACTCGCGACGGGATCACCGCTCGCGGCACACTCCGCCTCGGGTCGTCGAGCTCGAGCAGCTCGAGCACCCGGGGAGCCTTCTATTCGGACTCCTCGATCGGCGAGAACGAAGCAGCCCGCACCGTGGAACGCCGCCACGAAGCGATGGCCGCCGTGCGGCTGGTGAACACCGACGGCGACGTGATCTGGTCGACGGTGCAGGAAAGCGACGGAGGCAAGTTCAGCGGCGCGAGCGCCGACGTCGCGGACCGGATCACTCGCCAGCTCCTGAAGGATTTCGCGACCGCGCGGGGAAAAACCGAAAGTACCGATCCCAAATGAAGTGGCGGCGCGCTCGCCGCTCAGGCCGACTTGACCCGAACCCGCTTCCGCTTCGAAGTCTCCCCGATCTCGATGGTGACGTTTGACTTCGGAACGCCGAAGTAAGCGGCGAGCACCGCACACAATTCGGCATTGGCGCGGCCTCGCTCCGGGGTGGCGGCGACCTTGACCTTGAGGGAGCCGTCAATCATGCCCCCGACGATCTCGCTCTTGGCGCTCTTCGGGACCACCCTGATGTCCAACACCACCTCGCCGGCGGCGGCCAACTTCTCTTTGAGTGTTTCGCTGGTTTCCATCGTGTCGGTTCTATGCAATTCGGGCAATCAAGTCCAGCAGATGAGCGGACCGCACGGGCTTCCGCAGAAATTCGTCGGCCAGACCGCTTTCCGGTAGCGCGGACAGCCCCTCGGGCGAGCCGGACAGTACAAAGATCTTCACCGACGGGCGCCGGGACCGCAGCGTCCGCAGCAGCCGCCTTCCGTCGGCGGCGCCGGGCAACCGAAGATCCATTAGCACGACCTCCACCGGTGTACGCTCGAACGCCGCGAGCGCCGCCTCCACGTTGCGGGCTGTCTCCACCTGGTGCCCCGCCTTTTGAAGAATCAGGGAACGGACGTCGAGCTGATCGGGATCGTCGTCGACGAGCAAAATACGCGCCATCACTTGCCTTTCGCGAACTGGATCTCCGCGATTACCAGTTGCGGCAGCGTCTGATTCCATCCCTCCGGCGGGGAGTCGAACGGCAGGCGGAACGGACGTGACTCGCCGGGATAGAGGATGCCATCGCGTTTCCGGATGATGGCGACGCGTTCGCGGGCGAGCGCCTGTCCGTAGGGATTATAGAAGACGCATCGAAGTTGCGCTCGGGCCACCGGCCGGTCGCCGTTGTTGGAGATCCGCCCGGTGATCTCGAGAAGCGTCTGGCCGAGGGCATTATCGGTCGCTTTCATCTCCACTCCGCTGAGCTGTAGGTTGCTTGTGTAAGCCTTCGCTTCCGGTGTCAGGACGGGCTCATCTTCGGATTCGCCGGTGGGCTGGCTTAGCCACCACGTGAGGCCGCCTGCAATTCCGAGCGCGACCAGGATCACCAGAATGAGCGTGACGGGACGAGAGCGGCGGGACTCAACTGTCGGGGTCATACCTTCTCCACTACTGTAAACCGATTGGGGGCGAGCGGCCAGCGGCTCCGCGATTAGTTTTTGAGCTATAAGCCATCAGCGTTCAGCACTCGGCTTTCAGCTCCCGAGCGGCGATCCAACAGCGGAACACCCACTTCCGGCCGCCCGCGCGGGCGTGGACGTTGGCCTACAAAGCCGAGAGCCAGCCGAGCCGGTCGTGGGTCAGTCGAGCTCTTCGAGGGAAATCAGTCCACGTTTGAGCGCCAGGACGATGGCTTGGGCGCGGTTGTCGACCTGAAGCTTCCCCAGAACGTGGCTGACGTGCGATTTCACCGTCTCCTCGCCGGCGCGGAGGACGCCCATTAGACGGGCCTCGTCCATCGACGCGGTGAGGGCGACCACCCTCGAACTCGGCGTTGCGCTGAGCTGGAAACCATCTTCCGGCGAGTCCGCTCGGCACGACGCCGTGTACCGGGAAGGTGAAACCGCCTGGAGGGTCGTCACGGGGAACCCGTTACAGGAACGACACAAAACGTTCCTGCGCGGGGCACTGTCAATCAGGTAGACTGGAAATTCTACATCTTTATCCTTAAATACGGAAGGGAGACCAATTCTTATGCCTCTCGTTTCCATGCGACAGCTCCTGGACGAAGCAGCCAAAGGTGGCTACGGCGTTGGGGCATTCAACGTCAACAACATGGAGCAGATTCAGGCGATCATGGAAGCCGCCCGGGAGACCAAGTCTCCGGTTATCGTGCAAGCGAGCCGGGGCGCCCGGAACTACTCCAATGACCGCTTCCTGTACCATCTCATGCTGGCCGCCGCCGAGTTGTATCCCGAGATCCCCATGGCGCTGCACCAGGACCACGGCAACAGCCCCGAGACCTGCAAGTCGGCCATCGATCTCGGCTTCACCAGCGTCATGATGGACGGTTCGCTCGAAGCCGATGGCAAAACGCCGGCAAGCTACGAGTACAACGTCAAGGTGACCCGCGAAGTCGTTCGAGATGGCGCACGCCAAGGGCGTGTCCGTCGAAGGCGAGCTTGGCTGCCTCGGCGGCATCGAGGACGGCCACGGCGCGGATGTCGATCCGCTGGCCCACCTCACCGACCCGGACCAGGCCGTCGATTTCGTCAAGCAGACCGGCATCGACGCGCTGGCCGTCGCCATCGGCACCAGCCACGGCGCCTACAAGTTCACGCGCAAGCCGGATGGCGAAATCCTGGCCATGAACCGGATCCGCGAAATCAACGAGCGCCTGCCGAACTGCCACCTGGTGATGCACGGCTCCTCCAGCGTCCCGAAGGAGCTGCAGGACATCATCAACCAGTACGGTGGCAAGATGCGCCCGACCTGGGGTGTCCCGGTCGAAGGAGATCCAGGAAGGTATCCGGCACGGCGTTCGCAAGATCAACGTGGACACCGACAACCGGATGGCGATCACCGGCGCGATCCGCAAGGTACTGATGGAAGGGCCGGAGAAGTTCGATCCGCGCGACTACATGAAGCCAGCCCGCACGGCCATGCAGAACGTGGTCGCGTCGCGGATGCGTTCGTTCGGTCAGGCCGGCCATGCCGGCGACTACGAGCCACTGCCACTCGAGGCGATTGCGAAGAAGTACGCCGCCGGCGAGCTGGTGGGAGCGTAGTTTCAATCTCCGACAACGACCGGCGTCGCATGTCGATGCCGGTTGTTTGTCTCTTTTGTGACTAGTGTCCGGCTAGTCTGCCTTTCTTCCCCGGTCAGACTCCCGAATTGTACCTGCAGGTTCGGACTCCGCTCCCTTTGGTCACGGCTCCATCTCGCCCGAACGTCCGTGTTGGAGCGGAGTCTGACGATTCCCACCGCGATCTCTCCCGGCGGTTAATCAGCTCAACCAGATCTAGGAACGGACCCAGCGGGCGACGCGACGGAAGTAGCGCTCGGCGCGCGCGACGTCCTTCATGATTTGGGCTTTCAGACTCTCCGGGTCCGGGAACTTTCGCTCTACCCGCAGACGCTTCAGGAAGGACACTGCTATGTGCTCCGGATCGGTCGCGTCCAGCGGTTCGAGGACGTGGGTTTCGACGGTGAGGTTCTCACCCTTGAAGGTGGGCCGGTAGCCGACATTTGTCACCGACCGGAACACCTTCCCGGATTTCGGGTCCGTCATGCGGGTCACGTAGACGCCGGCCGCCGGCAGGACATCGGCATCGGTCCGTAGATTGAGCGTCGGGACGGTCTTGCGGGTGCCGATGCCATGGCCGGGAACCACGGCGCCGGCGACCGAAAACGGGCGGCCCAGCATGCGGTTGGCAAGCGAGATCTGGCCGTCGGCAAGCAGCCGGCGAATCTCGCTGCTCGAGACCGTGCGGCCCCGGAATCGGATCCCCTCCACCACTTCCACCGTGAAGCCGAACCGATGGCCGAACTCCTCGAGGATCGCCGTGTCGCCGCCCTGGTTCCGGCCGAAGCGGAAGTTCCAGCCGATGAGCAGGCGGCGGACCCCCAGGCGGTCCACCAGCACCTCGGCGACGAATTCCTCCGGGCTCAGGCAGGAGAACTCCGGTGTGAACGGCAGGATCACGGCTTGCTCGATGCCGTCCTCGCCCATTCTGCGGCAGCGCTCCTCGGGCGAGCTCAGCAGCCGGGGAGCACGGTTGGGCGCCACTACGCGCGCTGGATGGGGGTGGAAGGTCAGCGCCGACGGCCGGCAGTCAATCTCGCGCGCGGCCTCGACGACACGGCGGAAGATTGCCCGGTGGCCGATGTGGACGCCGTCGAAGTTCCCGATCGTGAGGACAGACGGGCCGAAGTCTCTCGGGATCTCGTCCAGGCTGCGGAAGATGCGGATGGCCACGGCGTCTCAATCCGTCAGGTCGATACTGAGCTCCAGGCCGTCGAAGGCGAGCCGCACGTTCGGTGGGAGAGCCGCTTCCGTCTCTTCATGACGCCCGAGACGGCAGGAGATGTGGGTAAAGAAGGCGCGCTTGGGTTCGAGTTCCTCGACTACGCGCAGCGACTCCTCGATGGTTGAGTGCGTGGGATGCGGCTTGTGCCGCAGGGCGTCGAGAAACAGGACGTCCAGACCGCGCAGTTGCCGCTTCACCTCGTCCGAGATCGTGTTGTGGTCGGTGAGGTAGGCGAGCTTGCCGAGCCGGAAGCCGTGGGAGCCGTTCTCCCCGTGCTTCAACGGCAGCGGCTGGATGTCGAGACCGAACAGCTTGAAGCGCTGTCCGTCGAAGATGTTCACGTCGATCTTCGGCCGTGACGACTGCGACTCGACGCCGTTGAAGATATAGCGGAACGTGTTCCGGATCGTCTCCATCGTGACCGCCGAGGCATAGATCGGAATCGGACCCGCCTGGTGGAAGTTGAACGGCCGCAGGTCGTCCATGCCGAGAATGTGATCGGCGTGGGCGTGGGTGTATAGGATCGCATCGATCTTGTCGACGCCGAAGCGCAGCACCTGCTGGCGGAAGTCGGGCGAGGTGTCGATGACCACGACGCGGTCGTGATAGCGGAGAACGACCGATGGCCGCATCCGGGCGTCACGCGGGTCATGCGAGCGGCAGACCGGACACGTGCACCCGATGGTTGGTACGCCCGTGCTCGTCCCCGAGCCCAGCACCGTGAGCGTCAGCTTCCCGCGCGCAGGCGTCATCTACTCGCTCTTCTGCTCCTCGCCGGTCTGCGGTTCGGCGGGCGGGCGGGCGCTCTGCTCGAAAACCTGCACGAAGCGAAACCGGAGCTCGGTGAGGGAATTCTCGATCAGCCGCGATTCTTCCAGACTCAGGTTCCCCTTGGTCTTCTCCTGCACCATGGCCAGCAGGTCGATGGCGTGGCGGCTCAGCGGGAGGTTGGGCTGCGGACGGTCCTTCTCCTCGCCAAAATGAAGCAGCCCCATATTCATCTCGGCCTGGGACCGCAATGAGAGGACCAGGAACCCGAAGCTTGCCGGCGGGAGTGGAATATCGTAGACGTCGTCAGTCTCCGCCCCTTGCTCCGGCGGGTTTTGGGCATCGCGTTCCGGCTCTTGCGCGGTGTTCTCGTCCATAATTTTTCATTGTACCCGCCCGGAGGCAGTGCGCCGGAGGGCAGGCCCATGGGGACGGGCTTCAGCGGCGCCCCCGCGGGGTCGCGCGTGGACCAAGGATGAGACCCACATAGGCCGGATCCTCGTGGCGGATCGACAGATCCGTCTCCCCGGACCCACGCCACCGGGGACATCGCGGGCTTCCGTCACGTAGCCTTCCCTTAACCTTCCGCAGCGGTGTCCCCCGCAACGGGACCTCCGAATTCGGGCCTGTATCCGCTCGATACGGGATGGGGTCTCAGATGAGCCGGCGCGGAGCTTCAGCACCTCATCGCAAGAACCGACCCCCCCCTCCCCAGCCCCTCCCCAGCCCGGGGGGGGGACGACTCTTTGATCGTCTTGTTCTATGCTGAACAATGGCCGTCGGGGGTGCGACGGAAAGGAGCAGCGACAGCGGATTTGTGACAGCGGATATCCTGCGTGAGACGATCCTCATCACCGGCTTCGTGCTGGCGATGATGCTGGTTGTCGAGTTCCTCAATGTCGTCCTCCACGGCGGGTCCTGGCTGACTGGGCTGAAGGGCGGCTGGCGCCAGTATGTGGTGGCTGGCATCCTGGGCGCGCTGCCCGGTTGCCTCGGTTCGTGGGCGGTGGTGACGCTGTACGCTCACGGGCTTGTCAGCGTGGGCGCCGTGGTGACGACCATGATCGCCACCAGCGGCGATGAGTCGTTCTTCATGCTGGCGGTGATGCCGCGCCAGGCACTGTGGTTGTTCCTGGCCCTGGCCGTCCTCGGCATCGCGAGCGGCGTCCTCACCGACTTCGCGCTCCGGGGGCGCGTGCTCCAGGGACTCGAGTGCCACCATCTGGCCTATCATCCGGAGGATGCGGCCCGGATGTTTGAAAGCGGCTTCCTCCGCCGGCAGTGGCGGCGGCCGACCCTGTTGCGGTTGGGGCTCGTGATCGGGTTCCTCAGCGCCGCGGCCGGGCTGGCGACGGGCCTGTTCGGACCGGAGGAATGGAACTGGATCCGCGTCACGGCGTTGTTGACCTCGGCCTCCGCGCTGGCCATCGTCGCGATGGTCCCGGACCACTTCCTCAACGACCACCTCTGGGGCCACGTGCTCCGGAAGCACGCGGGACGGCTGTTCCTATGGGTCCTGGGGGCGCTGGTGGTGGCGCGCCTGGTGTCGGACTTCTTCGAACTCCACACGCTGACGCCCGAAGGGCGTTGGACCATGCTCATCATTGCGTGTCTGGTCGGCATCATCCCGCAATCGGGCCCGCACATGGTTTTCGTCGCGCTGTTTGTGAAGGGGACGATTCCGATAAGCGTGCTGCTGGCCAACTCGGTCGTCCAGGACGGGCACGGAATGCTGCCGCTGCTGGGCGAGTCGCGGCGCGCGTTCGTGGTGGTGAAAGCGATCAACCTGGCGGTCGGCCTGCTGGTGGGCGCGGCGGCGATGGGGCTTGGGTACTGAGGCCCGTACGTACGTATAGATTATATCGAACGTACGTATCCATGCTATCCTGGAGTCATGCAGATCACAGCTACCGAACTGCGGCGGAACGTCTACCGTATCCTTGATGAGGCAATCTCGAGTGGCGTGCCGGTTGAAGTGGTACGGAAGGGCCAAGTGATCCGGCTGGTGCCGGAGCCGGTGGTCTCGAAACTGGATCGGCTGAAGAAACGCAACGCGTTCGTCGGCGACCCTGACGACATCATCGACATCAATTGGCTTGACGAATGGAGCGAGATGCGTTGATCTATCTCGACACTCATGTGCTCGTTCGACTGTACGCCGGACAAACCTCAGCCCTCAGTCCCACCGCGCGCTCGGTCATTCGGACCAACAGTCTGATTACTTCGCCCGCGGCTGTCCTGGAGTTGGAGTTCCTCCATGAGATCAAGCGTCTCCGGGCGTCGGCCCAAACGGTCATGGACGGGCTCCGGCTGGATCTCGGTGTGACTATTTGCGATCTACCGTTCGCGGCAGTGGTCGCCCAGGCTCTGCGGGAGAACTGGGGCCGCGATCCCTTTGACCGGCTTATCGTCGCCAATGCCAAAGCCCGTGGCGCGGGATTGGTAACGAAGGACCAGAGGATCCGGAAACACTTCCCCGGAGCCATTTGGTAGATGCTATCCACCGCCCCCGCGGCTACGCGTTCAGGTGCCGGTTCATCCGCTCGATATTTTCGTCGACTTGCGCCTCCGATAGCATGGCGACCGTGATGGCGTCGACGCAATCGAGATTCATGACGAACTTGAACGACGCGTCGCGCACGTCCGGATCCTGGAACGAGCCCTCCCCGATGATCTTCATGCCGATCACGCCGGTGCCCTGCGCGTGGACCTTTTCAAGCTCGGAGACGACCTTCGGGACGTCGCCGATCTCAGCGTACCGGCCCGTCGGACCGTCCATCCGCGTTCCGTTGTGGTTCACGCGGTTGAGGGAGACGTCCAGCCAGTCGTTACCGGGGAGCCGGGTGAGCGCCTGTAGCCCGTGGCAGGAGACGCCGTGGGCGCGGATGATCTGCCTGGACTTCGCCTCGGAGAGAGCGTCGCGCATTGGCTCGAGATCCTGCGACCAGGTGGGCCGCGTCACGCAGTGCAGCAGCAGGACGTCGAGGTATTCGGTGTTGAGCTCCTTGCGGAACCGGTCAATGGCGGCGGGAACGTCCCCGGGCCGGCGCCATTCGATCTTGGTCATGAGCCGGTAGGAGTCGCGGGGGATCCCCTTGAGCGCTTCGGCCCACATCCCGTGGGTGTTATAGGCGTCGGCGGATTCGAAGAAGCGGACGCCGCTGTCATAGGCATGACGCACGACGCGGGTGAACGCCACCTGACCCAGCGCGCGCTGCTGGTCGCCGTTGAACGTGCCGCTGCCCATGGCCAGACGCGTCACATCGACGCCGGAGTTGCCGAGCGGCATCCAGTCCGTCGCGGACCGCTTGGAGGCGCCCGTGAGGACACCCGGGATACCAGCCGCCGCACCGGCGATGCCGGCGGTGGTCTTCAGGAAATCGCGTCTCGTGAATCGAGCCATGATTTGCCCTCCTGAGCGTAAGAACTTAGTTTCAATCTATCACGGGCGGGCCAATTCCTAGGTAACAAGTGGCACCGCTACACCGCCGACGGCGGATTGCTAGACTGAATATTGAAGACAAAGCTGCGGAATCCCCCGCGGCTATTCCTCGAACACCAGTGCCCGATACGTACAGATCGCGCAACCGGACTCCGCGGACGGTGCTCCCGCCACTCCTGTCCCGGACCGACGGCCACGGCGTCTGACGGCGTATCGGCCTCGAGAATCTGGAGGACGTTTTGGCTGTCGACGTCAAAGAAATTGCCGGAAAAGTAGAGCTAGAGAGCGCGGTGCTCACGCGGCTCCGGAACGAGATCCGTAAGGTGCTGGTGGGCCAGGACTACCTGGTCGAGCGCCTGTTGCTCGCCCTGCTGGCCAACAATCACGTCCTGATCGAGGGCGTCCCGGGGCTCGCCAAGACGCTGTCGGTAACGACGCTCGCGCGGACCATTCATGCGTCGTTCCGCCGCATCCAGTTCACGCCGGACCTGCTGCCGGCCGACCTCGTCGGCACGCTCATCTACAACCCGAAGAGCGGCGAGTTCACCACCAAGCGCGGACCCATCTTCGCCAACATCGTCCTCGCCGACGAGATCAACCGCGCCCCGGCCAAGGTCCAGAGCGCGCTGCTCGAGGCGATGCAGGAGCGGCAGGTCACCATCGGCGACCAGAGCTACGCGCTCGACGAGCCGTTCATGGTGCTGGCGACGCAGAACCCCATCGAGCAGGAGGGCACTTACCCGCTGCCCGAAGCCCAGGTGGACCGCTTCATGCTCAAGCTCAAGGTCGTCTATCCGACCAAGGCCGAGGAGCACCAGATCCTGAAGCGCATGGCGCGCTCTTCGCCGGACCTGGCCGTCGACGCGGTGATCGAACCGGCCGACATCCTCCGCCTGCGGCGCCTGGCCGACGAGATCTTCATGGACGAGAAGATCGAGGAATACATCGTCAACCTCGTCGAGGCGACGCGCAACCCGTCGGCCTACAACCTCTCGATCGGCGACCTGATCCGCTACGGCGCCTCACCGCGCGCGACCATCTTCCTGGCCATGGCATCGCGGGTCCACGCCCTGCTCGAAGGGCGCGGCTACGTGACCCCGCAGGACGTCAAGAGCATCGGCATGGACGTGCTCCGGCACCGCGTCATCGTCAGCTACGAGGCCGAAGCCGAGGGCAAGGCGTCCGAGGATATCGTGCAGCAGATCTTCGATACCGTGGAAGTTCCATGATCCCGAAGGAGCTGGCCGAGAAGATCCGGTACCTCGAAATCTACACCAGCAAGGCCGTCAACGACGTGCTGGCCGGCGAGTACCACAGCGTCTTCAAGGGCCGCGGCATGGAGTTCGACGAGGTGCGGGAGTACACGCCCGGCGACGAGATCCGCACCATCGACTGGAACGTCACGGCCCGCATGGGCCACCCCTACGTCAAGCGCTTCGTCGAGGAGCGCGAGCTCACCGTCATGCTGCTGGTCGACCTGTCGGCCTCCGGCGCCTTCGGCACGCGCGAGAAGCTCAAAAACGAAGTCGCCGCCGAGCTGTGTGCGCTGCTCGCCTTCTCCGCCATCAAGAACAATGACAAAGTCGGCCTGATCGCCTTTACCGACGAGGTGGAGCTGTTCATCCCACCCAAGAAGGGCGCCACGCATGTGCTGTTGCTGATCCGCGACGTGCTGAGCTTCCGGCCGCGGCAGGCGCGCACCGACATCACCGGCGCGCTCGACTTCCTAGGGCGCATCACGCACCGGCGCGCCGTTGTGTTCCTGGTCTCGGACTTCTTTGCCACGGGCTTCGACAAGCGCCTCCGCATCGCCGCCCGCCGCCACGACCTGATCGCCGTGTCGATCACCGACCCCCGCGAGCGCGAGCTGCCGAACGTCGGGCTCATCGATCTCGAAGACGCCGAGACCGGCGACGTGGTGACGGTTGATACCGGCAACGCGCGGACCCGGACCCGGTATGAAGCCGCCGCACGACAGCGGGAGGCGGAGATGCGCCAGGTCTTCAATTCCACCGGTGTCGACCACATCTCCGTAGTCACCGGCAAGGACTACGTCCGCGACCTCATCGGCTTCTTCCGCATGCGGGGAGGCCGCCGGTGAGATCCGCGAGCCGTGACCGAGCCACGAGCCGTGACCGGAGGGAGCGGAGTCCGCACCTCCATCCGTGGGGCGTGCTGCTCGTCCTGACGCTGCTCGCGGTGGCGTGCGGGCCGTCGACCGAACAAACCGCCGCCGGCCATCCAGAAGCACTATGAGAGCGGTTCGGTGTCGGTGGACCTGACCATCGACCGTGACCAGATCACCGCCGCCGACTCGGTCACATTGACGCTCGCGGCCGCGGCGCCGGAGGGCCAGCGGCTCGTCTTTCCCAAGGCCGCCGACAAGCTCGGCAAGTTCACCGTGGCCAACTTCCGGGAATCGGAGCCCCGCCTGGTGGAGGGAAACCGCGTCCGCGTCGAGCACATCTATGAACTCGAACCGTTCCTCCCGGGAGACTACGAGATCCCGCCGCTCGCAATCGAGTTTGGACAAGACGGACGGATTGAGACCGAGGCGGTCACGGTCCACGTGGTCTCGGTGCTTCCCAAGGACGCCGGGAATCCGGAGATCAAGGAGATCGCCCCGCCGGTCGCGCTGCCGGGACTGAGTCCGTGGATCTACGCGGGCGGCGCGGCCGTGCTGCTTGCGATCGGGCTGCTGATCTGGTGGCGTCTACGCAAGCGGACGCCCCACGCGGAACCGGAACCGCTCCCGCACGAGGTGGCCATGCGCGCCATGCGCGAGCTGATGGCCGAGGACCTGATCGCGAAGGGCCAGGCGAAGCTCTTCCACCTACGCCTCTCGGCCATCCTGCGGCACTACCTCGAGGATCGTTTCGGCTTGCACGCGCCCGAGCGCACCACCGAGGAGTTCCTCCATGACCTGCGCCGCGACAACACGTTGGGCGATAGCCACAAGCCGCTGCTCGAGAGGTTTCTGGTGCACTGCGACATGGTGAAGTTCGCTGAATACGAGCCGTCGCGAGAGGAGATAGAGAACACGATCAACACCTGTGCCCAGTTCATCGCCGAGACCAAGCCATCCGACCAGCCGGTGCCGGTCCCGCAGCCGGCGGGGAGTAGCCGCTAACGATGTTTCGCTTCGAATCGCCGTGGATGTTCCTGCTGCTGGTGCTTGTACCGCTGGCCATCTATTGGCAGATGCGCGGGACCTCGCGGGGCACGGTACGCTTCTCGGCCACCGCCCCGGCTCAAGAGGCTCGCGCCGAGTTGGCGGCGGCAGTTGGTGGGGTTGCCGCTCGTGATTCGGGTACTCGCCCTGATCGCGCTCGCGGTGGCGCTGGCACGTCCCCAGATGGGCACCGAACGCGTACTCGACGTGAGCCGCGGCGTCGCCATCGAGATGGTCGTGGACCGTTCCTCCAGCATGTCGGCCGATTTCCGCTTCCGCGGCCTGCAACTCAACCGGCTCGACGTCGCGCTGCGCCTCTTCGACGACTTCATTACCGGCCGCGGCCAACTCACCGGCCGCCCCTCGGACCTCATCGGCCTGATTACGTTCGCCCGCTATGCCGACACCATCTGCCCGCTCACGCTGGACCATAACGCGCTCGTCGGATTCCTGCCCACGGTGAAGCTGGTGGACCGCGAGAGCGAAGACGGCACGGCCATCGGCGACGCGGTGGCGCTGGCGGCGGCGCGGCTCCACACGGCCGAGGAGCAGCTCGCTTCGGAGAACGGCGAGAGCCGCGAATACGAGATCAAGAGCAAGGTCATCATTCTGCTGACCGACGGCGAGAACAACGCCGGTGAGCGATCAGTGGAGGAAGCGGCGAAGCTCGCCGCCGCCTGGGGCATCAAGATCTACGCGATCGGCATCGGCGGACAGAACGAGACCACGGTCCGGACGCCGCTCGGCACCTACACCGTGCCCATGGGCCGCGGCGTGGACAAACAAGCCCTCGAAACGCTGGCCAATACGACGGGCGGCATCTACCGCGTGGCCGACGACGCCCGGGCGCTCGAGGCGGTTTACGAGGAGATCGACAAGCTCGAAAAGAGCGAGTTCGAGTCGACCCGCTATCTCGACTATCGCGAGATGTTCGCGCCGTTTGCCCTCGCCGGCCTGGCGCTGCTCGGCCTGGCCGTCGTGCTCGACGGGACCGTGTTCCGGAGGTTGCCGTGAACGAAGTCAGACTACTGGCCATCGACTACCTCTACCTGCTGTGGGTGATCCCGCTGCTCGTCGCCGTCTACTGGTTCGCGGCGCACCGGCGGGCGCGGCTGCTCGCGCGGTTCGCCGAATCGGACCTGCTGCGCCACATCAGCGCGACCGTGGACCATGCCCGCCGCGCGTGGAAAGCGGTGCTCGTGGTGGTGGCCTTCGCGCTCATCGTGGTGGGGCTCGCGCGGCCCGCCTGGAACCCGGTGGAAGAAGAAGTTCAGCGAAAAGGACGAGACGTGGTATTCGTACTGGACGTCTCGAAGAGTATGCTGGCCGAGGATCTCGTTCCAAACCGGCTGGAGCGCGCCAAGCTCGCCATCCTGGATAGCATCGACCGGCTGCAGGGCGATCGCGTCGCGCTGGTGGTCTTCGCCGGGACCTCCGTCGTGAAGTGCCCGCTGACGCACGACTACGGCTTCTTCCGGATGGCGCTCGACGAGGTCTCGACCGACAGCGTCTCCCGCGGCGGCACCCTCATCGGCGATGCCTTGCGGACCGTGATGGAGCAGGTCTTCGACAACCAGGCGCGCGACTACCGCGACGTCGTGCTCATCACCGACGGCGAGGACCACGAGAGCTATCCCGTCGAGGCCGCCAAGAAGCTGGGCGAGATGGGCGCCCGGCTGATCGCCATCGGACTGGGCGACGAGAACCAGGGGCAGCGGATCCCGGTCACCGGCCCGGACGGCAAGCTCCGCTTCCTCACCTACCACGGCCAGGAGGTGTGGTCGAAGCTCGATGCAGACACGCTTCGTAAAATGGTGAATGTGACGCCCGGCGGCCGCTATCTGAACGTCGCCACGGGAACCATCGATCTCGGCGAGGTCTACCTGAGGCTGATTGCCAGCGCCAGCGAGACCGAGCTCGGGACGGCCAAGATCACGCGCTACGAGGAGAAGTACCAGATCCTGCTGACGATGGCCTTCCTGCTGCTGGTCGGCGAGATCGCGATCCGGGAACGCAAGGCGAGGACCTCGTGAACCGACGAAACGGAAGAACGACAATCCGGTTTGTGCTGGCGGCTCTGCTGGTAGCCGCGCCGGCGGTGGCGGACTCGGCCCGTTCGCTGGTCAAGCGCGGCAACAGCGCCTATGACAACGAGAAATACAGCGAGGCCCTGGGCGCCTATGAAACAGCCGGGCGCGAGCGGAAAGATTCACCGCAGATCTGGTTCAACAAGGGCGACGCGCTCTACCAGCAGGGCGACTACGCCAAAGCCATGGAGGCTTACGAGCAGGCGGCGACGCTGACCGACGACAGCTCGCTCGAGGCTCGCAGCAAGTTCAATCAGGGCAACGCCGCCTTTCGGCAGGGCGTCGAGCAGGCGAAGAGCGACCCCGGCCAGGGCCTCGCGACGTGTCGAACAGAGCGTGCACTTCTTCAAGGACGCCCTCCGCGCCAACCCCAAGCTCGATGACGCCCGCCACAATATCGAGGTCGCGCGTCGCGTGATCGAGCAGCTTCGCCAGCAGCAACAACAGCAACACAGAACCAGCAGCAGAACAAACAGGACAACAAGCAGGACCAGCAGAACCAGCAACAACAGCAGAACGGACAGGGCGATCAGCAAAAAGACCAACAGCAGCAGCAAACGGGCAGGGCGATCAACAGGACCAACAGCAGCAACAGCAGAATGCCCAGGGTGACCAGCAACAGGACCAACAGCAGCAGCCGCGGCCCGAAGACCAGCAAAGGCGCAGCAGCCCCAGCAGGCGCAGGCCGACGAGAAGGCCCAGGACATCCTCAACGAGGAGCGGGAGAACCGCCACCGCCGGCAGGTGGTGCCCGCGGCCGGCGGCCGGCCGGTGGACAAGGATTGGTAGCGATGCGAGTGTTGTCTCTTCGTCTGCTGGCGGCCCTCCTCCTCGGGGCCTTGTGCTGGCGTCGCCGACGCTCGCCCAGGACGAGCCGCTCACCGCCCAGGCGCAGGTCGAAAAACAGGAGGTCTTTGTCGGCGAGCCTTTCGTCCTGCAGATCCGCGTGGACGGCAGCGAGAAGCCCGACCCGCCCGGACACGAGCGGCCTTAGCGGCTTCTCGGTCGTCGACATGGGCGGCTCGCAGAATTCCAGCCAGTCGGTCACCATCGTCAACGGCCGCATGAGCCGCGTCGTCCAGCGCGGCTACGTATTCAACTACCAGTTGACCGCCCAAAAGACCGGCAGCTTCACCATTCCGGCACTCACGGTGACGGCGGAGGGGAAGCGCGCCCGGACCCAGGCCATTCCCATCCGCGTCGTGCCGCCGAAGGAAAACGACGACCTCAAGCTGCGGGTCTCGCTCTCGGATAGCGAAGCCTACGTCGGGCCAGCCCGTCGAGATGACGGTGACCTTCTACATCGCCCAGAACGTCAACAATGTCGTCTTCACGGTTCCGGTGCTCGACGACGGGCGCTTCCGGTTCTCCGACCCGCGAATCCAGGTGGATCCGGATCGCCATCTGCAGCTCCCACTCAACGGCGGCCAGGTGATCGCCGAGAAGGCGCAGGGGACGCTCGACGGAAAGCGGTATCTCACGGTGACCTTCCGCAAGATCATGGTGCCGCGCGAGAGCGGTACCTTCTCGTTCCCGCAGGCGACGGTCGCGGGCAAGGTCCTTTCCGGCTACGAGCAGCGGCGCCGCGGATTCGGCGACATGTTCGACGATCCATTCTTCAGCGACTTCGGCCGGCAGGCGGTCTACGAGGGCTTCGTGGTGCCGTCGAACCAGCCTTCGCTGCACGTGCTCGCCCTGCCGGCCGCGGGCCGTCCGCCCGATTTCAGCGGCTTGGTCGGCACGTATCAGATCAGCGCCGAGGCGTCGCCGACCGACATCAACGTCGGCGATCCGATCACGGTGAAGCTACGCGTCTCCGGAACCCGCTACCTGGACCAGGTCGAGTTGCCTCCGCTGGCCGACCAGCCTTCGTTGGCCGAACGACTTCCGGATCCCGACCGAGCAGGCGGCCGGCGTCGATCCACGGCAACGTGAAGGAATTCAGCCAGACGTTCCGCGCCCTGAGCGCCAACGTGACCCAGATCCCACCGATCGAGCTCAACTACTTCAACCCGCGCTCGCGTACCTATGAGGTGGCGCGAACAGACCCGATTCCGCTCACCGTGCATGGCACGCGGGTGGTGACGGCGCGGGACGCCGAAGGACTGGCGGCGCCGCCGGCGGCCGGTAGTGAAGTCGAGTCGAGCGAGGGCCGGGATCGCCTACAACTACGAGGGAGCCGGACGTGTTCGAGAACCAGGCCTATGGGCTAGCGGCCTGGCTGCACAATCCCGTGTGGATGGTCGGGCTGGGAGTGCCGCCGCTCCTGTTCCTCGGGCTGCTCGGTTTCACCATGTTCGAGCGCTGGCGCCGGGCCGATCCGGCAGGCCGCGCCGCCCGGCAGGCACACGCCGGCTACGCGCGGAGCGTCGGGCGGCTGGAACCGGCTGACACGGACGCCTTCTACGCGGCCATGCTCAACGAGACCCGGCAATATCTCGGTGCGAAGCTCTCGCTCGCGCCGGGCGCGCTCACCTTCAGCGACGTCCGCCCGCAGTTGGCCGAGCGCGGCGCGAGCGAGGAGATCCTCACGTCGCTCAAGCACATCGTCGATCGTTGTGAAGCCGGCCGCTACGCTGGCGCCGCCTTCGGTGGTGAGTCACCGGAGGATCTCAAGAAAGCGGCTCTCGAAACCATCGCCCAGCTTGAGGAGGCGCTACGATGACACGTCTCCGTGGAGCCGGCGGTTTCGCCTGCCAGTGCCTCTGCACCCTTGCGGTCCTCCTGCTGACCGCCATCGCCGTCCCGGCCGCCGAGCCGTCCGACCTGACCGCCGTCCTCGATGAGGCGAACAGCCTCTTCCGCCAGGCCAACGAAACTTCCCTCCACGACCCGGCCGCGGCCCACGGCCTCTACCAACGCGCCGCGCTCCGCTATGAGCGCCTCGTCCGCGACGCCGGCGTCCGCAATGGCCGCCTGTTCTACAACGCCGGCAACGCCTGGTTCCTCTCCGACGACGTCGGCCGCGCCATCCTCGACTATCGCCGCGCCCAGCTCTACATCCCGAGCGACGCCAACCTGGCCCAGAACCTCGCCTACGCCCGCAGCACCCGGCTGGACCGCTTTGAGGAGAAACAGGAGACCCGTGTCCTGCGGACCCTGCTCTTCTGGCACTACGATCTCCCGCCGGTCGTGCGATCGGTCCTGTTCGCTCTGTTCTCAGGCTGCTTCTGGATCGCGGCCGCCATCCGGCTGCGGCGCCGCGCGTGGGCGCCGGTCGTGGTACTGCTCGTCACGGGCGCGCTCGCTGCCCTCTTCCTCGGCTCGCTCATCGCCGACACTGTGGCCGGGCCCGGCGAGCACGGCGGCGTCATTCTCGCCCAGCAGGTGACCGCGCGCAAGGGCGACGGCCAGTCCTATGAACCCAGCTTCACGGATCCCCTCCACGCCGGCACCGAGTTCCAATTAGTCGAATCCCGCCCCGACTGGTACCAGATCGAGCTTCCCGACGGCCGCCGCTGTTGGATCCCGTCGGACTCCGCGGCCATCGTAGGCGACATCTGATCGGTGATTGCTGTACCGGCGGATGTCCCCCCTCGTCCCGAGCATCTACTTCAATTAGTGCCAGTCACCAAGACATCTCCGGTAAATCATCTCAGTTCGTGCTAAGTGGGCGTTGCCTATTATGCAATATCCATTGCACACGAAGGTACGCTGTGATGATAATCTGGATTGCGAAATCACGATCTTGGGATGAATAGCCTGGAGCCAACATCGCAGTTGCCGCGGTTGGTTCGCTTCGGCTTGTACGAAGTGGACCTGGCGCAAAGGTCTCTCCGCAAAAGCGGACTGCGAATCAAGCTGCAGAAACAGCCGTTCCAGATCCTGGAAGCACTGGTCGAAGAGCCGGGCACGGTGGTGAGCCGGGAGGAGTTGGCGCACCGCCTGTGGGACTCGGGCCCCCCAAACGATTGCGAGCACAAGCTAAACAAGGCAGTAAGTAAGATCCGCGCGGCGCTCGGCGACGCAGCCGACAACCCGCGGTTCATCGAGACCCGGGCCCGTCAGGGATATCGCTTCATTGCTCCGGTCGAGAAGCTGGACGGCTTGCGAAAAGCGGCCGCCGCGCCGACGGTGACGGCCCCTCCGCCAGCGCTGGCTCCCCGGCCGGCGGGACACCCGCTTCGGCGACGTCGAAGGCTGGCGGTGGCACTTACCGTCGCCCTGGGCGCACTGGCAGTTTTGGGAGTCGGTTCACGGTGGGCGTATCCGCCGGATCCCTGGCGTTGCCCGCTACGAGCAACTGACGAATGACGGCCGCCAGAAGCTCGTGGGGATCGGCACCGATAGCGAGCGCGTGTACTTCATGGAGTTCCGTGACGGCCATGCGGTGCTGGCGGCGGTGCCGCTCGGCGGCGGGACGATCGAAACGATTCCCACCAACCTTCCCGTGGACCGCGGAGTCTCCATCTTCGACGTGTCGCCGGATGGGAAGCACCTGCTGGCGAAGGTCGCGGGGAGGGTCGTCCGGGTCGCGGGAAGTGGACAGCTCTGGGTGGTTCCCCTTCCCGGCGGTGGCGGGCGGCCGCTGCCGGGCGCCGCGGCCGAGGCCGCCCAATGGTCTCCGGATGGGAAGCGGCTCGCGTACTTCTCCGGCCCGGACCTCTATGTGGCCCGCGCCGACGGCACCCAACCGGAGCTCATCGCATCGCAGCCGGCGGGCAGCACGTCCATCCGATGGAGCCCCGACGGGAAGCGCATCCGGTTCAGTTCCGGCCTGCCGAAGCAGCGCAGCCGTTTCTGGGAAATCCCCGCCGAGGGCGGTACGCCGGAACAGGTTTTTCCCGATTGGGACTTCCAGCAGGATTCCGGAGTATGGACGGGAAACGGCAAGTACTTTCTCATGTACTCTTCCTCGGACCATCGCCTGTGGATCAACCGCGAGGCGCGGCTGTTTCGCCGTGGGTGGTCGACGCCCCAGCAGCTTACCACTGGACCGTTGCGGTTTCGTTCGCCGCGGATGATTCCGGGCCGGAACCGTGTGGCAGCGATCGGACAGTTGCTGCGAGGTAAGCTCTTGCGATGGGACGCCAAGGCGGAGCAGTTCGTCCCACACCTGGGCGGGATCTCCGTCGACCAGTTGCATTACTCCGCCGACGGTAGCCGGGTCGTATACCTCGACTATCCCGACGGGACCCTTTGGATTGCCAGGCAGGACGGCAGCGAGCGCCGGAAGCTTGCCGAAGGGCCGATGCGCATTTCCCTACCCCGCATCTCTCCCGACAACAGCCAGGTGGCGTTCATGGGCCGGATGCCCGGCGAGCCCTGGAAGATCTACCTGGTACCAGCCTCCGGCGGCCGTCCGGAGAGGCTGCTGCCCGAGGGCGGCGCCGAGTCCGATCCCAACTGGTCTCCCGGCGGGGACCGGCTGGTTTATGCCCCCCTGCCCTGGGAGGCCGCCCCGGGCGAGACCGGCGTACGGATCGTCGATATGAAAACCCGTTCGGTGGAGATGCTGCCCGACGCGGAATATTACTACTCCCCTCGCTGGTCCCCCGACGGCCGCTTCATCGCCGCGCTTTGCCAGTTCAACTCGAACCTGGCGCTCTATGATGTCGAGCAGCAGTCTTGGCGCACATTCAAAAACTTCCCGGTCGGCTTCCCAGCCTGGAGCCGGGACAGCCGCTCGATCTACCTGTTCCACGCATACACGAAGAACCGCGGCATCTATCGCGCCGACGTCGCGACGGGCGAGATCGCCAAGGTCGCAAGCCTCATCGGAATCGATGTCGCCGGAGGGCGGGGCCGCTACGGACTCTCGCTCGACCCGCACGACGCACCCGTGATCCTGAGCGACGAAAGTAGCCACGAGATCTACGCGCTCGATCTGAACCTGCCCTGAGAGCGGCTCAGTACTCGGTCGCCTGCCGGAAGGCGCCGGTCAGTCTCTTGCTGACCACCACCTCCTTGCCGTTCGACATCGTGAGCAGCCAGCGCTTGGAGCTCAGCGGCGAGATCTTGCGGATGTGGTCGCTGTTGATGATAGTCTTGCGATGCACTCGGCGAAACGGCGGGCTGGGCAGGCGTTGCTCGAGCTGCTTGAGTGTGTAGCTGGCGTAGTAGCGGCCCTGGGCGGTCAGTACGTAGACGATCTCGCGGTCGGCCTCGAAGGCGATCACCTCGTCGGGCGCGAACAGGTGGAGATCGTTGCCCCGTTTCCCGACGATTTTCTGCATCGGACGGGTGCCGTCCCGTTGGGGCTGGGGGCGAGCGCCGGCGAGCTGGACGCGGACCTTGTCGAGTGCCGCTGCCAGCCGCTCCGGCCGGACCGGTTTGAGCAGGTAGTCCAGTGCTCCCGTATTGAAGGCCTCGAGCGCGTGCTCGCTGTAGGCGGTGACGTAGACGACGAGCGGCAGCCGCTTGCCGCGCAGGGCCCGAACGACGCCGAAGCCGTCAAGCTCCGGCATCTGGAGGTCCAGCAGGACGAGCTCGGGATCGAGGCGGCGGATCTGCTCGAGCGTCTCGGCCCCGGTGTCGGCCTCGCCGACCACCTCGATTTCCGGCTGTTCCTCGAGAAGTTCGCGTAGCGTCCGCCGGGCGATCGGCTCGTCGTCGGCTATCAGTACCCTCATGTGGCCACCTCGACCTGCTCGTGGACCGGAACACGGAAACCGACGGTGGCGCCCGCCGGGCTGCTCTCGATCTGCAGCTCACCGCTCGCGCCGTAGCAGAGATGGAGCCGCCGCCGGACGTTGTCGAGTCCCACGCCGTGCCCCGCATGTGACGGCACGCTGACGGCGCCAAATCCCGGCCCGGTATCGGAGACGCGGATGTCCACCTGGCCACCCATCGCCCGCGCCCGCACGGAGACACGCCCGCCCGCGGCTTGCGCCGAGACCCCGTGCTTGACGGCGTTCTCGACTAGCGGCTGCACGGACAGCATCGGAATCGGCAGCATCAATGTCTCCGGATCGGCTTCCACCGCCGCTTGTAGCCTGTCTCCCAGGCGCGACTGTTCGATCTCCAGATAGGCACGCACGATCTTCAGTTCCTCTTCGAGTGGGATGTAAGTCCGGCCGGACTGCAGGAAGTAGCGCAGGATGTCCGATAGGTTCAGCACCGTCCGGCGGGCGGCGGGCGCCTCGCGCGGAACCAGTCCGTAAAGCGTGTTGAGCGCATTGAACAGGAAGTGCGGATGGATCTGCGCCTGCAGCGCCTGCAATTCGGCCTGGGAGACGAGTTTCGTCATCTCGAGGTCGCGATAGTGCTTGATGTGGTCGGTCACCTCGCCGGCGAGCCGTGCGAGCACGGTCAGATCTTCACTGAGATAAGGGTCGCCCGCCGGAACGCCGGCCGAGCAAGTAGTAACGCACGTCGTCCGGGCCCAGCCCCAGGGGGAAGACGACATCCGCGCCGGCCAGTTCGAGCGACTCGCGGCAAGCGCCCGCCTCGGAGACCAGAATCGGACCCACGATGCCGGTCTCCTTCAAACCGGCGATCTGGTCGGGACTGGCCGGGCGGCAGTCGGCCTCCATGTAACGGGCGACCCGGACCACGGCCCAGTCGAGATACTCCTCGTCGCCCGGCATGTCCTCGTGACCGCGCAGCTCGGCGAGCGCTTTGTCGAGGTCCGTCCGGTGGAAGAGGATGCGCGTCAACACTCGCTGGAGCTTCTCTCGATAGTTGGCGAAGGCCACCAGCGCCAGGGAGGCGCCGACGAGCAGCATCCCGAACCGGAACGGACTGGCCGGGCCGGCGAACTCCAGGCCCACGAGTTGGCCCAACTTCACCCCCACGCCGATGGTGATGCCGGCCACCGCGAGGTTGGCGATCACGCGTACGAAGGCGTCCAGCAGGACGAAGCGGAAATCCTGCAGCAGGACGAAAAGGGCCAGCGGGATACCGGCGTGGTGGACGAGCACCTCGAGCGGCCACGCGCCCGGCTCGAAGCCGACGCCGAAGTGGAGAAAGGTAAGCGCGAACAGAAATAGCGCCATTGTCCCGAGCAGGCGCCGCGTACGCTGGCCGTGGCCGGTGTCGTGGGATCGCAGCAACGTGACCGCCGCAACCACGGCGAGCGCACCAAAGCCGATGGTCGAGAATACCAGTCCGTTCTCGTGGAACTGCGGAGCATTGAGAACGAACTCGCTCCAATGGATGCCGACCGCGATGGCGCTCAGCAGGTATCCGGCCACGGCGAACGGCCGGTGCCGGCCCCCGAGGGCGAGATGCAGCAGGACAGCGGGCAGCAGGTTGAGCGCCGTCGTTCCCAGGCCGGAGACAAAGTCCACCGCTGGTGAGTGAATCTCGTAGAGCCCGATAACGGCCACCGAAGTAGCGTTCCAGACCAGCGCCAGCGCGGCCGCGGTAATGGACAAGCCACTCGCCCGGAGCCGCGCCCCGACGGGGTCGCGCCGGACAAGGTACAGGAACACTGCGAACAGAATCGCCCCGACCGAGTGGCCAATCGTATTGACCAGCAGCGGTTCGTGCGTGCCCAGCCGTTCGAGCAAGCGTCGAGTTCCTCCCTATGCAAGCAGTGTAACTTCGAACGGTGTGGCGGCGGGTGGCACGTGGTCGGCAGCCGGTCGAAGGCGATCAGAACACTCGTGCGAGCCGCGTTCACACTCGATGTGAACGCTGGAAGTCGCTCGGCTTCGCCATACCGGCCCGTTGTCGCGGGGACTTTCAACGAAGCCCCCATCACCCTGTGCGGGCCGCCCATGGGGATGAAAGTCGCACAGGGGGCAAGAGAGCGCAAACACCAAACTCGATGTGCCCTGCACCTCTCCCTCTGGTTACGGCTCGCATTGGGCCGAATACTCCACAGCGAGCCGTGACCGAAGGGAGCGGAGTCTGCCGCCGATACTACGCCGGCCGCTACTGCCCGAAACAGTAAATCGCCCCGTCGGTCGTCCCGATCACGATCTTGCCGTCGGCGATGGCCGGCGAAGCCGTGATGCCCGCGCCGGTATCGAAATCCCAGATCTTCTCGCCGGATTCGAGATCGAGCACGTACAAGCGCCGGTCGCCCGAGCCCACATAAACGCGGTTCCCGGCAATCACCGGCGACGACTCCACCCGGCTCCGCGTGGCGAACGTCCAGAACGCCTCACCCGTCTCCGCATTGAGGCAATGGACCATCTTGTCCCGTCCCCCCACCACGACGCGGTTGCCCAGCACCGCCGCCGATGAATAGAAGGGGAAATGCCGCTCCGGATGCTCGTAACTCCATGCAATCTTGTGCGTGGCCAGGTCGACGGCCAGCACCTCGTTGTTGAAGGTGCCGAAGTACGCCTTCCCGCCGACCAGCGCCGGCGACGCTCCGGTATAGGCGCCGGATGGCACCTCGAAGACCTCCTTGCCGTCGGAGACGCGGATGGCGCGGAATTGCTCGTCGCAGCCGGCGACATAGGTCACGCCGTCAGCGACGCCCGGCGTCGAGTGGACCGGACCCATCGTCTGGAACTTCCAGACGAGCTTCCCGGTAGCCGCATCGACCGCGTGGAGCCCTTCATCGTAGGAGCCGATCAGCACCTTGCCGTCGATCACCACGGGCGACGACTTGATCTCGAGCCCCGTCTCGTACTTCCAGACGGCGGCGCCGTCGGCCGCCTTCACCGCGTGCAGGACACCGCCGAGATCCCCGACGTAAACGATGCCATCCGGACACCGCCGGAGACGACTCGCCGATCGGCTCGCCGGCGTCGTACTTCCAGCGCAACTTCCCGGTGGCGAGGTCGATTGCCAGCAGCTCGCCGGAATAACAGCCCACATACACGACCCCGTCGACGATGGCGGCCGAGGAGTCGATCGCGTCGCCGGCTTCATAGGTCCAGAGAACCCGGAGATCGTCCGGCGGAACGCTTTGCGCCACCCCGGCGAGGTTGGCGCTGCCACGGAACTGCGGCCAGTCATCCGCCACCGCCGGCGTGCACAACATCAGCGCCAGCAGAAGAGGTACTAGTGGAGCCGAACGCCTCATCAACTCACTCCGCCGCGATCTTGAACAACTGGTTCCGGTTGGCGAGGAACAACGCGCCGTTGGCCGGCACCACCGAGGAATAGACCGAGCTGCCCATGTTGATCTCCGCCACCAGCTTGTCTTCCTTGCCGAGTTCCATCACCACCACGTCGCCGTCCTCGTCGCCGACGTAGACCTTATCGTTCACGATCACCGGCGACGCCCAGACGGCGGCCAGCAGGTCGTGTACCCAGTATTCCTGGCCGGTATCGGCATCCAGGCAATGGAAGAAGCCGCTGAAGTCGGTGATGTAGACCAGGCCATCTTTGATGGCGGCCGTCGAAATCGACCGGCGGATGTCGCCGAAGTGCCACACACGGCCACTCTCGGTGATGTCGCCGCGCTGGGTGGCATCGATGGCGTACATGTGGCCGGCGCCCTCGCCGTTCTCGGGATCCTGGCCGTTGGCGATGTAGACGCGGTCTTGATAGACGACCGGCGTCGAGATCAGCTCGTTCCGTGTCGCCGGCCAGACCGAGTCCTTCGGGTTGGTGTCGAATTCCCACAGCAGTTTCCCCGTCTCGACCTCGAAACCGCGCACCCAGCCGTCGCCCTGCGCGTGGATCACCTGTATCACCCCGTCGATCTCGCCCACCGTCGGCGTCGACCACTGCCCTTGCAGGATGTTCCCGTCCACCGAGTTGTCCTTCCAGACCAGTTTGCCCGTGGTCTTGTCGACAGCGATCAGCGCCGGGGCCTCCGGGGCTGGCACTTCGCCGCTCTCTTCCCGGCCGTTGGAGGTCGAGATCAGGACCAGATTCTTGTACATCACCGGCGAGGAATTGGACAGGTTGAGCTGGCGGACACCGAGCTCCTTCATCATGTCGTAGGACCAAATGATATCGGCGTCGATCTCGCTGGTCAGCTCCTCGGCCGTGAACGGCCCGTCGTTTTCGCCATCGCGGAAGCCCTCGGTGTCGAGGCAAACCAACACGCCGCGATTGCTCACGTACCAGAGGCGGTCCCCTTCAACGAGCGGCGAGGAGGCAACGCCCTGGTACGGCCAGTCGTTCGCGCTGCCCGATTCCAGCTTGGCGTTGGTGTGCTGCCAGAGGAATTGCCCGTCGGACTCGCGGAAGGCTATCACCACGCCGCGGTCGCCGTCCTGGCGGGGATCGTAGAGCGCCTCATTATTGGTGCCCACGAAGACCTTCCCGCCGGCGACCACCGGGTTGCCGTAGGCCTGCGATCCCAGCTTCGCCGCCCAGGCGATGTTCTTCCCGCTGTCGACGTCCCATTCCGTGGGGGCGCCCTCCATGGACGAGACCATGTTGCGGTCCGGCGTGCCGCCCCACATGGGCCATTCCCCCGTGCCGGGATCACCGGCCTGGAGCGCAGCGGTGGCCGCGAGGGCCGTGGCGAGAACTATGAAGCGTGCGGCGTGTCTCATGATGTCCTACTCGTTCGGGGTGACCTTGAATCTGCCAAAGCCGCCACAGGCTCGCTTGGCGCGAACGTCCACGTGGTCAGTATAACCGCGCCGGGTGTTGGGTTCCGTAATGGCAGCGGTTTTGGGGAGGACCGATTGGTCTGCGCGGATCGATTGCCCCCACCCGACGCGGCGGCCTGGCCTGTCCAACAACCGAAGCGGATGAATGACGTCGAAGAAGCCGGTCAACCGACCCGGTCCCCACGCCGCTCCAGTAGAATAGTCCCGATCATGCCAGGCCAACTTGCCGGGATCGCGGCCCGGATGGATAAACTCTACGAGTTCGACCGCGAGCCCGTCTCTCCCGACAAGCTTCAGTCCGGCTCCCGCTTCGCCGGACTCTTCGCCGGCGAGCACGTCGCCGCCACCGAGTTCGTCATCGGGGCGTTCTTCGTCCTCCACGGCGTCACCGCGCGGGACCTGATCCTCGGACTGTTCATCGGCAACCTACTGGCCGTCCTCTCCTGGACCTTCATCTGCGCCCCCATCGCTGTCCAGACGCGCCTCACCCTCTACTGGTACCTCCAGAAGATCGCCGGCCCCGGACTCACCTTCCTCTACAACATCGCCAACGCCTTCCTCTATTGCATCCTCGCCGGGGCGATGGTCTCGGTGGCCTCCACCGCCGTCGGCCTCGGCTTCGGCATCAAGACGCCGCAGCTCACCGACATCTACCCGAACAGCGTCGGCTGGGTGGTACGCACCTTCCTGATCGGCGTGGCGTTCACCGTCCTGGCCATCCTCGGCTTCGAGAAGCTGAGCAAGTTCGCGAGCGTCTGCTCGCCCTGGATCTTCGTCGTCTTCATCGCCGGAGCCGTCGCGACGCTGCCGAAGCTCGGAGTCAACGCCGACCTCTCGAACCTCTGGGAGATCGCCAACACGAAAGTCTGGAACGGCGTCCCCACCGCCCGGGCAGGAGCAGTTCCACATCTGGCAACATCATCTTCTTCGCCTGGTTCGCCAACCTCGCCATGCATGTCGGCCTGTCCGACATGGCGCTGTTCCGCTACGCGAAGAACTGGAAGTACGGCCTGTACTCGGCCTTCGGCATGTACCCCGGCCACATGCTGGCATGGCTTTGCTCCGGGATCATGGTGGCCGGCGTCTCCCGCGAAATGAACCCGGGACTGATGGCCTACACCGCGGTTGGGATCGCCGGCGTGCTTCGGCGTACTGGTCGCGGGCTGGACGACGGCCAATCCCGACGCTTTACCGGGCCGGGCTGGCTATGCAGACCGATCACGCCGAACTGGCCCCGCTGGAAGATCACGCTGGTGGCGGGCACGGTCACCGCCATCCTCGCCTGCTTTCCGGTGATTCTTCATGAAGCTGCTCGACTACGTGGCCATCTACGGGCTGGTTCTCATGCCCATCGGCGCCATCGTGTTGACCGAGCACTGGCTCTTCCCGAAATCTCGGCATCCCGCGCTACCGCGCCGAACGGCGAAGCTCCTGCCAACTGGCAGGCGCTGGCGGTTTGGTTCGGAACGCTGGCGTCTGCTACTGACTGCCATCCACCTGTACTTCCGCTGGTTGCCGGGCTGGTTCCTGGCGGCGATCGGCTATACGGTTCTGGTCAAGCTGACCGCTCGGGAGGAGAACCATGCTTAAGGCAATCGCCGGAACCTTCGCGGCCGCGGGACTGGTGGCGTGTATCGCCGTGCCGGTAGCCTTCTTCCACGGCGCGGTGACGGAGCCCGCGTTCCAGTGGGTCTTCGCCCTGGGATCGATCGTGTGGTTCATCTCCGCGACGGTATTCGCATCGCGGCGCTAGGGCGGGGCCTAACTCTCTGAGAGAGCTGCCGAGACAACCTTCTTCAGTTCCGGCAAGCTCGTCTCTACGATCTCCCAAATAGCGTCCAGGTCAACACCCATGTAATTGTGGATCAACACGTCACGCAGCCCGGCGACTCGTCGCCACGGTATCCCCGGATGATCCCCTCGAAACGCGGCCGACAGGCGTTTCGTAGCCTCGCCCACGATTTCAAGTTGCCGGATGGTCGCGTCCTGCCAGTGCGGAGTTGCCATGAATTCATCCCCGCCACCCGCAGTGTATGCCTCGATCCTTTCGATCGCGTCTTGGATGTGACGAAGATAGACTTGGTCGGTCTTCACAGCGGCTTGGCGGCGGCCACGACTTCTTCCCGAAGATATGGGCTGATGCCCGCCTCCGTGACGACGTCCACGCTACATCCGAGAAGATCCTCGAGGTCCTGCTTGATGGCGATGATGTCGAGCAATCCCCTGCCGCGTGCCATCTTCACCAACAGGTCGACGTCGCTCGCCGGAGTTGAGTCGCCCCGTGCCCGTGACCCGAACGCACGGACATCGACCGCCCCGTGTTTGGCGGCCACGTCCCGGATTAGAGATCCCTTTTCGGTGAGCAGCTTGTCCAGTGGCATCTGCGATTTCAGTATAGCCCCGCCTCACCGCTGACCGGTCCCGCGACCGCACCTCCCGTCCGCCCTCGCCGATCACGGACCCCGACCTCCCTTATTCGATTTGACACCCTATTCTTGACTGTTCTATCGTGGGAATCTTGCCCGACTTTGTCCATGGCTGAAGAGCAGCAACCCGACCGTCCCGGCGCCGAGAAACCCGCCGACTCCCCCGACAAGAAGCCCGCCGAGGCCCAGCCAGCTCCGCCGAAACCGGCCGCGAAAAAGCCCGTCCCGCCCAAGAAGCCCAAGGTGCCCACCACCATGGAGACCACTCCGTGGGACGACGAGCTCACCGCCAGATCTAAAGAGCACTTCGGCGAGAAGATCTGCGAGTTCTCCATCTACCGGGATCAGAAGTTCCTGGTGGCCAAGCCCGACGCCGTGGTCCCGATTCTCGAGTACCTGAAAGCTCGATGCCGATTTCGACTATCTGGTGGATGTCACCGCCGTGGATTATCCTAAGCGGGAGAGGCGCTTCGAACTCGTCTACATCCTGTACAGCTTCGCCCGGAACGATCGCATCCGCGTCAAGACACGGGTGAAGGACGGGGAGAAGCAGCGAAAGTGCGGTGAGTGTCCATCTCACCGCCAACTGGCTGGAGCGGGAAGTCTTCGACATGTTCGGCATCGAGTTCGCCAACCATCCCGACCTGAAGCGCATCCTGATGCCCGACGAATGGGAAGGCTACCCGCTGCGCAAGGACGTCGACATCATGCGACATGGACACCAAGTGGGTGCAGGACAACCTCGGCATCGATAGCGGGCAATAGCACCATGCCGGAAGCCACCTTTCTCGACGCCAACGAACTGGTCCTCAACATGGGCCCGCAGCACCCGTCCACGCACGGCGTGCTGCGCGTCATCCTCAAGCTCGACGGCGAAAAGATCCGCGGCACCGAGTGCGTCATCGGCTACCTGCACCGCGGTGTCGAGAAGATCGGCGAGAACCGCACCTACCAGATGTTCGCGCCGTACGTGGACCGCATGGACTACGTCGCGGCGGTCTCCAACGGTCTGGGCTATTGCCTCGCGGTCGAGAAGCTGCTCGACGCCGAAGCGCCGCCGCGCGCGCAGGCCGTGCGCGTGATCCTCACCGAGCTTAACCGGATCGCGAGCCCATCTGCTCTGGCTCGGCACGCACGCCCTCGACGTCGGCGCCATCACGCCGCTGTTCTACGTGATGCGCGAACGCGAGGAGATCGCTCAACATCTTCGAGGCTTATTGCGGCGCGCGCCTCACCACCCACGCCTTCCGCATCGGCGGCCTCCAGTACGAGGTCTACGAGGGAATGGAGAAGCAGGTCAAGGACTTCTGCAAGTCGTTCCTGCCCCGCGTGGATGAGTACGAGGAACTGCTGACTGAAAACCGGATCTGGAGGGACCGCCTCATCAACGTCGGCATCCTCAATGCCGACGACTGCAAGGCCTACGGCGTCACCGGTCCGATGCTCCGGGCCGCCGGCGTCAAGTGGGATATCCGCAAGGCGCAGCCCTATTCCGGTTACGAGAAATACGATTTCGAGATCCCGACCCGCCAGAACGCCGATACCTACGATCGCTACATCGTGCGCATTCAGGAGATGCGCCAGAGCGTGCGGATCATCGAGCAGGCGGTCGAGGACATTCCCGAAGGGCCGATCATGGCCAAGGTCGGCAAGGCCATCAAGCCGCCGCCGGGAGAAGTGTACGTTTCCATCGAGGCGCCGAAAGGCGAGCTGGGCTACTTCATCGTCAGTGATGGCTCCACCCAGCCCTACCGCCTGCGCGTGCGACCGCCGTCGTTCATCAACCTGCAATCGCTCGACAAGATGTGCCGCGGGTCGCTGGTGGCTGACATCGTGGCGATTATTGGAACCATCGACATTGTTCTCGGCGAGATGGACCGCTAAGTCCGCCCGCCGTGTATTTAAGGAGACTTGTATGCGGACATTACTAAGGAAGATCTTTCTGGTCGACCTGCTCGAGGGGCTTTGGGTCACACTCCGCAACCAGCATCCGAAACACATCTGCACGGAGCAGTACCCGGCCCAACGGCCGAAAATCGCGGAGCGGTACCGTGGTGCGCCACGCTTGAATATCCACCCCGAAACCGGGGAGACGCTGTGCATCGCCTGCAACCTGTGCGCCCTGGCCTGCCCGGAGACACCTGATCGTGGTGACCAGCGAGCGCAATGAAGAGACACGGCGGAAGGAATTGACGACGTTCACCTACGACGTCTCTCGCTGCATGTTCTGCGGCCTCTGCGAGGACGCCTGCCCGACTGACGCGCTGGAGCTGACCCAGGACTTCGAACTGGCCAGCTACTCGCGCGAAGGCTCCATCTGGGACCGGCAGATGCTCGAGCAGGGTCCGAAACCGACGGAGTACAAGTACTGAGTTCGATGCGCACGTTTAGAGCTTCCAGCATTGCGGCGCCACTTGGAAGGCTACCCTTGAGCCTAATGCCGCTTAGTTATCTCGAAGGCGGACCGGTGGAGCGGGGCGCCAGCCCTGCAACGACGGCAGTCATGCCGTCGGCTGGACGGCCAAACGCTATGCTGACGGGGATTTGGAGCACGCCAATCGCCGGGGTGGCAATCCCGGCGGATTGCTCCACCTCGGAAACGCTGCGATTCACCAAAACGAAGTGGCATTGGGCTTTGAGCTCGCGCGGGGATTCAGTCCCGCCAACGCACCCGGGAGAGAGCCGATAGCCGACCGCTGAGTACCATGGCCACAACGATCTTTTTCTATTTCTTCGCGTTGCTGGTGCTCGGAGGCGCCGTCCTCACCATCACCCGTAGCAACGCCGTTCACTCGGCGTTGTGGCTGGTCGTAACGCTGATCGGAGTGGCCGGGATCTTCCTGCTCCAGCACGCCGAGTTTCTCTTTGTCGTCCAGATCATGCTCTACATCGGCGGCATCGTGCTGCTGATTCTGTTCGTGGTGATGCTCATTAATCTGGACACGGCCGCGCGGGAACGCCAGTTCAACCGTCAGTGGTGGCTGGCCCTGGCCTGTGCCGTCATCGTCGGCGCGGAGATACTGTACAGCGTCAGCCGGGGCCTCGAGTCGTTCGGTATTCCCGTGGCAGCCGCACCGGTTGCCTCCACCGAGGGCAACGTCCAGAGGCTGGCCGACGTGCTGTTCTCCGACTACCTGCTGCCGTTCGAGATCGCCTCCATCCTGCTGCTGGTGGCCGTGGTCGGCAGCGTCGTCATGGCGAAGAAGAGACCATAGATGCATCCGATTGGCACTGTTCACTACGTTATTCTGAGCGCCGCTCTGCTGTTGATCGGCACGGTCGGGTTCCTGACCCGGCGGAATATCGTTATCGTGTCTGATGTCGATCGAGCTGATTCTGAACGCAGTCAACATTAACCTGGTGGCGTTCTCGGCGCACTACCACTCGATGCAGGGACAGATCTTCGCCATCTTCGTGATCGCCGCGGCGGTGGCCGAGGCCGCCGTTGCGCTCGGCATCCTGATCGCGTTGTTCCGCAACCGCGCGACGGTCGCGACCGATGAGATCGACTTGTTGAAGTGGTGAGGACCTAGCGGATGAACTTCTTAGACTCGATCTGGCTGATCCCGCTCTTCCCGCTGCTCGGGGCGGCGATGATGTTCGTCCTCGGGCGGCGACTCGATCCGCAGACGGTTCCCTCGCCCGACGCCCTGACGCCGGAGCTGGCCGCCGAACAAGGCGATGCCCACGAGCGATCACGGCCACCACCACTTCGCCCCCTCCCGCAAGCTGATCAGCTTCCTGTCGCCGGGCATGGTGCTGCTGTCGCTGATCTTCTCGATCGGCGCCGTCGTGCAGCTTGCCGGGCAATCGGAGAAGGTCCACGAGGTCATCAAGTACACCTGGATGGCCGGCCTGCCGTTCCACATGGGCGACGGGCGCCATGGCCCGTTTCTCGGCCGACCTCGGCTTCCTGCTCGACCCGCTCAGCTCGGTGATGATCCTCGTCGTCACCTTCGTCGGCTTCCTGATCCACGTGTACTCGATCGGCTACATGGGCCACGAAACCGGCTACTACCGGTTCTTCGGATACCTCAACCTGTTCGTCTTCTTCATGCTGACGCTGGTGCTGGCGAACAACTACGTGCTGCTGTTCGTCGGCTGGGAGGGCGTGGGCCTCTGCAGCTACCTGCTGATCGGCTTCTACTTCCACAAGAAGTCCGCCGGGGACGCCGGCAAGAAGGCGTTCATCGTCAACCGCGTCGGCGACGCCGCCTTCATCATCGGCATGTTGCTGATCTTCGCCCTGGTCGGCTCGGTGCGTTTCACCGAGGTGAACGCAGGACTGCACCACTTCTCGGCGGAGACGGCCGGCTTCGGCATCCTGAGCCTCACCGGACTGCTGCTGTTCTTCGGCGCCACCGGCAAGTCGGCGCAGATTCCGCTCTACGTCTGGCTGCCCGACGCGATGGAAGGTCCGACGCCGGTCTCCGCGCTGATCCATGCCGCAACCATGGTCACGGCCGGCGTCTACATGGTGGCCCGCTCGAACGCGCTCTTTGACCTCACGCCGTCCACCTCGGCCGATCGTCGCCACCGTCGGCGCGCTGACCGCGATCGTCGCCGCCTCCATCGCCCTGGTGCAGACCGACATCAAACGCGTGCTCGCCTACTCCACCGTCAGCCAGCTCGGCTACATGTTCCTGGCCGCCGGCGTGGGCGCCTACTGGGTGGCCATCTTCCATCTCTACACGCACGCCTTCTTCAAGGCCCTGCTCTTCCTCGGCTCCGGATCGGTGATCCACTGCGATGAGCGGCGAGCAGGACATGCGAAAGCATGGGCGGCCTCAGAAAGAAGATCCCCACGACCTTCTGGACCATGGCCGCCGCGTCGCTCGCCATCGCCGGCATCCCCGGACTTGGCCGGCTTCTTCTCGAAGGACGCAGATTCTCTGGCATGCGTGGAGCTCCCCGATCGGATCCAAGACCGTCTGGGCTATCGGCGCCATCACCGCCCTCATGACCGCCTTCTACATGTGGCGGCTCATGTACATGACCTTCTGGGGCGAGAACCGCGCCGACGAGGAGACCCAGAAGCACATCCACGAATCGCCGCGCTCGATGACCGTGCCGCTGCAGATACTCGCCATCGGCTCCATCCTCGGCGGTTGGATTTCCGTTCCCGATGTCTTCCCCCTCCGCGTGGCACATCCTCGACGAGTGGCTCCAGCCCGTATGGGTGCACACCCACGAAGCGGCCGCGCATGGCATTCCGGGAGAAACCGCCCTGGAATGGGGTCTGATGGCCTTCTCGGTGCTGCTGGCGATCACCGGCATCGCGATTGCCCGCTTCATGTACGTCCAGCGCCTCGACCTGCCCGGCAAGGTCCGCGCCTCGAGCGGACCGCTCTACAAGATCCTGATCAACAAGTGGTACGTGGATGAAATCTACAATTTCCTGTTCGTCAACGGACTGGTGAAGGGCGGCGGGCGCGTGCTCGGCCAGCTTCGACCGCCGCGTTGTCGACGGCGGCGTCAACGGCGCCGGCTGGCTCACCCGGACCACGTCGGCGGTCTCCGGCTGGTGGGATACCTGGATCGTCGACGGCAGCGTGCGGCTTCTCTCCTTCGTGGTGAAAACGTCGTCGATTCCGGTGCGGTTCCTCCAGACCGGCTACGTGCAACAGTACGGACTCGTGATCCTGGCCGGCGCGGCCGTGGCGTTGGCCTACATCTTGATGACAATGAGCGAACACTTGTTGAGTATCGTCCTGTTCACGCCGCTGGCCGGCATGCTGGTGCTGCTACTGTTGCCCTCGGGGAACAAGCAGCTCATCCGGCTCTGGGCCAACTTCGCCGCGCTGGCCGGCTTCGCCGTCTCACTGCCGCTGGTGTTCGCCTTCGACCGTTCCGCCGACGGCTTCCAGATGGTCGAGAAGGTCTCCTGGATCCCCTCGCTCGGCGCCCACTACTACATCGGCATCGACGGCATCAGCCTGCTGCTGATCATGCTGACCACGGTGAGCGGCTTCATCGCGATCCTCTCTTCCTGGAACGCCGTCGACCATCACGAGAAGCAGTACTACGCGATGTTCCTGCTGCAGCAGACGGGCATGATCGGCGTCTTCCTGTCGCTGGACTTCCTGCTGTTCTACGTCTTCTGGGAAATCGTGCTGGTGCCGATGTACTTCATCATCGGCGTCTGGGGCGGCCCGCGAAAGCTCTACGCGGCCATCAAGTTCTTCCTCTATACGCTGGCCGGAAGCGTCCTGATGCTGCTCGGCATCCTGACGCTGTACTTCCAGTACCACGCCCAGTTCGGCTCCTACACGTTCGAGATCTCCGAGCTGATGAAGCTCAACATGTCGCTCGGGCTCCAGCAATGGGTCTTCTGGGCGTTCTTCATCGGCTTCGCCATCAAGGTGCCGATGTTCCCGTTCCATACCTGGCTGCCGGACGCCCACGTCGAAGCCCCCACGGCCGGCTCGGTGATCCTGGCCGCCGTCCTGCTGAAGATGGGCACTTACGGCTTCATCCGCTTCTCGCTGCCGCTGCTGCCGAAGGCCGCCATCGAGCCGTGGATCGTCCAGGTGATGGCCGGACTGTCGATCATCGGCATCATCTACGGCGCGCTGGTCTGCCTGATGCAGGCCGATTGGAAGAAGCTGGTGGCGTATTCCTCGGTCAGCCACCTCGGCTTCTGCACGCTCGGCATCTTCTCGCTGAACCCCAACGGGATCGCCGGCAGCGTCATCCAGCAGATCAACCACGGCATCTCGACCGGCATGCTCTTCCTCATCGTCGGCGTTGTCTACGAGCGGCGGCACACGCGCGAAATCAAGGAGTACGGCGGCCTGGCGCACGTGATGCCGAACTACGCCTTCGTCTTCGCCTTCGCCATGCTGAGCTCCGCCGGATTGCCGCTGCTCGAACGGCTTCGTCGGCGAGTTCACGATCCTGCAGGGCGCCTTTGAAGCGAATCGTGTGTGGGCGGCCTTCGCCGTCACCGGCATCATTCTGGGCGCGAGCTACCTGCTGTGGCTCTACCAGCGCACGATGCTCGGCAAGATCAGCAACATCAAGAATCTGAAGCTCCCCGACCTGAACCTGCGCGAGTGGGCGGTCTTCGCGCCGCTGATGATCTGGGCGCTGTGGATCGGCATCTATCCGAAGCCCTACTTCGACATCCTGGAGCGGCCCGTCACGCAACTGGTTGAGCGCGTCCGCCCGGGCTACTTCGACGCCCAGCAGGAGACCGGCGAGCATGCCCGCTCGGGCGACCGGCTCACGATCCAGGAGGCCTCCGTTCGATGAGCAACTTCTACACCAGCACGGACCACTTCGTGCTGCATCCCGGCAATCATGCTGGCGCTGTTCGGGTGCGCCGTCCTGCTGTTCGACTTCTTCCTGTTCCCCGAACCCGAAGCAGCGCAAATGGCTCATCGTCTTCGTCATCATCGGACTCATCTTCACCGGCGTCGGCCTGGCGCGGCAGCAGAACTTCCTCACCGCCCAATCGCTCGACCAGATCACCGCCTTCGACGGCACGCTCACCGTGGACGGCTTCTCGCTCTTCTTCAACTGGCTCTTCATCGCGATCTCGCTCGTGGTGTCGGTGGTCTCCTATCGCTTCCTTGAGATCGAGGACGAGCATCACGGCGAATACTATGCGCTGATTCTGTTCGCCCAGTGCGGCATGTATTTCCTGGCCACGGGCACGGACCTGATCACGCTCTTCATCGGTCTCGAGCTGATGGCGCTCTGCTTCTACGTCTTGGTCGGCTTCCTGCGCACGCAGAAGCGCTCCAATGAAGCCGCGATGAAGTACCTCCTGCTCGGCGCCTTCTCGAGCGGACTGCTGGTCTACGGCTTCTCCGTGCTCTACGGCCTCACCGGATCCACCAAGCTGGTCGAAATCAGCGACGCGCTCGCCCGGCGCGAGCCTTTCGACCCGATGGTGCTGCTCGCGGTGGCGACCATCAGCGTTGGCGTGCTGTTCAAGGTCGCGGCCGCGCCGTTCCACATGTGGGCGCCAGACGCTTACGAAGGCGCGCCCACGACGATTACGGCGTTTCTCGCCACCGGATCGAAGGCCGCCTCGTTCGCCTTCCTGATGCGCATGTTTCTCGGACCGCTCGCGAGCGCCCGCGCCAGTCTGGGAGCCGCTGCTGATCATCGTGGCGCTGCTCAGCCTGACGGTCGGCAACATCGCCGCCATCACGCAGATCGAACATCAAGCGCCTGCTGGCCTACAGCTCCATCTCGCACGCCGGCTACGTGCTGCTCGCCTTGATCGCGGGCAACGACACCGGTATCAAGGCGGTAGCCATCTACCTCGCCGTCTATGCCTTCATGACCCTCGGCGCTTTCTTTGTCGTGGTGGCGCTGCGGCCGCAAGGACCTGATCGGCGAGGATATCGAGGACCTGTCCGGTCTCATGGGCCGCAGTCCCGGCTATGCCGTGCTGATGCTGATCTTCATGATGTCGCTCGCCGGGCTGCCACCGACCGCTGGCTTCATCGGCAAATACTACATCTTTCTGGCGCTGATCCAGTCCGGGCACTACGTGCTGGCCGCCATCGGCGCCCTGTACGTGGCCGTGGCCATCTACTACTACTTCCGGATCGTCCGCGCCATGTTCATCACCGATGCCAGGGACACGGTGCCGCTGGCCACCTCGTTCGGAGTTCGCGTGGCCTTGCTCGTCACCGGACTGTTCACCCTCGGCGTCGGCATCTACCCGGAGCCGTTCCTGAACTTCGCGCAGATTTCGTTGCTTCGATAGCTGGCCATGGAAAGCGATAACCCAAAATCCGCTCTTTATGCCGTTGGTGGTCTCGCTGGTGATCATCGGGGTGTTTCCGCTGCTGGCCGGCTACATCGTGCTGGTCGAGCGGAAGGTGCTGGCCGACATCCAGGTGCGCCTCGGTCCCATGCGCGTCGGTCCGCACGGACTCCTGCAGCCGCTGGCCGACGCCGTCGAAGCTGCTCTCGAAGGAAGACATCATCCCGGCGGACGCCGACAAGGCGCTGTTCTGGATCGCCCCGGTGATCTCCACCGTCACGGCGCTGACGTCGTTCGCGGTGCTCCCGTTCAACCGCTACCTGCACGTGATCGATGTCAACGTGGGCCTGCTGGTGATCACCGCGATGTCGGCCGTGGGCGTGCTCGGCATCATCATCGGCGGCTGGTCGTCCAACAGCCACTACCCGCTGCTCGGCGCGCTGCGCGGCACGCGCGCAGTTGGTCAGCTACGAGGTGGCCCTGGGCCTCGGCGCTGATCAGCGGCGTGATGGCCGCCGGCACGCTGAGCATGGTGCAAATCGTCGAGCAGCAGCAGGAACGCGGCGTCTGGTTCGTCTTCGACAACTACGGCCTCATGATCGTCCCGTTCATGATCTTCCTGATCGCCTCGATCGCCGAAACCAACCGCGCGCCGTTCGATCTGCCCGAAGCCGAATCCGAGCTGGTGGCCGGCTTCATGACCGAGTACAGCGGCTTCCGCTGGGCGCTCTACTTCCTGGCCGAATACGCGAGCATCTTCGTCATCGGCGGCCGCCGGCATCACGCTCTTCTGGGGCGGCTGGCTGCGGCCTTTCCCGAACGTCGCCTGGCTGGACATTCCCGCTCGAACTACGCCTTCCCGGTGGTGCTGTTCGTCGGCTCCGGCCTGCTCTCGCTGCGGCTGACCGAGCGCCTGATGCCGCTCAGCGGCTGGCGCGGGCCAGCTCCTAGGCCTCATCGCACTGGCCCTGATCGTGATCGGCCTGCTGTTTCGTCGATTCCGGTGGTCAACGCGGCCATTGATCGAGCTTCTTCTGGTTCTTCCTGAAGGTGAGCCTGGTGGTCTACCTCATGATCTGGATCCGCGGCACCTTCCCCCGCTTCCGCTATGACCAGCTCATGAACATCGGCTGGAAATGGCTAATCCCCATCGGCATGGTTTTCATCTTGTTGAACGCCATAGTCGGCATCGCCACTGCACCGTAAAGAGAGTGGGGCCGGCGTTTTCGCCTGCCAGTATCGATCTTCTTCCAACCACCGAACCCCCACCCGCCCGTCCGGGGACATTGCGGGCTACCTTTACGCACCCACCCTGACCCTCCCGCAGCGGTGTCCCCCGCAACGCGACCTTCGAATGCGACCGCCTGATGCCCGGCGGGCGATTCCTGAGCGAGGGGACGGAGCCGATCCGGTGACCCCGACCCCAGAGCCCCGCGGGGACATTGCGGCCTCCTATTCGGAACGGTCCTGCAACCTGCCGCAGCTGTGTCCCCCCCATCGAAACTGATGCCGAGCCCGTGGGTTCGCCACGAAAGCGTCCTGCGCGTCCCGTTTCCCGTGCGATCTGCCCTCCCACACGGAGAAAGGCAGTACCACCTCGATTCCAATAAGGTGGCTCGCCGCCAGCCTCCTCCCCGCACTCCGACTAACGCACCTCGACCCATCACGTAGCCTGCGAGAAGAATAGAGAATATGAGCCTTCAAGGCCAAGCCGGCATCATTTTCTGCTACGGTCCCGCTTTCTGCCACGTCCCCCCTTGCGTTCTATTCAATAATTTGATATATCGTAATTGCGAATATGGCTCGGAAGCCCCAGTCTGGTCCAGCATCTGATCCCGAGGTCTTGATTCTGTCGAGCCTTGCAGGCGGACCGAAGCACGGCTATGCGATTCTCGCCGATGTCGATAGCATCGTTGGGGAACGGATGGGGCCTGGAACGCTCTACACGGCGATCACGCGTCTGGTGGAAAAAGGCTGGATTGCCCCGGAAGCCCCGGTGGGGCGCCAGCGGCCCTATCGCTTGACCGCCACCGGCGCAGCCTGTCTGGAAGAGCAACTAAAGAGCATGAGGCGAGTGGCAACAATAGGCCTGGAAAGGTTGCGCCCGGCATGAACTGGTTGAAAGCGAAGATTGTGGCAGCATTGGTCGGCTTGTATCCTCGACGATGGAAGCGGGAGTACGGTACTGAGTTCGCTGATGTGCTGATCAGACGTCCCCTAGTGCCCTCCGCGGTGTTGAATATCGTTTGGAACGCACTCCGTCAGCAGTTGCGCCTGGGAGAGCCCTGGCTCATCGTGGGGCTTCCTTGGTTGTTGCTCAGCATCTACGGGCACGTCTGGAATATTCTCTATCCCGCTCCTTACCCCGCCGCTTATGCGGCCGATCCAGTCCGCCCGCTGGCCGGGCGGGCTCTCGCTATTCTTCTCGCGCTCGGTATCGGCTACTGGACCGTTCTGCGTGACCCAACCAACGGACATGGCGGACGGGCGGCGATGAAGTTCTGGCTGCTCATCAAATCGCCTGCTTGCGCCATTGCCATACTCTGGGGCCTTGGAATCTTGAGAATCATCACGCTGGGGCCCGGTGATCTTCCCACCACCTTCCACGAGCACGGATTCGCCTACACCTTCTACGCACACCTGAACCGCCCCACGGCCTGGCAATTCCTTTTCTGGAACCCCATTGGCGACCTCCCGTTTGACGGCGTGCTCGGATGGCTCGGCGGCCTGGCCGCCCGCGCACAAGCCCGCCGCCACCGGCGGCAAGCGTAGCCTGCGAGGTGGCGCGCCCCCTACCGGATCGAAACGCCAACGGGCCCTGCGGCTATGCCGCCGATCATGACGACAAGATCGTATTCGCCCGGTTCCTCTCCCCATTTTCGGGAGGAATGGCGAAATCTCTGCGAGGCGTATCACGCGGGCATTCGGCATCCGGCAGGAACGGCTGCGCGAAAGAGAAGCAGAGACCGCGGCTGATATACTCGGGATATCATCGCCCTCCGGCATAGCCGGATTGCTGCTGGAACCGCAAACCATGGCTTCAGATCAATCCCAGTCGAATCCCGAGCCTCGCAAGCGACCCAGGAAGGGGGCGCGGATACGCCGCACAAGGTTGGAGGATATTCCCGCCATCATCGAGTGCCAGAGGGCCTCGTATCCGGGTTTTCCGCCGAACATGCTGTGCGACGAGCGGCAGTTCCGCCTCCAGTTGGAGACTTTCCCGGAGGGCCAGATGGTGGCGGAAGTCGGCGGGAAGATCGTCGGCTATACGTGCACGCTGATCGTTGTACTGGACGAGGATTCCCCCTGGTATTCCTACGGCGAGATCACCGGCAACGGCACCTTCAGCACCCACGATCCGAGCGGCGATACGCTGTACGGGGCCGACATCGCCGTCCATCCGGACTACCGGCGGCAGGGGATCTCGGGAATGCTCTACGAGGCCCGGAAGCGGATTCTGCGCCGTTTCAACCTGCGGCGCATGGTGGCCGGCGGCCGCATCCCGGGATACTGGCGGTTCGCGGGCAAGCTGACCGCGGAGGAGTACGTGGACAAGGTGGTGCGCGGCGAGCTCGAGGACCCGGCGTTGAACGCCCACCTCAAAGCCGGCTACGCGGTGCGGGGAGTCCACATGGGCTACCTGCGCGACGAGCACTCGCTGGACTATGCCACGTTTCTGGAGCTGCTGAACCCGGAGCACCGGCCGACGCGACGGAACATCGCCGCCGCACCCATGAAGCGGCCCGTGCGCAAGGTTCGCGTGTGCGCGGCGCAATACCAGATGCGGCGAGTCAACGCCTGGGAGGACTTCGAGCACCAGGTGTCCTTCTTCGTGGATACCGCGGAGCAGTACAACTGCCATTTTCTGCTGTTCCCGGAGCTGTTCACGGTCCAGTTGTTCAGCCTGCTGGACCCGGATATGAAACCGGTGGATGCGATCGAGGAACTGGCGGGGATGACCGATCGCTACACCGAGATGTTCGTGAAGATGGCGAAACGTTCGGGGTTGCACATCATCGGCGGCTCGCACCCCGTGCGGACCAGCGACGGCATCCAGAACGTCGCTCACCTGTTCAGCCCTTCCGGAAATGTCTACCGCAGGAGAAGCTGCACATCACCCCGAACGAGCGGCAGGAATACGGGATCCGGCCGGGCGACGGCTTGCGGGTCTTCGACACCGGATACGCGCGGATCGCCATCGTGGTCTGCTACGACGTGGAGTTCCCGGAGCTGGTCGCGTCTGCTGACGCTCGCCGGGGCCGAGATCGTCTTCGTTCCCTTCAGCACCGACGAGCGCAAGGCATACCTGCGCGTGCGCTACACGCGCACAGGCGCGGGCGGTGGAGAACTTCATCTACGTGGTGATGGCCGGCAACGTGGGCAACCTGCCGCAGGTGGACAACTTCCTGATCAACTACGGACAGGCTGCCATCTGCACGCCCGAGCGACTTCCCGTTCCCCACGGATGCCATCGCGGCGAAGGCGGATCCGAACAGCGAGACGGTGGTGATCAGCGACCTGGATCTGAGCTCACTGGAGCACGCGCGCGAGATGGGCAGCGTGCGAACGCTACGCGACCGCCGGGCGGATCTCTACCACCTGGAATCGCGAACCCGGGTGGAAGTGATCCGCACCACCTGAGCACCTGGGATCCGTGCCCCGGTCCGCCGCCTGCCGCCTCTTCCATGCCGCTCGCTAACGAAACAAAAATAGGATATCCTTTCGTTAAGAGAAATCTAACGAAAGGATATCGTGTCTGCAGCAAAGGGTCAGAGCTCGCGATTGGGCCGGTATATTGTGAAGTCCTACGGCGACGAAAGCGTCCGGGCATTCGTGCCGCCGCCGCTCCCACCCGATCCGCCGGTGCGCTTGGACGCCGTCCAGCGGCTCCTGGAGCAGGCGAATCAGTCTCTCGGCCGGCTCGACGGCTTGGCCTCGCGCTCTTCCCGACCTGTCCCTCTTCCTCTACGCCTACGTGCGCAAGGAGGCCGTGCTCTCCTCGCAGATCGAAGGCACGCAGTCATCGCTCTCCGACCTGCTGCTGTTCGAGAATCGACGAGGCGCCCGGCGCTCCCGCTCGACGACGTCCCGGAAGTCTCGAACTATGTCGCGGCGCTGGACCATGGTTTGGATCGGCTGACGGAGGCTTCCCGCTGTCGTCCCGGCTCATCCGCGAGATCCACGAGGTGCTCCTTTCTGAAGGGCCGCGGGAGCGACAAGCAACCCGGCGAGTTCCGCCGCAGCCAGAACTGGATCGGTGGTACGCGCCCCGGCACTGCCGCTTTCGTGCCGCCGCCGCCGGAGCTGTTTCCGACTGCATGAGCGCCCTCGAGCGATTCCTGCATGAGGAGCCGCCGGCCTCCCGCCTGCTCATCAAGGCCGGACTGGTCGCACGTCCAGTTCGAGACGATCCACCCGTTCCTCGACGGCAACGGCCGTCTGGGCCGGCTGCTGATCACGTTCCTGCTCTGCGCACGCCGGGGCGCTCCGGGAGCCGCTCCTGTACCTGAGCCTCTACTTCAAACAACACCGCCAGCTCTACTACGATCTCCTGGACCGCGTGCGAGCGCAAAGGGGACTGGGAGGTCTGGCTCGACTTCTTCCTTGAGGGCGTCCGCGACACCGCCGAGCAAGCCGCCGCCGCCGCCCGCCGGACGCTGGCCCTGTTCGAGGAGCACCGGCGTCAGATCGAGGGCCTGGGCCGTCCGGCTACTTCCGCGCTGCGGGTATTCGAGCACATGCAGCGGAATCCCATCGTGTCGATTCCCAGCGCCGCTACGAGCATCGGCATCTCCGCGCCGACCGTAGCGAAGTCGCTCGACCACATGCGTCAGTTGGGCATCCTCCGCGAGATCACCGGACGGCAGCGTCACCGACTGTTCGTCTACGATGCCTATCTGGCGATCCTTAGTGAGGGGACCGAACCGATCCGGTGACCCCCGACTCCAGAACCCCGCGGGGACATTGCGGCCTCCTTCTACGGGTCCCACCCCAAACCTCCCGCAGCAGTGTCCCCCCCATCGAAACTGATGCCGAGCCCGTGGGTTCAGTCCGAAAGCGGTCACCTCGAGCGGCGAAAGATCCGGAATCGTGCCCACCGTGTTCCCTGCCGTTCCCACAGGCCACCCGGCCCCGCAGATCCTGTTTGCCGGATTTATTCACCCCCTCACCGTTCGCACAGAATGGTCAGATGACCAGAACTGCTATTCTGAAGCCATGAAGGATCGACTAGTAACGGCGACGGAGTTCAAAGCCAGATGCCTCGCCATGCTGGACGAGATCGATGGCGAGGGCGGTACGATCACGGTGACCAAGCGCGGCCGTCCGGTGGCGGTTGTGAAGCCGGCCCGGAAGCGGGTTTGGAAGTCGCCCGAGGGGTCGTGGTCAGGCAAGGTGCAGATCGTGGGAGACATCGCCAACGCGGACACCTCCGATATCTGGGACATCTTGCGCGAAGAGTAAGTCGGTGACTCGCTACCTGCTCGACACCCACATCCTGGTCTGGTGGCTGTCTGAGCCGAAGAAGCTCTCCCGCCATCAGGCGCGCGTATTGCGTCAAGCCGTGCGGCAGAGCGAGCCGGTCGGTGTCAGCGCCATCACGCTACTGGAGATTGCCGTCCTGCTGAGCTCTGGCCGGCACCGGATCCGCGCCGGCGTCGACGAACTCCTCGATGAGATCGAGCACAATCCGACCTTCTCGATTCTCCCTCTGACGACAGAGATCGCCGCTGAAGTCGCGGCGGTCGGCCCAGCGCTCCGCGACCCCGCCGACCGAACAATCGTCGCCACGGCGCGCGTCCATCGTTTGAAACTACTCACAGCCGATCAGCGCGTGATCGACTCAGCGCTGGCGCCGGTCGTTGAGTGAACGTCGGCATGCACCGACACACCCGCGAAACACGAACAGCGCGGGGACACTGCGGCCCCTTTTGCGGAGCGCTCGATTCAACTGCCGTAGCAGTGTCCCCCCGATCAGGCTAAACGAGGCTAAACGGGTCGGTGCTAACGGGTCAGCCTGGGTGCCGTGCTAACGGGTGTGCTAACGGGTCAGCCTGAACCGTCCCAGGCGCATTCTTGATAACCGCTCTGGAATCAATCTGTTGCTTGAGGTCCGGCCAGCCCTTTCGCGGGCTTCGGCGGCAAGCCCCTCACCAGCCGCTATCCAAGCCACGTAGAATCAACAGTTTCGTCTCCCGACCGATTTTCCGAGGAACGCGGGTGGGACGGAGCGTCCCGTCCCTCGCCGAGCCCGGAATCCAGCTCGTAAGGCCCAGCCCCACCACATCCCTCCTCGGCGCCCTCTGCGGCTCTGCGGTAAATCCGCCCCAACGCTCCTTCCACCTCCAAAAACGCTACATCGGTGCTAACGGGTCAGCCTGAACCGTCCCAGGCGCATTCTTGATAACCGCTCTGGAATCAATCTGTTGCTTGAGGTCCGGCCAGCCCTTTCGCGGGCTTCGGCGGCAAGCCCCTCACCAGCCGCTATCCAAGCCACGTAGAATCAACAGTTTCGTCTCCCGACCGATTTTCCGAGGAACGCGGGTGGGACGGAGCGTCCCGTCCCTCGCCGAGCCCGGAATCCAGCTCGTAAGGCCCAGCCCCACCACATCCCTCCTCGGCGCCCTCTGCGGCTCTGCGGTAAATCCGCCCAACGCTCCTTCCACCTCCAAAAACGCTACATCCGACAAAGCCAGTCACAACCTGCTATCTATAACTACCGCAGCGACTTACCTTCATTCCCCGCCTATTTCCTCGACGCCGTCCGACACAATAGAGGTGGGACCCGCTCCGCTCAAGCCGGAGCCGGCGCCCCGACCCACACCAACGGACGCTCGTCCGGCCGGTGAATCCAAACGACAGCGAGGAATCAAACTATGTCTGCATCCGCGGCCAAGATGGCGGCCAATCGCGCCAATGCCCAGCAATCGACCGGTCCCAAAACCGAAAGCGGCAAGGAGCGCGCCAAGCGCAACGCGCTCAAGCACGGGCTCCGCAGCAACCGTCTCGTCGTCCACGCCGACGAGCGCGAGGAGTGGCAAACCTTCCACGACAGCCTGCAAGCCAAGGTGGCCCCCAACGATCCCGTCGAATGGATCCTCTTCAATGAGATGGTGCGCGCGGCTTGGAACCTCCGCCGCATCGACAAGCTCGAAGCCCAGATGTTCGACGGGGAAACCGATCCTCTCGCAGACGAACGCTGCGACGCCAAAATGGACCGCTACGCCCGCTATCGCGCCAGCAACGAACGCACCTTCCACCGCGCCCTCCGCGAGCTGAAGGCCCTGCAAACAGCGAGCGTCCCGCGCGAAACCTTCACCGAAACCACCGGCCACCGGTTGCCCTGCCTGGTGGACTTCGCAAAAGTGTACAAACGAACCCAACAAATCGCCAACAACATCGACGATATGCCGCCGCCGGCGGCCTCGATGGCGGACATGGACGCCTGGGTCGAGCAGATGATCGCCAAACACCCGGTCCCGGAGCAACCGCGGGGGTAAAATCGCCCGCCGAAAATCCACCCGCCAGCCACCAACCCCGGCCGAGGTGCGTTTTGCCGCCGCCCGCCGTACCTGGCTGAGAGCCGGAACACCCTCCCCGCGCCGCCCAATCCGGCGCTGGTAACCCCTCCACGCCCTTTAACCGCCTACAATCAATAGGAAGGGCGAAGCGTGTCCATCCTCTGACATGGCGGAAGTCAGGATTCCACGGTACTTTCTGTTTAAGGTGCTGCTCGTCGTCGGCGGGCTGGTCGGCAGCTTGCTCCTCGTCCAGTCCGTGCGAAGCTATCGCTTTGTCTCCCAGCGGCTGATTGAGGAGGAGCTGTTTCGCGACACGGCCCGGCAGCTCGGCCTGCTGCTGCAGACCGCGCAGGAGTTTGATGTCCACACCGTCGACGACCTCAAGCCCGTCATCGAGACGGTTCTCGATGAGAGGCGGGACGAGATCGCCTGGATCCGGATTCTGGACCTTCGCGGTGAAGTCCTACTTTCGGCCGGAGATCCGTCCGCCCCGCCCTGCACCCCCCAGGACGTGGCCGCCCTGCTGTCTGGCGAGCGGATTGCCAAGGTAATCGAGACGCCCGCGAAAGGGACCGTTCTGGTCTCACTGCGCCCCCTGCGGATCCGTTTCTTCCGCCGCCCCCCCGCACCCGGCGAAACAGTGCCGCCGGCGACGTCAGGTACAGCCGCACCCGTCCCGCGGCGTCCGCTGTTCGTCGAAACGGCTCTCTACTGGGACGCTGTCGGACCGGAGTTCGGCGGGCTCCGCCAGGCGATGATCATCCAGATCTCCGCCGCCATCGCGTTGCTCGCCTCCATGGCTGTCATCGGTCTCCGGTTCCGTAACTACGTCCGTGGCAAGCAGCTCGAGCAGCAGCTCCTCCTCGCCCGGAACGTCCAACAGGACCTGCTGCCCACTACGTTCCCCTCGCCGGACTCCCTCGATATATCGGCCATCTGCCACCCGGCCTGGCAGATCGGCGGCGATCTCTACGACGTCTTCCAACTCTCCGACGATCGCGTCGCCATCATTCTGGGCGACGTCTCGGGCAAGGGACTGCCGGCCGCTCTCCTGATGGGACTTCTGCACGGGGCTGTTCGCACCGGGGCGGACGGACACGACCTCGAAGCCGCCTCCAGGCGGCTCAACGAGCTGATCTTTACCAGTACCGCCGTCGAGCGCTTTGTCACGATGTTCTGGTGCCACTACTCGCCCGGCCAGCAGCGCCTCTGGTATGTCAACGCGGGCCACTTGGCACCCTTCGTCCTGCGGGCTGGGGGTACCGAACTCGAGCGGCTCGAGGAAGGCGGTCCGGTGTTGGGCGTGATCCCGCAGGCGCAGTACCGGCAGGGAGAAGTGGAGCTCCGGCCCGGTGATGTGCTGGTGATCTACTCCGACGGCGTCGTCGAGGCGGAAAACGCCCACGGAGAGGAGTTCGGCGAAGAGCGCTTGGCGGCGATCATCCGCGAGAATAGCCACCAGAACGCGACCGACCTCCGCGATACGATCCTCGCCCATGTCCGGCACTTCGTGCGTGAGGAGCCGCAACAAGACGACCTGACCCTGCTCGTCGTCCGGCCGGGCGCACGGGTCGAGTCCCTCGATGAGGTTGAGACGGCGGCGCTGTCGGCGGTGTAGCGGGTTCCACCGCCCGTCGCTTCCCTCCCGATGGTGGACCCTCGGGACACGTCGAGCATTGCGGCCCCCGTGACCCAACCGCTCCCTCCGGTCACGGCTCGCACTCGGCCGTACGCTCACAACGAGCCGTGACCGAAGGAGGTGTCAAGAAATCCGGGGTCCAGCCCGCCCACACACCGGAAAAGAATACAATATCGTCCTGGCGGTGTGCCCCGCACACAGCCCACCGGGAGGTCTCATAGTCATGGCCAGTGTAAACTTCATCATCGGCGATATCACGATCGAAGCAGAGCTGCGCGACACACCGACGGCGCGCAAGGTTCTGGAGGCGCTGCCGTTCGAGGGGTCCGGCAGCTACTGGGGCCAGGAGTTTTACTTCTCGGCGCCCGTGCGGGCGGGTGAGGAGCCCGACGCCGCCGACGTGGTGGAGCCGGGCACGGTCGCCTTCTGGACGGCCGGTCAGTGCCTCTGCCTGTTCTGGGGCCCGACGCCGGCCAGCGAAGACGACGAGTGCCGGGCCGCGAGCAACGTCAACATCGTCGGCGAGGTCGTGAACAAGGATGACCTCGAGAAGCTGCGCGCCCGCTCCGTGCGGGTCGAGCTCGCCTGAGCCGCGGTTGTCCCCTAGTCCGTCACCACCGCCGTGCCGCTGGCCGAGACCATGAGCATGTTGGAGCCCTGGTTCCCGATCGTCTCGTAGTCCAGATCAACGGCGATCACGGCGTTGGCGCCCATCTGCTGCGCCTGCTGGATCATCTCGGCGATGGCGAGGTCCTTGGCCTTGCGTAGCTCGCCCTCGTAGGCCGCCGAGCGGCCGCCGACGATGTCGCGGATGCCCGCGAAGAAGTCCTTGAAAATATTCGCCCCGAGAATCGCCTCGCCGGAAACGAGGCCGAGGTACTCCTTGACGTTCTTTCCCTGGAGCGTCGTCGCTGTCACAATGAGCATCTGGTTCCTCCCGATCCATTTCTAGTACGGATTGGAGCCCTCGATCTTGCTCCGGAACGTGCCTGAGGAGACTCCGGTCCGATACAATCAAGTCTGATCCGTCAGGAGCGACGACAATCACGGTGTCCGGCAAACCAGCGCACGTAACCGCAATCTATCCAGGTTCCTTCGACCCGTTCACCAACGGGCATCTGGACATGATCGCGCGATCGACGCACCTGTTCGATACCCTGATCATCGCCGTCCTGCGGAATGAGGGCAAGCAGCCGCTGTTCAGCGTCGGCGAGCGCCAGGAGATGATCGCCGAGGCGCTAGACAGTCTCGGCTACCCCAACGTGGAGATCGATTGCTTTGACGGCCTGCTGGTGGAGTACGCGGCGCGCAAAGGTGCATCGGTCCTGCTGCGGGGCATCCGGGCGATCTCCGACTACGAGTACGAGCTGCAGATGGCCCTCATGAACCGGCGCTTGGGCCCGGAGATCGAGACCGTCTTCCTGATGGCCGGCGAGGCCTACTCGTTCATCAGTTCCCGCCTGGTGAAACAAGTGGCCGCGCTGGGTGGAAGCGTCTCCGGACTGGTACCTCCCACGGTCGAAGCGAGATTGAGAATGAAGGTCCAAGGAGCATAGCAGTGCAAACCACGCAATCGAATCCCGGACTTGCGGACCGGGTGAATCTGATCAGCATGTCCGCCACGATGAAGGTAGATCCGCCGAGGCGAAACGTCTCAAGGCCGAAGGCATCGATGTGATCGGTTTCGGCGCCGGCGAGCCCGATTTCCCGACCCCCGAGAACATCAAGGCGGCCGGCATCCGGGCTATCCAGGAGAACTTCACCAAGTACACCCAGGCCGGCGGCATTCCCGAGCTCAAGAATGCCATCTGCGAAAAACATGCGCAGGAGTACGGGACCAGCTACACCGCGGCCGAGTGCATGGTGAACGTCGGCGGCAAGCACACCCTGTTCAACTGCACCCAGGTCCTGCTCAATCCCGGCGACGAGTGCATCATTCCGGTGCCCTACTGGGTGACCTACAAGGACGCTGTCGCCTACACCGGCGCCAAGATCGTCTTTGTCGAGACCGACGAGGCCAAGGGCTTCACCCTCACCGCGGACATGATCGAGCCGTACGTCACCGACAAGACCAAGATCATTCTCATCAACTCGCCGTCCAACCCCTCCGGCGCCGTGCTCGACAACGACGAGTTCCGTAAGATCCTCAAGATCGCCGTCGACCGCAACGTCTGGCTGCTCACCGACGAGTGCTACGACAAGTTCGTCTACTCGGGCGAGCCCTATTCGGTGGCCGGCGAGCCGGGCGCCAAGGACAACGTGGTCGTGCTCGGGTCGCTGTCGAAGACCTACTCGATGACCGGCTGGCGCATCGGCTTCGGTCTCGCCCCGAAGGAGGTTATCTCGGCGGCGCAGAAGCTCCAGAGCCACTCGACGTCGAACCCCACTTCGATCGCGCAGAAGGCCGCCGTGGAGGCGCTGCGCGGCCCGCAGGACGCCGTCGGCGAGATGCTCGAGGAGTATCGCCGCCGCCGCGCCTACGTCATCGAGCGCGTCAACGGCATCAAGGGCCTCACCATGACCGCCCCCGGCGGCGCCTTCTACGCCTATCCCAACGTCAGCGTCGTCTTCGGCAGGAACGGCATCAACTGCTCGATGGACTTTGCCGAGAAGCTCCTGCAGGAAGCGCCACGTCGCCGCCGTACCCGGCGAGGCGTTCGGCACCAACAAGCACATCCGCATCTCCTACGCGGCTTCGATGGAGAATCTGGAGAAGGGCTTCGACCGGATCCAGAAATTCGTCGAAGGCTTGCTCGCGTGATGGGCGTTCCGGTTCGTCTGGAACCTAGATTTGTGGAACGGGTCTGGGGAGCCATGAAGCTGGCTCCGTGGTTCCCCGACCCGGACCGCAGAATCGGCGAGGTCTGGTTCCCGGCCGATCCGATTCTGGTAAAATTCCTCTTCACCACCGAGCGCCTGTCGATCCAGGTGCATCCGAACGACAAACAGGCGCGCGCCGCCGGGCTGCCTAACGGCAAAAGCGAGATGTGGCACATCCTGCGCGCCGGTCCAAACGCCCACCTCGGTCTCGGTTTCAAGGAACCCACCCCGAGGGAGCGGATTCGGGAGGCCGCGCTCTCCGGCGAGATCGAGCGCCTGCTCGATTGGAAGCCCGTCGCCGCCGGCGAGACTTACTTTGTCCCGGCCAACACCGTCCATGCTATCGGCCCCGACCTCGTCGTGTGCGAGATCCAGCAGAACTCCGATACCACGTTCCGTCTCTACGACTACGGCCGTTCCCGCGATCTGCACATCGACGCGGGCGTCCGGGTGGCGTCGGGGGAACCGCATCCCGGCGCAACGCCCGCCCAGTCACTGCCCGGCGGCGGACGGCGCCTGGCGGCCTGCGAATACTTCGTCGCCGACCTCCTCGAGTTCGACACCCCGGCGGCGTACGATCCGGTGGGACCGTCCTACGAGCTGATGGTGATCGTCGCCGGCGCCGGCTCGATCTTCGGCAAGCCCTTCCGCGAGGGCGAACTGTGGCGCATCCCCGCCGGCGTGGCGGGCCTCCCGATCGAGCCGTCCACGCCGGTCCGCATCATCCGCGTTTATCCGAGCCCGGAGTAAGTCGGAGCACGCCGCCCAACGGCCGTCGTCCGAGGCAGAATGCCGGATAGACTGGACGCTATGTACACGGTCGGACAACTCGGCCGCAAATTCGGGCTGTCGCGGAGCACGCTGCTCTACTACGACCGGATCGGTCTCCTGCGGCCCTCGGCCAGAAACCGCGCCGGCTACCGGCAGTATTCCGAGGACGACGTCCGCCGCCTCGAGCAGATCCGCGTCTATCGCGAAGCCGGACTGCCGCTCGACCAGATCCGCGGATCGATGACCGGCTCGGATGAGGGCTTGACCGCAGCGCTCGAAAAGCGACTCGTCGAGTTGAACGGCGACATCCGGCGCCTCCGGAATCAGCAACGGCTGATCCTGGGCCTGCTCGAGAGATGGGACCTCGTCAGCCGCGTTGGGGTGATGAACGCGGACCGCTGGGTCGCGCTGCTCGAGGCCGCCGGCTTCGATGAGCGGGACCGCCACCGCTGGCACGTGGACTTCGAGCGCACGGCTCCCGACCGGCACCAGGAGTTCCTCGAATTCCTCTGCCTCCCGGACGGCGATATCCGGCGTATCCGCGGCTGGTCCCGCCAACGGCAATCCAATTGAGCGCCCGTCCGGAACACGAGCATCGGATCTTATAGTATCCTTTTGGGGTAGTCATGAAGCACCCTTCCTCGCGCCGCAACTTCCTGGCTGCCGGCTTGGCCTTCCCCGCCGCCGGACTCGGTGCCCAGGCCGAGGATCCCGGCCCGAAGATCGAGTTCCGGAAGCTCGGCTCTACGGGCCTCAAGGTCAGCACACTCGGCTTCGGCTGCATGCTGGCCTCCGACCCGGTGGTGGTCGAGCACGCCGTCGAGCTCGGCATCAACTACATCGACACCGCCCGCGCCTACCAGCGCGGCAACAACGAGCGCATGGTCGGCGCCGCCCTCGGCTCGAAGCGCGATCAGGTGGTTTTGGCCACGAAAGCGCCGGGAGCAACCAAGGCGGAGGTCCTCGAGGAGCTGGACACCAGCCTGGCCGAACTCGGCACGGATCACGTCGATATCTGGTTCCTCCACAGCCGGAATTCGCCGGAAGCGCTGACCGATGAACTGCTTGAAGCGCAGCGGATCGCGGTCGAGAGCGGCAAGGCCAGATTCCGCGGCGTCAGCTTCCACTTCAACATGGCGCAGATGCTTGACCACGTCGTCAAATTGGGCTGTATGGACGTGGCTCTGTTGAGCTACAATTTCACTTTGCCGCCGGATGTCGGTGATGCGATCCGGGGGGCCCGCGAGCAGGGCCTGGGGATCGTCGCCATGAAGGTGATGGCCGGCGGTTATGCGAGGATCCGCCGCGGGGATCGCCTCTACGGGCGCAACCCCGACGAGCTGACCGCGCGATTGCAGCAGCCCAATGCCATGTTGGCCGCGCTCAAATGGACGCTTCGCAACGAGTCAGTGGACACGGCTATCATCGGCATGACTGATTTCCAGGAGCTCGAGGAGGACGTGCGGGCCATGTCCGAGCCGCTAACGGCGGACGAGGAGACGCTCCTGGCTCTGGAAACGGAACGGATCGGGCCGCGGTACTGCCGCGGGTGCGGCACTTGCTCGGGTGTTTGCGAAAAAGGCGTCCGAGTGGCTGACACGCTGCGGCATCTCATGTACGCTGAAGGCTACGGCCAGTTCGCCATGGCCCGCGAGTGTTATCTGGAACAGCCTGCCGGGGCACGGCAAGCCCGCTGCAGTGAATGCGACGCCTGCAGCGTCCAGTGCCCGAATGGCGTCGATGTTCGGAGGAGCCTGATTCATGCGCAGAAACTCTTCGCGTAGACGAATCGTGTTGCGGAATGCGATTGGCGTGAAGCGCCGGCGCCGTCACTGCCGCGACTTCATATTGATCGGCCGGGAGTCGGGGAACCAGGAGGAATACTCCTCCGACGACCGGATCTCAGCCGACCAATCGCCGTCGTACCGCTACTTTGAAGCGGCCGCGACTCCCAACTGGCCCCAGGACTGAATCGCCAGGGTGCTGACCCCTTGGAAGGCGCGCTATAGCGGGCGTGGAGCCTCAGTCCGCTCTTCTTGCTTTACCGCGACCCTCATGACCCCTCGCCGGTGAACTCCTCGACCAACAGCTCGCCGGTTTCAGTGGAGAGCATCGCCAGCGCCCGCCGCAGAATGGCTTTCTGCAGGTCCGGGTTATTCGGCTCGCCCAGCGGGTAGCCGAGCGGACGGTCGAGGAACAGGACCCGCGGCGGCTTCACCTTCTCGGTGATCGCCCTGAGTACCGACGTCGAGACCGTCGGCACGCCGGCCTTCTCAATCACACTCTGGATCAGTCCGACCGACTGATGGCAGAGCGGTCAAACGGGTGTCAGAATGACGCCATCGACCCCCGCCTCGACGAGCTTGGCGGCCACCTCCGGCGCGGTCTTCTTGATGAGGCGGCCCGGCGCGGGGATCGATCCCTGGAAGCTGTAGTGCCGCTCGGCCACCGCTCCGATTTCGCCCGCTTCGGCCATCTCCCGCAATCGGTCCACCGGCATCGCCAGGTTGTGGTCGGCCAGCAGCCCCTTCTCGTCGAAGGCGTCGCTGCGGTGCGACAGGCCCATGCTCGCCAGGTTGGCGCCGGCGGGAATCTCACGGTAGGAGAAGTCGCCTCCCCGGACGCATTCATCGAACGGTTCCTGTTCCGGCAGGAAGAACGAAGCCGTCGAGACACAGGCGATCTTCGCCTCGCTGAGCGGCTTGCGGAGAACGGCTCCGGGTCGCCAGTCGTGGCACCGGTAGATGTAGCCCTTCATGTAGAGCCGGTAGCTGAATTTGAGGTCGGAGAGCTTCGCCATCGTTTGTCCTAATAGCCAGGGATGCGATTTGACGGCGATCCGTCACACGCCGCGAGAGCCCGGCCTTCAATTACGACGTTCGATGCGCCCTGCGGCCCGTCTCGCGGTCCTATCTGCTTTCCAGAATGAAAGTCGGCGCCAGGCCGGTCAGCGTCGAGAAGGAGGCCCCGCTCGCATCGCTCAGCCAGCTCGAACAACCATGAACCTTGCCGAGGTAAACGTGCGGTTGGACGTCCACCGCCATATCCCGCATTTCGAGGGAGCCGAACTGCAGCAGGGGGAAGGTGAAGACTTTCGGCTCGACCCGCTCCTGGACGACGTAAGAGTTGCGAAGGGCGGTCCTCAGGGCTCGGTTCCAGCCAGCCTGATCGGTTTCCCAGCCGGCAACGGAGTGCTGGTCGGTCCCGACGTCGTTCGGCATCAGGACGAGGTTCTCGCGGTGCCGGAAGATGAACTCGGGCAGGTCGATGGTTTCGTTGCGGTAAGTCGTCTTGGCGGTCGCGACGACACGGGTCCAAGGGATGTGCTGCCGGATGGCCTTCCGTTCGGCGGCCGGAAACTTCGCCGTGACGGCGTCGTCGGTCAGGAGATCGAAGATGGCTTTCTTGTGCGCCAGTTCCGCCCGGAAGCTGTTGACAACACACACCGCACCATCCTTGTAGGCGCGTACGAGCGGGTGCGTGAGGTCAAACCGAACCAGGAACTCCTGCACGGTGAGCTTGCGGTAGATGAGATCGATGGCGAAATCGCCCGCCCGGAGCTGGCCGCCGCGGTACTCGAGCTGGTCCGGGGCCACCACTTCGGTGGGATAGCCCTCCCGGCGAAAATACTCGGCGAGCAGCAGGTATTCGCCGGAGTGCGACGGCTGGAACTGCTGGCGGAACTCGAGGATCGCGATTCGGGGAAAACGCTTGTCTCCAAAAAGGTTGTACGCCTCGAGCAGGGCGCTCAAGAGGTGTCTGACACCGCCCGTTTTGGTCAACTTGTAGCGCTTGCGGAACTCCTTGAGGAGCGGACTCTGAAAGAACAGGTCGGCTAGTGCCTCGCCCGAGGCGGCGCCGGTGGGAGCGCCAACGTTGAACTGCTTGAAGTACAGCGAACCGTTGTTGATCTGCGTGTTCAGCCGCGAGGTCACCTCGGAAAACGGGTAGCCGGGGTCCACCGAGGCCAGCATCTTCTCCGCCGGCAGCAACTCCATACGGGCCAGCAGTGTCGGCGTCGAGAGGGCGATCTTCTTGACCCGGTCGATCGCCGACAACAGCGACTCACTCGCCTTGGTGAGGCTGTTGTACTGGCGCCGGGTGATGAAATGAGGCCGGAGTACCGGCAAGATGGAACGGTTTCCGCCCGAGAGATTGCGGTGCCGCATCTCCTCTTCGAGTGCCTCGGCCCAGCCCAAATCCCGATATTTGTCGCTCGTCAGGAGCCGGTGGTAACGCGCGATTGCCTCTTCCAACTGCGTCATGCTAAAGGTAAAGCTTTCTGTAACTTAGTATCGCACACGGCCATTTGGATGTGAAATGTGGAATTTGTGAACATCAATGATAACTACCTACATATCAATCGCTTACAGACGAAAGAAAATTAGCCGCCAAGACTCTCGGTCAAGCTCGATTCCGCCGTTCGGGAACCGTGCCGCTCGCCGGTGGATCTCCGGAATTCGCCCCTTGACTATGTGAGGGAAGTACACTGAGATCATGAGAACCTTGATGCGACCCGGCACCGGTTTCCATGCGTTGCTCGTGGTCCTAAGCATGATTGCGGCGCCTGCCGTTCAGGCCGACGAAGGCCTGTGGCTCTTCAACGATTTCCCGGTGGAACGGGTCCAGTCGAAGTACGGCTTCGAAGTCACCCAGGCGTTTCTCGATCACATCCGGCTGTCCTCCACCCGGCTGTATCCCTACGGCTCGGGGTCGTTTATCTCGCCGCAGGGGCTCGTCTTCACCAATCACCACGTCGCCTCAGACTGTATCCAGAAGCTGACCACGGCCGAGCACAACTATATGAGAGACGGCTTCTACGCCAAGGAGTTTGGCCGACGAGAAGGCCTGCCCGGACCTCGAGATCAACGTCCTTGACCCGCATCACCGACGTCACCGACCGGGTGAAGGGCGTGGTGCCCGAGGGGACCGATCCGGCCGAGGCCAACCAGTTGAAGCGGGCCGAGATGACGCGCATCGAGAACGAATGCTCCGCCGGCGGCGGCGACCGCTGCGACGTCGAGACGTTCTTCTCCGGGGGCCGGTACAACCTCTATCAGTATGATCGCTATACCGACATCCGCCTCGTCTTCGCGCCCGAGGCCCGGATCGCGGCCTTCGGCGGTGACCCGGACAACTTCAACTACCCCCGCTACTGCCTGGACTTCACGCTGCTTCGGGTCTATACCGACGGCAAGCCGGCCAAAACCGAGAATTATCTCAAGTGGAGCCGGGAAGGGGTGAAAGACGGTGAGTTGACCTTCATCTCGGGGCATCCAGGCACTACCGGACGCCTGCTCACCATGGCGGCGCTCGAGTTCGGCCGCGACTACACCTATCCGCTGCGCCTGGAGCGCTACGAGCGGTACTCTAACGTGCTGGAGAAATTCGCCGCGGCCAGCGCCGACAACGCCCGCATCGTCCGTGACGACCTGCTGGGGTTCCAGAACAGCCGGAAAGCCTACGCCGGCTTTCTAAGCGGACTTCGCGACCAGGAGCTAATGGCGCGGAAGCGTGCCGAGGAGAAGGATCTGCGAGCCGCCGTGCTAGCGAATCCAGATCTTCGGGAAAAGTACGGTGACCTCTGGTCGGAGGTCGAGGCCGCCTACAAAGAATACAAGAAGTTCTATAAAGAGTACTACCTGTTCGAGGCAGCCGGCACGGGCGGGTCCGAACTGCTCGCGAAGGCGCGGCTCGTGTTGCGCTACGCGACCGAGACGGCCAAGCCGGACGCGGACCGGATGCGGGAGTTCGTCGATTCGGCGTTGCCCACGCGGGAACAGGAAATGTTCAGCCCGGCGCCAATCCACAAGGAACTGCAGCAGGTGGAGCTGGCAACCCACTTCCACTTGCTGGTGGACGAGTTGGGCGCCGGTCATCCGGTGGTCAAGGAAATCCTTGCCGGCCGGACGCCCGAGGAGGCAGCCGCCGCTTATGTCGACTCGTCGCGCCTGGATGAGGTGGCCGTGCGCAAGCAACTCGCCGCTGACCTGGAGGCGGTGAAGAACTCCGATGACGGAATGATTCGCCTGGCCCGGATCATTGACGCTCCGGCCCGCGAGGCCCGCAAGCGGTACGAGGATAAGGTAGAAGCGGTGCTCGATGTGGCCCAGGAGAAGGTCGCGCAAGCCCGCTATGCCGTCTACGACGGGGACGAATACCCGGACGCCACCTTCACCCTGCGAATGTCGTACGGCCCGGTGAAGGGCTACGTGAATGAGGCCGGCCAGCCGGTCCCGTATACGACGCGGATCGGTGGGGTCTACGAGCGGGCGACCGGCAAGGATCCATACCAATTGCCGCCGAGCTGGATCGAGAACAAGGACGCACTCGACATGGACACGCCGTTCGACTTCGTCACCACCGTCGACAGCCATGGAGGCAATTCCGGCAGCCCGACCATCAACACGAAGGGCGAGGTGATCGGCATCCTCTTCGACGGCAACATAGAGAGCCTGCCCAACCGGTTCGTCTACACCGACGAGCGGGCCAGGAGCGTACACGTCGCGAGCCAGGTGATTGTGGAGGCGCTACGGAAGGTCTACAAGGCGGACCGGATTCTGAAAGAGATAGGTTTGGAATAGCTGGTGGCTGGTAGCGGGTGACTACTCGCGCACGACGACCGTTCCGGCGATGAGATCATGCAGGCCCTGACGGCGGTCATTGATCAGGATCGACAGATAGCCCAGATAGAGGATGCCCGAGAGGAGCTTGGCCCAGTAGCGCTTGTTGGCCCTGCCGAAACCGATGCGCCGGCCGTCGAGATCGGTCACGGCGAGGCCCAGGATACGCTTGCCGGGCGTGCCTCGCAGGTGAGAGGACTCGCACAGGGTGAAGTAAAGCCAGGCGAGGATCTTCGATAGGATCGCCACTGCGAGGAAGACCTTCATCACGAAGAAGCCGCGGGACAGCGTGGTCGGCAGGCCACTCACCGACGGCAGGTCGAGCAACAGCGTGACCGGGACGGCGGCGATCACCATCGCCCAGAAGACGAGCAACCCGTCGAGCAGGTAGGCGGCGCCCCGGATCAGCAATCCGGCGTACTCCGGCCCCTCGGGCACGAGGGCCTCGGGAGGCGCGTGGATAGGGACAGCGGCCATACCCGTGAATCGGCGGTACCCGCGGGAACCTGTAACAGAGCGCGGCCGCGTTTTACAATCGAAAGGCGGAGACCGGCCATGCCCAGCTTTTGTGTCTATCCCTCGGCGGCGGCAAGACTCCAACAGGCCCGGGCATGGCTGCGCCACTTCCACCCCACGCAGCAGATTCTGATCGTCGGCGCCAACGCCGACTCCGCCAACGAACTGGTTCGCGGCATTGCGAGCGACGGCAGCACGCCGGCTACGTTCGGATGGCGGCGCACCACGCTCGGCCGCCTGGCCGCGGAGATCGCCGCTCAGCGCGATACCGCGCCCGGGCTCGTGCCGGTCACCCGACTGGTCTCCGAAGCCGTGGTCACACGGGTCGTGCATGAGCTCGGCCGGGACGGGCGGCTCGGCCGCTATGCGCCGTTGTTCGGGAGGCCGGGGTTCGCCCGAGCGGTGAGCGCGGTGATCGATGAGCTGCGGCTGGCCGGAGTCGCGCCGGACGCGGCCGGGGAGGTCGCGCCCGAATTGGCGCTGATCGCCGAACGCTACGCCGAGGCCCTGGCGAAGTCCGGACTGGCGGACCGCGCGCTGCTGTTCCGCCTGGCGGCGGAGCGGATCGACGCCGCGAACGGCGATTGGCCAGCCTGCCCGACATTGCTCCTCGACGTTCCTGTCTGGACGTCCGCCGATCAAACGCTCGTCGGTGCGTTGGCGCGGCGGACGGCGGAGGTTCTCGCGACTTGCGCCGCGGGCGACGAGGAGACCGGGCGGCGGCTCCGGGAAGCGGGCTTCGAAAACGTGCCGGGGGAGGGTGGCGTTACGGTTGCTCCGGCCATCGCCCATACGCAGGCGCATCTGTTTCGCGACTCACGTCCGCGGGAGTCCGCCCCCGAAGGCGACCTGGTGGTGCTGTCCGCGCCCGGTGAGAGCCGGGAGTGCGTCGAGATCGCCCGCCAGGCACTCGCGTACGCACGGGAGGGCGTGGCGTTCGACCGGATGGCCGTTCTGCTGCGTTCCCCCGAGGAGTACCGCCCGCATCTCCAGGAGGCCTTCGAGCGCGCCGGAATCCCCGCTCACTTCGCCCGGGGGACGGTGCTGCCGGATCCGGCGGGCCGCGCCCTTCTCGCGCTGCTGCACTGCGCCGCCGACGGACTCTCCGCGAGCCGCTTCGCCGAGTACCTGTCGCTGGCCGAGGTTCCGGAGCCCACCGCGGCAGGCGCGCCGCCGCCCAGTGCTCCGGCCGGTGAGCGATGGATCGCGCCGGACGACGAACTCGTCCCCGAGCCGGTCGCCGAGGCGCTCGATGCCGGGACCGCCGACGGCACAAACGAAGAGGCCGAAGCGCGACAACCGCAGCACCCACGACAGTGGGAGAAGCTGCTCATCGATGCGGCGGTGATCGGCGGGCGCGAGCGTTGGGAGCGGCGGCTGGACGGCCTGCAACGCAACCTCCAACTGCGGCTCGAGCGGACCGAAGACGACGAAAGCCCCGAAGCCCAGCGCCTGTGCCGTCAGGTCGAGGCGCTCGGGCGCCTCCGCGACTACGCGCTTCCGGTGCTCGACGAGTTGGCCGCGCTGCCGGAGAGAGCCGAATGGGGCGAGTGGCTGGACCGGCTCGGCTCGCTCGCCAGCCGGTCGCTACGGCACCCCGAGAACGTGCTGCGGGTGCTGGGCGAGTTGGCGCCGCTCGCCGAGGTTGGACCGGTGGGTCTCGAAGAAGTCCGAGTGGCTTTGTCCGCGCGGCTGCTCGAGGTCTCGACGCCCCCGCCCAAGAGCCGCTACGGCCGCATCTTCATCGCCCCCGCGGAAGCCGCGCGCGGGTTGGCCTTCGATGTCGTCTTCGTGCCCGGTCTGGCCGAGAAGCTATTTCCGAAGAGCGTCCGCGAGGAGCCGATCCTGCTCGACGAGGTTCGCCGCAAGCTGGCCGCGGGACTCGCGACCAACGACGTCCGCGTGAATCGCGAACGGTTCGCTCTGCGGCTCGCGGTGGGAGCGGCAACGCGGAAACTGGTCCTCTCCTATCCGCGGATCGATCTCGAGAAGGCGCGGCCGCGAGTGCCGTCTTTCTACGGACTGGAGGCGCTGCGGGCGGCCGAGGGCCGGTTGCCGGATTTCGAGGAGTTCGCCAAACGCGCGGAAGCCGCGGCGACGGCCCGCATCGGATGGCCGGCGCCGGCGCGCTCGGACGATGCCATCGACGAGGCCGAGCATGACCTGGCGCTACTCGAGTCGTTGCGCGGACGCAACGAAAGCGATGCCGCCGGCGCCGCCCGCTACCTGGTGACGGCCAATCCGCACCTCGGCCGGGCACTGCGCTTCCGGGCGCGCCGCTGGTTGCGGCGCTGGACGCCTCCCGATGGGCTGGTCGAACCCGGCGCGCGGGCGGCGGAGGCGCTGGCCGCCCATCGGCTCGATGCCCGCAGCTACTCGCCGACGGCGTTGCAGCACCTGGCGGTCTGTCCCTATCAGTTCTTTCTCTATGCCATCCAGCGCCTCGGTCCCCGCGAGATGCCGGAGGCGATCGACCAGATGGACCCCTTGCAGCGCGGGGCGCTGATCCACGAGATCCAATTCGAGCTGTTCCGCCGCCTGCAGGCCGAGAATCTGCTGCCGGTAACCGCCGCCAGGATCGAGTGGGGCCGCATCATCCTCGACGAGGTGATCGCCAGTGTTGCCGCCAAGCACCGCGAAGAGCTGGCTCCAGCAATCGAGCGGGTTTGGGAGGCCGGCATCGACGACCTTCGGGCGGACCTGCGCGAGTGGCTGAACCGGATGAGCGAGGATTCGTCCGGCTTTGTCCCGTGGCGGTTCGAGCATGGGTTCGGATTACCGCTTGGGCCCGAGCGCGACGAGCGGTCGACCCCCGAACCGGTGGCGCTCGATTGCGGTATCCGGCTGCGCGGGTCCATCGACCTGGTCGAGTGCCGCCGGGACAGGTGCCTGCGTGTCACCGACCACAAGACCGGCCGCGCCGCGCCGGACCGCGGCAACGTGATCTTTGGCGGGAAGATCCTACAGCCGGTGCTTTACGCGCTGGCGGCGGAGAAGCTGTTCCCCAAATCGGCCGTGGCTAAGGGCCGGCTGTGGTACTGCACGGCAGCGGGCGGGTTCGAGGAGCGGAACGTCGAGCTGAATGCCACCGCCCGGTCGCGCGCCGAGGCCGTCGCGAGCACGGTACGGCAGGCGCTCGAGAACGGCTTCCTGCCCGCCTATCCCGAGCACGGCGCCTGCGAGTATTGCGACTACCAGGTGATCTGCGGTCCGTATGAAGAGATGCGCACACGGCGCAAGCCGGCCGATTACTGGCCGCTCGAGCCGTTGGTCGCGATCAGGGGGCTGTCCTGATGGCGGCGGGCGGCGCGGCTCCGATTCTGCCAGACGAGGAGAGCCGGCGGCGCATCCGCGAGGACCTCGATGCGACGCTGTTCATTGAAGCGGCCGCCGGGACGGGCAAGACGACGGCGCTCGTGTCGCGCATGGTGGCCCTGTTGCGGACCGGGCGGGCGACGCTCGATCGCATGGTCGCGGTCACGTTCACGGAGAAGGCCGCTGGCGAGCTGAAGCTGCGGCTGCGGTCGGAGATCGAGAAGGCGCGCGCGGACGAGCGGCTCGACGAGGCCGAACGGAAGCGATTCGACGGCGCGCTGGAGCACCTGGAACTCGCCCGGCTGGGCACGATCCACTCCTTCTGCGCGGACCTGTTGCGGGAGCGGCCAGTGGAGTCCGGCGTCGACCCGCTGTTCGACATGGCGGCGGAGGACGATGCGCGGGCGCTGCTCGATGCCGCCTTCGAGCGCTGGTTCGAGACGGTACTTTCCTCGCCGCCGGAAGGCGTGCGGCGGGTGCTCCATCGCCGGTCGTCCTCGCCGGGAGGCGGGGGGCCGCGCGCCATGCTGCGCTCGGCCGTCGAGACGCTGGTCGAGCACCGCGACTACGACGCCGCCTGGCGGCGCGATCCGTTTGAACGGGACGCCAGGATCGATGGTGTGATGAGTCGGCTGGGGGAGTTGGTCGAGCTTACCGGCCGACCGGACAAACCACGGGCGTTCCTCGCCCGCAGCATGGCGGAAATCGAAGGGTTCGTTGCCGAACAGAGGCTCCGCGAACAGGGCCGGGGCCGCAATCACGACGCGCTCGAAGCGGCACTGCGAGACCTCGCGCGCGGCCGTCATTGGACGTGGCGGGGAAGGCCCGGAGCACGCTACCGCCGGGGCCTGCTGGTGGAGGAGGTGCGTGACCGGCGCGACGGGATCAAGGGCGAGCTGGACACCCTCCTGCGAGCCTGCGACGCCGACCTGGCGCCGCTGCTCCGGGATGAACTGCGGCCGGTGATCGACGCCTACGAAGTGGCCAAGCAGCGCGCCGGAAAGCTCGACTTCCTCGACCTGCTGATCGGCGCGCGCGACCTGGTCCGCGATCACGCCGAAGTGCGGCGTCACCTCCAGCGGCACTTCTCCCACTTCTTTGTCGACGAATTTCAGGATACCGACCCGCTGCAGGCGGAGATCCTGTTGCTGCTGGCGGCCAACGACGAGAACGCCGACAACTGGCGGGAGGTCCGGCCCGCGCCTGGCAAACTCTTCATCGTCGGCGACCCGAAGCAGTCGATCTACCGGTTCCGGCGGGCCGACGTGGCGCTCTATGAAGAGGTGAAGAGGTGCCTG
>CAWELS010000041.1:0-82089 GCA_963809945.1 Bryobacterales bacterium | reverse complement strand
TGACATCAGCGGCGTGTGCAAGGTTGCGGGGCACCTTGTGGATCAACTCGAAACCAAGGAAAACAGACAAGATGAGAATGAATGTCAGATAAGCAATGTCCATGGCAACTCCCTGTTTGCTAGCTGTAATGGTTGCGGATGGTCTCGTTGCAGGACTTGCCCTCATGGGTGATTACGCAGCCGGAGAGGAGGTCGTCCTGCAGATTGATCTCAAACAGCTGCCGGTCGTCGTTCCAGCTTGAAGCCGCTCGCCGGACGAACGGAAAGAGTCGGCCCGCGCAATTGACTCGCCCGGTGACGCTTTCCGTCTCCATCATCATCCCCACGCTCAACGAGGAACGGAACATCGGACCGGTGCTCGATAATGTACTGCCGCTGGGCGCGGCCGAGGTTATCGTCGCCGACGGGGGCTCGTCGGACCGCACTGTCGAACTGGCGCGCCGCCGGGCGCGGGTCGTTGCCTGCAAACCCGGACGCGGCGTGCAACTCAATGCCGGCGCGGCCGCGGCGACGGGCGACGTGCTGCTCTTCCTCCACGCCGATGTGCGGCTCGAGGCGGGCGCACTCGACAGTATCCGGTCGGCGGCCGCCCGTCCGGAGGTCGTCGGCGGCAACTTCGACATCCGCTACGACGGCGGCGACTTCACCGCTTTCGCTTTCACGACGATCAACCGCTGGCGGCGGCGCTTGGGGATCCTCTACGGCGACTCCGGGATCTTCTGCCGCCGGACGGTCTTCGAGGAGTTGGGCGGATTCCCGCCGTACCGTGTGCTCGAGGACTACGAGTTCGTCCAGCGACTGCGAAGGCGCGGGAAGCTGGCCTTGCTCGAGGATCCGATCCACGTCTCGGACCGCCGCTGGCGCCAGGCCGGATTGTTCCCCACGATGTGGGCGTGGTTCTGGGTTCAGGGTCTTTACTGCGCCGGCGTAAAGTCCGAGCGTCTGGCGGATTGGTACTACGATGTCCGGGAGCAGGATCGAAAGACGGACGCTCCGCCGACGCCGAGGCAAGACATGGATACCGAGCCAGTTGCCCCACGGCGGATCGATTGACTGTGCATGAAGCTCCTCCGATTTCCTTTTCAAACGCAGCAGGCGCTAGAATGGCCGATCATGAGAGTGCTAGCAACACTATTCGTCCTACTCGCGGTCGCATTGCCCGGCGTCGCGGCCGACGAGTTTCAAACCTCGGAGGGGACACTGACGATCACGCCGATTGCGCACGCCACGTTCGCGATCCAAGCCGGCGGCCAGACGATCTTGGTCGACCCCGTCGGCCAGGGCGACTACTCCGGTTTCCCCAAGGCGGACATCATTCTGATCACGCACACCCACGGCGATCACTTCGACCCGGCAAAGATCTCCGAGCTGAGCAAGGACGGTACGGTCGTGTTGGCGCCGCCGGATGCCGTCGCCAAAATGCCTTCCGCGCGAGAGATTCGGAACGACAGCGCGACGAAAGTCGGCCCCTGGCGGTTCGACGCCATTCCGGCTTACAACATGAAGCGCGGCCCTTCGGCCGGCACGCTCTTCCATGAGAAGGGCCACGGCAACGGATACATAGTGACCTACGGCGGTCTGCGCATTTACATTGCCGGCGACACCGAGGCCACTCCCGAGATGCGGGCGCTGAGGAATATTGACGTTGCCTTCATTCCGATGAATCTGCCCTACACGATGACTCCGGAGGAAGCGGCGGAAGCCGTGAAGGCGTTTCATCCCAAGGTGGTCTATCCGTACCACTACCGGGGCTCGGATCTCAACGTGTTCAAGAACGCTCTCGCCGGTACCGGTATCGACGTCCGGCTGCGCGAGTGGTATCCGTGATGTGGCGCGCCGGAGGCGGAGGGCCGGCTTCCGTCGGCCAGGGCCGCCCATCTGCGGCCTACACTCTCGAAAACTAAATGAACATTGGGCGGAACCGCCTGCCCCACGCCTACTGCTCCACTGTCAGATATGCACCCGGCGGACTTGAAATCGGGTCTATGGGGCCGCCACTGATCAGGACGATCTCGAGATCCCCCGCCGGCAGGTCGGGCGGCATCTCGACGTTGATCTGGTAAAGGCCAGCGTAGTCCGGCGCCACACCGGCGTAGATGACCGTCGCCAGCCGGCCGCCGATCCGCACCTCGACGTTACGCAGCGAGTCCGCCGCTTCGTCCGGCAGAACCCCCGGCTCGTAGCGCGGCGTGGTCTCGCCAAGGCCCGTGACGAAGATCGTTAGGATGTCGCCGGGGTGCGCCGGAACAAATGTGACTCCTTCCAGCAAGCCCGGCCGGCCCAGCAAGATTCCGGTCTCATGGTTGTAGCCCGCGATCGGATTGTGGCCGTCGAGGCTGAGCGTGAAGTAGAAGAACTCGGGCGATGCCGGCGCCACTCCGATTGTGTACGGGTTGCTGCGGATCTCGGTACCAAGCCCGCAATTGAGCACCACCCGGATCTCGGCCGAGGTCTGATTGACGGCGGTGACGGCCTGGAAGTTGATCTGACCCGGATAGACGGCCAGTAGCGGCGTCCGCCGGCCGTCCATTTCAACGCATACATTGTCGAGGTTCGTGGGCAGGAGCCCCCCGACCAGGTCGTCTTCCGTGGCGACGCGGAAGGTGTCCTCTGGATAAAAGCTGAACCCGTAGATCGTGCCGAGCGAGTTGAAAGAGAGGCTCTCGACCGAAGGCAGGCCCAGCCCCGCGCCCACCACCGCCGTGATCACCGGATCGGTGCTCTGGACGCCGAACGCCACCTGCACGATGCCCCGGCCGTTCCCGTCGGGCTCGCCCGGCGAGGAGATGACGAGTTCGTCGGCGTAGTCTCCTCCGAGGTCGCCCGCTGCCAGGGCGTAGCCGAAGCTCTCGCCGCTTTGCGCCGTGCCCTGCAAGCCGTCATAGCCCTGGGCGAAGAGTTGCGTGCCGTCGAGGCTCAACCCGTCCGGACCGCCGTAGAGAACGTGCACAATGCCATCGTTGTTGTCCTCGCCGCGAACGCCGATGGCGAGGTCCTGATAGCCGTCGAGGTCATAGTCACCGGCGGCAAGCGCCGAGCCGAAACGGTCGCCGCCTTCGCGTTTCTCCGGGATTTCGTCGGAGGCGTCGCCTTGCCGCCAGCGCCGGCTCGCGTTTCCTTGCGGTCCGTTTGGAGAGCCGGGGACGACGATCACGAGGCCGGCGCCGCTGTTTTCACCGAGCGAGCCGGCGGCGATGTCGGCATAGCCGTCGCTATTGAAATCACCGGCCGCGAGCGGGGCGCCGAAGGCATCGTCCGATTCTCGATCGTCGGGCAGCCCGTCGTTCTGCTGGCGCCAGCGCTGGTTACCGGATCCGGTGAGCCCGCCGGCCGAGCCGTAGATCACATGGAACTGGCCCTTGTTGCTTTCGTCACCCGGAGCGCCCACGATCAACTCGTCGAAGCCATCGCCGTTCGTGTCGCCCGCGGCGAGGGCGATACCGAAGAGGTCGCCGTCGTCGCGCGATCCCTGGATGCCGTCGGCGCCCTGCCGCCAGCGCTGGTTTCCGTTGGCCGTCAGTCCGGCGCCTGATCCGTAGATGACGTTGACCAGACCACCGGAGTTGTTCTCGCCCGGCGCGCCGACGGCGAGGTCCGAGTAGGCATCGCCGTTGAAGTTGCCGACCGCGACGTCGTAGCCAAAGTTATCGCCCTGGCTGCGGCCGTCGCCCTCGAGACCGCGATCCTGGTCCCAGATCTGGTTTCCTTGTATCGTCAGGCCATCGGCGGCCCCATAGAGCACCTGCACGTTTCCCCGGCCGTCGTCCTCGCCCGGCACGCCGATGACGAGGTCCGAGTAGCCGTCGCCGTTGAAGTCGCCGGTCGCGAGCGCAAAACCGAAGTTGTCGCCCTTCTCGGCATTGCCGTTGAGGTCGTTATTCTGTTGCCACTCCTGCACCCGAGCCGCAGAGGGACCCGCTTGTGTCCCGTAGAGGACATAGACGATGCCCTTTGCATTACCGTCGTCCTCGCCCGGCGAGCCGATGGCGAGGTCGAGGATCCCGTCGGCGTCGAAGTCGCCCGTGGCGACGTCGTAGCCGAACAATTCGTTATTCTCGGCGTTTCCAGGCAGCCCGTTCAGACCCTGGCCCCATAGCTGGTTACCCGCGGTGGTGAGCTGAGCGAACCCTGGCGATGCGAGGGTCGCGGTGATCAGAGACAGGATGGCGAGTCTGAGGCGCATCTCGGTGGGGCTCAACCAAGTATAACAACGGCCCCGCGAAGGTCCCTGACATGTTTTGGCACGACGATCAGCTCATTTCGATGAGCGATAGGCAGGAAGTATGCCGTGTTCCTAACTTTTCGATTGGCGGCGATCGCAAGACCGCTCTTTATCGGGCTTGCGAGGGCTCAGGTCGCGGGCATGGAGTGCTTCGCTGACCTGTTCCAACCTCAGTACACCCCACTAGACTAAAGCGTGGCTTCCAAGGCGTTCGAGAGCCTCCGGCGGGGGGGTTTAGTGGGGCTTCAGCCCCGATCGACGTCCCAAAAACCAAGTGGCATCGGGCTCAATCCCTCCGCAAGCTCACCCCGCCTGCCCGCGTGCCCTACCAGCCCACCGGCTGGCCTTCGTTCTGCTTGTCGAGCCACTCCTTGAGCGGAGCGAAGTAGTCGAGGATCGCGGTGGCGTCCATCTCGCGGCTGCCGGTCAGGACCTCCAGCGCATCCGGCCACGGGCTTGCTCTGCCCCATCGCCAGCATCTCGCCGAGCCGGTGTCCGGCTTCCTCGTTGCCGTAGATCGAACAACGATGCAGCGGGCCCGTGCAGCCGGCGACCTCGGACAGCGCCCGGTGAAACTGGAACTGCAGGATGTCGGCCAGGAAGTAGCGCGTGTAGGAGTAGTTGGCCGGCACGTGGAACTTGGCGCCCGGGATCGAAGTCCGCCTCGGTGCGCTCGACCGGCGGCACGATGCCCTGGTACTTGGCGCGCAGCTCCCACCAGGCCTTGTTGTACTCGGCCGGCGTGATCTCGCCGGAGAAGACCTTCCAGCGCCACTGGTCGATCAGCAGGCCGAACGGGCAGGAACGCGACCTTCTCGAGCGCCCGCTGCATCAGCAGTCCGAGATCCTTCGACGGGTCCGGGACCGTCTGTCAGCAGCCCGACTTCCTTCAGGTACTCCGGCGTGACCGAGAGCGCGATGGTGTCGCCGATCGCCTCGTGGAAGCCCTCGTTGGCGCTGTCCCGGAACAGGTAGGGGAGCTGGTTGTAGGCGCGCTGGTAGAAGTTGTGGCCGAGCTCGTGGTGGATCGTGTAGAAGTCCTCGGCGTTGATCTCGATGCACATCTTGATGCGCAGGTCGTCGACGTTGTCCACGTCCCAGGCGCTGGCGTGGCAGACGACGTCGCGGTCGCGCGGCTTGACGAACATCGAGCGCTCCCAGAACGTCTCGCGGCAGCGGCTCGAAGCCGAGCGACGTGAAGAAGCGCTCGCCGTAGCGCACCATCTCCCGCTCGTCGAGCCCCTGCTGCTTCAGGATCGCGGTCAGATCGTAGCCCGGGTCGGCGTCCGCCGGCGCCACCAGCGGATAGATGTTGCTCCAGTCCTGCGCCCAGATGTTGCCGAGCAGGTGCGCCGGAATCGGGCCGTCGGCCGGCACGATGTCCGGTCCATATCGTTCCCGCAGCTTCGTGCGCACGTAGGCGTGCAGCGACAGGTAGAGCGGCCTGACCTGGTCCCACAGGCGATCCAGCTCGGCGGCGAAGGCGTCCGGATCCATGTCGTACTTGGACCGCCACATGGCGCCGGTATCGGCGAAGCCGAGCTCGCGCGCCCCTTCATTGGCCAGCTCGACGAAGCGCGTGTAGTCCTTGCGCATCGGCGGCGAGATGGTCCGCCAGCCACGCCAGACGTCCAGCAGTTCGGCCGGGTCCCGGCTCTCGGCCATGATGCGGGTGATGTCCTGGACGTCGAGGCAGGTCCCGTCCGGGCGACAGTATTCGCCGCGGCCGTAGGTGCCCTCCATGCGGGTGACGATCTGCGAGAGCTCTTCGGCCTTCGCCTTGTCGGAAGGCGCCGCCAGCGCGAGCGACAGCTTCAGCAGCTTCAGTCGGCGCGCGATATCCTCCGGCAGGTCGAGCCCGTCGAAGCGGACCGCTTCCTTGGCCAGCTCGGCGGTGGCCGCACGCAGATCGGCCGACGCCTTCGCGGACACGATCTCGCTGTCATACATGATGTAGGTGTTCTGCACCCACGAGGCGTGACTCTCCGCGGTCGAAAGCGCGAGCAGGCGCGCCTCGGCGTCCTCGACAAACTTCGTCGCGTCGGCCACCGTCGGTTTTCCGGATCCGCAGGCAATCAGGGTCAGCAAAGCGGCCGCGGTAACGGCGATCATTCGGCGGTTCACGGTCTCCTCCATTTGTTAGTATTCTTCCACTTTCCGTGCCGCTACGGGGCCACCGCGGACTGGGCGTGATTCACATCCTACAGCGCGAAACCCTGCCCAACCAACTGACCGTCCGCTGGCAGGCGGGCAACTTCGGCAGTGTTCGCGGGTTTGCTGCCTGGAGTCCTGATATCCGTCGCCGCGACGCCATCTTTGCCTACGAAGGCTCGCACACCGACGGCCCCTTCGAAACGCCGCTCGACTACGAACGGCATAACGTGACTGGTAACTATACCTGCGACAACATGTTCGACTGCGACTATCGGGAGACGCAGAACCACTTCGAATCCCGCCTCGCCGGCGAGCCTCCCGCCGAACGCATCCACGCCACCCCCGGCTACGGCCGCACCTGGGCCGTAGGCCTCACGGTGAAGCTGGGCGGGAAGTAAGTGCCCGGCTGCTTTCTCTCCGACCACCGCCGTCCATCCCCCCGTCCGCCTCGCGGGCGACGTTGTGGGCTACCTGGATGCGGCCCACCCTGAACCTCGCGTAGCGGTGTCTCCCGCGACGGAACCACCGAATGCGACCCGCCGCGCCAGCTTCAAAGCCGCTCTTGCAGTGGATGATTTTCAAGGGGCAACTGGAAGCGGTCGTCGCTGCGTCTATCGATGTAGAGCTGCTCTCTGTCGCTTGGCGCGACAAGGCGTCGCATGGCATGGATCAGAGCGACCAGCTCCCGTGATACGATACGGTTCCCAAGGGGGACCGTCATCATGACCCGAAACAGTTCAATCTCTTCGTGATCTGTGCGGCCGTCTCGCTGACCTTGCTCCCAGCATGCGCACTCGCCCCGCTCCGGAGGCCGGGACACCGGCCGCCGCCATGGAGAGCTCGCTCGAACAGCCGCTCTCCTCCGATCCGTTGATCGCCGGGTTCCAGCAGTCGACTGTCGCCTCGGTAAGCGACGCGGTCGACCAGATCGTTGGCCGGCGCGGCTTCATGTCGCACGACATGCGGCCGTTCGTCGGCAAGGCCTTCGTTGGCCGGGCGGTGACGGCGCTCGTCAAACCGGCCGCCCGTCCCGAGGACTCGACCCCAACAACGGCCATCAAGCATCCGATCGAGATGATCGACGAGGCGCAGCCGGGCGAGGTCGGCGTCATCGTGCTCGAGGACGGCCTGGACGTCGCCGCGATGGGCGGGCTGATGGCGACCGCGGCCAAGGCACGCGGCATGGCCGGCATGGTGCTCGATGGCGGCATTCGCGACATCGAGGAGGTCACCCGCATCGGGCTACCCGTGTTTGCGCGGTCTGTCTCGCCGGCCAACGCGGTGAGCCGCGACCTCAGCGTGTCGAAGAACGAGCCGGTCGATTGCGCCGGCGTCCCCGTGAAGCCGGGCGACATCATCGTCGCCGGCGTGGACGGCGTCGTGGTGGTCCCGCAGGAGCAGGCCCAGGCGGTGCTCCAGCGCGCCCGAGAGATCGACGAGCGCGAAGGCAAGATGGTCCCTTACATCGAGCGGGAGAAGTCGCTCCAGAAAGCCGTTGAGGAGTTTAACCGGATTTGAGAAACGTCATTGCCGCACTTAGAATCGCCGCGATCCTGCTGCTGGCGCTACCGCTGGCCGCCGAGGAGGGCTTCACGCCGCTGTTCAACGGCAAAGATCTCGATGGCTGGCTCCTCGTCTACAGACCGGGAACCACCAAAGGCTACCTGATCGAGGACGGCGTCCTCATCTGCCCGGCCGACGGCGGCGGCGACCTGCTGACGGTGCGCCAGTACTCCGACTTCATCTTGCGCTTCGAGTTCCGCACCGAGCCCGCCGGCAACAACGGCATCATTATCCGGGCGCCCATCGAGGGACGCCCCTCCTACGACGGCATGGAGATCCAGATCCTCGATCACAACAATGAGAAGTACCAGGGATGGCTGCAGCCCTGGCAGCGGCACGGCTCGGTCTACGGCATCGCGCCGGCCACGGCCGACGCGCTCAAGCCGGCCGGCGAGTGGAACAGCGAGGAGATCGTGGCCCGCGGTCCGCATATCGTCGTGACCCTCAACGGCACCGTGATCAACGACGCTGACCTGAGCAAGGTCAGCGACCCGAAGGTGATCGCCGAGCATCCGGGCATGCGCCGTACCAAGGGTCACATCGGTTTTCACGGGCACTCCTCGCATGTCGAATTCCGCAACATCCGGATTCGGGAGCTGACGGGAAGTGACTGAACGGCCTGGCGCCGTGGACCCGTTTCGATCGCGGGCCGCAGCGTCCCACCCGCGGCTGCGCCGGAATCCAGTCCGAATCCTAAGATCCCCCGCCCCTCCTGCCGATCAGACAGACAGAGCCGGTTTGACATCGGTTCGATTAAAATAACGCAAGGGAGGAGCTTGTGGCAGTACCAGAAGACCTAGCCGGGCTGGACTTGGCCGCCGCCCTGGCGCGAGTCGGTGGGGATGAGGAGTTGTTGCGCGAGATCGCCGAGATCTTTCTCGAGCAATGCCCGGAGGCGCTCTCCGAGGTCAGGGCCGCTGTTGAAGCCAAGGATCCCACGACACTCCAGGAAGCCGCACACTCGCTCAAAGGCTCAGTGGGCAACTTCGGTGCAAAGGATGCCTTCGACGCCGCTTTCCGTCTGGAAATGATGGGCCGTCAACAAGATCTGACCGACAGCACGGCGGCGCTCGCCGAGCTCGAGCGAGCACTTGGGAACCTGCAGCCCCAGCTCGCCAAGCTAGCGTCGGGATAAGCCCGCCTCGGTCCGCCCGCGCCCTCCGATGGGCGCTCGGGGGTGTCGCCAGCCATTCGCCGACTCTGCCCGGACACGCGCATGTCACCGGTGTCCGCGTAACCAGGCATGACGGCTCGTCCGAGGGCCAGCGAAGCTCGAAGTTCTGTGCCGTAGGGCGCTCCGTTGAAAGTCACGGACAACGGACCGGCGGTACAACGCCGTCCGACGTCCGGCGTTCACAGGAGTGTGAACGCGGCGGGCACGAGTGCCACGCCACATCGGGCGGTTGGTGGCGTGTGCGCTCGTGTGAGCCCAAAGTTGGCACCTCTTGCCAACACCGGAAGTCGGACGGCCATCGCCCACAGTTGCTCCTTGAGGCTTTCATCCTTTTGGGCGGCCCGCATAGGGCCATCGGGGCTCCTTCGAACACAGCCTCGTGAGAAATGCCGCCCAGGGCCATATACTGTAACTATGTGGACACGACGAGCAATTCTGTTGGGCATGGCGGCGCTGACCACACCCTTGTTCGCCGCCAAGCCGACGACGAGGATCGAAATCGAAGTGACGAATCACAAGGGCGAGCCCGTCGACCGGGCGGCAGTCGTTGTGAAGTTCATCGAGGGCCGATCCATCAAGCGTCTCGGGGGCAAGAAAAGCACCAAGTGGCAGTTGCGGACCAACAACGAGGGAATCGCGAAGCTGCCCTCTATGCCCCAGGGCGAGCTCATGGTCCAGGTGATCGCGGACGGCTATCAGACCTTTGGCGACTACTTCGAAGTCTACGAAGAAGAGAAGACCATCCAGATCCAGATCAACCCTCCGCAGCCTCAGTTCTCGGCTCACTAAGTGTGGCCCGCGGTTCGGCCTTCAGTGAGCTCCGCCGATCGGCGGCGTGGCCGGCCGATGGCTCGCTCAACGGGAGTTCCGGCCTACTCCACGCGCCTATTCAACCCGCCTATTCAACCTGATAGTTTGGCGCTTCCTTCGTGATGATCACGTCGTGGACGTGACTCTCGCGAAGCCCCGCCACGGAGACCCGCAGGAACGTCGCGCGCTCCTGTAACTCGGGGATGGTGCGGCAGCCGCTGTAGCCCATTCCGGCGCGCAGTCCGCCGACCAACTGGTAGACCATCTCCGACAACGGGCCCTTATAGGGAACCCGGCCCTTCGATCCCTTCCGGGACCAGCTTCGGAGCTGCGTCCTGCGAGTAGCGGTCCGCGCTGCCCTCTGCCATGGCGCCCATCGACCCCATGCCGCGGTAGCTCTTGAACGTTCGGCCCTGGTAGAGGATCGTCTCACCGGGGCTCTCTTCGGTCCCGGCGAACAGGCTGCCGATCATGACGCTTCCGCACCGGCCGCGATCGCCTTGGTGACGTCGCCGGAGTACTTGATGCCGCCGTCGGCGATCAGCGGAACACCGGCCTGCGCGTGGCCCGGGCACATTCGGCGATCGCGGTGATCTGCGGCACGCCGGCGCCGCTGACCACCCGGGTGGTGCAGATGGAGCCCGGCCCGATGCCGACCTTGACGCCGTCGACGCCGAGTTCCAGCAGGTCCCGCGCGCCTTCGTAGGTGGCCACATTGCCGGCCACCAGGTCGACGTTGGGAAGCGCGCGCTTGATGGTCTGGACGGCTTCGAGCACGCGCTCGCTATGGCCGTGCGCGGTATCGATGACGATGATGTCGACGCTGCGGGCCACCAGTTCCTGTGCGCGTTCCAGAAAGTCACCCGTGGCGCCGATGGCCGCGCCCACCCGCAGTCGGCCATGCTGGTCCTTGGCCGCGTTCGGGTACTTGATCTTCTTCTGGATGTCCTTGACCGTGATCAGCCCCTTCAAGTTGTAGTCGTCGTCGACCACCAGGAGCTTTTCGATGCGGTGCCGGTGCAGGATCTTCTCGGCCTCCTGCAAGGTGGTGCCGACGGGAACCGTGACCAGCTTGTCCTTGGTCATGAGGTTCTCGATCGGCTGGTCGTACTCGGTCTCGAACCGCAGGTCGCGATTGGTGAGGATGCCAACCAGCCGCGTACCGCGGACGATGGGGACGCCGGAGATGCGGTACCGGCGCATCACTTCCAGGGCTTCGTAGACCATCCGGTCCGGCTCAATCGTCACCGGGATCGACGATCATGCCGCTCTCGGAGCGTTTTACGCGGTCCACTTCCTCGCTCTGCCGGTCGATCGGCATGTTCTTGTGGATGATGCCGATCCCGCCCTCTCGTGCCAGGGCGATGGCGAGGTGAGACTCGGTCACCGTGTCCATGGCGGAGCTGCAAATCGGGATGTTCAGGTCGACGTGACGGGAAACCTTGGTTCTGGCATCCGTCTCTGCCGGGAGGACGCCGCTCCTGGCTGGTTGCAGAAGGACGTCGTCAAAAGTTAGGCCAACGGGAATCGTGTCAGGGACCATTGAATATCCCCTCATGGTACGGAACCGGCAGAAGACCCGCAAGGGGCCACCCACCGCCACCAGCTACCGGCCACCCGCTACAATGACCGTTTATGTCTGAGATGAAACAGATCGTAGTGATCGGGGCAGGCAACATCGGCGGCGCCCTGATCGGTGGAATGCTCTCCTCCGGTGTCGCCGACCGGGACCATCTCCGCGCCACCGAGTCCAACGAGGGGCGCGCCGCGGAGATCCGCGAGAAGTACGGCATCACCGTGACGACCACCGGCAACCGCGAGCCGGTCAGCCAGGCCGACGTCGTCATCGTGGCCGTCAAACCCACCACCGTACCGGCCGTCCTGAGTGACCTCCGCGACGTGTTCCGCGAGGATCAGATTCTGATCTCGGTGGCCGCCGCGGTGACCATCGCCCTTATCGAGAAACGCATCCGGCGCCGGATGCCCGTCTTCCGTGCCATGCCGAACATCCCGATCGTGGTGGACGAAGGCGCCACCGGCCTCGCCGCCAATGCCGTCGCCACCGAAGAGCAGCGGACGTTCGTCGAAAGCATCTTTCGGTCGGCCGGCGTCGTCTGTAACGTAGACGAGGATTTGATGCACGCCGTGACGGCAATGTCCGGTAGCGGCCCCGCATACATCTACATGGTGATCGAGGCGCTGATCGCCGGCGGACTGAAGATGGGGCTCCCGCACCAGGTTTCGACGCGGCTCGCCGAGCAGACTGTCCTGGGCGCCGCCAAGCTGGTTCGGGAAACGATGCTGCACCCGGCCATCCTGAAGGACCGGGTCACCACGCCGGGCGGCGTCACCATCGCGGCGATCCATGAGCTGGAACGCCACGGGCTCCGCGCCATGCTGATCTCGGCCATCGAGACAGCCACCATGCGGTCGCGTGAGCTCACCGAATCGCTCGCCGACAAGTTCGAAGAGCAGGAATGATCGAGACCAATACCAATCCACTTACGGGGATCCGCTTCCGGATTCCGTTCGATGAAATTCAGGCCGAGCACGTTGAGCCGGCCGTCGAAACGCTTCTCGCCGAGGCGCGCCAGGCCCTGGACCGGCTTGCCGGGCAGCGCGAGGAACAGACCTTCGACAACACGATGTGCGCGCTCGACCAACTTACCGAGAAGCTCGACTACGCGATGGGCATTGTGCGGCACGTCGAGTCGGTGGCCACGTCGCTGCAGTGGCGCAAGGCCTACAACGCGGTCCAGCCGGCGATCAGCGCGTTCTATACCAGCATCCCGTTGAATGCGGAGCTCTGGCGGACGCTCAAATCCTACGCCTCCACCTCCGAGGCCCGGGCACTCACCGGTATCCGCCGCCGCTTCCTCGACAAGACCATCGACGAGTTCCGCCGCCACGGCGCCGACCTCGACGCCGCCGGCAAGAAGCGGCTCGAGGAAATCGACATCGAGCTGGCCCAGCTGACCACCAACTTCGCCGAGCACACCCTCGACGCCACTAACGCCTTCGACTACATGATCGAGGACGAAGCCGGCCTCGCCGGGCTGCCGCCGAGCGCCCGCGAGATGGCTCACGAAAGCGCCCGCGGCAAGGACCGTACGGGTTGGCGCTTCACGCTCCAGGGGCCCAGCTACGTCTCGGTGATGACCTACCTGGACGACGCCGCCGTCCGCGAGAAATTCCACCAGGCCTACAATACCCGTGCCGCCGCCGGCGAGTTCGACAACACCGGCAACCTGACGCGCATTCTGGAGCTGCGCCGCGCGAAGGCCGAACTGCTTGGCTACCGCGACTTCGCCGACTTTGTCCTCGCCGACCGGATGGCCAAGACCGGCGCCCACGCCCAAGCCTTCCTCGACGAGCTCACCGTCAAGACCGAAGCGCACTTCCAGCGAGAAAACGAAGAACTACAGGCCTTCCGCCACGAGATCGAGGGCGCCGGCGCTCCGGCCATCGAACCCTGGGACGTCGCCTACTACGCCGAGAAGCTCCGTCAGGCCCGCTTCGACTTCAACGAAGAAGATCTGCGCCCCTACTTCCCGCTTAGAAGCGTCGTCGCCGGCATGTTCGAGCTCGTCGGGCGGCTCTACGGCATCCGCGTGGAAGAGGAGACCGGCGTCCCGGCCTGGGACCCGAAGACGCAGTACTACAAGGTGCTCGACGACGACGGCAAGCACCTCGGATCGTTCTACGCCGACTGGTACCCCCGCGACAACAAGCGCGGCGGCGCGTGGATGGACTCCCTGATCACCGGCCTGCCGCGCAACGGCGAGTACGAGCCGCACCTCGGCCTGATGTGCGGCAACCTGAATCCGCCGGCCGGCGGCAAGCCCGCGCTGCTGACCCACCGCGACGTCGAGACCATTTTCCACGAGTTCGGCCACCTGCTGCACCACCTGCTGACGCGGGTTCCCGTCCGGTCGCTCGCCGGCACCAGCGTCGCCTGGGACTTCGTCGAGCTGCCGTCGCAGATCATGGAGAACTGGTGCTGGGAACGCGAGGCGCTGGACCTGTTCGCCCGCCACTACGAGACCGGCGCAGCCGATCCCCGAGGAGCTGTTCGCACAAGATGAAGCGGGCCCGCACTTTCCGCGCCGCCAACGGCCAGATGCGCCAGCTCGGTTTCGGTATCGTCGACCTGGCGCTGCACCGCGATTACTCACCGGAGAAGGACGGCGAGGTGCGCGACTACGCCCGGCGGGTGCTGGGCCGTTTCGCCCCGGCGCCGCTGCCGGCGGACTACTCGATGATCACGTCCTTCTCGCACCTGTTCACGAGCCCGGTGGGCTACGCGGCCGGCTACTACTCCTACAAGTGGGCCGAGGTGCTCGACGCCGACGCCTTCACCCGCTTCCAATCGGCCGGCATCTTCAGCCGCGAAGTGGGACATGAGTTTCGCGACAAGATCCTCGCCCGCGGCGACGGCGCCGACCCGGCCGACCTCTACCGCTCATTCATGGGCCGGGACCCGGACGCGAACGCGATCCTCGTCCGCCTCGGCTTGCAGTAGCAGCTGATGTAGTCGCACTGCTGATTCCGTCGGAACAACGACCTTTGGGGGCGGCTCCGTTAACAGCGCTCCGTCACCTCTGAGCCGTGACCGGAGGGAGCAGAGTCGGCACCCCAAACACGATGTTGCGCTCTCTCGAGCCCGGTGCGACTTTCATCCCTTCGGGCGGCCCGCGGTGGGCCATGGGGACTCCGTTGAACGTCGCGATGGAAAGGAGCGGGCCGGACCGCCGGAGTTGCCCGCGACGGGCCGCTAATCGAGCGGCCGCATTTTCAGGTTCCGGAACCAGACGCGGCTCCCCTGGTTGTGCTGCTGCAGCGCCAGGTAGCCCTCTTTGTAGGTGTTCTTCTTGTCGGTGTAGTCGACCACCGTCCGTTCGTTCACCTTGATGACGATGTGATTGCCCCGCACGATGATGTGCTGCGTGAACCAGGTGTCGGGGTCGACGAGCCGCTCCCGGATGTCGTCGAAGTTGTAGAGGCTGCCGGTCCGCTTCCAGTCGGTGTGGGTGGAATTGACCTGGGCTTCGTAGCCGTTGGGCCAGCCGGCCATGAACTCCGCGCGGAAGAACATCCCGGAGTTGCCGCCGTCATTGATCTTGACCTCGGCCATGAACTCGCAGTCGGTGCACTTCCTGGTCATCCAGAACAGGTGGCTACGCTCGCCGTCGCCGGTGATCGTGCCGTCCTCCACCGACCAGTCCCCCGGGTTCTCGCTCGCCTTCCAGCCGTCGAGCGACTTGCCATCGAACATGGAAATCCAGTCGTCCTGGGCCGTCGACGGGACCACCCAGCACAGCAGAAGCGCGAAACAAAGGGCTATTCGGGTTTGCATCAGACCTTCTCCTCGGTGAGCGGCCCCCGGGGACCGTCATGTCACCGGGGCGAGCGCCGCCACGGATCTAATGTCTCACGATCCGGTGATGCCGCGCCGGCGGTGGTGGAGCCGCAGGATCGAACAGGCAGGCACACATCTCCCAGGCGCCGATCCGTCCGCTTGGTCACCAAGCGCCCCGCATCTCCTTCGAAAGCGGGAGCAGGAAAATCAAGAATGGACTTTCCGGAGGACAACCACACAGACCTCGGACCCACGCGGTCCGAAGCCGCAACAGAAAAGGCCGCCCTTCGCGGACGACCTCGCCGGCAGAAGGATCGAGTCCGCCGCCGGTCAGGCTTGCATCACGTTCTCGGCCTGCAGCCCTTTCGGTCCTTGTTTCAGGTCGTATTCGACCTCCATGCCCTGATCAAGCGTGCGATACCCGTCCATCTGAATGGCGGAGTAATGTACGAAGACGTCTTCTCCACTTGAGCGCTGTATGAATCCGAAACCCTTAGCCGGGTTGAACCACTTGACGACACCTTTTTCTCTCACTGACGTAAATCTCCTCGAAAGACTCCCCCGTCCGGACCTGATGTTGGAGAACGAAGGATACCCTGAACTTCAGTTTGTCGCCCTATTCTCGCAGGAAAATGCCCCGCCCGGCAACACGCTCCCGGGGCCTGCAGTTCGGACCGATGAATGAAAATCGGACCTGGTTGTCCGCGAGCGATTCTGCCCTGCGCCGAGTGGACCGCGGCAGCGTGACACGAGCGCCCCAAGGGGAGTAATCTCCGCTCTCGACCGGCCGTCCGACGGCCGTCCGCTCCGCCGCTTGAGGGGGACTGCCCCATTCGCGGCCGACCTCCAGGCCGGAGGTTTGCGCCGTCAGAGATTGGCCGCGTCGCTCAGTCAGGCGGCGCGCGCCGGGGCCACTTCGTCTGCGGACTCGATGGGTTTTGTCGCGGGAAAGAGCGAGTGGGTCTGAAGCTCTGTGTGAGTCCGGTGCGGGCACGGGTTTGGGGAGCGCGGCGATTGCGACGCGGCCAGCCGGTGGGCCCTCCTGCTTCGGGATTTTTGGGAGAATCACACCGGCAGGTGAAACCGCTTGCCCCACGGGGAAGCCTGGGGCGAGTGTCCTACTGGGTTCAGTGGCGCTTCAGGTAGAACAGGCGGGATCGATCGGCCGCGGGCTACTCGCTCCGTCCCCTCGAAGCGCACGTATTCTGGCTGGTTTACACGGCGAACGTCTGGCTGGCGGAGAACCCGCGCTAGTTCTGTTGCTCAGCGCTCAGGTGAAGGCCCTTGTGGATCGCGTAGAGGGCCAGTTCGAGCCGGTCTGAAACACCCAGCTTGTCGAAGATGTTGTGCAGGTGGTTCTTCACCGTCTGCTCGCTGATGAACATCTTCTCGGCCATCTCCCGGTTGCGATATCCCTGGGCGACCAACGCCACGATCTCCCGCTCGCGGTTGCTGAGCGGGGAACGGCCCCGTCCGCCACGGCCTGCCGCCGCCTGATCGGCCGGCGAGGCGAACTGCCGCATCACCGCCGCGGTCGTATTTGAATCGAGCCAGATCTCGCCTTCGGACACTTTCCGGATGCTCTTGAGGATCAACTCCGGCGCGGTCTGCTTGATCACGATGCCGCAGCAGCCGAGTTTCATCGCCTGCACCCACTCGTTCTTGTCCTCGGAAGCCGTCAGCACGATGGCGCGGCACTGCGACTTCAGGTGCTGCATCGTCTGCAGCACACTCAGGCCGTCCATCCCGGGCATCTTGAGATCCAGCAACACGACATCTGGTTTGTCGTTCTTGATGGATTCGAGCACCTCGCGGCCGTCGCTGGCTTCCCCGACAACCTCCATGTCGTCCTCCAGGTCGATGAGTTTGCGAATCCCTTCCCGGACGACGGGGTGGTCATCCGCGACCAGTATCCGGATCTTCGTCTTTTCCGCCTTACCGTTGGAGTCTGGAGTCACCGGCTGTTCTTGTTCCGCCGCGGCGCTGCTCGTCTCTTTCATTTGACCTCTCCCTACCGCTAAGCTTCGATTCTAGTGACGTACCGGTACTACGTCAAACCATGGAACCCTTGTCCCACGAGTCCTGCCATCGTGTGTACTAGGTGGACTCTTTAGTACTATCGGCGTATTTCCCAAATCCGTTAGCCGTAGAGCAAATTCAGAAGCAGGACGTCAAATCCCAGTGGTTGCCCACTCCCAACTCTTGCTGGCCCCCACAAGGGCGCCGGGGAACATCAATATAATCAATTCATTACAACTCGCCTAACCGATCGCTGCCGACATTAGATATGGGAACACCCAACAAGACGGTGCCGCGACCGTCAGGGTGCTCTGCAGATACGTCGAATGCCCTTCACCCTCCAAATAGAAACGTCACTTTTCTATAGACCGGTATGATTGCGGCTCAGCGTCGCAGGTCCGTGGCAATGCGTAGATGCAAACTCGCAGGTTGCGAATTTCGTTCGCCAGGGAGATCTCTGGTGTAGCAGGATGAAGCAGGAGTAGATGGACCGGACGCTAAACCAAGTCAGCTCTTGCCCTTCGGCTTCCACTCACAGGAATTATCCGGCCCACGGCCAGACCCGGGGGCCCCTCAACCACCGCCGAAGCGGCTCAGCACGACCCATACGACGGCCAGAAGTATGATCCAAACAGCGTCCATCTCTATTTCACTGGATGCACTCGGCACCCACACGTGACGACCTAATCTTCCTTTTCGGCCGGCTGCCCACCGATCTTCTGCCGCAAATCCAGAATCGCCTGGACCAGAAGGACCGCCAGCAGCCCGACGACGATCTTCTCCGGCACCATCCGTGCCAGCCTTCCCAGGATGAGTGTCTGCTGGCAGAGCACGGCCCCGCTCGCCAGCAGCACCAGCGTGAACCATAAGCCGCCCCGCACTGGTTCGGCGACCGGCCTGGCGAGCACCGTCCTCTTATGCCGTCGCTGCCACAGCGGCGCCGCCAGGCTAACCGCCGTCAACACCACCAATGCCAGCGCAATCGGCCGCGACCAGAAGTCGATCCGGTCGAGCTCCTCGAGCCGCAAGGTCAGATGCAGATTCGTTTCGAACAGACGGCCCAGCACCAGTCCGATCACCAGCGGGATCGCCGGCCAGCCGTAGCGCTTCAGCGCATAGCCGAACAGCCCGGCCACCACCGTCACCACGACGTCCTCGACACTCCCGCGATAGAGGTAAGCCCCCACGACGACCGCCACCAGGACTACCGGCGCCAGCACCCGGACCGGAATCGTCGTCAATCGCGTCAGCGGCGTAATCGCCGCCAGTCCCAGCGCCGAGGTCAGCCAGTTCGACAGGAACAGCGACCAGATCAGGGCAAACACCAGCGGCAGTCCGTCAGTCAGCATCGTCCGTCCCGGCGCCAGCCCGTGGACCGACAGCACCGCCAGGAAGACCGCCGTGCCCGCCCCGCCCGGAATTCCGAACGCCAGCGTCGGCACCAGCGAACCCCCGTCCTTGGCGTCGTTGGCCGCCTCGGGCGCCAGCACGCCCCGGATATCGCCGTGCCCGAACCGGTCTCGCGTCTCCCCGCCCGTCTCGACGGCGTGCCGGTACGCCACGAAGCTCGCCACCGCGGCGCCCACCCCGGGAATGATCCCGATCACGGTCCCGATCACCGAGCTCCGCACAAACAGTCCGAAATGCCGGAACACCGCCAGCACCCCCTCCCGGGCGCTCCCGGTGAGCTCCTCGACGCGCGACCGCCCGGAGATTGTCCGCCGCCCCGACGCCAGCAAGTCGATCACCTGAGCCAGGGCGAAGATGCCGAGCAGCATCGGAACCAGGCTCAACCCGTCCTCGAGATACAGGGTCCCGAACGTGTAGCGTGCCTCCGCCGTCCGCGGATCCAGCCCGACGAAGGCCAGCATCAGGCCGATGCCCGCGGTAGCCAGCCCCTTCATGAGCGTCCCCTGGGTCAGCGCCGCCAGCGTCGTCAGCCCCCACACCGCCAGCATGAAGAACTCCGGCGGACCGAAGGCGAGCACCAGCTCCCGCATCACTGGGATCAGTAAGATCAGCACGGCCACGCCGAACGTCGAGCCCAGCGCCGAGGCCGAGGCCGAGCACGCGATCGCCGTCCGGGCGCGCCCCTGTTGCGCCATCGGATAGCCGTCGAGCAGTGTCGCCGCGTTGGCTCCCGTGCCGGGAATGTTCAGCAGGATCGCGCTCACCGAGCCCATGAACGTCGCCCCGCCCAGGAAGGCGCCGAACAGCAGCATCACCGGCAGCGGCTCCCAGCCAAGCGTAAACGGCAGGGCCAGCGCCATCAGCGTCACCCCGCCGAGCCCCGGCATCAGGGCGAACAGGACGGCGAGCAGCGTCCCGGCCACCGGGTAGAGGATATTGGGCCAGGAAAGGACCTGCAAGAGTCCTTCGATCGCTGCGTGCAAGACTGATTCCATGATGTGGTGGGCGCCCGTGACGCCCCGGATCCCGCGGGAAGCTACTTCGGGATGGCCTTCGTGTGCCTCTTGGGAATGTGCAATGGCAGCAGCTTGCCGCGTGCCGTCACCACCGGCTCGACGCGCTTGATCCGAATGGTTCCGGCCTGGCCCCAGGTGTAGCTGGCGCCAAAGGCGCCGAGGCTCTCCTTCCCGACGGCCTCCAGGAACGCGTCGATGACCTCCTGCTCGGAGGCGATCGGCACCCGCGGGCTCACCGCCAGGCTCAGCCGCGTGAATCCGTCTTCGTCCTCTTCCTCCATGAGCTGATAGTCGAGCGGCGACCCGCCGAAGCGCCCCGGCAGCACCGATTCAATGACGTGCAGCATCTCACTGCCGATCATCGTGACTCCCTCGCCGGTCAGCTTCCGGTAGCTGCGGATGTCGCGCACATGAGTCGTGAGGCCCAACTCCTCGAGCGGACAGCCGCAGCGCCGCGTCTCGACAACACCGTAGTCATCGTTCTCGCAGTTGATCAGGATCTTCGGCGAGGACGGCGACAGCCCCGTCACGTTAAAGGCCGGAACCGTCTCGTCCGTACCGGGCGCGACGCGGTCAAATGGCACGATAGCGAACAGGTCGGTGAGCAGGTGGAGATCATTGGAGCTTACCGGGTGACAGCAACCGATTCCGACGCGACCGGCCTCGGCAAAACTATAGGCGGCAAACTGGCGCGCGCCGGACGCCTCAATGCCCCGGACTTTGGCCGGCGTCACCGGCTCCCCACCGATGATGAAGGCCACCCCGGTCAAATCGAGGCCCGCCTCGCGGGCCGCCACCGCCACGCGCAATGCCCGGCTGGCGACCGTATGGAGTGAGCAATGTCCATACTCCCGCGCGGTCGCGACGAGCCACCGCGCCACCGGGAGCGGCTCTCCCGTCGGGACGTGCTCCGGCCACGGGATCGGAGTCTTCGTCGTTCGTGAAATCAGCACCGTGAGATTGGTGGCCAACTGAAACCGGAGCAGCGGCAGATCGATGCCGCGGTAGGCGAGCGGCGAGAACCACTTGGCCGGCGGATGTCCGCAGCGGGACATCGCCAGCGCGTTGTTGATGCCGCTCCCGTCAGGGAGTACCCCCCGCCAGAGGGCCATCGGCGCGTCCGCGATGCCGTAGGCGTCGTAGGAGACGAACTGATGCGGCGCCCGGTCCGCCATGTGGTCGAGGTCCTGGGTCACCCGTGTTCCGGCTCCCGTCGATCCCCCGGTCTCGGCGGTATAGGCCTCTTTCAGGTAGGGGTTATCGAAGTCGTGGTCGCTGACGTGGAATTCTTTCCCTTCGCGCACCATGGGCGTCCGCCCCTTGAACTCCTCGAGCGAGACGTAGACGCCGGCCGCGCGCAACGCCAGCAGGGTCGCCTCGAGTCCCTGCTTCCGAACCATGTCGCGGAGATCGCCGAACTCGCAACCAGCCATCCGGAACAGCGGCCGGTAGGGGCTCCGGGCTTGTCCGAACACGCCCCGCTCGACCATTCGCAGGAACGTGTCTTCCCGCGCGGCCAGGCGGCGCCGAATCGTGTCCCGCGCCTCCTCGAGCGTTATCGTTTCCCGAAAGAACCGGCGCAGCCCGAACGCGAACCGCGAGTACATCCGAATATCGCCAAACATAGCCCATCAGTAAACCCTTCACAAAGCACCCGTGCGGGGCAGGCGCGTGGCCTGCAGCGGGCTCGCAGCCCGCCTGCCCTCAAGCCGGCAGAAGGGCGGTCCGGGAGGCCGCCGCAACCCGGGGGACGTATCCACACGGATTCCGCAATTCCCCTCTCGTGGTCTGCATCGTAGATTACGACCAGTATGCTGCGCTCCCTGACGGTCGCGGTTCTGTGCTAACTGCTTCCCGGCACTGAACCGCGACCGTCAGCGAGCGGTCTCATAAATCGCAGCTCTTCCGACGCACTACCCTAGAACCTAAGTTTCAGTCCGAACTGGATCTCCCGGGCGGTTCCGGCACTGGTGATGCGGCCCAAGTCGCCGGGGACGCCGGTCTCGGTGAACACGATGGTCCGCTCGAGTGTCGGCGCATCGAAATTCGTGCGGTTGAACAGATTGAAAAACTCGAAACGGAGATCCATCGCGCCCGCTCGCCGAGCTGGTCGAGACGTAGGCTCTTGATCACCGAGAAATCCATGTTCGCGAAATCCGGGCCGATGATCGTGTTCCGCCCCACGTTGCCGAGATACCCGTCGGCGGGACGCGCAAAGACCGATGCGTCGATCCATCCATTGGGGTCGCCCGTGGCCGCGTTGCCCGCGCCCGGTGCCCGGTCCGGACGCTGGCCCGACCGGTGGTCCGGCCACACCGTTTTTGTCTGGGCGGCGTCGTAGCCCAGCCGCGGAGTGATCGGCTGCCCGGAGGCGTAGCTCCCGATCAGCCCGAGGCGCCAGCCGCCGAAGACCGGCTTCCAGAACCGCTGCCGCGGCGATGGCAGGTTCCACATGCCGCTCACCACAAACGAATGGCGGACATCGTGGGAGGAAAGCCCGCGATTGAAGCGCGGATTCCCGTTCAGCGGGAGCGACATGTAGTTCGCCGATTCGCTCGAGGCGAAGTAGTTGCTGCCGTCGTCGATGCTCTTCCCAAATGTGTAGGAGATCTGCCCCTGCACACCGTGCCACAGCCGCTGCCTGAGCTGGGCGTTGAAGCTGTGATAGAAGGAGTGCCCCTCGAAGGTACGGTTCTTGATCTGGCCGAAGTTCGGGTTGATCTTATCGCCGTCGGCCGGGAAGAAGAGCCGCCCGTCGGCCTCCACCACTGGTGTCACGAGGTTCGCGTCCTCGGTGATCAGCGACAGGTTGAGCCCGTGCGAACCCAGATAGGCGAGCGTCACGGAAGTGTTTCGCCCAAACGACTGCTCGATGTTGAAGTTCCACTGCTGGACATACGGCTGGCTCGGATTGGGCTCGATCCGCTCGGCCCGGATGTCGGCCTCGGCGTTCTGCGCGAAGGCCTCGTAGCCGTTGCCCGGCAGCGCGCCCTGTTCGAGATCGCTCGTCGTGCCGGAGAAGAAGAACGGCGGATTCCGCACACCGGCCAACAGCAGGAAGTGTGACAGGATCAGATCGGGGAAGAGCCCGTAGCCGGCCCGCACCACCGTTCCGCGGCCCGCATCGAGGGCCAGCCCCACACGCGGAGAGAAATTCTTGAGCGACGGGTTCTTGAACAGCGGATCACCCACGCGTATCTCCGGGCTCGCGATCGTGTCGAGGTTCGAAATCTTTCCGTCCCGCTCGGTCGGCACCGTGGCCCATTCATGCCGCAGCCCGAGGTCCAGCGTCACGCGAGGCATGACCTTCCAGGTGTCCTGCACGAACCAGGCGCCGATCGACTGCCGGTAGTGGCGCAGCGAGTCCGACCCGGGAAGTTGCGCCCGCAGCCGGTTCGGCGTGTTCGTGAGCAGCGCCTTGATCGAGCCGAAACGGTACTCGCCATTAGGCAGCCGCGGATTGTCCGTCATATAGCGGGTGATCTCGAACCGCCCGCCGAACTTCACCGTGTGCCCGCCGCGCATCCAGGTCACGTCGTCGGAGAATTGCAGCGACTTGTAGCGATGCAGGTCCGGATCGAGGGCGCCACTGCCGCCGGGAAACGTCGTCAATCCCGGTCACCAGGATCAACCCCATCACGCCGCTGCCCGGCACGAACTCGAGCGCCGGATCGTCGGTGCCCGGCACCTGGGTCTGGGTCGCCCCGCCCACCCACTCGTTCAGCATCAGGCCGAACCGCGCGGTATTGAGCAGCGCCGGCGAGAAGATGTGCGTCTCCTCCACGGCGAGCGACTGCATCCGCGTCGTCGACTCCCGCGTTCCCAGCGCGAAATCGGTCTCGTCGGAGAGGGCGGCGTCGTCGATCGAATAGCGCGTGAACAGGCGGTCGAAGTCCCCTGGGTTCAGGTCAAACCGTCCGGTGACGAAGTTCTGGTCGGCCACCTCGTCATTCGGAAAGATAAACAGGCCGCTATCACCGAATACCGCGCCGTTCGGCAGCGGGTACAGATCGGCTATTTTGGCCATGACCGGATCGACGGTGACCCCGCCCGAGGTCAGTTCGCCGCGCCGGGCCGCCGCGCTCGGCGTCGTGTTGATGGTGGTGTTGCCGCGCGCCTGGCGCAGCGTTTCGGCGTTGGTGAAGAAGAACGCCCGGTTGCGCTTGATGGGACCGCCCAGCGACGCGCCGAGCTGGTGCCGCCGGAATTCCGGCTTGTCGGCGCCGTCGAAGAAGTTCCGTGCATCGAGATTGTCGTTGCGGTGGAAGTAGAACGCCGTGCCGTGGAAATCGTTGCTGCCGGAACGGGTCACGGCATTGATGATCCCGCCGCCGGCGCGTCCGTACTGCGCGCTGTAGGCGCTCGAGTGCACGCTGAACTCCTGCATCGCGTCCACTCCCAGTGACACGCCGTTGATGCCCGCCGGCGTCGCATTGTTGAAGCTGTTCAGCGTGACTCCGTCCAGCCGGAAACTGTTCTGGAACGGCCGTGAGCCGGCGATGCTGAGCTGGACCCCGTAGCCGACGTTGACGTCCCGCGACTGGTTCCGTGATATCACCGTCCCCGCCTGCAGCGTGGCCAGTTGATAGATGCCGCGCCCGTTGAGCGGCAGCTCGCTGATCGCCTCCTGGCTCACCAGGTCCGTGACCGCCGATGGCACTGCGGCCACAGTCCGCCCGCTATTCTCGACGACGATGGTTTCGGCGATCTCGCCAAGGGGCAGGACGTGATCGACCACGGCCTCACGATCCAGCTCGAGCAATACGCCCTTGTGGATGCTGGTCCGGAATCCCTGCTTCTCCGCCGTGACCTCGTAGATGCCCAACTCGAGCGAGACCGCCCGGTAGGCACCCTGCTCATTGGTCGCGAGCGTTCTGCCTTGGCCGGTACCGGTGTTGAGGACGCGGACTGCGGCCCCCGCCACGGCACCGCCGGATTGGTCGGTGACGACGCCGGAGATCGCGCTGGTGCGCTCCTGCGCGCCGAGAACGGAAGCGACGAGGGCGGCGGCTATGATCGTGAACGCGAGCTGGAGTCGGATAGAACGGCTCATGTCTTGACGGGTGACCGAACCGCTCATTCTAGCCCACTCAGGCTCACTGCCATCGGAATTTCGACGGGCGCCGTCCACCCCGGCCCCTGCGGGATCATTCCTTTCGGGCGTCGCGCAGCGCCTGCCGGATCAGATCTATGAACCGGAGGCCTCCCTCGACACCGGCCTTCAAGTCGGCGGTCGCCTCGTCGGCGCCGGCGATATCCAGCGACCGGCGCGCTTTTTGAGCACTGGCGAGAAACTCCGGATCCGTCAGCGCTCGTCCCATGACTTCATCCAGATACCGTCTGGTTGCCTCATCCATCCCCGCGGGTGCCACGAAGAGACGTCCGGCGCCGACCAGGCTGACGAGCGCGGCAGCATCGCGACCAGCCTGCTCCGCCGTCGTGCCGCGGGCGGCCGCGCACCGCTCCGCCAGGCCGCCCGGGCCGCCGAGCAGCGGGACCGCCGCGAGCGAGGGATGGTCCGCGAAAGGCCGGTCGCTCACCTGCAGGAGCGGGCGCAGGTCGCCGTCCTCGATCAGGTCGAGAATCGATTCGAAGTGGAACACCACGGCGTCCACCTCGCCCCGCACCGCCGCCAGGCTCGCCTGACGGCTGCCGCCGTAGCCCGGCACGAAGCGGACCGGCATGTTCAGCAGATGCGCACCGATGACCGCGTTGATGTGGTGCGTCGCGCCGATCTCGTTCACGCCCACCAACACGGGTTTCCGCCGGCCCAGCGCCATCAGGTCGCCGATGGTGCGCTGTCCGGAGTTCCTCCCCGTGGCCCAAACATGTTGGTTGCGCGTGAATCGACCGAGGATCGTGAAATCGTCGAGTACTTGCGGGGCGCCCGCGACGCCCGCCATCGCCGAAATCAGCATTCCCGGGGCGTCGAGGAGGCCCAGCGTCAAGCCGTCCGGTGCGGACCGTGCAATCCGGGCCGCGCCCAGCCGGCCGCCCGCGCCCGGCGCGTTCTCGACCACCACCTCGGCTCCGGTGTACCGTTCCAGGTAAGGTTCCACCAGCCGCACATAGATGTCGAAACCGGCCCCTACGTTGTAGGGGACAATCCACCGTATCCGCTTTCCCCGAAACGGCTGCTCGGCGGCGAACCCGCGCCGGGCCACGGTCAACCCGAGTCCGCCAACACCGAGAAATTCACGACGCCGCAAAGGTCCATTTCCTCCAGGACCCAGCATATCGTTTCGGGCCGGACGCGCGATTGCCCGGCCGTACGCCCGTGATGTGAAACGATGGACGGAGAGTGGACCACCGACAATCGGCCGGGCTCATCCGCCACGGAGTCGAGTTATTCAACCGCGGGGACTTCTTCGAGTGCCACGAGGTCCTCGAAGAGATTTGGGTCGCCGAGCGGGGCCCGCGTCGCCTGTTCTTGCAGGCGCTGATTCACCTGGCCGTGGGCCTGTACCACCACCATCGCGGCAATCCGGCCGGGGCCGAGCGCCAGCTTCGCAAGGGTCTCCGCAAGCTCGCCGGGTACCTGCCGGAATACGAGGGGCTCGACACGGCCCGGCTTCACCGGGAGGCCGAACAGTGCCTGCGCGGGATCCTGCGCGGTGAGGGCTTCGAGAATCCGGTGATCCTCGGGGTCGTGAAGCGGCCGGGCGGGTCCTAGCAGCACAACCGTCCACTTCCCTTGCGCCGCATCTTGCGAGATACTGCCGTCATGCATTTTCGGCCAGCAGTATCCTATGTGGCCGTCGGGGCCGTGGCGCTGGCCGCCGGCGCTTGGTTCGCTTCGGCGCGTGCCGCCAGGCCGGACGCCGTCACGGCGGCCTTCGAACGCCTCTACCACGACCGGGGCGAGGAGACCTACAACAACACCTATTGGTTCGGCGTGCCAGTCCAGAAATGCCCGCTCGACCTTTGGGTGTTCCAGGAGATCATGTACGAGACCCGTCCGGACGTGATCGTAGAAGCCGGTACTTACAAGGGGGGCAGCTCCTACTACTACGCAAAGATGCTCGACCTGCTCGGTGCGGGTCGCGTGATCACCGTCGACATCGTCGATTTCCCCGACAAGCCGCAGCACGACCGGATCACCTTCATCAAAGGCTCCTCTACCGCGCCCGAGGTCATCGAACAGATCAAGAGCCTGATCCGGCCGGGTGAACGGGTGATGGTCTTCCTCGACTCCGACCATCATGCCCCGCACGTCACCCAGGAGCTCGCCCTCTACAGCCAACTTGTGACGCCGGGCAACTACCTGATCGTCGAGGACACCCACTTCAACGGCCATCCGATCTTTCCGGACTTCGGTCCCGGACCGTGGGAGGCCGTGGACAACTTCTTCGCCACGCCCGCCGCCGCCGACTTCCAGATGGAGCGCAAATGGGAGAAGTTCCTCATGACCTTCAACCCCCGAGGCTTCCTCCGGCGCACCGGCACCCCGCCTGAGCGCAGGAGTGAGCCGACCGAGTAGAAAATGGTCCAAAGCCGAAGGCTGACCGCTAAGTACACGTTTTCACAGTTGCGGCGACGTATGCGATGTGGAAGGTGGACGGGCTGAAGCCTGGCTGAAGCCCTTCGCAAGCTCATCTGAGCCCCACGCCGTATTAACGAGATACGGGCGAGCAAGCCGTATTCGAAGGTCCCGTCGCGGGGGACACCGCTGCGGGAGGTTCAGGGTAGGCCATGTGGAGCCAGCCCGCAATGTCTCCGGTGAGGCGGGTGGCGGTGTTCGAAGAGGCGGATCGATCGATCCGCCGCGGGCCGATCGGAGCCCGCCCCCCTGGGTGCCCGGCCCTGTACCAATCGCGCCCCAGACTGCCGCTGCCGGGCGCGGCGCCGCCGGACACCTAATCTGCCATTTCCGGCCGGTCGTTACACCGAGGCGATCAGCTCGATGCCCTCTTTGCGGCCGAGGTTGCGCGAATATTTCCTGTCGGTCGGGTTGTTCCAGTGCTCGTGTACGCCGAGGCCGGCGAGCGGGCCACGCCCGTCGGGATTGTAGACCGTCCCCGACGGGGGCTTCGCCGCTTGCGCCGCTTCGTGCATATAGTTGTCCGGATTGCCGCGCACCTGGGTGGCTCGCGGCTCGTTTCGCAGGATGTCCAGGCCCACCGAGTCGAGCGCCACCGGATCCTGGGACATCAGCAGACTGGAGGCCCAATGGTCGTTGAAGCTGGCCCACCGGTAGACGTTGCCCTCGTTGTGCTCCGACGAGTAGATGCCATCCAGCATGTAGAGCAGCGTCTTGCCGCCGAGATGCTGGTGTCCCAGCAGGTCCACCAGCACGTTGTAGGAACCCATCGGCGCATTCCGCGAGATAAAGGAATGCAGCGGCGACGGAGTCCAGCCCCGGTCGGGGAAGTGCATGGAACCGAAATGGTTCTTGCCGATCAAGGTTACCCCGGCGATGGTGTGCGCGCGCAGCAGCGCCAGGTTGATCACGTAGGTGGACTCGGTGACCTCCCGGGGCAGGCAGGCAGTCGGCACATCCTTGCCGGAAAACCGGACCGGGTGGGCCTCGTCGACGGTCGGATTGATGCGCCCGCCGTAGCCGAAGTCATTGCCCGCCAGGAATCTGACGGCCTGGAAGTCGCGGCCCGGGTTGGCGCGGACCTTGGTGTAGATCGGCTGGCCGACATTGTGATTATCCAGGGCCTCGTAGACCATGATGTCCTGGCCGGGAATGCCCGCGACGTTGATGAGTTGCGAGACGAGCGCGGAGATGACGTGAGGACTGGCCAGGCCGTTCTGGGGGCCTCGCGCCGGACCACCGCCTCGCCTGGCCGCGGCTGCGGGACCACCACGAGGAGGTCCTCCGGCGGGCGCTCCATTACCGGGACCCCGCCGCGACGGGAACGAGCGAACCATGTTGGTCCAATCCGGTCCGCGGTCCTGGTTGCCGTTGATCTTGATTGCGATCTTCTCGCCTTCGCGATAGCCCGAGCTGCCGCGCTGGTGTGTCTCGTTGAAATTCCGGAACAGAGCGTCCCAGGCCTGTTTTTCGTTCTTCTGGCCGGTCAGGTCCAGGAGCAGCCGGGAGGTCATGCGGTCCACTACCCGCTGATCCGTATTGGCATCCTCCCACCAGAACCCTGTCTCCCCGTCCCAGGAGGCCGAGCCGGCATCGCGGGTCCACACCACGCGGCCGGGGTGGATCCCCTTGCCTTCGCCGATTGGATTGTTGAGGCCTTCGCTAGGCTCGAACGGTTCCTCCGGAGTCATGCCGGCCCGCTGCTGAGCCAACGCCATATGCGCGCACGGCGCCACCGCCACTGATTTCAGAAAACACCTGCGATCCATACTCACATCCTTTCAGGTCCGTAAGTCCTGGGACTCAGTAGCCAGTATACCCGTTGTCGTCGCAGTCGGGACTCGAGCCGCCGGGCCCCGCCCCGAAAGACGCCAGAGAATTGTAAATAGAGGACTTAATTACTAATTAAGATGCAGAACTCTCTTTGCCGCCGACAGGTGGGCGTTTCCACGCCCCCGCGGACCATAGGGGCCGGCCCGGCGAAAAGAGCATGCCGGCCGTGCGAAATACCAGAAACAGTTCGGCGGCCGCGACGCTCTAGCTTTTTGAGGAGTGGTCTATGCATGTGGCGATCAACGACCCGGGCTTGAGCGGCCGGACCACCCTGAAACAGCTTCCCCACGATCCAAGTGCGCTGGGATTTTGCACCGGTAAATTCAGGACGAAATCATGACCGATTCCACTACGCAATCGATAGCGGTCCACGAAGATAAGAGCCTCAGCGCCTACGGGCCGGCCCGCTCGACGATCAAAGAGACCCCTCTCAGCCCCGACGAACTGCGCAAGATCGACGCATACTGGCAGGCCAGCCTTTATCTGTGCCTGGGGATGTTGTATCTCAGGGACAACCCCTTGCTCAGGGAGCCGCTCAAAGCGGAGCATTTGAAGCCGCGGCTGCTGGGCCACTGGGGCTCCGACGCCGGCCAGTGCTTTCACCTACATCCACTTCAACCGGCTGATCAACAAGTACGACCTGAACGCGATCTATATCTCCGGCCCCGGCCACGGGGCGCCGGCGGTCCTGTCCCAGGCATACCTCGAAGGGACCTACTCCGAGATATACCCGGACAAGAGCGAAGACCTGGCGGGGATGCAGCGCTTCTTCAAGCAGTTCTCGTTCCCCGGGGGCATCGGCAGCCACGCGACGCCGGAAACGCCCGGCAGCATCCACGAGGGCGGCGAGCTCGGCTACAGCATCTCCCATGCCTTTGGGACGGTCTTCGACCACCCGGACCTGATCACCCTGGTGATGGTGGGCGACGGCGAGTCCGAGACCGGTCCCCTGGCCACGAGCTGGCACAGCAACAAGTTCCTCAACCCGATCACCGACGGGGCGGTGCTGCCGGTCCTGCATCTCAACGGCTATAAGATCAACAACCCCACCCTTCTGGCGCGCATCAGCCACGAGGAGCTGGAGGCCCTGTTTATCGGGTACGGATACACGCCGTATTTCGTCGAGGGCAGCGATCCCGAGAGCATGCATCAGGCGATGGCCGCCACCATGGAGCACTGCGTTCTTGGAGATCCGCAAGTTCCAGGAGGAGGCGCGGCGGACAGGCAAAGCCTTCCGGCCGCGCTGGCCGATGATCGTCCTCCGGAGCCCCAAGGGCTGGACCGCGCCCCGCGAGGTGGACGGGCACTACCTCGAAGGCTTCTGGCGGGCGCACCAAATCCCTCTCACGGACGTCGCCACCAACCCGGCCCACCTGAAATTGCTGGAATCGTGGATGCGCGGCTACAAGCCGGAGGAACGTTTTGACGAGCAGGGGCGGCTGATCCCCGAATTGAAGGCGCTGGCCCCCAAGGGGAACCGGCGCATGAGCGCCAATCCCGTGGCCAACGGCGGGCTGCTGCGCCGGCCCCTGGACATGCCCGACTTCCGCAAGTTCGCCGTCGACGGTCAAGAAGCCCGGAGGGACCGTGGCCGGGAATGTCCCTACCCTGGGCAACTTCCTTCGGGAAGTCATGCGGCTGAACATGCAGAACTTCCGCGTCTTCGGGCCGGACGAGACCCAATCCAACAAGCTCCAGGCCATCTATGAGGTCGCCAAGAAGGTCTGGCTGGGGGAGTATTTCCCGGAGGATGCCGACGGAGGCGAGCTGGCCCTGAATGGCCGGGTCATGGAGATGCTCAGCGAGCACACGGTGGAAGGGTGGCTGGAGGGTTACCTTCTGAGCGGCCGGCACGGTTTCATCAACAGCTACGAGCCGTTCATCCACGTCATCGACTCGATGTTCAACCAGCACGCCAAGTGGCTGGAGAAGTGCAATGAGCTGCCCTGGCGGGCCGATGTGGCGTCGCTCAACCTGCTGATCACCGCGCTGGTCTGGCGGCAGGACCACAACGGTTTCACGCATCAGGACCCCGGCTTTCTCGATGTGGTCGCCAACAAGAGCCCCAGCGTGGTGCGCATCTACCTGCCGCCCGACGCCAACTGCCTGCTTTCGGTGGCCGATCACTGCCTGCGAAGCATCAACTATGTCAACGTCATCGTCGCAGACAAACAGGTAGCACCTGCAGTACCTGGACATGGACGCGGCCGTCGACGCATTGCACGAAGGGCGCCGGCATCTGGGACTGGGCCAGCAACGATCAGGGCGCCGAGCCGGATGTGGTCATGGCGAGTTGCGGCGACGTGCCGACCATGGAGTCCCTGGCCGCCACCGCGCTGCTGCGCCAGCATCTGCCCGGCATCAAGATTCGGTTCGTGAATGTGGTGGACCTGTTCAAGCTGGTGCCGCACACCGAACACCCGCACGGGATGACGGACCGTGAGTTCGAGGCCCTCTTCACTTCGACCAAGCCGGTGGTCTTCAACTTCCACTCCTACCCGTGGCTGATCCACCGGCTTACCTACCGCCGGCCCGGCCAGCACAACATTCATGTGCGCGGCTACAAGGAAAAGGGCAACATCAATACGCCCCTGGAGCTGGCTATCCGCAACCAGACCGACCGCTTCAGCCTGGCCATTGACGCCATCGACCGGATACCCCGTTTCCGTGAAACCGGGTCCGGCGTTCGGGAGGCCCTGCTCGAACGAGCAGATCGCGTGCCTGAATCACGCTCTACGAATTCGGCGTGGATCGGCCGGACATCACTGACTGGAAGTGGCCCGGCTAAGCACGGAGGGACCGGAGGGCAATCAAGGAGGTATCAAATGGGGAACGAGTTCGCCACAACGGTCCAGGCCATGATGCAGGCCGGCAAAGGCCTGCTGGCCATGGATGAAAGCAACCCCACCTGTAACAAGCGGTTCGCGAAGCGGGGAATCCCACAGACGGTGGAGGCCCGCCGGTTATGGCGGGAGCTGATTCTGACGACTTCGGGGCTGGGAGAGTTCCTCGGCGGAGCCATCCTCTATGACGAGACGATCCGCCAGTCGACCCACGATGGCACCCCGTTCATCGACCTGCTCACCAGGGCCGGGATCGTCCCGGGCATCAAGGTCGACGCCGGGGCCAAGGATATGGCCGGCCATCCGGGCGAGAAGGTGACCGAAGGGCTGGACGGCCTGCGGCAGCGTCTGTCGGAATACCACCAGATGGGGGCGCGATTCGCCAAGTGGCGCGCCGTAATCACGATTGGCGAGGGCATCCCCAGCCGGGCATGCATCGAGGCCAATGCCCATGCCCTGGCCCGCTACGCCGCTTTGTGCCAGGAGGCCGGACTGGTTCCCATCGTCGAGCCGGAGGTGCTCATGGACGGCTCCCACACCCTCGAACAGTGCGCGGCGATCACCGAGGCCACGCTGCACGAAGTGTTTGGCCAGCTCTACCGGCAGCGGGTGCGTTTTCGAAGACATGATTCTGAAGCCCAACATGGTACTCCCCGGCAAGGACTGTCCCAAACAGGCCAGCGTGGAGGACGTGGCGGACGCGACGGTCGCCAGCCTGCTCCGCGCCGTGCCGGCGTCGGTCCCTGGCATTGCGTTCCTTTCCGGGCGGCCAGGCCTCTGAAGTCGCCTCGGCGCACTTGAACGCCATGAATCAACGGTGGCGGGGGAAGGCCCCGTGGGTGTTGACCTTCTCCTTCTCGCGAGCCATTCAGCAGCCGGCGCTCGATGCCTGGAAAGGACAGGAGAGCAACGTCGCTGCTTCCCAGAAGCTTTTGTTCCACTGGGCCAGGTGCAGCAGCCTGGCGCGCCAGGGCGAGTACACCGGGGAGTAACGTATGGGACCCACCCTCTACTTTCTGCGGCACGGGGAGACGGAAGACAGCCAGACCCACGGCTTCTGCGGAGACCTGGACGTCGAACTGACTCCGGAAGGCCACCAGATGGCGGCGGATTTCGCGGAAGCCTACAAATCGATGCCTTGGACGGCAGTCTACTGCAGTCCTATGCGCCGGACCCTGGAGACTGCCCGGCCCCTGTGCGACATGATCGGCCTCGAGATCCAACTGCGGGACGGCCTGAAAGAGATCTCATACGGCCAATGGGAAGGCAAAGACCCCGACGAGGTAAACCGGACCTTCCACGACGACTACCTGATGTGGATGTCCGACCCTGCCTGGAACCGTCCCCCCGGCGGGGAGCGAGGCGTCGACGTAGCCCGGCGCAGTTCTGTAGTGCTGGACGAGATCGACCGGAATCATTCCTCGGGCAACGTTCTCGTGATTTCCCACAAAGCCACCACGCGCATCATCGTGTGTTCCCTGCTGGGCATCGACGTGGGCCGCTATCGCGACCGCATCGGCATGCCGGTGGCCTCGCTCTGTGTCGTGGAGATGACCGAGCAAGGGCCACTGCTGCGCGCGCTGGGCGATCGTGCCCATCTGCGGGAGAGCCTGCGCCAGCGGCCGGGCACATAAAGATCGAGAAGACCGTGAAGAGAGGAGGGCGTAGAGAGATGAATGAACCAACCGTCATCAGTGACGACGAGGCAAAGGAAAAGAGCGTAGAAGATCTTTTTAGCGAATTTGACGGGGACCCAAAAGGCCTCACCGCCGCGGAGGCGGAGAAACGCCTCGACGAGTATGGTCCGAATTCGCTCGAAGAAGAGAAGGTCAACCCCCTGCTGAAGTTCCTGGGTTATTTCTGGGGCCCCATTCCCTGGATGATCGAGGTCGCGGCCGTTCTATCGGCCGCTGTCCGCCACTGGGCCGATTTGATTATTATCCTGGTCCTGCTGTTGTTCAACGCCCTGGTCGGCTTCTGGCAGGAGTATAAGGCGGCCAATGCGCTGGAGGCCCTCAAGAAACAACTGGCTCTCAAAGCTCGCGTGCTGCGCGATGGCAAATGGCAGGATCTGGCTGCCGACCGTCTGGTCCCCGGGGACGTCATCCGTCTCCGCTTGGGCGATATCATTCCCGCGGACGTAAAGCTCTTCGATGGCGATTTTCTCAGTGTGGACCAATCCGCCCTGACCGGGGAATCGCTGCCCGTCAGCAAGAAGGCTGGAGACACTGCCTATTCCGGATCGGTGGCCAAGCAAGGAGAGATGTCCGCCCTGGTCACGGGCACCGGCGGAAACACGTACTTCGGCCGCACGGCCAAGCTGGTCCAGGGCGCCGGGGCCGCTTCCCATTTCCAGAAAGCCGTTCTTCAGATCGGAGACTACCTGATCTACCTGTGCATCGCGCTGGTCATCGTGATGATCCTGGTGCAGTTGTGGCGCGGCGTCCACATTCTGACGCTGGTACAGTTCGCACTGATTCTTACCGTGGCGTCCATTCCCGTGGCCTTGCCCGCGGTGCTCTCGGTGACCATGGCGGTAGGCGCCCTGGCCCTGTCGAAGATGAAGGCCATCGTCACCCGCCTGGAGTCCATCGAAGAGATGGCCGGCATCGACATTCTATGCTCCGACAAAACCGGCACTCTGACCCAGAACAAGCTGACCCTGGGAGATCCGGTGACCTTCGCGTCCGAGGACCCGCAAGAGGTGATCCTCTATGGCGCGCTGGCCTCCAAAGAGGAAAATCAGGATCCGATCGATCTCGCGGTGCTGGGCGGGATGAAGGACAAGGAGGCACTCGCAGGACTATACGCGGGTCCAGTTCGTGCCCTTCGACCCGGTCCACAAGAAGACGGAGAGCACTCTCAAAGATTCGGAGGGCCGCACACTGAAAGTGGCTAAAGGTGCTCCCCAGGTCATCATGGACATGTGCCACCTCGACCCGGAGACTTCCGACAAGGCGCAGAAGAAGGTGGATGAGCTGGCGGCCAAAGGCTATCGCACCCTGGGGGTGGCGCGCTCCAAAGACGAGGGGGCCTGGGAGTTCCTGGGCATCCTGCCGCTGCTGGACCCGCCTCGGGAGGACTCCGCCGACACCATTGCCGATGCCCGGAAGCACGGCATAGAGATCAAGATGGTGACCGGGGACGACGTGGCCATTGGTCGCGAGATCTCCCGAAAAGTGGGATTGGGTGACGACATCCAGCCGGCCACCCAACTGTTCAAGGAAGACACCGACGTCGAGCATCTGAGCCCGGAGGCCATCACCGAGATCGAGGCGGCGGCGGATACGCGCGAGTGTTTCCGGAGCACAAGTACGCCATCGTCCGAGCGCTGCAGTCCAGGGGACACATCGTCGGCATGACCGGTGACGGAGTGAATGATGCGCCCGGCCATCAAACAGGCCGACGTCGGCATCGCCGTGAGCGGCGCCACCGATGCCGCCCGCAGCGCAGCGGCACTGGTTCTCACCGCGCCCGGCCTGTCGGCGATTGTCCAGGCCGTGGAAGAGGCGCGCAAGATCTTCGAGCGAATGAATAGCTACGCCATCTACCGCATCGTAGAGACCATTCGCATCATGTTCTTCGTGGTCCTGGCCATCGTCTTCTTCAACTTCTATCCGATCACCGCGATCATGATCATCCTGCTGGCCTTCTTCAACGACGTTCCCATCATGGCCATTGCGTTCGACAACACGCGGGTCGACCCCAATCCGGTGAAGTGGAATATGCGCCGGGTGCTGACCATCTCCACCGCCCTGGGCCTCACTGGCGTTGCCGGAAGCTTCTTCATGCTGATCGTCGCCAAGAACTGGCTGGGCTTGGATATTCGTCAGATTCAGACTTTTGTGTTTCTCAAGATGGCGATCGCCGGACACCTCACCCTGTTTGTGACCCGCACCTCGCGCAAGTTCTGGCAGAAGCCCTACCCGGCTCCGATTCTGCTCTGGTCGGCCATTGGCACCAAGGTCCTCGCAACGCTGTTTGTCGTCTATCCTCTCGGCCTCATTACCCCTATCCACTGGCGAGCCGTGGGAGTGATCTGGGCGTACTGCATCGTCTGGTTGTTCATGGGCGACTTTGTCAAGCTGGAAGTGCTGCGGCACCTGGACATGAGCGGCCGGCGGCACGCTGGCTTTCTCCAACTGGTAAAACACTGGCTCAACCCTTGACGGCGAACAGCACGCCAACAGTGCTGCGCATCACCGTCGCCGGAACGGCGCACAAACCGGCCTGAACATATGACGCACAGAAACAACATTCTGACGATCAACAGCGGTTCCTCCAGCATCAAGTTCTCCCTCTACGCCGTGGGGGAAACCGAACGTCTGGTCCTGCAAGGGGAACTGGGCGGATCGGGGTCGATCGAGGCTATTTTCGGGTTGAGGATCACGGCGCCGGCCAGGATGGCGACCGGGACATCGATCTGCCGGACCACGACGCCGCGTTCAAAGCTCTCTTCGATTGGTTGAAGGGCCATGAAGTGGGCCGAAATCTGGACGCCGCGGGGCATCGTCTCGTACACGGTGGGCCGGACCACGTCAGGCCGGAACGCGCGTCCTCGCGCTTGATCGAAGACTTGAAACAATTGGCGCCCCTGGCCCCTGACCACCTTCCTGCTGAAATCGAAGGCTTGGAGGCGGCCGGACGGCAGTTCCCCGACTTGCCGCAAGTCGTCTGTTTCGATACGGCCTTCCACCGGCGGATGCCCGAGGTAGCGCGACGGTATGCATTGCCGGACTCCATCGTACGTGGGGACTTGCAGCGATACGGCTTCCACGGCCTCTCCTACGAATACATCTGCAGCGAGTTGTCCCAACAGACCGGTGCGCCGGAAAGTCCCGGGAAGCTGATCATCGCGCATCTGGGCAACGGAGCCAGCATGGCGGCCATTGAGGACGGCAGGAGTCTGGACACGACGATGGGACTGACACCGGCCGGAGGGCTGGTGATGAGCACGCGAGCCGGCGATCTGGACCCCGGCGTAATCGTCTACCTTCTCGAGCAGCGAGGCATGAGTGCACGGGCGGTGAACCAGTTGATCAATCATGAGGCGGGCCTGCTGGGCATATCGGGAATCACCGCCGACATGCAGGACTTACAGGCACAGGAGGAAAGGCAACCCGGCGCAGCCCTGGCCGTTGCGGTCTTCTGCTATCAGGCCAGAAAGTTCATTGGAGCGCTGGCCGCCGCGCTGGGCGGGCTCGACACGTTGGTCTTCACCGGCGGCATCGGCGAGCACTCCAGCGCGGTCCGGGCGCGAATCTGCGCGCCCTTGGAGTTCCTCGGCATTCGTCTGGACCCGGACTCGAACAAGGGGAATTCCGGAGTCATTTCCAGGCGGGACAGTCCTGTCGCCGTTCGTGTGATGAAGACCAACGAAGAACTGATGATTGCCCGCCACACAAGGAGCGTCCTCACGACGTCATAGTCCGGGTGGCAGAGAAATCAGCCGAGACAAGAGGTTGTCTCTGAAGGAGTTCATTGGTCGGGCCGCCGAGATTTGAACTCGGGACCTCTTGCACCCCAAGCAAGCGCGCTACCAGGCTGCGCTACGGCCCGACTCGACACCATTGTAACGTACCGGAAGCCGATCCCCGTCCCAGCGCCAGGCGGGATCACGTCGCCGGTTCGCGCCTGTTGGCGAATGCGGCCCTTCTCGGACCGTTCGGCGACCTCGGCCGCCACCGGCTCCTGGGCCTCCTCCGGCCCGTCCTGGCGATCCGCGTTCTTTGTCGCCCGCCAGGTGTAGAGGATGCGGTGCATTACCGTGAGATTGCCGAGGACCGCGATTACCCACAGCACCGGCGCCATGCGGTTGAACAACGCTCCGATGATCAGCAGCACGATCCGCTCCGGCCGCTCCATGAACCCGACCTTGCACTTCGGAATCACATTCTCGGCCCGCGCCCGCGAGTAGCTGACCAGCACCGTCGCCACCATCGCCACCGCCGTCAGCACGATGTACAGCGGGCGGTCGATGGATGCGTAATAGACGAGCAGGCCGCTGAGCAGGAGCAGGTCAGAGTAGCGGTCCATGACCGAATCGAAGAAGCCGCCGAAGTGGGTGACCCGGCCCGTCGATCGCGCCACGCGCCCGTCGACCATGTCGAAGATCGCCGCCCCCGTGATCACCAGACCGGCCACCAGGAAGTGGCCCGACGCCAGGATGAAGGCCGCCGCCACGTTAATCAGGACACCGATGAGGGTAAGCGTGTTCGGACTGATCCGGGCCAGCGCCAGGGCACGGACAATCACGACGACGATCTTGTCACAGGCCCAGCCAATCCCATGCGTAAAGCTCATCTATGGCGTCCTTCAGAAGCGTTTGACCGTGTCACCGGCCGGAACCACTTGGCCGGCACAATCCACCAAGCTAGCTCGCATCGTGGATCGTGGTCAACTTGATAATCTCCAACTCCCGCGTTCCGCCGGGACTCCGCACCTTGGCAATGTCCCCGACCGCCTTGCCGAGCATAGCCTTGCCGATGGGCGAACTGGTGGAGATCTTCCCGTTCGGAGCGTCGGCCTCCTCGCTCGTGACCAGCTTGTAGGTGATCTCCATCTCCCTGGTCTCGTCATAGACGACCACCGTCGACCCCAGCCCGACCTTGTCGTGCGGAATCTTCGACATGTCGACCATCGCGAAGCTCTGGAGACGCTGGCTCAAGTTAGCCAGCCGCGACTCGACCAGCCGCTGACGCTCCTTGGCCGCATGATACTCGGCGTTCTCGCTCAGATCGCCGTGCGCTCGCGCCTTCAGAATCTCCTTCGGCAACTCGTTGCGCAACTCGTATTCGAGCGCCGCGATCTCGGTCCGGAGTTTGTTAATTTGCTCTTGCATGCGAGGAAAGAAACCGCTTCCAGATCATCATTATAGAGGATGCGCCGCAACACTTGCCGCGATTCCTCTCCCGCATAGGTCCGGCCGGCGGCGGAACCCCGCTACGGGCCGACGTACAGAGACACCGGAGTCGATGATACCCCGCCGTTGGTGACGACCACCTCGTTGAGTCCCGGAGCAAGACCCGCGGGCACGATCGCGTTGATCTGATAAAGCCCGATCGCGCCGGGCGCCAGCCCCGAGAAGTCCACCTGCGCGTTCTGTCCGCCGATGGTCACGGTCGGCTTCTCCCGGGTCTGGATCAAACCGGTACCCGGAGTCAACTCGCCAGTGGGCGGCGGATTGTCAACCGGGCCGATGCCGTTGCCGTACAATTGCACCACCTCGCCGGAAGCCACCGGGTTGGTCGAGCTGACGACATGAAAATCCCCGTCAAGCGCCGCCGCCACCAGCCGGCCCGTCCCGCCGTAGTCCGGAATCAGAAAGATGTCCGGCGAGTAGTTGTTGAGCACCACGCTGAACAACGGGCTCTCGGTTAAGGGACCCGTGCTCACCTTCATCTGTACCTGGTTCTCGCCGGCGAGCTCCCACGGCACCTGGACGTTGATCTGTCCTTCGCTGACAAAATGCAGCCGGCCGGGATAGCTGACATTACGGCCCACGACGTCGAAGCTGACGCTCACGCCGGCGAGCGACAACGCCAGGTAGGGGTCGATCGTCCGTCGGGCACCGCGGATATCGACGCTCTCCTTCCCTCCATCCGCGGAAGCCGCCCGGAACGGCGTGTCGAAGACCCTCGTGCCGTCGCTGAGGGACGTGCCGTAGATGGACACGTAGGAGCCGGGAGCGAGCCCGTTGCCGGCCTGGCCGCTGGCCGCGTCGACGACGGCGGAAATGTGCGGACGGAGTCTGGCGCGGCCCGCGAAGTAGACGTTGAGATCAGGCCCGCCCAGCACCTCGCCGATGAATTCCTGTTCGCCCGGGTTGGGGCCGAGCGTCGCCGTCGCGGCGGCGATCCCCAGCCCGTCCGTGGTGGCCGTGTACTCCTCGATCACACCGCCGCCCAGGGTCGGCCGGAAGCGGACGGGCACGCTCGACAGCGGGATCCCGAAACGGTCCACCACCTTGAAGAGCAGATTGTAGTTGCGCTGATCCACCCATTCGTCGACATTGCCGACGAAGTCCATGCCCCCGACCGGAACAATGTTGTCGGCGATCCCGTCACTCGCCAGGTACAGGAACGGGATCCGAAGCGTCACGCTGCCGCCGGTGACGACGATAGAGCCCTCGTGGGCGCCCGCCGGAGGCAACTGGTTGACGCTGACCACCACCTGCCCCACGCCGCCGGAGGGGACATTCAGCGATGTGGCGCTGAGCGTCAGCCGCGGATCGTTCGGCTCCACCGCCAGGTTCAACGTCACCGCATCACCCGACAGGTTGGTGAACTGGACCGCGCGCGCCGGCAGGTTGGCGCCGTCCACGATACCGAAGGCGAGCGTCGACGGAATCGCCGTGATGGTGGTCGCGACCGCCCCAGCCACGTCCAGCTTCCCGGCGCCGGCCGCCTTTACGCTCACCGGCACCATCGCCCCGCTCTCATCGAAGTCGGCGAGAAACTGTTTGGGAACGGCCGTATTGACGACGGTCGATTTCAGCTCCGCCGGTGTCAGCCCCGGACTGACCTGCAGCGACAACGCCACCGCGCCCGCCACCATCGGCGCGGAGAAGCTCGTTCCCTGCGCGGCCGTGTACCTTTCGGGATTCCACATCTCGCCGTTGGCGTCGTAGTCCTGCGTGGCCATGTAGAGGTCCGTGCCCACGGCGACCACCTCGGGCTTGATGCCGTGATTGCCGATGGACGGGCCGCGGGAGGAGAAGTAGGCGATATCGTCGGCGTAGGCCTCGAACTCCTTGAGCGCCGGGTCCAGCGTTGCCGAATGGCCCGCGTTCTGGGCCAGGTAGTCCCGCAGGTTCTGGGCGTCGGTGGCGCCCATGAGCACGGCGGGGATGGTGGTGTTGGCGACGTCGGTGATGGGGAACAATACGTCGGAGTCCGTCTGGACGATGATCGCCGCCACCGCCCCACCCTTCTGGAGATTGATGATCTTGGTCTCGAATCCGCATTCGCCGCGCTCGACCACGGCGATGGTTCCGATCAGCGTGCCCGTGCCCACCGGCGTACAGGCCAGGGCGTTGGGCTCACTGGCCGCGACGTCACTGAGCGCCGCGGTCAGCGGCGCGGCCGGCACCGGCCCGTCCCCGAACATCACCGGAATCGACGCCAGGTTCTGCGGGACACCGTCGCCGGTCACCTCGACCGTCTGGAACAGCAGATGCGAGTTCGTCGTCGCGCCCACCGTGATGGCCGATGGCGCCGTGCCCGGCGAGTTGATCGAATTCTCCGCCGGATAGCGCGAGCCGGTGTAGCTCAGATCGCCGTCATTGCCCGCGGCCACGACCACGGAGATCTGCCCGGCGGCTGCGTCCACGGCTGCCGCCAACGGGTCGCAAGGCACGTTCGGATCCAGGTTGCAGGCCGCGCCGCTGTCGTCGGGGGCCCACTCGGCGATGCCGGAACCTTCGAGCGAGAGCACGGCGATGTCCATCCCGTCGAGCACCGCATCGGTCAGCGCTTCGATGACCACATTGTCGAAGGTGATGTCGTTGACGCCCGGCGATCCGAAGATCTTGTAGTTGCCCAGGTATGCCTTGGGCGCGACCCCCGTGATGGCGGCCAACGGCCCCTGGGACGTGTTGCCCGCGGCCACCATGGCCACCGCCGTGCCGTGCCCCACCCGGTCCCGCGGTGACAGGTCGTCCGGCCGCGAGATCTCCGGAACGTCGGGCAGCACCAGCAAATCGACATAGCTGCGGGCCGCGATCACCTTGCTGCTCGTGTAGTCGCAATCGGCGCCGGAGCACAGCGGGTAGCCGGCCGGCGTCTGGAGGGACGGGTCATTGAACGCCGGGTGTGTCTGGTCGATGCCGGTATCGAGGATGGCGATCTTGACGCCGGCGCCGGCGTTCCCCATCCCGCCGGCCAGGCTCCAGCCCTGCGGGCCGTTGATCAGGTTGATGGCGCGGTTCATCGACCGCTTGTAGGTTCCCATCCGGTAGGCGTGCCGAACCCCGGGCATGGCCTCGATGGCGGCGATGGAGTCCCGGTCCGCGCTGACGAAGACGGCGTTCACCAGGTACTGCGTGGAGCCGAGGACGGTGACGTCCTGCTTGGCGAGCCGCTCGATTAGCGTCTGTTGGGAGGCCTTCAGCCGGTCGGCCTCGGCGGCCGCCGCGCGCGTCCGCAGACCTTCCCCGGACTTGACCATCCGGGCCACCACCGGCGGCTCATCGAGAATCAGAGTGTAGCGATCCGCACGGGTCTGTCCGTAGCCGATCTGGAGCGCGAGCAGCAGTAAGGGAATCAGTCCACGACGCATTTGGCTATCATCCTATCGACATTCCCGACGTACCGTCGGAAGGCCACGTTTCGGTGGGCATCCTCGCCCGGGGCGGGCCGGCGAAGGGCGCGGCGGGCGGGTAATTTTCCGTCGGCCGCCGCGGGTTCCCGGACCGCCGTGGACCGGCCACCGCGGGTCGCTACTCCGGCCTTTGTCGCCTCGCCCAACATAAGAAGCTTCAATTTGTTATACTTAGATAAACGAGGAAGCCTACTCCACATGGCGACTAAATCAGCTTTCAATCAAAACGCGCAAATTGAGCACCCGAAATTCGGGCCGGGGACGGTCCTTTTGTGCGACGAACAGTACGTCGTCATTAACTTTGACGATCACGGAGAGAAGAAGTTCATCTCCTCGATCGCAGTCCCGAACCTCAAGAAGCTCGACCGTAAACCCCCCGAGAAAAAGCCCCGCGCCCGCAAATCCACCCGGCCTCGCAAAACCGCCAAAACGGCCAAAACCGCCAAATCCGCCGGCTAGGCACCCATTTGCGCCCGGTCCATTCCCTATTCACGGTAGAGGTGTCTGCCGCCTCCCCCGGATCGCTCACCCGCAACTACGAGAAATCGAGATCGAGCTGACGGCGGCTGATGTAGATCCGCGCCGATAGCTTCGGCGAGGGACGTATCCGCACAATGATCCGGCCGCCGCAGCGTGCGGCGATCTCGCGGGCCACGGTCCGCTCGTGATCATGATCGTTGAGCGGTGGTCCTCCGGTCTGCTGAATCCAGCGGTTCGTTACTTGGTTCAAGCGGTTTTCAAGGTTGGGGTCCGCGCTGAACCACTCGCCCCGGCGGAGGAAGGCCTTCTGCTTACCAAAGCGGACCATGACGCCCATAGCCCCACCATCGTACACCGACGCCCGGGGGCAAGCCACACGAATTGCGGGGCGGGCGGTCTGCCTCCCGAATACGAGGGGACCTTCACTCGTCGCGATGGACGGTATCGGGCGAGAAGGCGGGCAGACAGATCGCGATGTACTCGGCGCCATCTTCGCCGGGCGTCGAGTAGCGGATCCACTCGCCCTTCCGGGTGAGGATGGCCTGGCCGGCGGCCACGTCGATCGCGCCGCCGCGATGCTCCACTCGCAGCAGGCCGCGCAGCACCACCGTGTACTCGTCGAACTCCGGCGTCTGTCCGGGCTCCCGCCAACCGGCGGGACTGCGCATGTGCGCGACGCTGAGCGCCCCGGCGCCGGTATTGGCCCGGCCAAAGTATTCGTCAATCAGCTTCGGCTTGTTGCCGGCGGCGGCGATGCGGGTCGCTTTGGCGATGAGTTCGGGCATCCTTGGCTTGCTCCTTCAGGAGGTCGAAACCGGGCCCTGCCCTTCCGCGAGCGTCGCGGTGAACGATTCCAGGCGGCTCGACAAAGTCTTCGTGGCCGACTCCATGGCGATCCAGTAGACGACCCCGCCCAGCACCGCCGCGAACCCCAGCACCACATAGAAGGCCAGGTTACTTTCAAAAGCATAGCGCGCCAGGAAGGCCAGTACGACCGGCAGCGCGATCAGCGGATAGACCAGCAGTAGCATGGCCTGGAAGCGGCTGGTAGAGGCCGAGCGCCAGGTCCGGCGCGGGTCCACGGGCCGCGGATACCGGGTGGAGCCGAGATTGCCGGCAGCGAACATGTACAGCGCCAACACCATCGTCACCAGCAGCGCTTCGACGAGGTGACGCCCCGTCATCGGCATGCGCAGCAGGAAGCAGACGATCGAGACAGCGATCACTTCGAGGCAGACAAACACGAGCGCCGCGAGATTCTTGCCCAGTAATATCTGCGGAGCGGGGACGCCGACCAGAAAGTAGGTCTGCGCCGCCGCGCGGTCGAAGCCGAACGAGTTCCAGAAGCTGGCCTCGCCGAGCAGCAACAGCGCGTACAAGCTGACGAACGTGAGGTAATTGTCGACGAAGAACGAGCCGCTCCCGAGCCCCTGGCGGATCGCGATCGGCAGCCAGATGATCAGTCCGAAGGTGAAGCCCATGATGAAGACGAGCCGGAACCGCGGCGAACGGCTGGTGGTCCGCAGCTCCTTCTCGACCAGCATCCCGAGCGGATCCGGCAGCACGGCCGACGGCAGCCGGAAGAGCCGGTCGAACAGCCGCGTGAGCCCTCCGGCAGTGTGGCGGCGGACATCGGCCGTGGCGCGATCGAACAGGAGCCCCTGGTTGAACTGCCAGCGGCCGAACTGGTAGGCGATCAGCACCCAGCCGGCGAGCACGATCCACGGCACCACGCCGGCATTGCCCACCACCGCGTTGGCGCCCGCGCTCCACGGCCACCACGGCCCCGGCGGCGTCGAGACAAACCGCTTCACCGGCGCCGGTAGCCCGAACAGGAACAGCAGTTGCGGTAGGGCGGCGGTGGTGACGCAGCAGCAGGAACCCGATCTCCCGGAAGTACTTGCGCGACAGCAGCCGCTCGAGCAGGTTGCGCAGCCCGGCGGCGAGGAACACGTTCAGCAGTACGAACGGCGCCAGGCCGATAGGCGCCCAGAAGGGCAGCACCGGATTGGCGAGCAGTCCGGCGGCGGCGCCGGCGAGCACCAGCAGCATCTCAATACTGCTGGTGAGCCGCAACAGCAGGTCGAGCGTGAACAGATCCCGGTGTGGAATCGGGTAGATCCGCAGCCGCTTGGTATCGAGCGACGCTCCGGTGGAGACCATCAGCACCGGAATGAGCTGCCAGTACAGCAGCGCGGCCATCATGCCGTGCGAGAGTAGTAGATCCAGACGCCCCGGATCGGTGGTGTCGGCCAGCACGATGGCCGCCGCCGTGGCGCCGAACGCCCACATCGTGTACCACAGCCCGGCGAGGGCCAGGGTGAGGATGTGGCGGGAGATGTTGCCGCGGGGATAGATGTTTCGGATGGTTCGGGCCTGGGCCCAGAGGATGGCGCGGGCGTGAAGCAGCATGACCTACAACCAGTCCAGCGACCCGATCGGGCGGGATGGGCCGACGGCGCGGACGAAGGCGTCCTCGAGGCTCTCGGCCCCGCGTAGCTCGTTCATCTCGCCTTCCATCACCAGCCGACCGTTGTTGACGATGGCCACCCGGTCGCAGAGGCGCTCCACTACTTCGAGTACGTGCGAGGTCAGAAAGATGGTGGCGCCCCGGCGCACCTGCTCAAAGAGGATCTCTTTCATCAGGCGGGCGCCGATCGCATCGACTCCCTCGAACGGCTCGTCCATGAGGAACAGCCGCGGCCGGTGAATGAGGGCCGCGGCCATGGCTACACGCTTCCGCATGCCCTTGGAGTAGTCGGCAATGAGCTTGTTGCTATCCGCGTCGAGTTCGAACAGCGAGATCAGCTCGCCGGACCGCTCGCGCGATACCGTCCTCTCCAGACCGTACATGCGGCCGACGAACTCCAGGAACTCGGGTCCGGTGAGGTGATCGAACAACAGCGATTCATCCGGAACCAGCCCGATCTGCCGCTTGATCTCGGTGGCCTGGTCCGGCATTGGGAGCCCGAGCAGCTCGATCGACCCGGAGGTAGGGGGCGCCAGACCCACCAGCATCCGGATGGTCGTGGTCTTGCCCGCCCCGTTCGGTCCGAGGAAGCCGAAGAAGCTGCCGGACGGCACCGACAGGGTCAGACCATCCACCGCCGCCTTGTCGCCGTAAACTTTTCTGAGGTCGCGAACCTCGATCGCCGGCTCGTTTGCCGCCATCAACACCATTATCGCAGTCGGAATTGCGGGTACCACCATAAGTATCGGCGGCAAACTGCCGATGAGATAGGACGTGAGCAGTGTTTTATCTAACCCGGTGGACTGCCGGAAGCGTGCGCTCCGGAAGCTGGGGGAACTGCCACCGTTCTCACCGATCCTTAACAAACTGATCGCGAGCCTCGCCGCGGACGACGTCTCGTTCGGGGAATTGGCCGAGTTGATCGAGAAGGATACGGTCCTGGCCGGCAACGTGTTGCGGATGGTCAATTCGGCGCTCTACGGGCGCCGGGGGACCATCAGCTCGGTGCGCCACGCTGTCTCGCTGATGGGCCTGGTACGGCTGCGCAACTCGGTGATGTCGCTCAGTGTTTCCCGGCTTTGGAGCCAGGTCAAGATGCCGCGTGCCTGGCCGGCCGCGCAGTTCAACCGCCACGGGGCCGCCTCGGCCGTCATGGCGGACCTGCTGGCGCAAAAGAATCCGTCGATCCGCTACCCGGAGGGCGCTTTTGTCGCCGGCCTGCTCCACGATCTGGGCTTGCTTCTGCTGGCGACGGCCTACACCCAGGAGTTCGACGAGCTGCTGCGCCTGCACGGCGAGTCGATGCCGATCCTCGAGGCCGAGCGGGAGGTTTTCGGCCTGGATCACGCCGACATCACGGCCGCGGCCCTCCACGAGTGGAACCTGCCGGAGCCGATCCAGCGGGCTGTCCGCTACCAGTTTGAACCGGAACGGCCCGTCCGCGACGCGATTCCGCTCAGCCGAGTCCTCCACGCCACGGAGTGCGCCGTCAACCACCTCGAATTCACTGCCCTCGGCGGTGAACCCACCGCCACCGAGCCGGCCCTGGAAGCGTTGGAAGGTATCGGCATCGGGATGGCCCCCGAAGCGCTGCTCGACGAATTCAACCAGGAATTCGCCCCGATGAAGTCGTTCTTCTAGCCCGGGTTTTCTTCATCCGCCAGCTATTACCACGACCAGCCAGCGCGGCCGGCAGGAGTGTTGCGGTCCCGGTCCGTCAGGCAAGTCTCCACCGGGAGAGGTAATGCGGCTTGGAAGGCGTGCTCCAGCGGGCGCGGAGCTTCAGCTTCCGTTCTGCGTCCAATGGCTTGCAGCGGAGCGCCGGGGAGGCCAGCGATGGCAGGCGGTTCCGTCCGCCCTCCTTCACGCTCTCAGGCGATGTCGGGGAGCAGGAAGCGCTGTGGGGTTCCGGCAGCGTCGGCAACGCCTTCGGCGGCCAGGTAGCCGCTGCGGACCGCGCCTTCCATGGTGGCCGGCCAGCCGGTGCGGGTCCAGTCGCCGGCGAGGAAGAGGTTTCCGAAGCGGGTCGCCGGGACGGGGCGCTCCCGCTCGAGCCCTGGCCGCGCCGAGAAGGTCGCGCGCGCTTCCTTGACCACGTGGCTGCGTTCGAGGCGCGCCTGGCGCACCGCGGGCAGGAACTCGGCCAGCTCCGCGAGGCCCAGCTCGACGACCGCTGAACGGTCCATCGGCAGGAGGCTCCGCGACGCGCTGACGACGAGCTGCAAATAGCGGCCGGCTTCCTTGTTGAAGAACCACTGAATCGTGCGGTCGAGCAGCGCGGCGTGGGGCAGGTCCGTGACCGGACGGTCGAACCAGAGGTGGATGCCGGTGATCGGCGAATGTTCCCAGCTCTCGAGCCGCAAGCCGAGGTCCGGGAACAGATCGGCGATGCGCTCGAACGGGACGGTGCTCACGTAGTAGTCGGCGCTCCACTCCCGGCCGCCCGCGACGATCCCGGCGATGCGCCTGTCGCTAATCGTGACCGTCTCGGCCGGCGTGCGGAACTCGAGATCCACGCCCGGGACCGCCTGCCAGGCATCGGCCGCATAGAGCTCGCCGAGCGGAACCGACGGCACGCCCATCTCGTAGCCGTTGCCGGTCGCCAGGAAGCCGAGCCACATGACCTGGAAGCCGTGGGCAGCGGCCATCCGGTCGAGCTCCTCGTTGACGGCGCTAACGAGTACCTGCCGCCAGAAGCGCTCGATGGCCCGTTCGGGCTGCTGTTTCTCGCGCAGCCAGTCAAGCATGGTGATGCGGTCGAGATCCGTGCGCCGGGTGCGCTCGTGCCGCAGGGCCAGCATGCCCCGGGCGACGGCCTGTTTCTCGCTCAGGTTCAGGAAGCGCAGCCGCAGGAACGATCCGGCGAAGTGGAGCGGCGCCGGCAGAGGTCCGCGGGTGAGCGTCGAGGCGCGCCCGCCGGGTTCGAGGAAGCAAAACCGGTCGTGGAAGCGAATCTTGGAGGCCACGCCGAGACGCCCGTACAGATCCAGCAGGTTGACGCAGCAGCGAAGCAGGACGTGCTGGCAGTTGTCGATCGCCTCCGCGGTTCCGGGAAGACGATAGGAAGCGGCGCGTCCGCCGGGGTAGGGCTTCGATTCGAGCACCCGGACCCGGAACCCGGCGCCGCCCAGCGCGGCCGCACACGACAAACCGGCGAGACCGGCTCCGATCACGATACAGTCTGGCATTCAGGCAGGAATTCTAGCCCGTTTCCCGCCGCCGCCGCTGTCGTCGATGTTCACCGCGAGCCAGATGCAGATGACGAGGAACAGAATGTAGATGATATCCCCTGGGGTGAGCATCGTGCCTTCAGTCAGTATGACGGCGCCTGGCAGTACTCGCAACCCTGGTAGTACTATATGACCCTTCTGGGCCGCTGGGCTTACCATGACCATCCCGCGCCTGGTGCCAAATCGTCAAAGCCCATAGCGGCGGCCCGCTCCCAGGTCCTCGCACGATACCGTATCCACGCTGGCTTCCCCCCTGCCGGCGCGTGGGCACTGAACAAATCCGAGACAGTGCGTCATACTTGGGGGAGCCCATTCGGTTCGGAGGAGAGTGTGGAGGTCCGTTCCAAAGTCGCGCTGCTCCACGTCCTGTTGGGGAATGAGAGTTCAGCAAGAGGGGCCGCGCGCGAATTGTCGGGGAGCAACGGTTGGACGGAAGCCGTCCGCCAGGCGTGTGAATGGCGGGTAGTGCCGCAGTTGTCCGCCCGGCTCCGGACCCTGGGCGAGGACCTTCCCGCGGCCGACTCCGGCGCCTTGAAACGCGGCTTCGTCAACTCCTATGGCCGCTCCGCGTTCCGTACCGCGAAAGCAATCGAAGCCATCCGCCACCTCGAGGAGGCCGGTATCCGTGTGGCGGCATTCAAAGGCGTCGCCGCCATGGCCTTGCTCTACGGCACCCCGGCCGAGCGTGCCGTCAACGACGCCGACCTGCTGCTCGATGTGGCGGACCTCGAGGTCGCGCTGGCACTGCTCGAGCGGCTCGGTTTCAAACGGCGTGGCGAGGGCAGCCTTAAAGAGTACATCTGGTTCGTCACGAATTCGCCGGGATTTACCGGCAACAAGGCGGTGGCGCTCTACGGGGCGGGGGACAGTGAACTCGATCTGCACTGGGACCTGGGCGGCGCCGGCGTCGCGCCGGACGCCATCCTGGCACGGACCTTGCGGGCCCGGCTGATGGACGCGGAAATTCCCGTGGTCGCGCCGGAGGACGGGTTTCTGCTGACCGTGCATCATGCGATCCGCGAGAATCTGGCCATCGAAAGCGTTTTCCGGGATCTGCTTGACGCCGCGCGCTGGTGCCGGTACCTGCAAGAGCACGACCGGCTTTCCGCGGCGATCGAGCGCATCATGGCAGCGGGAAACCTCGTGCCCGCCCTGGCCGTCACGGGAATCCTGCGAGAATACGACGCCGGGGGAGCGGCGGCCGCGGCAGCGGCTACAATAGACGGAACGGCGGCGCCGGGCCAACGCCGGTCGGCGTCCCGATTGATCGAGCTGTTTCACTATCAGATACGCCACGGGCGGTTGGGCAAGGATGTTCTATACCTGGTGCATTCCCGGCCGTGGCGGCAGATAGCGCGCGGGTTGGGAGGGGACTGGGCCGGTTACCGGCGGAGCCAGCGTTCCATGGACGATGTGCTGGGTGAGATCCCTCCCTGGCATCGGCGCGCCTCGCGTCTGATGAAGGGCGTGCCCAGTCTGCGGGCCCTCAAGCTGGCTCGCGAACTGGCGCGGGTGAAGTATTCCGCGGGCTGAACGAGGGGCGAATACGCCACAACGGAGTGATGGGGATGTCCGAAGCCACATTGAAACCGCCAGAAGTGCAGCGAGTGACGGCGACGTCGATCCGGATTGACGCGTCGGCGCACTGCCAGCTCGCCTGCCCGCTCTGTCCGACCGCGGATGGCCGCACCCGCGAGGGACTGGGACGCGGACACCTCAAGCTCGCTGACTTCGAACGGCTGCTCGACCGCAATCCGGAGATCGCCCAGGTCGAGTTGTCCAATTACGGCGAGATGTTCCTGAATCCGCAGTTGCCCGCTATCCTGGCCGCGGCCCATGAGCGCCAGGTGACGGTGAGCGGCGCTAACGGCGCCAACCTGAACCACGCCTCCGAAGAGGCGCTCGAGGCCGTGGTGAAGTACCGGCTGCGGAGCCTGACCTGCTCGATCGACGGCGCCACGCAGGAGACCTACGGCCGGTATCGCGTCAACGGAGACCTGGAGCGGGTGCTCACCCATGTCGACAAGATCCGCGAGCACCGTCGCGCCTACGGTTCCGCTTTCCCGATGCTCGACTGGCAGTTCGTCGTCTTCGGTCACAACGAGCATGAGCTGCCGACCATCAAGGCACTGGCCGCCGAGCGGGGCATGGGCTTTCGGCCGCGTCTGTCCTGGGACGAGGACTTTTCACCGATTCAAAACCGGGAGCTGGTGCGGCTGGAGAGCGGCGTCGGAGCGGCGTCGCGTAGCGAGTTTCGCGAGCAGCGCGGGATCGGCTATGGACGCAAGCTCTGCTTGCAGTTGTGGCGGCAGCCCGCGCTCAACTGGGACGGTCGCCTGTTCGGTTGCTGCGTCAACTACTGGCAGGATTTCGGTGTCAACGCATTCGATGTGGGTCTGGACGCGGCCGTCAATCATCCAACCATCGAGCACACCCGGCGCATGCTGATGGGACAGGCCGAACCACAACCCGACACGCCCTGCCTGCGGTGTGACCACTACCGGGAGCTGCAAGAGTCCGGCGCGTGGCTCACCGAGGATGAGGTGGCGGCCCCGGAGGCGTCGAATCGCGTGGTGGCGGTGGTGCCACCTGACGCTGCGGGGACGAGGTTTGCGCAGGTGTCGGTGGTCGCCGGCGGCGGACCGGCGCCCGCTCGCCAGACCAATGGCCGGCTGTTCCGCTACGGCGTCGACACGGCCGTCTACTTCGCGCCGCGGAATGCCGGGCCCCACACGGTGTATGTCAAAACGCTTTCCGCCTCCGGTTGGAGCCAACCGTTGCGGTGGAGGATGACGGTTCCGGCGCGGCCGCTGTGTCAACAATGGAATCTGGAACCGGCCGCCGATATGGTAGTACCGGCGCCGGCCGGCGGCGATCCGGTGGGGCAAGCCGAACCCACCTGGATTCGCTGACAGCGTAACATCTAGGAGGAGTTGCAGATGAGTGAAACATGCTTCCGGGTGAATGCCCCGGGGGTCATCTACGAGCAGTTCGAAGATGAACTCGTGGCCATTAACCTGGACACGGGCGCCTACCACAGTCTGGTGGGCGCGGCGGCCGACGCCTTTGTGCTCCTGGCCGAGGAGGCGACGCTGACGGAACTGGCGGAGGTGCTGTCGCACAAGTACGCCGCCGGCGCGGAGCAGATTCGCGAGGCCCTGGGCGGCTTCCTCGAGCAGTTGCGGGAAGAGAATCTGGTCGCCGCCGTGGAGGTCCGCAAACAGCGTGGTCCACTGCGGCTGAACGGTGGGGAGACGGGTTTGCCCTTTGTGCCACCCAATGTCTCGGCCTATCACGATCTGGACAGCCTGTTCCTGCTGGATCCGATCCACGAGGTCGGCGAACAGGGCTGGCCGCAGCAAAAGGCCACCGACGATCCCCCCGCATGAGAGCTCTCGCCGATCTTCTGCATTCCTATTTTGAGGATGCGGCACAGGAGGCCGGGCTCGAATCGCGAGCCGTATCGCTCGCCGGCCGGGACATCGAGTTTCGCTTCGCCGGCAATCGCTGGGCGCACCTCATGCGGGCCTTCTCGCATCTGGAGCCGCCGGCGGGAAATCCGCGGCTCACCGTGCATGTGTGGGACGGCAAGCGGCTGCCGCGCCACCATGTGCTGCGGGCGTATCTCTACACGCTGACAAACTGGTGGTTCGACTATGTCGGCCCGCGCGGGCATCTGCTGGACGTCCACTCGCCCGGCCTCGATGCCGTCTACATTCCCGGTCCGGACCTGCTCCACGTCGTGGACACCGAGCGCAGCGTGGCCTACTGCTGGAAGCGCGAGCCGTCGGATCTGCCCTATTGGGAGACCTGCTCGCCGTTCCGCCCGTTGCTGCACTGCTGGTTTCGGGCGCAGCGCCGGCAGTTCGTACACGCGGCGGCCGTGGGCCGGGACGATGGCGGTGTCCTGATGGTGGGCCGCGGTGGCTCCGGCAAGTCGAGCAGCGCGCTCGCCTGTCTCGATTCGCCGCTCCGGTACCTGGGCGACGACTACTGCATCGTCAGCCGCGACGCGACCGGTTACACGGTCCATGGTCTCTACTCGACGGCGAAGCTCGTCGGCCCCGAGGACCTGAAACGTTTCCCGGCGCTCGCACCGCACGTCTGGAACCCGGACCGCGAGCCCGACCACAAGGCAGCGTTCTTCCTTCACGAACAGGTCCCGGAGAAGTTCATCGGCCGGTTTCCGCTACGCGCGATCCTCGTTCCCGAGATCGCCGGCGGGGCCGATACGCACCTCGTCCCGTGCCGTCCCGCCGAAGCAATGGAAGCCCTGGCCCCGTGGACGCTCTCCCAACTGCCGGCGAGCGGCGCCGAGGACCTGCGCTTTCTCGGCGAACTGGTGCGGCGCATTCCGTGCTACCGGCTGCAGCTCGGGTCGGATCTGGCGCGCATCCCCGGCGTCATCGCAGGAGTGCTCGACGCCAAGCTCGCCCCCGTGGGAGAGGCGTAATGGCGGCGCCGCTCGTGAGCATCATCGCGCCGGCGCACAATGCGGTCCGGTTCTTCGATGCCTGGGTCGCCTCGATTGAAACACAGCGGTATGAGCCGCTCGAGGTGGTGCTCGTCGACGACGGTTCCTCCGACGAACTCGCCGAGCGGGCGTCGCGGGGTCCGGCTTGGCTGCGCTATTTACGGCAGGAGCAGCAAGGTCCGGCGGCGGCGCGCAACGCGGGCATTCGGACGGCCACCGGCGAGCTGATCGCGTTTCTCGATCTCGACGATCTGTGGGCGCCCGGGCACCTGCGGCGCGCGGCGGAGGCCTTCAAACGGTCGCCGGCGGCGGGCATCGCGCAGGGGCTCATCCGCAACGTAACCGTCGATGACGACGGCCGCCTCTGCTACTGCTCCCGTTCCTACCGCTTCCTCAACCTGGGTGCGGCGGTGTTCCGCCGGCGGGTGTTCGACAAGTGCGGGCTGTTCAATGAGACGATGCGCTTCGCTGAAGATTTCGACCTGATCACCCGCTGTTGGGAGCAGGGCATCCACAAGGTGAATATCGACGAGGTGTCGCTGCTCTACCACCGCCACGACAACAACATGACCACCGGCAAGTCGAACGTGGAACTGGGCGCGATCCGTGTCTATAAGCAACACCTGGACCGTGTGCGCGCCGGCCTGGCGCCCGATGACGCCGGCGAGCGGCTGCAGGTCGGCTTCCCGCAGTACATCGGCCAGACGATTCAGCCGCACGATCAAGGCCTGCGCGAGCCCGTGGACCTCGAGGAAGTACGGTCGTGATCAGCGTGCTGATGCCGGTCTACAACGGGACCGAGTTCCTCGACGAGGCGCTCGCATCAGTCGCGCAACAGCGCCGCGAGGATCTAGAAGTATTGCTGGTCGACGACGGATCGACCGACGGACTGGCCGCGCGCGCCGGCAGCCTGCCACCGCCGATATGCTACTTGCGCCAGGAGAACCGCGGGCCGGCAGCCGCCCGGAACCTCGGCCTGCAGGTCGCGAAAGGAGATCTGGTCGCGTTCCTGGACGCGGACGACCGCTGGACGCCTGGCCACCTCGATCGCCTGGAGCTCGTCCTGGACGAATTTCCCGACGCCGGCATCGCGCAGGGCCGGATGCAGCAGTTCACCGTGGAGGCTGACGGCACGGAACACCGCAGCGGTCCCTATCGCATGCCGTATCTCGGCAGTTGCCTGTTCCGGCGCGTGGTCTTCGACCGCTGCGGCGGCTTCGACCCAAAGATGCGCTTCGGCGAGGATTACGACCTGATGTTCCGCTGCTGGGAGCGTGACGTCGTCAAGCATCACATCCCGCAGGTGTCGTTGCTCTATCGCCGGCACCCCGGCAACATGACCCGCGGCAACGACAAGCTCGCCCACATGGTCGTGCTCAAGAAACGGCTGGAACGGATTCGCTCGGGGAGCGTGGATCCGGCCGAGCAGCGCCGCGCCGTGTTCCAGGACTACATCGGCGACACCGAGGAGGCCGGGCAATGGACCCCCTGGTCAGCGTAGTCGTTCCGGCGTATAACAGCGGTTCCTACCTCGCCGCGACCATCGAAAGCGTGCTCGCCCAGGAGCACCGCCCGCTCGAGCTGATCGTGGTGGATGACGGTTCGACCGACGGGACGCCCGAGACGCTGGCCCGCTGGGGCGGCGCCGTCACACTGATCCGGCAGCCGCGGCGCGGACATCCGGCGGCGCGCAATACGGGCATCCGGGCGGCACGCGGCGAGTTCCTCGGCTTCATCGATCACGACGACCTCCGGACGACCGGCTCGCTCGCCCGGCAGCTCGAGCGCTTCCATCGGAATCCGGAGCTCGACCTGGTCTTCGGCCACATCCAGAATTTCTTTTCCGACGAGCTGACGGTCGAGGAGCGCGCGCAACTCAAGGTCCCGCTCGTCCCGCTCCCCGGACTCCTGCAAGGCGCCATGCTCGCCCGCCGCGCTTCGTTTGACCGCGTCGGTCCGTTCGCCGAGGACCGCACCATCGGCGATTTCATCGATTGGTACGGGCGCGCCACCATGGCCGGACTACGCACCGACATGCTCCCGGACGTCGTCCTGCGACGGCGCATCCACCGGTCCAACCACCAGCGCCAGTACCGTGCCGAGGTCCACCAGGGTTACCTGAAGGCCGTGAAGGAGCTGCTGGACCGCCGCCGCGCGGCCGGCGTTCGGGAAACCGGTTCCTGATTTACGAAACTTGCGTTACGCTGCGGTAGGTATGGTCTCGGGCATCGCACAGAACAGCCGGCTGCTGCTCGAAGCCTTCGTGCGTCCGCCCGCGGAGGCCGTCGAGAGCTGGCGGCGATGGCGCGAGAACCTCGACGTCGACAGCCTCGATCCCCGGTACTTCCGCATCCTGCCGATGCTGGCCCCGCGTCTCGGGGACTGGCTGGCCGGCGACACCGCGGATAGCACCATCCGTGGCATCTGCAAGCGCGCCTGGGCGCACAACCAGATCGCGTTTCGGTCGCTGGCGAACGCCGCCGGAGCGCTGCGCGGCGCCGGCATTGCGCCCGTCGTCGTCACCGGATCGCCGGCCTGGGCGTTGCTCTACGAGGAAAGCAAGGCGATCCGTCCGCTGGATACGCTCGAGCTGCTGGTACGGCGACATTACGCGGCCCGGGCGGTGGATGCGCTCGGCGGGCTGGGCTGGCGGCTCGTCGAGGGGATGTCCCGTCCGGAGGGCCGCATGCTCGACCTCGTCGAGGGGGTCTGGCTGCGGAACGACAAAGACGATCGCCTCAAGCTGAGTTGGCGGCTGTTGCCGTCCTCGCCGGAGAGCGCACGCGCGGACGAAACGCTTCCGAAGCTCACTGCAACCGAGATCTTCGGGGTGAAGATCGACCGCATCCCACCCGAGGAGATGTTGCTGCACTCTCTCGGCGGCCGCCGTGACTTCTTTGAAGTGGACTGGAAGTGGGACGCTCTCGCCCTGCTGGCCCTGCGCCCAGTGGACTGGAAACGTATGCAGTCCCTACTCGGTGATGACAGCGCCGCCCGGCTGCGGCTGCGCGAGCTGCGCACCGACTGGCAGGCCGACGTCCCCGCCGGCATCCTGCGCGAGGAGACGCCCGGCTGGCTGCGCCGGCGCTTCGAAATCGTCCGCGGCGATTACCGCTGGAATGCCTGGAACGCCGGCGCGCGGCCTTCCTGGGTCGGGTTCGGCGCCTACTGCGCGCGGCGGTGGTGGAAGGTGTTCGTCACCGGCAGGCGGTCACGATGACAGTGATCTCGCGCTCCGGCACACCGCTCGGCGCCGGCATTGGCGAGTACGGCCGCTACGGGACCCTGTTCGTCTTCCTCGCGCTGCGCGACATCCGGTTGCGCTACCGGCAAACCATGCTGGGCGTCGTCTGGGCGGTGCTGCAGCCGCTGCTGCCGATGCTGATCTTCGCGGCCGTCTTCGCGCGGCTGCTGGGGGTCGAGACCGGCGACGTGCCGTATCCGCTGTTCGTGTTCAGCGGACTGGCGCCGTGGATGTTCGTCGCTAACGCGGTCACGGCGGCGAGTCCGGCGTTCGTCAACAACTTCACACTGCTCAACAAGGTCTACTTTCCCCGCGCGATTCTGCCCGGTGCGGCGGTGGCGGCGACGGCGCTGGACGGCGTGGTTGCGGTCGCGGCGGTGCTCGCGCTCAGCATCTGGTACGGCTTCACGCCGGCGCTCTCGTGGCTGCTGTTGCCGTTGGTGGGTGCAGTCGCGATGCTGCTCGCAATGGGCGCCGGACTGGCGGCGGCGTCGCTTACCGCGGTGTTCCGCGACATGAAGAACGTCGTGCCGTTTCTGGTGCAGGTCTGGATGTACGCGAGCCCGGTGCTGTACCCCATGCACCTCTTCCCGAGGCGGCTGCGCGCCGCGGCCGGCTTCAATCCGATGGCCGGCGTGCTCGAGGCGTTCCGGGCCTGCCTGTTTCACGTCGCCCCGGACTGGACGATCATTGCGCAATCGGCGGCGGCCACCGTCGTGCTGGCCGGTGTCGCCGTGTGGCTCTTTCATAGCCTGGAGGCCGATCTGGCGGAACGCGTATGAACGCGATTACGGTCGAGCACATCAGCAAGACGTTCATGCTGGGCACGCAACGGCGCGGCTACCGCACCTTCAAAGAGGTGCTGGCTTCCGGATGGGGTAAGGGCGGCTCGCACGGCGAGATGTTCCATGCGTTGCGGGACGTCAGCTTCGACGTGGCTCCTGGCGAGGTGCTGGGCGTCATCGGACGCAACGGCGCCGGCAAGTCGACCCTGCTCAAGATCCTGGCGCGCATCCTGCGGCCCACCGAGGGCCGCGCCGAGCTGCACGGCCGAGTGGGGAGCCTGCTCGAGGTCGGCGCCGGCTTCCACCCGGAGCTGACGGGCCGCGAGAACATTTTCCTGAACGCCGCGATCCTCGGTATGAACAACGCCGAGATCACCGCGAAGCTCGACGAGATCGTCGCCTTCGCCGGATTCGAGAAGCACTTGGACGAGCCGGTGAAACACTACTCGAGCGGCATGTACATGCGGCTGGCTTTTGCCGTGGCCGCACACATCGAGCCGGAGATCCTGTTGATCGACGAGGTGCTCGCCGTCGGCGACGCCGACTTCCAGAAGAAGTGCGTGGATCGCATCGAGCAGGTGGGCCGCCACGGGCAGACCGTCCTGCTCGTCTCGCACAACATCCAGACCGTGCTGCGGCTGTGCCAGCGGGCGCTGCTGCTCGATGAAGGGCGGGTAGTGGACATCGGCTCCGCCTCCGACGTCACCGCGCGGTACCTGAAGATCGGCGGCGCCAATCGCGGCCGGCGGCGCTATGCGGAAGGCCCGTATGCCCCGGGCGACGCGGTGGTCCGGCTGCGTGGGGTGCGGGTCCGGTCGCGCGACGGGGCCACGCTCGAGTCGGTGGATATCGGCCGCGAGTTCGGCATCGAGGTCGAGTTCGACGTCGAGCAGCCCGGCAAGGTGCTGTTCCCTTCGCTGATCGTCTACAACGAGTGGTGGCCGGTCATCTGGTCGACCGACGTCGCGAGCGAGTGGCACGGCCGCCCCCGGCCCGCGGGGCGCTACCGCGAAGTGGCCTGGCTACCAGCCCACCTGATGACCGCCGGCGCCATGCGCATCACCGCCGGCATCCACTCCTTCCAGCCCTACACGGTCCATTTCGTCGAGCCCGATGCGGTGACCTTCCAGGCGCTCGAAACAGAAGGCGGCGCGCGCGGGGACTATACCGGATACATCGAAGGCGCCACGCGGCCGCTGCTCGACTGGACCGTCGAGCGGGACGGCTCCTAACGGCCGTTCAGCTTCCGGTAGTACTGCACTTCGAAATACTTGAGGACCTCGCCGAGCGGATGCGCGGCCAGGGCCGACCGCTTCGGACCGGCCCAGTGCAGCAGGAACGGGTACCCGCCGCGATCGAGCTGGTCGAGGCGGATCGATCCGGGCTTCACTGCGGGCGGCCACTTCATGAACTTCACCCGCTCGATCGATACCTCACCGCGCTGCTGCTTGTCGAACAGGACGTAGTTCAGGATGCCTTGCTCGCTGGGGGCGAAGATGTCGTCGGCCAGTTGTTCGCGGGGCTCGCTGAACGTGATGAACGGTTCGAAGTCGTCCTGCCTGAGTATCCCGGTCCGGGCCACCAGTTGACCGGTGTTGAAGACGTAGCCCGGGTAGCGGAAGTCGGGGTAGCGGGTGGCCAGCATGTCGAGGTCGAAATAGTGGGCTCGGATATCGTCCGCGTCGTGGTCGCATAGCTCGACGACGAAGTCCGCGTTGGAAGCTTCGAGACGATCGAGCACCGGTCCCAGGAACACGGTGTCGCTGTCGAGAATCAGGCACCGTTCATGATACGGGAGGAACAGTGGTTCGAGCTTCGCCATGCCCCACCCGAACCGCTTCGCCGGAGTCTCGAAGATCTCGACGCCGAAGAGGCTTTCGAGTTCCGCCGTGTCGAAGGCGCCGTTCAGTTCGTCCTTGATCAGGGTGATCGGTATGTCGGGATAGAACTGGCGGATGCTGGTGACCGCGCAGCGTGTGAACCGGACGTCCCGTCGGTGGCCGGAGATGTAGATGCGGTCGACTTGCATAGGGGAATCCGCAGTGTAACATTCTGCTATCCTGCGAACTTCATGGCCCGTGTTGCACTGGTGTCCCACGACGTGCAGACGCTGCTGGGCGGCCGAGCAGGCGGCGTGGGCGCTTTTGTCACGCACTTTGCCAGTCTGCTCCGGGAGCGCGGTGACGACGTCACCATCGTCCTGACCCGCCAGGAGACCTTCCCGGTTCGCGTGGACGAGGCGTGGCGCGAGCGCTACCGTCGCTGGGGTATCGACCTCATCGAGCTCAACAATACACCACCCTCGCCGGATCGCTGGTCGGACGCCTGGCCGCTTCGCCTTTCCGAACAGGTGGCGCCGTTGCTCGACGGCTTCGACATCGCCTATTTCCAGGACTGGGCCAACGTCGCCTTTCAAGCGGTGCGCGCGCGCCGGTTCAGCGTCGCGTCGCGCCCCGTCCTGGTCACCGTGCTGCACGGACCGTCCGCCTGGATCCGCGCCGGCAACCAGCAGTACTCGAATCTGCCCGAAGACCTGCACGTCGAGTTCATCGAACGCTACAGCGCCGGGCACAGCGATCACGTCCTCGCGCCGAGCCGTTACATCCTCGACTGGACGCGGCGGCAAGGCTGGCAGTTCGACACCGAGCCGCGCGTGATGGGGCTCCCCTACCGGCCGGATGCAGCGCCGCGCGAGGCGCGTGTTGCGGGCGTGTTGAAGAGGCTGGTGTTCTTCGGACGGCTCGAGACGCGCAAGGGATTCGCCCTGTTCGCCGATGCGCTGCGGCTCGCGCCGGAGGTATCTGCCGGGCTCGAGGAGATCGTGCTGCTCGGCTATGAGGATGATCCGGGCGCGGCCGCGCGGGCGCGCGCTTCACTGGCCGCGACGGGAGTACCGGTGCGCCATGTCGGCGACCTGGACAGCCGGGCCGCCGGCGCGTTCCTGGCCGAGCGCGCGCAGGACGCTTTGGTCGTGATACCGAGTCCGGTGGAAAACTTGCCCTATGCGGTGATCGAAGCCTCGTTGATCGATGGTCTCAACGTCGTCGTCTCCCGCGGCGGTGGGACGCCCGAGATCCTCGGGCGTGGGGCCGAAGCGCAATTATTCGATCCGCATCCGCGAGCGCTGGCCGCAAAGCTCGCCGAGCGCCTGCGTGACCCGCTATCTCCCGAGCAGCATGGCCGGTACGACTATGAAGCCGCCAACCGGCGCTGGCTCGACTTCCATGCCGAGGCGGTGGCACACCCCAAAGCACGGACGGCGGTCGCGATTCCCGCCGCCGAGCGGCTCCCGGTCGACGTCTGCGTCACTTACTTCAATAAACACCGGCATTTCCCACAGTTACTCGAAGCCCTCGAACAACAGACGGTGCAAGGCTTCGGCGTGATTGCCGTGGACGATGGCTCCACTGGCGAAGAGGCCCGCGCCGTCTTCGATTCAATGGCCGCGAAGTACGATTCCTGGACCTTCTTCCGCCAGGCAAACGCCTACGTCGATGCGGCCCGCAACCGGGCGGCCGAACGCTCGCACGCGGACTACCTGCTGTTCCTCGACGCCGACGACGTCCCGGCGCCGAATGCCGTGGAGCGTATGCTCGAAGCCGCGTTGCTCTCCGGTGACGATTGCATCCTCACCGGCGGCCTCCTGTTCTCGAGCAACGGCGCGCCGGCCGACTTCCAAGCTCGCTACATGCCGCTCGGTCCGAACCTCGTCTCGGGCCTCGTCGATCCCATCATCTTCGGCCTACCGATGATCCTGGTCCGCCGCCAGGCTTTCGACGCCGTCGGCGGCTACCGCGAGCTGCGCGGCGTCGCCCACGAGGATTGGGAGCTGCAGGTCCGCCTCCTGCTCGCCGGTTTCACGACTGACGTCGTGCCGGAATGCCTGCTCTACTTTCGCCGCCTCAACGACGGACTGGCGGCGACGAGCAGTGACTTTCCGGCCAAACAGCGACTCATCGATGCCTATGAAGAGGCGCTCGGTAAAGCCGGCCTGCGGGGACTCGCCGGCGCGACGTTCGCGCTCGACCGAAGGCGCCGGCAGCTCGAGGACGAACTCCGCCGCCAATCTGTCCCGGACTCCCAGGCCCGTCTCCAGAACCGCGTCCGCGAACTGCTCGCCAAACAAGGCCGGACGCCGCGTACCACGCCATGAGCGCCAGCATCATCGTGCCGGTCTACAACGCGCTCGACTACGCGCGCCGTTGCGTCGAGAGCCTGTACGCCGTGCGGTGCGAGACGCCGTTCGAGGTGATCGTGGTCGACAACGGCTCGGCCGGCGACGTCCGCCGGTGGCTCGAAGAAGAACAGGCGCAGCGGCCGACTCTGCGCGCCCTGCACTTCGACGAGCCGTTGGGTTTTGCACGGGCCGTTAACCAGGGTGCGCGCGTGGCGCGGTACGAACACCTGGTAGTACTCAACAGCGACACAGTCGCAACTGACGGCTGGCTCGATGCGCTCACCGGCACGCTGGACGCCGACCCGGCGATCGGCGTCGCCAGCCCGGTGACCAATAACTGCGGCCACGAGGTCCAGGCCGATGCTGATGCGGCGGGACTCGACGTGTCCGATGCCGCCGCCTACGCCGAGCGCATCCGCGACCGCCGCGAGATCCTCTTCGATCCCCAGCGCCTCGTCTTCTTCTGCGTCATGATCCGCCGTTCCCTGTGGGAGCAGCTCGCCGGACTCGACGAGGGCTACCTCCGCGGCAACTTCGAAGACGACGACTTCTGCCTGCGCGCGCGCCTCCTCGGTTACCGGCTCGCGGTGGTACGCCACGGCTTCGTCTACCACCACGAGCGCAAGACCTTCGAGAGCAACCAACTGGCCCACGCCGAATGGCTCGCCCGCAACCAGACGCTCTTCTGCACCCGCGCCAGCCGCTGGTCGCGGTCTGTGTTTCCCAGTGGGGCTGGCGGTTCCGCCTGCCCGGACCTCTCCGTGATCGTTCCGGTTGCCGCGGACCGCGCCCCTGCCCTCGACGACTCCCTCGCGAGCCTCGTCAACCAGACCGTCGCCGGCTTCGAGGTAATCGTCGTCTCATCCGGCGACGTCTCACCGGCCCTCGACCGCTACTCCAACCGCCTTCGTCTCACCTCCATCCGCCTTCCCGGCGCCCGCCTCGCCACCTTGCTCAACGCCGGCCTCGATGCCGCCCAGGGAACCCGCGCCGCCTTCCTCCCCGCCGGCGACCTCTACTTCCCCTTCCATCTCGAGGTGCTGCTCGACGCCGTCCCCGACGCCGGCGCCGCCTACTCGGCCTGGGCCTTCCTCGCGGGTGACCGCGCCGGCGCCGTCCGCTTCGACCAGGCTGCCCCCGACCACCTGCTCCTCGGCGACTGGGCCCCGCTCGTCTGCTGGATCTGCTCGGCCCCGGTCGCGCGGTTCGATGAATCCTTCGGCGGCCTCACCGGCTGGGAGTTCGCCTTGCGCTTGAGCCGGGCCGCGACGCCGTGCTATGTCCGCCGCCTCACCTGCCGCAAGCTCGTCACCACGCCCCCCGACATCGCCGAAGCGCGGTGCATCCTGGAGCAATACCCGGTCGAAGGCGCCTGGCACCAGGAGGAGCGGCGCCAGTTCCTGCGCGGCGTTGAGAGCGGGGCCTGGGAGGCAGCGATGATCTTCGGCCGGGCCGACATTGAGCGGCGTGCCCGCCGGCTGCTCGCGCCCCCAGAACCGCTGACGCCGGATCCCAAGGAACTTGAAGCGCTCACCGCTCGCCTGCGCGGCGCCACCGAGCGGGTCGAGCCCCCTGAGACCACTGCGTCAACCGTCCCCGACGTCCTCCTGTTCAACATCGTCGGCTGGACGCACCTCATCCAGCGCCCCCACCACTTCGCCCGCGGACTCGCCCGGCGCGGCCATCGCGTCTTCTGGATCGACGTCCAGTTGCAGCCGCCGGCGCTCGCCGATTCGGCGATGCTCGCCCGCCGGCTCGAGCCGAACCTCTTCTACGTCGAGCTCCCGGCCGCCAAGGGCGAGCTCTACCTGCTTCGCTGGGCCCCTGCCGTCGTCGACGCCATGGAAGCCGCCATCGGTTTTCTGCAACGCGCCCACGGCATCGACCGTGCAGTCCAGTTGGTGAACTTCCCGAAGTGGATGCCGCTGGTTGACCGGCTCCGGTCGGCGTTCGGCTGGCCGGTGGTCTATGACTGTCTGGACAACCAGCAGGCCTTCGGTGAGTTGCACCGGCACAATGACCCGCAATTCGAGGAAGCGCTCGTCCGCGAAGCGTCGCTGGTCGTCACCTCGGGCCGCACGCTCTTCGAGGCTCAGCGCGGGCGCAACCCCAATACCCTCCTGATTCAAAACGCGGCCGACTTCGACCTGTTTGCCCACGCCGCGCCGGCCGGCTTGCTCGCGAACCTGCCGCGACCGGTCATCGGCTTCTTCGGCGCGTTCTCGGAATGGCTCGACCGCGGCTGGATCGCCGAGGCGGCCCGGCGCTATCCCGGCTGGTCGTTCGTCTACATCGGTCGCGATGGCTTCGCCCGCGGCCCCTCGCGCCGGGACTGGGGGGCGGCCACCGCGGCGCCGAACGTGACCGTCTGGCCGCAGGTGGACCTGCCGGAGCTCGCCCAATACCTGGCCGGGTTCGACGTCTGCATCATGCCGTTCCGCGATCTGCCGATCACACGGTCGATGAACCCGGTCAAAATCTTCGAATACCTGGCCGCCGGCAAGCCGGTGGTTGTTCCCGACCTGCCGGAGACGCGTCCGCTCGCCGACGAGGGTCTAATTGCTGTCTACCGGGATTGGCCGGAATCCTTCGAGCTGTTGGAGGATGCGGTCAGGGAAGGGAACCGCGATGACCGGATCCGGGTCCGCCGTGCCTTCGCCGCCGAGAATGCCTGGCCACGGCGGGTGGACGAACTCGCGTCCGCATTGCGGCGTGTTTGCGGCGGAGGTTGAGCCCGGACGATCGTCACCAATCGCCCGGCGTCATGTCCTGGTACGAACGCCAACAAGGCTCGCTCTCGCTACAGCCCACAAGTTGCCTCGCACTTCTCAACGCGATGTGGCGTGGGCCCTCGTGCCTGCCGCGTTCACACTTGTGTGGACGCCTGGGCTCGTGCGGTTTCGCCTCGCCGTGTCAGCGTTTCGAAATGTCCCTCCGGCCTGCCGACGCCATCACCGACTACAATCGTCCCAGTGGGTCGCATCCACGTCCTCTCCGATAACGTCGCCAACAAGATCGCCGCCGGTGAAGTCGTCGAGCGTCCCGCGTCGGTCGTCAAGGAACTGCTCGAAAACTCACTCGACGCCGGCGCGACCAGCTTGCGGATCGAAGTCGAAAACGGCGGCCGCCGGCTGATCCGGATCACCGACGACGGCGTCGGCATGATCCGTGACGACGCCATGCTGGCCTTTGAACGCCACGCCACCAGCAAGCTCGACGACGTCAAGGACCTGGAGTCAATCGCCACGCTCGGCTTCCGCGGCGAGGCTCTGCCGTCCATCGCGGCCGTCTCCCGGCTCCTGCTCGAGACCAAGTCGGAGTCACGAAACCACCGGCACGCGCGTCGAAATCGCCGGCGGCAAACTGCTCAAGTGCGATGAAGCGGCCCTTGCCGGGGGCACCGTCATCACCGTTCGCGACCTTTTCTTCAACGTGCCGGCCCGGAAGAAGTTCCTGCCGCAGCGAGCAGACCGAGCTCGCCCACATCGCCTCGCTCGCCACCCACTACAGCCTCGCGCACCCGGACAAGAGCGTCGAGCTGCGCCACGGCCCCAAGTCGCTGCTCGACGTCACGCCTGTCGAGGCCCTGCGCGAACGCGTCTTCCAGGTCTTCGGCCGGCAGACGCTCGAGGACCTGATGGAGCTTGCAGGCCCGGCGCTCGGAGCTGACACTCGCCGCCGCGCTACGGCGACCGCTCCCGGCGCCGAGCCCGAGACGCGGCTTTCCGGCTCACACGGCTTCGTCTCGCAGCCGCAGGTCCAGAAGTCCGAACCGCAATTCGATCTTCATCTTTGTCAATGGCCGGCTGATCCGCGACCGGCTCGTGCTGCACGCGATCTCCTCGGCGTATCACAACCTGATGCCGCGCAGCGCCTACCCGTTCGCGCTGCTGTTCTCGATTGCGATCACGCCGAGGTCGACGTCAATGTCCATCCGTCGAAAACGGAGGTGCGGTTCCGCCACGGCTCATTCGTCCACGACTTTGTCCGCGACACGATCCGCGAGCAACTGGTCGCCGCCGAGCCGGCGCTCGAGCGTGCCGCTAGGCGCCGATCTCCCCGCTTCCACATCCATCCCGCAGCGAGGCACAGCCAGCGCGCGCGGCTGCCATACTCGGAGTTCACCCAGCAGCTCGAGAACTCCCGCGTGGGCGAGCCGGCCTGGGACGCCATGCGTAACGCGCCGCCCGAGCGCCCGCGGCCCGAAGAAGAACTGCCCGAGTTTACGCTCGACCGCCCGGCTGGCCCGGCCGCGGCGTTTCGATTTCGGCGGCGCCGATCCCGACGGCCGAGCCGCCGGCCGGTCGGCGAGGCTCAAAGTGCCCGACACCCACGGCCCGACTTGCCCGAAGGCGCGTCGCCGGCGGAGCTGGACAGCCTCGCCTCGCTCAGCGACCTGCGTCCGCTCGGCCAAATCCATGAAAGCTTCATCATCGCGGCCGGCGCCGACGGTCTCTGGATCATCGATCAGCACGTGGCCCACGAGCGCATCCTGTTCGAGCAGGTGCTGCGCCAGCAGGCGCCGGACGGTGTCGAGATGCAGCAGTTTCTGCTGCCGATCGTTTTGGAGTTGACCCCGGCGCAACAGGTCGAGTACGCCGCCATCGCCGACGACCTCAATTCGATGGGCTTCGAGACCGAGCCATTCGGCAACCGGACTATCGCCGTCAAGGCCGCTCCCGCCGGCGGTCAGCGCCGGCGACATCGAGAAGTTGATCTTCGAGATCCTTGAGATCCGCAGAGGGCGACATCCGCAAGGTCTCGCTCGACGACCTCCGCCGGGGCATCGCCGCCTCCGATCGCCTGCCGCGCCGCCATCAAGATCAATATGAAGCTCGAGCCAGACCAAAATGGATTGGCTTCTCGGCGAGCTGGCCGAAACCGACTGCCCCATGAGCTGCCCCACGGCCGCCCCATCGCCCTACGCTACTCGACCCACGAAATCCTGAAAAGCTTCCACCGTATCTGAGCCCGACCCTAAATCACCGTGCACTTCGAAACAACCGCCCCCGTCCCTCTCCGAATATCCACGAAGATCTCCACCCCCTTTTTGCCTCTCCCGCAACCGTGGCGCTATAATGACGGTTGCATCTTGGCGCAACGACGATGGCGTCAAAGAGAGCTGTGCCCACAGGCGCGCACTTGGCTCTTTGACCTCTTCCAGTTGTCGATTCTTTCGTTAAGATTGGACGGGTGGCCGAGTGGTTAAAGGCAGCAGACTGTAAATCTGCCGATCGTAATGGTCTACGTAGGTTCGAATCCTACCCCGTCCACCATCACCCGATGAGGGGCGGTCGCGGTGCTCGATGCAGATACGGGAACGAGACCCGGCCGTGGCGAGGCGCCGATTTGCGGGCGAGTTCCTGGATTGAGTTGATACGATAGAGCTAAAAGAGGGCCGATGTAGCTCAGTAGGTAGAGCGCGTCCTTGGTAAGGACGAGGTCACCGGTTCAAGCCCGGTCATCGGCTCCAGAGATTCCGTCGCGGGGCAGCCGCCTCGAGGGGAGCGGAACGGTTGGCCTGCCCTCAACTCCGATAGGCTTCCACATCACAATTCGGTAAGGCAACGACGCAGAACGAGGTTAGCAAGACTATGGCGAAGGAGAAATTCGACCGGAGCAAGCCGCACGTCAACATCGGGACGATCGGGCACATCGATCATGGCAAGACGACGTTGACGGCGGCGATCACGCAGACGCTGGCGAAGAGCGATCCGACGGTGAAGTTTCGCAGCTTCGACTCGATCGACAACGCGCCGGAGGAGAAGGCGCGCGGGATCACGATCGCCACGGCGCATGTGGAGTACGCGACGAAGAACCGGCACTACGCGCACGTGGACTGTCCGGGGCACGCCGATTACATCAAGAACATGATCACCGGCGCCGCGCAGATGGACGGGGCGATTCTGGTGGTGGCGGCGACCGACGGACCGATGCCGCAGACGCGGGAACACATTCTGCTGGCGCGGCAGGTGGGTGTGCCTTTCATCGTGGTGGCGCTGAACAAGGTCGACATGGTGGAGGACGAGGAGCTGCTGGAGCTGGTGGAGCTGGAAGTGCGGGAGCTGCTGAGCACCTACGACTTTCCGGGCGACGACGTGCCGGTGGTGCGGGTGAGCGCGCTGAAGGCGCTGAACCAGGAAGGCGAGTGGGAGAAGGGCATCCTGGAGCTGATGGACGCGGTGGACAACTACGTGCCGATCCCGGAGCGGGCGATCGACAAGCCGTTCCTGATGCCGATCGAGGACATTTTCTCGATTCAGGGCCGGGGCACGGTGGTGACGGGCCGCGTGGAGAGCGGGATCGTGAAGGTCGGCGAGGAGATGGAGATTGTGGGATTCCGGCCGACGCAGAAGACGGTGATTACGGGCGTGGAGATGTTCAAGAAGCTCTTGGACGAGGGCCGCGCGGGTGACAACGTGGGCCTGCTGCTGCGGGGCACGGGCAAGGACGACGTGGAGCGCGGGATGGTGGTGGCGAAGCCGAAGTCGATCACGCCGCACACGAAGTTCAAGGGCGAAGTATACGTGCTGAGCAAGGATGAAGGCGGGCGTCACACGCCGTTCTTCAAGGGCTACCGGCCGCAGTTCTACTTCCGGACGACGGATGTGACGGGCGCGGTGGAGCTGCCGGAAGGCACGGAGATGGTGATGCCGGGTGACCGGGTAACGGTGACGGTGCAGTTGCACACGCCGGTGGCGATGGACCAGGGACTGCGGTTCGCCATCCGCGAAGGCGGCCGCACGGTCGGCGCCGGCACGGTGACCGAAGTCGTGGAATGAGGGATAACGGTCTGGTTAGTCAGGAACGGGACCACCGTATCATGTAGACTATAGAGTAGGTTCGCCAGACCGAGCTAGGGGCGTAGCTCAATTGGCAGAGCACCGGTCTCCAAAACCGGGTGTTGCAGGTTCGAGTCCTGCCGCCCCTGCCAGTTCCGCTGTGGATCCTCCTGTCTGTTTTCTTTCACGGAGTGAGCCGCTAAGGCGGATGTCCGTCACAACCGGGCATTGTACAGCGGAAGCCGTTGACAGTGTCGAGTCCGGCGGGCCCGTGGTTTTCGAAGGTAATAATTGTCATGAGTTCCGAGAGTCTTGTTGGACGAGTCACGCAGTGGCCGGTGCGGTTGAAGAGCTACATCAGTGAGCTGCAGACCGAGATGCGGCGGGTCACGTGGCCGAACTTTAAGCAGGTTCGCGCGAATACGCTGGTCGTGATCGCCTGCGTGTTCGGGTTTGCCGCGTACTTCGCGGTGGTCGATCTGGTCCTCGGCCGTACCCTGGGCGCGGTCTTCGACAGTTTCACTCGGCGATAGGGTCCCCGGGGCCCATCCGGCCATGCATGGGCCGGCCGGCACGGGCGGGCGAGCGAGCCACGGCAGGCAAGCCAAGGTAGACAACGATGGACGAGCAGTACAAGCAGAATCAGGAACCGGTTGACGGCGCCACCTCCGAGGAGGAGCCGCTCCGCGACGAGCAACAGCGCGAAGACGAGGTCCGTGCCGCTGAAACGGACGCCGAAGCAACCGGTGACGCCCCTGAGACTGTCGCAGACGAGGCGACCCGGGACTCCGGTGAGCCTGAACCATCTGGCGAGGAGGTGGCCTCCGAGTCCGAAGAACCGATAAGGGCCTCAACGCCGCCGGCCGATCTTGCCGGCACGGAAGAGACGGAAGCCGACGAGAGTTTCGACGAGGTCGAAGCCGAGGCGCCGGACCAGAAACTCGCCACCGAGCCGGAAAGCGTCGGGTTGGCCCCGGAGACGGACGAGCAGGTAGATTCTGAAGCCGGCGAAGCACCGGCCGCAGAGGCATCACCCGTCGGCGGGGAAGAGGCTGCCGAAGAGGAGTCACCCGCCGCGCCCGCGGGCGTCACCGTCGACGAGGAATCCGATAAGGAGTGGTTCATCATCCACACCTATTCCGGTTTCGAGCAGAAGGTGGCCGATTCCCTGCGCAGCCGGGCCCAGGCGTTCGGGTTTGCCGACGAAATCGGACAGATCCTGATCCCGACCGAAGAAGTGATCGAGATGCGCGGCGGGAAGAAGGTCACGAGCAAGAGGCTCCTGTACCCCGGCTACGTCCTGGTCGAGATGACGATGACCGACGACCTCTGGCACGCCGTGAAGGCAACCCCGCGCGTGACCGGGTTTGTCGGTGGCGGTCCGCGGCCGGTGCCGCTGAGCGCCGACGAGGTCAACCAGATTCTCTATCGCCAGGCGTCTTCGGCCGAGCGGCCGCGTCCGAAGCTCTCCTACGAGAAGGGCGAGACGGTCCGGATTACCGACGGTCCGTTCACGAACTTCCAGGGGAAGGTGGACGACGTTAACAGCGAGCGCGACACGCTGCGTGTCCTGGTGACGATTTTCGGCCGCGCGACGCCGGTGGAGTTGGAGTTCTTGCAGGTGGAGAAGCTCACGTAGGAAGCGTTCAGCTTTCAGCAATCAGCCGTCAGCTTTCAGGCCGTTCCTGGGGAGCTCGAAAAGCTGGGAGCTGATAGCTAGCAGCTGGCAAGGTTTAAAGGACAGGCGGTAGCGACCGGCGATCGGATCTCCGCCCCAGAGGTTTTCGAATGGCAAAGAAAGTAATTGCGCAAGTCAAACTACAGATCCCCGCCGGGAAGGCGACCCCCGCCCCGCCCGTGGGTACGGCGCTCGGGCCGCAGGGTGTGAACATCATGGAGTTCTGCAAGGCATTCAACGCCAAGACCTCCAGCAAGGACAACGAAGGGCTGATCATCCCGGTCGTCATTACCGTCTACCAGGACCGGTCGTTCACCTTCATCACCAAAACGCCGCCGGTGCCGGTGCTCATCAAACGCGCCTGCGGACTGGCGAAGGGATCGGGCGAGCCCAACCGGAACAAGGTGAGCAAGATCACGAGGCAGCAGGTCGAGGAGATCGCTCAGATCAAGATGCCGGACCTGAACTGCTTCTCGGTCGAGGCGGCGATGAACTCGGTCATGGGCACCGCCCGCAGCATGGGCGTCGACATCCAGGACTAATCTTGTGGCGGCTCGCTTACGGGCCAGCCGATTTGCTATACTAATTCGAAGCGACTTCCCGTTTCGTGGAAAGCGCGATCCCGTTGGGAGGCTGAGGCCGGACACACAGGTCTGCTGCCAAGGCCGTTTGGACCAGACATAACATGGCTCAGAAAACAGGCAGAAAATACACCAGTGCGGTGGCGCAGATCGAAGGGCGCGAGTACCCGCTCGATGAGGCGATGCCGCTCGTTCAGAAGATCAAGTTCGCCAAGTTCGACGAAACCGTCGAGATCCACATGCGCCTCGGTGTCAACCCGAAGCACGCCGACCAGATGGTCCGCGGCACCGTGATCCTGCCCAACGGCCTGGGCAAGACCAAGCGGGTGCTGGTGATCACCTCCGGCGACAAGTTGAAGGAAGCCGAGGAAGCCGGCGCCGAGTTTGTTGGCGGCGAGGACATGGTCACCAGGATCCAAAAGGAAAACTGGCTGGACTTCGACGCCGTGATCGCCTCCCCGGACATGATGCGCTCGGTGGGCCGCTTGGGCAAGATCCTCGGACCGCGCGGCCTGATGCCGAACCCGAAGACGGGCACGGTGACGCCGGATGTCGCCAACGCGGTCAATGAGATCAAGGCCGGCAAGGTCGAGTTCCGTGTCGACAAGACCGGTGTGATCCACGCTCCGCTGGGTAAGGTGAGTTTCTCGGTCGACAAGCTGATCGAGAACGCCCAGACGCTGATTCAGGCCATCGTCAAGGCGAAGCCGTCGACGGCCAAGGGTAAGTACGTTCGCAGTGCGACGGTCTGCTCCAGCATGGGGCCGGGAGTGCCGCTGGACGTGACGCCGATGAACGTTCGCGCCGTGTAGGTTCCCGCGCGAACGCTGGTTCACTTCAATTTCGCACGCAGGCAAGGATTGTCATGAAGAGCAGGGATGATAAGAAGCGAGACGTGGACGCCCTTCACGAGCTGTTCGGCGTAATGCCGCACGTTTTTGTCACGGGCTTCGAGAAGCTGACCGTCGAGCAGGATTTCGCGCTGCGGAAGACGGTCCGCGACGCTGGCGGCCGCTATCGCGTCATCAAGAATAACCTGGCCAAAAGGGCGGCCAAGGATACGCCGGCCGAACCGGCGATGTCCGGGCTTACGGGGATGACCTCGGTGGTGTTCACCGACCAGGACCCCGTTTCCCTGGCTAAGGCGCTGACCGACTACGCCAAGAAGAACACGACATTCACCTTCAAGGCGGGCGTGGTCGAAGGCCGGGTTTTCGACATTGGACAGATCGAGCAGCTCGTCACCATGCCCTCTCGCGAGGAGCTGATTTCGAAGCTGTTGTACCTGATTTCGGCGCCGGGCAACCAGTTGGCGCAGGTGATCAACGGCGTGGGTGTCAAGACGGTCCGCGCCTTGAACGGGGTCGGCCGGAACTTGACGGTCGTGTTGGACCAGGCCACGAAGGAGAAGAAATTCTCTTCCTGAGACGGCCGTGGGTTCCCAGTGCCGCCGGGGGCGCGAGGCGCCGGGCGGAATGAACGAAAGATATTTGTAAGGAGTAAGCATCGGAAATGGCTGATATCAATGCATTGAAAGAGCAGATCAAGGGGCTGACCCTGCTGGAGGCGGCGGAACTCGTCAAGGCGCTCGAAGAAGAGCTCGGCGTCTCGGCGGCAGCGGCGGCTCCCATCGCCGTGGCGGCCGCGCCGGGTGCTGGCCCAGCCGCGGAAGAGAAGGCGGAAGAGCAGACCGAGTTCGATGTCATTCTGGCGGACGTCGGGGCCAAGAAGATCAACGTTATCAAGGCGGTACGTGAAGTCACCAGCCTCGGTCTGAAGGAAGCCAAAGACCTCGTCGACGGTGCTCCCAAGCCGATCAAGGAAGCCGTCCAGAAGGAAGAAGCCGAACAGATCAAAAAGAAGTTCGAAGAAGCAGGCGCCAAGGTCGAGATCAAGTAGCGCGTCTTCGGGCCGATGCTTGTTTGGGTGGGGCCCCGTCCCCCGGCATGCCGGGGGACGGGGCGTCGTCTATGTTTGACGCCTTTCCGGGTGTCTGTTAGACTTGAGATGCTGATCGAGATCGGACGCGGACTTTGCGCTTGTGAACCTGTCTTCCTGGGTACTTACTTGCGGCCTGCTTAAGGCCGCAGGCAATCGGTACGTGCGCGCAGATAGCACGCCCGTAGTGTATCCTCACGGCGATTGCCTCATTTCCCGGGGCGACGTGCGCCTGCACGGCCTTCCTGAGTCCGCCTGTTCTTTTTCCGCATCACCCGCGTTCCGTTTCCTTGGCGTCGCAGGCGTCGCCGGCATCGGGCCTTCCCGCCCGGCTGGCTCCGTCTGTTTCCCGTCCTTGCTTCGGGCGCAGGCCTTTCGTTGGGAGGGTCTGCCGAGCGCCTGTCGTCCGTTGCGTACGTCCGGCACCCTCTGACCCGCCCCCCCACGGGCCGGCCGAGGGACTGTTTTAGGAGTGGATTGATACATGGACAACCCAGTGATTTCCGCCACCCGCGAGCGAGTGGATTTCTCCAAAATCAAGGCGTCGATTCCGATTCCGAATCTGATCGAGGTCCAGAAGAAATCCTACGAGAGATTCCTTCAGATGGATCTCCTGCCGAGTGAGCGCGACGATATCGGTCTCGAAAGCGTCTTCAGCTCGGTCTTCCCGATCGAGGACTTCCGCGGATTGAGCCGGCTCGAGTTCGTGGATTATTCCATCGGCAACTGGGAGTGCAAGTGCGGCAACCTCAAGGGCCTGCACCACCTGCGCTCCACCTGCACCTATTGCGGCGCAACCATTCAGACCGACCCCTACCACTCCGGCGAGGTCCTGTGCCAGACCTGCGGCACGCTTCAACCGCAACATCGTCACCTTCTGCAACCGGTGCGGCGACCCCGTCGGACTGCAGCTCAAGTACGACCTGAAGGAGTGCGAGGAGCGCGGGATGACCTACGCCGCCCCGCTCAAGGTCACCATCCGCCTGACGGTCTACGACAAGGACGCCGAAACCGGCGCCGAAGACGATCCGCGACATCAAGGAGCAGGAAGTCTTCTTCGGTGAGATTCCGCTGATGACGAACAACGGCACGTTCATCATCAACGGCACCGAGCGCGTCATCGTCTCCCAGCTCCATCGCTCTCCGGGCGTCTTCTTCGAGCGCGTTCCCGCCCAGAGCTACTTCCTCGGCAAGATCATCCCTTACCGCGGCAGTTGGGTCGAGTTCGAGTACGACACCAAGAACCTGCTCTACGTCCGCATCGACCGCAAGCGCAAGTTCTACGGTTCGGTCTTCCTCCGCGCCCTCGGTCTCAAGACCGACGCCGAGATCCTGAAGGCTTTCTACACCACCGACGCGCGTCAAGGTGGACGGCAAGCTCCTCTGGGAGATCTCGCCGCGCTGCTGCGCGGTATGCGCCTGTCGGCCGAGGTCAACGGGCCCGACGGCAGCGTCGTGGTGCCGCAGGGCCGCAAGATCACCGGCAGCTTCATGCGCGAGATCAAGAAGGTGAACCTCGAGTTCGTCGAGGTGGCGGCCAATGACCTCGAGGGCGCCCACGCCGCCGACGACATCGTGGACATGGAGACCGGCGAGGTGCTCGCCGAGGCCAACCAGGCGCTGACCGAGACCTCCATCAGCCGGCTCATCGAGGCCGGTATCGGCGAGTTCGAGGTGTTCTTTCCCGAGAACGCGACGAAGTCGGCAACGTCATCTCCACCACCCTGCGCAAGGACAACGTCCGCACGCAACAGGAAGCCCTGCTCGAGATCTACCGCAAGCTCCGGCCCGGCGATCCGCCGACCTGGACACGGCCACCCAGTTGTTCGAAGGCATGTTCTTCGACACCCGGAAGTACGACTTCTCGCGGGTCGGCCGGATGAAGTTCAACATCAAGCTCTACGGCAACATGGAGCACGCTCCCCAGAAGTGGAGCGAGGACCCGGAGAACCACGGCCGCAATCCGCTTGACCGCCGCACCCTCGATCACGACGATTTCATCCACACCATCACCTACCTGCTGAAGCTCCGCAAGGGCATCGGCTCGGTCGACGACATCGACCACCTCGGCAACCGCCGCGTGCGCGCCGTCGGCGAACTGCTCGAGAACCAGTTCCGCATCGGCCTGGTCCGCATGGAGCGGGCCATCAAGGAGAAGATGTCGGTCTACCAGGAGATGTCGACGGCCATGCCGCACGACCTGGTGAACGCCAAGCCGGTAATGGCCGCCATCCGCGAGTTCTTCGGCTCCAGCCAGCTCTCCCAGTTCATGGACCAGACCAATCCGCTCTCGGAGATTACCCACAAGCGCCGGCTCTCGGCCCTGGGCCCCGGCGGGTTGTCCCGCGAGCGCGCCGGATTCGAGGTGCGCGACGTCCACCCCACTCACTACGGCCGCATCTGTCCCATTGAGACGCCGGAAGGTCCCAACATCGGCCTCATCTCGTCGCTCTCCTGTTTCGCCCGCATCAACGAGTACGGCTTTATCGAGAGTCCCTACCGGAAGGTGAAGGATACCCAGGTCGTCGACGAGGTCCGCATCACCAACCCGGGCGACACCAAGTACCGGGTCAGCGACATCGTCACTCTGGGCGACGTCACCAAGGCTAACGAGAGCCTGGCGGCGAGCAAACAGCCCTGCGAATACGAGGCCCACTGCGAGTACCTCTCGGCTTGGGAAGAGGACAAGTACACCATCGCGCAGGCCAACGCGCCGCTTAAGAACAGCCGCATCGCCCGTGAGCTCGTCAACGCCCGCCAGGCCGGCAACTCCGTGCTCAAGCACCGCGACGAGATCCAGTTCATGGACGTCAGCCCGAAGCAGCTCGTCTCGGTCGCCGCCAGTCTGATCCCGTTCCTCGAGAACGACGACGCCAACCGCGCTCTCATGGGATCGAATATGCAGCGCCAGGCCGTGCCCCTGCTGCGCGCCGAGGCGCCCTTTGTCGGTACCGGCATGGAAGGCGTCACCGCGCGGGATTCCGGCGCGGTCGTGATCTGCCGCCGCTCCGGTATGGTCGATTCGGTCGACTCGGAACGCATTATCGTGCGTGTCGAGGGCGGCGCCCACGAGGGCCAGTTGTCGCGCGAAGTCGGCGCCGACATCTACCCGCTGATCAAGTTCAAACGCTCGAATCAGAACACCTGCATCAATCAGAAGCCGATCGTTCAGGTCGGCCAGCGGGTCAAGAAGGGTAGCGTGCTCGCCGACGGTCCCTGCACCGACGCCGGGCGAACTCGCCCTGGGCCGCAACGTCCTGGTGGCGTTCATGCCCTGGCGCGGCTACAACTTCGAGGATGCCATCGTCGTCAGCGAGAGGCTGGTCCGCGAGGACTATTACACCTCGATCCACATCGAGGAGTTCGAGATCGAGGCACGCGACACCAAGCTCGGTCCCGAGGAGATCACCCGCGACATTCCCAACATCGCCGAGTCCTTCCTTCGCAACCTCGATGAGAGCGGCATCATCCGCGTCGGCGCCACCGTCAAGCCGGGTGACATCCTGGTCGGAAAGGTAACGCCGAAGGGCGAGACCCAGCTCACGCCGGAGGAAAAGCTCCTCCGGGCGATCTTCGGCGAGAAGGCCGGCGACGTCAAGGACGCCTCGCTTTACTGCCCGCCGGGCATCGAGGGCACCATCGTCGACTGCAAGGTCTTCTCCCGCAAGGGCGCCGAGCTCGACGAGCGCTCCAAGTCGATCCTCGAGTCCCAGATCGAGACGCTCTACCGCAACCTCGACGACGAGAAGCGAATTCTCAACGACGAGCGCTCCAAGCGTCTCATGGGCGTCATCGGCGGCAAGACGATCGCCGCCGACCTGCACGACGAAAAGACCAACAAGCGGCTCCTGTCCAAGGGCGCCGATCTCACCCAGGACATCATCGAGAAGCTCCGCGCGCGCGACCTCAAGCGCATGAAGCTCGACTCCAAGGACCCGCGCCTCAACGAGCAGATCGACGAGATCGAGGAGATGACCTCGCGGCAGATCGCCGTGCTCGAAAAGATCACCGACGAGAAGATCGCCAAGCTCCACAAGGGCGACGAGCTTCCTCCGGGCGTGATCAAGATGGTGAAGGTCTACATCGCCATGAAGCGCAAGCTCTCCGTCGGCGACAAGATGGCCGGACGCCATGGCAACAAGGGCGTCATCGCCCGCATCGTGCCCGTTGAGGACATGCCGCATCTGCCCGACGGCACGCCGGTCGAGATCGTCCTCAACCCGCTCGGCGTGCCTTCGCGCATGAACGTCGGCCAGATTCTCGAAACCCACCTCGGCTGGGCCGCGCAAGCACTCGGATTGCACTTCGCTACGCCGGTGTTCGACGGCGCCCGCGAAGAGGACATCAAGGAATACCTCACCAAGGCCGGCCTGCCGACCTCCGGCAAGATCCAGCTCATGGACGGCATGACCGGCTTGCCGTTCGAGCAGCCGGTCACCGTCGGCTACATCTACATGCTGAAGCTCTCGCACCTGGTCGACGACAAGATCCACGCCCGGTCCATCGGGCCGTACTCGCTCATCACCCAGCAGCCGCTGGGCGGCAAGGCGCAGTTCGGCGGGCAGCGCTTCGGCGAGATGGAAGTCTGGGCGCTGGAGGCCTACGGCGCCGCCTACGTTCTGCAGGAGCTGCTGACCGCCAAGTCCGACGACGTCTATGGCCGCGCCAAGATCTACGAGGCCATCGTCAAGGGCGAGGCGGCCGCCGAACCGGGCGTGCCGGAATCGTTCAACGTGCTGATCCGTGAGCTGCAGTCCTTGTGCCTGGATGTGGAACTGATGAAGAAGCCGCGTGAAACCGCTGCGATACGGCCCTCGCAGCGGACTAGAAGGTAGTGGGTAGTAAGAGTGTGCGGCGGCGCGCGGCTGAGCCGGGTCGCCGCCCCCTCTCGAAGAGCCGGAAGGAGGCACTTTGTATCGATCCTCACCGTACGACAGAGCCAATTTGATTGCCGACTTCGATTCGATCCGCATCAGTCTCGCATCGCCCGAGAAGATCCGCAGTTGGTCGCATGGAGAAGTCACCAAGCCGGAGACCATCAACTACCGGACCTTCAAGCCGGAGCGGGACGGGCTCTTCTGCGCCCGCATCTTCGGCCCCATCGCCGACTGGGAGTGCCTGTGCGGCAAGTACAAGCGGATGAAGCATCGCGGCGTCATCTGCGACAAGTGCGGCGTCGAAGTCACCCTCAGCCGGGTGCGCCGTGAGCGCCTCGGCCATATCGAGCTGGCCACGCCCTGCTCCCACGTCTGGTTCTTCAAGGGCCTCCCGAGCCGCATCGGCTATCTGCTCGACATCACGCTGCGCGAGCTCGAGCGTGTGCTCTATTTCGAGGCTTTCGTCATCGTCGATCCCGGCGAGGTGCCCGACATCAGCCGCGGCGAGGTCATCAACGACGAGCGCAAGCGCCAGCTCGACCAGGAGCACCCGGACCAGTTCGTCGCCATGATGGGCGCCGAGGGCATCAAGGAGCTGCTCCGCAAGATCGACGTCGACGCAGCTCAGCCTCGAGATCCGCGAGAGGATGAAGACCGAGACCTCGCAGCAGAAGAAGCTCAAGTTCGCCAAGCGTCTGCGGGTCGTGGAGTCGTTCCGCAAGTCCGGCAACAAGCCGGAGTGGATGATCCTCGATGTGCTGCCGGTCATTCCGCCGGAGCTGCGCCCGCTGGTCCCGCTCGACGGCGGCCGCTTCGCCACGTCGGACCTGAACGATCTCTATCGCCGCGTCATCAACCGCAACAACCGCCTGAAGAAGCTGATGGAGCTGCATGCGCCTGACGTCATCGTCCGCAACGAGAAGCGCATGCTGCAGGAAGCCGTCGACGCCCTGTTCGACAACGGCCGCCGCGGCCGCGTGCTCCGGGGCGCCAACAATCGCCCGCTCAAGTCTCTGTCCGATACGCTCAAGGGCAAGCAGGGCCGCTTCCGCCAGAACCTGCTCGGCAAGCGCGTCGACTACTCCGGCCGCTCGGTCATCGTCGTCGGCCCCGAGCTCAAGCTGCACCAGTGCGGCCTGCCCAAGAAGATGGCGCTCGAGCTGTTCAAGCCCTTCATCTATCACCGGCTCGAGCAGCGCGGCCACTGCACCACCATCAAGCAGGCCAAGGAGATGGTCGAGCAGCAGGACGCCGGTGGTTTGGGACATCCTCGAAGAGGTCATCCACGACCACCCGATCATGCTGAACCGCGCGCCCACGCTGCACCGGCTGGGCATCCAGGCCTTCCAGCCGGTGCTCGTCGAGGGCAAGGCCATCCGGATCCACCCGCTGGTCTGCACCGCCTTCAACGCCGACTTCGACGGCGACCAGATGGCCGTCCACATTCCGCTGTCGCCGGAAGCGCAGATCGAGGCGTCCACGCTGATGCTCGCCTCGAACAACATCCTTTCGCCGGCCCACGGCACCCCGATCGCCGTGCCGACGCAGGACATGGTGCTCGGTCTCTATTACCTGACCAAGGCCAAGCCGGGCGCCAAGGGCGAAGGCCGCATGTTCGCCTCCGTCGAGGACGTCCTCATCGCTCTCGAGATGGGCGAAGTCGAAACGCCTCACCCCGATCCGGCTGCGCTACACCGGCCGCGTGATCGACCTGACCACCGCCTTCGACGACCAGAACATTCTCCACACCGAGCCGGTCGAGTACACCAAGCAGTACATGAATACCACCGTCGGCCGCGTCATCCTGAACGATGTCCTGCCCGACGACATGCCCTTCGTCAACGGCCTGCTCAAGAAGAAGGGCATGGCGCAGTTGGTCCACTACTGCTACCTGAAGTTCGGCCTTCAGACCACGGTCACCATGCTCGACCAGGTCAAGGACCTCGGCTTCCAGTACGCCACCCGCGCCGGCATCTCCATCGGCATCGACGACATGGTCGTCCCGCTGGAGAAGGAGTAACTGGTCCGCGCCGCCGAGAAGAACGTCATCGAGGTGCAGGAGCAGTACCAGGAAGGCGCCATCACCCACGGCGAGCGCTACAACAAGATCATCGAGATCTGGTCGAAGGTCACCGAGCGCGTCTCCGACGAGATGTTCAAGAACATGGAGACCGAGGACCAGTCACGGCGCTAGCTCAACCCGATCTACATCATGGCCGACTCCGGCGCCCGCGGTTCCAAGCAGCAGATCCGCCAGCTCTCCGGCATGCGCGGCCTGATGGCCAAGCCTTCCGGCGAGATCATCGAGACCCCCATCACGGCCAACTTCCGCGAAGGCCTCAACGTGCTGCAGTACTTCATCTCCACGCACGGCGCGCGCAAGGGTCTGGCCGATACGGCTCTCAAGACGGCCGACTCCGGCTACCTGACCCGCCGCCTGGTCGACGTCGCGCAGGACGTCATCGTCACCGAGCACGACTGCGGCACCGCGCGACGGCATCTACGTCCGAGCCCATCGTCGAGTCGGGCGAGATCATCGAGCCGCTGCGCGACCGCATCGTCGGCCGCGTGGCGCAGGAGGATCTCTACGACTACGAGGGCAAGCTCATCGTCGGCACCAACCAGGAGATCACCGAGCCGCTGGCGGCCGAGATCCAGGACGCCGGTATCGAGCGGGTCAAGATCCGCTCCGTGCTCACCTGCGAGTCCCGCCGCGGCGTCTGCCAGCTCTGCTACGGCCGCAACCTCGGCCACCGGACGCATGGTCGAGCGCGGCGAGGCCGTCGGCGTCATCGCCGCCCAGTCCATCGGCGAGCCCGGCACGCAGCTCACCATGCGCACCTTCCACATCGGCGGCACCGCCACCGGTCAGCGCGAGCAGATCACGCCAGGACGCCAAGTTCGAACGGCTTCGTCCGCTACCTCGGCATCAACACCGTTCAGAATGCCGCCGGCGAACTGATCGCCATGAACCGCAACGGCATCCTCGCCGTCGTCGACGAGAAGGGCCGCGAGAAAGAGCGCTACCAGGTCGTCTACGGCGCCAAGCTTCTCGTGGCCGAGGGCGCTCCCATGAAGACCAACGAGACTGCTGGTCGAGTGGGATCCCTACACCTTCTCCATCCTCACCGAGGTCAGCGGCACCGTCCATTTCCGCGACCTGCCCGAGGGCATCACCCTGCAGGAGCAGGTCGACGAGATCTACCGGCCTGTCGCAGGCTGTGGTCGTCGATTCGCCCGACGAGAAGCGCCTGCCGGCCATCGTCGTCCGGCCCGACAGCGGCTCGCGCTCCGAGCGAGAAGCGCTACCTCATGCCGACCCACGCTCACCTCATGGTGAACGACGGAGACAAGGTCCACGCCGGCGACGTGCTGGCCAAGATCCCCCGCGCCACCACCAAGACCAAGGACATCACCGGCGGTCTGCCGCGCGTCGTCGAGCTGTTCGAGGCCCGCAAGCCGCGCGAGACGGCCGTCATCGCCGAGATCAACGGCACCGTCAAGTACGGCGAAGTCACCAAGGGCTCACCGCAAGCTCTCCGTCACCGGCGACGACGGGGAGGAGCGCGAATACGCCCTGCCCCGCGGCGTCCACATCAACGTCCAGGAAGGCGAGCGCGTCAAGGCGGGCGATCCGCTGATGGACGGCCCGCGCAACCCGCACGACATCCTCCACGTGCTCGGCGAGAAGGCGCTCCAAAACTACCTCGTGAACGAGATCCAGGAGGTCTACCGCCTCCAGGGCGTCAACATCAACGACAAGCACCTCGAGGTCATCGTCCGCCAGATGATGCGCTGGGTGAAGATCGAGGAGATCGGCGACACCGAGTTCCTCCCCGAGGAGGTCGTCGACAGGTTCAAGTTCCTCGAGGAGAACGCGCACCGCGGTCGCGGCAGGGCGGCCGGCCGGCCGAGGGCAAACCGATGCTGCTCGGCATCACCAAGGCGTCGCTGTCCACCGACTCGTTCATCTCGGCCGCCTCCTTCCAGGAGACCACCCGCGTCCTCACCGAAGCCGCCATCAACGGCAAGGTGGACTACCTCCGCGGCCTCAAGGAGAACGTCATCATGGGCCGGCTCATCCCGGCCGGCACCGGCATGGAGTACTACCGCAAGGTCCAGCATCGCCGGCGAGGACGTGGTCGAGGAAGAGGGTCTGCCGGAGACCGAGGGTGTGCTCACCGACGCCACCCAGTCCTTCGAGGACGACACTCCGCTGCACTTCACCGGCGGTGGCGGTTTTGACGAGCCCGCCGAAGAACCCAGTACCGACGAGACCTAGGCGAGTAACCAGAATCGGCGCGAGAGCATGGCCCATCCGAAGGCCCGGGCTCGCCCGTCATAGCAAAAAAACAGGAACGCGCCCTCGGGCGCGTTCCTGTTTCTTGTCCCCTGCTCCTCCCGCCGACATTCCCTGCCCGGACCAATCGACTCCTCCGCCTCTCCGGCCACCGGCAACGGGACCGCCGAAAGGCGACCCACCGACCGTCGCCGCCCGCCCCGCCGGGGACATTGCGGGCTGCTGTAACGCAACCCACCCCGGACCTTCCCGCAGCAGTGTCCCCCACAACGGGACCGCCGAAAGGCGAACCGCCGCCCGCCATTCCGTTCAGTATCTTGTCCCATCCACCGAGAGATCGTAGCCGGTGGTTCCTGGTCGAGGTCGGCCGCCGAGCGAGCCGCCAGGCTTGCCACGCCGGCCGTCACGCCCGACGCGATCCCCGTGCCACTCCTAAAATGGCAGCTCCTCCCCCGGAGGTCCCGGAGGCGGACCGCCCGGCCTCGGACCGTTGGCCGGACCCCGACGCCCTGGGCCTCGCCGCCGCTCGAGCAGCTTCTCCCGGCGCTCCATCCACTCGCCGCGCTTGCTCTGCAAGTCACGCCACTGTTCGGATGTCAGGACCCGCCGCAGCTCGACGCTCATCTCGGTCAGCGAGCGGGTCATGGCGTCGCGGGCGGCCACCAGGTTATTGACCGCGGCTTTCGCCTTGGCATCGGTGATCTCGTCTTCCCCCAGCAAGTCCGCGAACTGCCCTTCGGCCTTCTCCAGGTCGGCCCGCTGGTCGATCATCTTGTCCCGGTACTCCCGCTGCACGTCGCGGATTTGTTG
>CAWELS010000040.1:0-186678 GCA_963809945.1 Bryobacterales bacterium | reverse complement strand
CGGTGTCGGTAAGGGGCTTTTGGGGGTGAGCTCCTTTCCATGCCGAGCGGCCACGGATTCGCCAATCGCATTCGCCCAACCGAATGATGCCGGCGCGGCCTCAAGGGGGTGGCGCAGCAGCACCTGGCTGTTTCGACCTGATTTCATCGTTTTCTCCCCTCCCTCTCGCCGCCGGACTGAAAACGACCGCATGTGGTCTAGTGACCCGGTATGGTCAAGGATCTATTAACACGCTGTCGTCGCGATGCTCCTCTGAATCCCGCCTGCGGCCGCCGTTCGCGCGGCGGACTTCTGCGGTCTCCGTGCCTGTTCCTTCCAATGGAGCCAGGCAAGGCTGATGATGCGCATCACCTCGACCCGGTCGAACGGTTTCGAGAGCACATCGTAGGCCCCGCGGTTCAGCACTTCGGACCACAGCGTGTCATCTACGTCTCGCGAGGCAACTACTAATCGCGGCGACAGGGGGAAGGCAGATAAGGAGTCCAGGAGAGTTTTCCAGTCCCCATCCAGAAGATGCCGCTCACAGACCACCACGGCGATCCGGTTCTTACTCAGAAACGCCACGGCCTCATGGCAGGTGTGAGCTTCGAAGATCTTCCAGTTGGAATGCCCAAAAATGGCACGCAAACAGGCGTGATCCTCTTCGTAAGGGCTGACGCCCAAGACAGTGACTGACTTATCGGCCGGCGAGATGTCTGGCAGGTTCTCGAGTGGTCCCGCGGTTCTCATTTCTCACTCCCTTTCGGAATGTCAGTCGCAATGAACGAATTCGCTGACAGCAGCTTCTGTGTCCTCCAGACCTGAGGTCTGCGCGGTTCGCTGACCAATCATCAGACGGGGGAAGATTCCGCGTTAAAGCTTAAGGGCGGGAAAGCCTCCCGCCCTTGGAAACGACCGCATCGAAACAGCAAGTGCGACCCGCGATCACCGGGCAATCCGGACCGAGTACAGCATCTGCTGAAACGTACTTTCGTACCTCTGGAAATCGCGCTCGGGGGCGGTGAAAACGAAGAACAGCAGGCCCTCGGGGCGCGGCAGGGTGACCAGCCAGTTGGTTTCGCGGCCCCCACCCTGCATGGGCGAGTCGTTGGAGAGGTACGTGGAAAGCGCGCGCTCGCCGTTCACATCGATGCTCCCCTGGCGGCGAACCACGCGCATGTTCCGGTTCGACTGCTGAAGCGTCCCAATTAGTTGGTCGGTGGCTTGGTCGGCAGTCATGCCGGCGGCCTGCCCGTAGCCAGGCCCCTGCAACTGCTGGCCGTAGCGGTCCGCATTGCGGCTCGTAGATGTTCACCAGAACGCCGTAAGCCATGGCCTGATTGCCGTTGCCGTCGTTCACCATCCCGCCATTCGGCGCGATGGTCATGGCATCGCCCTGTCCGTAGGCCGTCCAGTTCTCGGGACGGTTGATCCGCAGACCGAATTCTCAATAGTCACGAAGCGGCCCGAGGTCTGGGCCGGCTGGCCAGGCGCGGTCTGCTGTTGCTGGCTTTGGAGCTGGTTGGGCCGCGGCTCGGGCAAAGACTGGACGTAGCGCTTGATCTGGTCGAATTCTCTAGGATCGCTATTTGAGATGCGCTGCGAGCCGCCGAGATTGGCCACTTCCTCGTTGACAGTCTCGATGCGGCGGTCCGGGTTGGGGTGATCGCTGAAGAACGCGATGCCATTCCCGCCCTGGATCTTCCCGAAAGAACTGACCCATGGCCCGCGGGTCGTAGCCGGAATCGTACAGGATCTGCGTGCCCATGAGGTCGGCCTGGCTTTCCGCGTCGCGCGAATACTTCAGCAGGATCGAATTCACAGTAAAGCCCGCGCCGAGCTGCGCCAGGGCGGCCCCCGTGGAGTTGCTGCCCAGCAAGCCGCCCAGAATGGCCAGTGGCATCTGCGCGATGGATGCCTTGCTGGCCTGGTTGGTGCCGTGGCGCAACGCCACGTGCGAGGCTTCGTGCGCCATCACGCCGGCCAATTGCGCTTCATTGTCGGCGGATTCAATCACGCCGCGGTTGATGTAGATGTGCCCGCCGGGAAGTGCAAAAGCGTTGATCCCCCGGTCGTTGACGGCTTTGTACGTGTACGGAAATTCGAAGCCCGGGCGTGTGCGCCGACAGCCGTTGGCCTATCTTATTCAGGTACTTGTCCACCCGCGAGTCGTTCAGCATAAGCACTTGCCCCGCGACTTCGCCGGAAGCCTGCTGGCCCAACTCGATGTCCTGCTGCGGCGAGAACATGTTCCAGCCGGGCTTCAGATCGGTCCGGCCGGCCCCCAGGTTGGTGATTACGGCGCCACCTGTACTGCTGCCCGAAACACCAAACTCGGCCCGGCAGCCCCGATCCACCCAGATCCCGCGTGAATCGTATCCCCAGGTGGAACCTTCCTGACAGGGGGAGCCGCTGATTTGCCGGACCAGCCGGACACCGCCCCGGGTGTCGGCGGCGCAATAGTTACGCTTCCCGTTGTCGGAAGAGCAGGTGATCGTGCCCGAATTGGGGATCGCATTGCCGCCCGCACTGGCGCCGAAGTTGCCGGATACTCGGCCGGAACATGAATTGCTGGTCCGAGTCGCCGTTGATTTTGTAGGTCTGGACCCGCGCTCCGTCCGAGTCGGTCCCGCCCGGGATGTCCAGTGTCTTGCCAAGCCGCGAGACGATGAGCGCATTTCCGTCTTTGCCCGTATCAAAGCGCCACTGCTGGCTGGAAGCGCCGCTGAAGCGCGCGGCCCGCACGGGCGTGCTGTTGCTGGTGCCCACGGCTTCGAGCGCGGCTCCGGTCATCACGTTTCGCAGGGAATAGAAGCCGCCAGCCGGCCGCCTGGATTTCCCATGCCTGGTTGTCGGTGCCCCGTGAGGAGAACTGGATCACGCTGGTCTGGTTGTTCCGGTCCAGCTCGATCACCTTGCCGGATTCCAGATTGGTGATCTCGTAGCGGCCCGGGCCGCTGAACCCGCCCTGCGCTGCCGCCTGATATGGGACGCAAAGCACCCAGACAATACCGGCCACCACAGCGACCGATGGCCCCATTCTGCCAACCGAATTATGGAACATATTACGACAGCTCATACTTGTCTCCTAACTGTTTCTACTCTGCGAGTCGCGGCGCGTCATCCGCCAATCCGGAAACTGGTTAGATTCGCCCACAAACCTACTGACTGCAATACCCAGATCCCGACGGCCACCACCACGACGACGTTCAGAATCGTCTTGATGCTGGAGGCCATGGGGATAAAACGGTTGATCAGCCACAGCGCCACACCGACCACGATCAACGCGAATGACGAGATTTACTAACGGCATCTTGTTGCACTCCTGAAATCCTGATGGGTGCAATTCGTGGGCCAACCGGCAGCCCCTCCTCCCAGAGCATCAGGGCGGACAGTCTCGGCAGCAGCGGTTGGCAAAGTGTCCCCGGGCGAATTGACCGTGAGAGGTCACGTGACCGCATACGGTCGCCGCGACCTTCTCGGGTGCGGCCGAGCGCCTGAACACCTGAACAGGTGCAGCGGTCACGAATCGGCAGATTTCGAACCCCGGCTGAAGCCTTACGTCTCGACTCCCATCGATCTTCCACGGACGGCGGCCGCTGCATTACGGGGCTCTTTGGCCCCACCCGTGCACAGGAAGACGTGCATAGAAAGATAGTCGAGCCGAAGGGCCAAGGAGAGGGGACGTGAAAACAGCACAGATTGAGATGGACGGGGTCCGAGGGATCCTCGAACAAAAAGAGGCCGAGCTGGTTCAGGCATTGCGAGAGCGTAGCGGCCTTGCGATTGAGAAGAGCGCGGATCAATTGGATGAGATCCAGTACGCTTCGGAAAGAGATCTGTCAATTCGAAACGCGGACCGTGAATCCAACGTGCTGCGGCAGGTGCGAGCCGCGTTACGACGGATTCACGGCGGTACCTTTGGAATCTGCGTCGATTGTGAAGAAGGAATCAGTCCAAAACGCCTTGCCGCCGTGCCCTGGGCGCCGTACTGCATCCAGTGCCAAAAGGCGAACGATCGGGATTGGCAGGGAGAACGGAATCTTGTCGGTGAAGCTCTCATCCATGCCACCCTGGGCCCGTCGATCGCATAGAAGGATGACGTTGTGAAGAGCGGTCTATGGCCAGAGACATCGACACCCGGGAGGACGAGGGGAGAACAATACCCGCGCAGCCCGGTGTCGCTGTGGCCTCGATGAGCGGCCGCACAGTTCTCGTGGAGCGGACAGAGAATCCGGGTCGTCGCGCTCTGCCGCGGAGGGCAATGCGAACGCTCAGCGAGATCCTCGTCCTGGTATGCGTACTTCTCGCGCAGCTCGGCCTTCTGGAGGTGCACACCTCCTGGATGCAATCCCGCCTCTTCGCCCAATGGGCTCGGCAGTCGGAATTCACCGTTGGCCGGGGACCGGCGGCGGGTTTTTGGCACCCTCACTCCGGGCCCTACGACATTCGCCTTGGGCATTCGCAGCTCGGCGACTTCATCGAGCAGCTGGAAGCCCGCGGATACGGAATCGAGTCCCAGTCCCAGGCGTCCCCGGCGATGATGCGCATGACGCACTGGGGCATCTTTCCCGTCTACCACGAAAAAGCACAGGCCGGGCTGACAGATCGTGGACCGGCGAGACCGGCAGCTCCACGAAGTCCGCTACCCGCTGCGGGTCTATGAGAGCTATGAGGAAATCCCGAGAGTGATCGTGCGGACGCTCACATTCATCGAGAATCGTGAAGCACTGGACGGGCGGTTTCCCCACAAGAACCCGGCGGTGGAATGGGACCGGCTGATCAACGCGACAGCTGAACCTGGCCCTCAGGCGGGCCGGGTTTGCCCGCGAGGTGAGCGGCGGCAGCACGCTGGCGACACAACTGGAGAAGATGCGGCACTCGCCCGGCGGGCGGACCGGCTCGGCAGGCGAGAAGTTGCGGCAGATGACAACGGCCTCGCTGCGGGCCTACTCTCATGGCGTCGACACCGCCATGGCGCGGCAGCAGATCGTCACGGACTACCTGAACTCGATCCCGCTGGCGGCGGTTCCTGGCTACGGTGAGGTTCAGGGCCTGGGAGACGGTTTGCACTTTTGGTTCGGCGCCGACTGGAATGAGGTCAATCGCGCGCTCTCCAACATTGCCGAGCCGGCCGAGGCAAGTCTGGACGAGCAGGCCAAAGCGTACCGCCAGGTGCTTTCGCTGCTCCTCGCCATCAAGAAGCCGACCGCCTACCTCGTCCGGGACCACGACGCCCTGGCTGCCAGAGTGGAAACGTATATGCCCCTGCTTGTGCGCGCGGGAATCGTTCCCGGCCGGATCGGCGATTTGGCGCTCGCTCACCAGCCGGATTTCCGAGGCACGGTTTCGAACCACGGCCGGCGGTCTTTTGCCGAACACAAAGCCACTGACGGCGTCCGGGTGGAACTGCTCGAGTCATTGGGTGTCGAATCGGCCTATGAACTGGACCGCCTGGATCTGCGTGTGGAGAGTACGCTGGACGGCGATGCGCAGCAAAGGATCTTCGAGTTCCTCGCGCATTTGACCAACCCGGCCTTCGTGGCCCGAGCCGGTTTGCGGCAGGAGCGGTTGCTGGCGGAGGGTGATCCGTCGCGAGTGGTTTACAGCGTGGCGGTCTATGAACGCGGTGACGGCGCCAACCTCCTGCGGGTCCAAACCGACAACCTCGACCAGCCGCTCAACATCAACGAAGGCACGAAGCTGGAGCTGGGCTCGACCGCCAAGCTTCGGACGCTGGCAACCTATCTCGACACGGTGGCCGAACTGCACGGGCAGTTGGCGTTGCTCAGTGCGGAGGAGAGGGCTGGCGCTGCCGGTCGCGAGCGAAGACGCGCTCACCCGATGGGCGATCGAGTATCTCAACAGCGCCGGCAATCCCAACCTGGACGCCATGCTCGAGGCCTCCATGGAGCGCCGCTACTCCGCCAGCCCGGGAACTTTCTTTACGGGCGGTGGGCGGCAGGAGTTCTCTAACTTCGACGCATCGGACAACGGACGCCTCGTTTCAGTACGGGAGGCCTTTCAGCGCTCCGTGAATCTGACGTTCGTCCGGCTGATGCGCGACGTGGTGCGATCACCGCATGTACCGCTTGCCTGGCGTGAGTCCTGAACTGCTCACCGATCGCTGCCAATCCAGGACGCCAGGACTACCTGGAACGCTTTGCCCAGCGCGAAGGGCGGCAATACCTGACGAGCTTCTACCAGAAGTATCAGGGGCTGCCGATCGATGAGGCGCTCCGGCGGCTGGCTTCGGGAATGCGGCGCCGTACCCCGCGGACTCTCGGCGTGGTTTACCGGTCGGTACGGCCGGAAGACGGCGTCGATGGCTTCGCCTCCTCCCTCATCGGCAATCTGCTCGATCCGGACCTGGACCCCAAGCTGATCGACGATCTGTACGAGGAGTTCGCCCCGGGCCGGTTTGACCTGGCCGACCGCGCGTACATTGCCGGAGTCCATCCACTGGAGCTGTGGTTTCTGGAGTATAAGGCGAGTCACCCGGCGGCCAGCCTCGGAGAGGTCTTCCGCGCCAGCGAGCCGTACTGCATGGAAGCCTACAAGTGGCTCTTTCGCCAGCGCCAGCGCGCGGCGCAGGATCGGGCGATTCGGGTGATGCTCGAAGTGGACACGTTCCGGGACCTCCACGAGGATTGGCAGAAGCTCGGCTATCCGTTCCGGTGGCTGGTTCCGTCCTTGGGCACGGCGCTGGGCAGTTCCGGCGATTCGCCGGCAGCGCTGGCGGACTTGCTCGGCATCATCGTCAATGACGGCATCCGCTACCCCGCTGTCCGGGTCGGGAAGCTTCACTTTGCCCAGGGCACACCGTTTGAGACGAACATGGCCCGGCGCTCGGATCAGGGCCGGCGGGTCATGTCCGTGCCAGTCGCCCGGTTGCTGCGGAGCGAACTCCTCGGCGTGGTGGATCGGGGAACGGCCGTGCGGGCCCGAGGCGTGATGAAGCTCTCCGACGGCACCCCCGTCCCGGTGGGTGGCAAGACCGGCACCGGAGACAACCGGTACGAGACCTATGATTCGGACGGGCGCGTCATTGCCTCGCGGGTGACGAATCGGACGGCCGCCTTCGTTTTCCTGATTGGGGACCGCCTGTTCGGCACAATCACCGTCTTCGTGCCGGGCGAGCAGGCGGCCGGCTACAGCTTCACCAGTTCCCTTCCGGTGCAGATCTTCCGCGAGCTTGCGCCGGCGTTCGCCGCGATGCTGGAAGACCATCCGGCGCCGGACCTCACGCTGGCGGTGGAACGGCGGCCGCGGCCACAACCGGTGACGACCCCGGAAACAGAAATCGACGGCGAGGTTCCGGCGGAACCCGAACAGACTACCGAGATCGCCTTCGATAGCGGTCGAGAGTGAGCGTGCCGGACCGGAGGTGGTTGTGATCTGGCATGACTTGCGGAACCCGAATGACCCGGAGTTGGACGCCCTTGCGAAGCGCCATGATCTCCACCCGCTCCATATCGAGGATTGCCGCCATGGGAACCAGCGGGCCAAGGTAGAGGAAGGCACAAACTATATCTTCGCTGTACTGAAACCAGTACACGTAACTAAGGACGGCGAGTTGCGTATTACGGACTTGCATCTATTCCTTGGTCACGAGTATCTGATCACCGTTCAAGATGGCGACTCCCCCACTGTTCGGGCGTACCTGGACCAGCTTCATGCCGCCACCAATCATTCGCGCCCGGACCAGGTGTTCTACAAAATCGCGGACGGCATTGTAGACGGGTACTCGCCGGCCCTCGATTGGTTCAATGAGACGATCGACCGTATCGAGGATACGGTTCTCGAGAAGCCGTCGCCATTGACGCTGCAGCGTATTTTCGAGGCCAAGCGAGGCTTGATCGCAATGCGACAGGCGTTGAGCAACATGCGTGACGTTGCGGGTCACCTCCAACGGCTGGAGACTGAGTTGATACAGCATGACCTCTGGCCATTCTTGCGGGACGTGTCTGATCACATGGCTCGCAACCTGGATATGGTAGAAATGCAGCGCGATCTATTGACTGGGGCGATGGATATTTACCTTTCAAGCATTGCCAATCGCACGAACCAGGTAATGAAGGTGCTGACGGTGCTGGGGACTATCGCGCTGCCGTCGATTGTGATCTCCGGCCTTTACGGCATGAATACCAAAGGCCTGCCGTGGATCGGTTGGCCGTACGGCAGTGAAATGGCGCTCGGCCTCATGGCAGTCGCAACCGTGGGCCTGCTCATCTTGCTCAAGAAGTTTGGCTGGTTTTAGCGTGCCTTCGCGATCGCTCGCCCTCCGCCTGACCACATATCGTCACATTGTTGCCGGGGTCGGTCGAGCGGTCGGGCATCGCCCTTGGTTTCCGGCACTCCTCGTAAAGACCGGTAGCGTTTGCCAGATTGAGCGCGATGCCCGGCCTCCCGTTCGTTTTGGCTCTATGCGTGCTCAGAGGTGAGAAGAAGATCCCCGGCAGGCCGTTACCGGGCCTCTTGGCGTTGGAATTTGAAGTTCGATCCGGCAACTGTGTTCACGAATTCGAGCCGATTAGGCTACCCGACTGCGAAAGACACCGCGGTCGGGCCCAGACTGCACAAAGGGAAGTTGGAATTGATGATTGTGGCGAAAACATTTGGAGAATCCTACGAGAACGGGTACACGAGAACCGTGCACCTCCTCTTGTCGAAGGGATTCTCCCTCGAAGTTGCCGAAGAATCCGCGCAAGCCGCCTGGGTGCGTGGCTGGGAGCGAAGGGGTCAATTGCGTCAGATCAGCAGCACACTCCCGTGGGTGAATGCGATCGCATTGAACATCGCTCGGAACCAGTTGCGGCGGGAGAACCGGCTGGAGAAGCTTGGGGATTGGTTCACGCGACCGGAGAGCTTGGACGTCGCCGTGGAAGCCGAGCAGATGCTGGCCGGGGGGTCGCAGAAGGACCGTATCTTACTCGAGAAGCGTTACGTAGAAGGCTGGGACATCTGCGAACTGGCCCAGAATCATCAATGCACAAGGGTCGCGATTCGCGTGCGGCTTTTCCGTGCGCGGAGTCGCCTGCGGGACACCTCGGCGCGGATGGCCGGGGATTCCAAAATGAAGCGGAACGTCCGATTCCGAAGGGGAGTCGAACAGGGATCGAGAGCAAGTAACTCCGGCCTTGTGATCGCCGGCGAAGAACCTGGAATTCGCTATGCCTATGGCATCGACGCGATCACGGCGCGGCAGCAGATCGTCACGGCCTGCCTGAATTCGATCCCGCGTGTCTGGCCACTAACGTGCTTATCAAAATGCAAGCCGCTACCCGGGAAACCGCTGGTCTCGAACATGAGATTGGGCGGCCTCGGGGGAGGTAAGGGTAGCGCAGTGTCGAGTTTTCCTGTCCACCAATCAGGAAGACTCGTACGCCGTTCGGAGGAGAAAGCGGGAGCGGGGGATCCTGAAAAGGATGCCCCGTCCGTTTCGGCCATCAAGAAGAGCATTGGAACCTTAGAATCAGTAGGTCGAAACGGCTAGCGGGTGACGTTCGGCGGTCAACTGACCAAATATGGTCAGTTTTGTTTTCTGGGTATGGAGCCTTTTGGTGGTAGACTCGGAGGCAAAAGAGTCCGCTCGTCTTCGGTTCTCCCATGAGACGGGCTTCAATAAGGTCCCGGAGGGTGATCCGGCGGCTGGAGCGGCAATGAAGAGAAAAGAGGATTGGTGTTGGGCAACGAAGGCGTACGGGCACATCCGGAGCGCTGGCTCCTGGAAAACGGCCCAAAAGAACTTGAGTTGCTTTTCCGCGCCGTCGTCTGCCACCCTTCCGCACCCATCCTGATCGCGGACAATGATCGAATCTACCGGGATGCCAGTCCCGGCGCCGCCAGGCTGTTAGGGCTTTCGCGGAAACAGATCATCGGGCGCCAGCTCGATGATTTTGCGCAGCCCAGCTTCAAACCCCGGGTTTCGCAACTCTGGCGAGCCTTTCTGGAACAGGGCGAACAGAAGGGCGTGCTCCGGCTGGTAGGTCCGGATGGATGCCGGCGGGAAGTCGCGTATACCGCCAAAGGAAACGTACTGCCTCTGCGTAACCTCCTGGTCCTGAGTGACAAGGGAGCGGAGGACGAGTCCGTCGAAGCTGGCGCGGACGAAGCTCCGGCATGGGTGCGGGACTTTGCCCTCTTCTTGCTGGATGTGGGCGGGCGTGTAGCCGCCTGGTATGCGGGGGCCGAGCGCATCTACAGCTACAAGCGCGATGAGGCCATTGGCCGGCATGTATCTTTTCTCTATCCCAACCACGAGACTCTCGACGTTGCGGCAAGTGAAGAATTGAAGAGAGCCGCTGCCGCGGGCCATTTCGGAAACGAAGGCTGGCACATGAGACAGGACGGCTCGCGATTCTGGGCCAATACCATCACCATGGCCCTCAACGACGAGGGCGGCGAGTTGCAGGGCTTCGCCAGAATAGTGCGCGACTTCAGCGAGCGTCACGAAAGGGACGAGAAGTTGCGCCGCAGTCGCGAGCGCATCCGGCCGATCCCCGTGGAATCGACCATCGCCGGCATCGTCTCTGGTGAGTTCGATCAAATTCCCGAAGCCAATGATGCGTTCCTCGAATTGGTAGGGTACAGCCGCGAAGATTTGGACTCAGGCCTGCTCCGCTGGCCCGATCTCACTCCCACCGGAATACTCCGCGCTCGATGATCTGGCACATGAAGAAGGCTTGCGGTTCGGAGCCTGCACACCCTATGAGAAGGAGTTGCTCCGCAAAGATGGGACTCGAGTTCGCGTTCTGGTTGCTACCGCCGTTCTGAAGCTTTCTCCCTTCCGATGGATCACATTCGTTCAGGACCTCCGCGAGCGGGACGAGATCGAAAGCATCGAGGATGACGAGGTCGGGGCTGAGCCGGACTTCGAGGAGATGGTCGGGAAAAGCGCGGCTCTGAGGCGAATATTGCGACAGGTGGAAGTGGTTGCTCCAACCGACGCGAAGCGTGCTGATTCTCGGTGAAACAGGCACCGGGAAGGAGTTGGTAGCGCGCGCCATCCACCGCCTGAGCCCTCGCAAGAACTCCCCCTTCATTACCTTGAACTGTGCCGCCATTCCGACAGGGCTTCTCGAAAGCGAATTGTTCGGCTACGAAAAAGGCGCCTTCACCGGCGCCTTGGGGCAGAAGATCGGCCGTTTCGAGCTGGCCCACCGGGGGACTCTGTTCCTCGATGAGGTGGGCGACATCCCGTTGGAGCTGCAGCCCAAGCTGCTCCGGGCGCTGCAGGAGAAGGCGTTCGAGCGGTTGGGCGGCACGCGCACGATTCCCATCGACGTCCGGCTGGTCGCCGCGACCAACCGCAACTTGACCCAGATGATGGGCGACAAGCTCTTTCGGAGCGATCTCTACTATCGGCTGAAGGTCTTCCCGATCATCACCCCTCCGTTGCGCGATCATCCAGAAGATATACCCGTGCTCGCCCGGCACTTCACCCACAAGTACGCCCGGGAGGTGAACAAGCAGATCGATACAATCCCGGCGGATACGATGCAGGCCATGGTGAGGTGGCCGTGGCCGGGCAATGTCCGAGAACTCGAGAACTTCATTGAAAGGTCGGTCATCCTGTCCCGAGGCCCCAAGCTCCGTGCCCCTTTGGCCGAAATACGGCCCGAAGCATTGGACTCCGGCGGCGCCAGCACGATGGAGCACGTGGAGAGGGAGCATATCATCCGGGTGCTTCGGGAGACCGGCGGGGTGATCAGCAAGGCCGCTACCCGTCTCGGGATGCCGCGCACGACCTTGAACGCGATGATGCGGAAGCTCGGCATCTCCCGCAAGGATCTCTGAAGCCTCACCGGACCACGTCTACTCTCCGCCGGCGCCCACAAACCTGAATGATGCCGGATTGACCATCGCCGGTCGTTTGACCGCATATCGTTACAGGGCCGATGGCATCACCTTGGGTTCCAGAAACTCCTCCGGGACCCATAACACCAGCCAAGAGAACGCGGTTACGGCCGCGCGGCCCGTCCGATTCTTCGTCCGGGAAAGTTGGCGCGGCACGTGCACATGGAATGGTATCGCCAACAACCCTTCGGGGGTAGCCATGGGCGAAGGAGTTAGAAAATGTCTTTGAAACACAAATTTCCATTCCGCTGGATCGCCTGCGGCTTCTTGACGATCGGGATGGTGGGCTTCGTTTCTACCCCGGTCGTTTCAGCAGCGGGCCCGAGCACAGAGCATCCGACACTCGAACGGAACGACATCAGGGAAGTCCAAAAGAGTCTAAACGACAAGGGGTTCGATTGTGGGCCCGCCGATGGTTACCTGGGCCCCCGTACACGCACGGGCATTCGCCAATTCCAGACGTCGGAAAACCTACCGGTCACCGGACGCCTGGATGCGGAGACGGCCGGCAAATTGGGTGTTGGACCGGAATCGATCGGCGGCAGCTTTGCGGGTGCCGGGCATGACGTAGCCGAGGGAGGCACGGAGCTTGGCCACGAGATGAAGCAAGGCAAGCCCGTAGCGGCCGGCAAGGAATTTGGCCTGGGAATCGGTCGTGCCGCCCAGAAGGTCGGCCAGGGCGTCGTCAAGGCAGTGACTCCCGACAGCGACCGCGGGGATCGCGAAGAGCAGCAGAAAGACCACAAAGCAGAATTAAGAGCCTCCCTTGAGAGATCAGTAGTTTTCGAGGTCGAAGTGGCCGCGCCCCTGCCTGCTCTCCAAGCGGAGCTTGTAGCGAGAGCGCATGAGCCGGTCACTTCGCGAAGAAAAGGACTGAGATACAAAAATGAAACAGATGATGATCGTCGGCGCATTCTTGACCGTGTGCGGCCTCTTGTCGGCTCAGACAGCCAGTGGTTCCCGTAGCCGCTGTGTACTCTGATTCGATGCCTGTCTTTCGCGTCACCGTGGTAGAGCGGACCGCGAAAGCAATCAATTACCAGCACCGCAGCGGAGCTACCAAGATCGATTTTGCCGGGACCTCTCTGATGCCCAAGGCCAGCGGCGAGGCCAAAGTGGAAAGCAAACAGGGCTACATGGAAATCGAAGTTGAATTCGATGAGTTGCAGCCCGCCAACCGGCAGGGCAGCGAGTACCTCACGTATGTGCTCTGGGCAATATCTCCCGAGGGACGCACGTCCAACCTGGGCGAGATGCTCCTGAACGGAAACAGGAGTAAGCTCAACGTCACTACCGATCTGCAAGTGTTCGGCTTGATCGTCACCGCCGAACCCTACTATTCGGTCACTCGGCCAAGCGATTTGATCGTCATGGAGAACGTGGTGCGCGCCGATACCAAGGGCAAGATCGAGGTGATCGACGCCAAGTACGAGCTGCTGCAGCGCGGGCAATATCAGCGTCTGGCCAACCCGCTGGCGCTGAAATTGGACAAGAAGGTGCCGCTGGAACTCTACGAAGCTCGCAACGCCGTTCAGATCGCTCGTGGCATAGGTGCAGACCAATTTGCCACCGAGACCTTTGAGAAGGCCGAGAAGAGCCTGGCCCAGGCCGAAGCCTACCAGACGCGAAAAGCGGGAAAGAAGATTGTCATCGGGACGGCCCGGCGAAGCCGTGCAAACGGCGGAGGACTCGCGGGCCATCGCGGTCAAACGGCAAGAGGAAGCAGCTCTTGTGACAGAGCGGCAGCAGTCAGCGGAGCGTGAAGCACAGGCGGATAGCGAGCGGGCCGCCGCGCAGTCCGAGACGGACCGTGTCACACGCGAAGCCGAAGCGGCGAGGATCCGGGCGCAGGCGGAAAGTGATCGCCTGACGCGGGAAAAGGATCTCCAACGGGCGGCCTCGATGGCCGAAGCCGATCGTGTGAGACGCGAAACTGACGCGCGCAGTGCCGCGGCCGCGCTCGACGCGAGTCGTGCGAAGCTCGAAAGCGAGGCTCGCACTGCGGCTGCCAGAGCCGAGGCAGATCGCCTGAGAATGGAAAGCGAATCGCAGCTCGCCGCAGCGGCCGCCGACGCGGACCGGCTCCGGCAGGAAAACGAGGCGCAGCGGGCGGCCAACCAAGCCGCACTCGACAGCGCAGCCAGCCAGAGAGCGCAACTGGAAGCGGAGAAAGTGGAGCTGCGAACCAGGCTGCTCGAACAGTTCAACGCCATTCTTCAAACCCGGGACTCGGCGCGCGGCTTGATCGTCAACATGTCGGATGTCCTGTTCGATACCGGCAAGTTTACGTTGCGGCCCCTGGCGCGGGAAAGCCTTGCCAAGGTGGCCGGAATTGTCGCCGGGCATCCCGGCCTCACGCTGGATGTGGAAGGTCACACCGATAACGTCGGCAGTGACGACTACAACCAGCACCTCTCCGAACAGAGGGGATCGGCTGTCCGCGATTATCTGGTACAGGCGGGAATGCCGGCGAGTTCAGTCACCACAAGGGGCTTCGGCGAAACGCAGCCCGCTGCTTCCAACGATAGCGCCAGCGGCCGACAGCAGAATCGGCGGGTGGAACTGATCATCTCCGGCGACGTGATTGGCACTGAGATTGGCACGGCGATCAGTAGCGACCTGAGCCGGCGGTGACCGAGCTCGAGTTTGGCCATTCGCTTGCTTAGTTATCGAGTAACGACTACCATCGCGGACGGCGGGTCACCGGCAAGCGGGTAGCGAAGTGACTCAGTAGTCTGAGGGTAGTAGAGCCAGTCTTCGGGCCCCGAAGGAAGGCTCGGAGGAGGCGGGGGCTCTCCCGCAAAGGAGAGCCCCCATGTCGTTTGGCTGCGGTGCGAAGAGCGGGTGGACGGGGATGCAGCCTTCGACAGGAAGGTGTAAGAGTCCAGGGACTGTCTTTTCGCAGCTTCCGGGTCCCGCGCTTCGCTCGGAAAGGGCACACTATGATAACTTCCGGAACCATACTGATCGAAACAGGTGCGGCCCATCCGGCGTTCTTCCAGCTCAAAGACGACTCAAGTCCGCATAACTGGTTGACAATCCAGCACAAACTCAACTTCCACGAGCTCGACAAAGAACTGGTCGCGGCGGGTTGGACGTTCTTCTTTCTGGCCAACGCGGTCAAGACAATGGCCTTCGGTTTTGATCGGGCAAAGATGATCCGTGCGGCACTGAGGCGCCTCATTGCAGCAGTGAAACTGCAGAAATGCAACTGCTTGGAGATTCATGATGTGACGATGCACTCCCTTCTGGGAATACCGTACGTGAGCATCGTCGCCCATCCGCGGCATCTTCAAAAAGGGGCCGTGTTCTCCGGCTAGTCGCCCCGGTGTGCACGGGTGCAGAAATGCGAACAGCGCAGGATAGGTTCTGCCGGTTGCCGGTAAGAGCCACGCTTTCTACGGAAAGCTTTGACCGTATTTGGTCGCATGACCACATACGGTCACTCGTCTGACGCCTCACTTCCCTCCGGCCAGGCACCAATCCCTCGCCGAGCGAATCGGCTCAACAGAATTGACAGCAGATGTCGTTGGTGCCACTCGTGCAGTAGCAAGAGTGCATTAACAGATTGATGGAAAGAATAGCGCGCACAGATCTACAAGGCCGCTATTGAGGCGTCAGCGGCCCTGGGTGGAGGGGGTAAGGAGAAATCAACATGATGAGCGCTTGGATCATCGCACCGGCTGTTCTCGCCCTCTACTTATTGGCTTCAATCAAGATCCTCAGTGAATACGAACGTGGTGTCGTGTTTCGGCTGGGCCGCGTTTTGCCCCACGCCAAGGGACCGGGCCTGGTACTGGTCTTCGCGCCGATTGACCGCATGGTGCGAACGTCGTTGCGGATCGAGGCGCTGGAAGTCCCGCCTCAGGACGTGGTGACGCGCGATAACGTGACGGTGACGGTTAACGCGGTGGTCTTCTTTCGCGTCATCGATCCGCGCTTGGCGGTGGTCGAGATCTCCAATTACGTGTACGCAACTTCGCAACTCGCTCAGACCACGCTGCGGAGCGTTTTGGGCGAAGCGGAACTCGATGAACTGGTGAGCCAGCGGAACAGACTTAATGTGCGCTTGCAGTCGATCCTGGATCAGCATGCGGCGTCATGGGGCATGAAGGTCACCCTGGTCGAAGTGAAGCAGGTCGAGTTGGCCGCCGAGATGATCCGCCCCATCGCCCGGCAAGCCGAAGCCGAACGCGAACGTCGCGCAAAAGTCATCCATGCCGAGGGCGAATTTCTGGCTGCAGAGAAACTGACCATGGCCGCCGAAGTCATGCGGCGACAGCCGGTGGCGATCCAGTTACGCTACCTGCAAACCCTCATAGAAGTCGGAGCCGAGAAAAACACGACCGTCGTCTTTCCACTGCCGATTGATCTGACCACCTCCTTGGCCCAGGCACTGAACGCCTCGAAGAGGGTCGGAGCAACCGCGGTCTAAGCGCGGACTCCGGCTACAGGCACTCCGAACGGTCAAAATGACCTTCGGACTTGAATCGGACAACGAAAGAGGATCAGACATGTCTACTTCAGTTGGAGCATTGGAACAACGAGAGGTCCGGGAACCACGGCCTAAGCCGCTCGACGAAGCGGTCTGGCAAGCATGGGTAGCGAAAGGCCAAGCGCATGAGCTACGGAGTAACGACGCCCGTGTGAAAGCCGTAAAGTGGGTCACGGCCGCGACGCTGCTTGCTGCAGTTGGCCTCGGATCACACCTTGCGCCGTACGAGGTCATGGTGAGATTCATTGTGACCTTGGGCTCCATCGCGGTGCTGTTCCAAGCGTTCCGGGCACGGCAGTACGTTTCTGTCGCCGCGTTCGGAGCGTTGGCCCTGCTTTACAATCCGATCGCCCCCGTGTTCAGCTTTTCAGGCGGCTGGGATCGCGTTGTCCTGTTGGCAAGCGCCATTCCTTTCTTCGCGACACTCGTTTGGCGCGATCTGAGGCACGCATCCAAGCCCAATCTTACAGGGGCTGCAACGCAATCGGTTCTAGTATTGTTCCTTGTCTTCGGAGTGATGGCGGCCCCTGCACTGGCACGAGATCTCTCCAAGTACCGGGACTTCCAACTCGGGACGGACTTGGCGACCATCGCCGACCAGGCGAAGGTACACCCATCGGAAGCCACCGTTACGCATAGCCGTCCGGTCCTCATCCAGGAGCTTGTATGGCGGCCCCAGCCACTCGGCTGGACGTCCGAACCGGAGTCGGTGCAGAAAGTGGCGTTCAGCTTCTATGAAGGTGAACTGTTTCGAATCGTAGTCGACTACGATCTGTACGAAACTGAGGGCTTAACGACTGACGACATGGTCGACGCAATCTCGGCGACTTACGGAACGGCCATCAGGCCCGCCGCGTCAGTTAGTGCCTCACGGAAGAGCTACAGCGATCAAGACGACATTCTCGCGCGATGGCAGGACCCGCAGTACTCCTTCACCCTGATCCGTGCCTCCTACGGGCGCAGTTTCACACTCGTTGGTGTCCTCAAGAGGCTGGAAGCTCCAGCCCAGGCTGCCATCCTGGAAGCAACGCGACTCGACGTCCAAGAAGCACCGGAGAGAGATGCAGCTCGGTTAGCGATCGAAGAAGAAGCGGCGCGAGCCAAGCTGGATCAGGCCAGGGCCGAGAACAAGCCGAACTTTCGACCGTAACCAGCGGCTGCGCGAGGAAATGCTAAGCAATGGAGGTTTGCCGAAATGATCAAGCACGAGACCTGTCGGTTCTGTATTCCACGATGGTGACGAGGTCGTGCTCGCGGAGGGCGCACACCAAGGCACGCTTGGCATCTTTCTCCGGCTGAGAGAGGACGTGCGGTGGGCGGATATCTTTGAGCATAAGGGTTGCATCCGCAGCCATCCGGTGGTATGGCTCGCCCATGCCACGAGTGAAACTCCGGGATATGGTTACTGGAACCACGGAGCGATCGGGGACCGCCCCAGTGGAATGGGGGCTCCCAGATGACCGGATCCAGGATCAGTGACATCGACGTCTGGGAGGGCGAGGGCGGAGCAGTCCTGAAGCCGGCCGACGCCGAGGCCCCCTCGATGAGCGGCTCCGTGGCTCAGGTGGAGTGGGCGGAGCGCATCAAGCGCCAGGTTGATGCCGAGTTCGACCGTGTAGCGTTGTCGTTCCGATCAGTTGCCCGCAAACAGGGTGGTAGCAAGCGCGCCGCCACACAAGCCATTCTCGCGATTCTAGAGGAAAAGCGAGCTGAGGTAATGAGTAACCAACGGGCCGGTTACTTCATTCACGACTGGCAAGAGATCAGTGATCAGGTGCGGCAGATGATATTTCACGATGCCCGGTACCGGGAGATCAAAGACCAAAGAGGAGCACGCCGACGATGCCTCCCAAGGCGATTTCGCCAGCTTGTGACAGGCCCAACCATAACTGGAGGTTGACAACATGATGGACATTCGACCGTTATATGACCGCATCGTGGTAAAGCGGATTGAGGAACAGGAAACCACGCACAGCGGCATCGTCATTCCCGACTCCGCCAAAGAGAAACCCCAAGAGGGCGAAGTGATGGCCGTGGGGCTTGGCAAGAGGCTCGAGGATGGCAGGTTGGCTGCCCTCGACGTCAAAGTCGGGGACCGCATTCTCTTTGGGAAGTACTCCGGCAACGAGATCACGCGGGATGACACGGAGTACATCATCATGCGTGAAGACGACGTCCTCGGCGTTCTGGCTCCGGCTGCCGAGGGGAACCAAGAAGACCGGCCTGACTAAGATCGATGCACAAGGAAATCATCTATGGCAAAACAGATTATCTACAGTGACGACTCCCGTCAAACGATCCTACGCGGCGTGAACCAACTCGCCGAGGTGGTGAAGGTTACCCTCGGACCCCGTGGACGCAATGTCGTTCTCGAGAAGAAATTCGGCGGACCGACGATCACCAAAGACGGTGTGACGGTGGCCAAGGAAATCGAGTTGAAGGATCCGGGCGAGAACATGGGCGCCCAGATGGTGCGCGAGGTGGCATCGAAGACCTCCGACGTCGCCGGTGACGGCACGACTACCGCCACGATCCTGGCCCAGGCGATTTTCCGCGAAGGCGTCAAAGCGGTGACGGCGGGCGCCAACCCCATGGCGATCAAGCGTGGCATCGACAAGGCGGTCGCCGCGGCCGTGGAAGAAGCTCAAGAAGCTATTCCAAGCCCGTCTCCGGCGACATGATCGCCCAGGTCGGCACCATCTCGGCCAACAGCGATTCCACGATCGGGGAAGTGATCGCCGAGGCGATGAAGAAGGTGGGCAAGGACGGCGTGATCACGGTCGAGGAATCCAAGACCATGACCACGGAGATGGATACCGTGGACGGGATGCAGTTCGATCGCGGCTACCTCTCTCCTTACTTCGTGACCGACGCCGAGCGCATGGAGTGCGTTCTCGAAGATCCTTACATCCTGATCCACGAAAAGAAGATCAGCAGCATGAAGGACGTGCTTCCGATTCTCGAGCAGATCGCCGGGGCGGGTAAGCCGCTCTTACTGATCTCCGAGGATGTGGAGGGCGAAGCTCTGGCTACGCTGGTCGTCAACAAGCTGCGGGGGACGCTCCAGGTTTGCGCCGTGAAGGCGCCGGGCTTCGGTGACCGCCGCAAGGCGATGCTGGAAGATATCTCGATCCTGACCGGCGGAAAGGCCATCATGGAAGAGACCGGCATCAAGCTCGAAGGCGTTCAGTTGGACGATCTGGGTCAAGCCAAGCGCATCACGGTCAACAAGGACAACACCACCATCATCGACGGCGCCGGGACCGAGAAGGTCATCGAGGGCCGGATCAAACAACTCCGGGCCCAGGCCGAGGAGACTACCTCGGACTACGACCGCGAGAAACTGCAGGAGCGCCTGGCGAAGCTGGCCGGTGGCGTCGCGATCATCAAGGTCGGCGCCGCGACCGAGACCGAGATGAAAGAGAAGAAGGCCCGCGTCGAGGACGCTCTCCATGCCACTCGCGCAGCGGTAGAGGAAGGGATCGTGCCGGGCGGAGGAGTGGCGCTGCTGCGAGCATCGATGGCGCTCGAGAAGATGACGCTCGAAGGCGACGAGCAGTTTGGCGTGACGATCGTGCGTCGCGCCTGCGAGGAGCCGGTCCGGCAGATCGTGCTGAACTGCGGAACCGAGGGCGCCGTCGTCGCCGAGAAGATCAAGAACCATAAGGATGCCAATTTCGGCTTCAACGCCTCCACCGAACAGTACGAAGACCTGGTGAAGGCCGGCGTGATCGACCCCACGAAGGTCACTCGCACGGCTCTCCAGAACGCCGCCTCCATCGCGTCTCTCATGCTTACGACCGAGGCCCTGGTCTGCGAGGTCGTCGAAGAGGCAGACAATTAGGTAGGGCCAAATCCACCAGGGCGGAGGACACGGATGAACAAAAGATTGCAGAAGCGACACAAGCGCCAGGTATCGCGCGCAAAAATGCGGGTGAAGCTCTCGGAGCCCGACGTGAGGACACCGGAAGAGATCAAGGCCGCGAAGGAGGCGAGCCGCCCCGCCCAAGGATGGGGTAGCGGCCCCAAATCGCAGTACGCTCGCCCGTCGATGCAGAATCGCGCCGGTTCGGCGGCACACAGCCCGGCAAAGGTTGACGGATCATGACCGGGATCACGGTGGGATTATTCTCCGCGCGCTGCCCGCATTGCGGATCCATGGAATTTCGAGGGGTGGGCGTCCGGAATTCGATCGAGAGAGCGATCTACTGGATCCTTCATCCCTACCGGTGTGATTTCTGTGGTCACCACTTCTTCCTGCTGCGATGGCGAGCCCCCATCGACGGCACGGCATAGGCATGATCCCGCGGACGGCAGCGGTGATCGTGGCCCATCCCGATGATGAGGTGCTGTGGGCTGGCGGGACGATGCTGCTGCATCCACACTGGTCCTGGCATGTGGCTTCCCTTTGCCGGGCGAGCGACGCGGACCGTGCACCGAAGTTTCAACGGATAGTGGAGCAACTGGGGGCGGCTGGCTCGATGGGGGAGCTGGATGACGGTCCGGACCAGCGTCCCTTGGATGATGCGCAGGTGAGGCAGGCCGTGCTCTCCGTAGTACCTGCCGCTCGGTATGACCTGATTCTGACGCACGGCCCGCGCGGTGAGTATACACGTCACCGCCGCCACGAGGAGACGTGCCGGGCGGTCATCGGTCTCTGGGCGGATGGCGCGTTGTCGGCGGAGGCCGTCTGGATGTTCGGTTTCGAGGACGGCGGCGGCGCGTACCTGCCCCGGGCGCAGGCGGAGGCGACAAGGCAGGAAACCTTCGGCGAAGAGATCTGGCGGCACAAATATCTACTCATGACCCAGGGCTACGGCTTCGGCCCTGACAGCTGGGAGGCGCGAACGACGCCACGGTCCGAAGCGTATTGGTGTTTTCACGATGCCGCAGGCCGCAGGCCGCTGGGTCGAACGCGAACGCCGACAGGAGCGAGAGGCTGCCATATGAAAGTTTTGGTGCTCTACGATTACCCCGCCTCGCCCGGTGGGCTTGCCACTCAGGGCGATCTGATGGCTCGCGGCTTGAAGGAACTTGGCGTGGAGGTCCGGTCGGTACATTTCGAGTCCGCGCAAGAGAAGGAGTGGTACTACCGCTGGTTCGAGCCCGATGTGGTGCTGGGCGTCGGATATTGGGGGCACACGCCGCACCTGGTGCTGCATCCGCAACGGTATGGGGTGCAGCCGGTTCCCTGGCTGGTCGCGGACGGTTACATCGCGAACTACCACGAAGTGCTCAACGCGCTGCCATTGATTCTGGTCACCTCGAACTGGGTCAAAGAGATGTACATCCGCGATGGGATCGATGGGGCCAACATTGAAGTCCTTCCGGTGGGGTGCGACACAGACGCGTTCGTGCCTCGCGATCCGAGTGAACTGAAGGTGCAGGCTGTGCGCGAAACACTGGGCGTTTCACCGGACCAGCTCATGGTGTTGACGATCGGAGGTGATGCCACATCCAAAGGCGCGCAGGAGGTCATGCAGGCTCTGGCGATTAACGACCAGAAGGCGCCGGATTGGAAGTACGTGTGCAAGGTTTGGCCACAGCCTCGAACGCATCAGCAGAACCTGATTGACTTGCAGTTAGCCACGCAGTTAGGGATCGAGAAGAACGTCGTCTACACAACGAACGTTATTTCGCGCAATTTCATGCCCTATCTGGTGGCGGCGTGCGACATCTATGCCGCGCCCTCGAGGCTGGAGGGCTTCGGGATGGTTCAGGTGGAAGCGGGGGCGTGCGGAAAGCCAGTGATCGGGATCCGGGCGATGGGCATGCTGGATACGCTGATTCACGGAGAAACGGCCCTTCTGGCAGGCGTGGCACAGGAGATTCGGATCCACGAAACGACACTGGGTGACGAGTCCGGATTCGAAGAGGGACACCACATCGTCTTCGCCCGCGATCGGACAGCGGACTATCGCGCGAGTGTGCACGACATCGCGAACTACCTTATGGATCTGATGCAAGACGCGGAATTGCGCCATCGAATGGGAGCAGCGGGCCGGCGCCGGGCTGTCGAATTGTTCGACTACCGCGTTGTAGCCAGGCGGTTCACTGAACTGATCGGAAAACGACTGGGTATCCAGTAGCGCATGACCGCATCCACTCAATGTCTGATTGGAGAGACGAAACGCGCCGCCCGAGAAGTGCTCCTGCACAACGCACGCGGCCCCTATGAGGATTTGCCGCGGACCGCAGGGTGGGGTTATCCGGAGCCGTACACGCGAGATCTGATGATCTCAGCGCTCGGGATGTTGGTTTGCGAAGACCCAACACTGACTGCGTCGCTTCGCCGCACGCTGGAAACGTTGGCGCGGACACAAACCCGGCTCGGACACATTACGTCACTGGTGCACGATCCGGACGACCGGGGGGCAAGTGACACGACGCCACTGTTTCTAATCGGTGTCGCACTGTACCGGCGTACGACGGGCGATGCCAATTTCTTGCAGGCGGCAGTCGAGCGGGCGATGCACTGGATGCAGTATCAGAGTCCGGACGACTTGGTGGTCGTCGCGCAGCAGCCCACGAGCGATTGGCGGGACGAGCAGTGGGTGTGTGGATTCGGGCTATATGTGAACGCGCTGGTATATATGTATCTCCGGCTGTACGGCTTGAACCGTGAGGCGGAAGGGCTCGCGGAGATTCTGGATTGCCTGGACATCCGCCAGGGGAGTGGGGCGCGCCACGTACACGAAGGGCTGGTGGTAAAGGACAAACCTTACTACGCCCTGTGGGCCTACAAAGTGAGCAACAGCGAGCGATTTGATCTACTGGGCAACAGTCTCGCGATTGTATCGGGGCTGGCGCCGCCGGCGCGCGCGCAGGCGATCGTGGCCTGGGTCGAGGCAGAGTGCGCGGCGCTGAGGGAGCGCGGTGAGCTGGCGCTCGATCTGCCACCGTGCCTGTTTCCGTACATTCGGCGGGAAGACCCTGACTGGCGGCAACGGTACGAACAATTCAACGCACCGGGGGATTATCACAATGGCGGGGTTTGGCCGTTCGTGTGTGGGTTCTATATCGCGGCGCTGGTGGCGGCGGGTCAGCACAGGTTGGCTTGCGACAAGTTGGCGGCGCTGACGGAACTGGTCCGCCGAGGGCGCGATCCTTCGCTGCCCTACGGGTTCAACGAATGGTTCTGCGCGATGGACGGGGTCGCGCGGGGCCAGGACTGGCAGAGCTGGTCAGCGGCCATGTATCTGTATGCGGCCGCTGCAGTGGAACAAAAACGACCGCCATTTCTTCACGACATCGTGCGTCGAGCTTGAACTGCGAGGATGAAACTTCAATCTGACAATCCGGCCCGGGAAGAGTATCAGGAGACCCGGGAGCTGGTCTCGAGCGCATTCGGTTTAGCGCGTTCGCTCGGGATAAAGACACTCGTGGTTCAGGCTGATGGGATCGGAGACATGCGCCTGGTTAAGAAGTTGCGCGGCGACGAGCGAGTCATCTGGATCGCTCGCGACCCGAAGCAGATTCCCATCCCCGATCGTTCCAAAGATGTTGTGCTGGTCATGCCGGATGCGGCCTTGAACCGACTTAGCCAGCTCAACCTCGCCTTGTTTCTTGCCGCGCTGAACCGCCACTTCGGACTCGATGAGCGGGTACTCGGGCTTTCCGGTGTCACGGGGTCACGACGATTGGATACACTGGTGATTGCGAAGCCGGCGCGGGACTACCCTTGGCTGCAACATCACAAGAGTGAGATTGCTGTCTCGCGGCATCTCGCCAGGTTGCTGGAAATCGCCCTGTGCTTCGCGAGCGAAGGCCGCGAGGGATCGCCCATCGGAACGGTGTTCGTACTCGGTGACGTTAGCAAACTGTCTCCGTACCTGCGCCAGCTAATCCTTAACCCTCTGAAAGGACATGCCCGGGCAGCGCGAAGCATCCACAATACGGAGTTCCTGGAGACGCTCCGCGAATGCTCGGCGATGGACGGGGCTTTCGTCGTCAATCGCCAAGGCGTCGTGGAATCGGCGTGCACGTATCTCGACGCACCCGTCGGGCCAGGACGGCTGAGCCCTGGCTTGGGCACCCGTCATGCCGCCGCGCTGGCAATCACCACCGTCACCGACGCCACGGCTGTTGTCATTTCCTCCTCTTCCGGGACAGTCTCGGTTTAGGACGGCGGAAAGATGGTGCTCAAACTGGAAGGCGCCCATCCAGGATCGTGACTGCAAACCTGTAATTGCGCATTGTGATGAGATCGCGAACATTGATGCCGTCTAATTCATGAAACAAGCTTCGAAGATACGAAAGATCGCCTTTCTCGGTGACTACTGGCCACGCAAGTGCGGAATCGCAACGTTCACGTCCGACCTGCTGACCGCCGTCGCAGCGGAGCACACACAAAGTCAGTGCTTCTCCGTGGCGGTCAATGACATTAACAGTGGTTACAAATATCCGGACGAAGTCAACTTCGAGATTGAAGAGCAGGATTTGTCGTCGTACCAGCGTGCGGCGGACTTCCTCAATATCAGCAACGTCGACATCGTCTGCCTCCAGCACGAGTTCGGTATATTCGGCGGAGCGGCCGGCAGCCACGTGTTGGCGCTGGTGCGCGAACTGAGAATGCCTGTCGTTACCACGCTCCATACCGTGCTGCGCGAGCCGAGTGCGGAGCAGCAGCGTGTGATGCGGGAACTGATCGAGCGATCCACCCGGCTGGTGGTTATGGCCGAGCGGGGGCGGCAGATGCTGCAGGATGTTTACCAGGCGCCGCTGGCCAAGATCGACCTCATCCCGCATGGCATTCCGGACATGCCGTTTGTCGACCCGAATTTTTTCAAGGACCAGTTCGGCGTCGAAGGGAAGGTGGTGCTGCTCACGTTCGGACTGCTTTCGCCAAACAAGGGAATTGAATATGTACTCAACGCCCTGCCTCAGATCGTTGCGGAATTCCCCGACGTCGTCTACATTGTCCTGGGAGCCACCCACCCGAATGAGGTGCGAGAACAGGGCGAAACCTACCGTCTAGGTCTCGAAATACTCGCCAAGAGGAACAAAGTCGAAAAGCACGTCATCTTCTATAATCGCTTTGTTGAGCTGGAGAATCTGAAGGAGTTCATCGGGGCGGCGGACCTGTACATCACGCCCTATCTGAACGAAGCGCAAATCACCTCGGGCACACTAGCGTACACGTTTGGCGCCGGCAAAGCCGTTGTTTCGACGCCGTATTGGCACGCCGCCGAATTGTTGGCGGAAGAGCGCGGCGTTCTCGTGCCGTTCGGCGACTCCCAGGCCATCGCTCGTGAGGTGGTCGATTTGCTGCGCGACGACACGCGTCGGCACGCCATGCGCAAGAATGCTTACAAGCTGGGTCGAGAAATGGTCTGGAGCAATGTGGCGCGGCTTTACATGGCCTCCTTTGAATCAGCCCGGCTAGAGGGCGCGGTGTTGTCCCGGAAGTCCTTCGCCACGAAAACGCTCGATCAGAAGCCACGGGAGTTACCGAAGCTGAAGCTGGATCATCTGGCGCGGATGACCGATTCGACCGGCCTTCTCCAACACGCCTTTATCAGCGTCCCGAACTTTTCCGAAGGTTACTGCACAGACGACAATGCCCGTGCGTTCATCCTTGCGGTGCTTCTGGACGAGTCGGAAGGCGAAACGGCGCGCGTGCAGACGCTGGCCACGACCTATGCGGCCTTTCTGAATCACGCGTTCGATCGCAAAACGAAACGGTTTCACAACCACCTGGGCTTTGACCGCCATTGGCTCGATGAACAAGGATCGGAAGACTCTCACGGCCGGGCACTCTGGGCGCTTGGGATGGGCGTGGGGCGTTCGCGTCATCGGAGTTTCCAGATCATGGCCGGACAACTCCTGGCGCTGGCGCTGCCGGCGGTGACGGAGTTCACTTCGCCTCGGGCGTGGGCGTTCAGCCTCATCGGCGTTCATGAGTACCTGCGCCGTTTGAGTGGCGATAGCCTGGTTAACCAGGTCCGTGAGACACTCACTGCGCGGCTCACGGAGCTTCTTGACAAGACCGTCCAGGCGGATTGGCCCTGGTTTGAAGAGGAGCTCTCTTACGACAATGCGAAGCTCGCGCACGCCCTTATTCTTAGTGGAAGGGCCACCGGACAACCGGTGGTGTTTGAACGAGGCCTTGAGGCACTGCGCTGGCTCGCCGGAGTGCAGACGTCAGAGAACGGTCACCTGCGGCCCATTGGCAGCAACGGCTTCTATCGACGCGGCGGTCCACGCGCCGACTTCGATCAGCAACCGATCGAGGCGCAAGCGATGGTGTCGGCCTGCCTGGAGGCCTACCGGGCCACTGCGGATTCCTGGTGGTACGAGGAAGCCCAGCGTGCATTCGACTGGTTCATCGGCTGGAACGATCTCGGGCTCGAATTGTATTCCCCCACGACCGGCGGCTGCTACGACGGGTTGCACGTGGATCGGGTGAACCGGAACCAGGGAGCGGAATCCACCCTGGCCTTCCTGCTGTCGCTCACGGAAATGCGCCAGATGCAGAACACGCTCACTACCTTCAAGGGACCGGTCGCCGCTGAGCGGTGACCTCCGATATCAGCCTCGCTGCCCTGGGAAAAAGCCCGTTCATGAATGCCAAACCGATCAACGTAAAGCGTACAGCCACCGTCCTGAGGCCGGACCAGTCGCGTGTTCTCCTACGACCGTTCAATCCGGGAGAACGCGCCAGGAAGATTATCGCCCGGATAGGGTCACTCCCGGAAAGCCGGATCGGCCCCCTCCTGGACGAGGTTTGCGCCAAATACTCCGCGCGGCACCAGCAGATCGGCGACCAATTCAAAGAACGATTCGAACAGGTCCGTCACCTCCTTCCACCCGGCAAGAAACCGTCCGAACAAAGGCAGATGTTGATCGGTTCCTATTTCGTGTCCGAGTTCTCCCTGGAATCCGCCGCCCTGTTTAATCCATCCATCATCCCGCACCCTGATCAGTCGGGGCTGCCTCCCGGGGCGCTGCGTTTTGTCCTGAGCCTGCGAGCAACTGGGGAAGGGCACATTTCGTCCATTACTTTCCGGGAAGGCATCGTCCACGCGGACCACCGGCTCGAGGTCAGGATGCCATCCGCCCACCTCACGGAGCCGCGTCAAGTCCCCAATCCGTCCTACGAAAGGGCTCTCTTCGAGCGGAAACTCTTCGAGTTGGGACTAACCAACGAATTCACGCGCCGGGTCATGGACAAGCTGGGAGACGTGTTCACACTGGGAGAGCTTCGCGCCAATGTCGCAACCGAACTCAGTCAGTCTCACGAGTCGGACGCCCAGGAGGAGTATCAGGACACCGCCGAGGGAATCTGGATGCTGGCCAGTTCCAACTACGAAGTCCAGTTCCGGCCCGAACAGCGGCTGTCCGAGCGAATCATTTTCCCGGCCTCTCCCTCGCAACGGAACGGCATCGAAGATGCGCGGTTCGTCTGTTTCCACAACGACGATGGCACCCGCGTCTATTACGCCACTTTCACCGCTTTCGATGGCAAGCTGATCCTGCCGGAACTGCTGGAGACCCGAGACTTCCTCCACTTTCGGTTCATCACCTTGAACGGTCCGGCCGCCCAGAACAAAGGCATGGCTCTCTTCCCCCGGAAGATCGATGGCCTCTACGCCATGCTCTCCCGCCAGGACAACGAGAACATCTTTCTCATGTTCTCCGACAACATCCACTTCTGGTATGAGCCTCAGGCGATCTTGAAACCGGTCTTCCCATGGGAACTGATCCAACTCGGCAACTGTGGGTCCCCCATCGAGACCGATGCCGGCTGGCTCGTCCTCAGCCACGGCGTCGGCCCAATGCGCGAATACCGCATCGGCGCATTTCTCCTCGATCGCGATAATCCCGCCAAGGTCATCGGCCGTCTCCGTGAACCCCTCCTCCAACCCAACCAGGAGGAACGTGAAGGTTACGTGCCCAACGTCGTGTATACCTGTGGTGCCCTTGTCCACCACGGCGAATTGATCATCCCCTACGGTCTGTCCGATTACGCTACTGGTTTCGCTACCGTCCCGCTCGATGAGGTACTGGCAGCCATGGCCTAGGAAGCTTGCCGGTCTGGCACGGCTCACATGGGAATCGAATGAAAATCAGTACCAGGCACTCCACCGTGTACCGCTATAACCTCCCGGTATGCCTGGAGCCTCACATTTTCCGCCTTCGGCCACGCGCCAACAGCGCGCAGCGGCGGCTTGCGTTCAACCTACAGGTCGACGATGCCAACTAAGAGAGTGGCGATCCTTTCGCCGGTGGCCTGGCGGACGCCGCCCCGGCAGTACGGCGCTTGGGAGACCGTCGCGAGCAACATCGCCGAAGGCCTCGTCGCCCGTGGCTGGGACGTGACACTGTTCGCAACCAGGGATTCCGTAACCCGGGCAAGCCTGCGTGGCGTGGTCGACCGGGGATACGAAGAGGATCCCGCCATCGATCCCAAGGTGGCCGAGTACCTTCACATTTCGGAAACCTTCGAGCACGCCGGCGAGTTTGATCTCATTCACAGCCACTACGACTTTATGGCTTTGACCTATACCCGGCTGGTCCGGACACCGGTCCTGACCACCATCCACGGGTTCTCGTCTCCCGCTATCATGCCCGTCTATGAAAAGTACCGCGCCGGCTATTTCGTCTCCATCAGCGACTCCGATCGCGCCCCTGGACTGAACTACCTGGCCACGGTCTACAACGGGATCGACCTGTCACTGTACCCGCTTCAGGAACGTGGCGGTGACGACCTGGTTTTCCTGGGTCGGATTCACCCGGACAAGGGCGTTCATCTGGCCATCGAGGTCGCTCACCTGAGCGGGCGCCGGCTAATCATCGCGGGCATTATCCAGGACGAGGCCTATTTCCGGGAACAGGTGGAACCGCATCTCGACGATCGGAACATCCGTTACGTCGGACCGGTGGGCGTGCCAGCAAAGAACGAGTTGTTCGCCAGGGCCCACGCCCTGCTGCATCTGAACACGATTCCGGAACGGTTTGGACTCGTCCTGGCCGAAGCCAATGCGGCCGGGGTGCCGGTCATCGCCATGGATCTCGGCTCCTGCCGGGAGGTGATCGAAGACGGGCAAACTGGTCTCTTGGTCAACAACGTCAGGCAAGCCGTTCAGGCCCTGGGACGGGTTTCGGAAATCGATCGCCGAGCCTGCCGGCGCCGCGTCCAGGAATGCTTTTCCATCGCTACCATGGTGCAGGCGTACGAGCGAGTCTACTCGACAATTTTCGAACTGGAAGCGGGGAAACGATCATGAAGCCGGACGTTGTCAGACGATATGCCCACAATCCCATACTCACCAGGACCGACATCCCCTACCCGGTGGAGACTGTTCACAACGCAGCCGTAGTGAAGCATGGGAGCGAATACATCATGCTCTTCCGCTCCCATCTCCGCACCGGCCGGTCTATCATCGGCCTGGCGCGCAGTCCCGATGGATTCCACTTCACCGCGGATCCCCAGCCTTTCCTGGTCCCGGAGCGAGACGGCCCTTTTGCCGCCTATGAGGAGTTCGGCGTCGAGGATCCGCGCGTGACTTGGGTGGAAGGGGAGTATCTCATCACTTACAGTGCCTACTCGAGGAATGGAGTCCGCGTCGCCCTCGCCAAGACCAAAGACTTCAGTCGCGTGGAGAAGTTCTCTCTGATCACGGAGGCGGATTATCGCAACGTGGTTATCTTCCCCGAGAAGTTTGCTGGCCTCTATGCCCGCCTGGACCGCCCTCATTCCGAGATCAGCCCCTGGTCTATCTGGATTTCCTATTCTCCGGATCTGCGCTTCTGGGGCGAGTCTCAGCTCATCATGAAGCCGGAGCCGTATCACTGGGATGAGATGAAGATCGGTCCCGGCGCTCCGCCGATCAAAACCGGCCAAGGATGGCTGTCCATCTACCACGGCGTCTTTCAAACCATGGATGGATCGGTCTATCGGCTGGGGGTTACTCTCCATGACCTGCACAACCCAGCAAAGATCCTCGGTGTGGGAGATTCGTGGATTCTGCAGCCGGAAGATCCTTGGGAAATGGTCGGATATGTTCACAACGTGGTCTTTACCTGTGGCGCCGTTCCGGAACCTGACGGGACCGTGAAGATCTACTGGGGCGGCGCCGACACGGTCATGTGCGTGGGAGAAGCGAACCTCTCAGACTTGGTCGCGATATGTCTTGATCAGGCTAGACCGGCGAAGTGATGGCGAGAGGGTGGGGAGATGATGCGCAAGACGATCGTAAAGGCGGCCAACCTGAATGGGGACGGCAGGGCTTGAGGCCCAACAACCACGAGAGTCTGTATGGCGACGACTCACCGGCATCTGTGGAAAAGAGGTCCGTGGCGAGCTGAACTCCGGAGCGGGGTCATCCAGACGGAGCATCTGAGTGATCGTCCAGGACATGATCCAGGTGCTGGTAACCGGTGTGGTGGTGTTCTCCCATAGGTGGCATCCTTGCGGGCGCAGCGAGAGGACGATCCAGTGCTGATCTGGAATGTAGTTTGGGGAATCCGGTCGAAGCCGGCCACCGTTCCGATTTGAAACCGGCCACGGTTCCAGGCTGAAAGCGGACACTCGTTCCGACCCGAAAGCGGCCAGTTTCTGGCTGGCCGTCGGAATGGTGGCCGTTTTCGTTTGGAACGTTTTCCACGGCCAGTGAGCGGACGGTGCTGGACAACGCCACGGCAACCTGACCTCCAAGGGAGGATCAGATTTGCCAAGAAGGAGATTGTCCATGTAATGTGCCCGGCCGCATTATGTGGCCGACCCAAGCTGATCCATCGCCGTTTCGAAGACGCACACGCTTGACCGGGCACATAACGGCTGCCTGACCGTACGATCATTTCCTGAGCCTCCCCTGGAGAAAGGAGATTTTCGTGCTTCATCGTTATTTCATCCGCCCGACCACAGTGGACCGTATTCGCGGGTCCTGGATCGGCGACGCTATCGAGTGTTATGTTGTCTGGCTCAGCGAGCAAGGGTACGCCGCACGGAACGTCTTTATACGTGTACCGCTGCTGGTTCGATTCGGAGAGTTTGCGCAACGAGCAGGGGCAGATAGCTGGGAGGAACTCCCGGCCCACGTTGAGTCTTTTGTCGATGCCTGGCTGAACCGTCACGGGCGCCAGTACTCGGAAGCTCAGCGCCAAGCCGCTGCGCGAGGTATCCGCAATCCGGTCCAGCAGATGCTTCGGTTGATTCTTCCCGACAACCAGGGCGACAACTCCGGCGAGCCGGAGCCCTTCGCGGATGCAGCACCCGGCTTCTTCGAGTTTCTGCGCCGGGAACGCGGCCTTCGTGAAACCACTATCGGTCAGTACCGGCACCATCTCAAGCGACTCCAGGATTATCTGAGAAGGGCCGAGCGAACATTGCTGCCGGATCTGGCCCCCGACGATGTCACCGCGTTCATCACTGAGAGCGGCAAGACTCTCGATAAGCGCTCCGTGCAAAGCATCTGCAGCATCCTCAAGGTGTTCTTCCGTTATCTCCATCGCGTGGGTCTCATGACGCGCGACCTGAGCAAGGCAATCGAGTCACCCCGTCGATATCGCTTCGCGACCCTGCCACGCTCGATTACCTGGAACGAAGTGGAGCAGATGCTCCAGAATGTGGACCGGCGGAATGCGGTTGGCAAACGCGACTATGCCATCCTCCTGCTCCTGGTGACGTATGGGCTCCGCGCTCGTGAAGTGGAAGCGTTGACGCTGGACGATATCGACTGGCAACACAATCGCCTTCACGTTCGCGGTCGCAAAGCGGGGCATTCGACAGCTTATCCCCTGGCGCCAACCGTGGGCGAGGCTATCCTCGACTACCTGAAGCAGGGGCGCCCCAGGACACGCGAGCGAGCGGTGTTCTTTGGGGCCTACGCTCCGCACAAGCCCCTGTCGTGCGTCGCCGTTTCGACGCGAGCTAAATGGTACCTCCGCAAAGCTGGGATTGACGTGTCGAGACCGGGCTCGCATACATTGAGGCACACCTGCATTCAACGCCTCGTCGATGCCGGGTTCTCGCTGAAGACCATCGGGGACTTCGTTGGGCACCGAACGCCAGACGCTACCAGGATCTACGCCAAAGTGAACATCGAGGCACTCCGGGAGGTCGCACTTGGCGACGGCGAGGAGGTTCTGTGAGGAGCGCAGCAAAAGGCCCTTTGGCCGATAGCATTGAACTGTACCTCGCCCACAAGCACTCGCTGGGAAAACGTCTGGCCAAGGTGGGACCAATGCTTCATCTGTTGGACTCCTACCTGCTCACACAGAATGTCCCGGATCACCAGCAGATCTCCGCGGCCCACATCGCCGGGTTCATAGACTCCCGGCCGCGGCACTCGCCCCGAAGCTATAACGAGCTCATTGGTGCGGTTCGAGGGCTGCTGGATTGGATGGTCGTTCACGAGGTGCTGAAGGCATCTCCGTTGCGATGTGAACCTCGGCGGGTCACCTCGCCTCTGCGGCCGTATCTCTTCAACCCAGACGAGGCGCGCCGTCTTCTCGACGTTGCTGAACGACTGCCCAGCAACCCACGAGCGCTGAATCGCGGAGCAACTTACAGGATGATCTTTGCGTTGCTGTACGGGCTGGGGCTCCGCGTCGGGGAGGTCTCGCGCTTGTGCCGTAAGGATATCGATCTTGACAGCCGACTTCTGATCATCCGCCAGACGAAGTTCGGGAAGGATCGCTTGGTGCCGTTCGGGCCAAAGATGGCCCGTGCGATCGCGGATTTTCTCGATCAGGAGGAGTCGCACTTCGGTCCGATTCCGCCCGACGGCGCTGTGTTCTCCTTCAACAAGCGGAAGCGACCGCCGATAGGCGCCAACACGATTAGCTGGACATTCCACAAACTGCTGCCCGCCCTTCAGCTAACAGTCCCCTCGGGCGTGGCCCCGCCGTACTTGCATTGCCTCCGCCATTCGTTCGCCGTTGGCACGTTGTTGCGCTGGTACCGGACAGGCGTCGATCCGACTTCGCGTTTGTTGGATCTTTCCATATTCCTGGGTCACGTCAGCCCTTCCTCGACGGCTGTCTACTTGACCATCACTACAGAACTGCTGGAGTGCGCCAGTGAGCGCTTCGCACATTTCGCGGCGAACAGCCGGAAAGAGTGTCTGCGATGAGCGATGGCACACCGCCGCTGGGAGCGATCCTGGCGTCGTTCTTCAACGACTACCTGAAGCTTCAGAGAGGTCTGCGGCCAAACTCGATATCGAGTTACGCGGACGCGATCCGACTGTTCTTGGGGTTCGCGACGAACGCTGGTGGCAAGAGGATCACCCAGCTTGCCCTGGACGACCTTGATCCCGAAGTCGTGGTCCGATTCTTAAACTCTCTCGAAGAGAGCCGAGGCAACGCAGCTCAGTCCCGTAACCAACGATTAGCGGCGCTTCGCACGTTCTTCGAATACGTCGGCCAGCGCTTCCCGGAGCGCCTCGGGCAGGCTCAGAAGGTGGCTGCCATTCCTAGGAAGCGCGCTCAGCCTCCGGAAACCGTGTTTCTCGACCGCGATGAGATCGAAAGTACGCTGGCCGCGCTGCCAGTTGATGGAAGATCGGCATTACGTGACCGAACGCTGCTGGTCTTCCTTTACAACACGGGAGCCCGGGTCCAGGAAGCAGCGGACATCCGTGCAACTGACATTCATTTCGACCCCACTCCGCGTGTGCATTTGCACGGAAAAGGAGGCAAGTGGCGGGTCTGTCCGCTGTGGGCAGAAACAGCCGCCTTGCTCAAGAAACTGTTGTTCCAGCAAGGAGCAGGAAGCTCACCGGATCGGCCGGTCTTCACCGGCGTGAGGGGTGCCGCCCTGACCCGGTTTGGAATCTACAAGATCGTCCGGCGCTACACCGCGCAGGTTGTCAAAAAGGGATCGAATGGCCAGCTTCGGCGGATCTCACCACATGTATGGCGCCACACGACTGCCGTGCATCTACTCGAAGCAGGAGTGGAGGTGAACGTGATCCGCGCATGGCTCGGCCATGCGAGCCTGGAGACCACGAACCGCTACGCCGAAATCACTCTCCGCACCAAGCAAGCAGCAGTCGAAACGTGCACAGTGCCAAACCTCGCAGACAAGAGGATCCCACGGAAACCACTTTGGCAGAGTGACGCGGCCCTGCTGGACTGGCTCCAGTCACTGTAGCCGTTATGTGGCCAAGAATGCACTGTGCTAACGGGAATCGGGCACCTCCCGCCGGTCGGCCACATAACGTGGACCGGCACATTACATGGACAACCTCTTCTGTGCCAACCTGTTTCCTCCGCCTTCCAGTGGAGGCCAGATCGGCCGTTGGTTTGTCCAGCGCCGCTGCGCTCGATGGTCCTGTGGAAAAGATTCCGGGCCATGGCGATCATCATTCCGGGACCGGTCGAAAACTGATCGGCATCAGCCCGGAATCGCGATCGGCATCAGCCCGGAATCCTGATCGGCATCATCGCGGAATCGTGATCGGCATGATCCCGGAACGGCGATCGGCATGGAGCGGAATACGCAGTTACGCGCAGATCGAACGCGGCCTTCCGTCCATGTGTGCTCGGTCCCCGTTCGCAACCCAAGACGATTCAGCGTCGCTGCGATCTGTCGATCGGAGAACTTGCCGGCCATCTGCCGAATCACGTCGATCGTTTTGACATCTGTGCAGCGTCGGTGTTTGCCTGTTGCGTTCTTCTTGACGCGGAGTTCAGAATGACGGTCGCCCGGCCGGCCCAGTGCAGGAGGAGCACAACCTCACTGGCCTTCTCGTCTACATCGGCAACGATCTCATGAACGAGAATGCGAACGATCCGCTGCTTCAGTCGCATGTCGGTCGATGGAGCGTTCCACACTGCCGGCAGATCTTGTGCTAAGGCTCAGCAAGATCTCCTTATCGGGCATGGCCACCAACTCGCCGGCAGCGTCGAACACCTGCAGCTTGTTTTCGAGTTCCCGCGCCTTCCGCAACGCATCATTCCATCGAACCTCTAGTTCTGCTGCGACGAGTCGGTTGTCGGGGTCGACCGCTTCGAAGCGCCGCGAGGCCAGGTGCGCCTCATATCGAGCTTGCTCGACCTCCATCTCAAGCACTCTCCGTTGCTCCTGCCGCTGCCGTCGCATGTGCTCGGCCGCTTCCAGTGCCGCCTCGACCGCGTTCCCGCTGATGGCGTGCAGGACTTCCTGGGCGACTGCCTCGTCGATCCGAAGACCGCCAAACGAAATGCACCAGTGTTCGCTATGGTTCACATGGGCGCCTTTGCAGTGGTATCGAAGCACCGCCGCCCCGATTCCCGTGTAGGAGACGTGAAACATTCGGCCGCAACGCCGGCACCGCAGCATGCTGGACAGCAGTGCTCGCCCCCCCGCGGCCCGCCTTCGGTTCCATCCGTGACTTCATATGCGCGTTGCTCGCAATCAACGCTTGGTTGCGTTCATACTGCTCCCAGGAAATGTACCCGGGATGGTGGTCTTGAATCAAGACAGACCACTCAGGTCGTGGCTTGTGATGTCCTGCCGTCTTGCGCGCTCGCCCGTCAACGATCTGGATACGGGCCTCGGTCTTCCCAAAGGCGTAAGCTCCCGCGTAGACGGGGTTGGTCAGAATCTTGAGTACCGTGTTGTAGATCGGAACCTTCCATGCCAGCTTGGGTTCACCAGGATCGCGAGGCAGCGCCGGCAAAGCCACCTTCTCCTGCCGGAACCACAACAGCACCTGCCGTACGCTTCCCAATTCGGTCATCTTCGTGAAGACCAGTTGAATGGCCTGCTGTACCCGGCGATCGGCGTTCTTCTCGATCTTCCCGGCCCCGGTCCAGCTGAAGCCCACCGGCAGCAAGAAGCGTAACTCTCCGCGGCGGGCCTTTTGCCAGATTGCCTCCAGCGAGCGTTGTCGCAACAGGTTCAGCTCAAACTCGCTCATAGTCCCCTTCAGGCCAAGCAGAAGCCGGTCATTGATGATGGCCGGATCATAGACGCCGTCCGGGTCCACGACTACCGCGCCGGCCATTCCGCAGAGTTCGATCAGGTGGTGCCAATCCCGGCCGTTGCGCGCCAATCGGGATGCTTCGATGCAGAAGACCGCACCCACTTCGCCGCTGCATACCTCGGCCACCAGCCGCTGAAATCCCGGACGTTCAACCAAGCCCGAACCGGAGCGGCCCAGATCATCGTCGATTACGACGACATCCCGAAAGCCCAGCTCACCAGCCCGATCCGCAAGATCGTACTGACGGCGCTGGCTCTCGTGGTTGTGCATCACCTGGCCCACCGAGGACTGCCGGATATAGACGACTGCTCTCCGGCGGAGACGATCACTCGTCAGCTTCGGATTCATCTCCGCCTCCCCGTGCCGGATCGCCGACGCTTTCGCGAGCCACGCCGATCAGTAGCTCCGCGAGTGCGAGGGTCAGCTCTCTCTGCTTGCCGGCTGGAAGAACTGCTGCGGGCTCCTTCCACAGCGGCAAGTTGAACTGCATGCCCGTTGGTTTCACTGGTCGCTTCATCCGCGGTCTCCTTCGAGAGTCGATTCAGCGAAGCCATATCGCAACTGAGGGGCTTCTGCAAAGTGCCGACTAGGTCCCGGAGCGCGGCAAGCGCTTCCACGGCAATCAGCGGCGGCCCGAGCGAGAAATTCACGCACTCGGGGTGGAACATCCAATTCGGCAGGGAGCGACGAGTGGGTGATGGCGCCGCTGTCAGAAAGTGACCGGCGTGACTTCTGGGAGATCTGCGAGGATCGCTACCAAACCCGTTCTATAGTCCTCACGTCGCAACTGCCGGTGTCGAAGTGGCATGAACAGACTGGAGATCCGACCCTGGCCGACGGTATCCTCGATCGCTTGGTCCACAACGCCCACCGCATCGAGATGCGCGGCGAGTCAATGCGCAAGAAGCGCTCTGCCAAACCGGCGGGCTGAGAAGCAGTGGGCTAATATGACCACCCAGTCCCGGACTGCGGGACTTTTGGGCCTATTGTCCGGCCATCCTGCACCGACGGCCGTATCGAGGAAGGCTGCGGCATTTGTGGGAACTTGTCCTCGTTCTGCGGACGGGTGTTGGCGAGACAGTTTGGGCCCTTTTCCGAACACCCCTTTGACGCACAAGTGCGCCTTCCGGGTGGGCAGTCTTGAGGATGATCGGAGCTTCGGCGCGTCGTCGTTACTCACGTGGCTCCACCGCCACGATGAGCGCTTTCGTGCGCTTTGATCCGATTCTGCGGTAGCCGTGCGGCACGCTGGAATCGAAGTAGATGGCGTCGCCTTCCGCTAGTTCGTGCTCGTCCTCGCCTGTGCGCAGCTCCAGCTTGCCGGAGATAACGTACAGCAGCTCGACGCCGGGGTGTTCGTGCAGCCGGCCGTGCTCCGCCTCCACCGGTTCGAACTCGGCAAGGTAGGAATTCAGCGGCCGGTTGGGCACCGGGAAAGTCCAGGCTCTCGAAGTAGTACGCGACGTGGTCGGCATCCGGCGAATCCGGAAACCGCAGGCGGTCCTTCTTGCGGACAATCTCCAGCAACGGCCGGGGTCCCGGACTGAAGAAGTACTCCAGGCCGACGCTGAAGACCATCGCGATGCGCAACAGCGTGGGCAGGGTGGGGTACATCAAGTCCCGCTCCAGCTTGGAAAGCATTGCCGGCGAAAGCCCGGTGTGCTTGCTTAACTCCTGTAGCCCCATACTCTTGCGCAGACGGAGACGCCGCAGTTTGCTCCCGATGGCGTACTTGTCGAGGCCCTGGGTGATGGTGTCAGAGGCCATGATTGAAGATCTGTTTTCCTCTCGGTGCCTGTTTTGGTCGGAATTTTTCCGCTCAGGAAAGCGATCACTCTCCTGTTCTTTACAGTAAAACAATTTTTCTTTAAGATCAAGTTATGGCCGGCTGAGACCCGCCCGACTCAGAGGAAAGGAAGCAGCAACATGAAGAAACTTGACGTGATCGCAGCCGCGCTGGTCATTGTCGGCGCACTGAACTGGGGGCTGGCCGGAGTGTTCCGTCTGGACCTCGTGGCCACTGGTATTCGGCATGAAGTTCGGCGAGACCTCCGCGCTGAGCTCGATGGTATACGCGCTGGTGGGCCTTTCGGGGCTGTACCAGGCGCTGACCTGGAAGTGCGATCCAGCGCCGGTGGCAGCCGGCAGCGGCAGGAGCGCCCGGCCTAAGCGAGCGCAGCGAACAGAAAGAGGATAGAGGGGAGAGAATAATAGATGAAATCAAGATGCACGCTTTGCTGGCCGGCGTTCTGGCGCTGGCTCTGGTTCCGGCCGCCTCCGGCGGCCGATATCGTGGACACTGCCGTGGCCGGGAACTTCAACACGCTGGTCGCCGCAGTCAAGGCCGCGGGGCTCGTGGAAACGCTGAAGGGCGAGGGTCCGTTCACGGTGTTCGCACCCACGGACGAAGCCTTTGCCAAGCTGCCGGAGGGCACGCTGGAGAGCCTGCTCAAGCCGGAGAACAAGGCGAAATTGCAGAGCATCCTCACCTATCACGTGGTACCGGGCAAAGTGATGGCCGCCGGACGTGGTGAAGCTCAATTCCGCCAGGACGCGTGGAAGGCAGAGCATCGCCATCAAGACGATGGACGGCAGTGTGATGGTGGACAACGCGACACGTGACGAAGGCCGATATCGTGACGAGCAACGGCGTGATCCACGTGATCGACACGGTGATCCTGCCAGAATAAGGTCGATCGGCATGCATCTGTTGACCGGAGCAACCGGATATGTGGGAGGGCGCCTGCTGCGGCGCCTGGAACAGGAAGGGTTAGCTGTCCGATGCTTGTGCCGCAACCCGGAGGCGCTGAGCGGGCGCGTGGCTCCCGGCACCGAACTGGTGCGGGGAGACCTGCTCCAGCCGGCGTCTCTGGGCGACGGCATTCTCAGGCGTGGACACGGCTTTCTACCTGGTTCACTCCATGCATGCCGGTGCCGAATTCGAAGCCCAGGAGCAGCGAGGCAGCAGCCAACTTCGCCTTAGCGGCTCGCGAGGCGGGCGTGCGGCGCATCATCTACCTGGGCGGGCTGGCGCACGGCGACGAGCTCTCGCCGCACATGCGCAGCCGGACCGCGACCGGGAACATCCTGCGATCCAGCGGTATTCCGGTCATCGAATTCCAGGCCTCCATCATCATCGGTTCCGGCAGCGCATCCTTTGAGATGATCCGCGCCCTGGTGGAACGGCTTCCGGTGATGGTCACGCCGCGTTGGGTAAATACCGCGGCACAGCCCATCGCGATCGAGGACGTCATCGAGTATCTGGCCGCGGCCACCCGGCTGCCGATCCAGGGGAACCTCACCGTCGAAATCGGCGGGAGTGACGTAACCTCTTATGTCGGGATCATGCGCGAATTCGCCCGCCAGCGGAAGCTGCGGCGCTGGATCGTGCGCGTTCCCTTCCTCAGTCTGTCGCTGTCCAGCCGCTGGCTGACGCTGATCACGCCCGTCTACGCGTCCATTGGGCGCTGCCTCATCGAAAGCGTCCGCCATCCGAGCGTGGTGAGGAATCCCAACGCCCGGGAGCTGTTCACACATTCAGCCCATGGGAATCACCCGGGCCATCGAGCGGGCCTTGGCCAACGAGGACCGTCCCGCCGCGGAGAGCCGCTGGTCCGACGCCAGCGCGCCGGGCGCCGGCCGGAGCACCGCGCCGGAACCGGGCCGCGATCTCCTGATCAACGAACAGACGATACGAGTGCCCCTGACGCCCGATCAGGCATTCGCCCCGATTCGCCGGATCGGAGGCCGCACGGGCTGGTACTTCGGCAACCTGCTTGTGGCGGATTCGCGGGCGCATCGACCTGATGATGGGCGGCGTCGGCATGCGGCGGGGCCGCCCCGATCCGGAGACTCCGCTACCGGGAAGCACATTGGATTTCTGGCGGGTGGAGGTTTACGAGCCCGGCCGGCGCTCTGCGGCTGTTTGCGGAAATGAAGCTGCCCGGGCGAGCCTGGCTGGAATTCCGCGCGGAATCGGATGGCCCTTCCACGGTGCTTCGGCAGATCGCGCAATTCGAACCGCGCGGGCTGACCGGGCTCCTGTATTGGTATCTCCTGTGGCCCTTCCACGAAGTCATGTTCCGGGGTATGCTGCGGCGCATCGCGGCCGCTGCGCTCCGTCCCGGCAGTTAGACCGGCTTGGCGGGAGATCGCCCTGCGGTGCGAGGGAAATAGTGAGGAAATAGCATGAAGATCTGGCTTCTCTCGTTGGCTGTGTTGCCGTTGACAGCATATGCCGCCCAGCCGGCGGCCGAATTGGCCGTCGGCGACCCACTACCCAGGCTCCGCGGCAAGTTCCTGACCGGTCGAACCGCGGTTCTTCCCGAGGCCGCCTCCGGCCGCCTCGCCCTGCTGCTTCTCGGCTTCACCTACGACTCCCGGTTCGCCGTGGAAGCCTGGGCCAAGCGATTCCGCGAGGAGTTCGAGTCGGACCCGCGCGTGACCTTCTATGAGATCCCCATGATCGGCGGCCTGGCAAGGCTGGGGAAGTGGTTCATCGACAGTGGCATGCGCCGGGGCACGCCGAAGCAGGACTACGAGCACGTCATCACCGTCTACGGCGGCACGGATTCATGGAAGCAGCGGGTGGGGTTTCAGGATCACGACGCCGCCTACCTGATACTGCTCGACAAGAGCGGCAAAGTGGCTTGGCGCCATGCCGGAGATCTCGACGAGGAGGCGCACGCGGAGCTTTTATCGGAGGTCTCTAGACTTCTCATGGGGAACTAACGTGTGGCACCTCAAGATGCTGGGTTCACTTCAGAGCCGCCCGAAGTTTTTCATGCTTGCCAGTGCGGCGAGCGCACGCTCTCGCGCGACATCATACGCGACGACGGGCCATGGATAGTTTTTGCTCAGCTTGACGCCGGCCTCTGAAAGTAGCGACACAGGCGCTTCCCAGGGCTTGTGTATCCACCGATTGGGAACTCTTGCCAACTCCGGGATCCGAGATGGTGACGCCCTCGGCAGTTGCGGCCAATGCCCAGTCTTTCAGCTCGAGCAGCAACTGCATCCTCTGTTCCTCTGGACCATTCTACTTGGCGAACACAGTGACTGAATCAGAGTTCACTCCGTTCCCCTGCGCGGAGGCGTTTGCCGATCACCTCCCGGTCCCCGACACTCAAACTGGCGTAGCGCTCCTTAGCGCTCCTATACATCGGACGGAAACTGTGTCAGTTCGTGGCAATATCACCTTGTGCATCAATGGCTTCCGGCCGTGATAGGTGCGATAGATGACTGGATCGGCCGGTTTTCGCCCAGAGGTGACTGAATCTATTGGTGTTATCAACCCGACCTAACGTCGCCGCAGTGGAGTTTGCCTCTGTCCTTGTTCGCCGTGCTGAGTGAGAGTGGTCGAGGTCCTTGAGGCAGCGCCCGAAGAACGCCGGAACGGCGGACAGCCAAGCAAATCGGCAAACGCTCACCCAGCCTGCCCAGTGTCACGCTGACTCACAGGCCGGGTTTCTACTGTGATGCGGCGGGGCGAGGGACTGCGCCCCTTTCCCTGTACCCCTTTACTCGCTCGTGGCGCCCTGCCTCCGCTTCGCTCCGGACAACGCACTTGACCAATCCGGCCACTTCGCCGACAAACAGAAGGCCAGCGTCGCTTCGCTCCGACAGCTGTCCGGTCTCATCCCGGAACACCGGCCGCTTTCCCTTCGGAATCGGTGTTCGGCTTCGTCGGAATCCCTATGTAGTTGTCTATTCACGTGTCAAACCCTCCTGTGTCACGTCTCGCCCACAGCGGGCTGCGCCACTGTACTTCCCAACACGCGGAGCCGTATTTTGGTGTCGGTTTGGTGTCGGTATTTCAGGGCACAACGTAGACTCACGGGAACTAGAGAGAAAGATGGCCTAACCGACAACTGGTTGCAGGACAGGCAGATGTCATGTATCTGCCTTATAATCAATAGTTTGTGGGGACGGCTCCGTTCGAATCCCCCCCTCTCCGCCAGATGGCCTTTTCCCCTTCGAATCGATCCAGGCGTTGGGTCCGCCGGCGGTGCCGCGTTGAATCCTGGGGGCAGGAAGGGTCATCATGTATGGAGAGAGTTTCCATGGCATCCGAAAATACCAAAATCTTTAGCGACGCCGAATTCGACCAAGACGTGTTGCAGTCCGATGTTCCGGTTCTGGTGGACTTCTGGGCCGAATGGTGCGGACCCTGCAGAATGATGGCTCCGACAGTCGAGGCTATTGCCGAGCAGTATAACGGGAAAGTCAAAGTCGGCAAGCTCAACGTGGATCACAACGGCAACACCGCCATGCGCTACAACATCCGCGGCATCCCGACGCTGCTGTTGTTCAAGGGCGGGCAGGTTGTCGAGCAGCGCGTCGGTGCGATCGGCAAGACAGACGTCGAGAAGATGATCGAGCCGCACGTCGCGTAGTCAGCCTCTGTACATCCAAGGAAAGCGGGCCGAAGCCCGCTTTCACTCCGATTCCACGCACGGCTGGTAGTGTGTCGGCGGACCGTGTCAGGCTCCGCTGGTCACCGCTCCCTCCGAGGCGGACGACACCGTCTTGACGTACTTGGCGAAGACGCCGGTCTTGTAGCGGGGCTCGGGCCGTTGCCAGCGCGCGCGCCGCGCGGCGAGTGTCTCGTCGTCGACGTCAATGTTGATGGTGCGGCGTCCCAGGTCGATCGCGATGGTGTCACCCTCCTCGACCAGCGCAATGGGACCGCCGTCGACCGCTTCCGGGGCGACATGGCCGATCATGAATCCTCGCGTCGCGCCGCTGAAGCGGCCGTCGGTTAGCAGCGCGACCGTCTCGCCGAGTCCCGCGCCGACAATCGCGCCGGTGACGCCCAGCATCTCCCGCATTCCGGGGCCGCCCTTCGGGCCCTCGTAGCGGATCACCAGCACGTCGCCCGGCTGGATCTTGCCGCCGGTGACGGCCGCCATCGCGTCCTCCTCGCAATTGAACACGCGCGCCGGACCGGTCTGCCCCTTGCGGGCTATTCCGGTGACCTTGATGACACAGCCGTCCGGGGCCAATGAGCCACGAAGGATCACCAGCCCGCCGGATGCTTTGATCGGATTCGAGAGTTGATGGATCACGTCCTGCCCCGGCGTTTCATGGGCGTCGGCGGCTTCCTCGGCCAGCGTGCGGCCGGTGATGGTCATGGCGGAGCCGTCGGCGTAGCCGCCATCCACCAGGCGCTTGGCGATCACCGGAATGCCGCCCGCCTTGTCGACGTCGACGGCGACGTACTTACCGGCCGGTTTGAGATCGACGAGCAGCGGCGTGCGGGCGCTGATGGTCTGGAAGTCGTCGATGGTGAGCGGGACCTCGGCCTCGCGGGCCATGGCCAGCAGATGTAGCACGGAGTTGGTGGAGCCGCCCGAGGCGGCCACCGAGGCGATCGCGTTATCGATGGCCTTGCGGGTGACAATGTCACGCGGGCGCAGGTTGTTCTTGACGGCGTTGACGATGATCTCGCCGCAGCGCCGGGAGACGTCATTCTTTCGGGGATCGACCTGCGGGACGGAGGCCGTGCCGAACGGTGACAGTCCGATCACCTCCATCACCGTGGCCATCGTGTTGGCGGTGAACTGGCCGCCGCAGGCGCCGGCTCCCGGGCAGGCCTCGTTTTCGATCTCGAGCAGCTCTTCGTCGGTAATCCTGCCGGCGGCATTGGCGCCGACGGCCTCGAAGACGTCCTGCACCGTGATGTCCCGGCCGTGGTGGTGTCCCGGCATGATCGAGCCGCCGTAGAGAATCACGCCCGGAACGTTGAGCCGCAGCAGCGCCATGGCCGCTCCGGGAATGGTCTTGTCGCAGGCCACCAGGGCGATAATGCCGTCGAACATGTGGCCGCGCTCGAGCAACTCGATCGAATCGGCAATGAGATCGCGGCTCACGAGCGAGGCCTTCATTCCCTCGGTGCCCATCGTGACGCCGTCGCTGATGGCGATGGTGTTGAACTCCATGGGCGTGCCGCCGGCGGCCCGGACACCCTCCTTCACCTGCACGGCCAAATCGCGCAGGTTGTAGTTGCACGGCATCGTCTCGATCCAGGTATTGGCGACGCCGATGATCGGCTTGCGCAGATCGTCGTCGGTGAAGCCAATGGCCTTCAGCATGGCGCGGGCAGCCGCGCGGCTCCGGCCTTGGGTGATCGTGTAGCTGTTCAGTTTCATGGGACTCCAGTTGACAAGTATTGAGACTATTCTATGTCGGACGGTGGCGACAGTCACTGGAAACATGGGCGCGGGGCAACGCAATTTCCCCGCGGAATAACAGTTGATTGTCGCGCCGGAATACCGCATGATACAGATGACTGGAGCTGAGTGGCGGCTCGAAATCACCTCGGCGTCCGGGGCTGGTGGGGCCTATGAACTTAGGGGGGGCACCAAGAACAAACACGGTCTGGTGTAAGCGATGCGGCTCACGCTACGTGAGGGAATCGCGCCGCCAGTCGCCGGTGGACTGGATGCTGCAACTGTTCGGACTCCGCACGCTCCGCTGCCGGATGTGTTATCTGCGCTTCCACTTCTTCCTGCCATGGGGACGGCAGATACCGACCGACAACGGGCCGGCGGGGCCCCCCGAACACGAGCCGGAAGACACACGCGCAAACCGGGGCAGCTCCGCGGCTGGGAGCGGATAGGACCGAAGCGGCGGACCGGAAAGTCCTCTCTCGAGGACTTGTCGTCGCCCGGGATTCAGGGTTGTTCCGGAACCGGTGCGGAGGCTTGTTTCGCCAGCTGAACTTCGGCGCCTTCCAGTTTCCTCTGAACCTCGGCCACCTGCGCGGGATCCTTTTCGCTCGCCGGACTGGCCTCCCACCGCTCGAGCGACTTGCGCCAATGCGAAATGGCGTCCCGGAGCCGGCCGAGCTGGAAGTAGACGTCCCCGAGATGGTCCTGCACGACCGGGTCGCTGCCCTCCTGCGCCACGGCGCGGCGCAGACAGTCCTCGGCCTCCTCGAAACGGTTCATGCGGTAGTAGACCCAGCCGAGGCTATCCAGGTAGGCGCCGTTGTTAGGCTCGTACTTGAGCGCCTTGCTGATCAGGTCGTGCGCCTCTTCGAGCTTCACGTTGCGGTCGGCCAGCATGTAGCCGAGGTAGTTCATCGCGGAGGCGTTGTCGGGGCTGATCCGCAGCACTTCGCGGAAAGCCGCTTCGGCCTTATCGAAGCTCTTCTGGCGCTCATGCATGGCGCCCTGCATGAACAGAACGGTCGCCCGCTCGTCATCGTCGTTTGAGAGCTCGAGCGCCTTATCGAGCGCCCCCTCCATCAAGTCCCAGTTCTTCGTCTTTTCAAAGATCTGGGCTTGGGTAAGATAGCTTGACCGGTCTTCGTGTCCCTTGGTGACCTCACGGATGGCGGCGACCGCCTCGTCGGAGCGGCCCAGATCCGCCAGAACAGTGGCGCGAATCGAGGCTACCGTTTCATCGTCAGGATGTCGCTGGTGCGCCTCCTCGATCACTTCCAGGGCCTTGTCGAAGTCGTTCGCCTGGCGGTATGTGTCGGCAATCTGCGCGGAGATCCGGGCGTCGTTGTCCGCGTCGAGCTCGCCGAGTTGGCGGAAGATCGCCACCGCTTCGTCGTACCGGTCCGCAGACTTGTACATCAGGCCGAGGCGTTCGAGAAACACCTCCCGGTTGGACTTCTCGCCTTCACTGTAAGACGCCCGCGCGGTGGAGTCGAGGATCTGCTTCAGAACCGAGATCGCTTCGTCGGTCTTGCCCTCTACCTCGAGCAGGTTGACGTTCGCGTACTGGACCTCGAGGTCTCCGGGCTCCGCCTTTAGGGCCGCGTCCAGCGACTTGCGGGCCTTGTCAAGGTCCCCGCGCTGGCGGTAAATCTGCGAGAGACGCAGATTGGCGTCGGCGTCGGTGGGGTCGGCTTCCACCAGTTCCTCGAAGATCTTGGCCGCGCCGTCCAGATCATTGCTCATCAGCAGGCTCTGGCCAAGAGCGCGCTTGATCTCGGGCCGATCGGGGTCTAATTTCAGCGCCTCCCGGTAGGTCTCCGCGGCCAGCGCATAGTCGTGCATCTTCTCGTAGGTGCCCGCGAGAAAGACCAGCGTGCGGAGGCTGGGGTCGCTACCCGCAACCTTGCGGAGGGTTTCGGCTGTCCGGGAGAGGTCACCGAGATCGGAGTAGACCATCGCCAGGCCAAGCAACGCTCCCTCGCTGTCCGGATTGATCTCCAGCGCCTTCTTGTAGGCGTCCTCGGCGGCGACGGAGTCCGTATTCAGCTTGTGAAGGCGGCCGAGCATGACCCAGGAGTCCTCGTCTTTCGGGTCGAGCTCAGTGATCTTCTGATACTGTTCGAGGGCCTTGCTCAGCATCTCGGAGTTGATGCTGTTGGCCTGTTCATCGCCGAGCAGGCTGGTGTAGATCCGGGCCAGGATCCGGCGCGCATTGATGTTGTTCGGGTCCCTCCGGAGTGTCGCCTCGAACTCGGTGACGGCTTCCCGAAGCCGGCCCGCCCGGATGTAGAGCTCGGAGAGCTCCTCGTTCAGGTAAGCCGCGTTCGGGTCTTCCTCGAGCGCCTTGTTGTAGTTGTCGATCGCCTGGTTGACGAAATCACCCTTGCTGCCATAGTGCACCGCGAGATCGAAATAGAGGTGCCCGAGAGCATAGTGATAATAGGCGTCCGCTTTGTCGGCAGAGGTGGCGTCGCCGGACTGGTCTTGGGCCGAAGCCGGAAAGCCAGCCAGCACGGCGCCAGCCAGGAGACAGATGAACAACGTGCGTTTTATCATTGGATTGACTCGGTCTCGCCTCCCCAGTAGAACCAAGACACGGCGAAGCTCGAAATTTCTTCTTACCACAGTATAGCGCCGCAAACCCGGGGAATTCGCGCCAGGGTTGCGACTCCACAACGAGGCGCGCCTATCCTAGGTAGATGTTTACCGGCATCAAAAAGGTACATTGGACTCACGATCGTGATGCGTGAAAACGCCGGTCCGGCAGCGCCCGGTAGCGGCCGGGTCTCCGACAAGCCGGCCAGCGGAGGCGCATGGCCGCTGGTGGCAATTGTCGGTCCCACTGGGTCGGGCAAAAGCGAAGCGGGGCTGAGCCTGGCCCGCTCGCAGCCCGCCGAAATCCTCAACTGCGACTCGCTCCAAGTGTATCGGTACCTGAACGTCGGCACGGCGAAGCTGCCTCCGGAGGAACGCCGGGACGTCCCGCACCACCTTATTGACGTCGTTGACCCCGACGAGGAGTTCAATGCCGGCGAATATGCCCGGCGCGCCCGACCGGTGCTGCGGACCATCGCCGGCGCCGGCCGGCTTCCGATCGTGGTCGGAGGCACCGGGTTCTACCTGCGGGCCTTGCTCGACGGCCTGTTTCCCGGCCCGGCCAGCGACCGCGAGCTGCGTGAAAACCTGGCGGTCCGGGAGGCCCGGCGGCCCGGATTCCTCCATCGCCTCCTCCGCCGGTTCGACCCGGCCTCGGCCGCCCGCATCCATGCCCGCGACACGAAGAAGCTGATCCGGGCCGCGGAGGTTTGCCTGTTGACCGGGAAGCCGATGTCGGCCGGGTTCGCGGAAGGCCGGGATCGGCTGACCGGCTTCGAGACACTGAAGATCGTCCTTGATCCGCCGCGCGGGGAGCTCTTCGGCCGGCTCGACCAGCGGGCGGCGGCGATGTTCGAGCAGGGACTGGTGGCCGAGGTCGAGTCGATCCTCGCCCGGGGGTTCCCGCCTGAATCGAAGCCTTTCGAGTCGCTCGGCTATCGTCAGGCGCTGGCGATGCTCCGCGGCGAGATGACGATCGATGAAGCGATCGAGTCCACCCAGAAAGAGACGCGGCGCTACGCCAAGCGGCAGTGGACGTGGTTCCGCCGGGAGCCGGACGCCCATTGGGTACGGGGCTTCGGTGACGATCCTCGAGTCCAGAGCCGGATCTGCGAGCTGACGGACGGCTTCCTCGGCGCGCGAAGTTTCGCTTTTTCGCTACAACCGCGGAACAGATGAGCCTTCCCGGCGTATATAGCAAGTGGGCGAACGCGAATCCTCCGGTTCCGAGGCAGCCCAAGGGAACGGTGCCGGTCGCCGCCATGGCCGGAGCCCGGCAGGCAGTAGCCGTGGCCCGTCTAGGGCGCGCCGGCGGAAGATCGCGGCATCGGTGACCCGAGCCCGCGCATCCCAACATTTGGATGCTACGAACCACGGGCCATTGTCAACGAGCAGGCAACCTACCTGTTCCGCACGAGATGAATAAAGGAGCATTCTGGGGAAAATGAAGACCATATTACTGTTGTTCGCGACTGTGCTGCTGACGGTCGCCGCCACGGCGGAGACCTTCGATGTGACACTCTTCTACAACTCCGACGTGGGCGGGAAGACACTGAAGCAGGGTAACTGCAAGGTCAAGGTGGACGACAACGGTCATGTCGAGTTCTGGCAGGGACGCAAGTCGGTCGAAGCCGACGCCAAGGTCGAGACGGTCGACACGCCATTCGAACGGACGTCCGTGCACTACAACAACGGAAACGGCCGGTATTCGATCAGCGAGATCCGAGTGGGCGGGACAACGACCAAACTCGTATTCAATTGAGCCTCATCGGAGGGCGGGGGGCCGTCTGCTACACTAGCCAGATGCGGCGGCTCCTCGCCCTCTGCATCCTCTCCATAGCTTTTGCTAACGACGCTCCGCCTGCCGGACCGTGGCTTGTTCTTCCTTTCCACAACGACTCCGCGGACCCGAGCCTCGAGTGGATCGGAGTCAGCCTGGCCGAGACCATCGGTGAGACACTCGCCGCCAGCGGCCTGCCGGTAGTGCGCCGCGACCGGTGCGAGCGGATCGCGCGGGACCTCTCCATCCAGCTCCACGGCAAGCTCACCAAGGCGTCGATGATGCGCCTGGGCCGCGAGGCCAACGCTTCGCGAGTGGTCTTCGGGACTTTTCACTACGTGCCGGGCAACGCGGATAGCCAGGCGGCGGACGGCTCGCTCGAGATCTCGCTCGATACGATCGAGCTGGACCAACTGGCGGAAGGGTTGAGCGCGGAACGCGCCGGTCCGATGACGGAGCTGTCGGCGATCGAGTCCAGACTCGCCTGGCGGGTCCTCGGATATGCCGCCCCGGACTCCGTCCCCTCCGAGGAGGAGTTTATCGAAAAGCATCCCCCGGTTCGCATCGACGCCATGGAAAGCTATGCCCGCGGTCTGCTCGCCGCCGAACTGGAACACAAGCACCGCTTCTTTACCCGCGCCGTCAATCTCGATGCCGATTTTGCCGCGCCGGCCTTCGAGTTGGGGCGAATGCAGTGGGAGGATGACAGCTACCAGGCGGCGGTCCGGTGGCTCGAGCGCGTTCCGCCCGAATCCTCGCGGTACGGCGAAGCCGTCTTCCTGCTCGGACTCTGCCACTATCGAACGGGCGATTTTTTGGGGGCCGAGCGGGCGTTCGATACCGTCTCCCGGCTCGCGGCCACGCCTGAGGTTTACAATAACCTGGGCTTGGCCTGGTTCCGTCTCGGCTCTTCGCATGCGGCGGAGTACATCCGTTGGTCGGCCGCTCGGCAGCCGAAGGACCCCGACTACGCGTTCAACACTGGTTACATCCTTTGGCGCCAGGGCGACCTGGACACCGCTCGATCCTACTTCGAGACGGCAATGGCGCTGGACCCGTCCGACAGCACGGCCGCGCGCCTGCTCGAACGGTGTCGCGGAGGAGAGGGTCCGCGCCGGGGGGACCTCAGCAGCGAGGGATTGGAGCGCCTGAAGGAGAACTACGACGACGTGGCGGTGGCCGGCAACGTCCCGGCGGAGACCGCCGGCAGGCGCTAGCGTATCCCGGGCCAGGAACGGCGGACGCCCGTCGATTGAACCGGTGCCCATGGATGCGGCGTCGCGAGGGTGAGGGATCGCGATACGTAAGTAGGAGATCGCGACGCAGCTTTGATGGAGGGGCTCCGAACGTACAGTAATGCCGGCCGGAGCCAGCGTTTCGACACGACTGGCATCGCGCCCGAGGCGTGCGATCGAGGTGGCGCACAGGCAATCGCCGCTTCGGGCGCTGTTTCGAGCGGGAGAGGATATAATCGAATAGCTCATGGTGGAAGCTTATGGACTGACCGATCCCGGACGGGTCCGCAGTAACAACGAAGACTACTTCCTGTTGGATCCGGACCACGGTCTTTACCTCGTGGCCGACGGGATGGGGGGCGCTCAGGGAGGGGAAAAAGCATCGAAACTGGCGGCCGAGACAGTCGCCGAAATCGTGCAGGGCGCAAGCTCGCGCGACGGCGAGCTGCTCGAGCAAGCGTTCCACGAGGCCAACCGCCGTGTGCGTACCCTGGCGGCGGCGGACAGCTCACTCGAGGGGATGGGGACGACGCTCGTCGCCGTCCTCGCCGGCGAGGACCGTCTGGAGATCGCCAGCGTCGGCGACAGCCGCTGCTACATGTTCGCCGATTCCGCGCTCTCCCCGGTCACCGTGGATCAGACCTGGGTGCAGGAGGTCGGCTCCAAGCTCGGTCTCGACGAGGAGAAGCTCAAAACACATCCCTACCGGCATGTCCTCACCATGGCCATCGGCGCCGCCGAGGAGCTGAAGGTCCATTTCCACACCGTGCCAATACGCCCCAACCTGCAGTTGCTGCTCACGAGCGACGGGCTGCACGGGGTCATTCCCGAAGAAACCGTCGAAGAAACGCTAAGAAGTGAGCGATCTTTGGCGGACAAGTGCCACTTACTTATCGAGGCCGCGCGCGCTGCCGGCGGTCCCGACAATATCACCGTCGTATTGCTCCGCACGGCCCAATAGCGCCCGGCGAGGGGGATGTTCCGCTGGAACGCGCCTCCGCGACGCTGGCCGGCCGTGCACCCGCCGGACGCCTCGGTACCTGTCGCCGCGCGCGCTCGCCCGATTGGAGCATCCGATGGCATTCCGCCCGCACCTGACCTTGCCGATTCTCGTCTGCGCCTGGCTCTGCGCCTGGTCGGCGCCCCCTCCTCTGGCCGCTCAGCAACAAGATGTGGCCGTGCTGCAACTGCGCGTCATTGAAGGCGATGGCGCCGTCCACCGTCCCGGATCGAAGTCCTCGACGCCGCTGACCGTCCAGGTCACCGACGAGGTGGGCCGGCCGGTGGCCGGCGTCACGGTCAGCTTCCTGATGCCGGGCGACGGGCCCGCCGGGATCTTCGCCAGCGGCCTGTCCACCGAAGTGCTCTCCTCGGGGGCCGACGGGCGGGCATCCGTCCACGGGGTCCGCTGGGGCCGGGCGACCGGACCGGTGCGCATCCGAATCACCGCGCGGCGAGGAGACACGCGCGCCGGGCTCATCTCGACGCAGTACATCGAAGCGGTCGAGAGCGCGGAGCACTCCGGGCAGGAGAGCAAGGCGCCGTCGGTCTCAAAGCCCCGGGCGAAGTGGATCGCGATCGCCATTGTGGCGGCCGGGGCGGCGGCCGGGGGTCTGGCACTCGGTGTCGCCGGTGGTGGCGGATCGCCCGCGCCGTCGGCGGGCGCTGTCGAGCAGCCACCCGCCACGCCCGCCACCGTGCAAGTCGGAAAGCCGACGATCTCGATTGGAGCACCGTGATGAGTCGAGACCTGCTTCTTACAGAACTTGGGGCTGGCGCTGGCCGGAGGTCTTCGACAGTCCGGTCGCGGGCGGCGCGTTGTGTGCTCGGCCTGCTGCTCGGCTGTGCTTCCCTCGCCGCCCAGAGCGGTCTGGAGGCGCCTGCGATCGGGATGTTCCGGAGTGGCGGCGGATACTTGCGACCGCTGCTCGGCATCCGCGGCAACTTCCTCGCCGGTGAGGCCGCGGTGGACGATGTCGAATCAGCCGCCTTCAGCGGATCCGGCGGGTTCGTGGCGACCGGTAAGGAACTGGTCGCGACCGATCGTGATGCACGCCCGCTGGCGAGCCGTCCCGCGCAGACCGCCGGTGCGGTCCTCGGCATCGATCGATCGGGCAAGCGTGCCGCCGCCTGGCTTCCGGAAAGCGGCGAGATGACACTGTGGACCGGCGAGGGCTGGGAATCCACGGTGCTGACGCCCGGTGGTGTCGTCGTCGGCGTGGCGCCCGGCGCGGAGAACACTGTCCGCATGGCCATCGACGAGGGGAACGGGGTCCGGCTCGTCGATGTCTTCCCTCGATCGGCACGCGACCCTCGATCGGGAGTTCCTGCCCGGCGCGGAGGGCCCCGCATGGCTCGCCCCGGACGGGACGATCGCCTTTGTCCGGGAATCCCGCGTGCTCGTGATCCGGAACGGCTCGCAATCCGCGGCCGGCCCGGTGCAGCGGATGCCGCGAGACAACCGATTGCTCCAGACCTCGGCCCTCGTCGGCGCCGAGCAGCAGATCTCCTTGCCCGGCCCGATCGACCGGATTGCGTCTGTCGGCGCCGGATGGCTGCAACTTGCCACCGCCGGTGCGGCGTCCGGTTTCCTCCTGGATGTGAGCGCCGCTGCCCCACGGCTCTACCGGCTACCAGCGGCGAGTCCGCGCCGTGAACACTCACGTCACGCGTCGGGCCGCGAACAGGGAGGCCGCCGATGACACTCCGCGTTTTGGGAGTTGCGCTGCTCGTGGCCGCCGGCGCCTCGGCCCAGCTTCAATTGATGACCATCCCCGGTCCGGGACTCGAGGAACCCGCCGGCGAGCAGTTCGACGTCGGCAGCGTCCCGTCCGGCGACATCCGCGACACGCGCTTCCGGATTCGGAACCTCGGCGACGATTCCATCGTGCTCGAGCGGCTGCGCATCACGGGGGCCGGCTTTTCGCTCGAGGGCAACCCGTCGCTGCCGTACACGGTCGCGCCCGGCTCGAACGTCGACTTCCGCGTCCGCTTCCAGCCGACCGGGTACGGTTCCTACAGCGGCACGCTCCGGATCAACGATACCTATGTGCTGATCTTCGCCTCCTCGCCCCGCACCATCACTCTCTCGGTGGCCGGGGAAGGCGGCTTCGTCCCGCTCAGTTCGGATGAGACCGTCCTGTTCGACCGAATCGAACAGGACGCCTCCGAGACCCGGACCTTCCGCATCGAGAACCCCGCATTCAATGCCATCGCGGTCGAGAGTCTCGAGGTGCTGGGCGATGACTTCTTCATCGAGGACGTCCCGCCCGTGCCGTTCTCGATCGAGCCGGGCGGCGTCCTGGACTTCACCGTGCGGTTCCAGCCATCCGAACCCGGCATTCATCAGGCGTCGCTGTGGATGAACGACCGGCGCTTCTGGCTCGAAGGGGTCGGCCTGTTTCCTCCCTTCCCGCCACTCGAGATCCTACTCGACTCGCAAGTCGCCGCGAGCGGCGAGCAGCGCACCATCGGCGTCCGCCTCACCGAGCCCGCGCCGGCCGATGGGAGCGGCGAGGTCCGCATCGAATTCGCACCGGCCATCGCCGGTACGCCGGATGACCCGGCGATCCAGTTCCTGGCGACCGGCGGGCGCACCGTTCCCTTCACTGTCCGGCAAGGCGAGCAGGAGACCGATTTCGACGGATCCGCGAGCGCCTTCTTCCAGACCGGAACGACGGCCGGGACAATTCACTTCACCGTCGTGCTCGGCAGCCGGATCGAGCGGGGGGAACTGACCCTGACGCCGGGGCTGGTAGTGGTGGATTCGGCCAGTTGGACGAGCACTGCCACGGGCATCCGGCTGCGCATCGACGGTTTCGACAACACCCGGTCGGTTTCCGAGGTCTCCTTCCGGTTCTTCGATACGAGCAACCATGCACTGACCTCCGAGCCGCTGCGGGTGGACGTGAAGTCGGCATTCAGCGGCTACTTCGCCGATACCGAAGTCGGCGGGATGTTCGCCCTGAGCGCGGACTTCCCGGTGGCCGGCGACTCGTCGCTGCTGGGTTCTGCCAAGGTCCGGTTCGTGAATGACGCCGGAGAGTCGAGCGTGTACACGGTAAGTTTCCGGTAGCAGCGGCGAACTCACTTTTGACCGAGCCCCCATGGCCCGGCTGGGCCGCCCGAAGGGATGAATGTTGCACCGGGCGAGTTCGCCGGACGGTGATTCGCGAGTACGGAACGCGGGGATCGAGGTACAGACACCCGAATCGCGAGGGGAAGGCGCGGCTTCAACGGAGCGGAGTCCGGTGAGTCGACATCGGCGCCAGTTCGTCCGCCGTACAATACTTCCATGTCGCCCAAGGCTCGCCTGACGCTTTCGATCACCGCGCTCAGCGGCGTAGTGGCGGCGGTGCTCCTGGCCCTGTCCCTGTTCTGGCTGGCCGAGGCGCGGCTCCGGGAGGTATCCGAAACGGCCCGGATCTCGGCGGAATCGGTGAAGACATACCTGCTGCAACAGGTCCAGCAAAAGGCGCAGCTTCCGCCCGGCGCCAGCATGGAGGAAGCCAAGGCGGCCTGGCGCGCGGCCGCCCGGGGCGATGCGCAGATCGAGGGCTTCCTGCTGAGCGCCGTGGCTGCGTCTCCATCGCTGGTCGAGATTCTCGTAGTGGACGACAAGGGGGTCGTCCTCGTCTCCTCGATCCCCGAACACGAAGGCACCCGGGTGGCGGAGGCGCCCGACCTGGACGAGTGGACGACCTTGCCATCCTGGGAACGGATGCGCCAGGTGCTCGGCCCCGCCCGCGACCTGGAGATCCACCGGACCCTGGCCGCCGGCGGGCAGCCGATCTTCACCATCCGCGTGCTCGTCTCGACCGCGCTGGTGCGTGGCGCCGTCCTCCCGCAACTGCGCCGGCTCGCGCTCGCCGGGCTGATCTCGCTCGCGGTCGCGGCGCTGCTGGCGGCGCTACTAGCCAACTTCGCCGGCCGGCCGCTCGAACGGGTCTCGCGTTTCATCGATGCAATTAATGAAGGACGAACCACCACCGAGCTGCCGCCGCCCGACCGGGAGTTGGCGGCGATCGAGTCGAAGTTGCTGCTGCTCGGCGAACGGGTCCGCGACGCGTCGCAGCGCGGGAGCGTCGAGCAATTGCTCGAACGTCTCCAGGACGCCGTGCTCCTGTTCGATTCCGGCGAGAAGCTCGTGATGGCCTCGCGCGCCACGGAGCGATTTCTGAGCGGGCCGCGCTGGGACCTGATCGGCCGGCCGCTCGAAGACGTCTTCCGCTCGGACGATCCGCTCGGCTCCTTCGTCCAGTCGTCGATCAATCTGCGGCGGACCTTCTACAACCAGGCGTTTGAATGGCAGAGCCCCGACGGCTCGCCGCTACCGCTGTCGGTCTCGATCGAAGCGCTCACCGACTTTCCCGAGCGCCACTTCCTGGGCGCCGTCGTCACACTGCGCGACGCCGCCTCCCGCCGCCAGCTCGAATCGCAGATTGACTCCTCCTACCGGCGCGAGGCCTTCGGACGCCTGCTGCAGGGCGTCGCCCACGAAATCAAGAATCCGCTGAACTCGATCTACACCCACGTGCAACTACTCCAAATGGAGCTGGGGGATCAGATCCCCAGCGCCGCCATGACGATGGAGACGATCGGCCGGGAGATCAAAACGCTCGACCGGATGGTGGTCACGCTGCTCGACTTCACCAGGCCCCTGCAGCTCGAGCTGGCCGAGACGGACCTCGCCGAGCTGGCCCGGGAGATCGCCGGCCTGTTACGGCCGCAAGCCGGCGCGAAGTCGATCGAGATCGTCGTCGACGAACAGTCGGCCGGCACCGTGGTCCGCGCGGATCGCTCGCTCCTGCGCCAGGCGATCCTGAACATCGCCACGAATGCCGTCGAATGCATGCAACGGCCGGGAACCATCCGGCTCGTGATCGCAAGCGAGGCGGACGCCGTCACCCTGGCGGTGGCGGATGAGGGTCCGGGCATTCCCGAGGAGATCCACGACAAGGTCTTCCGGCTCTACTTCACGACGAAGGGGAAGCGAGGCTCGGGCATCGGCCTGGCGATGGCCTACCGGACCATGGAGATGCACGGCGCGAATCTCGACTTCACGACGACGCCCGAGGGCACGACGTTCCGATTCCGCTTTCAGGCGGTTTGACCGGGAGCGGCCACGCTTCAAGAGCGTCCACGAGAAGAGGGCGGGCGTTTCCGCCTGCCGGTACGCTCCAACCACCGGCAGGACTGCCGGCGTGGCAAGTCTGGCGACTCGCTCCACGTCTGGGGGGCGGTCATGCTGCCCGCTCGGGAGGCCGGCGGCGCTCCGATTCGGGTTCGGTGCGGGCGGACGGTCTCCGGGATCGTTGCTATCCTTTTGATTCTTTATGTCGTTACGCGAAATTGGGTTCGTTTCGTAGTTTTCTCGAATGGCTTCCCGTGCTTCGGGAAGCTGGATGGCCGGGGAGGCGACCAGCGTGAGTTCCGTCTCCTCCTCCTCGATCTCGACGGGTTCGGGCTCCGGCTGTGACAGCCGTAGCTGGCGGCGGGCCTCGAACATTTGCAGGGCCTGGAAGAACTGGCGGCGGATGGCCGCTTCGTAGCGGGAGAGGGAGGTGAGGCGGTCGGTTTCGCCGGTCAGGCGCTTGAGCGCGGAGCCGCCGTAGCGGTTGGTGATCTCCTCCTCGGAGGCCGGCTTGAAGGGGCCGTAGCCCCACTTCTGAAAGTATTCGGCGCCCTGGCCCATGCAATCGGTGAGCAGGCCGGTTTCCATGCGGAGATGGCGCTGGAGGCGCCACTGGCCGGCGGCGATCTGGAAGACGAGGGCCTCCTCGACGGCGTCGGCCGGTTGGAGAGAAGTGTGGAAGGCCTCGAGGAGACTCTCGAAGTCGGCCGCATTCTCGCCGGGGACGACGAGGGATTGCGCGGTGAGTCCGTGACGGAGCGCGTTTTTCGAGGACCGGGCCTTGCCCGCGGCGGAGCGGGGTCCGGTGGATTTCGCTGCGTTGCGGCGATTGGCCGCGATCTGTTTTTGAGTTGCCATTGGGATGCCTTTCCGGGGCCGTGAATTAACGTGAATCGCCGGGGACGGGGCGATGGTGGGGAGGGGAGCCTGCCCGTCTTTATGGTAGCTGGCGGGGTCCGGGAGGAAGAGGCTGCAAAAGGGTTATATGGTTGATATTGTGGGAGTTAAATGCTTGTGACTGGGATTGGGCGAAGGGGGGATCTCTGTCAGAAAATGGTGCCAGAGGTCGTTGACGCGACTTTCGCTACGCTTCCAACCATGCCCGATTTTGACGGAACGCCGCATCTCGCCGGGCGGTTGTGGGCGTGCACGAGAGGCCGATATAAACTGAGAAAGGTCCGTCTGTCCCGGTTCCCGGTCCCGGTTCCCGCCTTATGGTAGCTGGCGGGTTCCCGGTCCCGGTTCCCGCCTTATGGTAGCTGGCGGGGTTCCCGGTCCCGGTTCCCACCTTATGGTAGCTGGCGGGGTTCCCGGTTCCGGTTCCCGCCTTATGGTAGCTGGCGGGGTCGGGGAGGAAGAGGCTGCAAAAGGGTTATATGGTTGATATTGTGGGAGTTAAATGCTTGTGACTGGGATTGGGCGAAGGTGGGGATTTCTGCTCGGAAAATGGTGCCAGAGGTCGTTGACGCGACTTTCGCTAAGCTTCCAACCATGCCCGATTTTGACGGAACGCCGCATCTCGCCGGGCGGTTGTGGGCGTGCACGAGAGGCCGATATAAACTGAGAAAGGTCCGTCTGTCCCGGTTCCCGCCCCCGGTTCCGCCCCGGTTCCCGCCGGTTCCCGCCCCGGTTCCCGCCGGTTCCCGCCCCGGTTCCCGCCGGTTCCCGGGTCCCAAGCAGTAGACCTTCCCACGCGGCGTTGTACCTTGAGATAATGAATTAAAGGAACGCTGGCATGCAGATTACATTGGAACTGCCGGAAGACATCGCGCAGGGACTGGAATCCAAGTGGAAGGATCTGCCTCGAGCAGCCCTCGAAAGTCTGGCGATCGAAGCATATAGATCCCAAGCTCTCACCGCCGCTCAATTGCGGAGGCTTCTTGGTTTCGAAACGCGCATGCAGGCGGACGCCTTCTTGAAGCAACACGAAGTCTACGACTTCACGGCGGCAGACTTCGAGCAGGATCGCGAGACGCTCCGTCAGATCCGGACGGGAGCGGTTCAGCACTGAACCCGCTCTCGACAGTTGTCGTCGCAGACACCTCGCCGATCAACTACCTCATTCTGATCGGGCAGATCGACCTCCTCCAGCAGCTATACACGCGAATTCTGATTCCACCGGCCGTGCTGGAAGAACTGAAGCACCCATTAGCGCCGGAACTGGTCCAGAACTGGGGCGGTAAAGCGCCCGAGTGGGTGGAAGTTCTCAGGCCTAAGAGCAGCCTTATCCAGACGCAACTCGACCTCGGAGAGAGCGAGGCAATCGCGCTCGCAACGGAGGTGCATGCCGATGTCCTGCTTATCGATGAGCAGGCGGGACGCCAAGAGGCAGTTCGCAGAGGGCTGAAGGTTGCAGGCACGCTTTCCGTTCTCGATGAGGCTGAACAAGCGGGGCTCGCCGACTTCGATGAGGCTGTGGCTGAGCTTCAAAAGACCAGCTTCCGCGTGTCGCAGGCGGTGCTGTCCGAGATCAAGAAGAAGCGGTCTCGCTGAGTCCCTTGGCGGGGTGGGGGGCAAAGAGCGCGCAGCTGTATCACCGTCTCTGACACGGATCTCAACAAGTCTGAACCCCTATTCCCTCCTCACGGAGCTGGCGGTAGGATCTTGCCACGAATCTTGTCACGTTTTGACATGAATCGTGGCACGAATTGTCAACAACTTAGTCAACCTACATGTGAGATTGGAGGCAGAACCCCGATCTTGAACGATCGCTGGACCACGCCCGAATTCGGAATTCGGGAGACGACCTGTCGGACCCCGATCTCTCTTCGATCTCCCCCCCCGAAGCCGTCAGCACAGAAAAGCCCTCCAGTTCAATGACTTCCACTAGACAGCGGACCTCCTCTTCCGCCGCCTAGTTCGGGAGTCAAGGTCTTTGGATGGTGTGAAAGAAACCGATTTTCAGGCGAGTTGTGCGGGCTCTGACGGCGAAAGCTGGATCGGATGAGCGGGAGGCCGGATTGGATTGGGTCACGGTTTCGGTCTCCAAGACGATCCGGAGCGAATCGTCCTTCGATGGGGCCTTTTTTCGAGGATTCGGGCCCGTGACCTCAGGCCATGGCGAGTTCTCCCGCCAGTCGGGACGCAGGCTGAACAGCCGCTGCAAGTTGAATGTGAGTGCTGCCCAGATGGCCTCCGCCGCGGCTTTTTTCCGGCCCCGGCTATGAAACCGTGTAAATCCAAGCTTCGTTTTGAACCAGGCGTTCGGAAACTCTGCCAGGCGGCCCCGCAATCGGTAGATCGCGCGCGCGGCCTCGGTTTGCATCTTCTTCTTAAAAGCTTGCACCCGCGCGTCCGGTATCCGAATCGAGACCGTGCGACCACGTTTCGGCATCTTGTTCTGTGGCGTGCAGCGCTGGCGATGGGAGCAGTTCAGGCAGTCAGAACGAGACCCGGCGTAAATGCGTACTTGCAGCCATTCTTCTTCTTTGGTTCGCAGATATATCAGGCGTTTGCCGGCCGGACAGATTAACTCATCACGCTCCGGGTCGTGCTGGAAGGCGGCCGGCGTATAGGCGGGATCAATACCCCGCGCCGGCGGCTGAGCGCTTTGGTCCGGCCAACTCCCAATGAGGTCGATGCCGCGGTCGGCCATGTGGGCCACCGTGGCCGAGGTTGTATAGCCCCGATCGACAACCGCCTGCTTCGGGAGCACGCCCACATCCGCGACCAGGCGGTCCATGGCCGGCAGTAACTCCTCCTCGTCGGTCGGTCTGGAGGTCACATCGACGCCTACGATCAGCCCGTGGGCCGCATCAGTTACTAACTGGACGTTGTAGGCGGGAGCGACGCCGCCGTTGGAGTCGCGCATGATCCTGGCCTCCGGATCGGTGCGCGAGGCCTGGCACTGTTTGTGCTTTTCCCATCGCCGCTCGCGCTGCATTCGTTCCACCTCGCGGAGTGCCGTTGCCAGCCGTTGCTCGCGCTCCTGGGCCCGCCGCTTGCGGGCGGCGCCCTTCCGGCCCTGCGCCTCGGCCGCCTCCGCCGCCTCCAACTCGGTCACGTGCCGGCGCGCTTCGGCGAGTGACTCGGCGATGGTGCCGGCCTTGGCGAACGACTTTTTGCTGGCGTCGGCCCGGATCTTAGTGCCGTCCTGCGCGACTCGTTCGAGTGTGATCAGCTGCTGACGTTTGAGAATCCCGAGCACTTGCACGAACAGTTCCCGGAGGGCTTCGCCGTGGGTGGTGCGGAAATCCGACAGGGTGTGATGGTTGACGGTTTGTAGTCCGGTAAGCCAGCCGAGGCCGGGTTCATATTCGCATTGACGCTCGATCTCGCGGGCGGAATGGAGGCCGCGGGAGTAGGCGTAGATCCAGATGGCGATGAGGAGACGGGGCGACCACGGAGCGCGGCCCGGATGGCCCTCGACGCTGCGGATGTCGCCTTGGAAGGGCGAGAGGTCGAGCTGGCCGAGGAACTCCCAGATGTTGCGAGCGGGGTGGTCGGAGTCGATGAGGCGATCGATATCAACGGTGCGGAGGAGGAGTTGTTGGCGGTCGATGGGCTGGAAGCGGGGCGGGGGCTCCATGGGACTATTTTACTATAGTAAAGTACTTTGTGTAGACAAGATCAGAGAAAGATTCACACCATCTTTGACCCCGATCTGCCTTGACCCCGATCTGCCCGACCCCTCTGCCAAGACCGTTGCCCATGCGGGCTTGAACCGGCGTGTATACTCAGCTGAAGTGTTTTCCTGGGGATCCATCGTAGACCAGATCCGCTATCGGGTCGTGCCTTTCAAGGCCCGCAATTGGCTGAGCCTTCGCAACGTCAACAGGCAGCTCGAGATTCTGAACCGGACAGGGCGCTATCACAGTATCGAGTTGCCCGACGGTCGGGTCCTCGAAGGAGTACAGAGTATCGATCGATTGAAACGCCGTCTGGCGGAATTTCCCGTCCCTGATGATCTTACCGGGAAGCGGGTGCTGGACATTGGAGCTTGGGATGGGTGGTTCAGCTTCGAGATGGAACGGCGCGGCGCAGAGGTGGTGGCGGTGGACTGCGCGGAGTCAAAGGCGTTTCGGGCCGCCCATGATCTACTCCAATCCAAGGTTGACTATCGCATTCTGGATATGGATGAACTCTGCCCCGCCGCGGTCGGCCGGTTCGACATCGTGTTGTTCCTGGGCGTGCTATATCATCTGCGCTACCCCTTGCTTGGGCTCGAGCGGGTCTGTCAGCTGACTCGAGACGTGGCGTTTGTCGAGTCCTTCGTGACTGACAACGGACTGAAGCCGAGGCGGGCGGCGATGGAGTTCTATGAGCTGGACGAACTCGGAGGACGGCACGACAACTGGTACGGTCCATCGACGTCTTGCGTTTTGGCGCTTTGCCGTTCCGCCGGATTCGCCCGCGTCGAGTTGGGCAGAGTCGTGGAGCAGCGCGTGCACGTCATCTGCCGCCGTCGATGGGAACTACCGCCGACCGCGCCCAAAGCACCTGCTCCGGTTCTGCGCACCGCCTTGAACGACCGCGATCGGAATACCAGGTTCCCCAAGAACAAGGATCTGCACGGCTGTTGTGTATTCAGCACTCCGGAAACCGGACTGAAGCCCGTAGATCTCCGCATTGAGCTCGATGGCTATGGCGTTCCAGCACTCCTCCTATCGACCGCCGCCGGCGAGAACGTTTGGGAGGCCACTTTCCGGCTTCCAACCGGCCTGCCCCCGGGGCCTCACGAAGTTCGTCTGAGGACTGTGAACAGCCCCTGCAGCAACACCGCCACCGTGGATGTGATCGAGGCGGTGAACAGCGCTCTCCCGTTTTGAGCCGGACTTCGGGCTGGATTCGGCTTGCCGCAACACCGAGCGCGCCAGGCAGATAGTCGACGATTAACTTCTTGGGAAAGTCTCTTTATGGAGTAACACCTCCGAAAATGAAAACCTGTTTGACGCTTGTCACCAACCTCAAAGGCATCGTACAGTAGATGATCGAGTCTCAACCGACTATTAAGTCAAGAAATCGTCGGGAAATTTGAAAAACCCTTCTGGGTACCCGCACCCCAGATCAGCAGGGAACCAAAGCTGTATGACTCACGGTATCGGCGACGGAGGGGAATCGCCACCAAACCACAACGACAGGCTTCGTGTCCTGATGCCGTCGATTGTGAACCCCGAGTCGGAACGGAACGGCGCAGCTACCGTAACCAGAGGCCTGATGAAGGCCCTGAGCCTCCCGGCCCTGGCGGCGGAGGTGGACTGTACGCCCGTCAGGTTCCAGCCTCCCCGACGGCCGCAACTCCGGCAGTTCTGCAGCTTGGTGCAAGCCTCCGTATCGTCATTGCCGTCAAAGGTCTTGTTTCTTCGATCGTCCCGGTACCGCCGCATAATCGAGGAGAGGCTCCGAGGCCAAGACTTCCAGCTTGTCGTACTGAACGGGGGAGACCTTCTATGGCTGCGGGACTACCTTCCCAAGTCAATCCCAACGCTGCTGGTCGCCCATAACATCGAGCACCTGCTGTTTCAGTCGCAGATTCAGAGCCTCCCCTGGAAACCGCGCCCGCTGCTCAATCTGCTCAACCGCGACTTGCGCCACCTCCGAAAATTTGAACGCGAACGGCTCGCCGCGATCAACAACATCCTGTTCCTGTCGAAGACAGACGCCGAGTTCGCGCGGACCCTTTCGAGGCACCTGAACATATTGACGGTCCCACCGGTGTTTGACTATCCTCCGGCGCAGCGGCCGGAACGGAAACCGGCAAAGAAGTTGGAGATCGGGTACCTGGGCCATTTCGGATGGTGGCCGAACCGCACGGGCCTGCGGTGGTTCCTCCGAAATGTCTATCCGGACACGAAGCACTCTCTGCGGCTGCACCTGTTTGGGCCCGCCAGTGAATCGGTCGTCTCGGGCGCCCCGGGCATTGTGAGACACGGGATCGTCGATGTGCTGAGCAAGGTTTGGGAGGAGTGTGACATTCTTATTAGTCCGGATTTCCTCGGTGGAGGTGTCAGCGTGAAGTTCGCGGAGGCCGTCTACAACGGGCAGCCGGTGCTGGCGAGGCGGTACGCCGCGCGCGGCCTCGAGTTGAAGGATGATCCGGCAATCGTGCTGCTGGACGACCCGCGCGAGTGGGTGGAGTTCCTCAACTCCCCGTCTGCAAGAAAGCTGGCGGGCAGCCGCGTATCGGCAGAGGTAGCGAAGAACTTCGCGATCGAGTCCCACCAGGATGCCCTCCATCGTTTCGTCGGAGCAGTCCTTCGCTCTGCCCCGTCCAAGGGCAAGTCCGCAGGCATGGAGGAGAGACAGGCCACGTGAAAACAGTCGCCGATAGGATGCGCACTGACTGGGACCGGCGGGCCCGTACGGATGTTCGCTACTTTGTTGCGCTGGGCCGGCGGAATCAGTCCTGGCAGGAGTTTGTGGAGAGTGCCGGGGAGACCGTCATCGTACTGGAAAGAGAACTCCACACTTGGTTTGACGAAGGGACCCGCGACAGGCTGAGGGCGCTCGAGATCGGCTGCGGCCCCGGCCGGTTGATGTGCGCTTGCCACCACAACTTCGGTGAGCTTCATGGAGTGGACATATCAAGCGAGATGGTGCAACTCGCCCGGCAGAACCTCTCCGGGATTCCTCACGCACACGCCCACCTCGGCACCGGAAGCGACCTTTTCGGGTTCGAAAGCGATCACTTTGACTTCGTCTATTCCTACGCGGTGTTTCAGCATATCCCTGATGCTGAGGTTGTCCTCAACTACATAAGGGAAGCGCGGCGCGTGCTCAAGCCCGGCGCCGTTGCCTGCCTGCATTTCAATGGGCGCAGGAAGGTCGTGAAGTGTGACACCTGGAGCGGAGTCCGGCATCGGAAGGATGAGATCGTAGCACTTGCCCGCGAATTGGACCTGCAATTGGTTGGGCTCGAGGGTGATGGCGGACCGGACATGTGGGCAACGTTCGTAAAGCCCCTCGCTGAGTGGTCGAATATGACCGCGCCATCGAATATCACGCTGCACGAGATCGTACCGGCCGACCCCTCGCTGCCGGGGGTGCCCGTCCGCGGACGCCATGCCTCCTTTACTGTCCGGGTGGAGGGCCTCTCCCCGAACTGTGACCTTAAGACGCTGGAGTTGAGTGTCGGCGGGCAGGCAGCAACGTTGACTCGCATCGAACCGGACAAGGACGGGTTGCGGCTGGTAGTGGCGAATCTCCCCCGGGGTCTCGACGCCGGAGACCACCTGGTTCGCTTGAGACTGGCGGGCACGCCGTTGGTGGCTCAGAAGGCCGTTCGTGTCATTGCCAAACCGCAACAGGATCCTCTCATCGTTCGAGTTGGCGATGGTCAGTTTCCGGGATCCGGAGAGATCCTATTCTCGCGGTGCGTGAGAGTCACTCTGGATGAGTGGGACCGGCCCGAGGACTTACAGATGAAGGTGAACGGCAAGTCTGCGAAATGGATGAGGGCCTTCTGCTCGGAGCCCGACTATCCTCGTTTTGAGATCGACTTCAGATTGCCGAGAGGCCTGCGGGGCAGGCAACAAATCGAATGCCGGCTTGGATCGCGGTTGCTGGGTTCATTCGAGATTGAGGTGAAAACGGATCGTTTCCTGCATTGGCTGCTATGGCATCCCGTGGAGATCGTTCAGGGAGTCTTGCGATCCCGCTGGATAGGTAAGGAAATCGATTCGGCTTGAGATGGAGAGGAACCACACAGTCGTGCAGCCGCGAAGGGGAACGATCTCTTGGGGCTCCGGCGGCGGCGCGGCCCTGTAACGCGAGGTTCGGTTGATGTCGAATGCTAAAGTTATCGAGGTTGTCGCGGCAATCCACAAGCAAGTGCGGGCGCAGGCGGCCTCGTACGATACTCCGGTGGTTCTGGAAGACTGGGCGAACGACCTGGCCGATCTGCACCACGCCTACGACTCCGTGCACAGCGCACGGAACCTGGTCGGAACCCGGCCGCAACTACCGAATTCCCTGATCGGCATCGTCGCCGGCTGGGTCACCAGTATCGTTCAGCGGGCGCTGTTCTGGTATACCCCACAGATCCGGCACTTCCAGGAATCAACCGCGAGGACTTTGGGGCGGGTCTGTTCCCTGGAAGAGCGGAAGTATCGGAGCTTTCTGGCGATGGCCGATCGGATCGAGAAGCTCGAGCGTGAGGTGCGCCTGCTGAGGGTGGCCCAGCGCAACGCCGACGCCACCACCCTCGCCAGCGACACCGGCGCCACCGAACAGATGGACCGCCCGCGGGACCTTCCCTACAGCCGTTCCGACATTGACCCCGGCGATTTCTATTCCGAGTTTCAGCAGCGCTTCCCCTCCACCTGGGCGCCCGGCGACAACCGGTTCGGGATGTATCATTCGGTACTCTCCAGCCTCGACCCGGGCCTGCCGGACGGGAAATGGCTTGATCTCGGCTGTGCCGGCGGAGAGTGGCTGCAACTCACGCGTGACAAGGGACTGGAGGCGACCGGCGTGGATAGCGACAGCGCTGCCATCGAGCGGTGCCGGGAGAGTGGCCTCGAAGTCGTGACAGGTGACGCCCTGGAGTTTCTGCGATCGGCCGGCGACCAATCGTTCGCCGTGATCAGCGCATTTCATCTGCTCGAGCACCGACCGTTTGACTACTGCCTCAACCTCGTCTACCAGGCCGCACGGGTTCTGAAGCCCGGCGGCGCCCTCCTGGTGGAGACTCCGCACCCGGGGAACCTGCTGGTCGCGGCCGAGCAATTCTGGACCGATCCGTCCCGCAACCGCCCGATCCCCTTGCCGTTGATGGTGTTTCTGTTCGTGTATTGCGGCTTGGTTGTGGCGAATCGCCTCGAGGTGAATCCGCAGCCCGAGGCGGATCGGTTGCCATACTCAGACGTGGAGCTGTGCGACCGGCTGAACCTTCTTCTGTACGGCCCGCGGGACTATGCTCTACTGGGTCGCCGCCGTGATTGAGCTACAGGCTGGACAACCTTGAAGAAACGCCGTGTAGCTCTGTTCACTCCGCTGCCCCCCGCCAGGACGGGGACCGCCGACTATGGCGCCGCGCTCGCGAAGGAGTTGGAAAAGCTGGTCTCGTTGACCGTCTATGAAGAAAAGCCCCTGGCCTTCTTCCCGGAGCGATTCGACGATCTCGTCTATCAGATCGGCAACAACTTCTTTCACTGCGATATCTACAAGACAGCACTGGAACACCCGGGAGTGATCGTTCTGCACGAGGCCACCGTGCACAACCTGGTCCTGTCGATGACCATTTACCGGGGCAGCCACAACCGCTATCGCCGCGAGGCCCTCTACGAAATCTTCGGGCGCGACGTCAACCTGTTCGCGATGAGATACATGCCAGTAGAGGCGCAGCAGCCAAATGAGCTACTGATGCTGCGGCGGATACTGAACAACAGTAGGGCGTGCATCGTTCATAGCCATTTCGCCGAGCGCCTGGTTCGACTGAACGGCTTCCGCGGCCCGCTTCAGGTGATTCCCCACGGCGTCTCTCTCCATTCACCGGACACGCAGAAGTATCGCCAGGCGCTCGGGATCGATCCTGAAACACCGCTCGTCGGCATCTTCGGCTATCAGCGGCCCGACAAGCAGATCTGGGACTGCCTTGGCATGTTCAGGGAACTGGTCGACAGTCTGCCTGAGGCCCGGCTGCTAGTTCTGGGACAACAGAGCCCACAAGTGCCGCTCAAAGATCGCATCCGCGATCTTCGTCTCGAGAAGCATGTCTTTGTCATGGGGTACCAGACCCTGGATGACTTCGACGGATACCTGGCCGCCTGCACCGCCGTGTTGAATCTTCGGCGCAACACCCTGGGCGAGACTTCGGGCACCATGATGCGCGCGTTCTCCTTCGGAAGGCCCGTCATTGTCTCCGACGCCGGCAGTTCCAGTGAGTTGAGCGACGACATCTGCGTCAAGATCCCTCATGACCGCCATGAGCTGAAGGTCAGCATCGAGTGCTTGAAGTGGCTGCTATCCAACCCCGGCGAGGCGAAGGAGATGGGAGAACGTGCCCGGCAGTGGGTGGCCGCCGAATGTACCTGGGACAAGGTGGCGCAACGCTACGTGAGCTTCCTTGGTGCGTCCTCCCGGCGCGCGGTCCGCAAGACGGGAAGCTCCGGTAGCGGCGACGCCGAGGCCAACGGCGAAGAACCGGACCTCACCGAGGATGCGCTCCTGGAGTATTTGGCTCGATGGATCGCCCCTGACGACGCAACGAGGAGTGACTACTTTGGTGTGCACTCGGTGCGACTGGCTCGCACCCTGCAATTGACGCCTCCCGGAGACCGGGATCGGCGAATTCTGGAACTCGGCTGTTACATGCAGATCACCCCCGCGCTGTCCGGCCTGCTCGGTTACGGTGAGGTCAAGGGTGCATATTACGGGCGCCTCGGCAGGCAAGAACGCACCAGCGTCACCGCCAGAGATGGTGAAGAGTTTTCTTGCACGGTGGACGTGTTTGACTGCGAGGTGGACCGGTTCCCGTATCCGGATAACACGTTCGATACGATCGTTTGCTGCGAGCTCCTCGAGCACCTGCAGACGGATCCGATGCACATGATGTGCGAGATCAACAGGGTGCTGAAGCCGTACGGCGTTCTGGTGCTCTCCACCCCGAACGCCGTTTCCCTGCGGGCGTTTCATTCACTGATCTTCGGCGCTCACCCAGGCCTGTTCAGCCACTACGGGATTCCGACCCTGTCGACCGCACCCAGACACGCCAGGGAGTACACGCCGAAAGAGCTCATACGGCTGTTCTCCGACTCCGGGTTCTCCATTCAGCACCTCGAGACAACTCCGTACGGCGAACGGCCCGGGATATATAAATGGATCACCAAAGCCATTCGTCTGATGAGGCCGCTAATCCCCCTGCGGGAAGATTGCGTCCACATCGTCGGGCAGAAGACGACCGCGGTGAGGACCCGTTATCCGGCGTGGCTGTATATACACGATTAGCCCGTCGTTGACCGGGCAAACCGCCCGAACTCCACCAGCCGCGTCTTGTCCGGATGGACCTCCAGCCCGAACTTCGCCAGCCGCTCCTCGAACTCCCTGAGAAACCGCTCGGCTTCCGCTCGATGCTCGAATCCGACCACCAGATCATCGGCATAGCGGACCGCAATCATGTCCCCACGCGCGATCTTCCGGCGCCAGGCCTCAACCCACAGATCGAAAACATAGTGCAGGTAGATATTTTTCGCCAGCAGTGGCGAAATCACCGCCCCTTGCGGCGTACCGACCTCCGTTTCCGACCACACACCGTCCTCCGTCACCCCAACCTTCAACCACTTACTAATAAGCCGGAGTAATCGGCGGTCGGCCACCCGATGCCGCAGGAACTTCTTCATCCATTCATGACTGACATGGTCGAAGGAAACCACGACACACTACCCATCCTCAGCACTTCCCGGAACGCGTCATCATCACGCGTCCTCATCACCCATTGGTCCGCCGCGGGGCAATTGGCCCGCCCCCCAATGGGCGCTCGTGTCTGGTTGGTAGGGGCAGGTCGTGTTCGGAGGTTCCGTTGCGGGGGACACCGCTGCGGGAGGGGTTGGGTAGGCTGCGTGAAGGTAGCCCGCAATGTCCCCGGTGGGGCTGGGCGACGACGGTCGGAGAGGCGGATCGAATTGGTCCGCCGCGGGGCAATCGGCCCGCCCCCCAATGGGCGCTCGTGTCTGGTTGGTAGGGGCAGGTCGTGTTCGGAGGTTCCGTTGCGGGGGACACCGCTGCGGAGGGTTCAGGGTAGGCTGCGTGAAGGTAGCCCGCAATGTCCCCGGTGGGGCTGGGCGGCGGTGGCCGGAGAGGCGGATCGATTGATCCGCCACGGGGCAATTGGCCCGCCGCCCGAGATTATCAAGAGAGCGGAGCTGAAGCTTTGCGCCCGCTTAAGCGGGCCCTACATGCTGGGACTCCGCAGGGTCAGCTTTTTAGTACTACCAGCTCCTGGCCTTGCAGGGCTTCTTCCGATGGGGCGACGTATTCGTCGGGGAGGTCGCCGGCGTCGGGGCGGAGGTGTTTCCATTGGGACGGCCGCACGCTCGATAGGAGTTCCTTGCGGGTCTTGATCTCGACCGGCTGGGGCTCGTAGAGCTTACCCATGCCGGTCATGAGCTTCTCCGGCAGGGCGCCGGCGAACATCATGAGGGGCCAGGTGAAGTTGGGGCCGTTGGTCTTGCGGAGACGGACCGCCCATAGGATCACCGAGCCGATGCGCCACAGGAGCGGCGCCCACCAGGTTTTCGACGACGGGGCTACGTTCATCTTCCAGCACTTCATGATGAGCTGCCATTGGAGCGGGGTCAGTTGCTGAGTTTCGGTGACGCCGCGCTGCTCCTCCATGCGGGTGTCGTGGAGCGGCGTGAAGACCGAGGGGATGAAGAAGGCGAACAGGCCGCGGCGCTCCACTTCGAGCCAGCAGGTCGATGGTGGCCTTTACGTCGTCATCGGTCTCGCCCGGATTGCCGACCATCAGCGTCATGGCCGGGAACCAGTTGTTGCGGTTGAGCACGGTGAGGCCCTGGACGACGATGCTCGGCCAGTCGTCGATTGAGAAGGGGACCGCCTTGCTCGGCATGATCTTCTTCGCCATGCGGACGCTGCCGGTCTCGACACCGATTAACGGGACGAAGCTCTTGCCTAACGGATGCGAGCTGAGCGGCTTGAAGTGCAGCGGGCTCTTCTCGATCATCATGTCCGTCATCTGCTTGATCAGGACCGGGTCGACGACGGCCGGGGCGATGGTGCAGTGGCTGAGGACGTGATGCTTGACGCCGGGGGAGCGGACGACGTCGCCGAACAGGTCGAGCAGGGCTTCGCGGTTGGGGAAGTAGAAGGGCGTGCCGGTGCCGATCTGGCCCCAGATGAAGAAGTCCTCGGTGGCGAGCGAGATCTGTTCGTTGCCGCCGGTGAGGTTGGCGCGGACGGCCTCCATGATCTCGTCCTTGGAGATGTCGATTTGGGGGTTGAGGTCCGGGGCGCAGAAGCGGCAGCGGCGGCCGCAGCCGGTGGTCATCTCGACGACGCCGAAGGTGGTGCGCTTGCGGGGGATCAGGATGGCGTCGCGGTTCTTGGGGTGGCTGACCTCGACAAACTGCGGGATCTCCTCCTGGCGGATGGCCCGGTGAAACAGGTCCATGGTGCCCTCGGCTTCGGCGCGGCCTTCCACGACGCAGTCGACGCTCAAGTCCCCATAGGTCCTGGTCTTGGGGATCTGCCAGCCGCCGGTGCCGCCGACGATGACCTTGTAGTTCTGGCGGCAGGGATTGGTCCGGATGCGGCCGAACATCTCCCGGGAGTGGTGGGCGTTGATGGTCTCCTTGGAGGAGCCGAAGATCGACGTGTAGACGCCCGAGGCGAAGGTGACGCCGAGCGGGTTCATGGTGGAGACGGCGACCACGCGGGTATTGGGACCGAGAAACAGGTCGAGGTCGTCGGGGTGGCTGACGGCCACGTTCTCCTCACCGAACTCGGCGGCCAGGGCGCGTTCGAGCGTGCGGAGGCCGGAGGGGGCGTAGTTGACTGTTCCGTCGTCGTTGCGTTTCACCTGGCGCCAGGTCGGGTACTTGCTGTCGAGCAGCCCCTCGAGCCAGATGGGCATGGAGGCCGCCGTCATCTGGATGAAGTAACCGGCGTGGTCGATGATTTCGGTCAACGGCGACGTGAGGACGATCAGCCGGCCACCGTCGGCCGGAGGCGCCACGTCGCGGAGCTCACGCAGGTCCTGGTAGCGGATCTCGCCGCGCGCCTTTCTTCGTTTGAGTAATGGACCCAAGAGTGACAGCATAGGAACCTCGCCTTGCGAACTGGTATCTAGTTGTCGATCAGATTCGGGACCGTCCAATCGCCCCTCGGCCCCAAAACAAGTTCCACCCGGTTTGTCTCGCCGGGCTTGATGAAGATTGTTTACAGTACCTATTTATCTTAACGCCCCCGGTGGTTTGTGGCAGGTGGCTGGTGGTTGGGGGGGGCGACACGGGGAGGGCGGCGGTGGCTTGAAATCTTGGCTACAGTGGTGCGGTAGTGCGGAACAAGCTTTGGGCGGCCGGCAACCTCTTTGTCGTGGTGGCGGCGCTCGTGTGGCGGCGGATGTTGACCCGGACCACGGTCACCGCCATCACCGGCAGTACGGGCAAGACCACGGCCAAGGAGTGCCTGGCCGCGATCCTGTCGCGGCGCTCGCCCGTCCTCTCCACCATCGGTAACGCGGCCGGGCGCCGAGGGCTGCCGCGGACACTGCTCCGCGCGCGGCGGAGTCATCGGTTTGTCGTCGCCGAGGTCGCCATCCTGAAGCGCGGCATCATGTGGCGTTCGGCGGCGCTGCTGCGGCCGGACATCGTCGTGATGCTGGTCGTCAATTGGCAACACAGCATCAACTTCCGGAACCCGGACGCGATCGCCGCGGAGAAGGCGAAGCTGCTCGACCGGTTGCCGCGGGATGGGCGGGCCGTGTTGAACCGCGACGACGCCCGGGTGGCCGCGATGGCGCGGCCGGAGAAGTTTCGCGTCAGCACCTTCGGCACGACCCCGGCGGCGGATGTGTGGGCCGACGATGTCTCCGGCGGGTGGCCGGAGCGGCTCGAGTTCCGCGTGCACGCCGGCGGGGAATCGCAGCGGGTCCGGACGAAGCTGGTCGGAACGCGCTGGGTGACATCGGTGGTCGCCGCCATCGCCGCCGCCCGGCAGTGCGGGGTGAGCCTGGAGGAGGCGGCCGGGGCGCTCGAGGACAAGGAACCGTTCACGGCCCGGCTCGAGCCGGTCCGCCTTCCATCGGGAGCGAAGCTGCTGCGGGACGAATACAACGGGTCGATGACCACTTTGCTTGTTGGGCTGGACATCCTCTAAGGAAGCGGGCGTCCGGCGCCGGGTGGCCATCATCGGGGGGATCTCCGACGCCCGGGAGTACGGCGTCGAGCTGGCCCGGCGAGTGGGCCGGCTGGATGTCGCCGGCGTCTTCGGCCAAGGCTATGATGGCGAGGACTCGGTGGCGCGCGTCAAGGCGGTTGCCGAGTGCCTCGAGCGCCTCTGCCTGCAGAATCCACAGCCGGAGTGCTTTGTCGCTGGCGAGTACTCGGCCGCCACATGCTGCGATCCGGCGCTGTTCCGCTCCTGGAGTCGCGAGCAGGTGGCCAGTGTCGACGGATACGTCCGAGACGTGCGAGGCGGCCGGTACCAGTGGTGGCCGGCGACCGATTATGCAACCGGCGAGAGGGTTCTCGTTCCGGCGCAACTGGTCTTCCTGTCCGATCATTTTTAGGACGAACCCGAGGACTCGAATCATCAACCGGGGGCCAGCTTGAACGGGGGGCCGACGACCGGGCCGTAACGTTAATCTGTTGACACGCATCCCAAGAACAGGCAACTATGGGCCTAGTGAGGTGAGACTGGTATGCGAATGAGACATCTGCTGCTGCCGCTGACCGCGGCGTTGCTAGCCGTCCCGGCCGGCGCCCAATCGATTGTCTCGGCTCGCTCCGGCGCCGTTCACTACGTGGAAGGCACGGCTTTCGTGGATGGCGAAAAGCTCGTTGTCGAACACTCGAAGTTTTACCAGTTGAAGCCCGGAGACGTTTTCAAGACCGGCGAAGGACGGGCCGAGATTCTGTTGACCCCCGGCGTGATCCTGCGGATTGCCGAGGATAGCTCGGTGGAGATGGTTTCGAACGAGCTGAGCGATACCCGCGTCAAGGTTCGCGACGGTTCGGCGCTCGTCGAGGTGATGGAGATCCTGGACGGGAATAAGGTCACCTTCCTCCAGGGCGACGCCACCGTGGAACTGCGGAAACCGGGCCTGTACCGCTTCGATTCGGATCCGGCGCAACTGCGCGTCTACAAGGGCAAGGCCGCTGTCCGCGAGGACGGCCGCGAACTGCTGGCCAAGAAGAATCGTGTGGTCGAGCTGGAAGATACTCTCGTCGCCGCCAAGTTTGACGCCAAACAGGACGATGCGCTGTACCGCTGGAGCTCGCGGCGGTCCGGCTACCTGGCGATGGCGAACCTCTCGGCCGCCCGGCGGCTGAATAACTGGGGCTCGAGTTGGAACAGCAGCGGGTGGGCCTGGAATCCCTACTTCGGGATGTTCACGTTCGTACCGAGCTACGGATCGTTTATGAGTCCGTTCGGCTATTCGTACTGGAGTCCGCGGCGGGTGTACGTTGTGTACTCCGCGCCGCCGGTGTCGGTTGGCGCCGCCGGTTACGGGGGTGGTTCGGGAATTTCGGGCAGTTCAGCCGGCGCATCAACCGGCGTCCGCGGAGTCGGCATTGGCGGTCATCGCGGCGGTGGTTCCGGCGCTCCGGGCCCGGCGGTGAGTGCTCCCGGACCGGCAGTGCGCGGCGGCAGCTCGGCGATTGGCCGGGGCGGTTCCGGCGGTGGTCGGGGTCGGTAGCTTTCGGCGATTAGCTGCGTCGATCGAGACGGATCCGGGGATCCCTCGCAGGCGGGAGCGGCCGGATATCACCGCGGTTCCGCGAAACTTTGAGCGGTCAGGCTTGTCGGTGACAGGAAAGAGCAGAGCTTAAACACCGCGGCCGCTCGTCTGAGATCCCCTTCCATAGCAACGAGATACAGGCAAGCAAGGGGTACTCGAAGGTCCCGTTGCGAGGGGACACCGCTGCGGAAGGGTTAGGGTGGATGCGTGACGGTAGCCCGCAATGTCCCCGGTAGGACGGGTGACCATGTTCGGGAGGCGGATCGGGCTATCCGCCCTGGCCGCTGGGACTCTCCTTGTTCCACTCGCCTCCAGCGCGGGAGCCCCGCTGCAGTGCGCCTTCCCAATGGTTCCTGGAAAAACCGGGCGACATGGGGTAGGATTCCCCATTCCGGGGGCTGTCCCCTTCATTTTCAGAGAGATCGCCGTCCTGGCGAAGGCACTAGCTTGCCAGGACATGAACGACAACCACTGCTCCGTCGCCGCCCCCCCGAACCACACTGCGCAGATCCCATCGGGTGACGTAGCCGCTGTGTGGCCCGATGAGACAGGCGCTCCGCTCCACATTCTCCACCTGGAGCCGAATCCCGAGGATGCCGCGCGGACACTGGCTTCGCTCGATCAGGCCGGCATTCTGGCCCAGGCCGACCTGACCACCTCGCCGGCCGAATTCGGGGAGTTGATCGCGGCCGGCTCCTACGACGTTATCTTGACGGCCGCCGAACTCGGCGACTGGTCCGCCGCCGGCGTGCTCGATCTTCTGGAGCGGCAACCGCAGGCGCCACCCGTGCTGCTGGTGACCGACTACCCGGGCGAGGAGGCCATCTCAACCTTTCTCAATCGCGGCGTCGCGGGCGTGGTTTATAAGGACCGGCTGGGGGTCCTGCCGCTGACGCTGTCGAACATCGTCGGGGAGAAGCGCCTGCGCCGGGCCCGCAGCCGGGCCGAACAGGCGCTGCACTCGGCCAACCGGATCCTGACGGCGCTGATCCGCTGCGCGCCGCTGCCGGTGACGGTGATTGACCGGGACGGGATAGTGGACGTCTGGAATCCGGCCGCCGAGGAGGTGCTCGGCTGGAGCCGGGACGAGATGCTGGGACACCGGCTGGCCGCGGTGATCGGCGCCAAGGACGGCTTGGCGGGGCTGCTCGAGCAGGCCCTGCAACGGGGCGGCGTGATGGGCGCCGAGGTGACCCAGGAGCGGCAGGACGGCGCGACGGTCGACCTGCGCGTCTACTGCGCGCCGCTGACCGATGATGAGAACGAGGTCCAGGGCGTGATCAGCATGCTCACCGACGTCACCGAGCGCAACCTGATCATCGAGGCGTTTCGGGAGAGCAAGGAACGGTTCCAGAGCGCCTTCCTCTACGCGCCTATCGGCATGGCGATCAGCAGCCTGGAGGGCCGGATCCTGCGCGTCAATCCGGCCTTCTGCCGGATGCTCGGGCATGAGGAGGCGTCGCTGCTGCGGATGCGCTGGCCGGACTTCGTCCATCCCGACGAGGGTCACATCGTGGCGCGGCGCCCCACGCGGCCCGCCGCGCAGACGGAGCTGCGGCTACGGCACAAGTCCGGGGCCTACGTGCCGGTGATGTGGAGCGCCTCGGTGGTGCGCGACGCGGGCGGACAGGGGCAGTACCAGATCAGCCAGATCGTCGATATCACCGAGACCAAGCGCGCCGACGAGCAGATCCGCCACTACGCCGCCGACCTGGAGCGCAGCAACCGCGACCTGCAGCACTTCGCCTACGTCGCCTCGCACGACCTGCAGGAGCCGCTGCGGATGGTCCGGGGCTTTGTGGAGCTGCTGGCGCGGCGCTACGAGGGCAAGCTCGGCGCCGATGCCGATGAATACATCCAGTACGCCGTCGACGGCGCCAAGCGGATGCAGAACCTGATTCGCGGGCTGCTCGCCTACTCGCGGGTCGGCACGCAGGGCAAGAACCTGGAGCCGGTGGATGCGAGCAGCGTGCTGCGGCAGTCGCTGCTGAACCTGCGGGCGGCGATTGACGAGCAGCAGGCCGAGGTGACCTGCGACGAGATGCCGGTGATTCCGGCCGACGATACACAGCTCGGCCAGCTCTTCCAGAACCTCGTCGGCAATGCGATCAAATTCAGATCCGATACTCCGCCGAAGATCCACGTCTCGGTGGCCGATAAGGATCACATGTGGCAGTTTGCGGTGACCGATAACGGGATAGGTTTCGACCCACATCACGCCAACCGCATTTTTCAGATGTTCCAGCGGTTGCATGGCGCCAACAAGTACCCGGGAACCGGCATCGGGCTGGCCCTCTGCAAGCGGATTGTCGAGCGGCATGGCGGACAGATTTGGGTCGAATCGGCTCCCGAACGCGGCTCCACGTTCTACTTCACGATCCCGAAGGAGAGTGTGCCCGTCACATGAGCCGATTCGCGCGGTCGAAGCCCTTCGAGGTGCTGATCGTGGAGGACAACCCGGGAGACGTCCGGCTGGCGATGGAAGCACTGCGCGAGGGTGTGGTGGCGAAGAACATCCAGGTGGCCGAGGACGGCGTGGCGGCGATCGACTTCCTCCGCGAGGCAGAAGACAGCGCCATCCCGGATCTGATTCTGCTCGATCTCAACCTGCCCCGGAAAAACGGCCACGAAGTGCTGACCGAGATCCGCGCCGACCGCCGGCTGCGGCTGATTCCGGTGGTGGTATTCACCTCTTCGGCGGCCGACAGCGACATCAGCCAGGCCTATGACGCGCGGGCCAACTGCTACGTCACCAAGCCGTCGGGGTTTGCGGAGCTGTCCGACAGGATCCACCAGATCGAGGTCTTCTGGCTGACGGTGGCGAACCTGCCGTCGCGGCCGGCTGTGTAGAGGATCGTTCGTTTGCGAGGGTGCGCACAACACGAACCGGCCGGTGCGCGGAGAGGCGGGCAGGCCGCATTCGGGAGGTCCCGTTGCGGGTCAGGCGATGGTCCTCGCGAAAAATGGGCGTGACGCCGACTCGGGGCGTATGCCCCGCTCCCTTCGGTCACGGCTCGCTGTCGGCCGAACGCCTGAAATCTGCAAGCCTCGACCCGAGGGAGTCCTGATGGTCCGGTTGGGCCGCCCATTTCGTGGCATTCCCTGGAATGTGCAATTTGCAGCTTACAGACTTTGCGAGCGAATCGCGTGTTCGAATCGTTAGAATCCCATCCTCACCACCCGGGTAGAGACCAGGAACGCAGGAGATCCGTGTCAAGATGCTGCGGGAGTCGAGGCGTCTGGATGGTGTGAAACAAACCGGTTTTCTGGCGAGAAACGGGGGAACTGGCGTGGGTCGGGGGAGGCGGATCTGTCGCTCCGCCACGAGGATCCGGCCTATGTGAGTCTCATCCTTGTTCCACTCGGATCCGCGCGGGGCCCCGCTGAGACCCTCCCGCCCAAAGCGAACAGGACCGTCCCACAAGCGGACACTGCGAAGCCGGCCCTAAGTCCTTGTAGCATCAATTCCTTCGCGCGAAATCAGGGGTTTGCGCGGTTGGCCATGCTCGTGCAATATCATTGCTCGCATGGATAAGCCTCGGAAGAACGCAGCGCGAAACCGGTGGATCCGGCGCACCGTAATAGGAGTGGTGCTGGTGGTCGGCATCGGCGCGACCACTTACGGATTGAGCCGGTTGAAGCCGGCCGCTCCCACGGTGGAGGAGTCCACCGTCTGGATGGACACCGTCAAGCGCGGACCGATGCTGCGCCAGGTGCGCGGTCTCGGCACGCTGGTGCCCGAGGAGATCCTGTTCATCCCCGCCGAGAACCAGGGACGCGTGGAGCGGATCGTGATCCGGCCGGGCGCCGAGGTGACACCGGATTCGGTGCTGCTGGTGCTGAGCAATCCCGAGCTGCAGCTCGAAGCCGTCGAGGCGGAATCGCAGCTCCGGGGGGCGCAGGCGCGGCTCGAGGACCTGCGGGTGCAGCTCGAAAGCCAGGAGCTCAACCAGGAAAGCGAGGTGGCCCGCGTCGAGTCGGAACACGAGCAGGCGAAGCTCCACGCGGACCGCGACGAGCTGCTCGCCAAGGAAGGGCTGGTGCCCGAGATCGACCTGAAGCTCTCGCAGACGTCCGCGCGGGAGTCGGGCAAGCGCCTCGAGATCGAGCGGAAGAAGCTGGACATCCATTCGCGGGCGACCACGGCGCAGTTGGCCGTCCAACAGGCCGAAGTCGAGAGGTTCCGGGCACTGCACAATCTCAAGATGCAGCAAGTGGAGGATCTGCGCGTGCGGGCGGGCATCCGACGGCGTGCTGCAGGAGCTGGAGCTGGAGGTCGGCGAACAGGTAGCTCCGGGCACGATTCTGGCCAAGGTGGCGCAGCCGGAGAACCTGAAAGCCGAGCTCAGAATCGCCGAGACCCAGGCCAAGGATGTGCAGATCGGACAGAAGGCTTCGATAGATACGCGGAACGGAGTGATCGCTGGCGTCGTATCACGAATAGACCCGGCTGTTCGCGAGGGAACGGTGCTGGTGGACGTGCGGCTGACGGGCGATTTGCCACAGGGCGCCCGCCCGGACCTGAGCGTGGACGGCACCATCGAGCTCGAGCGGCTGGATGACGTGTTGTATGTCGGCCGTCCGGCGTTCGGGCAGCCGGAGAGTCTGGTGGGCCTGTTCAAGCTCACGGCCGACGGCAAGGAAGCGGAGCGGACCCAGGTCCGGCTGGGCCGCAGTTCGGTGAATACGATCGAGATCGTCGAAGGGCTGTCGGTCGGCGATCGCGTGATTTTGTCGGATATGTCGAATTGGGACGCGTACGATCGCGTGCGTTTGGACTGACGGCGCGTAGTAATCAGGTAGGGAGTGCGACGAGGAAGTTATAGGCATGAGCGAGAACAACGATAAATTGCTGAGGCTGGACGGGATCAAGAAGGTCTTCTACACAGAGGAGGTGGAAACGCACGCGCTAAGCGGGATCCATCTCCACATCGCACGCGGCGAGTATGTTTCGATCGCCGGCCCGTCCGGCTGCGGCAAGTCGACGCTGCTGTCGATCCTGGGGCTGCTCGACACGCCCACCGATGGCTCCTACACGCTGAACGGCAAGAACGTCGAGAACCTCAAGCCGAGCGAGCGGGCGCGCATCCGCAACCGCGAGATCGGCTTCATCTTCCAGGCCTTCAACCTCATCGGCGACCTCAACGTGTACGAGAACGTCGAGCTGCCGCTCACCTACCGCGGCATGGGCGGCGCCGAGCGCAAGCGCCGCTGCCAGGAGGCGCTCGAGAAGGTCGGCATGTCGCACCGGATGAAGCACTATCCCTCGCAGCTCTCCGGCGGCCAGCAGCAGCGTGTCGCCGTGGCGCGGGCCCTGGTCGGGGAGCCGTCCATCCTGCTCGCCGACGAGCCCACCGGCAACCTCGATTCGGCCGAACGGCGAGGCCGTGATGGACCTGCTGCGCGAGCTCCACCGGAACGGCGCCACCATCTGCATGGTGACGCACGACCCGCGCTACACGAGCTACGCCGACCGGAACATCCACCTCTTCGACGGCCGCGTGGTGGACGAGAGCGTCGAGGAAGTGCCGGTCTAGGCGGGAACACGGCGAACGGCACAGGGGGGGCGCCGGCGCCCGGACCGCGGCCACCGCCGCTAGCGAGTTAGTACTGACCGCTGGCGCGGAGAGCCATGCCGGCAGGAGCGTTTCGACAGTCCGAGGGTGGCCGCGTCCGGCGGGGTAGCGTGGCACTGCTCGCGGCCGCGGCGCCTGGCATGGGGGCGGGGATCCCGACGGCGCCGTCTCTCCAGCCGGCCGTACAGACTGGAAAACCGCACCCCAACACGGCGATGCGAATAGAATGATGTTGACCTCGCCTACAGAACGGTATTCACATGATCCGACTTAATAACCTCGAAAAGGCATTCCGGACGAAGGCCGGCGACTTCTTCGTCCTGCGCCGCATCACCTTCGACATCAAGGAAGGCGAATTCGTCACGGTGATGGGGCCGTCCGGAGCCGGGAAGTCCACGCTGCTCGCCATCCTGGGCATGCTTGACGGCGATTGGAGCGGTGAGTACTGGCTCGACGGGCACCCGGCTCACAAGCTCTCAGGGCGGCAGCGCATCGAGCTCAACAAGCAATACATCGGCTTCGTGTTCCAGAGTTACCACTTACTCGACGACCTGACCGTCTACGAGAACCTCGACCTCCCGCTCTCCTATCGCAACCTCCGCGGCAGCGAGCGCGCCGGCATTGTGGCCGACGTCCTGGATCGCTTCCAGATCGTGGGTAAGAAGGATCTCTTCCCCAATCAGCTTTCCGGCGGCCAGCAGCAGCTTGTCGCGGTGGCGCGCGCGGTAATTGCGAACCCGAAGGTGATCCTGGCCGATGAGCCCACCGGCAACCTGCACACATCGCAGGCCGCCGAGATCATGAACCTGTTCAAGAAGCTGAACGACGAGGGGACGACGATCATCCAGGTGACCCACTCGGAGAAGAACGCCGGTTACGGGAATCGAATCATCTATCTGCAGGACGGCTGGATCGAGAAGGACGGCTCGGCCGAGGAGGTGTTGCAGAGCTTCGCGTGAACGGGCGGGTTTCCGGACCGGCGTCCTTGTCGCCATTGTTCCGGGCATCAGAGAGCCGGACCGGGAGGTCCGGCGCGGTCGTGGACGAGGGCCCTACGTTTGACGGCTCGGCGCGTGGGTTATGAGTGAGCGGAGCGTCAACTCCGCTCTTTGCCCCGGGGTCCCCGCCCACCGGATCTTGCGCTATGAATAGTAGCGATACATGCCAGACGCACGAATCCTGATCGCCGACGACCAGCAGGACGTTCTCGCCGCCCTCCGCCTCCTGCTCAAACCCGAAGGCTTCGCGATCGAGTCGGCCTCCTCCCCGGCGGGCATCCTGGCGGCGCTCGAAGGCGGCGAGTTTGAGGTCGCGCTCATCGATCTCAACTACACGCGAGACACCACCTCCGGTGAGGAGGGGCTCGACCTGCTCCAGCGCATGCGCGCGCTCGACACGACGCTCCCCATCGTCGTGATGACGGCCTGGGGCTCCATCGAGCTGGCCGTCGAGGCGATGCGGCGCGGGGCCCGCGACTTTGTCCAGAAGCCGTGGGAGAACCAGCGGCTGCTCAGCATCCTCACGACACAGGTGGAGCTGAGCCGCGCGCTCAAACGCGGCCAGCGGCTCGAGGCCGAGAACCGCATGCTCAAGGCCGACGGCGCGCCGGCGATGATCGCGCAAGCGCAGTCAATGCAGCCGGTGCTCGAGGTGATCCGCAAGGTGGGCCCGTCGGATGCCAACATCATGATCACCGGCGAGAACGGCGTCGGCAAGGGGCTGGTCGCGCAGCGGCTGCACGCGGTGAGCCCGCGCGCGCGCCAAGTCACTGGTGACAGTGAACACGGGCGGCTTGAGCGAGGGGCTTTTCGAGAGCGAGCTGTTCGGCCACGTGAAGGGCGCGTTCACCGACGCCAAGTCCGATCGTGTCGGCCGGTTCGAGCTGGCCGACGGCGGCAGCCTGTTCCTGGACGAGATCGCCAACGTGCCGCTCAACCAGCAGGCGAAGCTCCTGCGGGTGATCGAGAGCGGGCGAGTTCGAGCGCGTCGGGTCGTCCCGTACGCGGCGGGTGAGCGCGCGGATCATTTCGGCGACCAATGCCGACTTGCGGGCGGAGGTCGGCGCCGGCCATTTCCGCGAAGACCTGCTTTTCCGGCTGAACACGGTGGAGATCCACGTCCCGGCGCTGCGCAACCGCCGCGAAGATATCCCGCCCCTGGCCGCCCACTTCCTGAAGCAGCATTCGATCCGCTACCGCAAGCAGCTTTCCGGCTTCGAGACGGACGCGATGCAACAGTTGCTGCACGCACTCCTGGCCGGGCAATATCCGCGAGCTCGACCACGCGGTGGAACGCGCCGTGCTGATGGCGGACGGTGACAAGATCCGGGCCCGGGACCTGGCGCTCCAGCACCCGCGCGACGGCGCCGCGAAGCTCGAGGAGATGAGCCTCGAGGACGTCGAGTGCTTCCTGATCAAGAAGACGCTGGCCCGCCACAACGGCAACGTCAGCCAGGCGGCCGCCTCCCTCGGACTCAGCCGCAGCGCCCTCTACCGCCGCCTGCAGCGCTACGGGCTATGACCGCCGACACCCCGCCGCGCCGTTTCCGCGTTCCCTATGAGGACCGGCTCACGCTGCTCGCCCTGGCCGGCGGCTTGATCGGCGTCGGCGCGTCGCTCTACTGTCTCTGGACCTACGACTACACCGTCAAGGTGCAGTGGACCGCGACCCTGCTGATCGTCGGCGGCTGGCTCGGCTGCGCGCTCGCCGTGCGCGACCGCATCGTGCGGCCGCTGCAGACCGCCGCCAACATGCTGGCCGCGCTGCGGGAGGGCGACTTTTCGGTGCGCGCCCGCGGCAGCAAGCGCGGCGACGTGCTCGACGAGGTCTTCGCCGAGATGAACGAGCTCGGCGCGACACTTCACGAGCAGCGGCTGGGCGCGCTCGAGGCGTCAACGCTCCTGCGCACCGTGATGGCGGAGATCGACGTGGCCGTGTTCGCCTTTGACGACGAGCAGCGGCTGCGCCTGGTGAACCGGGCCGGCGAGAAGCTGCTCGCGCAGCCCGCCGAGCGGCTCCTGGGACGCACCGCCCGCGAGGTCAACCTGGCCGAGTGCCTGGTGGGCGACCATCGGCGAGCCGCTGCCGCTCACCTTCCCCGCCGGCTTCGGCCGTTGGGGCGTCCGCGTCAGCCATTTCCGCGAACATGGCAAGCCGCACCAGTTACTGGTACTGACCGACCTCACCCGGACGCTGCGCGCCGAGGAGGTCCAGGCGTGGAAGCGCCTGGTGCGGGTGATGGGCCACGAGCTGAACAACTCGCTCACGCCGATCATGTCGATTGCCGCGAGCCTGCGGGGAATCATCAGCCGGGAACCGCCGCCGGACGACTGGCGGGAGGACATGACCGGCGGCCTCACGGTGATCGGCTCGCGCGCCGAGTCGCTGGGCCGCTTCATGAACGCCTACGCGAAGCTCGCCCGGATGCCGGAGCCGCGCATGGGGCCACTCGACGTCGACGCCTGGATCAAGCGGGTGGTAGCGCTCGAGACGCGAATGGCGGTGGAGCTCGGAGAGGGCCCCCACCTCACGATCCAGGGCGACGGCGACCAGTTGGACCAGGCGCTGATCAACCTGGTGCGCAACGGCGTCGACGCGTCGCGGGAGACGGGCGGCTCGGTCCGCGTGGGGTGGCGGCGCGACGATTCGTTCCTGGTCGTGTGGGTGGAGGACGAGGGTCCAGGACTGGCCAACACAGCGAACCTGTTCGTGCCGTTCTTCACTACAAAGCCCGGCGGGTCCGGCATCGGCCTGGCGCTCTGCCGGCAGATCGCCGAGAACCACAACGGGACAGTGACCCTGGAGAACAGAGACGACGCCCGCGGGTGTGTAGCGCAATTGCGGCTGCCGGTGTAGGAAAGTGGATCGCCTCCCCGTGGGGCAGGCGGTTTCGCCTGCCGGTGAATCGATTAGGAGCGCGACAGAGAGTCCGACGTCCCATTGCGCTCCGTTGAACGCCGCCATCGATCGGACGTTCGGCAGGGGGGCCTGGGAGGCCACCCGCAGCCGGGGCGGCGGCCCCATATGGCTGTGCCGTCCAGATGCGAGGTCCGGCCGGGGACTGAAGCGCGCTGGGGCAGTTCCCGGATTCTTTCACAGCTTCCTGCCCCTTGTTCCCGCAGTCCGCATCGCGTTCGTCTACGGCCCTGTCGCGGCCGGCCGGGAGAGCGCGCGAAGCGACGTTGACGTTATGGAAATCGGCAATGACGTTTCCCTCGACGATGCCGTTTCGGCCCTTGCCGAAGCACAGAAGCGCATTGGCCGGGAGGTCAGTGGCGGGAACCAAGTATTCGCGCCGGGGCGGCTACTCGTGGGCGCCTTTTGAGCGGAGCAGGCGGGCCAGGACGTCGTAACCGTTGGCGATGGCGGCGGTGAGCGGGGTTTCGCCGGCGCTGTTCTTTGCGTTAGGATTCGCGCCGCGGTTCAGCAGGGTTTCCGCGGCCGCCAGCCGGCCCCACTCGGCCGCCTGATGGAGCGGCGTCGCACCCGTCTCCGACTCGGTCACTTCCATCTTGGCGCCATGGTCGAGCAGCAGCGCCACCACACCCGCATTGCCGCCGACTGCCGCATCGTGGAGCGGCGTGGCGCCGTAAGCGTTCGGCGCATTCGGATCGGCCCCGTGCTCGATCAGGAGCCCGGCGACGCCGGCAAAGCCCTTGAGGGCCGCTTCATGCAGGAGCGTCGATCCATCGTCGGTGGTCGCACCGGCCGGGACGCCATTCTCGAGCAGCAGCCGGACGATCGGCTCCTCCCCGCGAAGGACGGCGTTGCGGAGCGGCTCCCGACCACCGTCGCGGGGCCTGGCGCCTTTGCCGAGCAGGATCCGGACCGCCTTCTCCTGGTGGAACCGCAGCGCGACATCGAGCGCCGTCTCGCCGTCGGCGCTACGCGCGTCCTGGTCGGCACCGTGATCGAGCAGCAGTTCCACGACGTCCGAGTAGCCCTTGGTGGCCGCCAAGTGCAGTGGGCTGCGATCTCCGCCGGCGGGATTGACATTGGCGCCGGCGTCGAGCAGCATCCTCGCCGCTTCGGCCTGTCCCTTCCAGCAGGCCTCGCCCAGCGGGGTGATACCGTTCTTGTCGCGCGCCTCGACGTCCAGCCCGCGCTCGATCAGCACGGCGATGACCTGCGAGAATCCCCGGCTGGCGGCCAGGTGCAGAGCCGAGGCTCCGGAGGCGTTCCGGGCATCGATGTCGGCGCCGTTGTCGATCAGCAGTCCCGTAATCTCGGCGTTGCCCGTGATAACCGCGTAGTGAAGGGGAGTGGAGCCGCCCTCGGCGTGCCGGGCGTTCGGATCGGCGCCGTGGCTCAGCAGCAGCCGGACCATCTCCTCGTTGCCGCTCCAGGCAGCGTCGTGGAGCGGCGTTCCGCCGAGGCTGTCCTTGGCGTTGACCGGCTCACCGGCGGCGAGCAGTTCGCGCATGCGGGCGATATCGCCGGACCGCGCCGCGTTGTGGATGTCCCCGCCGCAGACGGTCGTGGCGGCGAGCAGGATCGCCAGCACGAGACGCCACACCATATAACCAGACTACCAGCGAACGGGAGGCTGGGGAGGTGGCTTCACGGCGGCGGAGGGAACGGGGATCGTGGGCGGTCCGGTGCGGTCCCCGGTGGGCGGAGGGGAACTGAGGGCGGAAGTTCGACAAGGGGGCGGCGGCAGGGAAGGATAGAAACAGGCGGGAGCGGCTACACCTGGAAGATGGAGCCGCTCCCGCCGGAGATATGAGAACGGGAGCCGCGGAGAGGCTAGCGCTTGTCCATCGGGACGAATTCGCGCTCGCGCTCACCGAGGAAGATCTGCCGCGGACGGCCGATCCGCTGATCCTTGTCGAGCAGCATCTCTTCCCACTGCGCCAGCCAGCCGACCGTGCGCGGGATCGCGAACAGGACCGGGAACATCTCGACCGGGAAGCCCATGGCCTGATAAATGATGCCGCTGTAGAAATCGACGTTCGGGTAGAGCTTCCGCTTGACGAAGTAGTCGTCCTCGAGGGCGATGCGCTCGAGCTCGATGGCGATGTCGAGCAGACGGTTGCGGCCGGTGACTTCGAAGACGTCTTCGGCGGCCTTCTTGATGATGCGGGCGCGCGGATCGTAGTTCTTGTAGACCCGGTGGCCGAAGCCCATCAGCCGGAGCTCGCCCTTCTTGCAGCGCTCGATGTAGGCGGGGATGTTTTTGACGTCGCCGATCTCGGCGAGCATCCGGAGCACGGCCTCGTTGGCGCCGCCGTGCAGCGGGCCATAGAGGGCCGCGGCCGCGCCGGCCAGCGAGCAGAAGGGATCCGACTGCGAACTGCCAACGAGCCGCATGGTGGAAGTCGAACAATTCTGCTCATGATCAATGTGAAGGATGAACAGGATGTCCAGGGCCCGCTCGAGCACCGGATTGGGCTCATAGTGCGGCTCGTGGCGCATGAACAGCATCCGCAGGAAGTTGCCCGTGTAGGAGAGGTTGCCGTCGGGGTAGACGTACGGCATGCCCTTGGCGTGGCGGAAGGCAAACGAAGCGACCAGCGGCACTTTGGCGATGAGCCGGAACATATTCTCGCGCCGGGTCTCCTTGTCCATGATCTGCTTCGATTCCGGATAGAACGTGGACATCGCGGCCACCGTGCTGACGAACATCCCCATGGCGTGGGCATCGTAGCGGAAGCCGTCGATGAACTTCTTGATGTTCTCGTGCAGGAATGTGTGCTCGCGGATGTCGTCCGTCCACTTGTCGAGCTGGGGTTGGGTAGGCAACTCACCGTTCACGGTCAGATAGGCCGTCTCGAGGAAGCTGCTGTTCTCGGCCAACTGCTCGATGGGGTAGCCGCGATACTCGAGGATGCCCCGGTCGCCATCGATGTAGGTGATTGTGCTCTTGCAGGCTGCGGTGTTCACATAGCCGGGATCGTAGGTCATCATTCCGAAGTCGTCTTCGGCAACCTTGATCTGGCGCAGGTCCATGGCGCGAATGGTGTCGTGCGTGATCGGGATTTCGTAGGTTTTTCCAGTGCGATTATCTGTAATAGTCAGCGTGTCGTTCGGCATTAGGCCTCCCTTGTTATCAACGGGATCATTATCTTCGGCTCCCCGACGGCATCGGTCTTGATTTGTCCGTCACTTCGCGAGGAGGCGATCGATCTCCTCGGCGAGGCCCTTCCCTTCGAAGATGTCCGTGCTGGTGTAATCGAAGTCGTTCCGGATCATTCCGGCGGCATCGATCAGAAACAGGTGCGGGACGTGGATGCGCGGACGCTCCGGACTGGGCATCATATAGGAACCGACCATCTGTCCGCAATCAAACAGAATAGGCCCGGCGGAACCGTGTGTCTTCTTGAACTCCGTTACCGTGGCCCGGTTGTCGGGGGGGTTGACTACCGAGACGACGGCGACCCGGTCACCGTACTTTTCCTTGATGCCTGCAAGGGTGCCCGCCAGCTTCTGGCAGTTGGGGCATTGGCTCAGCATGATCTCGAGGAGCACCACCTTACCGCGGTAGTCCGCCAGATCGTGGAACTGCATGTTCTCGTCCGGAAGGGCAAACCCGGGGGCACGACGGCCGGAAAGCTCTCCCGCCGCGTTGAGCGAGAGGCTGAAGGTCAGGCTCATGCCGAGGATCATGATGAGGAACCGCATGCCTTCCAAAGTAGCACGAGCCGGCCGCCGGGGAGCACGAATGCAAGGATTGACTGAGAGGCCCGCCGGGCGCGTGGAACTAACTTTTCGGAGACGTGCGCGAACCACTCCTATTGCCGCTGGGCGCCCTGGCCGCCGGTATCGCCGCCTCGCAGGTGGGCGGAATCGGGCTCGGCGAGTCGGCCGCCGCCGCTGGCGCCGTGTTGCTGCTCGCCGCACTGGCGGCATGGCGGGGACACCGGCGGATGGCCATTCTGTGCGTGCTCGTGGCGGTGGCCTTCGGCGGCGCCGTCGTGGACTGTCTGCACCGGCCCGGTCCGCCGCCGACGATCGATGCCGGTCCGCGGGAGAACGTCGTCGTCGAGGGATGTGTCGTCGAGGCGCCGGTCCTGACGGCGGGACGGCAGAGCCTGGTCGCCGAGCTCGACCGGGAAGCACGCGCCCGGGTGAACATCTACTACGACGAGAACAAGACGCCGCTCGAACTGCCCTACGGCACCCGCATCGACATCACGGGCCACATCCGGCCGCCACACAATTTCCAGAACCCGGGCGCATTCGACTACGCGCACTACCTGGCGCGGCAGAACATCTTCTGGACCATCAGCGTCAGCTCGCCGGACGACGTGACGCGGCTGCCGGGGCGCTGCGGGTCGCGCTTCTGGGGTGCGATCCACGGGATCCGCGCTGCTTCCCTGCGACGCCTCGAAGAGATGTACACCGGGCAGCCCGAGCGGTTGGCCATGTTGCGGGCGGTGCTGCTCGGCGAGGAGTCGCAGCTCGAGGAGATCTGGAAAGACAGCTTCCAGCGCACCGGGACGTACCACACGCTAGTGATCTCGGGGCTGCATCTGGCGGTGCTCGCGGCCTTTCTTTACTGGCTGTTTCGGCTGGTGGCGTTGCCGTTGGGCTGGCGGATCGTGCTGACGACGGGCACCGCCTGGCTCTACGCCCTGGTCACGGGATCGAACACGCCGGTGGTCCGGGCCGCGGCGGGCTTGACGCTGTTCCTGATCGCCTCCTGGTTCTTTCGCCGGCGGCGGCTGCTGAATATCCTGGCGGCGGTGGCCATCGGGTTCCTGGTGGCCGATCCGGGACAGTTGTTCGAGGCGAGCTTCCACCTGTCGTTCCTGGCCGTGGCGATGATCGGCGCCTTCGCTGTCCCGATGCTCGAAGAAGCTCCGTTTCGCGACCTGCGGGCCGTGCGCGGCTTGAGGGACGTCGATCGCGACCTGCACCTGCCACCGCCCAGCGCCCAGTTGCGGATCGAGCTGCGGCTGCTGGCGGAGACGGCCGCGCTCTGGCTGCGGCTGCCGGAGGGTTGGTTCCTGGCGGTAATTGGCGGGGTGTGGTGGGCGCTCTCCCGGATGGCCGAGCTGGCGGTGGTCTCGGCGGTGATCCAGATCGGCCTCGCACTGCCCATGGCGGTCTACTTCCACCGGGTCTCGTTCACGGGCCTGCTGGCCAATCCGATCGTCGTGCCGCTGATGTCGCTGGCGGTTCCGGCGGGTTTCACGGGCATCGTGACGGGCTGGGCGCCGGTGGCCGGCGTGGCGGGCCGGCTGGTCGACCTGTCGCTGTGGGTGGTGCTCGGCATGGCCCATTGGGAAGCGTCGCTGCGGTTGCCGGCGCCGCCGGGCTGGCTGGGCGGATTGTTTCTGTCCTCGCTGGTGGCGGCGGCGGCCGGTGTGCGCGCCGGGGGTCGTTGGAGGCTGGCCGCTCCGGTGCTGCCGTTGGTGGCGCTCGCGGCGATCCTGGCCCATCCGTTCCCGCCTGAAGTGCCGGCCGGGTGGCTCGAGCTGTCCGCCATCGACGTGGGCCAGGCCGAGAGTCTGTTCGTGGCCTTTCCCAACGGAGAGACCATGGTCCTCGACGGCGGCGGGCTTCCGTATGGCGGCGAGCGCAAGACGTCCCTCGACACCGGCGAGGACGTGGTGTCGCCCTATCTGTGGAGCCGCTCGATCCGCCGGCTGGATGTCGTCGTGTCGAGCCACGGCCACGAGGACCACATCGGGGGGCTATTCGCGGTGATCGACAATTTCCGCCCGCGGGAAGTCTGGACCGCTGCGGACGCCAACGACCCGTCGACGGAAGCGCTACGGGCCCGGGCGCGGGAAGCGGGCGCCGAGGTGCGAACGCTGGCCGCTGGGGACCGTTTCGAGTTCGGCCCGGCCGCGGTCGAGGTGCTGGCGCCGCTGTCCGGCGGACGGTCCGGCCGAACGGCGGCGAACAACGATTCACTGGTCCTGCGTCTCAGCCACGGGCGCCACTCGTTCCTGCTCACCGGCGATATCGAGACGGAGGTGGAAGAAGCGCTCGCGCCGTACGCTCGCAGCCGGTCGACGTTCTGAAGGTGGCACATCACGGAAGCCGGACGTCCTCGACGCCGCGGTTCCTCTCGGCTGCCGGCCCGGCATTCGCGCTAATCTCGGCCGGTTGGGCCAACGCGTTCCGTTTCCCGCATCCCGAGGTCCTGAACGGCCTGGCCGCGGCGCACGCTACCGTACTCGAAACCGGCCGGGACGGACTCGTGACGGTGCGTTCGGACGGGGTTCGCTTCGAGACCCAGACCTATTGCTGGGACGCCGTCGCACGCTGACTGAGCGACGACCGGCGGTGGCGGCGCTGGCGATGCCGTCTCTTGCGGGTCGCCTCCATCTCGCGCCGCCAGTTCTCCACCATCGCCTGTAACATCAAACCGACCAGAAACAGTCCGCCGCTGGCGGCGAGCAGCAGGCCCGGGTCCTCGGCCGGAATCGCGTCGAGAGACGACAGTTGTACGGATCCCGAACGGAGGTTCACCCGGAAGCGCGGACCATCGCCCAGGCCGGCCAGCGCAAACGGCTCCCGGGGCTGGCTACTCTCGGCGTCACTGGCACCGAAAGTGAGGGTGAAAGCGACACCCGGCATAGCATCCCGCTCCGGCAGCGCGGCGGCCATGCTCACGAGTGTACCGGGCGCTACGGGGGCCTCGCGGTAGATCACCGATGAGCCGAACCCCGTCATACAGACGACGAAGAACAAAAGGACAAGAGAATATCGGACACCCACCGTTCCCTCCAAGCGTCCGGAATCGAGTTCTGGTACCTATGGTACCTACACTCAGTTGGTACCAGTATAGGGCATTTTCGTCGGGCTGGGCGAGTGGAAATGGACCGGACGCCGAGGGGTTTCACCGAAGGAGTCCCCATGGGCCGGGTGGAGCGTCCATAGACATGAAAGTCGCGGTGGACGAGTTTACCGGAGGGAGACTCTCAAGACCGCACCGCTCCTTCGGTCACGGCTCCATTCGGGACGATTTGCTCAATGCGAGCCGTGACCGGAGGAGCTGTCAAGGAATACGAACCCTTGGAAGGCCTTGAGAAAGCTTAGGTGCGGCTGGGATTTCTTGACGGCTCCGAAGGGAGCGGAGTCTTGCCGCTCACATAGCGCCGCCAAGGCACAAGTTTCGGCGCAGCATGCGGCGAACCTGTCTGTTTTCTCGAACGGGCCGGCGGGCGGGTCAGTAGCGTGTTCGGGAGCGGGCGGCCTGTGTCTGCAGCCGCCAGTTTTCGATTGCACCCTGCCCCAGAATTCCAATGAGGAAAAGGACGACGCTCAGGCCGAACAGCGATTCGGGCGTTTCCGCCGGGATCGCATCGAGGCGCGCGAACCATCCGGAGTCGGTGTCCGGAGGCGCGGCGGCCGGAACCAGCGTGCCGGCGATGCCCTCCAGGGCGAAGACGACGACCGCGTCTTGTTTCGCGACAACCTCCGGCGCAAAATCCGAGCCAATGCCGGGGCTCGACTCCGGCGCGGGAATATTGTCCACCAATGACGCGGGAGGTGCCGGAGCCTCGCGAAGCATCACCGGTGACGCCGAGAGGACCGCACTCGCCGCCAGAAGCAAGAGGAGAGAAGTGAACCGCCACGGCGGATGTCCGCCACAATTGAACAATGAAAAGCGCAAGCCGCTGACGACGTTGCCACTTGCGTCTCGTGTTCGTCGAAGGAATCGAATGGCCATTCCGCTAATAAGTAGATCGGCAATACGGGGAAAGCCTTTAGTGTCCAGATCGAGATTGGGTGGCCCGCCGGACCATCGCCACCCTGTCAGCCGCGACGAGGTTTGAGTAGATCTGTCGTCACCTGGGCGTTCGACATGGTCTCAGCCGGCCGCTCCCTCACGGTCGCGGTTCTTTGCCGGTGGACCAACACTCTCCGCACGGAATCGCGACCGTGAGGGAGCGGCCGGGTCATCGGGCCAACTACCCCGTTACCGGTAATGAAGCTGCCGCGACAGTCCACTAGTCGGCGTCAGGGACTTCGCCGGCCTTTTCGGCTTCCTCGGCGGCATCCGGACCGGCGGCCTCGGCCTCGGCGAGAATCTGTCTCGCCCGGTCGAGATAGTTCTTCGGGACGCGCACCACGAAACGGAGGTTCGGATACATGGGCGGGCTGACGAACGACGTCGGAATCCCATTGGCTTCGAGCACGTTCTTGACGCCGAGGGCTTCGAGCTCGGCCGTCGCTCCAATGGCGGTGAAGATCGTCTGGAGGTCCAGGTTGTGGGACGGATCACCGACCTCGGGCTCCGCTTCCTGGGCGGCGGCGATGGCGCGGTCCGCGGCTTCCGCCTCCGCCGCGGGGACTCTCACCTCGCAGGCGCCGGTCGGCACCCCGGGCATGTGGTCATCCCACACCGCGGGAGAGAGACCCATGTCGGCGAGGAGGTCGCAGACGTCCTGAGCGTCCTCTCTTGCGGATGGGTCCGCGGAGCGGAATACCGTTACCAGCGCGTCTTCGCCATTCATATCAAGAGAATAGCACCTCACCCGGGCGAAAGAATCGAGCGTGGCCGCAAAGTGTCGGATACAATGATCGACGAGAGAAAAGCCCATGCCAGAAGACAACACCTCGAAGCTCGTTTGGTTCCTCGCCGGGACGGCCATCGGAGCGACCATCGCACTGCTATACGCTCCGCAAAGAGGCACGGACACCCGGAAGCAGATACTTGGCAGAAGGACCGGACAAGGACGCGAATCCCTGGCCGAATCGGGCCGCGATATGCTCGACCGTGGCCGGGACCTCTACGACAAGGGCCGCAAGATCGCCGATGAAGCGGCGGAGATGTTCGACCGCGGCCGCAAGCTGGTAGAAGGGGCGTCGAAGGATAAGCCATGGCCAGAAGCCGCCGATCTAAATTCCCTTCCCGCATTCAGAACGAGCCGCTGGACCGATTTTTCACGCCCCGAGAACCGCAAGGCCATGCAGGCGGCCCTGGCCAAAGTGCGCATCGCAGTTCGGCCGGGAGTATGACCTGCTGATCGGCGGAAGTGGGTCAGGCCGGCGGCGCACCTTCCAGTCCGTCAACCCGTCGAAGCCCGCGCAGGTGGTGGGCGTGCTCCAGAAGGCGACCGCGGCCGAGTGCCACCGAGGCGATCGAATCCGCGCACGACTTACTTCCCGACGTGGCGCCGAAGGTCCCCGCCGCCGAACGGGCCGCCATGCTGCTGCGGCTTGGCCGCCATCATCCGCGCGCGCAAGCTGGAGTTCGACGCCTGGCAGGTGTACGAGGCCGGCAAGACCTGGATCGAGGCCGACGCCGACGTCTCCGAGGCCATCGACTTCTGCGACTACTACGCGCGCGAGATGCTGCGCTACGCCTCGCCGGCCCGGTACCCCAGCTTCCCGGCGAGCGAGACGAGTTGCGCTACATTCCGCTCGGCGTGGGCGTGGTGATTCCGCCGTGGAACTTCCCGCTGGCCATCATGCTGGGCACGGCGACGGCGGCGCTGGTGGCGGGCAACACGGTTGTGCTGAAGCCGTCGAGCGACACGCCCATCAACGCCGCCATCTTCATCGAAGCTGCGCTGGAAGCGGGTTTCCGCCCCAGTGCACTCAACTTCGTGACCGGCAGCGGAGCCGAGATCGGCGACGTGATGGTGGAGCATCCGAAGACCCGCTTCATTTCCTTTACCGGCTCGAAGGAGGTCGGCCTGCGAATCAACCGAACTGGCGGCCAAGCCGCAGCCCGGCCAGATCTGGATCAAACGCGTGGTGGCGGAGATGGGCGGCAAGGATCCGATCGTCGTCGATTCGGAGTGCGACCTCGACGCCGCCGTTCAGGGCGTGCTCATCTCGGCCTTCGGTTTCCAGGGCCAAAAGTGCTCGGCCTGCTCGCGCGCCATCGTCGATGAGAAGGTCTACGACGAGTTTCTCGACAAGCTGAAGGCGAAGGCGGAGGCTATCGCAGGTTGGGTCCGCCGGACGATCCCGGACAACTACATGGGGCCGGTCATCAACGAGCGGCGCCCGGCAGGTCGATCCTCGAGCTACATCGAAGATGGGCAAGGGCGAAGGCCGGCTCATCACCGGCGGCGCGGCGGTCGAGACCGAAGAGCGGCGGGTACTTCATTCAGCCGACCGATCATGGCCGACGTCGACGCCAAGCACGGATCTTCCAGGAGGAGATCTTCGGACCGGTGCTCGCCGTGACCAAGGCGCGGGACTTCGACCACGCCATGGAACTGGCCAACGACACCGAGTACGGCCTCACCGGCTCGGTCTACACGAAGACCGCGACAAGATGGCGAGCGGCCGCCGACGAATTCCACGTCGGCAACCTGTACTTCAACCGGAAGTCGACCGGCGCCATGGTGGGCGTCACATCCGTTCGGCGGCTTCAACATGTCCGGCACGGACTCGAAGGCCGGCGGTCCCGACTACCTGTTGCAGTTCCTGCAGGCGAAGTCGATCGGGGAGGTTGTGCGGTAGGGCGGGCGTCCTCGCCCGCGCTCGACCTCCCGGTCGCGCCCCTGCTCAACCTTCGTGGTACGCCACAAGAAGGCCGACCGGAGGTCGGCCGCGGACGGGGACGTCCGCCTTACACCAGCGCGGCGGCTCGGATCGGGGAGCCGTCGCGGCCCTTCAACTTCAGCGGCAAGCCCACAAAGACGAACTCGCGCGGCAGGGCGGCGAGGTTCGCGAGCGCCTCGACCAGAATGGTCCCGGCACCCAGCAGAATGTGGTGGATGTCATCGCCGTCTTCGGCCGGTGAGGGCATGTCCATCCCGAGCAGCGCGATCTTGCGGGCGGCGATCCACTCGGCGGCCTCCTCGGTGAGTGACGGGTGGCCGCGGAAGAAATCCTGCTTGCCGAAACGATTGTCCCAGCCGGTGCGGAGCAGCACCCGCGCGCCGGTTTGGAAGGCGTCGCCGTGCAGCGCCAGCATGGCCGGACCGATCCGGGCCTCCCGGCCAAGCTCGGATTCCGGTGCCAGGTCGACGAGCACGGCGGGTCCGTGGAGGGTCTCGAGGGGGATGCGGTCCACGGTGGTTCCGTCGCGGAGGAAGTGGAACGGCGCGTCGAGGTGGGTACCGGCGTGGCTGCCGATGGTCAACAGAGTGGTGTTGTAGCCGGCCTCGGCAATCGAGTCATAGGGTTTGATGCGCGGTTCCGGGTCGCCGGGGAAGCAGGGCTGCCCGTCCACCAGCGGGTGACTCAGATCGATGATCCTCATGGTCGATACCTTCTCAAGATCATAGACCCGAAACGGGGCGTCCGGGTCCCGCTTTGATGTGCTGTGGGCACGCTCGAAAACCGTTCGAAGGCCGCTCCGTTAAAAGTCGCGCCTTCCCGTCGCAATGTGGACGGCAGACTCCGCTCCCTTTGGTCGCGGCGCCTTGTGAGCGTTCGGCCGACGGCGAGCCGCGGCCAAAGGAGTCGGCCAGGTTTCAGCACCGTTGTTGCCTGCCCACCAGGCAAGACAACATTCGCGCCGGCCGCGTTCACATTCGCGTAAACGCCCCGGATCGCCGGTTCCCGGCGCCGCGGCGCACTATCGGGAGGATACCTGCGCCGCCACCGGAAGAACGTAGTACGGCGTCTGCTCGTGCGGGTCGGGGTAGAACCAGCCGGATCCGCCGGGGGCGAGCACCTCGAAGTAGTAGACCAGGTTCCAATCGGCGCCGAGCTGCTCGCCGGGGATCTCGAAGGCGGCCTGGCCACCTTCCTGCTCGATCGTACGGAACTCGCCCGGCGCGCCCGCTGAACGGTAGTGCAGCCGAACGCGCGCGGCCGCGGCCGCGGGAGCCACCAGCAGGCGCAACGCAAGGGATGAATCCTCGCGTACGGTCACCGGCGGCCGATGGGTGATCGCCGGTCGGGGTGGGCGGACCGGCACCGGCCCGACAGCCGCAGCAGGGGCCGGCTGGACGCGCTTGACGATGATTCCGCTAAGCTCCCACTCTCCGCCGGGCATAGGCACATCGACGACACCATTGACAGGGGTCCGCGGCGCCGTGGTCGCGTTGCCATCCGGAGTCAGGAGGCTCACCAGGAACTCGCCGTCGCCTGTCCGGACGCGAAATGTCTTCGGGGTGTGGCCGCGGATGAAATCACGAAACAATTGGCTCTCGAGTCCGCCCGGAGGCGCGTCCGTCGTGGCGACTTCCGGACGCGGCTCCTCGCTCACCCAGCCGAATCCGCGAGCCTCGTCATAGGCGCCAAGAGTGCCGGCGACAAAGCGCGGTTCGAGCCCGGCCCGAGCCGTGGGTCCGAAGTCGAAGCCGTAATCGAAGGAGCCGAAGCGATCGAGCATCCACTCACGCTCCTCGAGCACCTCGGCGTCGGCCTTCAGGACACGCCGCATGCCCGCGGACGATCCGGCCGGAACCAGCGCATTCGGCATGGACGCGAGCTGATCCCAAGCTTCGGCGGCGTTGGACAGTTCGCTCCGGGCCTGCTCGAGCGCCGCCCGGTCCGCCGTCCGATAGAAGACGGCCAATCGCTCCGCGCCGACCAGCCGGTAGGCATGGAAACGGGCCAGGAGCGACGACGCTTCAAGGCCGGGCTTCGTCTCGAGCCACCCGGCGTGATCCGCCCCCAGGAGGCGATCGGCGCGATCGACAGCAGCGTCGATGGCGGCGGCGAACTCCCGAAGCCGCGCCGCGGTCTCGTCCGGAACCTGTTTCGCCGAGGCGCGGCCGGATACCTGATCCGCCGCCGCCTCCTCGATGGAGGCGATGTAGCGGGGGGCGCCCGACGGCGCGGACAAGTAGTAGTCGATCGAGTTCTCCAGCCCGTTCCGACCGGGCGGCGTCCAATGGGCCGCGGCGATCTCGCTCCGTGCCCGGCTCGCCTGGCGGCGGGCTTCGAGGACGTCGGCCGCCGCGTCGCCGAAGCGTTGTTCCAGGTCCGCCATCCACACCCGGTCCGGCGCCTTCGGATCGTAGGTCAGCCGGCCCCAGAGGCGATAGCAGAGCCACTGGCGCTCAAACTCGTAGCCGTCCGCGGAAGGGGCGTCCGCCGCCGGCACGGGCACTTCGATCTCGAAGCCTTGCGAGCCGGAGAGCGTTAGCGTGGGCACGACACGCCGGACGTAATCTGGATCGCCCCAGGCAAAGGGCGGCTCGGAATCGGGCGCGCGCAGGCTCCACAGGACACCGTGACGATCCCCCGGCCGGAGCCCCGCCACCACGCTGTCGGGTGAGGCGAACGGCCAGGCGAGCCGGCCCTCCGCGAACGGCTCGACAAACCGCAGCGGCACTTCCGATTCAGCGGCGGCATCGAGGAAATGGCCCGCGGCGGAGGCGCGATGCAGATCGAGCGTCACCCGGCGGCCCGCGTGGCGAAACACATCGAGGACGTCCTCATTGAAGACGTCGAGCGGCTGCGATTCCCCGCCCGGCTCGAGCTCGACTCCGCGGATCGCGGGACAGGCGCTGAGTACAACGGCCAGCGCCCGGCTCGTGTAGGCGCCGGCAATGCCGGAGGTGAATCCCTCCACCGGGGAGAGCTCCGGGTGGACATGGTCGTCCGGGCGCCAGATGCCGAGCGTGAAATCGATGGCGTGGTCGGCCGCCGTCTGGGCGATGTCGCAGAGCATGGCGAGGTTCCGCTCGCGTTGTTGGCCGGAGAGCCCGCGGGGGCGGATTTCAGGCCATTCCTCGACCCCGGTCAGATAGGGCAGCACCGGGGCCGGATAGGGTGAAGGGTAGCCGAACGTCACCGTGAGCCGGTTGAAGCGGTTGCGGGCGAGCATCTGGACATAGTCGCGCCAGTAGTCGAGTCCGTAGCGGCCGCCCGGGTCGAGATCGGCGATGTTGAGGAAGCGTCGGACACCCCGGACCGGGATCGCCGGGTCACCGCTTTCCGGCCCCAGGCGTCCGAGGCGGCGGATCTGATCGGCGGCCGCGAGCAGACCGTACATGAGTCCCCGCAGGTCACCACCCTGGATGCGGTAGCCGGTGATGCGGTAGGTCTCCGGCGCCCCGGTGCCGATTTCGGTATTGATGCGGATAGGACGGAGTCCCCGGTCTTCGACGGCCTGACGGAATTCCGCCAGTCCGAACTCGACCGGAGGGGCCTCGGCCACGAGATGGCCCGCCAGCGACGACAGGGCCACCAGCAGGACCGCGAGCTTCCTCATATCGCCAATCCTATCATTGGCCTCGGGGATCATCGGGAGGCTGGCCGTGGCGGCGGAATCGGGGCGGGATAGTGGCTAACTGCGGTGCCGGTCAGGTGTTAGGTTACGTCCGACAGGGGGAGGCCACGCCGGGACCGGAAAGAGAGAGCGTCAACGGCCGGAACGGTCCCGTCCGCGCCTCCGGTTGCGGGCTGGAACGTAAGTGGAGTAGTAGGTATCTCCAACCGAATTCAGGCAGCCGATCCTGTAACTCGCGACAGACGAGACATCCCGCGGTCCCAGTCGTGTTTCCAAGAGAGCCAGGCGTGGCTCAGGACACGACTCACTTCGCTCCCGTCCCAGGGGCGCGGCAAGAGGTCAAAGCCACCGAGATTCAGCACTTCCGCCCACAACTGACGGTCAATGTTACGCGGAATCACAATGAGTTTGGAAGGCTGATTCATCGCGGCGACAGCCTCGAGAACCCGTTTCCAGGAGCCGTAGTGGCCCTCGTCGGTTACCACTACTGGAACGGCGCCCTCACCGAGCAAGGCGCACGCCTCCTCGGGCGTATAGCTGTGGAACAGCTTCCAATTCGTATGGTCGAATAGCGATTGAAAATAGCGATGGTCCGCGCCGTGCGGGCTGGCCAGCAGAACGGAAACGATCTGCGCGGGGTCCGGGCGGTCGGCTCGGAATAGTATGATGTCGTGATCCGTGGTCCTCGTTTTCAGTCGGCACGATTCCAGCTCCCATAAGTACTAGGATTCAGCTTATCATTTTTTGGTACTTTTAGTACCTGGAAATTTTCCTCGTTTTCAACTAAAAGCGTAGCTTTCCGCGTTTTCAACAGAAGCTTTGTATGTCCACCATATTGATGCGATAGGCGAGACAAATCTCTCGCGAAAATTTGAGATTTTTCGCCAGCCGAAACACGATATCTGGATGGGGGTTCCATGGGGCTTCGAGGGGACGGGTTTCGTGGGCTCCGCAACGCCCAGCGCGGGCTCGGCCGGTGGCCATGGCCGAGCGCTCGCCGGAAAAAATTTACATCTGCCCTTCCGCCCCCCGGGATCAACCAGCCGGCTCGCCCGGGACCCGCGCACCGTGGAATCAGCGCAGGAGGCGTTGCATCCACGGCAAAGACCACGCGCGCCCGAGAGGGGATGTTGTACACTGAGGGTGGTCGTCCGATGGCCAAGGGAAGGGTGTGGCCTTTCCTCCCCCCTACCTGTGGTATCCTGATATCGAATCGAAACGGATAGAGATTAAGGTAAGACGAGGAGTTTGCGTTTCCGAATGCCACTCGAGGCAGAGATCAAGTCAAAAGTTATCGCCGACTACCAGCGTCATGAGACGGACAGCGGGTCATCCGAGGTCCAAGTGGCGATCCTGAGTACTCGCATCAAGCAGTTGACCGAGCATTTCAAGGAGCACAAGAAGGATCACCACTCGCGTAGGGGTCTCCTGGGCATGGTCGCTCGCCGCCGTCGCTTGCTGGATTACCTCAAGAAGAGGAACCCGGAGCGGTATAAGAGCCTGATCCAGAGTCTCGGCATTCGCCGTTAGAGCGAACTCCCGAGGCGGCAGGTCTGGTTCCGCGTGCGGAGCTTTGCCTAGCCGCTAAGACTGCGTTGGACGACAACCTCACCAACACCCGCTCGGTGTCGGCTAGCCCGGCTCGCACCATCGACATCTCGATGCGGCCTCCTCTGTCGGCCTTATTCCCACTCCACCACCACGAATCACCGCGTCAACCGAGCGAACCGAGGCTGGCGACTGCCGCTACGCGATTCGCTTGTGCTTTCCGCGGTGAGCGGAGGGATAGAAATGCATACCGTTGAAATCGACCTGAATGGTCAGACCATCACCCTGGAGACAGGGCGAATCGCCAAGCAGGCGAACGGGGCCGTCCTCGTTCGCTCTGGCGACAATGTTGTTTTCGTTTCCGCTTGCGCGATGGAAGAGCCCAAAGCGGGCGTCAGCTTCTTCCCGCTGACCGTCGACTACCGGGAATACACCTATGCCGCCGGACGTTTCCCCGGCGGATTCATCAAGCGTGAGGGGCGACCCACGGAAAAGGAAATCCTGACCTGCCGCCTCATGGACCGGCCGATCCGGCCGCTGTTTCCCGAAGGGTTCCAGTGCGAGACCCAGATCATCGCATTTGTTCTGTCGGCCGAGCCGGATCGTGATCCCGCCCCGCTGGCCCTGGTCGGCGCCGCCGCTGCGCTGGCCGTCTCCGACATTCCTTTCCATCACATCCTCGCCGCCGTTTCCGTTGCCTCGCTCGGAGGTGAAGCGGTCGCCAACCCCACCTATGAAGAATCGAAGAACTCGGAGCTGAGCATCATTGTCGCCGGCACCCGGGACGGCATCGTGATGGTGGAAGCGAGTGGAAGCCAGGCCAAGGAAGACGAAGTGGTGCGCGCCATCGAGTTCGGGCACCGCTGCTGCCAGACGATCATCGACGGCATCGAAGAGCTGGTCAAGAAGGCCGGCAAGCCGAAGCGGCCCTTCACGGCGCCTGAGATCAACCAGACGCTCTACGACGAAATCGAGAAGAAGTACCGCGGCGACCTCGCCGACGCGCTCAACACCGAGAAGTACCCGAAGCTCGAGAGCTACCACATGGTGGCGGACCTCAAGAAGAAGGTGCTCGAAGCCTACGCCGATGACGAGGAAAAGCAGGCCGCGGCCGGCTCGCTCTACAACCGGCTGAAGGAACACATCTTCCGCGACGAGATGCTGAAAGCGCGGCGCCGTCCCGACGGTCGCGCCTTCGACGAGATTCGTGCGCTCGACCTCGAAGTCGGCATACTCCCCCGGACCCACGGTTCGGCGATCTTCACCCGCGGTGAGACGCAGGCGCTGGTGACGGCCACGCTGGGAACCAAGGAAGACGAGCAGCGCATCGAGTTGCTCGATCCCACCCAGACCTCGAAGCGGTTCATGCTGCATTACAACTTCCCGCCGTTCAGCGTGGGCGAGGTATCGTTCATGCGCGGCGCGGGGCGGCGTGAGATCGGACACGGGGCGCTCGCCGAACGGGCGCTGTCGGCCGTCGTTCCCGACGACAAGACGTTCCCCTACACGATGCGTGTGGTGAGCGACATCATGGAGTCCAACGGCTCGAGCTCGCAGGCGACCGTCTGCGGCGCGACCCTGGCCCTGATGGACGCCGGTGTGCCGATCGCGGCGCCGGTGGCCGGTATCGCGATGGGTCTGGTCAAGGAGGGCAACGACTACGCCATCCTGACCGACATCGCCGGCGCCGAGGACCACTATGGCGACATGGACTTCAAGGTCGCCGGCACGCGGAAGGGCATCACCGCCCTCCAGATGGACATCAAGGTCCCCAATGTGACCGCGGCCCTGATGAAGGAGGCGCTCGCCCAGGCTCGGGAGGCCCGCCTGTTCCTGCTCGACAGCATGGAAGAGGTCATCGCCGAACCGCGTGGGGAGCTGTCCCGGTACGCGCCGCGCATCTTCACGATGAACATTCCGCCGGACAAGATCCGCGACCTGATCGGTCCGGGCGGCAAGATGATCCGCAGCATCACCGACGAGACCGGCGTGAAGATCGACGTGGAGGACGACGGCTCGGTGAAGATCTTCGCCACCGATGGCGAGTCGGCCGAGCGGGCGATTCAGATGATCACCGACGTCTGCGCCGTCGCCGAGATCGGCAAGACCTACCTCGGCAAGGTGGTCCGGATCGTCGATTTCGGCGCGTTTGTCGAGATCTTCCCCGGCACCGACGGTCTGCTGCACATCAGTGAGATCTCCGAGAACCGCGTCCGCAACGTGCGCGACGAGTTGAACGAAGGCGATCAGATCCTGGTGAAGGTGCTGGCGATCGAAGGCAACAAGATCCGCCTCAGCCGCAAGGCGATCCTCAAAGAACAGCGCCAGAAGCTGAAGGCCGAGAAGGAGTAGCCCTCCGGAGCGTAACTCCGGACAGGGGGCTCAACCCGGAAAACCAAGGCCGAAAGGGCGGAACAGGTGTTCCGTTCTTTCGGCCTTCTTCTTGTTCAGCGCGGTGTGGTTGGCTCTTCGAGCCAGAAGCATTCTGTCGTTGCCCGGTCGGCGATCGAGATATTGAGGCAGTTCCAACCGGGAGTGTCGCCCAGCTTCGAACAGCACGTCCAGAACCTCGGCGTTGCCCTCCTGCACGAAAACGTTCGGTAACTGGCTGGTGACGGCGACACCGTCGACGTCGTTCTCCGGGCGATGGACGGCAATGAGGGCTCCATGCCGGGCACCCTCGGCGGGTCGGGGAAGTTCGGTGAGAACTCGCTCGATGTCGGCGCTTCGCCCAAATGTAGCGCTCGGCGGTCTGTCCCCACAGGCACACCGCCAGCGCCGCTCCGAGTAACAGCCGAGCACACTTGCTTCCAGAAGCAAGGGCCACAAACATTGCCGGCGACTGGCGTTCCTCGCAGTTCGCCTGTGAGAGACTTCCGCCGTGGCGGTTCATGACTCGATTCCTCCCGCGTACATGACTACTGCACCGCAATCGTGATCCCCGGCTGGCTGGTCCGGCCGCGGATCTTCAGGATCACCGGCACCGCGTCGCCCGGCTCGACATTGTCGGGCACGACAACGTTCACCTGAATCACCCCTGCCACCAGGCCGTAAGCGGAACCGGCGTACAGTGGCGTTACTTCAATCCCGCCGATCCGCACCGAGACCTGGTCCACGGACACCGACGGGTAAGTGTCGATCGTGAGCCGGCCGTCCACGCCCGGCGGCGACGTCTGGCCCTCGCCGGTCGCATAGATCATCACGATGCCGCCCGCCTCGATTGGATTGCCCGGCCCGTTGACCGAATAGTCCGGGTAGTTCAGCACGGCCCCCTGTCCCCGGCCAGTGGCGTTGAGCGAGAAGATGCCCGGCGCCGAGACGCCCACCGGGACCGTGACCGTGTTCGAGACCTCCCCGTTGTACTCGACGTGCACGTCGGTGGTCTGCTGGCCGTCGACCGCATATGGCACGATGCCGCTCAGCACGCCTGCCTGAACGTACACGAGCGGCGCCGGCACATCGTCAAACAACAACCGCACGCCCTCGAGATCAGTGGTCATCCGGTTGTCGACATACTGCGCCGTGGCCAGGGTTGCGGGGCCGATGCCCATGCCGAAGACGTTGATGATCTCGCCCGGAGCGACTGGCGCCGCGACATAGCTCGCCGCGTTGACCACGCCCGGCCCCGAGATGCAGGCAACCGCGTCGGAGACCTCGTCCGAGAGGCGCGCCACGAAACCTTCCGTCGACTCCGCGGCCGTGCGGAGGGCGCCGCCGCTGACCGGCAGGTTCCACGAGTCCGTGGTCCCGCCTACGTAGACATCGCCCGAGGCGCCGAGCGCGACACCGTTGCCGCGGTCCGCCTCCGACCCGCCGAGATAGGCCGCCCACATCGCCGCGCCGGCGTGCGAAAACCGCGCCACAAAGGCATCGCGCCCGCCCTGCGGCAGCCGCATCGGACAGTCGCTCGCGGCGGTCGGCAGGTCGGTCGAGTCCGTCTCCCCGGCGAGGACGATCTCGCCTTCGAACGTCACGGCCATCGCGTAGGCGGCGTCGGTGCCGGAACCGCCGAAGTAAGTCGACCAGCCGAGCGTGGCGCCCGAGCGGTCGAGCTTGGTCACGAACGCGTCGGAGGCGGCGCCGCCGTCGGCGATCGTTCCCTGTGCCGCGCCGGCGGTCACCGGGAAGTCGGTCGAGTTGGTTTCGCCGGCCACGTAGACGTGCGTGAAACTGTCGAGGCCGATATCGTGACCCTCGTCGCTGCCGCTGCCGCCGAGGAATGTCGAGAAGACCACGCCCGTGCCGTCGGGTTTGACCTTGGTGACGAAGGCGTCGGGCAGGATGAACTGGTCCCCGCCGGCGGGGTCGCGCTGATAGGCGTTCGCCGAGACCGGAAAGTCGGGTGACGACGTGCGTCCGGTCACGTAGGCGTTGCCGTCGGTATCGACCGCGATGTCGTTGATGACGTCGTTGTTCCCGCCGCCGAGGTAGGTCGTATAGACCACCTCGGGTCCGGCGCTGCGCAGCCGGGCGAGGAAGCCGTCCGCGCCGAGCTGGCCGTTCTTGGCCGTCTGCAGGACGCCGGCGGTGGTGGCGATGTCGTCGGACTCGGTGTAGCCGGCGACGTAGAGATCGCCCCCCGGTCCGATGGCAATCCCCGTACCCTCGTCGCTGCCGCTGCCACCGAGGTAGGTCGAGTAGACCAGCAGATTACCACCCGGCCCAAGACGAACCGCGAAGGCGTCGCCCCAGGCACCGCCCGCTGTGTCACCCAGCTTGGTCTGGGGACCGTTTTCGACGGGGAAGTCCGTGGATGCCGTATAGCCGGCCACGTAAACGCTGTTGTCCACGCCGACGGCGATGTCGTTCCCCCGGTCCATGCTGGAGCCACCGAAGACGGCTGACCACAGAACCGCCGTGCCTTCGGGATTGATCTTGGTGACAAAGACGTCGCCCGGCGGGTTGCCGTTGGCCGGAACCGATTTGAATGCCGAGGCGGGGAAATCGGCGGAGTGCGTCTCGCCGGTGACATAGACGTTGCCCTGGGCGTCGGTGGCGAGTGAGTTGACGCGATCGATATCGCTGCCCCCCAGGTAGGTCGCATAGACAATGACGGGATCGATCACCAGCGGGGCCGCCGGGTCGTGATCGCCGACCGCGAAGCCGACCTCGCCGTTGGCGGCCAAGGTATAGCGTCCTTCCACGGACCGGCGTTCCGCACCCGCCCCTTGAAAGATACGCGGGCGCCGCAGCCTCAGCTCACCTTCAGGCAGCGACACGACAACGTCGCCGGCCGCGTCGACCCGCGGCACACCGCCACCCCCGATGCGGTAGCGGACCCGCCCGAGATCCGCCTCCGGCGCGACGACGAGATCGAACTCCACCTCCCGTCCGTGCCCGTAGTAGAGGGCGTCGACACCGTCGTAGAGGCCGCGCACACGCACGGCGCCGTAGTGGGGCACGTTGGTGCGCCAGCGCGACGGGTCGGGTCCCAGGAAGTAATGGCTGCGTCCTCCGAGCGGTTGTTCGGCATCGGCTCGCGCCGCGGACCGCGAATCGAGCCACGAGATGGTGACCCCACCCGCGAGGGTGCGGATGGCCGCGTCCGTGGACGAAACGGCGATCAGGTAGCCGTCGGCGCGGGCGACAAAACGGCTATCGGGAGCGGGCTCGAAATGGAGCGGAATCCGGGCCAGATGGCTGCGCGGTGTACCGGCAGCCAGACACAAACCAGCGCTCGCGCAAACGAGCACGACAAGGGTATTCAGCTTCACAGGAATCCTCCGATCCAACTTCCTGTTCGGGATGATTGCATCCGAAACACGGAAGATCTGGTCCTTGGGGTTGGACCTGGCTGTGGTGATAGGGGTCGGGTGGCGGGTAGCGGGCGGTCCGGTCAGCCGGAGAGCCCGTCGAGCACGCCCCGCATGTAGCCGATCGACTCGATCATCCCGGGCAGCGGATTGTCCGCGTCAATCTCGTACTCGAGCATCGCCCCGCCCTGATAGTTCATCGCGACCAGCTCACGAAAGATCCCCACGATGGGCATTGCTCCGCGCCCGACGGCTACCTGGCTGTCGCCCTTCATCAGGTCGGCCAGATCCTTAACGTGCATGTCAAAGAGCTTCGGTCCGGCGCGGCGGATCGAATCCAACACGTTGGTGCCGGTTCGTGTCGTGTGGCCGATGTCGATGCACAGCCCCATCCGGGGGTCACGGCCTTCGAGGGCGCCGAGCGCGCTCTCCGGCGAAGGGAACTCTCCGTCTTCGGGACCGTGGTTGTGAATGGCGATCTTGATATCGAATTCCTTGACGAGTTCCTCCACCTGATCGAGCGTCGCCCGGGCCGGCGCGCAGACCATTATCGGCAGGCCCGCCGCCTGGGCATACTCGAACATCTTCCGGTTCATGGAGGCATTTGTCAGGTCGATATTGCCGCCACTCAGCACCTCGAAACCGGCCCGGCGGAACTCGTCGGCACCCGCCCGGGTCTCCGCGGGCGACCCCTCGTAGGGCAAGTGAAAGGACTTGATGCTGACATACCGAACCGCCAGCGCCTGCAGCATGTTGATCGCCTCGCTACGGGAAAAGTTTCGCAGCGAGTAACTGGCCACACCCAGCTTGATGCTTCCGGCTGAAGACCGGTCGTCGGCACAGGCGGAAATCGGCGCGGCGGCCAGCGCGGCGGCAGCACCGAGAAAACCACGGCGGTTGGGTAGAAGACTCACTAGCAACTCCTTGGCGGCGGCTCCGCCAACGAACGATCATACTGCAGACCGTCGGACGGCCGTCCTGGGTGGGAACTGCGCCGCCGCGGAAGGTCTCCGTTCCCGCCGCCAGTTCGGCCCCGGCTGTTCGAACCTCTACGCTTTTTCCCAATTTCAGCCGATAGGATCTGTAAGTAGTCATATGTGCAGGGGAACTGGCCGGTGACGCCGTGTGACAGGCTTCCACGGCGATCGCGCTTCTTCGGCCGCTATGCCGAGCTGGGTGGCCAGGTGAACGATATTCTCATCCTGGTTGATTCCCAAGGAGCGATCGTGGACGCGAATGACCGCGCCGAGCAGGCGTATGGTTACACGCGTGAGGAACTACTGAATCTCACGGTCAGCGATCTCGAACAGTCCGGCGCCGCCGCGATCGTCGAAGGGTATTGGAAGAACATTGAAGGAAATCGCTCCAGGATCTTCCAGACCTCGCAACGGTGTAAAGACGGCTCGATCGTGCCGGTTGAAGTCAGCACCAGGGTAGTTGAGCTGGGCGGCCATCGATACCAACAGAGTGTCATCCGGGATATCACGAGGCGTACCCGGTCCGAGGAGAAGCTGCACGGTCGCACCCGCGCCCTGCAGATGCTTTCGGCCTGCAACAAAGCGGTGATTCACGTCCGGCAGGACGACGATCTCATCCGGCAGGTCTGCCGGATTGTCAGCGACACGGGCGGCTTCCTGGCCGCGCGAATCAGCTTTGCCGCCGACGACGAGTGCAAAAGCGTCGCGGTGAAGACCGCCTCCGGCCGCTGTGCGAAGACCGCTGAGGCGGCCGTCGTCACGTGGGCGGAAGAGCCGCGGGGAAACGGCCCGACCGGGACCTGTATCCGGCTGGGACAGACGGTCGTCTGCCGGAACCCGCAATTGAGCCCTTGTTGCGCTCCCTGGAGTCGGGAGTTCGCCCACTGCGGAGTCGGCGCCATCATGGCGGTTCCGCTGCTCTTCGAGGCCGGTTCGCCCGGCGCTCTGACGATCTACTCGAGCGACTCCGGCGCCTTCTCCGAGGAAGAACAGAGCCTGTTCGAGGATCTGGCCGCCAACCTCGCCTATGGAATCGACGCGCGCCGTTGGGAAGCGGAGCGGGTTGCCGCGGAAGAAGCGCTGCGACGGTCAGAGGCAGAATTCCGGACGCTCTTTGAAAGCGCCAACGACGCGATCTTCATCATCGGTTCCGACGGATTGATCCGGGACGTGAATGAGCTGGCCTGCAGCCGCCTCGGCTACACGAGAGCCGAGTTGATCGGCAAGCCCGTAGCTGAGATCGACGGGCATCAGAACGCCGACGGTTTCGTCGAGGAAAAGGTTGCCGAAACCACGGATCAGGGCGTTATCTTCGAGACCATTCACTTGAAGAAGGACGGCACGAAAGTTCCCGTCGAGTTGAGCAACCGATTGTTCGAATTCCACGGAACACACCTGTTTCTGTGCCTCGCGCGCGATATCACCGAGCGGAAGCAGGCGGAAGCCGAAGCCGCCCGGCGGGCGCGCGAACTGGAGCGGGCCAAGGTGGACGCCGAGGCGGCCAGTCGCGCCAAGAGCAAGTTTCTGACGCGGATGAGTCACGAGATTCGGACGCCGATGAACGGCGTGATCGGGATGACCGATTTGCTGCTCGCGACGCCGCTGTCGGCGGAGCAACACGAATACGCCAGGATGATTCACAACTCCGGCGAAGCGCTGCTGACGATCATCAACGACATCCTCGACTTCTCGCGAATTGAGGCGGGCCGGGTGGAGATCGAACTCGCGCCCTTCGATCTCGCCAGAGTGCTCGGGGACGTCTATGAACTGATGGCTCCGCAGGCGCGCGCCAAGGGACTTGCATTCCGCTTCCACCGCAACGCGCCGCAGTGCTCCTTGATCGGAGACGCCGGCAGGTTGCGGCAGATCGTGCTCAACCTTCTTGGCAATGCGATCAAGTTCACGGATTCCGGTGCGGTGGACTTGCGGGTGGCCACCTTCACCGATGAGCCCTCACCCGTCTTCCGGGTCGCCGTCGAGGACACGGGAATCGGCATCCCTCCAGACCGGCTGCCTTCTCTGTTCGCTGAGTTCGTTCAAGTGGACCCTCTCAAAGCGCGCCGCCAGAGCGGAACCGGCCTCGGCCTGGCCATCTCGAAACGGCTGGCCGAGTTGATGGGAGGGACTATCGCGGTCGAGAGCGAACCCGATCGCGGCACCAGGTTCACGCTCACGTTGCCGATGCGATCCTGGCGTGAGTCTGAAATCAGCAGGCCCTCCGTGGAGCTTCGAAGGCCGCTTCATTCGCCGCCTTCCGATCGCCGCCGGCATGTACTGCTGGCCGAGGACAATCCGGTCAGCCAGCGGCTCGGTGTCCGCCTGCTCGAGAAGCTCAACTGCCAGGTCGATGTCGCCGCCAACGGCCGCGAGGCGCTCGACATGGCCATCCGTGTCCCCTACGACCTCATCTTCATGGACTGCAACATGCCTGAGATCGACGGCTACTCGGCCACCGAGCAGATCCGCGCGCGGCAGAACGGCACCCGCCGCGTTCCCATCGTGGCGCTGACCGCCCATGCCGTGAGCGGCGCCGAGGAGGAGTGCCGGCAGAGCGGGATGGACGACTTCATCACCAAGCCCGTCCGGCTAGCCGATCTGGAGCGGTCAATCGAGCGCTGGTGTCCCGGAACGGCCGAACCGCCCCGCTCGACAACAGGAATAGGCGGCCGAGACAACGGGTGCGCGGTTCCGCCCAATGTCACCTGATTCCGCATTCAGGTGTCATTGCGCAAGCCGGACGTCCACGTCCGCGGGCGACCTCCAGGTCGGCCCACTCCCCGCCAACACTCGACGAGGAGCAAAAAATGCTGGAGACATCGAGGCCGGTGCTTGCCAAACGGACCGGCGGACCACGCGACTTGGAGGTCGCGTGCGGGCGTGGACACCCGTCTTGCACAAGCAGCCCGCCCTCTGGCGACACCGCCTGTCCCACCTGGCTGGCTACGCAACACCGGCAGCGTCGCCCGTCCCGCCGGCCACCCCGCGATCGATCGCCTCAATGCTCTCGAGCAGTGCCCGCGCCAGATGGAACATGCCCTTCGAGTTGTTCCCCTTGCAGGTATTGGCCAAGCGGCCATACCGGTCGCAGTAGCCGAACCATTCCCCGCGATCAGTGTCGGCGAAGTGCGCGAAGGCGTACTCGTCGAGCTTGCCGAGCCAGTCGAGCCACTTCTTCTCCCCGGTGAGCGTCCCGGCAAGAACCACGGCGCGGATGGCTTCCGCGTGCGGCCACCAGAGCTTCATGTCCGACTCCGGCGCGAGCGGCGGCCGGCCGTCGACATCCATGTACCAGAAGAGCCCGCTATGGTCGTGGTCCCAGCCAAACTCGAGCGAACCTTCGAGGGCGGCGAGCGCACGGGCTTCGTTCGCCGGATTCGGGAAGCGCCGCAGGATCTCGAGCAGCAGCCACGCCATCTGGATGGACAGACCGGGAGAGAAGAGCCGGCCCTCCGGCGTATCGAAGCGCTTGGCGCCGTTGGGCGCGACCTGCTCGAGCAGAATGCCGCGGTCCGGCTCGAGGTGCCGCAGGGCGTCGTCGACCGAGTCGGTGAGCACCTGGGAATAGCGGCGGTCACCGAGCGCATCGTGCAGTCCCAGGGCGAGCGTGGCCGAGACCACGATGTCAGCCAGCCGGCTGGCGGGAGCACCGCCGTTGAGCACCGGGCGTCCGAGCATACCCGGAAACTCGATCCAGGATCGGATACGCCAGAATAAACCGACGGCGTGTTCGAGATACGTCTTGTCGCCGCTCGCGCGAGCGTACTCGAGAAAGCCGAGCGCGACGAAGGCGGCCGCGTGCGGCCGGCGCTGGAAGTGGACGGGCTGGCCCTCGCGCGTAAGGCTCGAGTAGCATCGGCCGCCGGGATCGAATGCGTTGCGTTCGAGGAACTCGGCGCCGGTGCGCGCCGCCTCGAGCCACTCCGGACGACACTCCACGGTGTTGTACAATCGCGCCAATATCCACACCGCGCCACCCTGCAGCGGGACGTACTTGCGGGTATCGTAAATTCGTCCCTCGCGGTCGAGGCAGGTAAAGTAGCCGCCGAAGTCCTCGTCCGGCGAGTGCCGGAGCCAAAAAGGAACGACGGAATCGAACAGCTCGTGGCAATAGCGTTCGCGGAAGTGACTCAGCAATTCGGAACCTCCCTGCACCGGGCTTTGTGCTCCAATAGTGATATCAAAGATTGTTCATGTTCGGAGGTAGCATCCCCAACAAGTTTGGCTCCTGGCGGTTGGCCGGGCACCCACAGGTAGTTGAATACGCGATCCCCGTGCTCGACGACATCGTGGCCGACGTAGTGTCCGGTTTCCGGAAGTTTCCTCACGGTGGATTGGGCGTCGGCGGAGTTTTGTTCGGTGAGGGGGAGAAGCACCTCGTCCGCATCCTGGCAACCCGCCCGATGCCCTGCGATCACACCGCAGGCCCGACCTTCACGCTTTCCGACGCCGACCATCAGGCCCTCGACCGTTTGCTGGCCGAAGCCGGGAACGATCCCGACCTTGCCGGTCTCAAGCCGGTCGGGTGGTATCACTCCCACACGCGCAGCGGCCTGCATTTCACGCCCTCCGATCTCGACGTGCATGAGCGGCACTTCCCCGAACCGTGGCAGATTGCCGTCGTCCTGCGTCCGGACCTCGACCGTCCGACCGCGGCCGGCATCTTCACTCGCGGGGAGGGTGGCGCGGTTCCGACTCCACCGGCCCTGCTGCTCGAGGATGTACGCTCCGCCAACAACGACGCGGTGATGGCGGGCGTGATGAGCGAGGGACCGGGCTCGGTGGAAGAAGCGGCCCGAAGGGCGGAGGCCACCGAGACGGTGCCCGAGAATTCCGGCGGGCTGGTGATCGACATGCCGGCATTTGCGGACACGGCCGAGGAGGTTCCGGTCATCGAGGAATCGCCGGAGCCAATCGCCGAGACGGCGCCTCCCGCGACGCCTCCCGCGGCCCATGAGCCGGCTGGCGGAGCAGCGTCGATACCTTCGTTCGGCAGCTACGACAAAGAGTCCTCCGGGGCCGGAATCAGGCGGAAGGTGCTGGCCGGAGCGGGCGCCATCCTGGTTTTGGCGGTGGTGTTGGTGGTCGCCTTCCAGTACCTGGTGCCGGCGCAATACTGGGATGCCGTCAACCATTACGGGGCGCAGGCCGGAACGTATCTGGCTTCGGTGGCCGACTACTGGCGGGGATTCGCGGCCAGGACGCGCCAGCCGAGCCTCGAGCTACGCGCCCTGGCGGCCGACGACAGACTGCTGATCCGATGGGACGCCACCTCGGACACCTTGGTGGGAGTCACCTCGGGCGTCCTGGAGATCGACGACGGCGGACATCCGGTTCGGCGGGACCTCGAGACGTCGGACATCAATCAGGGGTCTTTCTACTACCGACGGACCTCGGGCGATGTTCGCGTGCGCCTGACGCTGGCGCGCGACGGCGGTGACCCGCTGTCGGAATCGACGCGTTTTATCGGCATCGCGCCGCCGGCCACCGGCACTGCGGAACCGGCCACCGACGGCAAGTCGACGGAGGAGATTCGCGCCGAGCTCGAGGGGCTGCGCACGGATCTGCTGCGGCAGCAGGACCAGACGCGAGGCCTCCAGAGCACGCTCGAAGCGCTGCGGCAGATCGGCATTCCGCCCGCGGAGACGGCTCGAACGCCCGCCCCTCGGCCCAAGCCCACGCCGACTCTCGAACAGAAGCCGCCGGACCGGACCGAGTCCGAAGTCGCTGTCCAGCCACCGGCGGAGCCACCCTCGCGCCCGGCGCCTTTGCCGCCGCCCGTCAAGCCGGCTCCGGCCGTACCGTCTTCGGGACGCATCCTGTGGACCGGGTACCTGCCGGCCGGGCAGACGCTGACCTTTGACGGCGGGCGGCCGTCGACGGGCAGCGTGTCGGGCCGGTTTCCCGGCGTGCCGGTGCGTGTATCGGTGTACCCGGGGGAGTTGACCGGCGGCGGCCTCACCGTCTACAGCGACCAGCCCAATCAGGCTGGGGTCACCGAAGCGCCAGGGCCGCAGAACTCCTGGAACCAAACGACGTTCCGCTACAGCGCCGAGCAGGCGGCAGCCCTCTCCGTCACCGAGCGGCCCGCGGCCGGCAACGGCTGGGACCGGCTGGTGGTGAGTTCCAGCGGCCGTCCACTATCGGTAGTCGTGATCTCCTGGCAGCGGACGGGCGAATAAGGCGCGGTCCGGTTTGCCACACTATCTGCGTGAAGGACATCCCTGCCGCCCCTTCGGTGTGCTGGCGACGGCGAAGTTGCATAGTGGGTGGCCAGTATGGGACTGGGGACAACGGTCGCGTCCTGGCTGAGCCGCGCGCGGTAGCTGAAGCTGGCAGGAAGACCGGGCGTGTCGCGTTACGCTCCGTTGAAGAGTCACGATTGATTCGAGCGGGCCGGCAGGGCGGCCTGAGAGGCCACCTGCAGCCCGGGGGGCTGCCCCACAAGGCGACTTTCATTCGTATGGGCGGCCCGCGGCAGGTCATGGCGACTCCGTTGAAAGTCGCACATCTTTGGGAAGCGGTACTGCGCAACCGGGCCGCGACGGGCAGGGAGCGTAGCGTGACCTCTGAGCACCCCGTTGCGCTCCCTCACGGTCGCGGGCCGGTAGAGCTCGGCAGCACTCGACACCTTCACCAACACTGCCCCGCCGTGACTTTCATCCCTATGGGCGGCCCACACCGGGCCGTGGGGACTCCGTTGAAAGTCATTCAACGCAGAGCGGAGCTCCGCGCCCGCTAAAGCGCACCTTCCAAGCCGCACCGGAATCTTGGAAGGCGGGCTTCGAGCCCGCTCCGGTGGGCGGCCCGCCCAGACCATCCGGTCGCCCCGTTGAAAGTCGTCTCATCCCTTGAAATTGGCGCCCGTCGACTGGGCCGCGACTTTCATCCCTATGGGCGGCCCGCCGCGGGCCATGGGAACTCCGTTCCAAATCCCGCCCTGTGTTACGTCGGAGCTGCACCCGCAACGGCGCCTTCCTCCCCACCCGGGTCCCGCGAAGCTGTGACGACTCCCTGGTCGCGGCCCGGCTCGAGTGGAACTCGCGGCGACGCTCGTCGCAGCAGCCACCGAGGCGAATCCGCGACACACTACACTAGAATGGGTACGGTCGGCTGAGCCGACCACCGCGGCCGGTGTAAAGCGCCGCCGCAATCGCCGCCCCGAATCAGCATACGTATGGCCACCGGACACCTTCTCGACGACCTCTCCGCCCGCGGCATGATCGAACAGATCACGCACCCCGTGCCGCTGCGCACCTTGCTCGCCCAACCCGGAGCCGTGATCTACATCGGGTTCGACCCCACCGCCGACAGTCTCCATGTGGGCCACCTGTTGCCGGCCCTGACACTGGCACGGTTCCAGCGTGCCGGACACCGGCCCATTGTCCTCGTCGGCGGCGCGACCGGAATGATCGGCGACCCGAGCGGGCGCAGCGATGAGCGGCAGTTGCTGACGTCGGAAGTGGTGGAGGCCAACTCGGAGGCCATCCGGCGGCAGCTCGAGCGCTTCGTGAGCTTCGATGGAGCCGCGAGCGCCATCATGGCGAACAACGCCGATTGGACCGAAGGCGTGAGTTATCTCGACTGGCTGCGCGACGTCGGCAAGAACTTCACCATCAACTACATGCTTGCCAAGGAGTCCGTCCGGCGGCGGCTCGAGGACCGCGAACACGGCATCTCCTACACCGAGTTCAGCTACATGCTGCTCCAGGCCAACGATTTTCTTCAGCTCTACGACCGCTACGGCTGCCGCATTCAGGGCGGCGGCAACGACCAGTGGGGCAACATCACGGCCGGCGTAGACCTCGTGCGACGGACCCGCGCGCAAGAGGTCTACGGCATTACCTTCCCGCTAATCACCACCGCCAGCGGCGAGAAGTTCGGCAAAAGCGCCGGCAATGCCATCTGGCTCGATCCGGAGCGGACGAGCCCGTATCAGTTCTACCAGTTCTGGATCCGGACCGACGACCGGGACGTGGCCCGATACCTGAGGATGTTCACATTCCTGAATCTGGCGGAGATCAATGATCTGGTCGCCGCCCACGAGGCGGCGCCGGAGAAACGGCTCGCGCAACGGCGGCTGGCATCCGAGGTGACCGAGCTTGTGCATGGAGCCGCGGGGCTCGACATTGCGGTGCGCGCCTCCGAGATTCTGTTCGGCAAGGAGATCACCGGTCTCTCGGACCGCGACCTCACCGAGATCTTCGCCGACGTGCCGTCGTTCGAGCTGGCCGGCGAGGCGCTGGCGGGCGGAATCCGGCTCGTCGACGCGATGGTGGCAGCCGGGGCATCTCAGTCGAAAGGGGAAGCCACGCGGGCGATCAAAGGCGGCGGAGTCTACGTCAACAATCGCCGTACCGGCGATCCGGCGTCAGTGCTGCGGGAGTCGGACCTCGCCTCGGAGACGATGCTGGTGCTGCGGACCGGCAAGAAGAACTACTTCGTCGGCCGGGTCGTCCGGGCCGCCGGCTGAAGCCGGTTGGCGCTGACTCACCCAAACGCCGCGTCCTCAGACCTTAAACAGCGGGAATGTCCCCGGTCCCTCATGTCCGCCATCGCGTAGACCGGTGTAGTGTCCAACAAATAACTCAAACATTTGATTGTGCGTGACGCATAGTCAGACATGCCCCGTTCGACGACCCCATTGATTGTCTCTGCGGATTAGCAGAAGCAGCTCGAGAAGTGGTTGGCGGCTTTGGGGACGCCCCAGCAAGTGGCGCCCCGCTGCCGCATCATTATGGGCCTCGCCGCCGGCAAGTCGGAGGTCAGGATGGCCGCGGAAAACCATGTGAACCGCGAGACGGTTCGCCTGTGGTTTTGGCGTCGTCATGATAAATTCCGCGGATGTCCTGTCACTGGACACCGGTCGGCTTGCCCCTCGACATCCTGGTTTGACTGATACCCAACGGGTCGCGGATGAGCTTCCGGCACTTGTTCTTCGAAGGAACAATCCCGTGGCGCGATGCGGAATCGACCGGCCCACTACCAGACCAGGAGGTTCACCACGCTGACGTAGGCCAGATAGCAGAGCACGACGATGTCGATGAGGCGGATGATCGTCAGGAAGATGCCGCCCATGAACTCGAAGCGCAGAAGGAGGCTCGAGACGACGCCGGCGTAGACCCAGGCGGGGTCGATGTACCCCTCGTAGAGCGTGGTGTAGAAGATCACGCCCACGTAGTAGAGCAGCGGCCAGTTGCTCTGGACCACTCCGCGGACCCGCGCGATCAGAACCGAGATCGTGAGAGCAGCCAGCAGTCCGGTGGTGACGTTAAAGGCGCCAAATCGCGGATCCATCTGCTAGAACGACAATACCACCGCGCAGCCCGCCGGTGGCGCCAACCCGGTGAGGCTTGGCGACCGGCCGGCGGGCCCGCTACGTGGTCACTTTTTGACTACCGGCACGTACACGACCTGCGTGGAACTGCCCTGGGTGATGATGAGCGGTTGCGCGTCACCCTTGGGCGTCCACCACGGGACGTGAGCGTTGATTTGATACACACCGACCTGGCCCGGAGCGAGGCCGGCGTAGGAGATCGGCAGACCCGTTTCTGCGATGTGCGCCTCGACGGGCACCTGCACCTCGGCAAGCGGAGACGACGGCGACGGTGCTCCCGCCTCGACCTCGGGGAAGGTTCTCCCCATTCCCGTCAGATAGATGATGATGTCTTCCTTCTGGTGGATAGGGTTGTCCTCGGACACCAGTTGGTTGTTCTTTGCCCGAACGATGGTCGGAACCAGCGCTCCGGAAACCTCAACGTTTCGCTGGAAGACGGCGGGGGCCGTGACGCTGATGGTCATGTTGTAGTTGTCGCTAACGCCGCCCGGAGTTCGCAGCACGAGCGTCGTGTTGCCGAGGGTCTCGAACGGGAGTTGAGCGTTGATCTGGTTTGGCGAAACGAACAGCACCGGCATCGGGATACCGTTGACCGTCAGGCAACTATCGCCGAGAGCGGTCGGCAGCGGAATCTGGCTGGTGGCTTCGTTGGTCGGGCTGAGGTTCTCGCCAAAGATGCTGACCAGGCCGCCCGGAGCAACGGGATCGGTGTAGTCGGCCGCATTGACGACATCGCCGATCCTCGGCGGCGCCACGCTGGCATCGAAGTTCCAGGGAAGAATCGTGATGCCGGAGGTGGTCAGCGCGACGAGCACCTGCCGGCTGTAGAGCGGTGCCAGGGTCCGCGTAAAGGGGAACGCATCGTCACCAACGACGGGCTTCTCCGCCATGCGCGTGGAGTGCAGACCTTGACCGGTCTCCACGTCGACGCGCTCGATGATGCCGGCAGACTCTGTTTCCGGCGCAATCACCCGAAAAGCCAGGTCGTCGACAAAGACGAAGCCGGACGTGGTTCCCATGCTGGCGTCCATCGTGGCCCGGGTCACCAGCGACGCGTTCATCAGCCGGTCTCCGACAACGAACTGTCCGAGAGCCGACGCGGCGTAGGCGCCGCCGAGTTGCTCGGCATCCCGCCGCGAGACCGTGAACGTATTCGCGGTGGAGTCGTAGAGCATGACATTGCCATCGGCCATGGCGAGAAAGATCGCCGAGCCGTTGGGGGTGCCCACCAGGATGCTACTCTCGTTGACGTCGTTCTCGTAGACGCCCAGCGTTGGCAGCTCGTGGGCGCTGCGGGTCGCGAAGTCGATGCGATCGACGGTGTGCCGGACGCCCGCCACCCGGTTGGCGGTCAGGATGGCGCTGCCCGAGGCGGCGACCGAGCGGGGGTAGTGTCCGCCCGGTGTCAGTATAGGCGTTGACTCCTCGAGCGTCTCGAGATCGAACACGGCGACGTACTGGGAGTTGTCATGTCCGACCAGCAGCCAGCGCCGGTCGAAGGTGATCGCCATCTGTGTCGGGACGTTCCCGGTGGCGAGAGTCGCGATCTGGCTATAGCTCGTGCCGTCGAACACCAGCACCTGGTTGGTATCCTGGCGCAGCACGTAGAAGCGGTTGCGGATCGGATCCGGGAGGATGTCGACCAGCGTGCCGGGGACACCGATCACCGTGCCGCGCTGGTCGGGGTCCGGCTCGTTCACCAGCACCCGCAAAGATTTCGGCATATTGACGGCGGCCCGCGAGGTGATGTCGACGGCCACCTCGGCCGTCCCGCTGATCAACCCGAAGGCCGACGGATCGACGCGGACGGTGATGGTCGCCGGCGTGACGCCGCTCTGGGGCGTGACCTGGACTCCCGGATGGTTTACCGAAAGCGAGAAGTCGCTCTGCCCACCACTGCGATCGTAGACGATGAATTCCTTCGTTTGCACCGCGCGGTCGCAGAAGTTGTTCGAGAACAGAAGCTGCTCCTGGTCGGTGAGCACCTTCGGCGCAAAGGGAAGCTGGCCGACAGGTAAGGCCATCACACCGCTGTCGGAGATCGAATACATCATCGATCCGTCGGCGCTCAACAGGCTCTTCCCGGCGAGATTCTCCGGCAACCGGATCTTCTCGAGGATGGCCAGGTTCTTCCCGTTCAGGACCTCCAGAGTTGGAGCGCCCCCCTCGGGGTCGTCCTGAGTGGTGACCTGCGCATAGACCAGACCGCGCGTGTCGTCGATGGCGTGGCCGCCGACCTCGAGCACTCCCTCGGCATTCGGGAACTGGGCAATGTTCCAGATTCCGGTGGTACCGTTCCAGATGTTGCCGCCGTGAAGGACCCAGCCGGCCAGATAGCGGGAGCCATTGTGATTGACACTAACCACGCGGGGCCCTTGATCCGGTGAAGAAGTGTAGCCGAGGATCCGCAATCCCCGGTTGGCCATGTCGTAGCCAAATTCAAAAGTATTCGTGAGCCCGTAGATCACCCGGCCGTCGCTCGAGACATTGAGCGAGGTCGAGATGATGTTCGGGGGGAAATTGGCTGGCGGCACGGGCAGACTGGTGGTGGCCAGATCCGAGATCGTGCCCAACAGCTCGATCGAGCCAGACATCGGATGGAACAGCAGGAAGCTCGTGGATGTGACCACCAGGGCCCGCTCGTTGCGCCCGAAGGCCACCCCGAGGGGAGGCGATCCGAGAGCAAACGTTCGTTTTCCATGCGTCACGAGGTCGATCACCGTCAGGGCGTTGTTCGAAGAGGCTGGCGGCTCGAAGTTTCCGTAGTGAGCCACCACCAGATACCTCCCGTCAGGCGATAACGACAACGATCCCGGCTGCGGCCCAACGTTCATCGAGGTCTGGACCCTGAGGTCGGCAAGCGACATGACGTCGATGCGGTTCGCCGTGAAATTGGCGATGTAGAGTACGCCTCGCACTTCGTCGAGGGCGATGTCGGAGGCATGGCCTCCAATGGCCACCGGGGTACCGAATGTTGCTCCCCACGCACCTGCGGCCAGCAACACTCCGGCCACATAAAGACCGACGGTGGTGATCAACCTCCAAGACTTCCGTTTCATAGATCCTGCTCCAGACTGCAAATTCGTCGAGAACCGCCACGGCGGATGTCCGCCACAATCGAACGATGAAAAACGCAAGCCACCGACAGCATTGATATTCGCGGCTCGTGCCTTTCGAAGAAGATCCGGGTCACCGGAGTGTGTGAGGACAGCGCCTCACACGCCTCCGGCGCCCGAGTCACAGATCACTCGGCATCCACGTTCTTGCGACGGCGCAGCACGATCAGTCCGAGGAACAGGACCGCCAACACCGCGCACACGATCCGAATCAGTGAAGAATCCATCGTCTTTCTCTCCTTTCGCACACAAGATTGAAATCACTTTCACATTTCTTCTTTGTCCCTACATGTTGTTCATCATCGGGAGCAGATCCCGCATGATCCGAACGATAACCGGCCCGACCGTTACCACAAACAAAGACGGAAGAATGCAGAAGAAAATCGGGAATACGAGCTTGACGCCCAGTTTGGCGGCCTTCTCCTCGGCAACCTGCCGGGCTTGCACGCGCATGTATTCGGAATGCCCGCGAAGACTCTGTGCGATTCCCGTGCCGAAGCGGTCCGCCTGGATCAACACGGCGACCAGCTTCTTGAGATCGTCGACGGCGGTTCTATCGGCGAGATTCCGCAGGGCGTCGGCACGCCGCTTGCCGGCCTTGAGCTCGAGGTTGACCAGACCGAACTCCTCGGCGATGGACGGGTGCGCCTGCTCCAGTTCGCTCGCGACCTGGATCACGGCCTGATCCAGCCCGAGGCCCGATTCCACACAGACCACCATCAAATCGAGCGCGTTCGGGAGTCCCTTGCGAATCTCTTTTTGACGCCGTTTTGCCCGCAGTTGAATGTACTCGTTGGGACCGAAAAAACCGGCCGCGGCGGCGGCCAGCACCGCCAGGAACTTGTGGGTCGGTTCCATGGCCGAGTTGCCGATCGCGAGCCCCACGACAATCGGGAGTAGCACCCCGAACAACACCTTGCAGCCGTACAGCACCTTGAGGCTGTTAGGGGTCCTGATGCCGGCGCGAATGAGCCGCCGACGGACGATGCCCACGTCGCGCGGGGAGGCCGGCAGGATGTTGCCGAGCTTCTTCACCATCTCCTGGAAGACCAGGCTGGGATGGGTCTGCGGCTCCTCCTCGTCAGAGGCGATGGCAGCTCCGGTGACGCGGTCGATCGCCTCCTTCGGCTGCACCCAGAGCTTCATGCCGATGAGCGAAGCCATCAGGGCGACCATCAGGAATACCACAACTGTGAAGACAATCTCCATCGCGTCAAACCTCGATCGTCACGATCTTCTTGATGATCAGGTAGCCCATAAGCTGCAGCACGATAGCGGCGACAGCCATGATCTGGCCGGACTCGATCGGTAATGAAGAACTGCACATAGTCCGGATTGACGTAGAACATAATCACGGCGACGGCCACCGGAATCGAGGTCAGGGCGATGCCCGTCATTCGGCCGTGAGCGCTGATGGCGCGAATCTTGCCCCGCAGCTTGAATCGTTCACGAATCAGCGAGGCCAGCTTGTCGAGGATCTCGGCCAGATTGCCGCCCGTTCGCCGCTGCAGTAGGACCGCCGAGACGAAGAAATGGACGTCCATCGACGGAACCCGCTTGGAAAGCTTGAGCAGGGCGCGTGTCCAGTGGCAGTCCCAGGTTGTGCTCCTCGAAAGTCCGGCGGAACTCGCCCGCCAGCGGCTCCTGGAACTCCCGGTAAATCATCTCAAGCGACACCGAGAAGGCGTGACCGGCCCGCATGGACCGGGCGACGAATTCCAGGCTCTCGGGGAACTGCTCCTCGAACTTGCGGAGCCGATTGCCCCGGCGCCGGACAATGTACAGGATGGGCAGCGTCGCCAGCCGATAGCGCCGACCAGCAGCGCCGCGCCCCGGTACTGCCCGGGCAACGAATACCAGGTAAGCAGAAAGCCCAGCAGGAACAGCGCCAGGCAGGCATGCGCCAGGCGGGCCGGCTTCCACTTCAGCCCGGCCTGTTCGATCAGTTCCTGCGCCCGCTGCTGATACTCGAAGCGCTGGAGGAGCCGCAGGACGAACTTACCGGTGGTTTCGTCGGTCTCGAGCAGCGCCGGGCCCTTCTTGGCGGCCTTCTTCTTCCGGGCCGTCTGGCTCCCCATCAACCGGCTCTTCATCTTGTCGACTTCCGCCGAGCGGAAGGCGTTGGACGCCATCCACCAGCCGGCCATTGACACGACCCAGATGACGGCGAATATGGCGATGTAGAATCCCATGGTCCACTCGGTCAGACCTCGACCACCTCGTCAAACAGATCCGGACGCAGCCGGATGCCGGCGGAAAGCAGCTTCTCGTAAAACTTGGGCCGGATGCCGGTCGCCGCGAAACGTCCCGACGACGCTTTCCTTCCGGTGTCAGGCCGCGCTTCTCGAACACAAAGATGTCCTGCAGGGTCACGATCTCGCCCTCCATGCCGGTGACCTCGGTGATGCTAGTCATCCGGCGTGTACCGTCGCTCATCCGCGAGGTCTGGACGAGCAGGTTAACGGCGCTGGCGATCTGCTGCCGAATGGACTTGAGCGTCATGTTGGAGGCAGCCAGCGAGACCATCACCTCGAGCCGCGAAACAGCATCACGCGGGCTGTTGGCGTGCACAGTGGTGAGCGAACCGTCGTGGCCGGTATTCATCGCCTGCAGCATGTCGGTCGCCTCCTCGCCGCGGACCTCGCCGACCACAATACGGTCCGGCCGCATGCGGAGGCTGTTGACCAGCAGCTCCCGCTGCCGGACAGCGCCATGACCCTCGAGGTTGGGAGGACGCGTTTCGAGGCGCACCACGTGCGGCTGCTTCAACTGCAGCTCGGCGGCATCCTCGATGGTGACGATGCGTTCCTTCGGCGAGATGAAGAACGACAGCGCATTGAGCAGGGTCGTCTTGCCGGAGCCGGTCCCGCCGGCGATGATGATGTTCAGTCGCGCCTTCACGGCCGCCTCGAGCAGGTCCATCATGCCCTGCGTCATCGCCTTTTTCTCGACCAGATCCGGCGGCATGAGCTTATCGGTGCCGAACCGGCGGATCGACAGCAGCGGCCCGTCCACCGCCAGCGGCGGAATGATGGCGTTGACGCGCGAGCCGTCGCTCAAACGCGCATCCACCATGGGCGTCGATTCGTCGATGCGACGCCCCACCTGGGAAACGATCTTGTCGATGATCCGCAGCAGGTGCCCGTCGTCGCGGAAGCTGACGTTGGTGAGCTCCAGCAGACCCCGGCGCTCCACGTAGACCTGCTTGTGAGTGTTGACCAGGATGTCGGAGACGCTCGGGTCTTGTAGCAACGGCTCGAGCGGCCCAAGGCCGAACACTTCGTCGAGGACCTCCTCGCAGATCTGCTGCTTCTCGATCGAGCTCAGCAGTGTCTGCTCCTCGTTGATCAGCGCGAGCAACGCCTGGCGCACTTCGGCCCGCACCCGCTGATTGTCAATCGTGGCCAGCGCCTCGAGATTGATCTTGTCGAGCAGCTTGCGGTGCAGGGTGAACTTGAGCTCCTGGTACTCGGGCCGTAGCGCCGACCTCGGCCGGCCGGCGTTCTTGAGCAGCCGTTGCTCCCAGCTCAGGTGTTGCGGTTTCTTCGGTTCTATGCTCGTGGGCAGCATCTATTCCTTTTCCTCGCTACGCGGTTTGCGGTTCCAAGACAGCCGCCAACTGCTGCATTTCCTCTCGCTTCGTCGTAATCAACTGGCCGGCGAACTTCTCGATGGTCCGGCCGAGTTCGGTTTCGCCGGTCAGGGCCTGACCGAGCGAGATCACGCGGTGCAAAGAAAAATAGTCGTTCGGAAACGCCTGATGGACCGGGCAATTGAAGACCTTCTCCATGTCCGAGCTGCTGATGCCGTCCCGGCGGCTGCTGCGGTTGATCAGAACGCGATAGCGCTCCCGGGTGAAGCCGAGTTGCTCGAGCACGGTCACCGCTCGCCGGGTCAGGTGCAGGCTGGCCAGCTCGGGCGTCGAAACCAGGTACGCCTCGTCGGCTTCCGACACTGCCAGCAGCGACGTGCGATGCGGCACGGCCGGCACGTCGAGAATCACCCAGCCGTAAAGCATTCGGGCGAATTCGAGCACATCGTGGAGCCGGTTGGGCTCGGCCTGCGAGCTGTCCGGCGCATCGGGCGCCGGCAGCACATCGATCCCCTCGCAATGGGCCACCAGCGACGCCCAGGTGGACGGGTCCATCTGGGCGGCCCGCTCCAGGGCGTCCGTGATCGAGGATCCGTGATGGAGCTTCAGATAAAAAGCCATCGTTCCCCCGCAGAGTCCAAGTCCACCAGCAGGACCCGCTCGCCGGTGCTCCGGCGAATCGCAAACGCGGTCTGGGTGGCCAAAGTCGAGGCCCCGGAACCCGGCTTGGTGTTGGCAAAGACGAGTACCCGTCCAATCTCGGGTGGCTGAAGTTTTCCGGCTGCCGTAGGCGGCGGATGCGGGCGATCGCCTCCCGCTGCTCGGCGGCGTCGAAGGGACCGTAAAGAAACTCCCTCGCCCCGCACCGCAGCGTCCGCACGATCGCCGCGGAATCGTTGTGGGAGTGAAGCCCCACGACCTGCGTGACGGGCCGGAAGGTCGCCACGAACTCGACCAATTCCCAGGCCGTCTCCAGGTTGGTGGCCACGTCGACGAGCACCACGTCCGGCTTCAATTGCCGCAGACGGATGTCCAGCGTCTGCTGGGACGGATAGTGGGAGAGGTTCGACAGCACCTGGAAGGCCCGGGTTTCGCTGTTGCCGCGTACGAACTGCTCGCCGAGCTCCCGGTTAGGTGAGACCACCAGCGCCGTCAGTTCGGTGGGCGAGCCCGTGATCGCTGGTGCCATGTTTGTCTCCGCCGCTACTCCCTGCTACTTCTTCGGTTTGTCACTGCCCGTCGTAAGTGACCTTCTCGTCGGGGCCGATCGGTTTTAGAAACTCCATCGGCATATTGGGGAGCGTTTTCGGGTCGTCCCGATTAAGCGGCTCCACGATTTCGGGCGTTACCATCACAATCAATTCGTTTTTCGATTTGCTCTTCTGGCGGCTCTTGAACAGCTCACCCAGGATCGGGATGCTGGACAGGCCGGGAATGGCGTTGAACGTGGCCTGGGCACGGTCATCGATAAGGCCGCCGATGACGAAGCTCTGCCCTTCAGCAAGCTCGATATTGGTCTCCATCCTCCGGGTTGCCAGCGCGGGAATCGTGAAGCCGCTGAACTGCACGGCGTTAGTGACATCGATCGTGGAAACCTCGGGTTTTACATACATCCGGATGGTGTCGTTCGAGGTCAGCTCCGGCAGGAAGTTGAGACGAATACCAAACTCGCGAAACTGGATCGTCACGGCGCCGGCGTTGGAGCCGCCCTGCAGGACCGGAACAGGGAACTCGCCGCCCACCAGGAAGCTCGCCTCTTTGCCTGCCGACGTGACCAGGTTCGGCTCGGCGAGAATCTGCAACAGGCCCTCGGTCTTGAGTGCCGACAGAAAGGTCGAAAGATTCAGGTCCGGACGAAAGGCAAAAACCTGCAAGGCATCCGAAATGGTGAACTCGCTCGTCGTCCCTTCGATCTGTCCCGGGATGCTACCCGTCAGCTTATCGGCCCGCGCCGAGCCGAACTGCCCCGTAGAGATCATCCCCGGAGTGTTCAACAACCCGGTGGAGACCAGGTTAATGGCGAACTGGTTGCCGGACTTGACGGTCCATCTCGGCGAAGACGACGCGGAGCAGGACCTGCTTCTCCACGACTTCGACTAGGTGGAGGTTGTTGACGACCGTACCGGACAGCGAAGCGGCAACAGCGGCGGCGCGGTCGGCGACATCCTGCGAGGAGACTGTCCCGTTGAGGGTCACCGAGTCCTCGGCCGACTCCACATCGATCGGCTTCGTCCGGGAAAGTGACTTTGAGGATATGCTTGATCGGTTCGAGGTTCTGCTCGACGGAAATGTTGTAGAAGTTGCGATCTCCGTCCTTCGCCCAGACCACAATCGTGGCGACGCCATGACCTTTGGCGTGCAGCAGGATCTCCCGCGTGCTGACGGCGACCGCATCGACGACATCCGGATTGCTGGTGGAGATACGAGCGATATTCGTCGGATAGTCGATAACGATGCTCTTGCCGAGCGTTACCTTGAGATCCTCGACGCCGGTGGCTGCCGGCAATCCCGCCACCGCGCCCAACAGGAGAATCAGAATCGTGTTCGGGCGCAATAGTTTGCTCGCGCTCATCACGGTCTCCCTCATTCACCGCCAACCCTGGCATTGACAACCTGGACGGTCTTCTCCGTCCCGCGGATCACGACGATCTCGTCCGGCGGGGGCGGCGCCGGCGGGAGCATCCTCACGGGCTCTCGTTCGACTACCGGCCGCGCGCGCGGGGCCGCTCGGGGCGCCGGGGGCGGAGCCTTCTTCTTCCCGTAGAGCGCGGCTTCTTGCTGGCCCTCGGTGGAGGCCATGTCCCGGTCGCTGCCATTGCGGAGCACCAGTTGGACACTGGCCCTCGTTGGCCGCCAGCGTCAGCAGCTCGGCCTGCACCGGCGTGACCAGAAGCGTGACGGTCGGCGCGTTGATCGCCCGTCCCTGGGTGTCCGGCTCCATCGTCTGGCCGGCCGAAAGAACCAGGATGTTCTGCAGCACCGTCTTGGTCATCGTTTGATCGGCGGTCGGAGGCCGGCCGGTAACGAGCATGTCCACCCGCATGCCGGGCAGGACGAAGCCGGCCACGCCCACGACGTCGTTGACGCGTAGCGAGACGGCCCGCATCCCTCGGGAATGATCGGCGCCAGCCCGACGCCGCTGCCGCGGGAGCCAGACGTCCCTCATGCATCGGCTCGTCCATCAGGATGTTGCTTATGACCGGACGGTCGATGACCTCTTCCACGTTGGAGATGCCACCCACCGGGAATTGCGCGGCCGGAATCTTGATCACCTTTACGTCGTCGGGCCGATATCGATACTCCGACCGACAGCGGCTTGACGGCCACGACAAGATCTTTCTGTCGGTGTCTTCGGCCTTGCTCAGCGGATCCGCCAGAGCGCGAGGAAATCTGGTAGAAGATGGCCGAAACGACCAAAGCGAACACCAGACTCACGCCAAGAACGGTCAAAAACCTGCGATCCATAGCCTTAACTCTCCTGAAGCTATGCTTCCCAATCCATTAGTCATGGCGGGCTCCGATCACCCGCCACTGGTTTCAGCCTTTCGGAATCAGCGCCAACAAAACGCCACAGGCGATCGCCGGGGCATAGGGGATTGTCTTTGGGCCGGCCCCTGCCTGCTACCGGAGATCGATCTTCGCAGGCGGACCCACACAAAGCCGATCACGGCCAGGCCATGAGCCCCCCGATTCCGGCGGTCCACAATGCCGCCTCGAGCAGCCGCGATGCGCCGAGCAACGCTCCGAAACCCGCCATCAGCTTCACGTCTCCTCCACCCATTCCACCGAGCAGATAGAAGACGAGAAACACTCCAAATCCGGCCACCGCGCCCAATGTTGCGGCGGCAGCCCGGCTCCAGCCCTTGTCCAAGACCTGGCAGACAACTCCCGCCACCAACGCCGCCACCGGAATCCAGTTCGGGATGGTACGGCTCCTCACATCGGTGATCACCGCCGCCAACCCGAGAACGATGGCTACGACCAACTCGGGGCTCATCGACACCCTCCCGCCGGGGTGGATTCTGATTCCGATTCGCGCGCCGCCTCGGTCACCCTCATCTCCAGGGCCCGCAGCGACATCAGCGGCGCCACGAGCCCGCCCTGCAAGGCGAACTCCTCCAGTCCTTCACCGGACGGAAGGCGCCAGCCGTCGGAGACAGGTCCCGCGGACAGAGTCCGTTTCTTCTGGCTCCGGCGTTGGGAAGGGAGCCACTTCCGAATTGACTTGCCGGGATGCATCTTCCGTAATCTCCACTAGTACCTTCGGCGGCAAGGGACTGTTCCATTAGCCCCGCCGAGCTTTTTGTCGCGACCGAACCCGGCAATCGGACGGGTCACCGGCAGCGGGAAACCGGGGTCCTGTCGGGAATGAGGAAGCCAGCCCTCGCGCGGCGTCCCGCCACACCGGACAGGTACAGGAAATCACTGAGGTCCGCTCGCCCCCGCCCGCCCCGCCCCGCCCTCGGGTCAGGACCGCGGCACGAACAGCACGGCGACATCGTCGTGGTCGACCACGTCCCATTCCCCGGACGCTTTCAGCAGGGAAGCAAGCGGCGCATCCATAGGAACGAGAACGGCATCGAAGGAGTACTCCGCCAGGATCTCCCGCCAGTCCGGGCGGCCCCAGAGCAAGTGCATGTAGCGGTCGCCTACCTCCGGGCCATAGAAGTCCGAGCGCCCGTCCATGAAGACTCGCTGCCGGGGGTAGTAGCGGTAGATCAGGTAGTCGGCCCACTCGTCCTTCGCGAAGATCCGCGACGATCGGATCAGGTCGGCGTTACGCTCGATCAGTGCCGCCGGGAAATCGGCGGCGGGAAAATCCGCCGGCCAACGCGCCAGCGACGGAGGGCTCAGCGCCAGCAGCAGCACGAAGGCCGCCGGCAGCAGGCTCGTCCGTCGAAAGGCCGGCGCCAGGTCCCGTGACACCTGGCCCAGGATCCCGGCGACAGAGCCGCGCCTCGCGCCCGCAGTCCACTGCCGCAGCCAGCGGGTGAGCTCCACGGCGATCAGCGGACCGGCAAAGATGGCGAAAATCGGGATGTGCCGCGCGGAGCTCAGCGCGAAGTGAGCCCAGATCAGGATCCACAGCGACTCGACCACCTTCCGGCGCAGCAGCAGCGATCCGGCCACCATCAGCCCCACCAGCAGCAGGACTTCAAACTGCAGCACGTTCTCGGCGCGGAAGCTCGGCGACTGAAACTCCGCCACGGCCTGCTTGATCCAGTCCGAGCGCAGGTAGGCGAGGATGTGACGGTGCAGCTCCACCCCGTAGGGGTTCGCCAGGGACGCGGCGGCGCAGGCCGTTCCCATCAGGGAGTAGCGCCAGCTCAGCCGCCACTTCGCGCGGCGATGCTCCGGCTCCCACATCCCTTCGAGAAAGCTGCCCGCCACCACCACACCGAGACACACGAACAGCACCGGAAATCCGCCGTGCAGGTTGGCCCACAGCGCGGTCATCGGCACCAGGAGCCAGACGGCCCGGGACGGGTTCCGCCGGTCCCTGTCGATGAGCCACAGGGCGATCGTCAGGAGAATGAAGGTGAACAGGTGCGGCCGGGCCAGAAAGTGGACCGAAGCAGCACCCACCGTCAGCATCACCACCGCCAGGGCGATCAGCGTATCGGCGCCCCGCCAGAGGAGGTACCGCAGCAGGAGCACGCCGAAGATCGCCACCATCACCCCACCGAACAGCACCACTCCCTTGATGCCCGCGGCCCGGTGACAGACCGCCAGCACGATCTCCGACAACCATTCCCAGGCGTACCAGGGTGCCTCCGGCTTGGAGAAGGAGAACGGGTCCGTGTACGGGACCGTCCCGGTATTGAGAATGGACTCGCCGACCCGGATGTGCCAGCCGGTGTCGCCGTCCGCGAGCAGCGGTTGCCAGCCAACCTCGGGGATGACGAACAGCCACAGGATCAGAAAGATGAAGACAAAGTCGGCGAGCGACGGCACGAACAGCCGTTGCCATGCCGGCCGCACCTTCGCCGGGCCCGCCTCAACGGCGGGAGATTGAAGCACCAGTTCTTCGGCGGGACTACTCAATGCTCTTCCACCTCGTCGAATCTCGATTCAGCCCGGCGCGCACCCGCACCCCGTGCCGATGCGACGTATCCGCGCATCCCGGCCACGTGCGACTCCGGTCCCGGTTGCGGCAAGTCACGACATGGACCGGCCGCCCGGCGCCCCCCCCGCCTTGGCAGTCCCCTCGCCCGCGTCGTCTCCCAGCAGCGCTCTTGCCTGCACCGCCAGCTCGTAGCGATCCTTCACGCCGGTCTTCTCGAAGACGTGCATCAAGTGGACCTTCACCGTACCCGTGGTGATCGCCAGCCGCTGGGCAATCTCCCGGTTCTTGAGACCGGCGGCCACAAGCCGGACGATATCGCGCTCCCTGGGCGTCAGCCTGGTGCCGCCGGGGGACCGCCGTCCCCCCGTCAGCTCGCGATCGGCCTCGGGCTCGGTCCAGACCCGTCCGGCCGCAACCTCCCGCAGGCACTCGAGCAGCATCGCGACCGGCAGCGTCCGGCGGAACACGCCGCCGAACCCGCTCTGGATCGCACGATAACAATCGGTCGCCACCAGTCCGTCTCCCCAGACCACGGTCCGGGTCTCCGGCGACTGCCGCCTCAGTCTGGCAAGGAACTCATACAAGTCCGGCCAGTCTCCCCGGCCTTGGACAATCACCAGCCGTGGACGCAACGCCGGGATGTCCTCGAGTGTGGCAGCGGTGGTTTCCGACGCCCCCACCAAACGGAATTCAGCCGTCCGATCAAACACGGATCGAAGGCCCTCGAGAACGATGGGCTGGGTATCACATACGTAGACTGTGCACGGCCGCACGGGCAAATGACTCCGCCCTTCTATCGGCCGGTTGGACACCGACATTTAGGGTGGGTGGAATAGCACGCCCGAACCATGGCTACGCCGCCCTAATCCAGACCCCGCTCCCGGACGATTACCTGTTGATGAGCGACAAGCGCGACGCCCTTGCCACAACCGTCCTATTTGTTGGCTGCGGAGCGCTGATGTGGTGGCTGGCCGGCCAGCGTCTAGTCTTCATTAACGACGAGGGAATCTACCTGGACGGCGCCCGCCGTCTCCTCGGTGGGTCGTTGCCATACAGAGATTTCTTCGTGCTCACTGGGCCTGGAACTTTCTGGGATCTAGCGCTGGTTTTCAAGCTCTTCGGCGTATCGCTCGGGGCGGCGAGGCTGCTCCTGGTGGTGGATCTGGCTGTGATTGCCGCCTGCATCTATTGGCTCGGATCGAAGCTGTATTCGCGGAAGCTTGCCCTCTGGCTGTCGGTCTTATATGTGGCGTTGCTCACGCCACAGAACCTGCTGGTGGTGAACCATCGATGGGACAGTGCAGCGTTCTCGATGGTCTCGATCGTGTTCCTGGTTCACGGCCTCCGCGCAGGACACCGCTGGCCGTTGATAGCCGCCGGAGCCACGGCAGGCTATGCAGCCTGGATTACCCCACCCCTGCTCCTGCTGATCGCGACAATGTCGGTCTGGATCGCGGTGGAGCGGCGGTGGGCGGGCATCTGGCTCTTCGCGGCCGGTGTCGCCGGCGTCTCGGCGCCCGCTATCGCCGCGCTTCTGGCCACCGGATCCCTGCGGCCGATGATTCAACACCTGCTCTGGACGACTTCGCAGTACTCCGCGGCAAACCGGTTCCCCTACGGGGGAGTCATCGGCGGCTACCGGGCGATCTTCGCCGGCGCCGGTCAAGTGGAGACAGCAGTTCGGGCCCACATCGTGCTGTTTATTGCTCTGCCCGCGCTGGTTCCAATATGCGGCCTGATTGGCCTTGTCCTGGCCAGAAAGCTGTGGAATCGGCAAATGCTCTTCCTGGCGCTATGCGCGGCCGCGTCCGTGGTTGCCTGTGCCCCGCGAATGGATGTCGCCCACCTCACCTACGCGCTGCCTTTGTCTCTGATTTTGACCACCTGTGTGTTTCACGCCGTACTTCCGCGTTTCACTCGGGCTCCCCTCGTCTTGTTGTTGAGCCTGGGCGCATGCATGATGGTTTGGGCAGCCGTTGGCAACCGGTTGGGAATGGAGCGTGTCCAGGCGCGCGCCGGCACGGTTGTCGGTGCTCCATCCGACATCAGCCTGCTACGGGAGATCGAAAACTCGGTTCAACCGAATGAGGGTTTCTTTGCGTTTCCCTATATCCCTCTTACTTACTTCCTGACCCAGGCCGACAACCCTACCCGCTACTCGTTTTTGCAGCCCGGCATGATGGCCGATCATGACGAGCAACTGGCCCTGGCCGAACTCGAACGGAATCCGCCGCCCAAGGTCCTCTACATGGACGTAGGGCCCGAGTCGTACTTGCGCCTGTGGCCCAGCAGCGACCCAACGCGCCTGCACATGCCACAGATCGAGGCCTGGATTCGCGACAACTATAGTTGTCAGGAGTCCCAGACGCAAGTGCATCACGGCGACTACTACTTATGTGCGCGCTCCGTTGAGGCAGCCGGTCTCAACGTCGCCGTCTCCGCCTCCTTGCCGAAGCATTAGCGTCCGGACCAGCTACCTGAATCGAGCGCCGATGCGTATTCCCGGGGCGCCTCGAGGAAAACGCCGTCGACGAGCGTAAGAAACGAGATCAGCACCGCACGCTTTCTTAGTCGAGCAAGGCGCGCAGTCGATCATCAGTCAGGCCCACGGACGCGGGCATCGCATCCTCCAACGCCGCTGCCACCCGGAGAATCCGTTTCTCCCGAAACGGCGGTCCGGCGATCTGTAAGCCAATCGGCAGTCCCGACCGGCTCATCCCGCAAGGCAGCGACAGCGCCGGCAGGCCGAGCACGTTCATTGACCGGACCAGTCGCGTGGCCGCAATTCGGACGTCCTCCTCCCCACCGCCCAGCGGAACCGTCATCGCCCCGATCTTCGGCGCCGGCATCGCCGTGGCCGGCATCATGAGGCAATCGACCTTTTCCCACAGTGAGGCGAACTCCCGCTGCGCCAGCCGTCGCAGGCGCTGCGCCTGCACGTAGTCGGTAGCGGGAATCAGCCGCCCCTGGTCGAGCAGCGCCAGCACGTCGGCGCCGAATCGCGACCGGTCAGACAGGTAGGGCTCCATCACCGCCGCCGCTTCGGCCAGAAGAATGAGCCGGCCGATGGCATTGACGGCGGCCACGTCCGGAACACGGATCGGCACCACGGCGGCGCCCAGCTCGCCGGCCAGAGCCACCGCCCGCCGCACGGACTCCTCCACCTCGGGATCGAGCGCGTCGAAGAAGAAGTTCTCCGGGCAGCCGACACGAAGGCCGGCGATCGAGCAGTCCGGGCCGGGCAGGTAGTCGTCCACCGGCACCGCGCTCGACGACTCGTCGCGCGGATCCTCGCCGGCGATGGCATTCAAGGCAAGCGCCGTATCCCGCACGGTCCGCGCGAGCGGCCCCAGGTGGTCGAGCGTGAAGTTGAGCGGCATGAGACCGTACCGGCTCACCCGCCCGGTGGTGGGCTTCAACCCTACCGTGCCGCAGAACGACGCCGGAATCCGGATGGACCCGCCAGTGTCGCTGCCCATCGCCATGAAAACCTGGCCGCTCGCGACAGCCGCGCCGGAACCACCGCTCGAGCCGCCGGGAATGCGGTCGGGATCCCACGGGTTACGGACCGCGCCGAAGTGGGGATTGGTCGAAGTGATGCCGTAGGCGAGCTCGTGCATGCTCGTCTTGCCGAGCAGCACGGCTCCGGCTCCGGCCAGCCGCTCGACGACGGCAGCATCGCGATCCGGCACGTGATCGGCGAACAGCGCCGAGCCGGACGTCGTGCGGATCCCCTTCGTCTGGAACATGTCCTTCACCGCCACCGGGATGCCATGCAGGGGACCGCGATCGGCGCCGCGCGCGAGTTCCTCGTCCATGCGGCGCGCCTGGGCGAGCGCGGGCTCGGCGGTCACCGTAAGGAAGGCGTTGAGCTTCGGCTGCAGGCTCTCGATGCGCGCGAGGCACTCGCGGGTCAGCTCGAGCGACGTCGTCTCGCGCCGGCGCAGTCTGGTTGCGGCTTCGACGATCGTCATTCCTCATCCTCCGGACGACGCAGCGAGACAAAAGCGGGTTCGGCCTCGAGGGGAATGCGCCCCAGGAGCGGTCGGAAGTCGCCTTCCATCTTGGCCAGCGAGGCGGCGGCGGCAGCGGCGGCGTCCGGCGGAATGGCCGGATCGAGCGCTTGGGCGGTCAGTTTCCAGTCCCTCATGCGAAGGCCATTGTACTATCCTCCCGCGCCCTTCTTCCGCCGGCCCGGCAGGGAACCGTCACGCATACTCGTCCGGCTCCGGGGGCGCCGCCCGCGAGGACTACCCGGAAACGTCCCTGAGACCGAAGTCTTCCAGTTTGACTTCTCCCTGAGTTGTATACTAAGGTGTCAGTTCTGACGGGCCACGCTGCGGCCGCACTATCGTCATGTCTGAAAATGCTAGCGGCGGGACCATGAGCGTGGTGAGGGTACTGGACTCCACACTGGAAAGCGTCGATACCGCGGAGAAGCTGGTAATGGAAGCCGCCAAGGAAATGGGGTTCCCAGAAGATACCCGTTTCCAGATCGGGATGGCTATCCGGGAGTCGGTCGTCAACGCGGTGGTCCACGGAAATTGTTACAGCGAGCACAAGAAGGTCCGTCTGTCGGTCTCAAGAGATGAGAACCGGCTGACGGTGACAGTGTCTGATGAGGGGAAAGGCTTCGACATCGAGTCCGTACCCGATCCTCTGGCCCAAGAGAACCTGCTCAACCAGTCGGGCCGGGGAATCTTTCTGATGAAGGCGTTCATGGACGAGTTCACTGCCCGTCGGATTGAACCGACCGGAACAGAGTTCAAATTAGTAAAGTACTTGAATCAGCAATCGTAATCGGCAATATTGAGTTGCCGTTTGAGTTAAGGAGATACCCTGTGAGCGTTAAATTGACGAACCGCAAAGTCGGCGACGTAGTTGTCATCGATGCCGTTGGACGAATCACTCTCGGAGAGGGCGCCAGTTCGTTTCGCGACTCGATCCGTGATCTCGCCTCCAAGGGCGAAAAAAAGCTTGTCCTCAACCTCTCCGATGTCACCTACATCGACAGCTCGGGTATCGGCGAACTGGTCTCCGGATTCACCACCATTGCCAACCAGGGCGGGCAGCTCAAGCTCCTCAACCTGACCAAGAGAATTCAGGACCTGTTGCAGATCACCAAGCTCTACACCGTCTTCGAAGTGTATGACGACGAAGCTGACGCGGTTCGCAGCTTCGCCTAAGCTTCGCCATATCGCCCTCCGGCCGGGCGTCGGCCACCGGGCGCGCACTGACGGTCCCGAGCCGCCGACGGTAATGTGAGCCATTCGCGGGCGAGGAGCCCGTTATGATAGACCGCGATCAGGAACAGGGCGCCCCTCACACTGTTGTTGTCGCAGAACCCCTCGCGTTGGTGCGCGAGGGGTTCGTGGCCTTGTGCGAGTCGGGCGGCGAGTTCTCCGTGGTGGCCCAGTGCGACAACGGTGAAGAGGCTGCCGAAGCGGTGATCCTCCACGCTCCCGACATCGCGGTCCTGGACCTCAACCTGGCGCGCCTGTTCACGCTCGAGGCCGTGCGCAAGATTCGCCAGACCGGAACGCCCACCAAGATCGTCGTCCTCGGCAACCGCACGGATCGGAAAACGGTCATGGAGGTGCTTCGCAGCGGCGCCAGCGCCTACCTGCTGAAGGCCGGCCCCGGCCAGCACCTGTTCGACGCCTTCCGGCAGATCCGCGACGGCGGCATCTACGTTTCTCCCCTGCTCGACGTCAAGGAGATCTTCCTCACGCGGAAGAAGCCGGGGCCCGACGACCCCCTCGAGAAGCTGAGCGGGCGGGAATACGAAGTTTTCACGATGCTGACCGAGGGCATCCGCGCCAAGGAGATCGCCGCCCGGCTCAGCCTCAGTCCGAAGACCGTGGATACCTACCGCGCAAGCCTGATGCGAAAGCTCGATATCCACGACGTCGCCGGCCTGGTGAAATTCGCCATTCGCCGTAACCTCATTCGGGCCGGCTGAGCCATCGTCTCCGTTTCCGGCGCTGTGCTAATATGCAACTGAGGCCGTTGCCGGCTCCGGAATCCCGGTATGGGTTCCAACGGGCGCGTCGGCCGCTATTGCCAGGACGGCGGGCCCACCGCCCAGCCGGGCGTGCTTTTCTGAGGTATCCGTGGACAGATTCACTCGCAAGGAACTGAAATCCGACAAGTTTGTCGCCGAGTTCGGCCATAGCGTGGAGTTCCTCCAGGAACACCGCAAACAGGCCACCATAGCCGGCATCGCCCTGGTCGTCATCGTCGTCGCCGTCGCCGGCAGCTTCTATTATGTTCGGCACCAGCACGATGTCAGGCAGCAGGCTTTGCGGTCCGCGCTTCGGGTCTTCGAGGGCACCGTCACCACCCAGACCACGCCCTACTTTGTCACCTTCCCCACCCAGGAGGCAAAGAACGAAGCGGTCGACAAGGCCATGAACGAGGTCATCGAGAAATATCCGGGCAGCGACGAAGCGACCATCGCCAAGTACTACCTGGCGCTGTCGGCCAACGCGCAGGGAAAGGTCGATGATGCCGAGCGCATCCTGGGCGAGGTAAAGGACAAGGGCAAGGAGCCGTACGCCTCCCAGGCGGCTTTCTCGCTGGCGCAGCTTTATGCCGACCAGGGCGAGAACGAGCAGGCCGAACAAATCCTCCGCAACCTGATCGACAACCCGACCATCATGGTCTCCAAGGATCAGGCCACCATCGAGCTGGCCGGCGTCATCGGCAAGCACGACCCGGCCGAGGCCCGTAAGCTCCTCGAGCCGCTCCGCAGTGAACGCAGCGCCGTGAGCCGTGCCGCCTTGACCGCGCTGGGCGACCTGCCCCCGCAATAGCACGCTGGTCCTGGATGGCCACCACGCTCCGCCGCCTGCGGTTCCCCGTTGGGGCAAGCCGCGGCCGCCGTTACCCGGAACCGCCCCACCCGTACCGCAACGAGTTCGAGCGGGATCGCGATCGGATCGTCCATGCGCGGGCCTTCCGGCGCCTCGAAAACAAAACGCAGGTCTTCTCGCCGGGCCTCTCGGACCACTTCCGCAACCGCCTCACCCACACCATCGAGGTCGCCCAGGTGGCCCGCACCGCGGCCCGGATCCTCGAACTCGACGTCGACCTCACCGAGGCCCTTGCGCTCGGACACGACATCGGTCATCCGCCGTTCGCCCATGCCGGTGAGCTGGCTCTCGACCGTTTGATGCGGCGCTTCGGCGACCGCTTCGACCACAATCGACATGCGCTGCGCGTGGTCGAATCCTTCGAGCACCCCTACGCCCGATTCCCCGGCCTGAACCTGACCTTCGAGGTCCGCGAGGGGCTCGTCAAGCACTCCCGCGACCTGGTTCCCGGTGAGGATCCGTCGCTTGACGGCTACCTCCCGGGCCTCCGGCCGCCGCTCGAGGCCCAGTTAATCGACTTGGCCGACGAGATCGCCTACAACACCGCCGACCTCGACGACGCCCTGTCCGCCGGCATCATCACGGTGCCGGAGATCCGGGAAGGTGTGCCCCGTTTCGCGGAGCTGCTGGACCAGGCGGCGGAGCGCTATCCCGGCGCCGCCGAGCGGGTCCTGTTCCACGAGAGCCTGCGATTGCTGTTTGACCGGCTCGTCTCGGGGCTGATCGCCGGGACACTGGCCGCGGCCGCGGCATCGGGGCTCGCCACTGCCGAGGAGGTTCGGGAGCATCCCACGCGGCTCGCGTGCTTCGATGAGGATCCGGCCGCGCTCAACGGAGCGCTCAAACAGTTTCTCCAGGGACACGCCTACCGGACACCGGCTCTGCTGGCCGCCCGGGAGCGCGCGGCGTCCATGATCACCGGCCTGTTCGAACACTACCTGGACGATCCGGCGCGGATGGGCGAGCCCTACGCCAGCCAGACTCGCGAACTCCCCCCGCATCGCGTCGTCTGCGACTACGTCGCGGGCATGACGGATTCATTCCTCGAGCGCGCCTACACGGAGATGACCAGCTAGACGAGAGGCACCCGCCCCTCAACCGTGCCCGTATCTCCTTGATACACAATGGGGCGCGAGTTGAGCCAATCCTGTTCAGCTACTTCGTAGGGCGGGTCTCCAGACCCGCAGACCGACGTCCTCGTCGGCCTCTTCCTGGCTCGGAGAGTCTAACCAGGAGGTCCGGCGCGGTCGTGGACAACCGCCTCACGCGCATTGTGGCAGACATCCGCCCCGGTTTAGGTGGGTGGCGCGACGGGCGCCGCTAACCGGCTAGTGGACCGCGACCGTTTCCGACAGACGGCTGGCGCGCAGGGATAGGGTATTGAGCCGCTCCGCGAATTTCGGGCTGTACCGTGCCAGATAGTCACGGGAGATCATTTGCTGAATATCCCCCGCGCTCCGCGCCAGTGCCTCGACCAGCGGCTGCAAACTCTGGATCAGTTCCCTCTGTTCCGGCGTCGTCAGGCGATGGATGGAGTCGAGCCGGCTACCGAGCTCGGCCATCAACGCGGTCTGCCGGAGCGCCTCGTTGAGTTGTGCGACATACATCTCACGGCTCAGCGTTTCCGGCTGCGTCGCGTAGGCGAGCAGGACCTCCACCGTATCGCGCATGTGGTCGGCTTCGGCCTTGAGCTGATCGAAGCGGGAAGAGGCCTCGGAGGAGAAGTCCCAACTGTAGGAGGCTTCCGTCAGCCGGCCGGAGGCGCAGTTGCAGTCGGGGCCGGCGGCGAGCAGCGGCGCTGCCATCAGCACTGCCAGGAGCAGGTGAACTCTCATCGTCAACCTCCTTGTCGAACGGCCGATTTCAGGAACTCAAAGGCAGGAAGCGGGAATAATCGCGCAAGATCCAACCCGCCCTGATGTTAACATGATGTTTCTGTAACATTTCAAAAATATTACATAACGATGTCTTTGCCGCTCGTTCGCCGGCTGTCCGTCGAGCGAGCATCCAATTTTCCCGCTCCGCCCGTCCTGATCTGCGGATGGCCCGGGTCGTCCCCCGCGTCGGCCCGCCCCGGCGCTGCCATGAAGGAAAATAGTGGCCCGCCGCCCCGCCCGGGATCTGCCGATCTTTTTCCCCTTTTTGCCGGACAGTTCCCGTGAGAGAATGGCGGATTATATGTGCCTCCGGGTCTTCCTCCTCCTCTGGTTGTCCTCGCTCTCCATACTGTCCGCCACCCAACTGCAGGCTGACGGCGCCATTGACACTCGCTTCGGACTGAGCGAGCGGTGGGACGTCGTGCTGCACAACCGCGCACGCGTCAAGGCCGTCCGGAACGAGTGGTTCGACGTCAGCCTGGTCCCGACGTTCCGCTATCGCGCCCATCCCCGCGTGCAACTCTTCGGCGGCGCTTTCTTCACCTGGTACGACTACGGATACGAGGACCGGACCAAGGTCGCCCGGCCCTTCGCCGGTGTCGAGCCCACCATCCTGCAGGCAGGCAAAGTGAGCGTGCTCTCGCGGACCACGTATGAGCGCTTCTTCGTCGGCGACCAACGCTCGGACTACAACCGCTACCGCCAGCGCTTCCGTGTCCTCGCCCGCGGCAAGTGGTCGCCTTACGCCAATCTCGAGTTCTTCTTCCTCGACGATGGCATCGCCACAACGCGATACGGGGTCGGCGTCCGCCGCGATCTCGGCAAGCGCGACGGCGTCGAGGTCGGCTACTGGTACGAAGCCGCCGACGTCGCCGGCCGCGGCGTCCGGCACATGATCAACGCAACCTTCCACCTCAACTTCAAAGGCCTGGCGCCCGATTTTTGATCCACCGAGGTCCCCGGCCCCCCGAGACCACGAAAATCAGATGCAAACAGACCGCACGGTGTTATAGTTCGAATTGAAAAGGGGGCACGAAGCGCCCCTCGAGAGACGTCGTGTGCTTCCCGGGCTGGCGCTTCCGGAAAGGAAGAACGCCTTGCCCTCGACGTCGCGGCCGCTCGTTGACGGGGAGTTGCGACCGGAAATCCTTCCTACTACACCCCGATCCTCCCGGCCTCCCGCGAACTTCCTCCGCTACGACGATGCCTTCCTCCGGGCCCGCCATCACTTAGAGCACGGACTCGCCATCAATAGGACCAGCAGCGTCATGGCGGCCATCGCCGGGAGGGAGATCTCCCGCCCGGCTCATTTCCTGAAAATGGATTGGAGACGGGAACCATGAAGACACTCGTGATTGGCTGCGGAACCCTCGAGCGGAGGGATGATGCCGCCGGACTGCACGTGGCACGGCGTCTGCGCGAGCTCGGCTTCGATGCCCGCGAGCACTCCGGCGACGGCCTCGACCTCATGGAGCTTTGGAGCGCGAACGACGATGTGATCCTGATCGACGCCGTCCATGGCGGCGGAGCGCCGGGTTCCCTGCACTGCTGGGCGGCGGCCGACGCGCCGCTCAACCAGGAGTTCTACGCCTGCTCGACCCATCACCTCGGCGTGAACGATGCCATCCGGCTCGGCGCCCGGCTGGGCCGGCTTCCGAACCGCTTCCGCGTCTACGGGATCACGGCCGCCGACGTCGGCCGGGGTGAAGGACTCTCACCGGAGGTCGCCGTGGCGATCGACGATCTGGCCAAGGAGATCGCGATCGAGCTCGGCGACCGCGTCCGCGCCGCGGGCATGCACTGAGCAGCGCGTCGCGGGCCTTGCCTGGGGGGGCAGGCTGGAGTTTGGGCTCAAACCAGGCAGACTCCGCTCCCTGCGGTCACGGCTCGCAACCACTGTATTCGGCCCAATGCGAGTCGCGACCGATGCCCGACCCCGGGCCGGACGAATCGGCGCCCAACCGGGCCCTCCCCCGCCGCGGGACACCGGATCCCGGCCGCGGCCCCCAACGTTCCACTTGCGCTCGAGTACTCCCCGATGCAAAATGGTTTAGCTCGGTAATCCACAGCTTCGGAGGAGCGCATGGCTACCCGTATCGTGCTCCGCCACCTCAATGCCAGTAAGGCGAATCAGGTGGAGGAGTTTCCTCTCAGCCAGGGCCAGGAGTTGACCATTGGTCGCGAACCCTCCTGTCAAGTCAAGTACGACCCCGATCGCGAAGATCTTGTGAGCCGTCAGCACGCGAAGATCACCGTCGACAGCTCCGATCCGCTCGAGATTCACATCGCCGATCTCGGCAGCCGCAACGGGACGTTCGTCAACAAAACCCGCATCAGCAACCGCGTGCGGCTGAATCACGGTGACGTCGTCCAGTTCGGCGCCGGCGGACCCGAGTTCCAGTTCGATCTCGACCCGCCACCAGCCGCCGCGCCCAAACCCACCCGCGCGGTGACTGCCGCCGAGGCCCGCGGCGCGCCCCCCACCCGGGAGTCGGTGCCCGCCGACCCGCTGGCGGCCAGGGCCGACACGCCTCCCGCGAAAGTCGGAATCGGCAAGAACACCGTCGAAATGATGATGAAGCAGGAGCGGAAGAAGTCCAGCCGCACCATTCTCATCGGACTCGTCGCGGTGATATTGCTGGCCGTCGCCGGCGTCGGCGTGGTGCTGGCTACGCGCAAGGCGCCACCGACGCCGGCGACCATCGTGACGGGAGGTAGTGACGGCCTGACACCGCAGCAGATCGCCCAGGCCAACACCGACGCCGTGGTCTTCTTCGAAGTCGGCTGGAAGATCGTCGACACCGACAGCGGCCGGCAGTTGAACCAGGTCTACCTGCCGAACCAGCAGAAAGACGACTCCGGCAACACCTCGCCGATCGTCCCGGGCGCCGGCGCCCGGCTGCCGGTCTTCGTCGTGCTCTCCGACGGTAGCCTCGAACCGATGCTCACCACCGACGACGGCGGCGGCGAATACCGCGCCATCGGCGGCCGTCACTCCGGCTCCGGCTTCCTCGTCAGCTCCGACGGATTCATTCTGACCAACCGCCACGTCGCCGCGGCCTGGTACACGTCGTACCATTTCCCGCCGCAGGATCAGGCCGGTGTGGTGCTGGTTCTCGATGGGGGCATGAATGTCACCGACAAGCGAGTGATACCCCGCAGCAGCTTTCCCAGTTGGGTGCCGGCGAACGGCAAGTTCGTGATTCAGGGCTCCTTCGAGCAGGGTTCGGTGCGCATCATGCGTCAATCGGTCTCCGGCAAGGCGATCGAGGGTCGTAACGATTACTTGGACGTCACCCTCGCCAAGAACCGCGTCCGCATCCCCGCCGAGCTGGCTCGCGTCTCGGACCGGATCGACGTCACGATGGTCAAGATCAACCTGCCGCGTTCGATGCCCAAGGTCGAGCTCTACGACAACTACGACAACATCAAGCCCGGTGAAACGGCCATCGTGATGGGATACCCGGCAATCTCGCCGGCCGTGGTGGGCGTCACCGCGTCGAAGGACGCCTTCAATCCCGGCATGGAGGCCAAGGTGATTCCGGATCCCACGGTCAGCGTCGGCAATATCGGACGCGTCATTCGCGGACGGGTCGGGCTGGACGAGGGGCTGCAAAGCATGTTCGGCGATGTGTTTCAGCTCACCATCAACTCGGCCGGAGCCGGTAACAGCGGTGGTCCCGTTTTCGACGAGCAGGGCCGCGTCATTGCCGTCTATACCTCCGGCAGTAACAACGCCGGCGCCAACATCTCCTTCGCCGTGCCGATCCGCTACGGCATGGAGTTAATGGGATCGGCCACAGTGATGGACTAGGCGCGCGGAGAGCGTGTCACCCGCTTCTGGCCGGATCGGCTCAGGAACCCGTCGCTGAGCCGCCAGCCGGAGGGAGCGGGCCCGAATCGACAAGCGGACGCCGGGCCCAGCGGGGCGAGGGAGCGCGGCGTCCAGGGGTGATGAGTCGTGCCCGAATTCGGCAGTCAAACCATCGGTAACTACCGCCTGGTGGACTTCATCGGGGCGGGCGGCATGGGTGAGGTCTACCGTGCCGTCCATCTCGAGCGCCGCCACGTGGTCGCGCTCAAAGTCCTCAGCCCGAGCGCCGTCGGGGGCCGCGCGGCGGACCGTTTCCGCAACGAGGCCCGCATCCAGGCCGAGCTCGACCATCCGGGCATCGCCCGGTTCCTCGAGTACCTCGAATACGACGGCCGCCCGTGCCTCGTACTCGAGTTCGTCGAAGGACCCACCCTCGACGAGCGCATCCGCAGCCTCGGGCCCCTGTCTCCGTCGCTGGCCGTCTCCGTGATGCGGCAGGTGGCCGAGGCCGTCGCCTACATCCACGAGCGCGGCATCGTCCATCGCGACCTTAAAACCAACAACGTCAAGGTCACGCCCGAAGGCACCATCAAGCTGCTCGACTTCGGCATCGCCCGCGCCGCCTACACCGACCGGATGACGCAGACCGGCACCATGGTGGGCACCGTGGAGATGATGTCGCCGGAGCAGATCGAAGGGCTCCGAGGCCGATGCCCGCTCCGACGTCTGGGCGCTCGGTCTGATGCTGTTCGAGCTCCTCACCGGAAGCCTGCCGTTCGAGGGCGGCACCATCGTCGAGGTTTGCCGCAAGATCGCGCGCGACCCGGCCCCGCGCCTCTCCGATCTGCGCGGCGATGTACCGGAGGCGGTCGACGAGATCGTCGCGCGGTGCCTCCGCAAGAAACCGGGGCAGCGCTATGCGTCGGCGGCCGGACTGCTGGAGGCGCTCGACGCGGTGGCGGCGCCGGACGCCGTCGCGGCTCCGGGCACGGGCACAGTGGAAGGCGTCTGGCACGACGTCGCCGGCGAGATGCGCCGCCGCTGGCGGATCGTCGGCGCGACGGCGGCGCTGCTGGTGGTCCTGGTGGGGGGAATCGCGATCGTCGTGAACCACGACAGCGGCGGCTACCGCCAGGCCGATTCCGGCGGGGGAGACATACGCCAGGTGACCGTGGATACCTTCGGCGGGTCGGCGGAGGTCTACCGCGACGGCCAGCGGGTGGGGCAGACGCCCTATGAAGTGGAAGCTCCGTTCGGCTCCCGGGTCGAATTGATGCTGCGCCGCAAAGGGTACAAGGACAATGACGTCACCTTCGACGTCAACGAGCGGCACGTCTTTACCTATCCGATGAGTCCGGCTTCGGCGCCGTCGCCGGGCCAGTGAATGGATGCCTGTTCAGATGAAGCAACTGCCAATCAGAGGGGTAGCGCAAGGATTCCGCAGAGTATCCTTGGCCGCGGGAGTTCTGACGATGCTCAATCGGACTCCGAAGTCATCGTCCAGGTTGCGGACGGACCGGGATCTTGCCGGATCGCAAGACGCGGTGCTTCGGAATGGAAGGGAGTGCAGATCCGACTGGAGCGTTTTCGGTTCGAAGAGAATCAGGCTCAGGCCTCAGCCGTCCCCGACAGCAAATAGGAAGAGGGGGATGCCGATCGCAGAACCTTCTACGACAATGGAGTGAGGGGCAGACGTATGGGGTGGTGGTTTTCGAAGAAGTCCGGGAAACGAGGGACCGGGAAAGAGACCGGCGAGAAGGAGACCGGAAACGGCGACCCGGCGCCCGGCTTCCGTATCGAGACCGGCATGGGCACCGACACCGGCTGCGTCCGCGAAATCAATGAAGATTCCGGCGAGCTGGTATGGCCCACCGAGGCTACACGCCTCGAGAAGCGCGGCATCCTGGCCGCCGTCGCTGACGGCATGGGCGGCCACGAAGCCGGCGAGCAGGCCAGCCGTCTGGCCGTCGGCGAGATTGCCGACGAGTACTACCGCCGCCACGACGATCCCCACGTCTCCCTCCGGCACGCCTTCGAGCGCGCCAACCGCACCATCCGCCGGGAGGCCGCGCGGCGGCCGGAATGGGCGGGCATGGGCACCACCTGCACCGCCCTCGTCCTGCGCGGCGGCCTCGCCTACGCGGCCCATGTCGGCGATAGCCGCTGCTACCTGCTCCGTGGTGGCGACATCTACCTCATGACCGAAGACCACTCGATGGTCATGGAGCTGGTCCGCAAAGGACTGCTGACCCAGGAGGAAGCCCGTACCCACGAGGATCGCAACGTGATCCTGCGCTCGCTGGGCACCCAGCCCGACGTCGAGGTGGCGCTCTGGGAAGAGCCCTTCCCGGTGCGGGTCAACGACCGTTTCCTCATCTGCAGCGACGGTCTCTACGACCTTGTCCGCGACGACGAGCTCCTCGCCGTCGCCGGCACACTCCCGCCCCAGACGGCCTGCGACCGCCTGGTCGCCATGGCCCGCGAACGCGGCGGCTACGACAACATCACGGTCACCGTGCTGGCGCTCCATTCGCTCGAAAGCAACAAAACGGACCATCTGGCCGAAACAAGAGAAAGCGAGGTTCTCGGATGATCGGACGCGTCATTGGCAACTACAAAATCACCGGTACGCTCGGCGCGGGCGGCATGGGCACGGTCTACAAGGGGGTGGACCAGATGGTGGACCGCGAGGTCGCCATTAAGATGCTCCGTCCGGAGGTTGGCGGGCAGACGGACCTGACCGCGCGCTTCCGCGCCGAAGCGGTGAGCCTGGCCAAGGTCAGCCACCCGAACGTCGCCACGCTCTACAGCTTCTTCAATGAGGGCGACGAGTACTTCATGGTGATGGAGCTGGTCCGCGGCGCGAACCTCGAGGACTACGTCGCCCATACCGGACGGCTCCCGCTCGCCAAAGCCGTGGCCATCTTCGCGCAGGCGGCCGAAGGCATCGCCAGCGCCCACCAGCGCGGCGTCCTGCACCGCGACATCAAGCCCGCCAACATCATGATCACCGACGAGGGCGTGGTCAAAGTCATGGACTTCGGCATCGCCCGCGCCCTGCGCTCGTCCCGGATGACGCGCGACGGCCGGATCGTCGGCACGGTGGAATACATGGCGCCGGAGCGCATCGAGGGCAACGAGGACGACGCCCGCTCGGATATATACTCGCTCGGCATCGTGCTGTTCGAGCTCATCACCGGACGGCTGCCGTTCGTCTCGGACAGCGAGTTCCAACTGATGCGCGCGCACCTGAGCATCCCCGCTCCCTCAGTACAGGAACTGCGCGACGACGTGCCGCCCGCCTTCGCCGCCGCCGTCAGCCGGTCGATGGTCAAGAACCCCGCCGAGCGTTACGCCTCGGCCACCGAGTTTCGCGACGCCGTCGTCGGCGCCCTGCCGGACGTCAAGCTGGCCACGGCGTCCGAGCTGGCGGCTTCCCTGCCCCGGCCCGCCGCCGCGGAGACGCCCGGCGCCGCCAAGGCCACCCGCATGGCCGCCCCGTCGCAGCAGCCCGCGCCGCCCACTCGCGCCGCCGCCACGCCTTCCCCGCCCACTCGGGCCGCTGCCGTTGCGCCCCGAGCCGCCGGCTTCTCGCTCGGTTCCCTCGGTTGGAAGCACTATGCTGCCGCGGCGTCGGTGTTGGTCGTGCTGCTGGGGGTCCTCGGCTGGGCGTTGTTGTCGCGCGGCGGCGCGCAGGAGCAGCTTTCGAGCGAGGAACCCGCCGGGACCCAGATGCCGGGCGCGGCGCCTCTGGGAGTACCGGAAAATCCCACTGGCTCGCCCGCCTCCAGCGCCGGCGGCGCCGGCGCTTCCAGTGGGACATCGGACGTGAACGCGATTCTCGGCGCCTCCGAACCGATCCGTGGTGACATCCCCGGGCTCCCCGGCGCCGCCTCTGCCGTTCCGTCCGCCACGCCGGCTAGGTCCAACGTGAGCAACGCCGATCGCCGGCGCCGCGCGCTCGAAGCGCTGGGCGAAACCGAAGCCGCCCGGGACGAGGCCAAGAAGATGAACCAGGAAAGCGAGCGCCGGGACCGCGCGCTCGATGCGTTGGGCAACTGACGCGATACACTGGCTGAAGGAGGGAGAAAGCGAACGCAATGCGCACCGTGCTCTGCCGGCGGTATCGGTTTTGTGTCCCGCTACTGGCGTTTCTTTTCTGCGCCTTGGGCGTTGCCGCGTGGGCCCGAGGCAGCCAGCCGATCACACAGGCGGCCCTCGAGAAGGCGCTCGGCATCGGCGGCTTGTCGACCGGAGAATTCGTCGGCATCATCCAGAAGCGCGGCGTCGACTTTCGCCTGACCCCGGACATCGAAGCGTCGCTGCGCCGTCTCGGAGCCGAGCCGGCCCTCATCGAGGCCATCCGCGGCAACTACCGCGGGCAACCCGCCGCCAGCGGTCCCCTGGGTAAGGACGAGATCGTGACCCTGCTCCAGGTGGGCACATCGCAGGACCGCGTCACGGCTCTGGTCCGCGAGCGCGGCATCGCCTTCCGGCCGACCGATGCCGTCATGGAGGAGTTGCGCGCCGCCGGGGCCGGGTCAGCCCTGCTGGCCGTGATTCGCCCGCCGGCCGCGCGTCCGTCCAACCCTCCCCGCGCCCCGGCACGGATTCCCAGCCTGACGGAGGTCCGGCGGCTCTATGTCGAGAAGATGCCGCAGGATCTCGATGAATACCTCCGGCTCGAAATCGGCCGCCAGCTTGCCGGGCAGATCACCGTCGTCCTCGATCGCGGCCAGGCCGATGCGGTCCTGGTCGGCGACGCGGAGCACGATGAAGACGGCGGCGTCAGCAACAGGCTGGGCCTTTCCGACCGCAACAGCGCCGTGGTGCGGATGATGGACCTGAGCAAGCGCTCCATCATCTGGTCGGCCGAAGCCGGTGACCGAAGCGCCTTCTCCGCCTTCCGCAAGGGAGGCCAGTCCAAGGTCGCTGAGCGTCTGGTTAAGCAGCTCTCGAAATCGCTGAAAGAATCCCGTAGGTAGCTGGTGGCGGGTCGCTGCTTGCGGGGGGAGGGCTGATCGGCCCCCGGCGAATCGATTAACCGGGCCTTCGGAAGGAGAAAAAATATTTGGTTAAAGTATATCGGTTGGGACAGTCCATGATGGCTGGGTCTGATCGGCTGGGCCCCCAAAACCGAACGCTGGCCCCCGGGGTGCGCCGCCCCCCCACTCGTGAGCGAGTTCGCCCCGATCACGGGTGCTCATCCGTACACATGTGGTTGGTTTAAAATAGCTTAACTGCTCAGCACCCCTCTCCGGCGACCATCCCCATGCTATAAAAGGTGACGGGAGCAGGAATTCAGTCGCGGACCAGACAACACTGAACTAGGGTGGCACAGTCGATAGACTTCGTGCGAAAAACATCCTCTCTATAGTGTTGAAAATAATATTTTTGAACGTACAATAAAATAAAACTGACGCAATTCATCCTTAGCGCCACATCCAACAGGTGTCATCACTCCTCCAGCCACCGGCCACCAGCCATCCGCCACCAGCCAAACCAGCCACCAGCCACCAGCGCCCTTTGGCCCGCATCTTGCAACCTATTTAAGTAGGCTGTGCGTATTCACCCAGTCTGGGAGTGTATGAATCCATGCCGAAGGGCACTGTTACAATCCTTGTGGAACGCTGCAAGGGTTGCGCATTCTGTGTTGAGTTTTGTCCCACCGACGTCCTGGCTCTATCCCCTGCCTTCAACTCAAAGGGGTATCATCCGCCGCACGTAGTAGCCCCCGAGAAATGCACTGGCTGCGACCTGTGCGGAATGTATTGCCCTGATTTTGCCATCTACGGCACGAAAGAGAGCGGATCCTCCGCGAAAGAGGCACAACGATGACCGCCGACCCGAAAGGAGTCCTAACCGGAGCCCATTTCATCGACGGCGACCAGGCTTGCACGGAAGGGTGCTTAGCCGCAGGTGCGCGATTTGCCGCAGGATATCCGATCACCCCGTCGACCGAGATCGTGGAGCGCTTCGCGGCAACGGATCCCCACCGTCGGCGGCAGGTTCATCCAGATGGAGGACGAACTGGCCGCCTCCATCACCATTCAGGGCGCCGTCTGGGGCGGCGCCAAGGCCTTCACCGTGACCACCGGCCCCGGCTTCTCCCTGATGATGGAGCACCTGGGCTACGCGGTCATGACCGAGACGCCTTGCGTCTTCGTCAACGTGCAGCGCGGCGGCCCGTCCACGGGACTGCCGACGCTGCCGGCCCAAGTCCGACATGATGCAGGCGCGCTGGGGCTCCCACGGCGACTACGAAATCATCGCCCTGTCGCCCGCAGTCGCCGCAGGAGTGCTTCGACCTCGCGATCCGCGCTTCAACCTTTCCGAGCAGTTTCGCGTGCCGGTGCTGCTCATGATGGATGAAGTGGTCGGCCACATGACGGAGAAGGTGATCATCCCGCCGCCGGACCAGATCGAGATCTATCCGCGGCGGCTCACCAAGAAGCCGCCCGAGGAGTTCCGGCTGTATGAGACCAACGGCGGACATGGTGCCGGAGATGGTCCACGCCGGGATGGGCTACCGGTTCCACGTCACCGGCCTCACGCACGATGAGCGCGGCTACCCGGCGATGACGCCCGAGGCCCAGGACAAGCTGGTCCGGCGGCTGAAGGACAAGATCCTCTCGAACATGGACAAGATCGTAATGCTCGAGGAAGAGGATCTCGACGACGCCGACGTGGTGGTGATCTCCTACGGCATCACCTCGCGCGTGGCGCAGCGGGCCGTCGACATGGCCCGGGCCAAGGGGCTGAAGGTCGGCAAAATCCGGCTGATCACCGTCTGGCCGTTCCCGCGAAGCGGATCGCCGAGACTCGCGAAGCGGGTCAAGGCATTCGTGGTGCCGGAGATCAACCTGGGACAGATGGTGCTCGAGGTGGAGCGCGCCGCGGGCGGTCATGCGAAGACGATCTCCGTCCCGCACGCCGGCGGCTCGGTCCATCGGCCCGAACGGATTCTGAAGGCCATCGAGGAGGCGACACAGTAATGGAAACGACGACTTGTGAACTCGATTCCCGCCCAGCCGATTGAAGCGTTCCTGCGGATGGACCGCATCCCGCACATCTGGTGCCCGGGATGCGGCATCGGCACATCGGTCAACTGCTTTACCCGGGCGCTGATCGAGTCCGAGATCGATCTCGACAAGATCGCGATCGTCTCCGGCATCGGCTGTTCCGGCCGCGTGGCGGGCTACCTGAAGCTCGATTCGTTCCATACGACCCACGGCCGCGCGATTCCCTTCGCCACCGGCCTGAAGCTGGCCAAACCCGAAACCGACCGTCGTTGTCTACTCCGGCGACGGCGACCTGTTCGCCATCGGCGGCAACCACCTTATCCACGCCGCCCGGCGCAACATGGACATCAAGGTGATCTGCGTCAACAACCTCATCTACGCGATGACGGGCGGACAGGCGGCGCCGACCACCCCGTTCGATTCGATCAGCACTACCGCCCCCTACGGCGGCTATGAGCCCCCGTTCAACCTGCCCTACCTCGCCGAGGCGGCCGGCGCCACCTACGTGGCCCGCTGGACCACCTTCCACGTCCGCCAGCTCGCCCGGAGCATCAAGGAAGTTCTCCACAAGGATGGCTTCAGCTTCATCGAGATCCTCTCGCCGTGCCCGACGCTGTTCCAGCGCCGCAACAAGCAGGGCGACGGCCTGGCCGCCATGAAGATGTACAAGGAGTACAGCAAGTTGCAGAAGGGCGCCTCGACGGCGGAGGCGGGGATCGAGAACGGCAAACCGATCCTGGTCGGGAAGTTCGTCGACATCGAGCGGCCGAGCTACCTGGGCCGGATGGAGCAGTCCTTCGAGGCAGGCTGGGCGACAAGTACATCCACCCCGAGGAGTTGTCATGTCAGTAACGGAACTGCGGGTCGCCGGATTCGGCGGCCAGGGCGTCATCCTCGCCGCCATGATCATCGGCAAGGCGGCGTCAATCTTCGAGGAAGGCTTCGCCACCCTCACGCAGAGCTTCGGTCCGGAAGCCCGGGGCAGCGCCTGCAGTGCCCAGGTCGTGCTCTCGAAGGAGCCGGTCCTGTACCCCTACGTCATCCAGCCGGACGTCCTCATTGCTATGTCGCAGGACGCCTACACCAAGTTCGCGCCCGACATTCGACTCCGGGGGAATTCTGCTGGTCGAGGAGGACATGGTGCAGCTCACTGATCTGCCCTCCGGCGTCCAACCTACGGCATCCCGGCCACGCGCCTGGCCGAGGGCATCGGCAAGCGGCTGTTCCTGAACGTCGTCATGGTCGGTTTCTTCGGCTCCGTCACGAACCTGATCAGCCGGGAAGCGCTACGGCAGGCCGTCGCCGACTCGGTCCCGCCCGGCACCGAGGAGATCAACCTGAAGGCCTTCGACTGCGGCTACGACTACGGTCTCGAGAAGCGCCAGACCGTGTCGATCGGCCAGGACCTCGAAAACCAGGCCGTCAGCTAGCCCGAAGCAAGCCGTCGCCGGCAGCATACCGGCCTCTCTACTGTGCCGCGACCGTCAGGGAGCGCAACGGGTGGCTCGTCATACCCCCGTTGCACTCCCTGACCCAGCCATGCGTCCACAGAATCGGCATGGCCCGGCAAGCGGCTGTAGATCTGAGCGGCGAGTTCTTCATTGTGGGTGTGCGAGGTAGGATTGCGATCCTTCGCCATCAGTCGAGAAAGAACCCCGGCGGCAGGGGATCGTCGGGGGCGATCGCGACGTCGACGTCGACGTCGGAGTAGCGGCGCTGATTGTTCCGGGCCCGGGAGCCGAACGGGCTCATCGGATCGCCGGGATTGACGACCCATCCCGCGAAACCTTCCCGCCCGCTCGATCATCTGCCCACTTTGAAGACGATTCACAAGGAGGGAACCAGCATGATCCACGCCTACGCGGCGCCTGCGGCTGGAGCGCCACTTGAGCCGTTTGAATATGACCCCGGCCCGTTGGGAGACGACCAGGTCGAAATCGAGATCGCCTATTGCGGCATTTGCCACTCGGACCTGGCGATGGTCGAGAACGACTGGCACATGTCCACCTACCCCTTCGTGCCAGGCCATGAGGTCGGCGGAACCATCGCCGCCATGGGACGAAACGTCAAGCACCTCACGGTGGGGCAGAAAGTGGGTCTGGGTTGGTTCGCCGGAAGCTGCATGACCTGCCACCAGTGCATGAGCGGCGACCACAACCTCTGCCAGACCAGCGAGCAAACTATCGTCGGCCGCCACGGCGGCTTCGCCGACCGCGTCCGCTGCCACGCGGCCTGGGCCATTCCGATCCCCGACGCCCTCGACCTCGCCAAAGTCGGACCGATGTTCTGCGGCGGCATCACAGTCTTCAACCCCATCGTCCGGCTCGGGATTCGACCGACCGAGCGCGTCGGCGTCGTCGGCATCGGCGGACTCGGCCACCTGGCGCTCCAGTTCCTCAACAAATGGGGCTGCGAGGTGGTCGCCTTCACCTCGAACGAAGCCAAGAACAAGGAGGCGCTGTCGCTCGGCGCCCACCGCACCGTGGACTCGAGGAGCGAAGAGGAACTGGGGTCGGTCGCGGGTTCATTCGACCTGATCCTGAACTGTTCGACCGCCACGCTCGACTGGGATCTCTACGTTGGGGCACTGGCGCCCCGCGGCCGGCTGCACTTCGTGGGCGTCCCGCCGGATCCGGCGACCATCCAGGCCTTTGGAATGATCGGCGGCGAGAAGTCGATCTCCGGATCCCCGCTCGGCAGCCCGGCCACGACCGCGACGATGCTCGAATTCTCCGCCCGACACGGGATCTCTCCGGTGACCGAACAGTTCCCGATGTCGAAAGTGAACCGGGCGCTGGACCACCTGAAATCGGGCAAGGCCCGCTACCGGATCGTCCTGAAGGCGGGCGAGTAAGTGGAGCAACCCGCGGGATACGCGTCAGGCGCTGGGCGTGCCCGGTCCCGACATCGCCCGGTGAGCCGCCCAAAGGGATGAAAGTCGAGCTGGGCGGACTCGCCGGAGCGTGGTTTCCAGTCCGGCGATGTGCCCGGCAGGTGGCACCCGTTCCGCTCCTTCCCCGTCGCGGCTCAATTTCGGCGGACCAACACTCTCCGCCCTGAACCGCGACCATGAGGGAGCGGTCAGTCCACTAGTGCCGGAAGTGGCGGAAACCCGTAAAGACCATCGCCAGACCGAGCTTGTTGGCGGCGGCGACTACCTCGTTATCGCGGACGGATCCGCCCGGCTGAATCACGGCCGTGATTCCATGCTTGGCGGCTTCCTCGACCCCGTCCGGGAACGGGAAAAAGGCGTCCGAGGCCATCACCGTACCCGCGAGCGGCAGCACCGCCTTCATCGCCCCGACCTTGACCGAATCGACGCGGCTCATTTGCCCCGCCCCGGCCGAGATCAGCCGGTCGGCCTCGGCGTAAACGATCGCGTTGGACTTGACGTGCTTGACCACCTTCCAGCCGAAGTCGAGCGCGTCCCATTCGGCCTCGGTCGGCGCCCGCTCGGTAGCCACCTTGGCCTCGGAGCGGACCAGCTTCCTGGTGTCCTCGGTCTGCGCGAGCAGCCCGCCGCTGATCGACTTGATGGCGAGGCCGGGCTCGGCCGCCCGCGCCACCTTCACCAGCCGCAGGTTCTTCTTCGCCTTCAGAACGGTGAGCGCCTCGGGGCTGAAATCGGGCGCGGCGACCGCCTCGATAAAGGTCTTGGCAATCTCCTCGGCCGTCTCCTTATCGACCGTCCGGTTGAAGGCCAGCACGCCGCCAAAAGCCGAGATCGGGTCGGCCGCATGCGCCCGCCGGTAGCTCTCGGCAAGCGACGCATTCACGGCGCAGCCGCACGGGTTGGTGTGCTTGACGACGATCGACGCCGGTTGCTCGAACTCGCCGCACAACTGCCAGGCGGCGTCGAGGTCCACCAGGTTGTTGAAGGACAGCTCCTTGCCGTGGAGCTGGTCGGCGCCCGCGATGCCGGCCTCGCCGGTCGCGTAGAGCGCCGCCGACTGGTGCGGGTTCTCGCCATAGCGGAGGCTCGCGCGGCAATCGGCGCGGATGTCGAGGATCACCGGGAGCGCGCCGGCGGGCGGCAGGGCGTGGGTCGAGACGTCGTCGAGCAGGATCGGCGCGAGGCGCGCACTGATGGCGCGGTCATAGGCGGCGGTCCGGACGAAAGCTTTTTTGGCCAGTTCCCAATGGGTGGTGAGCGAGAGCTGGCCGCCGCTGGTGGCCAGTTCCTCGATCAGCCGGGCATAGTCCCCCGGATCGGTGACCACGGCGACGTCCTGGTAGTTCTTGGCCGCGGCACGGATCATGGTGGGGCCGCCGATATCGATGTTCTCCACGAGGTCGGCAAGTTCGACATCCGGCTTCGCCGCGACCTGCTCGAAGGCGTACAGGTTGACGACCACCATGTCGATGGTGGGAATGTCATGCTCGGCGAGCGCCGCCATGTGGGCGCTCTCGGAACGGATGGCGAGAATGCCGCCGGCCACCCGCGGATGGAGCGTCTTGACGCGGCCGTCGAGCATTTCCGGAAATCCGGTTACCTCGGAGACGTCCTTGACGGCTACGCCGCGCTCGCGGAGAATCCGGGCCGTCCCGCCGGTCGAAAGAATCTCGACGCCCAGCTTTTCGAGGCGGAGGGCGAAGTCGGCGACGCCGGACTTGTCGGTCACACTGATGAGGGCACGTTTGATGCTGGCCATGGAAGATCTATTGTATAGCGACTGGCGGGTTGCCGGCCGCCGCACCCGACTACAATAGTGAGGCAATGCCTCATCCAGTAACGCTCATCCCCGGCGACGGGATCGGACCGGAAGTCGCCGACGCGGTTGTCCGGATCATTGACTCGACCGGCGTCCCCATCCGCTGGGACCGCATCGAGCTCAACAAGGAACTGATCCTCGCGGCCGGCGGCAAGATCCCGCCGGCCGTGCTCGATTCGCTCCACCACACGCTAGTCGGCCTCAAGGGCCCGGTCACGACCCCGGTGGGGAGCGGCTTCCGCAGCCTCAACGTGCAGATCCGCAAGGCGCTCAACCTCTACGCGAACGTCCGTCCGGTCCACAACCTGGCCGGCCTCCAGAACCGCTACCAGGACACGCCGATCGACCTGATCATCTTCCGGGAGAACACCGAGGACCTCTACTCGGGACTCGAAAACGAAGTTACCGAGGGCGTCATCACCAGCATCAAGGTGATCACCGAGAAGGCCTCCACGCGCATTGCCCGGTACGCTTTCCAGTACGCCCGGAAGCTCGGCCGGAAGCACGTCACGTCGATCCACAAGGCCAACATCATGAAGCTCGGCGACGGACTGTTCATCGAGTGCTGCCGCCGGGTCGCCCAGGAGTACGACGAAATCGCCTACAGCGAGCTGATCGTCGACAACGCCGCCATGCAGCTCGTCATGCGGCCCGAGCAGTTCGACATCCTGCTCATGCCGAACCTCTACGGCGATATCATCTCGGACCTGGCGGCGGGCCTGGTCGGCGGACTGGGCATCGTGCCCGGAGCCAACATGGGCGACGATCACGCGGTCTTCGAAGCCGTCCACGGTAGCGCGCCGGACATCGCCGGCAAGGGCATCGCCAATCCCACGGCCCTGCTGCAGTCGGCGGTCCTGATGCTCCTGCACCTGGGCGAGGAAGCAGCCGCCACCCGGGTGCACAAGGCCATCGAATCCGTCTACGAGGAAGGCAAGTGGCTGACCCGCGACCTGGGCGGACGCGCCACCACCGACGAGTTCACCGCCGCCGTGATCGACCGCCTAGGCGTGTAGTACATCTAGAATCACTGCGTTTCCCTGAGATTCACCAGGATTCAGTCGTGGTTGAGTGTCTTGGCCGATGAGTGTAGTGGCCAGCGCCTCGCTGGCAGGCGCCGCCGTACCTCTCGGCCTCGACGGTCTTCGACAGAGACCTCACCCCCCTGGCCCGAGAGGGGCTAGGACTTGCAGGAAGGGAAACGCAGATGAAGAACTGGACCATCCGCAGACGGATCGCGATGGGCTTTGCCGCTGTTTTGGCAATTCTCGTGGTCATCGTCGTGATCACCACTGTCAACACGCACTCTCTCATCACACTGATGGACTCATCCCGCCAGGCGAGTGATGAGAGCAACTTTCTCTTGAGCCTTGTCGGCGACCATCTCAGATGGGCCCGCCAACTGGACGAGCATCTCCTGGTCGGGGCCGAGTTCAAGGGGGCGCTCGATCCCACCCAGTGTCGCCTGGGCAAGTGGCTACGAGAAGAGAGCGGCACAGGAACGGCCGAGGCAGCGGAAGGCTTACGCGGGCCGCACGAGGCCCTGCACCGCTCCGCCAGGGACATCCTGGCGGCGACCGGACAAGGGGATGTCGAAGCCGCCAAACAGATCTTCCATCAGACGACCGAGCCGGCGCTGTCCAAAACTGCCAGCATTCTCGAGGATCTATCCGCCAGGGCGCAGCAGGCCGGTGCCGCGACCTCGGAGAAGGCGTCGCTCGACGCGGGCCGGGCCCGGACGTTCATTCTTCTGGCCGGTGCCGGAGCCCTGGCCACGGGCATCGGACTGGTGATTCTGATCACGGGGAACGTGGCGCGCCGGCTGGGAGCGATGAGCTCGAAGCTCGGCGCTTCGGCCGAGCAGATCGACAAGGCATCCGCGCAGGTGGCCACCACCAGCGAGTTGCTGGCGCAGGGCGCATCGGAACAGGCGGCGATCGTGGAGGAGACCTCCGCCGGCATGACCGAGGTCGGCAGCCTCGCCGAGACGAATGCGGAGCACGCCGATAAGGCCACGGAGGCCATTGAGACATCCACGCAACTGATCGGGCGCTCCAATGAGCAGCTCAATTCTCTGGCCCAGGCGATGGAAGCCATCAAGGTGTCGAGCGGCAAGATCGGTGCAATCATCAAGGTAATCGACGAGATCGCGTTTCAGACGAACATCCTGGCACTCAACGCGGCCGTCGAGGCGGCGCGCGCGGGCGAGGCCGGGATGGGTTTCGCCGTGGTCGCCGACGAGGTACGGAACCTGGCGCAGCGGTCCGCGCAGGCGGCCCGGGACACGTCGGTGTTGATCGAGGAGGCCGTTCGGAACTCCGGCGAGGGCTATGGCAAGCTCCAGGACGTGGTGGAGTCGGTCTCGTCGGTGACGAAGGCCTCGGAAACCGCCAACCGGATGGTGAACGAGATGCGCGTCGCCTCCCAGCAGCAGCGCGGCGGGGTGGATCAGATTGCGCAAGGGGTCCAGCAGATGGAGGCTGCGATCCAGCAGACCGCGTCGAGCGCCGAGGAGTCGGCGGCGGCCGCGGAGGAGTTGCACTCGCAGGTCGCCATGACGCGGGAGCTGGTCGGGGAGCTGCGGGTGCTGGTGGAAGGGGCGCGCGGGCGGTCCGTGTATCAGGGCGAGTTGGTATAGCTGGGCGCGTCGGTGGGCTGAAGCGTACGGCGGCCTTCGGTTGGTACGGGGGAGGGAAGCGGAGCTGCCGCATCTCCTCCCTGGAAAGTCGCGATCGATCGGATGGCCGAGAAGGTGAAGAATACTGGGCCGGTGGACCGCCTGCCCCACGTGCGTATACGCGGCAGGTACGAGTGGCTTCGCCGCAGAAACATCCTTCGCCGGAAAATGTCTAATAAGAAACCTCCGTGTGCGTATCATCGTGTAAGCTGCCCTTGCGGCAGCCGCTGTCAGTATAGTTACAGGAGGTTTTGTGGCAAGTATCAGGAGCTTACTCTTCATCGTCTCCATGACGCTGCTGTTGGCCGTCTGCCTGCCGGGCGCGACCCTCACGGGTGACTGGACCGGCACACTGAACGCCGGGCCGGCTTCCCTGCGGCTCGTGCTGCACGTCACCGAGAATGCGGACGGGGCGCCGTCGGCCACCCTGGATAGTCCGGACCAGGGCGCCACCGGACTGCAAATCGATTCAATCGCGCTCGACGTCAATCAGGTTCGCTTCACCATGAGTCGCCTGGCGGCCACTTTTGAGGGCACGCTCGCCGAAGACGGGAAGTCGATTGAAGGCACCTGGAGACAGGGGCCGAATTCGTTTCCACTCACCTTTCGGCGGGCCGTGGATACCGCCGCGACGAAGCCGGTGGGGACCTTCGACGACCCGGCCCTGGCGCGCCTCAAAGGGATCTGGGCGGGAACGCTGTCGGTCGGGCCCCAGAGCCTGCGCCTGGTCGTTCGCGTAGAGGAGCAGGACGGCGAATACCGGGTTTCCTTCGAAAGCCCCGATCAGAGCTCGGTCAGAATTCCGGTGTCGAGCATCTCGGTGGCGGACTCGTCGGTCGAGTTCGCGATTCCGGCCATCGGCGGATCTTATAAGGGACAGCTCGATGAAGCCGGCGCGGCGATCCAGGGCACTTGGAGTCAGGGCGGCCAGAGCGCCCCGTTGAAGCTCGAGAAAACGGAGGCGGCGCCGGAAGCGCGCCGCCCCCAGAACCCGCAGCCGCCGTTTCCCTATCGCGCGGTGGATGTCACGTTTCCCGGTGGCGCCGATGGCGTGACCCTGGCCGGGACGCTGACGGAGCCCGAGCAGGAGGGCGCCGCGCCGGGGGTCGTGCTGGTCACCGGCTCCGGCCCACAGGATCGCGACGAGACGGTGGCGGGACACAAGCCCTTTCTGGTGCTCGCCGATGCGCTGACGCGGCACGGGATCGCGGTGCTGCGCTATGACGACCGCGGGGTCGGCGCCTCGACAGGCGACTTCGCCACGGCCACCACCGCGGACTTCGCCGCCGACGCCGAAGCGGCCATCCGGTTCCTGCGCTCGCGGGACGAGGTGGCTTCGGACAAGGTCGGTGTGCTCGGGCACAGCGAGGGGGCGCTGGTGGCGGCGATACTCGCCTCGCACGAGGACGGTCCGGCGTTCGCGGTATTGCTGGCCCCACCGGGAGTGCCGGGAGACGAGATCCTCCTCTCGCAGGCGCGGCGGGCGATGGAGATCAGCGGCGGCTCGGAGCAGGCTATCGACGCAAACGTCGCGGCCCGGCGGGCGCTATTCGCCACGGTCAAGTCGGGCGCCTCCGACGCCGAGATTCGGGCCTCGCTCGAGAAACACGCCGCGGCGGTCTTTGGCCAGGCCGACCCGCCGCCGGCGATGGTCGCTACCGTCCTCGCGCAACTGACGTCCCCCTGGATGCGCTACTTCATGAGCTACGATCCGGCCACGGCGCTGGCCCATGCCAAGGTTCCCGAGCTCGCGCTGTTCGGCGGCAAGGACACGCAGGTGATCCCGGAGCTGAATGCGCCGGCGGTGAAGGAGGCGCTCGCCAAGTCCGGTCAGGATGTGACGGTGGAGGTACTGCCCGGATTGAACCACCTGTTCCAGGGAAGCAAGACGGGCGCTGTAGCCGAGTACCGAAACATCGAGCAGACCATGTCCCCCAAGGTGCTCGACCGGATCGCGACGTGGATTATTGGGCATATGCGGTCCCGTTCAGCCGGGTGAGGGGTTTTCGCAAAAGACTGTGGCTGGATGGTCCCGCCTATTTGAGAACCGAATCCTTACCAATGAAAGACGAGCGCGTATGAGGCTGGGCGACAGCCCTTCGATGGATCGGGCCGATTGCTTTTCGGAGGCCCCGTTGCGGGGGACACTGCTGCGGTAGGGGCGGGGTGGATGCGTGAAACTAGCCCACAATGTCTCCGGAGAGGCAGGCGAAAAAGTCCGTGGACACGCCCCAGGAGTTAGGATGCCATTGACGGTCGGATCAGTGGAGCCGGAAGCCTGGGGCCAGGAAGAACGCCACGACAAGGATCGGTCCGGCCAGGCACGCGATCAACGAGTACCACCCCTCCCGGCGGGCGGCGCCGACGGCGGCGATCATCATCGAGACCGCGGCGGAGGCGAGCGACAGGCCGACGGCTAGGATGACGCCGGGGTCGGCGAGCATCTCGTCAAACGACGCTCCGCTTTGCAGCCATAGGTATTGCGCGCCCAGGAAGCCGGCGATCGCGATGATCGCCGCCAGTATCGACAGGGCCGGCACGGCGGGGCGGTCACGGCGCTGGGGTTTGCGGGCGGATGGCATGGTGCGGCTTGATAGTCGGGAGGCCGGGCTGCGGGGCGCAAATCTGAATTGGCAAGCGGAAACGCCTGCCCCACTGCTCGGTTCGGAACTGGGTTGGGAGACGGCGCGCGGGCCGTCTCCCAAGAATGGCAGCTTCGAGACTACAGGCCCTTGGAGGCGATGTACTCGACCAGGTTGACGACACGGCAGGAGTAGCCCCACTCGTTGTCGTACCAGGAGACAACCTTCACCATGTTGCCGCCGATGACCGTAGTCAGCGCCGAGTCGACGATCGAGCTGTTGTTGTTGCTCAGCATGTCGCTCGAAACCACCGGGTCCTCGGTGTACGCCAGGATGCCTTTCAGCGGACCTTCCGCGGCGGCCTTGAGGGCGGCGTTGACTTCCTCGGCCGTGGCCGGCTTCTTCAGCTCGGCGACCAGATCGACCACCGACACGTTCGGGGTGGGAACGCGGATCGAATAGCCGTCCATCTTGCCCTTTAGCTCCGGGATCACCAGGGCGATGGCCTTGGCGGCGCCGGTGGTGGTGGGGATCATGTTGACGGCAGCGGCACGGGCCCGGCGCAGATCCTTGTGGGGGAAGTCCAGGATGCGCTGGTCGTTCGTGTAGCTGTGGATCGTGGTCATGAGACCCTTCTCGATGCCCCAGTTGTCGTTGAGCACCTTGCCGACGGGCGCCAGGCAGTTGGTGGTGCAGGAAGCGTTCGAGATGATGTTGTGCTTGGCGGGATCGTACTTGTCCTGGTTGACGCCCAGCACGATGGTGATGTCCTCGTTCTTCGCCGGAGCGGAGATGATTACCTTCTTGACGCTGCCGCCCAGGTGCTTCGACGCGCTGTCCTTGTCGCGGAAGCGACCGGTCGACTCGACGACGACCTCGGCTCCAACACTCGCCCAGTCGATCTTGGCGGGATCCGGCTCGGCGAAGACCTTGATCCTCTTGCCGTTCACGATGACGGCATCGCCGTCAGCCTTGACGTCGGCGTCCAGCCGTCCGAGCACGGAATCGTATTTGAGCAGATGGGCCAGGGTCTGAGTGTCGGTCAGATCATTGGCGGCGACGAACTCAACGTCGTAATTGTTCTTGAGAGCGGCCCGAAGAACGTTTCGGCCGATCCGGCCGAAGCCGTTAATACCTACCTTAGTTGCCATTACAGGATGTACTCCTCTTTGATTGCGTGTATTGCGCTTAGGGGTTCCCCAACATCATATCAACGGCGCGGAAGCGCCCGCAATTGGTTCAATTCGAAGGGATTATTACGACCGTGTGACGCCCTCTCGGGGCGCGGTCCCGCCCGGGGGTCCGTCTACTGCGCCGGCAGCGGCGGGGCCACCGAACCGCCCAGGTTCCCGTAGGCTTCCCGCACCTTGACCACCTTGCTGCCCTGGAAGGTGACGAAGACCACCCGGCCGGGCGGTTCGCCATAGATCCAGTCTTCATACTGGACTCCGTCCCTGGTCTCGCGGACCTTGCGGCCCGGCTTGCCGAGCGCGATGAGCACGGCGTCGATGTCCATGCCCTCGACGGCCCGTTGTTCCTTGATGGCCGCCTGCATCGGCTCCGGCAGGCTCTCGACGTACTGCTCCACGGCGCTCTGCTGTTCGAAATCGAGCAGGGGAGCGAGCAGTTCCTTGATGCGCTGCGCGTCGAGCTCCGGGACACCGTCGGGGAAGTCGAGCGCCAGCGTCGTGCCGACACCACCCCGACTGTCGGCCCCATTGGCGACGGACCGCATTCTTCCCGTGTTGCCCATGCCGCCGCCGATTTGAATCCGATCGTACCATTTGCGGCCGCCGCCGAAGCCACCGTTGATCTCGAGCTCAATCCGGTGCGACTTGAACTCGATCTTGGTGATCTGGACGAGGTCGCCCATCTCCGCGGCGGCCCCGTACTCGGCATGCACATCGGTCCACTGGCCGATGTCGGCCTCGCCGGTGGCGGCGTCGAAGCGCAGGGCCTTCTTCGACCGGGGTATCGTCAGCTTCGCGGTGGCAAACTCGGCGGTCAGATCCCGGGTGAGGATGATCCGCTCCTCGGGCGTGTACTTGTATTCTTCCGCCAGCGCCCGCGCGCCGGCTAGCAAGATCAGGATGGAGACGGCAGACAAGGCCCGGTTGGTGTTCGACATTCAGCCTTCCTTCCTGCGCCGGAGCAGGAACGCTTCCTGACCGTCAATTGGCGCCTTCCATAGGTAGAGCGCCAAGGGGAGGAGAACGAAACTGGTTAGTATTCCTCCCTCGGGACCGTAGGAGCCGCCGCTCCACAGATCGCCGATGTGCCAGTCAAGAACGTACCCTGTGATTCCCATTCTAAACCCGCTGAGGGGCACGCCGAGCAGGGGAAGGATCAGATTCCAGCCGTAGTGGAGTCCGATGGGCAGCCACAGGTCGCCACTGCGGAGGAAGGCAACGCCCAAAACGATGCCCCAGCCGATGGTGTTGGCCAGGCTCAGCGGCGAGGAGCCGGCGTTGGCGGAGTGCGACAGGCCGAACAACACACTGACCGGGAGAATGGTGGCGAAGGGCCCCAGTTCGCGCAGCAGCACCTGGAAAGCGTAGCCGCGGAACAGCAGTTCCTCGCCGATGGCGCCGAATAGCAGGACGATGCCCACGAACAGCGCGGTCTCCCAGCCGCCGGGGAATTCCGGGTCGCGATGGAGCGAGGCAAAAGGCGTGAGCAGCGGCACACCGACCACGAGCAGCGCGGCTCCGGCGCCGCCCGCAAAGCCCACCGCGAGGTTGCGTCGCGAGGCGTTGCTCCATCCCAATCCGATATCGGCCAGGCGTCCGCGCTCATACACCCGCAGCACCAGCGCGTTGGCCACCGCCGCCGCCGCGAAGATGCCGAGGACGCCGGCGATCAGGTAGCCGCCCAGCGGTCGCATGAGCACCGGGAACAAGGACACGCCGACCAGGGCCAGGAAGACGAAGAGCCCGACACGCACGAGCAGACCGAGCTTGTTGCTGCGCTGTGGGCTTGGCATGAGTAGATCTTACTCCGGCACGGTCCGGACCCGCACCCCGCGCCGAGCCACCCTCATTGGCAGAACTTGTGCTCCGGCGCGCTCGACGACACCGGCCACGCGTTCCCGGGCTCCGGATTCGACCAGAAAGTAGACGCAGCCGCCGCCACCGGCCCCGCAGGCCCTGGCCCCGATAGCCCCGGCCCGGCGGGCCACCGCGATGAGACGATCGATCGCCGGTGTCGTCATCGTGGCCACGTTCCTGCGCCGATGGGCCCACTCGCGGCGCAGCAGGGCGCCCACCGCCTGCCAGTCGGCCCGCTGGACCGCGTCATGCATCGCGCGGGCATTGACGGCGATCCGGTCAAAGTTGCGCTGGACCTTCCGGTCTCCGTCGAGGTGGGCTTTGATGACCTTCCAGTTGTTGGCGCCGGACTGGCGCGGCTCGCCGGTGTAGGCAAGCACCGAGCGGGCATCCAGCTCCGCCAAGTCCACCGGTATGGCCCGGCGCTCGATGCCACCGGGGCCGTGGCGGATGACATTCACGCCGCCGTACATGGCCGGATAGTAGTCCTGCGAACCCGTCGGGACGCGGATGACTTGCGACTCGGTGTTCTGGGAGATCTGGCGGATCTTCTCGAGCGAATAGCGCGTGCCGAGCAGCCTGTTCAAGGCGGCATTGATGGCGATGATCAAGGCCGAGGAGCCGGATATCCCGGCGCCCGCCGGCGCCTCCGAGTTGGTCTCGATGGTGAGGCCCGCCGGCGGCCGAAAGAAACGCAGTTGCCAGGCGATCAGCGGGAGGCGGTAGCGGGTGGCGGAGAGGAGGTGGTCGAGGCTCGCAAACGATTCCTCGATGCCCTGGTCCCGCGAGCGCAGCACGAGACGGGAGTCAGTCCGGGTGTCGAGTGCGCACGAGGCGTAACGGTCGACGGCAAAGTTCACCGTCAGCGCGCCTTCGTGATAGAGGTACAGGGGCCAGATGTCGAGCGTCCCGCCGGCGAGGTCAACGCGGCACGGCGCCTTGGATACGATTCTCATGATCGTCTGGAAATTATCCGCCGCCGAGGCCCGAAAACGCAATGGATGCCCGCGAAAAACCGGCATGGCGGTCCGGTGTCATGGCCGTGTACGCCCTGCAAGAACGGCGATGCCGGTTGCACTAACCAGTACAATGGAACTGGTAAGACATACGTCAGCAGCGGCGAGGTGCTCAGGTGGTTCCCTGAACTGCGAATAGGGAGAAATGCCACGGTGGCCATGGCTAATCGTCGGCCGCCAAAAGTCCGATAAGTTGAGTGTATGCAGGATAGACGTGCAGAACCCCGAATGCTTTGCGCTGATCTGGTCGATGTCGAATGGCGAGACAAGAACGGGCGTACAAAGCGTACGGTAGCCAATTTGGAAGACATCTCACTCTCAGGCGCCTGCCTGCAGATGGATGTCGCCATCCCGATGCACACGCACATCCGCATCAACTATCCGAAGGGGGAGTTGGCGGGGCGCGTTCGCTACTGCGTATACCGTGAGATCGGCTACTTCCTGGGTGTTGAGTTCGAGCCCGGATCGCGCTGGTCGCAACGCAATTTCAGACCGCTTCATCTGCTGGACCCCCGCCACCTGTCGCCCGACCGCACGGATGCCGAATCATCCCCGCAATAGTCGCGGGAGTACGTCCCAGACTGAATAGCCTCTTGAAGGTTTCTTTCAAGGCCCGGAGTGCGCCCATCCGGTCGCCGAGTGGAGCCGATGGCGACGTGGAACGAGCCGCCAAGCCTGCTCTACGTCGGGCTATGGTTCCGTAGGCAGATTCAACCGCCGGATCCAGATGTTCCGAAAGCGGACCGGGGTGTCGTGGTCCTGCAGCACGAGCGGCTCCTCTGCCGCGTGCGGACGATAGGGGAGATAGCGCCGGTGGGCCATCGGACCGAGAATCTGCTGGTGGTCCTGGACGAGCACACCGTTCTGGAAGACCGTCACGTAGGCGGGTTTGGCGAGTTGGCCGGCCTCGAAGCGGGGCGCCTCGAACACGATATCGTAGCTCTGCCATTCGCCGCGCGGCCGGGAGGCATTGACCAGCGGCGGCCACTGCCCGTAGATCGCCCCCGCCTGGCCATCGGCGTAGGTCGGGTTGTCCACCGAGTCGAGCACCTGGATCTCGTACAGACCCATGAGCAGGATCCCGCTGTTGCCGCGCCATTGGCTCGAGCCGCACACCTTGGCGGGCGTCGCCCATTCGAGGTGAAGCTGGATGTCGCCGAAGCTCTCGCGGGTGCGGAGGTCGCCGCCGCCGGAGGCTACTTCCACGTAACCGTCCTGGACCTTCCAGCGCGCGTCGATCAGATCCCCGCTTCCGCGAACGCGGTGGGCCCACTTTGAAAGGTCCTTGCCATCGAATAGAACGATGGCGCCGGAGGGAGCGGGCACCGGTTCGGTGACGCCACCGGGAACCACCCGCGGCGGGTGCGGACGGTTGATATCGTGAACGTGCCAGGGCAGGCCGGGAATCATCGGCGTGTCGGTATAGCCGAGGGGCGACGTCCGATCGCAGGGATTTTCCGGACGGCGTTGTGCGGCAGCCGGAGCCGGCCCGCGCTGTGCGGCGGCCGGAGCGGGCCAACTCAGCAAGGCGCCGGTGAAGGAGAGAAGAATGATGTAGGTCTTAATGGCTCGCATAGCGAAAACCTCCCGAGAGTAAATGCATTGACAGGAAGCCGTGAAAAATCCTCTGGGGATAGTCCACGACGGCCTGGAAGATATTAAAAAGATTGAGGCGCGCTGGAACAGTCCCCAGATTTCTTCATACCTTCCAGGCTAGTGTATCGCGTCACAAGAAACGTGACACACGCGAATGACGGGTGGACCCGGTCAGAGTGCCCGGCATGAGCAGAGTCCTTTGGGGTCGCGCAGCGCTCCTGTGTGAAGTCGGTCGCTGCAGAGCGGAACTGAAGCGCCACGCCCGCTGAAGCGATCCTCCCAGGCCGCACTTGAATCTTGGAAGGTGGGCCTCGAGCCTAATGCCACTTAAGCTTTGGTGAGATCTCGGTTTTCGAGCCCGGCCGGAGCGAGAAGAGATCGGGGCTGAAGCGCCGCGCTCTCTAGAGCGAGCCTTCCATGGCGCGCCGGAATCTTTTGGAAGGCAGGCTTTAGTTAGGATCGCGCCCGGGCCGACCTGGAACTTGGCCGCGAACGTGGACGTCCGCCTTACGCGGTGACGCCTGGGCATCGGCGTAATCGATATCCGGGGGACGGATCCAGGGACATTGGTCCCCTGGCCCGGCCTCCGCAGAGGTCGTGCGCGCCCCTCAATGGTCCCGAAGGTCCCCTATCTCCCTTTCCCCCTGCGCTCCGGCTTGGCGGAAAGCGCCGGATCGACACCCGGGGAGAAGACGGACGGTTCCGCTGTCTGCTGCCCGGTTGCGCCCGCTCCGCCGATCGGCAGGAGAACCACGTTGCTCTCGTGGCCGTTGATCCGCGCCTTCAGTTCGAGGGTCGATTGCGCCGGGAGGGCGTCGGTGATAGGAAGCTTGATTACGTCGGTGCCGCTGAAGCCGGCCGCACCGCCGACAAACTCGGGAGTCAGGGCGATGTCATTGGCAAAGACTTCGATGGCATCGACAAGCGAGAACGCCGGCGCCGCCGGGAGCGAGAAGCCATAGGGCGCGATCTTGTCGTAGGGGCCGAAGCCGGTTCCGTAGATAGTGATCACCTCGCCAAGCCGGGCCGGGCTGTCCGGCGTCACCGGACTGCCGTCTTCGTGCGCCGCCATCACGTACTGTTTCTCGTTGAAGATGCGCACGAAGAGCCCCGGCGCATTCCGGGCAACATTGATCTCGGTGGTAATGTCGAGCTCTCCGGGACGGCTGATGGTGAGCGTCTGGCGGCCCGCGCCCGTGTCGGGATGGAGCACGGCGTTGACCTGCCACGGCGAGACGAACAGCAGGGCCAGCACGCGGTCAGCCACCCGCACAGTGGTGCCAAGCAGCGTTTGCGCCAGCGGGTTGGTGGGTCCGATCTGGAGGTCGGGCGCCAGCGTCTCGCTGTAAATGGAGATGATTGATCCGGGGGCGACTGTATCCTCCGGTGTAAGGCCGGCGGCATTCTGCGCGTGGGCCTCCGGCGCCACGTCGAGCTCGTTGAGCATGGCGACGGCCGACCGGGGTCGCGTCATGCTGAGCCGGCCGACGGGAGTGGTCCCTTCGAGATCTCCTCCCCAGCGGCGGAAGTGGAAACCATCCTCGGCCGTGGCCGTCACCTGGACCGAAGTTCCCTTCTCGTAGAAGGCGTCCGCGGACGACGGGTCGAGCTGGAAGCTGGCTCCGCCGGCGGGTACGGACGAGGTCTCGAGCTTGAACATCGTGCGGTACCTGGCGACGAGGTGGATCGACTCGGCGCCGCCAATGGCAACGGTCCGCGTGCGCGGTCCGCCATCAGACCAGGAGACGAAGTCAAAGCGATATTGCGGATTCACTTCCTGGGACTCGGGTACGGTCACCGTCACCTCGGCCCCGTCGGGACGGTCAATCGAACAGGGCGATTCGCAGGCGGCCCCGTCCACCTCGAGCGAGATGTTGCTCGGCACCGTCTCGATCACCGCCTGGCTCAGCAGTTCATAGGTAGCCGTCAGGCGCAAGCCGTTGTCGACGGCCGCTGCCGGGACCGGCACTTCCTGGGCACGCTCCCCCCCGTTGGACCAACCGGCGAAGACCCACTTGCGGCCATCGGCGTCTACCTGCTCGTCGGGCGCGGTCACCTGGAATACCTTGCCTGGAGCCACGGTGAAATTGTAGGCCAGCCAGTCATCCCGGCCGTCGATATCGAGCTTCAGGCCGGAGGGCTGCGTGACGAAGCTGACCCGCGCTCCCGGGACGAGCTTGGCGATAATCGTCTCCGGCGGATTCAGCGACGTGACTTCATAGATCGAATGGTTCTCCATCCCGTTGCTGAAAGAGTCAAAGACCAGTTCCCTGCCCTGGGCATCCCGCTGCGCATCCGGCACGCCGATGATGTGCTGCGAGCCAAGAGCCCAATCCAATTCCCCGATGCAGCGTTGCGGCGCGCCGGGGAAGATCGGCGGGGCAAGGTCGGTTGAAGGACATGGATCCCTCTGCGGCGTGGCCAGCTTGGCGCCATCGACCTGAACCTGGTAGCCGAGCGGATTGGTGAGGAACTTCACGCGCTTGGCGGGGCGGAAGATCGGGGCGATCACCGTGGGTGACGCAATCTCCACCGCCTGCAGGAACGTGACGGGCGAGAGGTTGTTGATGATCCAGCCGTTGAAAGCAAAGCCCGGAAGCGCAATCGCCTCGAGTGACACCGGTCCCCCGTCGAGCCAGAATTCCGTGTTGCGCCAGTAGCAGGTTTCGCCGATCTTGATGACACCCGGACCTTCGGTGAGCCCGGCGGCGCAGACCGCCGGCGCTGGCTCTAGCTCGGAGGCAGGGGCATTCCAGAAGTTCAGCAGGACCTTGTACTGCGTCCGCACCCGCACATGGATTTCGTTGGCGTCGGGGTGCGCCTGCAGCACCGCGAAAAAGGAGTTGCCGAGGTCCAGCGTACCGCTCGCATCCTCCCATCCATCGAAGACAAACCGGGTGTTGGCCATGACCACGTTGCCACCTGCAGGGTTCGGGCCACCGATGTACTGGTAGCCTTCTTCCGAAGCCGGGAAGTGAAGGAAGTGCGGCGTGTTCTCCGCCCAGAAGAAGGCGGCCTGCCCGTGGTAGAGAACGCCGTCAACCTCGAACCGTACGTTCGGATTGTCGGCGACGATGGTCACCGGGAACTGCGCGGGTTGCGCCCAGGCGGAGGTCGCCAGGAGAAGTGTCGTGCCAACGATAAAGCCAATTCTTTTCATCGGGTTAGATCCTGTTTTCCGGAATCTCCCGGACCCGGCGGCGGGTGCGCCTGCATCGCGTGACACCACACGAGTCCCGCACGTTAATCGGCAGAATGGGGGAGTCGCTTTAGGCATGGGAAGATGTCCGGTGTCGGCGTGCCCCGTTGGGGAGGGGCGGCTTCGCCCGATGTCACTTCGTTCTTGCGGATCTTGGGACGAAGATCGGGGCCGAAGCCAGCCCCACAAACGGGGCATCCGCGCACCGCTCGAACCGGAGCCGCCAGCGCTCAAAGTCACGTTTCCGATCTGCTCAGCCGGTGGCATTTATCGAATAGCGCCGGCCGCAAGTCCCCGGTTAGGGAGTGGTGCCCGAATACCGCGATCTCGTGTATCAGCGTCAGCGCAAAAGCTCAGCCGACCCTCGACTAAGTGCGGCCAGATCCATTCCCGCTGCGTACCGTCGACCGCCGCCACGGCTCATGCAAGCCGTGCGCGGCCTCCGGCGGCTCGGCAAGCGATCGCGATGGGGCTCGAAGAGGACCTGTGCTGGTCCCGCACCTGTGGTCGACCGGCCGCCTCCACTGGCAGAAGCGCGGCGCCGAGTCCCCGTGGCAAGCGCGGACTGGCGACGTTCGACTTCCACGTGGGGACGCGATCCCTACCCATCTGTGGGAGAATCGATCTATGGGATGCAACTGGGATGGGGGCGGATTAGGCCCCAACTTCGTTCTGATCGGCCTCCTCCTGATGGCCGTTTTCACCGGTGTGGCCGCGGCTCAAGTGCCCGGTACCGCCTTCACCATCGACACCTACGCCGGCTCGGACCCGCTCCGCAACGGCGGACCGGCCACCGACGGACTGTTGTGGAACCCGACCGGCGTCGCCGTGGACGGGAACGGCAACCTCTACATCGTTGACCAGTCGGACAACCTCGTCCGGCGTGTCGCGGCGAACGGCGTGATCTCGACCTTTGCCGGCACCGGTCGCACAGGCATAGGCCAGAATGGCATTCCGGCCACGGAGTCGGACATCTACAAGCCAGAAGGTGTGGCCGTCGATGCCGCCGGCAATGTCTACTTCACCAACGGCCGGAACCGCGTGCGGAAGGTGACGCTCGATGGCACCGTCTCCACCTACGCCGGCTCCGGGAGCTACGGTTACACCGGCGACGGCGGCCCCGCGGTGGATGCTTCCTTCCGCGCGCCCAAGGGCCTCGCGGTCGACAGCAATGGCAACGTGTACGTCGCCGACTACAGCAACCATTGCATCCGTCGTATCGGGGTCGACGGCACCGTCACGACCGTGGCGGGGACCGGAGAGCAGGGCTTCTCCGGCGACGGGGACCAGGCCACCGCGGCACAACTGAAGTACCCCGAGGATGTCGCCGTTGACGGCGCCGGCAACGTGTACATCGCCGACACCAGCAACAGCCGTATCCGAAAGATCGCACCGGACGGCGTGATCACTACCGTGGCCGGCAATGGGAGCAGCGGAATCCCCACCGCCGGGACGGCCACCGACACCTCGCTGGGCTTCCCGTATTCGGTGGCAGCCATGGCCGACGGCACATTGTACGTCGGCGGTAGCGCGTACGTCGTGCGGATCGATACCAACGGCATGCTCACGCCGGTGGTGTTGGGCTCCGGCTTCGTCGGCGACGGCGGTCCGGCATCGGACGCGGGGGTCGACATCATCTACGGAATCGCCGTTGCCGCCGACGGCACCGTCTACCTGGCCGACTCCGGGCACAACCGGGTGCGGGCCATCTCGCCCGGCGGAACCATCGACACCGTCGCTGGGACGAGCCACCTGATCGGCAATAGCGGACCGGCCGACCAGGCCGTCCTGTTTGCACCGGCTGGCGCCGACATCGACGCCGCCGGCAATCTCTACGTCGCGGAGTCAGAGAACCGCGTGGTCCGCAAGATCGACGCAAACGGCATTGTCTCGACCTTTGCAGGCACCGGAGTGGACAGCAACACCGGGGACGGCGCGCTCGCCACCGCGGCATCATTTCGGAGCCCCTCGGATGTAGCCGTCGGTCCACAAGGCGACATCTTCGTGGCCGATGCCGGAGCCTACCGCGTGCGAAAGATATCCTCCGACGGTATGATTTCCGCCTATGCGGGCTCCGGGGCTATGGCTACGCCGGCGACGATGGTCCGGCGACTGAGGCGCAGCTGCGCTACATCTCTGGCATCGCCCTGGACAAGGACGGCAACCTCTATATCGCGGACACCTATTCGAACGTCGTCCGCCGCGTCGATACCGGCGGGACGATCACGACCTTGGCCGGGACGGGCGAGTCGGGATTCTCGGGCGACGGTGGCCCGGCAGTGGAAGCGCAGCTCAAGTCCCCGACGGACGTCTTCACCGACGCGGACGGCAACGTCTACATTACCGATTCCGGAAATACGAGAATCCGCCGCGTCGACCCCAGCGGTGTCATCACCACGGTGGTGGAGCACATCGGCAACATCGCTTCGGCGGTCATCGAACCCAACGGCGGCTTTCTCTTCATCGACACCAATGTCAGCAGGCTTCTGTCGGCCTGGGCCGATGGAAAGCCCTCGTCATTCAGCATCGGCTCGCGCGGGTTTGCCGGAGACGGCGGCTCGGCATACAACGCCAGCTTCTCGGGTCCGTCCCGGCTGACGGCGGCCCCCGACGGACGCATCTTCGTCTGCGATACCAACAACCACCGGGTCCGCGTGCTGACGCCGATGCCGACGCTCGAGGCTACCAGCGCCACCAACGCCGCCAGCTTCGCCACCGGCAAGGCGACGGCGGAGTCCATCATCTCCCTGTTCGGCTGGAACCTCGCCGTCGGCACGGGCTCCGGTACGACGATACCACTGCCCGATTCGCTGGCCATGGCGACTACCTCGTTCAAGGATGCGGACGGCGTCGACCACTCGCTCGGCAACTTCTTCGCGAGCGGACGCCAGCGGAACCTGTATGTTCCCGAAGGCGTCGCCGCCGGAGCGGGAACCATCACCGTCACCAATACCCTCGGCCGGTCGGCCACCGCGCCGCTCAATATCCAGTCGCTGTCCAGCCGGGGATCTTCACCTTCAACGGCAACGGCCAGGGAGTGGCCGCGGCCACGGCGCTGCGCGTAGCGGCCGACGGCAGCGCAGACGCCGTTCACCGTCACGCAGTACGACGCCGAGGCGGGGCAATGGGTCCCGCTGCCGATCGACATGGGTCCCGAAGGCGACGCGATTTACCTGACCATCTACTGCACCGGCCTGCGGGGCCGCACCAGCCAGGACAACGTCCATCGTCACCATCGGCGGCGTCGAAGGTCCGGATGTCGGCTACGCCAGCGCGCAGGGCGGGTTCCTGGGCCTCGACCAGCTCAACGTCGGTCCGATCCCCCGTTCCCTGATCGGCGCCGGCGAAGTCATGGTCCTCCTGACGGCCGACGGCGTGTCGGCGAACCCCGTAACCGTCGCGATCCAGTAGGTGTGGCCGACTAAGTAGGGCAGGCAGTTCCGCCTGCCCTATTCCTGGGGGCCCCCACGGCCCGATGCGGACCGGCCACAGGGATGAAAGTCGCACCAGACTCGAGCAAGCGGAAACCCTCGATCGAGGTGCCCTCCACCGCTCCCTCTGGTCACGCCTCGCATTGAACGGAATGCTTTGCAGCGAGCCGTGACCGAAGGGAGCGGAGTCTACGGCCCATATGCGGCCGGAACGCGCGACCTTCAGCGGAGCCGCTCAGCCAACTCGCTAGCTAGCCGCCCGGCGTTCGGCTCCAGGAACATCGTCAGGTGGTTGCCTCCGACCGGCGCGACCTCCACCGGGGACTCGGTGAGTTTGTTCCAACCCCAACTCTCCTCGTCGTCCCCCGTAATCGGAAAGGCATCCTGCGCCTTCACCAGAATCACCCGCCCATCGAAGGACCCGGGAACCCAGCCTTTGAGGTTGGGGGTGAACTCGGCGCTGAGTTGTGGCGCCCGTCCGCCACCGGAACGTTTTGGCCGTAATTTCCAGGCCAGTACCTTCGATAAGTATGTTATCGAGAGCCCCACTCGCTCGGCCAGATAGGCCGTCGCCTCCGGCAGCCTCAACTGCCGCAGGCAGGCAAGATGATACGACCATTGGACGCGCAGGTTGAAGTACCACATCCGGCGGGCGTACCGCTTCGGCAGCGTTCGTTGGGTGCCCGGGCCAAGCACGTCGAGGAGCACGACCACGTCCACCCGCTTGCCCCGAGCCCGCAACCGGCAGGCCAGTTCGTAGGCCATCAGCCCATAGCGGCACCAACCGCCAAGGCAGTAGGGTTCTTCATACTCCCGGAGTAACTTCGCGAGCATCGGCTCCAACAGGTCGTCAATGGTATGGTCCGCCGGAAGCTGGCGGACGAGCGGCATGTTGAGGAACTCGACCGGGTGTTCCGAACGAAGCCGCCGGACCAGCGGCCGAAAGATCGGCAACGGATGCACCAGCAACAGCGGGGAACGGGACCCGGCCGCGTGGGCCGCCGGGCGGCGGATGGGAGCGGCCGCCGGCGACGGCTCGCGCAGCAGGGAGGCAACGCCTTCGATAGTTGGCGTCTGGAAGAAATCCATCAGCGCGATCCGCTGTCCCAGCCTCTTCTCCACGTGCGCGATGAGCCGCGTAGCCAGCAGGGAGTGGCCGCCCAATTCGAAGAAGTCGTGCCCCACCCCCACCGGACGCACCCCGAGCAGATCTTCCCAGATCCGGGCAATCGCCTTTTCGGTCTCATTGCGCGGCGGAATGAAACTCTCCTCCAGGCAGGTGTCGGCGGCATCGGGCTCCGGGAGCGCGGCCCGATCCACCTTGCCGGTGCGGGTAAGCGGCAGCTTGTCGAGCACCACGTAGGCGGCCGGCAGCATGTAGTCGGGCAGCCGTCGCCGCGCCAGCTCCCGCAGCTCGTTCACAAAATCCTTGCGATCACCGGCGGGGACCACGTAGGCGACCAGACGCTTCAGCCCGGCCTGTTCCCGCACCGCCACGGCCACGGCGTCCACCCCGGCGTGCCCGGCCAGCGTCACCTCCACCTCACCCAGCTCGACCCGATAGCCGCGGATCTTCACCTGATCGTCGTTACGCCCCAGAAACAGCAGCGTGCCGTCCGGCAGGGAGCGCACCAGGTCCCCGGTCCGGTAGAGCCGCGGAGACCGATCGGCGTTAAATGGATTCGGGACAAACCGCTCGTCGGTAAGTTCCCGCCGCCCGAGATAGCCGCGCGCCAGACAATCGCCGCCGATATACAATTCGCCGGGAACGCCCACCGGCACGGGCTGCCGCAAGGCGTCGAGCACATAGGCCTGCGTATTGGCGATCGGCCGTCCGATGGCCGGCAGCTCCGGCCACGTCTCCGGCGGGCCCGAGAGTGAATGCGCCGTGACAACGTGCGTCTCCGAGGGTCCGTATTGGTTGCTGAGCCGGCAACCTTGAAGCGCCGTGAACAGTCGCCGGATCCGGGAGTGATCCGCAACTGCTCGCCCGCGGTGATGATCTCGGCGAGCGACGTCGCCTCCCCCGGGGTCGCCGCTTCGGCCAGTTGTTCGAGTCCGACAAACGGCACATACAGGCGCTCAATGCGCTCCTTCACCAGGAAGCGCCAAAGGCTCTCCGGGTCCCGGCGCAGGCCCTCCGGGACAATCACCAGCGTCCCGCCCGCGGTGAGCGTCGAGAAGATCTCCTGACAGGAGACGTCGAAGCTGAGCGGCGCCAGTTGGGCTACCCGCAGCCCCGCTCCTCCCCGGAGCGCCCTTGTCTGCCACTCGAGCAGGTTTACCAGCGGCCGATGCGTCATCGCCACGCCCTTCGGACGCCCGGTGGAGCCCGACGTATAGATCACGTAGAGCAGATCGTCGAGACTCACCTCCGGCGCCGGCACGGGTTCCGCTTCCGCCGCCGGCGGAGTGTCCAGCAGGAGCGTGTGCCGCACGCGCGGTAGCAACGGCAGGCCGGACGTCGCGATCAGGTGCTCGACCCCGGCATCGTCGACGAGAAACGCCAGCCGGTCGGGGGGCTGCCCGGCATCGAGCGGAACGTACGCCGCCCCTGCCTTTAGAACGCCCAGCACCGCCGCGACCGCATCGAACGATCGCTCGAGCAGGATGCCCACCGGCGTTCCCGCCACCACACCGGCCTGGCGCAGCCGGCGGGCGATCGCATCAGCTTGTCCGTCCAGCTCCCGGTACGTGAGCGTCCGGCCCTCGAACTCCAGAGCCACCGCGTCCGGTGTCTTCTCCGCCTGCCGCTCGAACAACGTGTGAAGGCAGGCCTGTTCATACCCCGCATCGGTGTCGTTCCAACGGACGAGAACGGATTCCCGTTCCGTCTCGGAGAGCAGTGGCAGCCGGGCGACCTCCTGTCCGGGATCCCGTGTCGCGGATGCGAGCAGATTCCTGAAATGACCGATAAGCCGGCGGATCGTCCCGGTGTCGAACAGATCGGAGTTGTACTCGAACTTCCCCCGCAGCGTCTCGCGGCGGGCGTTCATCGAGAGAAGCAATTCGAACTTCGCCGTCCCGGTGCCGACGGCCAGTCCGCGGACCTGCAAGCCCCGAAACTTCGACGTCGCCGCCGGCGTGTTCTGAAACACGAACATCACCTGGACCAGCGGAGAATGGCTCAGGTCCCGCTCCGGCTGAATCGCGTCCACCAGCTTCTCGAACGGCAGCGCCTGGTACTCGTACGATTCAATGGCGGTTCGACGCACGTCCGAAAGTAGCTCCGCGAAGGTTTGCCCGTCGCGGAAATCGGCGCGCTGGACGAGTGTGTTCACGAAGAATCCGATCAGCCCCTCGATCTCCTCGTGGAGACGGCCCGCGATGGGCGAGGCCACCAGAATCGCCGTTTGCCCCGTGTAGCGGTACAGCAGGGTCTGGAACACTGCCAGGAGAGTCATATACAGAGTTGTCCGCTGGCTCTGGGCCAGGCGCCGGACGGCAGCGCTGAGCTCTTCGCCCAGATCGAACGTCTCCGACGCCCCCTTGAAGGTCTGCACCGGCGGGCGAGGGCGATCGGTCGATAGCTGAAGCACCGAGGGACAATTTGCGAGCCGTGGTTCCCAGTAAGCCAGATGCCGGTCGAGCGTCTCCCCGGTCAGCCATTCCCGCTGCCACTGGGCGTAGTCCGCATATTGGAGCGCGAGGGCCGGGAGTTCCGGAGTCTCGCCGGAAGAGTAGGCGTTGTAGAGCTGATGGATCTCGGAGTCGAGAATGCCCGTCGACCAGCCGTCGGTCGCGATGTGATGCGTGACGAGAAGAAGGATGTACTCCTGCCGGTCGAGCCGCAGCAGATCGGCCCGGATCATCCGGTCACGCGAAAGATCGAAGGGGCGGCGCGCGAGTTGGCCCAGCAGCCGGTGTGACTCCTCCTGGCGGGCGACGCTGTCGAACGCCGTCAGGTCGTGCTCCGGGAGTTCGAAGCGGGTCGCGGGCTGGACCACCTGAACCGGATATTCCCCACCGTCGCGGAAGGTGGTCCGCAGCACCTCATGGCGAACTACGATCTCGTCGAGCGTTCTCCGCAGCGCCGCGATATCGAGCGGTCCCTCAATGTGAGACGCGAAGGGGACGTTGTAGAGAGGACTGCCCGGTTCATACTGGTCGAGAAACCAAAGGCGCTCTTGGGCAAACGAAAGTCGGCATGGCCGATCGACATCACGGGGGCGAATCATATCAAGTGAGTATTGTCGCCGATCTGACGATGCATGGGAAAACATGGGGATGTGGCCGGCTCAGCAAAGACCCATCTGGGATACAATCGACCCACGCCTATGTCGAACCAACGGATCGTCCTCACTCTCGCGGTCTGCCTCGCCCTGCTGGCGCCGGCGGCCTGCGCCCAGCCCGTCACCATCGAGGTGGATGCGTCGCGGACCCTGGGACCGCTGACGCCCGTCTGGCGTTTCTTCGGCTATGACGAGCCCAACTATACCTACATGGACGACGGCCGCAAGCTGCTCTCCGAGCTGTCCGAGCTGAGTCCGGTGCCGGTCTACGTCCGGACGCACAGCCTGCTCAACACCGGCGACGGCTCCGCATCGCTCAAGTGGGGCTCCACCAACGCCTACACCGAAGACGCCTCCGGCAATCCCGTCTACGACTGGACCATCATCGACCAGATCTTCGATACCTACCTCGAGCGCGGCATGAAACCGCTGGTCGAGGTCGGCTTCATGCCCGAGGCGCTGTCCACGAAGCCGGAGCCCTACCGGCCCAACTGGAAGGCGGCCGGCGGCGGAGAGACTCTTCACCGGCTGGGCCTATCCGCCGCAGGACTACGCCAAGTGGGCCGAGCTCGTCTATCAGTGGGCGCGGCACTGCGTGGAGCGCTACGGCCGGGACGAGGTCGCCACCTGGTATTGGGAGACGTGGAACGAGCCCAACATCGGCTACTGGCAGGGCACCCCCGAGGAGTACCTCAAGCTCTACGACTACACCGCCGACGCCATCAAACGGGCGCTGCCCGAGGCGCGTGTCGGCGGACCGCACTCCACCAGCCCGCGCAGCGAAGAGGCCGCCCAATACCTGCGGGCGTTTCTCGAGCACGTGACGAAGGGCACCAACTACGCCACCGGCAAGACCGGCTCGCCGCTCGACTTCATCGGCTTCCACGCCAAGGGCCAGCCCCAGTTCGTGGACGGCCACGTCCGGATGGGCATCGCAGTACCAACTGCGGACATCTCGCGAGGCTTCGAGATCGTCGCCTCCTTCCCGCAGTTGCGGCAATTGCCGATCATCATCGGCGAGTCGGACCCGGAGGGCTGCGCCGCCTGCTCCATCGCCACGCACCCGCAGAACGCCTACCGCAACGGCACGATGTATCCGAGCTACGACCGCCGCCGCTTTCGCCCGCAAGCACGACCTTGGCGGCACGTCATCGACGTGAACCTCGCTCGGGGCGCTGACCTGGGCGTTCGAGTTCGAGGGCCAGCCCTACTTCGCCGGCTTCCGCGACCTGGCGACCAACGGCATCGACAAGCCGGTGCTGAACGTCTTCCGCATGTTCGGCCTGATGGGCGGCGAGCAGGTCTACGCGCACAGCTCCGGCGAGCAGTCGCTCGACAGCATCATGGCGGACGGCGTTCGGGGCGCCCCGGACATCGGCGCCGTGGCGAGCACCGAGGACGATTCGATTGCGGTAATGGTCTGGAACTACCACGACGACGATGTCCCGGTCGAACCGGCCCCGATCCGGCTCGCCATCCAGGGCGCCAAAGGCAACCGCGTCCTGGTCGAGCACTTCCGCGTCGACCAGTCGCACAGCAACTCCTACGAAGCCTGGAAGGCGATGGGCTCCCCGCAGCAGCCGACCGCGGAGCAATACCAGGCGCTCGAACGCGCCGGCCAGCTCCAGATGCTAGGCTCGCCGGAATGGGTCAACGTAACCGACGGCGAGGTGCACCTCAACTTCAACCTGCCAAGACAGGGCGTCTCGCTAGTCAAGCTGACCTGGTAGCGCAGGGCTCCCCAGTGGGGCAGGCGTTTCCGCCTGCCCGAAACTTCCGCCTTGCCACCGCTGCCCCATTCAGCCTGACGCCAACTAGTCTTTGCCAGTTCCCGTCGACGACCCCCTGAACCGCACGGCAGCAGTCCCCCACCGCGACCGTCCCCCCGTCCCGCCGCCATCCGTGGCGTGCGCTCTCGAGCGAGCCGCGTTCACACTCATTGTGAACGCCCGAAGTCGCCCGCCCCCACCGCCGCGCCCAACCAACACCATCCGTCCTGCTCCCGCCCCGCCGACCACACTCCTGTGCCCCACCGCGACCGTCCCCGCCAGCGCCCACAGCCCACTTCCCCCGCGCAATGATAGTGTCTTGACCACCTCCAACAACCAGCCCACCCCGCTCTGGACCGACATCGAGCGCATCCGCGCCACGGCCCCCCTCGTCCACAGCATCACCAACTTCGTGGTGATGAACACCACTGCCAATGCCCTGCTCGCCCTGGGCGCCTCGCCCGTCATGGCCCACGCCGCCGAGGAGGTCGCCGATCTCGCCGCCGTCGCCGGCGCGCTCGTCATCAACATCGGCACCCTCAGCCCGGCCTGGGTCGAATCCATGCGCCTGGCCATGCAGAGCGCCGCCCGCGCCGGACGCCCCATCGTCTTCGACCCCGTCGGCGCCGGCGCCACCGCCTACCGCACCGAGACCTGCCGCCGCCTCATCGACGAGACCCCGCCGTCCATCATCCGCGGCAACGCCTCGGAGATCCGCGCCCTGGCCGGCGCGGCGACCACCACCAAGGGCGTCGACAGCACCGACGCCTCGGAAGCCGCCCTCGATTCCGCCCGCTCCCTGGCCGCGCGCTATGGCTGCATCGCCGTCGCGAGCGGAGCCGTCGACCTGGTCGTCTCCGCCGACCGTCTGACACGCATCGCTAACGGCCACCCGCTGATGCCGCGCGTCACCGGCCTCGGCTGCACCGCCACCGCCCTCATCGGCGCCTTCGCCGCCGTCAATCCGTCGCTACCCAACGCCGCCGCTCACGCCATGGCGACAATGGGCATCGCCGGCGAGCTCGCCGCCGCCCAATCCCCGGGCCCCGGCACCTTCCAGGTGAAGTTCCTCGACGCCCTGTACGGGATTTCGGAAGCGGACATTCGCGCCCGGCTCAAAATGGAGACCGCGTGAGACGTTGGGACTGGACGCTGTACTTGGTGACCGACCGCCGCCTGGCCGGCTCCCGCCCGCTCCCCGACCTGGTCGCCGCAGCCGTCCGCGGCGGCGTCACCGCCGTACAGCTTCGCGAAAAGGAGTGCGCCACCCGCGAATTCGTCGAACTGGCCCGCGCACTCAAGGCGCTGCTCGCGCCGCTGGACGTCCCCCTCCTCATCAACGACCGCGTCGACGTCGCCCTCGCCGCCAATGCCGACGGCGTCCACCTCGGCCAGTCCGACATGGACTGTCATGATGCCCGCCGCCTGCTCGGCCCGTCCGCCGTCATCGGCCTCTCGGTCGAGAGGCCCGAGCAAGCCGCCGCCGCGCCTTCGGAAGCCGACTACCTCGGCGTCAGCCCGATCTTCTCCACAGCGACGAAGACCGACACGACCACTGAATGGGGCTTAGCCGGCCTCGCCGCCCTCCGCCGCGCAACGGACCGTCCGCTAGTCGCCATCGGCGGCATCGATGTCACCAACGCAGCCACCGTCATCGAATCCGGCGCCCACGGCATCGCCGTCGTCTCCGCCATCTGCGCCGCCCCCGACCCGGAAGAAGCAGCCCGCACCCTCCGTCGCGAAATCAGCCACGGCCGAAAGAGGTAATCGCTCCAAAATCACCTATGTCGAGGGGTGGACAGAGTGTGACAGATCCCTGCAACACCAAGGTCGAGCCACAGCTTGACGAAAATTGCAGATATGTTACCATTATGGGAGCGGAGTAGTGTGGTTCTAATGTGGGACCGGAGAAGGTGTTCGAATGCGGGTGATTGCTCGGAGGACGCTCCGCGAATTTTGGGAGAGTAGTGCGGCGTATGCAGATGCCGAGGGACCTCTCAAGGCATGGTTTAGCGAGGCTGAGCATGCTGATTGGGGTATGCCCGCAGATGTAAAGACGCATTATCGCAACGCAAGCATTCTCCGGGAGAACAGGGTTGTGTTCAACATCGGCGGCAACAAATACCGCCTCGTCGTGCGAATCAACTATGCAGCACGAATCGTGTTCATCCGATTTGTCGGGACGCACGAAGACTACGACCGGATCGATGCGGTGACTATATGAGCAGTGCCATTCGTCCAATCCGTTCCGAGAAGGACTATGAGGAGGCCTTGGCCCGCATTGACGGTTTGATGGATGCAGTGCCAGGCAGTTCTGAGGCCGATGAACTCGACGTGCTCACCACGCTGGTTGATCTGTACGAGAAAGAACATTTCCCCATTGACCGGCCCGATCCGATCACGGCAATTCGATTTCGCATGGATCAGGCAGGTCTGACGAGTCGCGACCTTGCACCACTTATCGGCGGTCGTGCCAAGGTTTCGGAGGTCCTGTCCGGGAAGCGAAGTCTAACCCTCCAGATGATCCGAGCGCTGCATGAGCATCTGCGGATCCCAGCCGATGTGCTGCTAGCGCCCGGCAGATCCCTGCCTGAGGACTCCGAGGGGTTCGAGTGGACTCGGTTTCCAATCGCTGCCATGGCCAAGGCAGGTTGGTTCGGGGCGCGGAAGCAGAGTATGCGAGATCTCAAGGATCGCGCTGAGGAGTTGATGCGCGACCTGATTAGACGCGCCGGGGGGATTCGAGTTCTCCCCAAAGCTTTTTACCGCAAAGGTGACACATCCAGACAGACTGCAGGAGGCGACCGAGGGTGGCGTGGTGCTGGAAGGCAGGGAAGTGACCGATCCGGGTCCCGATCGGGCCGTGGTGTTCCAGAATCACTCGCTGCTTCCCTGGCTGAGCGTCTATGACAACGTGCGTCTGGCGGTCAACCAGGTTTTCAGGAAGACGAAGTCCAGGCGTGAGCGCGACGAATGGACGCGCCATAACCTCGAACTGGTGCACATGTCGCACGCGCTTGACCGTAAACCGGACGAGATCTCGGGCGGCATGAAGCAGCGCGTCGGTATCGCACGCGCGCTCGCCATGGAGCCGAAGGTCATGTTGATGGACGAGCCGTTCGGTGCACTCGACTCTCTCACCCGGACACACATGCAGGATTCCCTGATGGAAATCCACGGCCGGCTCAACAACACCGTGATCATGATTACCCATGACGTGGATGAGGCGGTCCTGCTAGTCGGACCGTATCGTCATGATGACCCATCTGGGAGATTCGACTGCTGCTCGTCCTGTTGGTAACGTCGCCACTCGGCGAATCCGGCACCCTGTGGGCCGCCGACAAGCCGCGAGTGATCGTCACGACCGATGGCGAAATCGACGATGAATGTTCGATGGTCCGGTTTCTGCTTTATGCGAACGAGTTCGATGTCGAGGGAATCATTACATCCAGTTCCCAATACCACTGGCAGGGGCACAAGTGGGCCGGAGATGATTGGATGCAGCCCTATTTGAAGGCTTACGCCCAAGTCTACCCGAATCTCGTCAAGCACGATCCGCGCTATCCCACGCCCGAATTTCTCCAGGCCCGGACCTTGCTCGGAAACGTCAAGTCCGAAGGGGAAATGGAGGAGGTCACCGCAGGTTCGCAGCGGATTGTTGAGGTCTTGCTGGATGAGTCGGACGCGCGTCCCGTCTGGATTCAGGCGTGGGGCGGGACAAACACAATCGCACGGGCGCTGAAGACGATCGAGGAAGCAACATCCCGAGAGGATGGCCGACGGTGGCGAAGAAGATCCGCTTCTATTTCATCTGGGAGCAGGATGAGACTTACCAAAAGTACATCCGTCCACACTGGGGAAAATACGGCATTCCGACCATTATCTCCGATCAGTTCATCGCCCTGTTCTACCACTGGAAGAAATACGTCCCGGCTGACCAACAGGCTTATCTGGTCGGCTCATGGATGAAGGCGAACATTCTGGAGAACCACGGCCCGCTGTGTTCCTTGTACAAGGCCCACATGAAGGGCGACAAAGGATTCGGCGAAGGCGATTTTCGATCTGAGGGCGATTCGCCGGCATTCATCTATAACATTCCGAACGGTCTACGCAGCGATGAATCACCGGACTGGGGCGGTTGGGGCGGACGTTTTGTCAAGGTCCGCGAAAACACTTGGCTCGATCCTGTGTTCGAGCCCGGCTACGAATATCCCGAAGGACGCTGGTTTACGAATTCGGCTTGGGGCCGGCAGCGATTGAAAAAAGAGATCGCCAACGATGCCGAATTGATTGCCTATCTCAAACCTCAATGGCGTTGGATCGATGCGTTGCAGAATGACTTCGCAGCCCGAGCCGACTGGTGTGTGAAGGATTTCGAAGAAGCCAACCACGCTCCCGTCGTCAAAGTGAACGGCGAACTGATGCGAGACGTGAAGCCGGGCGAAACGGTGAAACTCGCCGCCACAGCGACCGATCCCGATGGAGACAAACTGACAGTTCCAGTGGTGGCAGTATTCCGAAGCGGATTCAGCCATGGCGACCGTCACCATCGAGGAAGCGATTCGGCGAACGAAGCCAGCTTCATTGTCCCGAGAGAACCCGGCAAACAGGTTCACATCGTTCTCGAAGTGACCGACGACGGCACGCCACCGTTAAAATCCTACCAACGCGTGATCTGCAATATCAAGAGAACAGAAATGAAACGGGCAAAGTTCACCCATCCCAAAGAGATGACCAACATGCTAAGCCGCACCACCCTTCAATTTCTCGCTCTGACATTGACCACTTTGACGGCAACGGACACGTTTGCTGAGGAGCAAGCTCGAATCAACGCGACAGAAGTCCGGCTGCTCACGGGGTGCGTTGGCTGGGGAGCGCTACCGGGTGATCGTCTCGACCGATATTGGAGGCACCGATCCCGATGATTTTCAGTCGATGGTGCATTTGCTCGTCTACGCGGATGTGTTCGACATCGAGGGGCTCATTTCTTCGCCGTTTGGTCCGGGGCGGAAAAACACATTCTGGAAGTCATTGCTTGTTACGAAAAAGACTATGCGAATTTGAAGACCTGTCTGCGCAAGTACCCAACACCAGATGATTGCGAGCTATCACCAAACAGGGCGAGACCGAGTCCGCACCATACGCCGGTTTTAGGGAGGCGACCGAAGGGTCCAACTGGATCGTGACTTGTGCCCGGCGTGATGATCCGCGTCCGCTTTATGTTCTGGTTTGGGGCGGCATTGAAGACTCGCTCAGGCATTGCACGATGCCCCGGACATCCTGCCGAAACTACGGGTTTACTACATTGGAGGGCCAAACAGAAGAGTGTAACTGCCCGTCCGGGGACTATTTTGGAGGTTTAGGAAATCCTGGTAAGGCAAATACAGGCGAGAAAACCCTCAATTCGTACGGATTTTAGACTTAATATTTAGAATTAGGGCTAATAGTCGATACTAATGGCCCCAGACGTGACACTGAATGTCCACTAAAAGGCCTAAGTGTTTCCCTCGGAAACTTGCTCAAAACGCTCAAAAAATGGCTCTGTTAATGACTGTATGTCCACATCCGGGTGAGCAGTTACACTCAAACAAGAAGTGGGGGCCGGACGCCTATCAATACATGGCGACTCACCATCCCAAACTCTGGATGATTGAAGCCAACTCCACCTATCGCGGCTGGTTCACCGGCGGGACCCAAAATGGTCCATGGAGCAACAAGGAATTCGTAAAACAACACGTTGCTGGGCACGGAGCACTTGGCGATTTCTTTGTTGGCAAAAAGGATGAGATCAAAATGGGGGACACACCCTCGGTCGGTTGGCTTCTCAAGGGAACACCGGAAGATCCCTCGCAACCGGGTTGGGGCGGACAATTCGTCAGAGCTTGGGAGTGGCCTTCGACCCATTTTGATCGGATCACAACAAAAAATGACCGCATGGAGGTGTTCGGCATCTTGGAACTCGCGCTCCCTCTTGGCAATCCGGTGCCGAAAAAGCCCGAGGCCGGGCTCATTGTCGAGAACCAGTGCAACGGAAGGAGGTTCGACCCCCAACAAACGCACTCGCTTGGCAACCATCCACTCCGCCAAATCCTGTGCGATTCTCGGCAGACCATCCCGATAGATTTCCGACTGATCCCAATGATTCGACCACCCGGTCCGCAGCAGAAGGCTCTCCCCAGGAACAAACCGCTCTGTCGTCTCTCCCAGATGCGAAAGGTGCAGTTCCGTCCGCGGGGCCAAGTTGGGAAGATCGACGACCCATGCCGGGCTAAAGCAGTCAGATAATGGCAGGCGGTAATCGTTTGCTCTTTGGCAGGAAGCCCGCCGACGATTTCCTCATCGTGAAAAAAGTGCGTCGGGGCGTCCGTGTGCGTCCCGGCATGCGAATACAGATGCAGCGTTCTCGCGTTCCAACCGTCCCGGTCGATCGTGGTCGCCGATTCAAAAGACACACCTCGCCCCCCCGATTGAAGTGGAAGCGTCAAATCGATGAGTCGGTTGGAAAAGATTTCCCGGATTGTCGATGCTGAGACGAACATCAATCCTCCAAGCCTTTGAGAACCAAGTCCGTCATGTCCCGCGTGCCGAGAGAACCTTGCAGATCACGGGGTCGTTGCGTCGGGTCGGCGAACGCACGTTGGACCGCCGTGCGGATCAACTCTCCCCCACGAATGGTTTCGGTATGCTCCAGATGCTCCAACAACATCGCCAAGCTGAGGATCATCGCGACCGGGTTGGCGATTCCCTTCCCGGCGATGTCGGGTGCCGTGCCATGCGAAGGTTGAAACACGGCACAATCCGGGCCTAAGTCGGCCGATGGAGCCATCCCCATGCCTCCCACCAATCCCGCAGCCAGGTCACTGAGGATATCCCCAAACATGTTTTCCGTCACGATCACATCAAAGGATTGCGGCCGCTGGACCAAGTACAACGCCATCGCATCGATGTAGACGCGATCGGTTTCGACATCGGAATAGTCACTCGCCACGTTATCGAAGACGGAACGAAAAAAGACCATTGAGGGAAGCACGTTGGCTTTGTCGACCAGCGTAACATGCCGTCGGCGTTTTCGGGCCAAATCGAATGCCGTGCGGCAGATCCGCTCCGCACCAAAGCGTGTGATCCGTAGCGTGTCCGTCGCCTCGTCGGCCTGCGGATCAAACTGCGAACCGCGAGACGAAAAGAGTCCTTCGCAGTTTTCTCGCACAATAACAAAATCCATCTCGCCTGCGGTATAGCCTTTTAGCGGAGTGTCTTGCTCATGAAAAAGTGTGATTGGACGAAGCCCGGCGAACAGGTCGAGTCGCTCCCGAAGATCGATCTGCGGGGTGATCTCTTTCCCGTTGGGCCAACGCACATTGGGCAAACCCATCGCCCCTAACAGAACGGCATCCGCCCGTTGGCACGCCTCGAACGCCCGCGGAGGAAGCGGATCCCCTGATCGCAAAAACTCCGCCGCACCGACCGAATGCTCCTCGGTCGTGAACCCGACCCCCCGAAGTTGAGAAGCAACCGCCGTTAAGACTTCCAAAGCGCTGCCGACAACTTCGGGACCAATCCCATCGCCGGGCAGAACGGCAATTGTGAACTGTTGCTGAGGAGATTTGTTCATAATTCGGAAAAGAGAGTTGCGTTGGGACCTCAATGCACGACATTATTCTAAAAAGTGGATTATTCTAATCCATAAAAAAGAAACTAACAATTATTCGGAATTTATGGATGATGCGTAGCGGCGCTGGAGCGACCGCACTTGTTCCCAAGCCGCGGGGACCGCACCCGCTCTCCGCCAGTTTCAACGCGAGTTTCCAGCCACCGCTCAGGAATTGATCGCGAGCGGAGGAGCGGATTTGGCACTGATGCTTGTGTCCCATCCGCTAATTATTGGACATCGCGGAACGAATGTGCGACAGACTGTTCGAGCAGGCTTTGCATCGCCATGGTTTGCATGAGCGGATGCAGATCGCCGTCGAAACAGACAATAGTGCCTTCACCATTGCAGCCGCTCGGGCAGGTATGGGAGTCGAAATTCTGGCTGGCGTTTCCGGGGGGACGCTCTGCCGCGGGCTCGAGACACGAACTCTGCACAAGGACCTCGGAAAAGCCGAAATCGTCTGCCTTTGGAAGCTCGGGCGTCAATTGCCCTCGGCGATGTCACGGTTCATCGAAATCCTTCACGATCGAGGCGAGAATTAAATGGAATTCTGTATGATACAAAAATGGATTGCGATGATGGACCTCGTTACCCCCTGGTGTCCGATTCGGTGCGGTCGCAATCTGGGTGGTCAGCGAAACGAGAGCGTTTTTCCCATAGAAAAGAGGGCTTCGATGTACCGAATCGCCTGATTGGGATCTTACTATTGATTGGAGTGACTCCTGCCCGAGCCGACTCGTCCGTCACGATTCATGCCGACTTTCCGGGCGGCAACATATCGGTGATGCAACACGACGGCGAAACGATTCACGTCGCCCCCGACCTGCGGGGCGACAGCCGTGGTTCTATTGGTGCTTTGAGGCGAAGGCATCCCAACCTGGGCGGGTTCGGTTTGTCTTCCCAGAAAAAGTGGCGGGATTTAAAAACGGCGCGATTGGCCATCAAGGACCGGCGATCAGTATCGATTTGGGAAAGACGTGGAAATGGATGGGAACACAAAACGTTGATGGCGACTCATTCTTCTATGACTTTGCGGAGCGAGATCAAAGAGTTCGCTTTGCCGTCACGATTCCGTACGTTCAAAAGGATTCTCGAGGCATTTCTGAAAGAGAATGCCTCGCCACATCTCAAGACGACTGTCTTGACGAAGAGTCGGAAGGGTCGTGAAGTGAAGCTGCTGCAGATCGGCTCACCAGGGCCGAACGTGCAAGCCGTGTTGGTCACCGGTCGGCACCACGCGGCGGAAACCATCGCAAGTTTTGTCCTTGAAGGCTTCCTGAAAGAGGCCATGTCCGAAAGTGAGTTGGCGCAAGAGTTCCGTCAGAAGTATGTGCTTTACGCGGTGCCGTTTGTCGATAAAGACGGTGTGGAAGAGGGAGATCAAGGCAAGAATCGCCGACCGCATGACCACAACCGGGATTACGGTGAGGAAAGCATCTACCCGGAAATTCGGGCGATCAAAAAACTCGATAAGGAAAAGAACTTTCGCTTGGCTTTGGATTTCCACTGCCCCACGCTCGTGATGAATGATCATCAGGTGATGTACTTTGTCGGGGCCAAGGATCATCCGGCGTACAACTTCCAAAATGTGACGGAGTTTGCCGGCTGGATCAAAAAAGGCCTGCCGAAAACCGCACCCGTCGGGCCATTGGTTTGGCTGCGACCGGCGAACAAACCGACGCCCATGAACTCACATTACTTCGGCTTCAAAGAAGGAATAATCATGGCGACCACTTTGGAGTTCCCGTTCGCACCACCAGGCAAAGCGACAGATCCCGCGAGATTGCCGCAAGTACGGGCAGGTGATACTCCAGGCGTGGGTCAACACGCATTTCGTCTCATCAGATCAAAAGCCGTCAGCCGAAGCCGAGAACCCCGCTGTGCCGAAGAATAAAGAAATCTCCGTTGCGAAGGTCGCGGACAATTTTGAATGGGTTCCGGCGGAAGCCCTAGGTGGTGTTGACCAAACAGAGAGTGGTGCCGAGCAGATCATCCCGAAGATCACGATCACCAAAACGCCCAAACCAACCGCCGATCCGGCCAAGTACACACGCGAATATGTGATCGAGCTGGAGAAGTTTCATATCAGTAACACCGGCACTCGGGCCGCCGATACCTCTCAAGGCCTCAACGCCGCGCTACAGCATGCCAAGACAACTTAAATGCGAATCGGATTGTCCTTCCGAAGGGCACTTATCTGATTAGCGAAACGGAACCGATCGAAATCGATCACAACGACACTATCATTGACTTAAACGGCGCGACGCTGCAAATCAACCCAAATGGGGAGATCCGATATGGCATTGTTGAGTTCATCGACGGGGCCGAAAACGTTCGCCTCACCAATGGCACTTTGCGAGGCGACAAAGATCGGCACGATTACTCGTCCAACAATGGACTTCATGAATGGGGGCATGGCCTCATCTTTCATGGCGGCCGAGATCTTGAGGCGGACCATCTCACGATCACGAATATGACCGGCGATGGTGCGAACAGTCGATTCACCGGGGCCCGAAGCCGGCTCGAACTCTTGGCAAAGATTGCGAGTACCGTCTACAAGAAACATCTCGAACAGGGCGCCTTTTCACCCGATGGAGAGAAGGTCGATAGCACCACAAAGACCCGCAGCATCGAACCCTTCGATCTACAAAGTGCAACGACGAATTTGAGTTTGGGTACTCGACCGGTTACCTCGGCTTTCCATTCATACGCAGCCGCATCTATCAAGTGTACTTTTACGATGCCCAAATAGAATTCCTCGAAATGAAAACATGTTTACAGTTTCGTAAGACGACGATTCCTCAGAACGCGAAGTATGCCCATCTCGAGTTCAACCAACCGGAAGTCCCAGATGAACCACTGCATGCAGGGGCTGGACGCGGCAGTTTTGTGGGCAGAATCTCGAATTTCAAAGGGCCGGTCGATGTGCATTTCCATCACAATAAACTCATCGGCAATCGGCGGCTCGGTCTGGGATATTGTGGCGGGAGGAGATGGTTGATCGAGGACAACTTGTTTGCAGGCAACGGCGGCACGGCCCCCGGATACGGGATTGATCTGGAGGATGGTTGGGAATTCATCCAAGACGTCGTCATTCCAAACAATCGATTCAAAGACAATGCCGAGGCGATCTCGTAATTTGTGCCGGCAGTGAATTGCTAATCGAAGGCAACACCTTCCAACACAATGTGGCTGTGCACGCGCGACCTCACAACTACACGTTTCGAAACAATACGTTCAAGGGCGGGCACGTTGGCTATACCACGCGAACTGGCGTCGCCCGTATTCGAAACAACACGTATGAGAATTGCACGCTCTCCATCGTGTTCGACACCAAAGCGGTCGCGGATGGAATCAACCGTCCATCCGGCAAAGCGGTCGCCACGCCAGCATTGAATCTCATTAACGAAACGCTGATTAACGTGGAAAAGCTCACCGGAACCTATTTCGACTTTACTGGGGCAACGATGCGGAATGCCCATTTCGTCGCTGGCAAGGAAACCCGCCTGATTGATTTCGATAACTGCAACATTCGCGAGTGTTCGATCCACTACGAGGCACAAGGTCCGCTGGTGAGAACACAGTTAAGCAACACAGAATCGCTTAAACAAGAAGGCCCCGGGTTGAACCGCCGTCAAACTGTCGAA
>CAWELS010000039.1:0-25343 GCA_963809945.1 Bryobacterales bacterium | reverse complement strand
ACGAACTCGGGAGCCTCACACCGGCGGCCGGCAGCGAGAATTTTGTAGACGAGACAGGGCTTGCTCGCCTGACGGATCACCTGGGACATCTTCGGCGGATCGCCGCTCAGGAACACCTCGGAGACCTTTGCCTGCCGGGTGTAGTTCGTGTAGGTCTCGATCGGCAGCAGGTCTTTCCGATCGCCCGGAAGCCGCTCGAAATCCTCCTTGGTGCGGCCCCACTGGTAGACGCAGGTCATATAGTAGTCGACGTCCCATCCCTGGGATTCCACCTCCGCGATGCACTCGGGGATGTGACTCGCCACGCCCACCAGCAGCCCGGTGTCCCGAGCTTGTTTGAGGTAGTCGCGGGCCACGTCGAGCTGGCCCGCCTTAAACCAGGTGTCGGTCGCCACGCCATAGTGATGGATGCCGATCACACCCTTGGTCTTGGCGAGATCGGGATGCGCGCGGGATTGCCCTGGCCACGGACGAACCCTCGAATCGTGATACCCTCGGCGGCGAACTGGTCATACACATTGGACCGGCTCATGAGGGGCTCGAAAACGTCGATTCCTACCTCCACGCAGCGGTGGCAGGTCTTGAAGATCTGCTCCGGGGTGAAGTAATCGCGCATCTCCACGTTGACGAAGTTCGACAAATGTGACAGAGCGCCAAACGGATTGGAACCGCAGATCAGCCGCGGAATCGAATGCTCGCCGAAACGGACCTGCGGGAGTTGGGGACTTTCGGCCCCTGGGCACCCTGTTTGGCGGCAGTTACAGCGGCTGACATGGTTCCCACGGCTTTTACGAAATCTCTCCGCGTGGACCCGCCCCGACGCTCGAGCTCAAAGCTCCGTTTCTCCATCTTCCTGCCTCCTGGCACGTCCTTTTTGGGCGATGCCCGGCTCGTCGCGCTTCCGGCGTTGCCAGCCGGCTTACCAATAACGGATAGCCCGGTCGGATTCTATTCCTTCGCCAGAAGAATGTCAAGTATATGATATTGTTACTAATTAGATACATCAGACGAAGACGTGGATATTGATCTTTCCTGACTGATAACGGGCAGTGACTTGCCCAAGGGCATTCAGCTCCGCCTGCATATCGGGTGAGGGCCGGCCGGAGGAGGAGGCGTCCCGTGTAGTAGACTCCGGGATGAAGGAGATAATCCGATGAAGAAAGCGGTTTTGATCATCGTTGCATTGACGGCCTGCTTCCTGGCCGCCGGGTTCGCTGCCGAGCCGGTGGCAACCAGTTCCGAGCAAACGTCTGTGGAGCTTTACAAGAAGACGATCATGGTCAAACACTCCCGGCCAAGGCCGCGCAGGACGCGCTCAAAAAGGCCTGGCCCGTCGGAGGCGCTGCCCCGGCCACGCTGCACACCGACGGCGACCTGATCTTCAAGGGTCTAGTGGTCCCGAAGGGCGACTACTCGCTCTATCTCCAGGCGGATGGCGGCGGGTGGCAGCTAATCTTTAACAAGAAGACCGGTCCGCAGGCCTCGACTTACGACGCGGCGGCGGATCTCGGCCGCGTCTCGATGATCCTGCGCAACGCCTCGACCGCGAGTGACACCTGCAAGGTCACGCTCACGAAATTCGCCGCCCGCGCCGCGAGACTGGAATTGGCGCTGGAGAAGACGGTCGCGACCGCGCCGTTTACTCTGGACTGGGTCCCCGGCGAGGCGGAATGGTAGGCCAACCGGGTTGGGGAACGTAAGGGCGCCAGCTTCGATCGTTCCGAGTAACCAGTTCCATCTTCCTGACGCGGAGAGGCCGCAGAGTGAGACGGACACAAACTACGACGGCGCTGTTTGCGGCGTCGTTCCTGATACTTCTCCACCCCGCAGCCGCGCAGACACCGGGAATCCAGAAGCTGCTCGAGCAGATGAGCCTCGAGGAGAAGATTTCTCTCCTCGGTGGCGCTCGTGATCCGATCGATCTTGGTGAGGCGGGCTATTGGCCCGGATTGCCGCGCCTCGGCATCCCCCCGCTCAGGCTGGCGGACGGTCCGCCGGGAATCAACGTCACCAAAGCTGCGACGGGAATGCCCGCACCGGTGGGGCTGGCCGCGACCTTCAGCCGGGAGGCGGCCCGCTCCTACGGCGTGGTGCTGGGCCGCGAGGCCAGGGCGCGCGAACAGGATGTCCTGCTGGCGCCGCACGTCAACATCGTGCGGGATCCCTTGTTTCGCCGGAACCACACCACGTTAAGTGAGGATCCGTTGCTGAGTGCGCAGCTCGGCGTCGCGGAGATCGCCGGCATACAGAACCAGGGCGTCATGGCGCAGGTGAAGCACCTGTCGGCGTACAACGGGACCGATGACGTCGTTGTTGACGAGCGGACGCTGCACGAGATCTACTTGCCGGCGTTCGAGGCGGCGGTGCGTGCCGGCGTCGCGTCGGTAATGTGCTCCTACAGCAAGGTCAACGGGACGTGGGCGTGTGAAAATGCCGACTTACTGAATGGCATCCTGCGCGGGCAGTGGGGCTTCAACGGCTTTGTGACATCCGATTGGGGCGCCGTGCACAGCCCGGATGCGCTCATCAGTGGGATGGACCTCGAGATGCCAGGCCGCGAGATCGCCTACCGCGGCGGACCGGTATTCCGGGACGGACTGCTCCCGCTGGTCGAGAGCGGCCAGCTTCCGGTTGGGGTCATCGATCGCGCGGTCGGCCGAATTCTGGGCCAGATGGAGCGGTTCGGACTGCTCGAGGGGACGGACGAATCCGAGGTTCCCTCGATCGACGTGGTCGCCGACGCGGCGATCGTCCGGAAGATCGCCGCAGACGGCGCTGTCTTGCTCAAGAACGAGGGCGACATTCTGCCGCTCGAAGCCGACGACCTGGCGTCGCTGGCGGTGATCGGGCCGACGGGGCGGCAGGTCGCTGTGGGCTACCTGGGCGAGCGCGGCGCCGGGTTCGATGACCGGTTGGTGGGACCGCTCGTCGCGCTGCGACAGAGTACACCGGAAGCAAACATCGCCTACGCGGTTGGAACCGATCTGGCCGGTGTGCCGATTCCGTTGTCTGCGCTGTCGAACCAGGGAACGCCGGGCCTGCTGCGGAAACAGACCTTCCCGCCGACCGATGCGACCGTCGTGGACCGATCAATGGACTTCAACGGCCCCACAGCCCTCGCTCCCAACACGGAATTCAGTTGGATGGGTACGCTGACGGTGGCGACCGAGGGCGACTACACGTTCATGGTGCAGCCCGGCGGCGATGGCGCCGAGGGCGGTGGGACCGTAGCCATCAACGGCAGCCGAATCGTGCAGTCCGGTACGCCCGGGGGCGGCAGTCTGGTGGCGAAGAAGTGGTCGTCGCTGCTGCCCACGCCCGACGGACGGGACAACGCCCGCACCACCGTCCATCTGGCGGCGGGCGCGCACAAGATCGAGCTGACCGCGAGCTCGACCGGTGACGCTCCGCTGAGCATCCGTTTCGCCTGGATGACGCCCGAGCTTCGCCGCCGGCAGATCGACGCGGCCGTCGCCTTGGCGAAGACGGTTCGGACTCCGGTGGTCTTCGCCTGGAACGGGGTCGGGCACTCATTCGCGCTTCCCGAAGACCAGAACGGGTTGATCGAGCGAGTCGCCGCGGTGAACCCGCGGACGATCGTGGTGCTGAACACGGGTAGTCCGGTGGCCATGCCGTGGAGGGACCGCGTAAGAGGCATTGTCGAGATGTGGTACCCGGGCCAGGAGGGCGGCTGGGCGACGGCGGACATCCTGCTTGGTCGCGTGAACCCCGCCGGGAGGCTGCCTGTCACCTTCCCCGTCCGGCTGGAGGACGGGCCCGCGCGGGCCAGCGGACACCCGGAACGCCTGGGCGTGCCGGCGCTGTCGGGCGGTGCCGGTGTCCTGTTCACGGAAACTCTCGGACGCCTCATGGGCTCGCTTGGGGTACCCGAACAGTTCGTCCAGGGCGGGCGCCAAGGAGTCTTCACCGCCACTTACTCAGAAGGCATCGCGGTGGGTTACCGCTGGTATGACCAACAGAAGATCGATCCACTGTTCTGCTTCGGCTACGGGCTCTCTTATACGTCGTTCGAGTATTCCGACCTCACGGTGAGGCGCGATGGCGACGGATTCAACGTGAGCTTCACCTTGCGTAACAGCGGCTCCCGCTCAGGAGCCGAGGTGCCGCAAATCTATCTGGGTCCGGTCCACGACCCGCCGGTGCCGATGGCGCCACGATCTCTCGTGGGGTTCGAGCGGGTGGAACTCGAGCCGGACCAGAGCGAAAGGCTGACGATCCACCTTGGAGAGCGGCAGTTATCGTACTGGTCAACAGCCGAGCACGGCTGGGTGCTCCCGAACGGCGGCCGCCGGGTGACTATCGGAGCGTCGTCCCGCGACATCCGGCTGGAGGGCGGCATCCCGTAGTAGGCGGGACAGCCACCGCGCCGGTCGCTGGGGGCTGAGCGGCCGGAACTCCGCGAAATAGATAATGAGGGGACGCCGTCCGGCGAACGACGGCTTGGGCAATGGGAATGCTTCGTGCGGAAGAGTTGCGTGAGGTGCTTGGCGCCGGTCCCGGCGCGGTGCTGTTCCGACCGGACAGAGACGGGATCTCCAGAATCTCCCGTTCCGACCTGACAGGCGCTCATAGCGGGGGCGAGTCAGTTATCGGCCTGGGCTCGGGAGCGGTTGTGGACGCTGCGACGAATGCTGTCCAAACCGTGCTCGGATGCGAGTCTGATGACTGCCTCGCAATCCTGCTAGAGAGGCTGGAGCCGCCGCTCTGGGATGCCCGCGACGATGGTCCACAGCACTTCTTTGTCTGCCCGGAAAGGACGCTGCGGCGGGTGCTCGACGAATCTCCGGGCGCGGAACTCGAGGAACTGAGCTACCTTCTGCTGACGGCGGCGCTCGAGCGGCACTGGAGCGTTCGGGTGTTCAACGGTGGGAGCCCTCCAATCCCCAGCGCTCTGCCGAAGGCCACAGTCGAGTTCATCATTCCTCACCGCGGAAGCGCCGCGCACCTGGCTACTTGCGTCGCCGGCGCCACGGGCCAGCAGCACTCCTGTGCTGTTTCGGTCGGGTTGGACGGCTATGGTGCTCAGCCGGCTGAAGCGCAGCGGTCCGGACTTCCCCATCACTGCAAGGTGGTCGCCTACGGGGAGTCCGTGGGACCGTACGTCATCCGCCAGAGACTCGGCATGGAGAGCCACAGCGACTATCTCGCCTTCCAGGATTCGGATGATTACTCCACTGTGGACCGCATCGCCCGGCAACTGCACTACGCCGCCGGTACACAGGCGGAGATTGTCGGCTGCCATGAGTTGCGGCTCGACACGCTCGCTCGCGAGGTCAAAGCGATCCGATTCCCGCTGGACGTCAACGCGTCGCTCCAACAGTGGAAGCACTTTGCTCAGTTGTTTCCGACAACCCTGGTTAGCAGGAGTTGGTTCCAGAGGGTTGGCGGGCTATCTACATTTGAACGTTTCGGTCTCGATTTCCAGTTCTTACTTCGGTCACACTTCAACGCACGGATCCTGAACCTGGACGAGTTCTGCTATGTCCGAAGATTGCGCGCTGAGTCGCTCACCACATCGCCGGCGACCGGGCTGAATTGTGATAGACGAGTCAGACTGAGACAGGCATGGGCCCGCGACTTTCAGTTGGTCAAGGCAGGTGAGCTCGAGCTATCGAAGTCATCGCTGCGTGTGTCGCCTTTCGAAGAAGAAGGTTCGGGCTGACAGGCGCGCTCGTCACGTAGTCGGGAGCGACACGAGTTGCTCCCAAACCGGCGGCGGGATGCGCGCGTCCAGAACCGATTGAAGGTAGCACATGACCTCCAGCAGCGGCACAGCCACAGAGGGCGCCCTCGCCTGTTCGACGATCCGCTCCCAATCGATCCGCGCCTCACCATGGATCAGTAGCATCACATCGACAGCCCGCAGGAACATTGGGCGGTCTGGAGTGAGGCTGTCTTCCGTGCAACAGTACAGAATCTGGTCCGCCGGACTGAGAACAGCGAGAGGGATGCCATGGGCACTTACCTGAACGGCGTGGTCCCAACAATCAGACCCGGCGCCGCATAACGGAGTCGACAGGCGCCAGTGGAAACGGACCTCGCAACTTTCTTCATTCCGCAGTCCGAGCATTCGAGTCCGGGCAACATATGACTCAGTCAGGGGAACCGGGAGTTGCTTCTTAGGCCGCCAACCGGCTGCCTGAAGATGCTCGACGGCTTGACGAGCTTGCCGTGGGCGCACCAGAAGGCCGAGAACGGATTCCGTGAGAAGGGCATAGTCGCGTAGCGTCAGGGCCAGTGAGGGGCCACTGAGGAGCAGGCAAGGAATTCCCGCTTCATGCAGGGATCCCAGCAGTGGCGCCCAACTGCGAAAGAACCGCTGGTTCTGAAACCAGTTTCGCCGGGCAATGCCCTTCAGTTTGCTCAGCACTGGATCATCGATTCCGTCGGCGAGAAGCCGGCGCCACAAAGTAGGGAGCAGCCGGAACGAGCCAATGTCGGGGTGGTCCGCCATATCGATTTGCGTTTTCCACGCCTGAAAGGCTGCCGCGCCCGTGGCACCGGCCACAAACGTCGCCCGCAGCAGGTCCCGTTGCGACGCCTCGGGCCAGTACTTATGGTCTGGCATAGGCCCCCTCTCGACTCAACTGGGTGGGCTGGTCCGCGATAGGGTGTCGTCCTTGAATTAGTAGCAAGGCTTCTCCAGTCGCCGGGACTTGAGAACTTCCTCGTAGTCGATTCCCCAGGCGTTCACGTTGGCGCCGTGGACACGATACTCGGCCAATTGCAGTGGGACCCGTTCAAAGCGAGTGTGCCTCGCCATACGGCGAAACAGATCAGCATCTTCGTCGAAGCGATTCTCAGTATCCCGGTATGCGCCCTGAAAGATGCCCCGGCTCTGCTCCTCCCGATATCCGCCAACGCGATCGAACAAGGCACGGGTATGGACGGCCTGCAAGTTGGAGACGAAGGGCTGCCGTTGGATGACCAGATTCGGGTTTCCCTCCGGGTGCCAGTGCGGCCGCGGAACACAGACATGTTGGAGGACATCACCCACCCACTCGACGACGGCCACCACGGCATCATGATAGGCGAACTCCCCTGGCGCTTCATGTTCGAGCGAGTTCCGCATGATTTCGAGCTTCGAAGGGTAGTAATACTCGTCATCGTCCAGATATGCGATGTACTTCGAGTCGCTGTGACCGACGCCGAAATTGCGCGCCTGGACCAAGCCCGATAGCTCGTGGTCCTGCTCGCGAAAGTATTTCACGCGCGTGTCATCGGTGCCCGGATCAGATGGCTCTGGTGAGCCGTCCACGATGACGGCCTCCCAATCGTGACAGGATTGCGCCAATAGCGAACGGACCGCATGTTTCAGGAAGCGGGCCCGGTTGTAGGTGGCGATGATGACCGCAAAAGCTGGCATGATCCTCCTAGAACTCTTCCGGCGGGTTCCCAAGATAGTCGACGACACCTGAAAGACCCGATGTGGCACGAAGGGCGGGAGTGCTACGCCTGCGATCGAGGTGCCTCTTCATGAGCTTGGTCAGGCCATAGTTGATTGGCTTCTGACGATCGCTCATGTTCTGATCGTGCCTCCGGTAGAGAAGCGTGACTGACTCGAGAACGGCCTTGGAAACGCCACGCTCCCAGGCTCGGATGAACCAGTCCACGTCCTCGCTGTCGCGGAGGGTCTCGTCGAAGAGGCCGACCTTGTCGAAGACCCGCCGTCGGAATAGCGCGCTCCCGATGTTGATGTAGCGGTACGGGGTGGAAACGATTTGACTCAAAGAGGAGCTGTTGTCCAGTTGGAGGGTCTGGATATGTCCCTGTACGATATCGACCTCAGGGTTCTCCCCCAAATAAGCGGTTTGCAGGGCTAACTTGTCTTCACTCCAGAGATCGTCCACATCCAGAAATGCCAGCAACTCGCCCTTTGCGAGCCCGATACCACGGTTGCGCGCGGCCGCCGGCCCGGCATTTGGCTGGTAGGTGTACTCGACTTCAATCGTATACTTGCCGGCGACCTCAGCCGTCGTATCCGTAGAGCCGTCATCGACGACGAGGATCTCCAGGGGCCGGTAGCTCTGAGCGATAACGCACTCGATCGCCTCCCCGAGGAACGCCGCTCCGTTGTAGACGGGGATGATCGCACTGACCAGCGCTTTGTCCTGCTTCATGCTCATCACGCCAGCGCGAGTTCCTCCAGCGTTTGCCACACTCCTCTCCGCGCCACCTCGAAGGAGTAATACTGCTCGACCACCTTCACACCGCTCCTCGACAGCGAGCGCCAAAGCTCCTCGTTACGATACAGTCTGCCAACAGCCTCGCAGAACTGCTCGGGACTGTCACCGATGAGAATGCTGTCGCCGTTTGTCACGGCCAGACCCTCCGCAGCCACTGGCGTAGCGACCACCGGCAGCCCATAGCTCATGCTGAGGATCGCCTTGCCGTTCACCCCCGCCCCGTAGCGTAGCGGCGCAAACGAGAGCCGGCAGCGATCGAAGTATGGGCGGATGTCGGCCACATACCCTAACACGTGCAAGCCTGGGCGATCGTGCAGCCAGTCCGGTGGATCAGGACCGATCACGTAGATCGGGTCCCCGCAGATCTCCGGACCGATGAGCGGATAGACCTCGTCCAGAAAATAGCGCATGGCGTCGGCATTGGGGTGGTGCGGGAATGACCCGATAAAGAGGATCCCGGCGCGCTCGGAGAACGGCGTGGCTGAAACCTCGGCCGGCTGGATCAGCGAGACAAGACGAACGGTCGCACCCGGACAGGCCTCCTCCAGAACGGCTTTCTCCGAAAGGCTGACCACCCAGGTACAATCGCAGGCCTCGACTGCCGCTAATTCCAGCTTCCTGGTCCGCATGGCCATCGGCAGCCAACCGCCTTCGCCGGTTACTCTGGCGCGGCGAAACTCTCGCAGATGCTGGAGGTCCGTCGTGTCGAATATCAGCTTGGCGGCTGGGGCTGACCGTTGGATCGCGGTAAGGTATCTTAGTGCCGACGGCAATGCACTTATAACGATGAGATCGTAGCGCCGGCCGTGCTGGGCCAGATGCAACTCCACTGACTCGACGGCATCCTTTTCCAGTAACTCCACACCGATCGCCCGCAGGATGCTCTGTTGGCTGGCCGACGATTGCAGGTCGATCACGGCAAAGGTGATGTCCCAGGACAGCTCAGTGAACACCTGCAGCAGGTTGTACATCCGCACCGAGCCGGCGTCTCGATCCGGGGACAGGGGATAGCTATAGATAAAGAGGGCGCGCCGTCGCTCATCTCGTATCGCCATTTGCTACCAGAAGGCCCCCGGCCGGCCGTGCTCGAAACAGGCATCTTCCTCAGGCTTGTACGACGCCGGCATGTCGATCCACCACTCGTTGTAGTAGTCCTGGCGCCATCGCGGTATGTTCCGCCACTTCTGACCGATGACTCCAAAGACGATCTGCAGGTGCCCGCCCATGTCTAGCCCGACCTTACCCCTGTTCTTGATGTGCGAGGCTATCGGAATCGCCAGTCCGCCAGCGCCGATCAGCACGACGTCAAAATCCCGCTGCTCTACCTCAGCGATGATTTCCTCATACAGGTCGAACACCGTGCCGTATCTCTGCTGGGTCGCTTTTGAGAAACCATACGGTATCTCGAGCGCCGTCACCTCGTGCGGATAGAACCATGCCTTGCCAATCTTCGACCAGACGCCCTCAAACACCTCCCGCGTCGCGCGATCCTTCAGCAGGCCGGCGAACGGGCAGACGATCAGTATCTTCTTGCCGCGAAAGTACGGCAGGTAACAGCAGCCTTTGCCGTCTACGGCGCGGTCCGGTTGCTGCTCCGCATAGTAGATCAGCTTGTTCTGAAGCTGATAGAAGTCGACGATCGGCTTCTCCATCGCCACGTCCCAGTCGTTCAAGTAGAGACCGATGCAGTCCAGGTTGCGAACGTGCTCCATGTAAAAGTCGTTGTAGCGCAGGTAAAATTCCGGATCGGCTGGGAACACACCCTCCTGGGTCTGGCCGTGAAAGCAGAGCCTCTTCTCGAACAGACGCAAGACCTTGGGGTTCGCCATGCGTCGGTCGACCAGAATCCGGTAGTACATCCAGTGCTTCTGGGACATGCCGAATCGACCGGCGGCGTAGCCATACCCTTGTTCGACGGCGTCCTTCACGTCCCGGACAAACTCTTCCTTCCGGATCAGCGGCCGGCCCATCCGATCCATGTTGGCCTGCTGTTCAGGCGTCAGTATCAGGTCGTCGATTCTCGAATCGTCCATGGCACACACTACTGGCGACGGCGGTCCAGCGATCTCTTGATGACTTCGGTCAGCGCCCGGTCACAGCCCCGTTCGTGATCGCGAATCAAGGGATTGTGGCTCGTGTTGGTTTCGTGAATCCGCCAGAACAACGTCACCTCGGGTGACTGACAGACGACCGCCCCGCTCTCTCTGGCGCGAATGAACCAGTCAAGATCGTCGCCGAAGTAAGTTAGCGTTTGGTCGAACAGGCCCACCTTGTCGAACGCCGTCCGTCGAAACAGCGCACTCGAGACCATCATGTAATCCACCGGCTTCGTTCTCGCCTCAAACTCGCGCCCCCCACCAGCGCCGTTGCGAAGGTGAAGCATCTGAGTGCGCCCCAGCACAACGTCCAGCGACTCGTCGTTCACAAGACGGGGAATCTGAAGGCCCAGCTTGTCCGCCGGCCACAGATCGTCCTGGTCCAGGAAGCCGATGATCTCGCCCGCCGACTCCTTGATCCCGCGATTCCGCCCCGCGGCCGGCCCCCCGGTGTGCGCCTGCGACACATAACGAACGCCGGGACGTCCCACCACAGCCCGCTCCGTCCCGTCGGTAGAGCCATCGTCCACAACGATGATCTCGATCGGCTCGTAGCGCTGTTGCCGAATGCTCTCGAGCGCCTCGGCGATAAACTCCTCGCCGTTGTAAGCCGGTATGACAACGCTGAGGGGGGGATTGCACACGACCTCAGGCCCGACCTCCGGCGGCACGCGGCGGCGTCTCCTGGACAAGCGCGAGCAACTCGCACTCCAGCCGTTCACAGATCGAGTTCCAGTCGTAGCGAGCCTCCACGAGCGCTCGACCGGCCGTTCGCAAGCGATTCGCCAGGCGGCGATCACTCATTAGTGCCAGGACCGCTTCCGCGAATTGGTCCGGTGTATCCCGAATCAGGATGTCGTCACCATTGGTAACGGTGAGCCCCTCGCAGCCCAGAGACGTGGAGACAACCGGAAGTCCCAGCGCCATCGCATGGAGAATCTTGATCCGCGTTCCGCTGCCGATTCGCATGGGGACAATAGAGAGGAAACACTGGCGCGCAATGGCGTCGATGTCGTCAGGATCGGCAATCACTTCGATGCGCGGGTCGGCTGCAAGATCACGGATGCGCTGCGCCGGACTACGCCCCGCGATCATGAGCGTCGCAGTCGGGTCCACACGCCACACGGGCGGCATGATGGCTTCCCTGGTGTATGCCAGGGAATCGATATTCGGATAGAAATCGAGCGACCCCATGAACAGGATCTTCCTGGGCGCGCCGGTTGGCCACGCTCCATCGGGAATGAACGTCGTGCGGCGGGTGTTGATTCCGTTCTCGATGACCACCGTTCGGCCGGCCGGGCAGCGCCGATCCATCTCGTCCTTGTCCCGGCCGCTGACGGTGAACCGCAGCGGAAACTTCGGCCACATTCGATCTTCGTATTGCCGCATCAGGACCCAGCGGCTCATCCGGAAGGCATGGTCTGTGTCGACCGGCAACGAATCGCCATCCGGCAGGTGGTCCCGGCGTGCCACCTGCTTGAAGATGTTCGACTCGATGTTGTGCTCCTGCAGAGCAGCGGGGGCGGAGAACAGCTCCGCGTACTGCGCCATGAAGATGTGCTCGCAGAGCACGAGATCGAACTCTTCGGAGCGAACGCTCTCCAGAGTCTGCCTCATTTCGGGCGTGCTGTACCAGTCGAAGAGTTTCCCGAGGTTCTGGACCTGCCCCGACTCAGACCGCTGCGGGGCGTCGGGTCGCCTCACAAGGATGGCGCGTGCGCAGTATTCGCGATAGGCGTCGCGTCGATCGTACTCATCCTCGGTCTGATAGAAGGAGATCAGTGTGATGTCGTGCCGGCGGCCCAAGTGCTGAAGCTGCTCCCAGATCCGTATTCTTCCACCACTGTTTGGCGGGTATGGAGCGTAGGGAGTTAGAACAAGGATTCTCACACATACTCCCTGTTCTGCGATGCGCGAGGCGCGTGCAGCACCTTCATAAACTTGAGCCAACGCTCCAGTGTCTGCTCGAGCGCCGGCCAAACAGCATCGTCGGCCTCGATCGCCTGCCGGAACTGCGGCCAGAGAGAACGCAGATCGTCGAGATCGTAGCCTTTGTCCGCGCTGGCGTGAGCAAACCTGTCCAGCCACAGACGAAGCATCTCTTCCCGTGACTCCGACCGGTAGGCCATCGATGAAACAAGGTACTTCGTAACCTCCGTACCATGCCCCGTGGCATAGACCTGCCAGGCCGACCAGATCGCTGTGTTGAAGAGAATCTTGTCGGCCAATCGATCGAGATCCCTGGAGCAGTCCGGCCGAGCGAAGAAAGATGTCATGACGCGCGTAATGCAGGCCGCCTGCTGTGGACCGTTGTGCATCGTGCTGGCTTCGTGTTGCCGGTAACACACCGTCGGCTTCCTGAGCCAGACTGTCGGGCAACCCGCAAGACCGAGCCGCAGCAGGAAGTCCGCATCCTCGGCCTGAGGCAGGGTGGGGTCGAATCCTCCGACCTCCTCCACGCGGGAACGGCGGAACATCAGCGCGGGCAAGTAGAACGGACACCACGTCAGCCATTCCTCGAGATCTAGCCGCGGCGCGTCCACCCAGGGCTCGACAGTGCGAATGATGTTTCCCTGCGCGTCCACCTGGTGCCAGCCACTGTGGATGCAACCGGCGGAATCATCAACGTCCAGACACGCAGACTGCTCTGCAAGCTTTTCGTCAAGCAAGATATCATCCGCATCAAGAAAGACGACGTACTCCCCGCGAGCAAGGCGGAGCCCATGATTGCGGGCCGCGGACACACCTTTGTGTTCCTGGTGGATGGACCTCAGGTGATCGTCGTAGCGCCGGACCAGGGCTTGGGTATCATCGGTCGATCCGTCATCGATGACGATCAGTTCCCGCCGCGGATATGTCTGAGAGAACACACTCTCGATGGCTTCAGCGATATACGCTTCTCCGTTGAACACGGGGATGATGACGCTTACCAGGGTTTGCCCCACAACCGTCTCTCTTTGGCGATACCACTCTACGTATATTGAAGCCGTTCCAGTGCCGGACCAGCGACGGCCATGACGTCGTTCACCTCGTCGCCGGTCAGGCCGCTTTTGTACTTCCCGATGCTCGTGTCGCGGATCTGTCCAATTGGAAAATCGGAGGCATCCACACCGAGCCACTTGGCGATCGAAGCGAACACCGATTCGGGGGTCCGGATCAACTCTTCATACCGCACGATATGCAAATCTTCTCGATGGCGCTCCATGAACTCGATCTCCTTGACCCAATTCGCCGCCACCTTCGCCGCGGTATTCAACTCGGCGACCCACGCCTGACCGCGCCAGCGGCTCCGGACCATCTCCAGAAACGAACTCGTCACATCCCGGCAATCCCGGTGAATCACGAGGGCTTGCACTCCATGACGCCCCACCATTTCCGGCGCCGACAAGACGTACTCCGGCAGTTTGTCTCCGACGATACGGGAGCCCGGAAACAGACGCTCCAACGCTTTCTCGATATCCTCGAACGCAACCAGGTTTTCTTGGTAGAGATATCCCAGGTACTTCGTGCAGAACATCAGATTGCATTTACTAAGATGGGTCCGGGCGGCACATCTGGCGTCGAATGCCCATCTCTGCCCTTCGTCGGACCACCGCCGAAGGACCGCTTCCTTGCACTCCTCCCAGGAACGATCGATATGGGTAAAACAGGCAAACTCGTTGGTCACCGAGATCTCCGGATGCCCGTTCACCACATCCCGCAGCAGCGTCGTGCCGGAGCGGGGATGGCCACCAATGATCAAAACCACGATATCGCCCCTCCCCCCGCTCAAACGCTGCCGCTGGGGCTGGCGCTTCCGGTCATCTGTCGTTGATGTAAGTCGTATAACATGGCGTAGTGTCCGGCCAACGAGGTCAGCTCGTCGTGGGTACCGACCTCGACAATGCGCCCCTCGTTCATGACGACGATGCGGTCCGCCATGCTGACCGTCGAGAACCGGTGGGAAATGAGAATGGTCGTGCGCCCGTGAGCCAGCTCCCGGAATCGGTCGAACAGCTCGTATTCGGCTCTGGAATCCAGGCTCGCCGTGGGTTCATCGAGAATGAGCAGCGAGGCGTCCCGGGCAAAAGCCCTCGTGATCGCAATCCGCTGCCACTGCCCGCCGGACAGGGTGTGATCGCCGAAGACGCGCCCCAGCATGGTGTCGTAGCCTTGCGGCAGGGCGTCGATCATTTCGTGTATCCCCGCTTTGGTTGTGATTCGGCGAATCTCCTCGGGCTGGTTGAGCAGTGATTGCCAGTCGCCATAGGCAATATTGTCGGCCGCCGTGGCACTGTATCGACCGAAGTCCTGGAAGACGAACGCGATCGATCGGTGAAGTTCTTCACGGGAGAGATGACGGAGGTCCATGCCGTCGTACAGAATAGAACCAGTGGGCGGATCATACAGCCGGGCCAGGAGCTTCACCAGGGTCGTCTTCCCCGCCCCGTTTTCACCGACCAGCGCCACGATTTCTCCCGGTTTCACGTGCAGCGAGATATTGTGCAGCGTCGGCTGGTCGGCGCCCGGATAGGTGAAGGTGACGTTGCGCACTTCGATCTCGCCTCGGAGTGGTACCGGCAAAGGGACACCGGAGGTCTTCTCTTCCGGCTCAATACCGAAGAACTCAATCAGGTTGGCGAGATGCAGCGCCTGCCAGCGCAGATTGCCCATATCGACGATGAGAGACTCAACAGCGCTACGCAAGCGTGAGGCGGCGGTACCAAAGATCGCGATATCGCCGATGGTGAGCCCCTCCGAGATGACCCGACGCGTCGCCCACCCCAGACCCAGATAGATCGCGGTCACTGAGAGCACGGCGAACGCAAGGTTGCGGACGAGGGCGAATCGGTAGAGATCCCTGTCCCGGTCGCGGAAGCCGGCCATCAGAGCGCGAAACTGCCTGGTGAACAAGGGGGCCAAACCCAGGAGTTTTGCCTCGGCAACGGACTGCGCAGTGGTAAGCTGCTGGACAAAGTAGCTCGTCCATCTCTGCTTCGTCGTCCGCGCGTGGGCTTCGGCGAATCGCCGCTGGGCATAGCGCCAGTGAAAGTGCAGGTAGTACAGGCCGATAGGTACCAGGAGTAAGGTGGCCAAAGGTTCTATCGCAGTGAGAATCGCGACTAAGGTCGCGATCTGCAGCAAGGAAGTGGCGCTTCTCAGAACGATGGCAACAGCCTGGGCGAAATGCTGTGCCGATTGGTCCTGGGCGCGCTGCATGATGTCCTGGAAGCGCGGATCTTCGAAGTGCGCGTACTCCAATGTCGCGGCGTGGTCCAGGATATCGGACGTGACCCGAACATTCAGTTCATCCTGCAGCCGCTGGTTCAGATACCTGGTCAGTGAAGTGGCGATCTCCGCGGTCAGGGTTACCAGAAGCCCCACAACCAACCAGAAGAGTATCTCCGATGTGTCTTCCGCCTTGTTTGCCAGAACGACGGCGACACTGTTGATCAGGCCACGCGCAGCCAGGGCCAGTGCCGCCGGCATCAGACTCTGGATCAGCGTGAGGACAATCAGCCCGGAGAAGAGCCGCTTGTCAGTATTCCACGTGATGCCAAGAGCCCATCGCAGATGAGAGAAGAGGGTCTTGATCCCGCCGTCCGTGAGGTGATCGACCAGCGTCCGCATGATGACACTCAACCTCGACCGTGGATGACGGTTCCACGATCACCGCCAGACTGGCACCGAGTCCCGTACCTGGCATTCTTAAGTCTCATCCATCAATGTCGAACGGTCTGAAGCGCCTGTCGCCCCGCCCCGCCAACCGTCTCGGCACTCTCTTCATTCGGTCTTCGCCTTGTTGGGCCAGCCGGATTCGTCCACGTCGTGAATGGGGTCGAGCAGCAGCAGATCCTCCATGTCGGTGTACTTGTGCAGGAGGGGTGCTTCGAACGGCCTGTCGCGCTCGCCGTTCGACCCGGCGGCCAGGGTCTCCTTCTGTCGCTGTTCGTCGGAATGCTCGTCCGGGACGATCAACTGCTCCTCTTGCAGTTGGTCGACTAGCTGCTGAACGCCACGCTCGATCTCCATCGGCGATCCACTGTACCTACTGCTGACAGTGTCGACGATTTGGCTCAGGCTCAGACCTTTCCCGATACCGTCCCAAACCACCGCCCCGACGCTGTCGACGCTATAGTAGCTTCCGGTTTGTAGATTGATCAATACGACCTCGCCGTCGATGATCTCGTGAATGACGTTCGATGAACTGACCCGAAAGTGTGCCACGATAAGCCTCCTCCTCACCTTGCCCAAGCCTACCCACACCAATGAGATGATCGCTCACTGGGACGCTCGGATGCTGCCAACGCTGTCCTGCCGCGCCGCCGCTGCGCGGCGACGGTCGAGCGAAGCTTTGATGATGCGGACGTAGTCCGTGATGGACTCCCGATGTCGCTTGCCATTGTTGTCGCCATGGATTCGACGCCATGTGACAAGGTCGGGCAGCATCAGGCCGCGCACGCCCTTCTCCTGTGACCGTAAGTACCAACTGGCGAATTCGCCCATTTGCCAATTCGTCTCAAAGAGGCCCACCTGGAAGAATGCGTCACGGGTGACAATCAACGCCGAGGGGATATGCCCCGGCATGGTCTCCTCGGATACCGCCTTATCTTGCGGACCATCGAAGTCCGGGCTGTAAAACTGTTTCACGTGGCCGAACACCATGCCCAAGGCAGCATCCCGCTCGAGGGCCGCCATCTGCAACGCCAACTTGTCTTTCACCCAGAGATCATCGGCGTCAAGAAACGCGTAAACCGCTCCCCGCGCCAGCGCGATCCCTCGGTTGCGGGCGGCGCTGATGCCGGCTTTGGGCTGAAGGTCAAAGCGCACGCCCGGAAACTCCTGCACAACCGCCGCAGTTCCATCGGTCGAGCCGCCATCCACGACGACGACCTCCACCGCCGGATAGCTTTGCTCCAGGGCGCTTTTGATCGCTTCTCCGACATAACGTTCGGAGTTGAAGGTGGGGATGACTACGCTCACTAATGGCGATTGCTTCGTGTTTGTCATGCTGGCTCCGGCGACAAGTGTCGGTCTCGGCCACTGGCTCTGCGTTTTGCCACTCCCAGCCCCTCCAACACGCCGGTGAGCGCCGCGCGGGCTGCGGAAACGGAAAAGCTTTGGTCGACGATTTTCAACCCATTTGCCGAGACCCGCTCCCACAAGGTCTGATTGGTATGGAGTTCAGCAACTGAATCGGTGAACGCCTCCGCCGAGTCCGCAATCAGCATGTCCCGGCCGTCTGCGGCGGGAATTCCTTCGGCGGCAATCGAGGTGGCGACGACCGGCACTCCGTAGCCCATGCTCAGCAGCACTTTGCCTTTGACGCCTGCCCCATATCGCAGCGGAGCAATAGAGACACGACAACTGTCAAAGTACGGCTCGACGTCCGGTACGTAGCCGGTGATGAGAAAATCGTCGGCGCTCTTCGCGCGAAGTGAGTCCGGAACATGCGGGCCAATCACCGTAACCGTCACGTCCGGCAGCCGCTCCTTCAGAAGCGGACGAACACAGTCGGCGAAGTACTCCATCGCATCGATGTTCGGATGGTGCGAGAAGGATCCGATGAATACGATGCCGCTCCGTTCCGAGAACCGCCGTCGCGGACCGCGCGCCGTATGGATGTTTGAGACCACATGTACCGGCGCCCCCGGGCATTCATCAGCCAGCATCGCCTGCTCAACGGTGCTGACGACGAGCGCCGCATCCGCCTGGCGGATCAGTGCCAGTTCGTCTCTTTTCGCCAGCAGCGCGCTTTGCATCATCTTGACGCTGCCTGTCACCTTCGCGCCGCGAAAGCCTCGCAGATAGTGCAGATCGGTGGTGTCAAATATCACGGCCGCCTGGGGAGCCTGTCGTCGTACCATCTCCATGTAGCGGCGCGCGATGCTGAGACGGCTCAAGATTACGACGTCGTAGGAATGACCGCACTCGTCCAGGTGAGACTCGACGGCGGCATGCCCGTCCAGCAGTCTGATCCGCGAGTTCCGCAGGGACGGTGGCCAGCCCTGCAGCGCGTCCGATACGCGCCACTCGGGCGAATCCCCGACGCCGAAGGTCACCTTGCCAGCAATGTTGCGCAGGACATCCAACAGTTGAACGATTCGCAGCGAGGCGCTGTCGCGATCCGGAGCGGGTATCCAGGAGTCGATGACCAGAACAGAAATGTGCTCCAGGGGCCTGGAATCACCTGCCGCAGAGCGCGTGCTACGTGCAGCGTCAGCAACACCTCGGTGTCCCGCAGTGTCAGTGCCGTCGGCCGCGGTGACCGAAGCCTCCGTCGTCCTGATCTGGTCCGAATGCATCCCCACCTAGTAACGCAAGGTACGGCTGAGAGACTGCTGCAGGAGAGGGGCCTCAGCAGACACTAAGAGCACGATATGAGAGACAGTGTATCCGGTCCGGTGGGAAGCGTCAAGCGGGCACCGAGATCCCGGAGGGCGGGATTTTGTCTGGGTTTGGAGAGGTAGACGTAGTGCGCGGACGGGAACTCCCTCGCGGTGATCGGGCCGACCGGCGGGCAACTGGCAGTGGGGTACTTGGGGGAACGCGGCACCGGTTTCGATGACCGCCTGGTGGCGCCGCTAATTGCGTTGCGCGAGAGCATGCCCGGAGCGACGATCGCCTACGCGGTCGGCTGCGATCTGGCTGGTGTGCCGATCCCGGCATCGGCCCTATCAAGCAACGGCTCGCCCGGCTTGCTTCGGAAACAGACCTTCCCGCCGACGGACGCGACGGTCTTGGACGGGACCATGGATTTCGACGGCCCCAACGCCCTCGGACCCAACACGGAAACCACTTGGACGGGCACGCTGAACGTCGCCGCCGAGGGAGACTACGCATTCATGGTCCAACCGGGCGGCGGCGAAGGGGCCGAGGGCAGCGGGACGCTCGCAATCGATGGCGTCCGCATCGTGCAGTCGGGGACACCGGGTGGCGGCAGCGTGGTGGCTAAGAAGTGGTCGTCTCTGTTACCGACGCCGGACGGGCGGGACAACGCTCGCGCGAGCCGGCACCTCACGGCGGCGCCACACAGGATCGAGCTCACCGCAAGTTCGACCGGCGAAGGTCCGCTGAGCATCCGTTTCGCCTGGATGACGCCGGCGCTGCGGCACGAGCAGATGGATGCCGCGGTCGCCCGGGCGAAGACGGTCAGGACACCGGTGATTTTCGCCTGGAACAGCGTGGGGCATTCGTTCGCCCTACCCGAGGATCAGGACGAGCTGATCGAGCGAGTCGCCGCCGTGAATCCGCGCACGATCGTGGTGCTCAACACTGGCGGTGCGGTCGCCATGCCGTGGAAGGACCGCGTTCGCGCCATCGTCGAAACCTGGTATCCCGGGCAGGAGGGCGGCTGGGCGATCGCGGACATCCTGCTCGGCCGGGTGAACCCCGGCGGCAAGCTGCCCGTCACCTTTCCAGTCAGGCTCGAGGACGCTCCCGCCCGCGCGAACGGGCACCCGGAACGTATGGGCGTGCCGGAGCAGCTACCGGGTGGCGGACAGGACGGTGTCCTCGCCGCGACTTACTCGGAAGGTATCGCGGTTGGTTACCGCTGGTATGACCAACAGAAGATAGAACCGCTATTCCCCTTTGGCCATGGTCTTTCCTATACAAGGTTCAGTTACTCGGACCTTGTCGTCGAGCACGATGGAGAGGGTCTCGAGGTAATTTTCACGCTTCGCAACAGCGGCTCCAGCGAGGGCTCGGAAGTGCCGCAGGTCTACCTGGAGCGGCCTGACGATCCGCCGGTACCGATGGCGCCAAGATCCCTGGTGGGTTTCGAGCGGGTCGACCTCCGGCCCGGCCAGAGCAAGCGGGTGATGATACATGTTGGAGAGCGCGAGCTGTCCTACTGGTCGACGGCGAAACACGACTGGGTGGTCGCGGGTGATGGCCGCCGGGTGTCAGTCGGATCGTCCTCCCGGGACATCCGGCTCACGGAAAGAGTTAATTAGGAGAATGGCGCCGTAACCGAGGCGGTGCAACGGCGGGGTTCAGTTCCCGAGAAACAGCGGGCGGATATGCCGGTCCAGCAGGTTTTCGGTGACGTTCCTGGAGATGGACTCCTCGCAGGCCGTCAGCATGTTCAGATACCGGTCGCCCATGGCGGCGGCCACCTTGTAGCCGACATGCAGAAGCTGGCGGAAGTGTGGGTTGAACCCGGCGCAAGACTGATCGTGGCGCAACGCGCCGGCGAACTGGTCCGCCGACCAGCCATCGACACCCGACACCGCCGGGAGCCGCCGCTCGTCGATGTCGATCACCGCGGCATACGGTGCGCAGAGCGCACTCCGATGAGCGAAGGCCTCGCGGTAGACCTCCTTGGACAGTGCGAGCCCGTCCCCGCCGGCTTCGGCCAGACCGATGAGCTCCTCGAGCCAGGTCGTGCCTGCGGTCTTAAGATGGACTCCCGCGTCAAACCGTCCGATGGCGCGGCGGATCACCGGGTAGAGGGAGAACTTGTCGCTGCCCGAGTGCACGCTCAGCTTCAGGTTCGCGGGCAAGCCGTATTGCCGGACGGCGTGGGCGATCACCGCCAAGTGGCCGTTGATCTCGCGCTCGAACTGGGCGATGTCGCCGACATAGTCGACGCCCTTGTTGAAACGACCGGTGAATTTCGGGGCGATGGTCTGGGCCGGGATCTTCTCGTCGGCGATGGCCGCCAGGATCACCAGGAGATCGGGCGGCGTTTGGGGCAGGTCCGTCTCGTCCATTGAGATCTCGGCGATGACGGCGCTCGCGTCCTTCTTTGAAGTGATGTGGCGATAGATGGCGCCTGCTTCCTGAACCGCGACGAGATATTTCGCGGCGATCACCCGCACCGCATCGGCCGTCATCTCGAAAGGCTCGTCGAGACCATCGAAGGAGTGCCGGCCGACGAGTTCCGGATGCCGGCCGAGAAACGCGTCGATGTCCCGGAAGGGTGCCGCCTTCCCGATGGATGCGGCCACGTCGAGGGTGAAGAAGTCGCTGGCGGCAAGAAACAGGTCGACGGTGGAGAGATTAATGTGATCGGCGTCGACGTGCCACGGTTTCGGCCAACCGAGGTCACGGACGGCAGCCGCGGCGGCGGCGCGTGCCTGACCGGGCTCAGACCCGATGATGGCATGTTCCCGGTGCGACTTGTTCCAGACCGGAATGACGTCCACCCCGTTCCCGGCCGCGGCCATGCAGGCGCGCAGTTGGGCCTTGGCCTGGTGGGCAAAGCGGTCGCCCACTCCGATGGAATACCGGGACAGCAGCAGCACGTCGCTCATCGCGCGATTTCTCCTCAGACCGATTCTACAGTGCCCGCCGGGCGGGGCCGGTGGACCCGGCGTGATCGCATCGGCGTCTACTGTTTCCGAACGGGTAGCCGCAATCGGCCAGGCCTTGGATTGGGTGTTCGCCGAGGTACGCCTTCAGCCGGTCCCGGGCGGGCGGTAACTCATCACACGCCAGGGCACGGGTACGCGTAGAGCGTGCAGTTTCGAACGACGCCCTTCATTACCTTGACGTCATCGCAAATGACGTCCCGCATCGCCTCGTGTGCCGGGGCCTCGACGACGGCGACAATATCGTCGGGTCCCCACATCGCTCGCGCCCAGGCGATGGCGGGGTGCTCGCGCAGCTTCCAGGTCACCTCGCGTTCCTTCACCACGTGGTGATCCACGCCGATCAGGAGCACGGCGACCTCGGGCTTCACCGGAGTGATCATGGCCTCGAGCTTCTCGTCGCCGGGAATCGCCTTGCACATCCGCGCGTCCAATTCCAGGACTCCCTCCGCGTTGCGGATCGACTCGATAAACGCCGTCAGCTCACCCAGCCCAACGGCGGACGCATACGCGACCACCTGATGCGGGCCGAAGACCGGAGTCGCCCATTCGACGTGGGAGAGATTGCCGATCGCGGCCGCCTGTGAATAGGCGTCCATCGAAGACTTAATGAGTAGGAATGCCGCGGATCTGCCCATGGGAATAGTTGGCGCTCGACGGAGATGAGCCTTCAGGATATCACGGCCGCTGCGCGGTCACTTTGTGAAACGGCAGCACCTTGCCGGCGGCTGTCGCGGTGGGCTCGCCGCGATAGATCCGCACCGTACCACCACGTTCCCAGGCCTGCGCGCCGGCGACCGAAGGACCGCCGTCACGCCGCAGCTCCCCCAGCAAGAGCTCTCGTGCCTGCTGCTCTTCGACCGGCCCCACCCGCTGGCTGATCACCAGGGTCAGGCGCACGATGCCGGCTTCGTCTTCGGCCTCCACGAGCTGGTAGTCGGCCGCCGATCCGCCGAAGCGGGCGGGCAGTGCCAGCTCCAGCACGCGCAGCAGATCGCTCTTGACGAAGGTCATGCCCTCGCCGGTGAGTTTCTCGTAGCTGCGGATGGTGTGGACGTGCCGCGTGAGGCCGATGCGCTCCAGCCGGCAACCACATGAGCGGTGCTCGATGACCCCATAGTCACCGGGTTCGACATTGAGCATGATCTTCGGCGCTGAAGAAGTGAGCGATGTCAGCAGAAACGCGTCGACACCGTGGACCGGACGCGTCACCAGCGCGAAGGTGTGCTCGAACAGGTGGACGTCATCGGGCGCCACCGGATTCGCGCAGGAGTAGCCCGCCAGCCCGCCCTCGGTGAAGCCGTAGTGGCTGACCGCACGCGCTCCGGCGTCCGCGACGATCTGCTGTTTCGCTGCGGTATAGGGTTCGCCGAAAGTGACGAAGCAGACATTGGCAAGGTCGATGCCTAACTCCCGCGCCGCAGCGCAGATCCGCACCATCGAGCTCGCATAGCAGGTCAGCAGGATCGGCCCCACCGCGCTTTCCCGTGCGAGCCATCGCGCCATGCCCTCGCCATCGGCGAGGTCATGAAATCGCGGCCCCGGCAGCGGGCGTCCCAACGCACCCGCCACGGCTGCCAGCGCGTGCGCGGCCGCCTTCCCCTTCCATGGAATCGGACCCACGGGGTAGAACCAGGCAACCGGCGAACGCCCCAGCTTCGCCTGCCTCAGCGCCAGCGTCAGCGCGGTCGACAGCAGCCAGTAGGCATGGCGATGGCGGCCGAGGCGGTTCGCCTCCAGCCCGACCGCGGTGGAGGCGGCCATCTCCTCGACAAACTCGAGGCTCACCGGCACGCGCATCGCCGGGCTCCGCGATCCTCCGGTCCACAGGATGAAGTGCGGGCGGTATCGCGGGTTGTCGAAATCCGAGTCGCGGAATGAGAACTTGCGGCTGCCGAGCACCACCGGCCTACGCGCCTTGAACTGATCGAAGGTAAAGCAGAATCCCTCGGCCGCGAGCCGTTCGAGCGCGCCCTCCACTCCATCCTGCTCGACCATCCCGCGGATGTCGCCCAGTTCGCAGCCCATCCAATCGAGCACCCTGCGATACGGGCTCTCCGGGTGCGCGAATACCGATTCCCGGAGCATGTCGAGCAAGCGCTGCCCGCGGGTCTTGAGCCGCCGCTCTACGCGATCGAGTGCCACGGCGGCGTCGATGGGCGCGGAGAGAAAACCGGGAAGGTCGCGGGCCAGGCGCGCGGCACACCGTAGCTCCTCCAGTGCTCGGGACGACATGCCCGCATTGTAAGCCGTCTGGCGGCGCGGGAAGAACAAAAGGCGGGCAGATCGCAAGGCCGTGCAGAACCGCGGCGAGAGGGAGCGGGCGGGGTTGGGGATCGTCGCCCGGGCCGGTCTGTTACTCTGAGATTCTCACGGCCCGAGTAAAGGGATGGTACAGTCTTTCGAAGCCTTCCTCCACGGTCTCGGCGGTGTCTGCGGCGCCCCGCCCGCAAGCGCCGCTGAGAATATCGACTACCAGAACCGCCGGCTGCGATGGGTCGTCGCGAGCGCCTACGAACGAGTGCCCTATTACCGGCGTTTGTTTGACGAGGCCGGGATCACGCCCGACGACATCCGCACCGTCGAAGACCTCGGCGGAATCCCGCTGACTTCCCGCGCCGACATTCAGTCTCAGGGGCCGGCCGCCGTGTGCGCCCGTGGGGTCCAGCCCGCCACGCTGCGGGCCCGGCGGACCAGCGGCTCTTCCGGCGCTCCGCTGACGATCCGCCGCCACTGGAGTGAAGACAAGCTGCTCGATCTGCACCGCCGCCTGACCCGCGCGCGTATGTTGGGTGGGGGCCTGCGGCCCCGCTCAGCCTCGATCGAACTGGACCCGCCCGATCCAGCATGGGTGCGCCGCGTGGTCTTTCATCGTCTTCTGCGGCGGCACCTGCACCTCCACTGGCGTTTGCCTTACCAAGAGATCGTCCGCCAATTAGCGGCGTTCCGGCCGCGGGTGATCGGCGGCATGCCCTCGCTTTTGTGCGGGTTCGCCGACCAACTCACTCCGGCGGATCGCGAGCGCATTCGTCCCGCCTTCCTCTACGCCTTCAGCGAGATGATGACGCCCGGGATGCGCGAGCATGTCGAGGAAGCCTTCGGCGCGCCGGTGCGCCAGTCCTACGGCAGCCATGAACTGGACATGATCGCCGCCGAGTGCCCGCAAGGGGGGCTCTATCACGTGTGCGAGCGATCGGTGATTGTTGAGGTGCTCCGCGACGGCCGCCCGGTGGGCCCGGGCGAGGAAGGGGAGTTGGTGGCGACTGCGCTCCACGCGTTCGCCATGCCTTTGTTGCGATACCGGCAGGCAGACCTGGTGGTTCGCGGACCCGACGTCTGCCGGTGTGGTGCGCCCGGCCGGACAATCGAGCAGGTCTCCGGCAGGCTGATCGACATCTTCCGCTTTCCCAACGGCGAGACGGCGCATCCGTTCACGTTCGGCCGCGGCATCCGCGACAGCGCGCTAAACGCGCGCCGGTTTCAAGTGGTGCAGGTGGAGCCCGCGCTGGTGAGGATCCGCGTCATCGCGCGCGGCCGGCCGCCCGAGGCGGAGTTGGACGCCACGGCGCGCCGCATCGAGCACCAGATCCAAGGCTCGGCCCGCGTACGGATCGAACTGGTGGACGACATCGCCCGAGGGCCGCGCGCCAAGTTTCCCCTCTACGTTTCTTACGAGCGCTGGAAATCCCGGGCGGCCCGGGATATGGAAGAGCCTTTATAAGGACTTATGGTGGAGGCGGCGG
>CAWELS010000038.1:0-46717 GCA_963809945.1 Bryobacterales bacterium | reverse complement strand
CCAACCACCACCCCCCGGCCACCCTCAGTAACGTCCATTCACGTTCATTAACGGCCCCCCGTCCGCCCCCGGTCACAACCCTTCCCTCCCCGCCAACCACAACAAAACACAAAGACTCCGCTCCCGTCACTCCGATTTCCGCCTCTCCCCCATGCGACAATCGCCCCCAAAGGGCCACCCGGCCCCCGGAGCCACTCATGATTCCCAACTTCAAAAACTTCCCCGAGGAGTCCGAAGCCCGCCGCCTCTCCCGCGACGGCAAATCCGAGCATGACCGCCTCGTCGACATCCTCGACGAACTCTCCCTCTTCCGCGACCCTCTCGGCCAAATCTGGGTCCGCCTCCCCGACGACGAAATCAAAATCGTCTGCCCGCTTCACTCCCCCCAGCTCCGTGACTGGCTCGAGGTCGAATACGGCCGCCGTTATCGCTATCTCCGCCGGCCCCGCCCCGCCAATCTCCGCACGGCGCTCCACTCCACCCGCGCCCGCGCCGCCGCCACCGGCTGCCGCGAGTATCCCGTCTTCCATCGTTTCCACAGCTGGGGCCTCCGCGCCGGACCCGCCGTCGCCGAACCCACCCGCATCACCCTCGACCTCGCCGACCCCCACGGCAACGTCCTCGAAATCACCCCCGGCGGCCACGAAATCCTCCCCGGCGAGCACTGCCACTTCTCCCGCACCGGCCCCATGCAGGAGATCCTTCCCCCCCGCCGTCCCCAGTCCCGCCACCACCGCCAAGCCCTCCTCGGCCGGCTCCGCCGTCTCTTCCGCCCCGCCTCCAACCGCGACTTCCACCGCATCCTCGCCTGGCTCCACTCCGCGCTCCACCCCTCCGGCCCGTACCCCGTCCTCGTCCTCCACGGCGATTTCCACCAGGCCACCACCGTCGCCCACCTCCTGCGCTCCACCATTGATCCCACCGCCCGCCACGACAACCGTTTCCCCTCCTCCGACTCCCAACTCGACCGCCAGACCCGCGACAACTGGATCCTCTACTTCGACGGCCTCAACCGCATCACCCCGCGCCGCGCCGCCGCCCTCTGTTCGCTCGCCGCCACCATCCGCCGCCCGGTCATCGTCACCCTCGCCCGCAAAAACGCAAATACCCCGCCCCTCGACCACGAGTCGCTCGAACCCCTCTGCCTGACCGTCGAACTTACTCCCGTCCCCACCGACCTCACCGACTGGCCGACGCTGGAGGAACTAACCCCCGACATCCTGGGCCTATTAGTCGACTCGGTTTCCGCGGCCCTGACCAACATCGAAAAGGTAGCCGAAGCCCCCCACGACCTCCCGCCCCGTCTCCGCGACGCCTATCTCTGGACCGTGTCGGCGGCGGATGCCTTGACCCTGACCCCCGAAGAAATCCGCACCGCCTTCGCCCCCGACGAGCCCCCGGACAAAGACCCCGACAAAAATCCATCTCCACAACCCAAAGAAAAAGAACCCACTTATCATTCAAGCGAAATAAAATCCCCATCGCCCTCCGCAGTGGGGCAGGCGTTTCCACCTGCCAGTAAATCTCCCCCAGCCCCGTCAGTCCCCCCCGTGGAGCAAGCCGCCAGGCTTGCCACGCTGGCAGAAGACGATCCGCACAGCAACCGGCACTCGTCAGGAAGACCGATGGAAATCCCCGCCCCGTCTCCGTTGAAAGTCACGCCGTTCCGTCACGACCTGAGCAGCTCCCGCTCCGTTCCAGTCGCGGCTCAGTTTCGGCAGCATGCTGACTCGGAGCCGTGACCGGAGGGAGCGGTGCCGTCACCTCCATCCCGGTGTTATGCTCGCTCGAGCCTGGTCCGGCTTCCATCCCTATGGGCGGCCCACCGCGGGCCATGGGGGCTCCGTAGGAGGAACAGAAGAGACAGAATGGAGCCCAAGAAGGCTAGGCAGGACAGCACCAGCCCCACCCCGAAGTAAGGCGTCCGGAACAGCAGCTCGACCTCGTGCTCCCCGGCCGGCACCAGGACCCCCATCAGCGCGTAGTCGACCTCCACGATCGGCACGGACTGCCCGTCGATCGTCGCCCGCCAGCCGGGGAACCGCGGGACGGCCACCCGAAGCAGACTCTCCGACGCCGTGCGGCACCGGATGCGATACGACGAATCGGTGGCCGCCACGATCTCCGCCGTGCCGGCCGGGTCCTGCCGGGACGGCGCTTCGGCATTCTCGAGAATCGCCGCCGCCGCAGGATCAAGCCGGGCCAGTTGTGCGCGGACCTCGGACTCCCCCGCGGCGTGCAGCACCACCGGCGGGAAATGCGCTCGAGGCACGGCGTCCGGGTTCGGCCGGATGGCGCCGGCGGCCGGGTCCAGGATCCGGGTCACGCCGAGAGTATTCAGCAGCTTCGGATTCGCGCTCGCGATATCGATGTAGCCGAAATAGTGGCTCAGCTCGAGGGGGTTATATCCGTAAGTGGTCTCGGTGCGCGTGAGCAGCGGGTGGTTGAGCGGTCCGAAGGTGGCCGCCGCGTAGGGCGCGTGAAAGCGCGTCAGCTCCGGTTGGCGCCCTGCAATCCGGCTCTTGAACAGATCGAGGCCCGCGCCGTAGGTATCGCTCCAGGAGGCGCGCTGGTAGGCCAGCGGATTCACGGCGGAGTTCCAATAGAACAGGTCGGCGAACAGCAGCAACGGAATGCCGAAGGCCAGGTAGGGGCGGTTCCAGCGCTCGAGTAGCCGGGAGAAACCCGCTGCGGCAAGCAGCGCCAACGCGAAGGCGGCCACGAACCAGATGTTGGCCGGTGCGCGAACGTTGCGAAAACCCGGCAGCCACATCAGCAGGGAGTAGAAACCACCCGCCGGTCCGAACGCGAACCAGACACCGGGCACGAGCAGCGCCAGCGCCGGCACGAGGGTCCGCGACTTCCGCAGTCCGAAGACCGCCAGCGGGAGAAGCAGGAGCCCGCAGTAGAGGTAGGGCGGGGCCGGCTGTCCAGTCTGTCCGCTGATGGCGCCCGCGGCGTCGGCGTAGAGCATTGTCGCCAGCGAGCCGGGGCGTAGCGCCAGGTCGGACGCCTCGGAAAAATCCATGGTCGAACGGACCGACTCGCCGGTCAGGATGACGCCGGGAACGATCAGCACTGCGCCGATGGAGGCTCCAATCACCGCCGCCGCGGCCAGCGCCACCGGCGCCCGGCGAAGCAGGCTATGGTCAGCGACGCAGATGGCCCCGAGGTAGAGGGCCGCGGCCAGGCCCGCGTAGAGCGCCGTCTGGAAGTGTCCGATGAGCGCGGTCATCCCGACCACGCCGCCCGCCGCCACCGTCCAGAACCACGACCGGCGGCGCACGGCCCGGTCGAGAGCATAGAGCAGCCACGGCAGCCAGGCGGCGGTTTCAAACATCCCGACGTGCGAGGCGTGGTCGGCGAAGTAGCCGGAAAACGCATAGGCGACCCCGGCCAGGACCGCCACCTCGCGGCGGTCGAAATAGAGCCGGGCGAACCGGTACATTCCGATCAGGGCGAGGAGGCAGTGCAGGACGAGTTCCCATTGAATCGACCGCGGTGAGATCCCCGCCAGGAAGAACGGCCAGTGCAGCGGGTACCAGGCGGCGGTCTGCGGATCGGAGAGAAACGGAAATCCCGAGAAGACAAACGGCGTCCAGTGCGGGAGCCGGCCATCGCGCACCGTCTCGGCGAAGTAGCGCTGGGCACTGTAGTGGACATCGGCCGCGTCCCAGTGGATGGCGGCGTCGGGCGAAAACAGCGGCGTCCAGTAGAAGACGAGCAGCGTAAGCACGAGCGCGGCCCCCACGTAGAGGCGGCGGCGGGGAGCTGTTACCCGGGTCTGCTTTTGTTCCGTCTGCCGAGGGCGTTTCGCCCGACTCTTGTCTTTGCGTGCCATTTCGCCGAGCACCAACGTAGCCGATTTCGGGGTGGCTACTCAACCACGCCCGTCACCCCGGCTCCATGCGGTCGGACGTATTGGCAGCACGGCGAAGCTCCAGCCGCCGGCTCACGTACGCCGGGACGCGGCGCGAGCCCGATCCGATGCCGTCGGCTGGACGTTCTGGTTGATGCGGAAGAAGTTTGCCGGGTCGTACTTGTTCTTGACCTCGACCAGCCGGTCGTAGTTGGCGCCGAAGGCCGCGCGGATGGTGTCCTGGGCCTCCTCGCCGATGAAATTGAGCAGGTACCCGCCGCTCGAGAACGGCCGGAACGCGTCGGCCAGACCGCGTGTCCAGGCAATGTTGCGCTCGGAGTCTTTCGGATCCGGCCATTGCGCCATCATGCCGATGTCCCAGAGTGCATCGCGGTGCGCGAAGGCCGTGTCGGTGGCGCCGATCCGGTTCGCCGCACCGCCGTAATACTCGGCCACCACCGAGGTGAACGGCGAGGGGGCTCGATTGGCATGGTCCACGAGGACATCGATCGCATCGTTGCTCAACTCGCGGGCGCACGCCGACTTCCAGTAGTTGTGGTTGCCATCCGGGAACGCCTCGTCCAACAGGCTCTGCATCTGCGGGAACGGCATCGGCTGGATGGCGTCGAGAATCGGGGTGCCGAATTTCCGCAGGGGCGCGAGCGCCTTCTCGCCGGCAGCCAGGTCCCCGCAGTAGCAGCCGATGGCGCCGACCACCGGAGTGCCGTCCGGAGCGCACAGGAGTCCGGCGTACACGGTCAACTCCTCCGGTGCTTCGAGGATGAAGTCGCGGTAGAACCTGAGGAATCCAACGGCTTCGCTGCGCGGGCGCAACAGCATGCCGCCGAGGATCGTGCCCACCGGGTGTGCCCGGTATTCGAACGAGGTCACGACGCCGAAGTTGCCGCCCCCGCCGCGCAGCGCCCAGTAGAGGTCCGGGTTCTGGTCGGCGCTGGCGGTCAGGACGTCGCCTTCGGCGGTAACCACCTCGAAGGACAGGACGTTGTCGCAGGTCAATCCGTGTTTGCGGACCAGCCAGCCCACGCCGCCGCCGAGCGTCAGTCCGGCGACGCCCGTTTTGGAGACGACGCCGGCCGGGACGGCGAGGCCGTGGAGGTGGGTTTCCCGGTCGAGGTCGCCCAGTTGGGCGCCGCCCTGGACGCGGGCCGTCTTCCGTTTCGGGTCGACGTGGACGCCCCGGTTGAGCGAGAGGTCGATCACCATGCCGTCATCGCAGACCGCGCGGCCGCCCACGTTGTGGCCGCCGCCGCGGACGGCGACGAGTACGTCGTTGTCGCGGGCGAACTGGATGGCCGCCGCGACGTCGCCGGTACCGCGGCATCTGGCGATCAGGCCCGGACGCCGGTCGACGCTCGCGTTCCAGATCTTGCGCGCGCGTTCGTACTTGTCGTCGCCGGGACGGATGAGTTTGCCACGGAACCCTTTGCCCAGTTGTTCGATCGGCTGGTCGCCGACCGCGTTGCCTTTCGTGTCCAGTAGTTGCATCCCCATGCCCGTCAGTATAATTCCGCGGGCAATGGATAGCCGAATCGCTGAGGGGGCGGCGCTCCCGGCACCAGTCGCGGGTCAAGGCCAGGGGAGGGAGGGTGCGCCGCGAGTGTGCCGGCCGCCGGCACGGCCACCGGCGTGACAAGCCCGGCGGTTCGCTCCACGTCGGGGGGGCGTCGCTCCGGCGCGGGCCGCGGCCTGGTGCAGTGCGGCGGAAATTCTGCGGCATATGCAATCCGCTTGCTGACGCGCGCGGTTCAGTGCTGGGAATCAGTTAGCACGGAACCGCGACCGCTAGGGGAACGCAGCATACCGGTCGTAATCTTAGACGCAGACCACTAGAATGGGGGCATTGAGTTGTTCCGGCCGCACACCCGCGGCCGGGGGATTGGAGGGGGAATGGCGAAGCAGATACTAGCGTCGGTCGGGCGTTTTGCCGTGAACCGGCCGATGGACGTGAAGACCGTTCAGGAACTGCTGAATCGCGCGGGCGGGAATCCACCCCTTGTCGCGGACGGTCTTTGCGGGCCGAAGACCAATGCGGCCATCGCGTCGTTTCAGCAGCGGTACTTCGGCACCGCCGACGGCCGCGTCGACCCTGGCCGCCGGACGATGGACAAGCTGAACCAGTTCGACACCCCGGGGGCGATGCCGCCGCCGCGGGGACAACCGCCACAAGTACAGCCTCCACAGGCGCAGCCGCCGGTCAGTCCGCCGCCGGGGCTCAGCGCGCTTCGGAAGAGGATCATCGAGGTTGCCAAACAGCAGGCGACGCCGCCGCCGGGGAAAGTTAGCGACCTTGTTACGGCGACCGACCCCGCGACCGGGAAGAATGTGCGGGCCGGCTGGAAGCAACTACAGGAGTTCTTCGACGTCGCGGTGACCGGGTGGAACGCCAACTACTGGAAAGATCACCAGATTCTGGCCGGCGTGCAGGTGCCGGGGAAGCGAATTCCGCAGCCAGGGACCTCCGGGATCAGTTGGTGCGGCATCTTCGCCACCTGGGTCCTCATCAAGGCAGGGATGAACGTGAAATGGACGCTCGGCAAGGGGATCAACCTGCCGCTGAAGTCCGGACAAGGTTTCCGGCCGGGAGATGTCTGCGTGAAGAAGGGAGACAGGGTTCATCACTTCATTCCGATCACCGACACCGATCCCATGCAGACGGTCAACGGGAACTCGGACAACCAGAGTATTCTCATCAAGCCGACTCACAAGAGTCAGGTGGCTTACTACTACCAGGTGGACTGAGCCGGCGGGAGAGGCAGGGCGAAAGGTCCGCACCCGGTCATTTGAGGCCCATTCCGTATCAACGGGATGCTGGTATGTGGGTCTCAGAAACCCCGCGTTCCAGTTAAGTTACTGCGCCCAACGGGACACAGTGCATAGAGTATTGGTCCGGCGGCACGCATGCCATGCCTGCGATGCTCCCTTTTGCTGGGACCCCCCGTCGCGGTAACTGCGGGCTCGATTCGGTGGGGGGGGGAGACCTACGGGAGGCGTGGCGGGTGCAATCAGCAACGTCACGCCTGGCCGCAGGTGACCCCGATTCCCCGGTGAATTGGCTAACGTCCCGGCGCCCGGTAGGCGACCGCCTTCTTGACTGCGGCGTCGATCTCCTCGGGCGTGAGCAGCACGACCGTCTTGATGTTCACCGCACCGCTCGAGGCAACCGCCAGCGAGGCGGCCGCGGCCGTCACATTATCGGGTACGTCGATGATGACGTACACGTCGTCGACTCCGAAAGCATAGTAGAAGGCTTCCATGGTACCGCCGAGCGAGGCGGCCATCTTGTTGATTGCCTCCCGCCGGCCGGAGCCGCCATCTTTGAGCAGTCCCTTGACACCTTCGGCTGTGTAGGACGCGTGGAAAAGATACTTTGCCAAGTGATTGTCCCTCCTTTGTGAAGTGAGGATACCACGGGCAGCGGACACCTGCGTCGGGGTTGCTGCCGGGTACGAATGGTCCGGCACTGGGAGCGCCGCGCTGCCGGAAAGACTCGGAACCATCGGCCCTGTAACTTGTGGCTCGGTCATCGGCTGGAACGGCGAGTAGCGGTCTTGCGCTGTCGTTGGCACCTGCGGGGTGAGGTCGTGAGACGGAGTTACCCTGGCTTTCGGCGGATATCCGTCTCCGAGATGCGTCGGGGACGAGCAGAGAGCGGAGCTGAAGTTCCGCGCCGGCTCAAGCGCGCCCCCGGAGGCGTTCCGGAACCGATTCCCTCACCCGCGGCAGTTGAGCCGGAGTCCGGCGGTCTGTTGCCGGCGCAGGCGGCGAAGCACCTGATCGCTGGCGGTGGCCTGCTGCATCTCGGAGCGCAGTGCCGCGCGGCGCACGAGCAGTCGCTCACCGAGGCGGGTGCCCCGGCGGAAGATATCGGCGACGCGATCCTGCTCCTCCGGATCGAGGTCCCGGCCTTGCCGGGCGAGCAGCCGCCGCAAGTGGATGGCCGCCTCCGAACGGATGTTCATCACCCCCAGCAGCGCCTGCAGATCACCGGCGGCCGCCTCCTCGACGCCGCGGGTGGCGGCTTCGAGCCGGTCGAGCGCCGCCGCCGTCTGGCAACGGCCGGAGTGCGCCGCGGACCCGGTGCCCGCAGAGCCGGCGGTGGGGCTATCACCGGGCTCCGCACCGAGCAGTGCGGGGCCAAGAGTATCGTTCGCGTTACTTGTCATTTCGGCCATATAGGGTTAGGTAGAAGGCATCGATGCTGCCGGCGAGAATCGTCTGCTGCCCTTCAAGCTGCGCGAGCAGCGCGTCGGCCAACTGCAGATTCAGCGACGTGGACTGCTGCATGTACTCGATTCGCGCCGTCATCGCCTCGATCTGACTGTTGATCCGTTCGTCGGCCACATCGTACTGGTCCTGCTGGGTGGCGATCAGGCCGGTCACCGGCGCGGTGATGGTCTCGAGCGAGTCCGCCACCAGGCCGAGGCCGGAGGTCGAGGAACCGAGGAACTCGAGCGCATCGGAGAACTGGCTCTGCGAGAGCGAGTAGAACTTGGACGAATCGAACGACATCTCGCCGTATCCGTCGAACTCGATGCCGAGATCGGCCAGGTTCTGAACGGCGCCGTCGGAGTTGGCCGTGTAGCCGGCGAGACCGCGCATCCGGCTCTGGATCTCACGGACGATGAAGTCTCCGCTCAACAGGCCGGCCTCCTCGCCGACCTGCGTGGTGACCTGGGCGCGGGCCGTGTTGTAGGCGCTGACGAGGCTGTTGATCGCGCTGCCGACCGCTGTCTGGCTCGAGCTGAGCTTGATCTCGACGCTTTCGCCCTCGCTGGTCGTGCTGACGATCTTGAAGCTCACCCCGGAGAGAGCGTCGTTAATCGTGTTCTGGGACCGCGTCACGTCGAGGCCATTGAGCTTGAAGACGGCGTCGCTGCCCTGGTTGTCCCCGGTCAGGATGTTCGTTTCACTATCGCCGGCCGTCTCGCGCAGTTCGAGCGTCGTGGCGCCGCTGTCCTGCGCCGTGATCGATAGATAGTAGGGCGTCGCGCCGCTGCCGGTGTTGAGGATGGTCGCCGAGACGCCGGCGCCAAGGGCGTTGATGGAGTCCCGAAGCCCCTCGAGCGTGTTCCCGTAATCGCCGGTCAGGTCCACCTCGTAGGTCTCGGCCCCGACTACCAGTTCCATGGTTCCGTCGGCCGATACCGCGGTCGCGTCGCTGGTTTCGTAGCCCGTGAGGGTGTTCTCCGAAGCCGCCGACGCCACCGAGGTGATGTCGGAAATCGTGTAGGTGCCCGCTTCGGTGGCGCCGTTCATCGACACCGAGACACGGTTCGCGTTCGTGGACGACACACTCAGGGCCCGCGTTTCGCCGAGCGTCGCCAGGCTGTTCACCTTGGTCGCCAGGTCGTCGACCACCGTCTTCAGCCCCGTGAGCAGCTCTTTCTTGGTGAGCAGGTCCACCTGCTCGTTCTGCAACTGAGCGACGGGAATCGAGGCGATCTGGACCGTGCGGGAGAGGATCGTCTGCAGGTCGTCCGAAAAACTACTGACGCCCGTAAATACCAGCGGACTGATGCTCATCTTCTATCCTCGCTGCGTGTACCCAAGCTGCTGATCTCCTTGCGGCGCATGTTTTGCGCGGCGGGCCGCTGCGAGAAGGAGATGCGCGACCCGCCAGTCTCGCTGGACACTCAGTGTCCTCTTCTCTCATCGGCCACGGACTGGGAAAATAGCGGGAAAATTGCGGGTGGCCGGCGCCGGATGGTGATAAGTGGCTGGTCAGCCGGAAAATGCTACCCGCGGCACCGAACCCGAGGTAATCTATAGTGAAGGGATTGCTATGTTTGGAAGGCGAGTGGCCCACATCTCGACGGTGCTTGTCGAGGGAGTGCTGGTGGTTGGGTGTGCGCCGTGACGGTGGCGACCCTGCTGTCGTGGCGGTCGTGACCGAGATCCGGAAATACCCCCCGGACATGGCCCGACCCGGTCGGGCAGGGGGCTACGGAGAGTTCTGCCGCTCCGGGGATGCCGGCCAAGTAGGGCTCCCCCGCTCGCACCGCGTGCTCGCGGCCCAGGTAACCCGGCCCGTTTAGCGCGCCCCCGCGGCGAGGTTGAGGACCATCAGCTTGGCCTCGGTCATCTCCTCGATGGCATAGCGCGGGCCTTCACGGCCGATCCCGGACCCCTTCACCCCGCCGTACGGCATCTGGTCCACGCGGAACGTTGAGACGTCGTTGGCATTCAGGCCGCCCACCTCGATCCTCTCGAAGGCATGCATCAGGCGATTGACGTCCTGGGTGAAGACGCCGGCCTGCAGACCGTAGTCGGTATCGTTGGCGCGGGCGATCGCCTCGTCGAAGTCGTCGTAGGCGGAGACGGTGATGACGGGGGCGAAGATCTCCTCGCGGTTAACGCGCATCTCGGGCGTAGTGTCGGTCAGGACCGTCGGCGAGAACATGGGACCGTCGCAGTCACCGCCGAGGATGGGATTGGCGCCGGCCTCGATCGCCTCCTGCACCTTTTCCATCGCCTGGACGGCGGCGTGGGTGTCGATCATCGGACCGACATCGGTGGCCGCGTCGCGAGGATCGCCGACACAGAGCCGCGACACTTTCTCGCGGATCAGGCCGAGGGCCTGGTCGTAGATAGGTCGGTGGAGCAGGACGCGCTGCACGGCGATGCAGTTCTGTCCGGCGTTGGTGAAGCCGCCGATAACGACGCGGCCGATCGCATAGTCGAGGCGGGCGTCCTCGTGGACGATGGCCGCGGCGTTCCCGCCGAGTTCGAGTCCCACACGCTTGCGCCCGCAGATCGACTTCAGATGCCAGCCGACCTCGGAACTGCCGGTGAAGGTGCAATAGGCGATGCGGGGATCGGAGACGAGCTTCTCGGCCTGGGCGCCGCGGCAGACGACCACGCTGAGCGCCTCGGCCGGGTAGCCGGCGTCGAGCGTGATCTCGGCCAGCAGCAGCGCCGACAGCGGTGTGGCCGAGGCCGGCTTGAGGATGAACGAGTCACCGGCCGCGATGGCCGGACCGAGCTTGTGGCAGGCGAGGTTGAGCGGATAGTTGAATGGCGCGATACCGACGACGGGTCCGAGCGGGAAGCGGCGCACGATGCCCAGGCGCTGCTCGCCGACTTGCGTCCAGTCAATGGGGACGATTTCACCGCCGATCCGCTTGGCCTCCTCGGCCGAAGCGCGGATGGTCTGGAGCGCGCGGCTGAGCTCGGCGGTGGCGACGCCGCGAGTCTTGCCGCCTTCGAGAATCATGGCCTCGATGAGTTCGCCGGCGCGGCGCTCCATTCCCTCGGCCAGGTTCCGCAGGATGCTCTCGCGGCGGTGCGAGGGAAGCTTCCGAGTGACCTGGAAGCCGGCGACCGCGGACTGGATTGCGTGTTCGATATCGGTCTCGGAGGCCTCGGAGACCCTCGCGATCAGATCGCCGTTATACGGGAAATGGACCTCGGCGACGCGCTCGCCCGTCCGCCACTCCCCTCCGATCAGGAACGGTTTTGTTTGCATACTATTCCTCATAGTGGCAGACTTCGATTCGGCGCGCGGGTTACGTTTCATTGGGGAACGCGCGGACGCACGTGCTGGACAAGCTTCCTCCGTCGCTCGGGATTGCGGAGTGCCGGGCGGAGCCGGTGGGGGGGATTGTCTGCCATGGATGATGCTTTCGCGCGAATCGAGCTCCGGTGTTTTCCTTCGGCGCCGAGTCATCGGCAGGCGCCGGTTGCAGTATCCTTAGCGGAATGAGATTCGTTCTCGGCGCCGTTCTCCTTATCCCCTCGCTTTTCGCCCAGGCGCCCGTCGAATACGAGCTACGGTTTCCGAATGCCGTCCATCACGAGGCCGAAATCACCGCCACGTTCCGTGACGTCACGCAGCCGGTGTTCGAGGCGCACATGAGCCGGACCTCGCCCGGGCGCTATGCGGTGCACGAATTCGCCAAGAACATATACCGTGTGCGCGCGACGGATGGCAAGGGCAATCGCCTTACCTATACGCGCCCCAATCCCGACCAGTGGAATATCTCGGGCCACGACGGCACCGTTCGGATCACTTACACGCTCTTCGGCGACCGCGCGGATGGAACTTACGACGGCATCGACCTGAGCCACGCTCATCTCAACTCGCCGGCCACCTACCTGTGGGCGCAAGGGATGGGCGACCGGCCGATCCGGGTGCGGTTCGTAGTCCCGAAAGACCTCGACTGGCGCGTCGCTACGCAGCTCGAGCCCACCGCCGACCCATACGCGTTCCAGGCCCCCAACCTCGATTACCTGATGGACAGTCCCGCCGAGCTGAGCGACTTCACGCTTCGGGAGTTCCCGCTCACGATCGGCGGCCGGCGCCAGACGTTCCGCCTGGCGGTCCACCATCTGGACGACGATAGCCTGGTGGACGAGTTTGCCGGGATGACGCGCAAGGTGGTGCTCGAAGAGGCCGGGGTGTTCGGCGAGTTCCCGAAATTCGATTACGGAACTTACACCTTCTTACTCGACTATGTGCCGTGGGTCAACGGCGACGCCATGGAGCATCGGAATTCGACTTACTGCGTCAACGCCACGTCGCTCACGCAATCGGCGTCGGATCTAATCAGCAGCGTCGCCCACGAGTTCTTCCACATCTGGAACATCGAGCGGCTCCGCCCCCGCTCGCTCGAGCCGTTCAACTTTGAGGCCGCCAGTGCGCCCGAGGAGCTGTGGTTCGGCGAAGGCTTTACCAACTACTACGGGACGCTCACGCTCGCGCGGGCCGGGCTCAATCACTTCGCCGGATTCGCCGCCGCGATCGGCCGTACGCTCGACGGCGTCATCCTCGCGCCGGGCCGGCGCTTCGTCTCGCCCGTCGAATCGAGCCAGCTCACGTCCTTCTTCGACGGCGCGCGGTGGGTGGACCGGACGAACCAGCGCAATACTTACGTCTCCTACTACCCGTTTGGAGAGGCCGTCGGGCTGGGACTGGACCTGACGCTGCGGACGCGATTTCCGGGCATCACGCTCGACGACTACATGCGGGCGCTGTGGGAGGAGTTCGGCCGTCCCGAGAAGCCATATACCATGGACGATCTCGAACGGACGCTCGCGCGGGTGACCGGCGACAGTACCTTCGCGCGGCTGTTTTTCGGCCGCTACGTGCGGGGACACGAAATGATGGACTACAAGGCGCTCCTCGAGCATGCCGGGCTGGTGCTGCGCCGGAGAGCGCCGGACCAGGCGACTCTCGGCGAGCCGTCAATGAGCTTCTCCGAGGAGGGCGCCCTGCTCGACGAGGACCCGCTGATCGGCACACCGGTCTACGAAGGGGGGCTCAGCCGGGGTGGTGTGATCCAGGAAATCGACGGCCGGAAGATACGCACCCGGCGGGACTGGACCGGGCGCTTCGCGATAAGCGGGTCGGCGGCAACGTGCGGTTGACTTACGAGCAGCGGGGCCGTAAAGGCAAGGTGAAGGTCCGCCTGGAGGAGGAGCCAGGACTGGAGCTGGTAACATTCGAAACGGCCGGACGCGACGTGACGGCCGAAGTGCGGGAGTTCCGAAAATCGTGGCTGGGGTCGAAGGCGCTCGAGTAGCTGGTCGTGAGGCTGCCGGCAGCCGGGGAGGCCACCAACAGGAGACAGAAGAGAGACAGATCCCATGTAATCGGCGGCAAGTAACGAGTAAGAGGAGTTTCAGCCGGCAAACTCCACATTAACAGGCTTGGCGTCATGGGAGAGACTCTATATAATGTTGGATGATAGTCGGGTCCCGGAACCGGGGGGGAAAGCCGGGATCGCGTGAGGCCGCAAATTTCAGGGGAAAACATCGCCACGGCAAGGCCGGCACTCCGTGTCCGCAAGGGACTCGACCGCCAAGATCGGAGTGGGCAACCAACATGATAAAGTGGAGGGAAAGAGGTAGTGTTGTCGATCGACGAGATGATTAACGAAGCGCGGGGTGCGTCGGTGAAGAAGCGGGCAATCAAAGCCCCCGAATTTCTCAACGAAGCCTGCGAATACGGAAGTGCCTTTGCCCGCGGCACGCGCGTGGATCTGAACGGCCTGGTGATTCTCTTTATTTCCGGTACGTCCAGCGTGGACGAGCAGGGCCGGACGGTCCATGCCGGCGACTTTCGGGGCCAGTGCCGGCGGACGTTCCGCAACATCACCGGGCTGCTCGAATCGGAAGGCGCGACGTGGAAGGACATCATTCGAACCACCTGCTATCTGCGCGACATCGATCGCGACTACGTGGAGTTCAACGACGAGCGCAACAAGTTCTACGCCGAGCAGGGGCTTGATCCCTACCCCGCCTCGACCGGCATTGAAGCCAAGCTGTGCCGTTCGGACCTGCTGATCGAGATCGAGGCCATCGCCATGTTCCGCAGGCAGGAGCCGAGCGAGTAAGCAATCGCTCCGTTGAAACTCCACACGACAGCGGACCGGAAAGGCGACGTCGCCTTCCGGCGTTCACGGAAAGTGTGAACGCGGCAGGCACGAGTGGCCACGCCACATCGGCGACTCGTGGCGTGGGCACTCGAGCGAGCAGTGTTGGCACCTCTGGCCAATACCGGACGTCGGACAGCCATCGCCCGCAGTGCCTCTTCGATGCTTTCATTCTCATGGGCGGCCCGTCGGCGGGCCATGGGGACTCCGTTGAAAGTCGCCATCGATCGGGCCTTCAGCAGGGACGGCCTGAGAGGCTGCCACAGCCCAAGCGGCGGCTCCACCTGGCGGTTCCGCCTTCCAATCCCGACAGCGAGCGAGATTTCAGCCTAAAGATTCCGCCGCGCCCCGCCGATCTCTCCAGATACGCAGGTTGTATCGCGATGAGCATGTACACCATTTACTGCGTGGCCATGGTGAGCGCCGGAGCGATTCTCGCTCTGGGCGCCTTGTTTGCCGGATACAAGTGGGGTGTCTTCGCCGCCCTCAGGGCCCGTTCGGAACACCTGTCGAAGTGGGGGACCTACTTCTGGGCGATGCTGCCTCCGGCGGCCCTCGCGATGGCCTTCCTCTGCGACGTGGCGCTCTCACGGCTGGCCCCCCAGGCCTTCTTCCTCTTCGCCACCCCCACGCTGATCGGCGCCTGCCTCCGGTACAACACCTGGCGGGAGACGGCGGGTGGCAGATAGCTGGTGGCTGGTGGCGGACCTGCTGGGGTGGTGATCGCCGGTCTGCCTTAGAATTTCGGCAGCGCCCTCAGGATCGAATCCGTGCTTCCGCCTCCCGGAAGATCCACTGAATGGACCGTGCGCCATTCGTTGTCCTTGGCGCCGATATAGGTCATCTGGTCGCGGTCCGGGCCCATCAGGATCACCGTGACACCGAGTTTCGGGTAGCTCAGCGCCTGGAATTGGCGCTCACCGGTGGTCGACCGCCAGCGCTCCTCGGCCGGCTCGCCGAGCTTGCGAACCACCGTGAAGTAGCTGTCGCCGCCCTTCAATCCCAGCTCGGCCTGCAGCACCGTCTGGTAGTTGATGCGGCCCCCGGACTGCCGGTCGCGAGTGAGCAGCACGCCGGCGAAGGTGACCACTACAGCCACCACCAGGCACGCCAGTATCAGCCGCTGGATGCGTCGTTCCGGTCCGGTACCCTGCCGCTTTGGCGCCGGTGGCGGCGGGGCGGCGCCCTCGCGCGATGCGGCCGGGACACGGCCGCCCGGCATCTCGAGGACCCGGCGCCGGTGCGGCGTGAGCATGCCGCCCTCGTACTCGAGCTCCTGCACCAGGCCCACGATCATCATCGGCGTCTCGACCCGCGAGATTTCGCCGAAATACCGGCGCGGGACCCACAGGTCCAGGTCGCTGTTGGCGTTCCGTATATGGACCTCGGACCACGATGCCCCTTCATAGGTCCACTCGTTGTGCTCGATATTGAGGATCGGTGGATAGAAGGAGAACGAGCGGTCGACGAACTTCTCGAGGTCCTCGCTAGGCATGAGTCGCTATCATCTTAGCGTAGGGGCGCGAATGGGAGCCGTTCGGTTACGATGCGCCCCGGCTTCGAGAACCGTCATGATACTCCGGCACGACAGACTCCTGCTTTCAATCGCCGTCGCCCTGCTGGCGGCGTGCGGTCCGGTGGAACACCCGGACCTCCGGCCCAACATCGTTCTGGTACTCGCCGACGATGTCGGATACTCCGATATCGGCTGTTTCGGCGGCGAGATCAACACGCCCAACCTCGATCGGCTGGCCGGCAGCGGCCTACGCTTCAGCCGATACTACTCGAGCGACATGGGTCGCCCCGGGCAGGCGTCCCTGCTGACCGGGGTCTACAGCAACATCGCGCTCGATGGACAGAAGCTACGGCCGGAGGCGCTCACGATCGCGGAGATGCTGGGCGAGACCGGCTATCAGACCTACATGGCGGGCCAGTGGCGCCTGTCGCCGGGCGGAGCCGCGGCCGAGATGCCGCTCGAGCGCGGGTTTGGCCAGTTCTACGGCACCCTGGCCGGGGCGTTCAGCTACTTCGCGCCGGCGTCGCTGATCCGGGGCACCGAGTCCGCCGCGGCGGACTACGCCCGAGGCGACTTCTATCTGACCGACGCCGTCACGGACGCGGCGGTGGAGTTCGTGGAAGCCGGGGCCAAGTCCAACCGGCCGTTCTTTCTGCACGTCGCCTATCCGGCGATGGGAGGGCCGCTCCAGGCGCTTCCCGGCGACATCGCGAGGTATGAGGGCCGGTACGAGTCGGGCTGGGACGAACTGCGCAGCCAGCGCCATCAACGAATGAAGGACATGGGCCTCGTCGATCCCGAATGGGGGCTTTCAGCACGATACCCGAGTGTCCCGGCGTGGGAACGCGTGCCCGACAAGACCTGGCAGCAGCGCCGCATGGAAGTCTACGCCGCGCAGATCGACCGCATGGACCACGATATCGGCCGCCTGGTCCAGGCCCTCGAGCAGACCGGCGAGATGGACAACACGGTGTTCGTCTTCCAGTCCGACAACGGCGCCGGCTACAGCGATCCGGAACCGGGCGGCGCCAACATCCCCGAGACCACGCGCGACGGCCGGCCGGTGCAAGTGGGGAATACGCCCGACGTCATGCCGGGGCCCGAGGACACTTTCCAGAGCTACGGGGCCGGCTGGGCCAACGTGAGCAATACGCCCTTCCGCCGTTTCAAGGGCGATAGCCACGAAGGAGGGATCCGCGTGCCGCTCATCATCCACTGGCCCGGGCGGGTCGCCGAGCCGGGCAGCATCACCGCCCAGGTGGCCCACGCGATCGACCTCACGCCGACGCTGCTCGACGCCGCGCGGGTCGCGCACCCGGTGCGCTATCAGGGTCACCGCGTGCTCGAGATCGACGGTTCCTCGCTGATCGCCGTGATCGAGGGGGAGCAGCGCCGCGCCCACGACGCCCTCTTCTGGAAGTGGGCCGAGGGCCGGGCCGTGCGGCGGGATCGCTGGAAGATGGTGGCCACCGGCGATCAACCATGGGAGCTGTACGATATCGAGGCCGACGGCACCGAACTCGATAACATCGCGGCCGAGAATCCGGACGTTACGGCCGGACTGGAGCGCCTATGGCAGGCGTGGGACAGCCGCACCGCCGCGGAGAGGCTGACCCGATAGCAGGTGGCCGGTGGCTGGTGGCCAGCGGCTGGTGACTGCTAAGGTCTGAATAGGAGTTCCCGTTTGCCGTCCCGCAACGAGACTAATCGGCGAGAATCGCGGATCCCAGGTTCGGTGGCTGGATTCACCGTCTTCGGCGTCCCGGTCCGCTTTCACTTCACCTTCATTCTGCTCGCGATTTTCGTGGTCATCGTTGGCTTCCAGGACCGCCGGTCGTCCGTCGCGGATGCCATCTTCGTGGTGTCGCTGTTCGGCTCGGTGCTGCTGCACGAGTTGGGACACGCCGTCGTGGCGTGGCGTTTGGGTGTCAAGACGCTCGAGATCGTCATGTTCCCCATCGGGGGTGTCTCCCGGCTGGAAAAGACGCCTCCGGCACGCAAGGAACTGTGGATTGCCGCCGCCGGACCGGGGGTGAATCTCGTGGCCGCGGCCATCCTGTTGGGCGTGACCTTCTATCAGAACGGCGGGATCAGCGGCATCGAAGCGATGGTGGAACGGACCGACGCTCCGCTGCTCGAAACCATCGGCTTCGCCAATCTCGTGCTGGCGGTGTTCAACCTGCTGCCGGCCTTCCCGATGGACGGCGGCCGCATCCTGCGCTCGGTGCTCGCCCTCTGGCAGCCGGAGGAACAGGCGACCCGCATCGCCTCGCGGGCCGGCCGTCTGCTCGCCATCGGACTCGGCCTATACGGCCTGATCTCGATGCAGTACCTGCTGCTGTTCATTGCCTTTTTTGTTTACCTGGGGGCGGCGCAGGAGGGGCAGGCCGCGATCGGACGCTCGCTCGCACAAGGCATGCCGGTGCGCCTGGCGATGGTCACGAAGTTCCACACGCTGTCCCACGGCAACACCATCGGCGAGGCGGCGCGGCTGCTGCTGGACACTTCGCAACAGGACTTCCCGGTGGTCCACGGCGAACAGGTCATCGGCCTGCTCGATCGCAACGCGCTGCTCCGCGCCATGGCCACCTCGGGATCCGACATTTATGTCGCCGGGGCCATGGACCGGGACTTCCTCCGGCTCGATCCGAACCTGGACCTGACCGAGGCCATGGAGGCGATGGCGAACTCCGGCCCCTGCGCGCTGGTGATGGAAGGCGACCACCTTTGCGGACTGTTCACCCGCGAGAACCTCTCCGAGTTCCTGCTGCTCCGGCGGTTCGGGATGACGCCCCTGCCCCGAAGCAACGTCGGATAGGTGGTGGGCGGGCGTCCACGCCCCTCGCGCGGCCTCCAGGCCGGGCGTGCCCCGGTTCGAGAGACAAGCTCCGAAACCAACGGTGACTCACGACGTCAATCGTCTGATCGTGGCGGGCGGGTCGTAGCGGAGGGCCGACCAGGAGGCCGGCCGCGGACGTGGACGTCCGCCTTACGCGCATCAGGAACCGCAGGATGGGCCGCGATCCGTTATTGCACTGATTGGTCGCGGCGGGTGGGCTCGAGCTTGATCTCGCCGATGGTCGATTCGTACTGCCGGACGTTCTGCTGGAGCACGTTCAACAGGGCCTTGGCCTGCTGCGGGCTCAGGTAGATGCCCTGGAAGCTGCGGATCGTCACTTCGTCCGCGCGGGTCTGGTTCAACGTACCGAACGTGAGGAGAAAGTCCCAGAGGTTCACCCGGACCTGGACGCTGTTCGCGTAACTTTCCCGGTAGTCCGGTGTCTGCTCGATCTTCACCTGGGCTGGCTGCTGCGAAAAGGGCTGGCTCATTGCTCGCATTTTCCCACACCTCGTTGCCGCCGGGATGCATCCTTTCGGCTTGTCCGTTCGTATGGCAATTGAGTATGATCTGCGAACTGGCTATCGAACCGGAGGGATGGTTGGGAGCAGATGCCGAGATCGCGGGACTTCGCCGGTGCGACCCGGATGTCGTGGCCACCCTGATCGGCCGCTACCAGCGCCGTTTGTATCGGTACCTGTTGCGCCTCGTGTCGGATCCGGCGGCGGCCGAGGACATCTTCCAGCAGACCTGGCTGCGGGTCATCGAGAAGATCCGGCAGTACGACGCCGGGCGCGGTTTCGAGCCGTGGTTGTTCTCGATTGCCCGGCATCTGGCCATCGATCATCTCCGCCGCACGCGACCCGCGAGCCTGGACGAGCCGCGTCCCGGCGGCAGTTGGTCCGACGCGGTTCCCTCGCCAGCGCCGACCGCCCTCGACCGGTTCCTCCGCTCGGAACGGACATCGCTCGTGATGCGCCAGCTCGAGCGGCTTCCGGCCATCTACCGCGAGGTGCTCACGCTGCGTTTCGAGGAGGAAATGAAGATCGAGGAGATCGCCGGCCTGACCGGCCTTCCCCTCGGTACGGTGAAGAGCCGCCTGCGGCGGGCGCTCCTCGCGCTCAGGGAGAAGGTTGCCGAATGAGCGCGCATGACCGGATTCGCGAATTGTTGCCGCTGGCGGCCGCCGGGGCGACGACGCCCGATGAGCAGCGCCTGGTGGAGGAACACGTTCCCCAATGCGCCGGCTGCGCCCGAGAGCTCGATGAGTGGCGCCTGCTCGGCGAGGCCATCGCGGACGCGCCCCCGCCGCCCCCGCCCGAGATGCTGGTGGAGCGCACCCGGAACCGCATCGCCGCCCAGGAAGCCTCGCGCCGGGAGCGCCGGGTGAGCGATGTCATCCTGGGCTTCGTCATCTTGTTCGGCTGGACCGTTTCACTGGCCGGGTGGCTGCTGTGGAGACTCATGACGGGCGGGCCGCTACTCGCGCTGAGCTGGCGCGGCGCGGCCTTTTGGCTGGGCGGCTCCACCCTGTTCGCCTGGCTAACGGCCGGCGTGGCGGTCGTGCTGTTGGTTTCGAAACGCGAGTTGATGAGGAGGTACCTATGAGCCCACAGATGAACGATTCGGTGATTCCAAGAAACGCGAAGATCCTGGCCGTGGCGCTGGCCATGATGATCCTCGGGTTCCTGGCGCTCGGCGCGCATTTTAGCGACAAACCGGCGATTCCGATCTGGGTCTGGGCCATTCTGGGTACCGTCATACCCCTGCTGGTCGGGGGCATGGTGATGCTCTACGGCTATATCTACGGCGACGCCAAGCGCCGTGGCATGCGGCCGGTCCTGTGGGTGCTCCTGGCGATCTTCATCCCGAACTTGATCGGCGTCCTGCTCTACTTTGTCCTCCGCGACCCGCTTCCGGAACCTTGTCCCCGCTGCGGCGCGGCCGTCCAGACGGGCTACGCCTACTGCCCGTCCTGCGCCGCTCCCCTGCGCCCGGCGTGCCCCCATTGCCGGAGCACCATCAGCCCCGGTTGGACCCACTGCGCCCACTGCGGGGCGAGGCTACGGTGACCGGGTAATTGCTCCGTGCGGGCCGCGCGGCAGGCAGCGCCTCCGCCGGGGCTATTGCGCCGATCTTTCACCCGGTGGTGGATGGTTTCGGGGCGGATCTGCTCTTTCCTGTGCCGGCTCGGCGGAGGCGAAAGCAGACGGCACGAACGCCTCCTCTCGTGGCGTAGCCAAATAATTCGCCGCGGGGAGCCCCGGAGAGAAAGTGTGCTAGGATGTATATGTACTGGAAGTCACGCCGAGTATCCTTGGCCTAGCCAAAATCCTTCCGCTGATTCCCGTCCTTAACTGATTCCCATTTACACACTCCAACTATGCAAAGCTTTACCGAACTTCCCCTGTCCCCTGTCTTCGCGCACAACCTGACCCGCAATAACCTTCTGCGACCAACCCCCGTGCAGGCGGCCGCGATCCCCCCGGCACTCGCCGGTGACGATATCGTGGCGACGGCCAACACCGGCACCGGCAAAACGGTCGCCTATGTCCTGCCCGTGCTCGAGTCGCTGTACAACCAGACGGCGCCGTCCTCCGGCATCGAGTCGCTAGTCCTGGCGCCTACTCGCGAACTGGCGATCCAGGTGGGCGAGATATTCAAGAAACTGGCCGCCCGTACCCACATCCGGGCCACTGTCGTGGTCGGCGGCGTCGGAGAGCAGCCACAGATCGAAGCGATTCGCAGGGGATCGCAGGTTGTCGTCGCCACCCCCGGCCGCCTCTGGGATCTTCTCCAGCGGAAGCTGGTGCGGCTCGGTTCCGTTCGTCTTCTGGTGCTGGACGAGGCGGACCGTATGCTCGACATGGGCTTCCTGCCCACCATTCGCAAGATTCTGGCCACGCTGCCGCGGGAGCGCCAGACGATGTTCTTCTCGGCGACGATCGGACCTTCCGTGGCCAACCTGATCGATACCTTCGTGAAAGACCCGGTGCGCATTGCCATCGGCTCCGCTACCAAGCCGGCCGAACACATCGACCTCCACGTGTACGAGGTTGAACAGCAAGGCAAGCTCAGCCTGCTCGAGAAGATGCTCCGCGAAGAGACCGGTTCCTTTCTGGTCTTCGCCCGCACAAAACGAGGCGCCGAGAAACTCGCGACCAAGCTGATCCGCGGCGGGGCAAAGGCTACCAGCATTCACGGAGACCGTTCACAGAGCCAGCGCAACCGGGCCCTCCGCGCGTTTCAGCAAGGAGAGTGCCGCGTCCTGGTCGCCACCGACGTCGCCGCCCGCGGCATTCACGTCGAAGGCATTGCGCACGTCGTCAACTATGATCTGCCCCAAGCGTCCGAGGACTTCATTCATCGTGTCGGACGCACCGGCCGCGCCGGGCTTCGCGGGACCGCCTCGACATTCGGCACGGCTGCCGAACGCACCGAAATCCGCAAGATCGAACGAATGCTCAACATCCGACTGATCCGCAGGTCCACCCACCCGCGTAGTCAAGTGCACGAACCGGTCGCCGGATGAGGAAAGGCCCCGGATCCTTTCGCCGTATCCGGGGGCTTATTTCCAGGCGGTTGTGGTTGATTCGGTAATTCGTGCGGTGCGTCGAGGATTCCGTTGCGCTACTCACGCGCGCGGCGGCACGGTAACCCGTGCCAGCCTATTCGCGCGTAGAACGGAGTCCCCGCAGTTTCATTTACTCGATCACGTTCAAGACCGTTTTCGCCGGGGCCGGTTCACTGACGGATTCCCCGCCAAACCGCCGGCGGTATGATACGCCGACTTTCCGCGACATCCGAAACATCTCGCCGACCTTCACCACGCCAGCCAGTTTGTGCCGCCCCACCGAGGCCAACCCCGCCGACGCCATGCAGCCGCATTCCGAGCACACCGGCTTTCCCCCGAACTGGCAGGGCGTGACCCGCGTCGTCAGGTCGGCTGAAACGCAGGTCGTCGTCTGTGCAAAAATGCAGTCCTCCGGCGAACTCGGCGGCTCCTGGTAACCCTTCACCACCAAGCCCGGCAGATGGACTTTCGGGTACTGGGAGACCAGCGCCGACAATCGCTCCAACGCCTTCTCGCGATCGTCGCTGCCCAGCCGCTCCGGGGAGGCATCGCCTTCCTGGGGCGTGAACAAACTGAACCAGATCCGCCGCACGCTCGCCTGCCCGGACCAGAACTCGGCAAATTCCGCAAAGTACGTCGGATTAGTAAGCATCTGCCGGGTAACAGTGCAGTGCACAATTACCTGGTGTCCTTCGATGTGGGGTAAGATTCGATCGTAAGTGGCGGGAGCCCGGCGCACATCATGCTCCGGCTGCAGACCGTCGATCGATACCACCAAGTGCAGATCCGGAAACCTGGCCCACTCGGGCGGGATCCGGCGAACCGCGCTCGTAACCACTTGCACTTCTATCCCCATGGCGTTGAGCCGCGGGATCAGATCGCCTAATTCCCGGTACCGTACGAGAGGCTCGCCGCCGACGATCGAAATATGGAGCGGGCGGAAGCGTTCGGCCAACCCGATGACGCCGTCCACGAGTTCCTGCCCCTTCCGGTCAGCCAGATCCCGAATGGGGGTTCCGCTGTTAAGATGTCCGGCTTCATACGCATAGCAGCCGGGGCAGCGGAGCGGGCACTCCTTGGTAATCTCTACCGACAGGAACGGTTTGTATCCTTGGAGAATACGGCCCCAAGCCGGTAGGATCGCGCTCTTGCGCATTGGCGGCTCCTTTCTTTGCCACCCTCAGGTGGGATCACAGCCTGATCGGCTGTCCGATGGATGTCGTCGTGTTTCCCAGCGCAAGGGCTAGTCCAGAGACACCAGTCGCGCGACCAGCGTTTCAGCATCTGCTTGCTTCTCCGAGAGGTTCGTCCCTCCCATTCGCCATGGCTTCAAGCAGTCCTTCCCCACCTGCTGCGGAGTTCCGGCGTCCCCTCCGGCCCCGTTCCGACGTGCCACCACTACCTGCCTCCGAAACGCTTCGCGACGCAAGTGCGGAAGCAGATCGAGTTCCAACGTATGGTGCTCCTTCCATTAGACACTCCAATCACCCCTCCGCGCGGAGGATTTTACCCAACCGCCGGAATTCGCTGTCGGACGGTGCTCCTGGCGCTTCCAGCCGTACTCCTCCGACATCTCCAGGAGGTGGGATCGACGACTCTTTCACGATCTGGACTCTCAGGCGGGGGATTCATTCATCGAGGGCTTCTGGCAACGCACATCGTGGTGGATGGAGGTCCGGCGGGCAACGCGCCGCGCGGGTCCGGCGGAATAAGCCTTGAACTTGCCGCTCCGGCGGGCCGCGATTAACGCTCGCGCTTCGATGGTCGCCGGTTGATGATCGGTTCCAGTTCCTGGATCAGCCGATCCTGGCGGGCAATCCGGCTATGGGGAGGACAGACTTCGAACGAATAGCCCGTCGGCATTCGCCCTTCCAGAAAGCCGGACGTGCTTACGTCGTGCAGGAGTTCCGTCAGGCGATTCTGTATGTTGTCAGTTTCCCCGACATAGATCCACTCCCGGGAATCCGACAAGCCAAAAACCCCGGAACAGGCCGGTGCGTCGCGGCCGACCGACGTCATGTTGAACACACGTGCGAAACAACCGTCAAAGGGCACGTCCCCTCCCTCTATTTGTGCCCACAGGCTTCCGGCGCCTGTGCGCGGCCGCCGGCTTCGCCCGGAAGCCGTTCTTACCCGACAACAGATCAGCGTTCTTCCCCAGCGCGTCAAAGTGGATAGGGTCTCTCAGGTTCTGTAACTCCCGGTAGTAATAGAGAGCGTTCGGCTGTCGCCCACGGAGCTTCAGCCCCTTCAGGAACGCGATTTCCTCTTCGGTGGCATCGCCGGCGAGCGATGTGTTCGCAAGGAAATCCTCCAGGCCCGGCGACATCTCGCGAGTCGGCACGGGCTCGGTCTCGACGAACTCGAATCTCTTGAGCGGCTCCGGAGCCAAGCGGCGATTCAAAACGATCTCCATGCCAAAGGTTCCAAAGTCTATCGCCCAGGACTCGATCAAGGGATCCAGGAACGAAACGCAGCTCTCGGCCGATACGCCGAAAACGTCGGTGTCCAGGAATTCGAGGATCGAGACGCGCATCTGCTCGTAGCTTCGGCCGGCGAGACGGGCCATTCGGCGGAGCCAATCCCCGTTCTCCAGCTCCTGTTTCGCAATCCTCTGCGCAACGCTCAAGAGCTTTTGGGTCACGAAGCGTTCCAGTTCCCCGAAGGGCTCGCTCTCGAATGTCGCGCGCACTCGTTCACTCTCGCCCGGGTCGCACTTGCAGAGAATCAACTCACGAAACTCTCCGTACAACGGACTCGGCGGACCCTCAACCTTCCTCTTGAATTCCCGATGGCGGTGGAGGTTGGCCAGCTTCGCCAGTTCGCCGCTCGGAAACTTCAGGAACTCCTCCATCTTCTTGTAGATGTCAGTGCGGTCCGGAGCCGGAGGAGCCTTCTTCCTGGAAAGTAACTGCGAGACGTAGGACTCGGTGATGTCGGCGGCCGCGGCGAGATCCCGCTGGTCGACTCCCAGTTCTTTCAAGCGATGCCTGATCACCGAAGGAATATCCATCGTCAGTTCCCTTCCCGGTTGCGCGCAACGGTTAACCGTACGAGTGAAGTATATCAGCAACGCTTATTGACTGGCAATGCCTTCTTAACCTAAACTGGTAAAGGAGTGGACACTCTCGCCCGCTCGTGGGTCGTCTGAGCTAGGTCGGGCGATCTGATCACCGTCCTCTTAGCCGTTACAACTGGAGAGAAACAGGCATCTTTGAGCACGCCATCTCGTTCGAACGGCACTCCCACCAGGACCAGACACCGCTCGAGATGGAGCCGCCAACCACGGCGAATGCCCAGGGTATGGTCGGGTGCCTGGTCGTGCGGGAGTGATGCCTTAAGGAAAGAGGTTCTGAAGTGAATACGACAACGATGAAGCTTATTTCTGTCGACGCGAACCTGGTGGCCAGACAAGCCGGCCGCGGGATGCAGTACTACTGGGTGGCTGGATTCTGCCTCATAGCCCTGCTGTTCAACCCCTTTCTGAGGATGTTCACACCTGCCGGAACCATGTCGCTCTATCTGATGTTGGCTACTGCAACGTCGTTTGTAATCTCGGTGTACGTACTAAAGAGACAGCCGCTTCTCTCGATCCCATCAATCACTGGTCGCACGCCTGGCAGCGAGTCCCTGTGATGGCTTCCCGACAGGGCGCCGGAACGAGGGAGGGATCACGAACCGGAAGGAGGGACTAGTGACGGGAACGATTGAGAACATTGGAGTAGAGTCCGGAGTTATTCGGACCGAGACTCTGCATAATATCCGTTTTGATTTGTCGGCGGTGTTGGCATACGACCGCGCAGAGCTGACGGTGGGCCAGGCAGTAACCTTCGACTTACAAGGCGGTCATCACTCGATGGCGATTAACGTCGTAGTCCAGCGGCGCTCCGTGGGGACCTCGATCGGCTGGCTTCGATACGTGGGGTTCGAGCAACGCGGATGTATCCGGGAATATCGCTTCGAACAGATCATCCCCGGCGAAAAAACGAAGGCGTTCCGGGTCACCGCCGACGTTGGTCTCTTCGCCAGACATCACGTCGGATGCCAGGAAGGGCCGGCCCTGTGTCTGCGCTTACTGAAGGAAGTGATGGATACACCCGATGCGCCGGAACAATCCGGCTGGCGAGGCTCACTCTCCGATCAGCACATGCTCGCTCACCTGGCGCGACGCCCGGCTCCCAAAAGGCCGACGCGCCCGGAGCGGTCTCACCTACAGCCGGTCTGAGGAATCGGGACCACGCAGCGCTGCATTCCGCGGAGAACGCTCGGATTCAGGGCCGCGCGACGAATAGAAACCGTCACAGGCAGACGAGCGTCTCGTCCGCCTCGATGCTTTTTGGCATCTTCAACTCCGGCATCGGCGCCGCCTGGAATAGACGCAGGCAAGGTCGGGCAAGCATCCGGGCCCAGAAGTTCGCGCGGTTCCGGCGGGCGCTGTCGGTCGTGATTCCGGTCTTGGCATACATCTGGCGGTAGAGCTTGGAAATCAGCACTAGCGCGAGCCGCCAACGGGTCGACTTGGTGACGCCACCAACCCGCTTCCAGATATTACGCAGGCTGTAGAACTCGTCCCAAACGGAGTGCGTCCCCGCGCGGATCTCATCGGCCGACATGGCGGGATGCTGCGCATACAGCCTTGGGCGCCGGTGGCCGGGAATCAGCCAGTAGCGGTTGAGCGGAATCCCGTCACACTCCACCGTGCTTTCCGGGGTCTGTTCCCACCGCTCAAAATCGACCGTGCCGGGGTGCGGCGTGAGGGTCACGAACTGCGCGAACATCAGTCCGGCCTCCTGCGCCAGCGCGGCCGTCGCCTGGAAGGTCTCCTTGCGGTCACTGGGCAGTCCGAAGATGAACGACCCCAGCACGTAGACGCCGTGCTCGCGGAACTTGCGAAGCTGGTGGACGAGGGCGTCTCCGCTCAGGTTGAACTCCTTGTAGACATCCTTCAGGCCCTGCGGCGTGACGGACTCCACCCCCACCAGCGCTCCCAGAATGCGCGCTCTGCGCATCGCGTCGAGGAATTCGTCGTCCTCGGCCGCCTCGGTGGTGATTTGCGTGAAGAAATGCATGTCCGAGGGCAGCTCGGCAAGGAGTTCCATGAGCTTGAACCGGTCCGCGCGCATGGCTTCGAGCGTCCGCAGGTGCGTTTTGTCGGACCGGCGGGCGGCATGTTCGAGATCCTTCAGCGTGACCGGGTAGAAGTTGTCGTCGGCAAGGGCGATGAACCGATACCCCATGCGGCGCAGCTCGACGATCTCCTGGATGACGGAAGTGAACGAGCTCTGGCGTGGTTTCTGACCATCGGTACGCCAGACCGAGCAGAATGAGCAATGCTTGGGGCACCCCCGCACCGTCTGGACCGAGGCCCACATGTAGCTGTTACGAGGCATCAGATCCCAGCGCGCTCGCTGGAATCGATCGCCATCTGTCCTGCCGGCCTCGTAAATCCGGTGGGGCCCGCCGTTGCGGCAATCGGCCAGCACCTGGCTCCAGACGATATCGCCATCCCCTCGAACCACGGCGTGGGCGCCGCCCAGCTCGTGCGGCTCCTCGGGAAACAAAGTCGCGTGAATCCCGCCGAAGATTACTGTCGCGCCGCGCTGGCGTGCCTTCTTTCCCGCTGTATAGCCGGCCAGCGCGTTGGAGGAGTGAATCCCGATGCCAACTACATCGCCGGGGTGGATCGTGGTTTCATCCAGCGCCTCGAGCGTCTCGTCGACGATGCTAATTTCTCCGAAAGCGGGATCCGTCGCTCCGGCGAGCACGTACAGCCAACGAGGCGTGATCACGGCCACTCCGAAAGCAACGTCGCTGGGGTTTATTAGGTGTATGCGCACGGGTATAGTTGTACTCCTGGACTCTTTCCTGATGAGGGCTCATCGGTATCCGGAGGCAGCCGTGCCGAAGGATGCTGCTGTGAGCGTTCGACGTATCCGAGGCGGGGCCCCCCGCCACAGCCCGCCGCTCAAAGAAGTAACGGGTAACCCTCCCCTTCAGCATAGCTGTTTGTTGGGGCCGTGAATGTTCAAAACTGAACAGATTGGCAAAATCCCGCGGAATTCAGCCCGCTGCGGCTCACCGCCCCGGGATTCTCAGTCGTGCAGGATCACGTTCAACAGCGAGCTGTGCACTTCCAGTCCGTCGTTGTAGTCGATGAAACCGAGACGCCGGAACTTGTTCATGAAGGTGCTGACCCTCGATCGGGTTGTCCCGACCATCTCCGCCAGCGTCTCCTGGCTGATTTTCGGGATCACCTCCTGCGGCGTCCCGTCCTTGCCGAAGTTCGCCAGCAACAGGAGTATGCGCGCCAGCCTCTTCTCGCTCGAATTGAAGAGTTGATCCACGAGGTCCTCCTCAATTCGAACATTGCGGGCCAGCAAATGCGATATGAAGACCGACGACAACTCGCGCTCGTCCCGTAGCGCATCAATCATGGTGCTCTTCTCCATCCGGACGATCATGCAGTCCATGATGGCGGTCGCGCTGGACATGCGCACCACCTGAGCGGTCAGGCAGCCTTCACCAAAGAAGTCTCCACTTCCCAGCAGCCCGACCACCGCCTCCTTGCCATCCTTGGACAAGACCGAGAGCTTGACCTTGCCCTCGTGAATGAAGAAGACGGCATCCGCGGGGTCGCCCTGCACAAACACGGCCTTGTTTTCCGGATACTTCGCGATCGTCCTACCCTTGCCCACAGTTCGCAGAAAGGCGTCGGCGTCGAACTGCGGGGTTCGCTTACGAGTCATCAGATACAGGTTCCTCCCGTAGTGCTCTTGAAGCTCCGATTGTACATTCCTGAATGCCGTGTCATCAAAGTTGCAGGCACACCGGCTGCTTTCCCGGACCTGCCCTGGAGCCTGAGGAGGACAGAGCGTGGACGGGAACCACAACTCCAACAGCGGCGCCCGGCGCAACGTTCGTTCGCTTGACGTACGGTAGCCACGGGCCTGATGCGGACAGTGAGCGGCGCACCACACCCGGCCCGGGCGGAGGGCCCCCGGCATCGCAGTCCCAACGGGACATCTTTCACCGCGTGCTACCGGGTGCGTCTTGCGGGATCTGGAATGTGGTAGACTGCACCGCAACGCGATCTGGCTGTTGTGCCAGTAAAGAATAGGCACGGCAATTACTTATGAGGACATTCTGGAAGCTTTTGGGGCTGTGCGCTGTGATTTCCTCCGTTCTGCTCGCGGCGGAAGACTCGCTGGTGGAGACAGTCGATCCGGCCGCGGCCGGCATGAGCGCGGAGCGGCTGGCGCGCATCGCGCCCCGGATGAAGGAGTTTGTGTCCGGCGGCAAGGTCGCCGGCATCGTAACCCTCGTGGCCCGGCATGGACACGTGGCGAGCCTCGATGCGGTCGGCTATCTGGACCTGCAGAACAAGACCGCCATGAAGACGGATTCGATCTTCCGCATCATGTCGGTCACGAAGCCGGTCACTTGCGCCGGGGTGATGGTACTGGTGGATGAAGGCCGCCTCTCGCTGCTCGATCCGGTAGAGAAGTTCATTCCGGAATTCAAAGGGATTCAGGTCAACCCCTGTGGGACGCGGAATGGCTTTGACTGCCAGTTGGTGCCGGCGCAACGGCCGTTCACGGTGCTCGACCTCATGACGCACACTTCGGGGCTCGGAGAAGCAGGTGGCGGCCGCGGCGGGCCGGCTCCGGTCCCCAGTTCGCGCGCGGAACTCATCGCCACGAGCGCGGAACGGATGAATCTGATTTTTCAGCCCGGCACCGCCTGGAACTACTCGAACTTCGGCATTGCCGTCCTGGGACGGATCATCGAGGTCGCCTCCGGCCAATCCTTTGACGATTTCATGGCGGAGCGTATCTTCACGCCGCTCGGCATGAAGGACACGTCTTTTGAGGTTCCGGCCGCGAAGGCGGACCGCGTCGCGACCGTCTACACGACGGAGAACGGGATGCTGACGCCGCTGGACCCGTCGCGGATCCGTAGCGGGGGGATCTCGTCGCCGGACTCGGGCCTGCTGAGCACGGCGGCCGATTTGGCGCGCTTCGTTCAAATGATGCTCAACAAGGGGACCCTCGACGGGCAGCGCGTTCTGTCGGCGGCGGCGGTGGAGGCCATGACCGTCTCCCACACGGGAACCCTCCCGGCCGGCTACAGCCCGGGCACGGGGCAAGGTTTCGGGTTCGAAGTAGTTCGCGATCCGCTGGGCATGGTCCGCTATACGTCGATCGGGACCTTTGAGAAGGCAGGATACTATCGCACTTACATCTGGGGCGACCCCGGCAAGGACCTGCTCGGTGTCATCCTGATGCAACGGAACACCGGCGGCTATCAAGCCGATATGGCCGATGAGGTGAACGTCTTCATGGCCATGGCCGCCGCGGCCATTGACGAGTAGGGGGGCAACCTGACTCGCACGATCCGATTGTCGCGACGCATTGTGCTGCTCGTGCTGGCGGCGGTGACTGTCGCCGCGGGGCAACAGGACCACAAGAAGTGGAATGACTACGGCGGCGGTCCGGACTCCTCCCACTTCGTGGCCCTCGACCAGATCACCCGATCGAATGTCGGGCAGCTTCAAGTTGCCTGGACGTATCCCACGCAGGATGACAACAGCTACCTGTTCAATCCGATCATCGTGGACAACGTGATGTACGTCCTGGCCCGGAATTACTCGCTGGTGGCGCTGGATGCCGAGTCCGGGAAGGAGATCTGGATCCACGAGAATCTCGCCGGCATCTCGAACCGTGGCATCGCGTACTGGGAATCCAAGGACCGCAAGGACCGGCGGCTGATATTCGCGCTCAACAATTACCTGCAGGAGATCGACGCCCGCACCGGAAAGTCGATTCTGACCTTTGGCGAGAAGGGGCTGGTCGATCTGCGGGCCGGCCTCGGCCGCGACCCGAATACGATTTCACGCATTCAAACGAACAGCCCGGGGCGTGTCTTTGAAGATTTGATCATCATGGGGTCGACGACGGGCGAGAACTACTTCGCTTCTCCAGGCGACATTCGCGCCTACAACGTCGTCACCGGCAAGTTAGTGTGGACCTTTCACACGATTCCGCGCCCTGGCGAGGAATTCCACGAGACGTGGCCGAAGGACGCCTGGAAGTACGTGGGGGGAGTAAATACGTGGGGTGAAATCACCATTGATGAGGAGCGTGGCATCGCCTACCTGCCCACGGGATCGCCCACCTATGACTACTACGGCGCCGACCGTAGCGGGGACAACCTCTATGCGAACTGTCTGCTCGCGCTCGATGCGCGCACCGGCAAACGCCGGTGGCATTTCCAGGCGGTTCACCACGACCTCTGGGACTATGACCTCACCGCGGCTCCGCAACTGGTTACCGTCCGCCACGGCGGCAAACTCGTGGATGCGGTCTCCCAATCCTCCAAACAGGGGTTTCTCTACGTATTCAACCGGGTGACGGGCGAGCCCTTGTGGCCGATTGAAGAGCGCGAAGTGCCGGCGAGCAGGATGCCCGGTGAGCGGATTTCGCCCACGCAGCCTTTTCCTTCTGCCCCGCCTCCGTTCGCGCGGCAGAAGATGACGGCGGATGATATCAATCCCTACCTTCTAACTCCCGAGGATCGCGCTTACTGGAAAGACCGCATTGCGTCCGCCCGTAATGAAGGCCTGTTCACTCCACCCGGTCTGACGGAGAGCCTATCGCTGCCGGGAGGACGCGGGGGATCCAACTGGGGAACCGGAGCCGCGAACGCCGCGAAGGGGACCGTGTACTTGACGACGCAGGATTGGCCGACCCTTTACCGGCTCAGGCTCGAGGATCCTCTCAGTGGACGCTCGCGCGGAAGAGCGACAGAAGGCCTGGACATCTACCAGCAGCGGTGTCAAGGCTGCCATCCGCTGGATCGCTCCGGAGCGGGACCGCCGCCGCTTACCGGAATCAACGCGCGCTTCACGGCCGAGGAATTCGCGGCCGTGGTTCACGCCGGCAGGGGGGAGATGCCCGCGTTTGTCGAGTTGGATAGCGCGGCCACAGCCGCTCTCTATGCCTACTTGAGTAATGCCGGCGGGGCTACGGCGCGGGAATCCGCGAAGCCGGCGCCCGGACCGGTGGTGGCTTCCGGGGGGGCGCCGGGCGGCAGGGAACCACGAGTGCGAAGCGGCCCGCGATACAGCCCGTTGGGCGGCGCGCCCTATCCCGAGGGGGTCGACGCCCCGGATGTCCGGTACTACACGGATTGGGGCCTTTTCCCGGACAAGCCCTACATCATCAACCCTCCGTGGTCGTCCCTGGTGGCCTATGACTTGAATCAAGGAACCATCAAGTGGAAAGTCCCTCTGGGCGAAGACGCCAAGGCTGCCGCCGAGGGTGCGAAAAACACTGGCGCTTTCGGCGCCGAACACCACGGGATGATTGTCACCTCGACCGGATTGATCTTTGCGGGCGCATCGGACGGGAAGTTCCGAGCCTATGACGAGGAGACCGGAAAGGTCCTGTGGACAGTAACGCTGCCGGCTGGCTCCGAGGGGATCCCGTCCATGTATGAAGTAAGTGGCCGGCAGTATCTCGTGGTTCCGGCATCCTCGAACGTCAACCCCGGGGGAGGCTACACCGCTCCGGGGGAAACGGCGCCACCTGCCAGCGTGACCAGGGGGTACGTCGTCTATGCGCTGCCCCGGGAGGACTCGAAGACGTCACCCACCGCGGGCGCGCAGTAGGCAGTCCGGCACGAGCCGCGGCCGAACGGTATGAAGCGGATCGCCGGGCGATGTCTCTATTGCAGGGTCACCGCGCCTATGACCCGAAGCGTGGGGATGGTCAGCTCCGTTTGCCCGCCGCGGCGCCTGAGCGGAAGTTCCAGGGAGGGATGGTCCGGGGCCTCCAGGCGGGCCGAGCGGAACTGGCCCGTCACCTGGATCCGGACGGATTCGGCTGGGGCGGTGGCGTAATTCACGATCCGGATCAGTAGCCGTCCGTCATCGGCGGCCGCGCTCACATACGACAGGACAGAAGGCGCATCGGAGAGGCTGACGCCGAGTTCCGCATTGGGCACCAGGTCATTCAGGTCCCGGGCGACCGATTCCGGGTCCGGCGCGGGGTCTCGATACACCGCGATTTCACCTTCGCCCTCGGCCAGGATCGTGTACGACTGCTCCTTCGGAGCGCCACCCCAGGATGGCCCGGTCAGCACCAGGCCCCCGTGCGCGGCAAACTCGCTCAACAGCTTCCGTTCCGTTTCCGCCGGGGGGTCGAAACCGAAGGCGAGCACCGCCCGCAGGTCCGCCAGGGCAGCGGGTCCAAGGTCCCGGCGGTAGATGACGCGATATGGAATCTGCCGCCGCGCCACCAGGTTGAGGAACTCCTCGGAGTCCGCCGCCCCGGCCGCGGTGTCCAGCACGATGCCTACGTTGCCGTACGGCGCGAAATCTTCCCATTCCTCGCGGCCTTCAAACCAGGCCACCTCCGACATCATGGCCCGCCACTCGGCCGCGGCGCCGGTTTCGCCGCTCAGAAGCCTGGTACGCAGATCGTCGTCCAGTGTCACAATCCAACGCGCGCCCGCCGCGGCGGCATCGGCGAGGCTTCTTGAATAGACGCCAGGCGAGCCGGCCCGTGGGCGATGGCTGATCCAGACGGGCCGGTCCGGGGCCGGATGAAATGACCGCGCCAGCCACATATTGGAGTCGATCCAAACGCCGCCCGTGGCCGAGGCGACGGCCGTATCGCCGGCCTCTCCGGCCCCAGGCGGCGCGCCCACGGCAGCAATGACCGGCCAGACCGTTTCCCGAAGCAGCCGGGCCGGTGCGATCGGGATGACGGGCACGGTGCTCTGATTGGCGCGCAACCGCCGCTCCAACTCCCGGGCGAACGCCAGGTCCGGCCCGAACTCCCCTTCGAGGACGATGCCGTCCAGTTGTGCCTGCCCCACCGCGGAAGCCACCAGCTCCAGATCGGCGCCGGGGTAGACCAGCCCGAGCACCGCGATGCCGCGCTCATGGGCCCGCCGGGCGTACTCCCGCACCAGTTGCGATTGGCGCTCTTCAGTCCGCGGATCCGCTCCTCCGCTGAGAGTCAGGAGCAGACAGTTGACGGGCGTGCCGTCGAGCAGGTCGAGCGTCGAGGGATCGTACCACCGCGCAATGGCATCGCGGACCGCCGGATCGGAGACGGTCCGGTCGCCGGCGCGGTGCGCCAGTTCCACGGGCCCTCCGTCCCACCGGGCCGGAACCCACGAGGCGGGGCCTCCGGCGGAGAGCGCCGCCGGCACCAAAGCCAGCCAAAGCGCGAGACGGATCACACCTTCACCAGCTCGATGCCTTCGCCTTTCCCCAGGTTGCGGGAGTACTGTTTGTCCCGAGCATTGTTCCAATGCTCGTGGACTCCCAGGCTCGCCGCGGGCTCGCGCTCCGGATCGGGGCGATACACGGTCCCGGAGGGCGCCTGTCCGGCCAGCGCCGCCTCATGCAGGTAGTTCTCCGGGTAGCCGCGACACTGCTCGGCCCGCGGCTCGTTTCTGATGAAGTCCAGCCCGACCGAATCGATGGCGATTGGATCCTGCGAGGCGAGCAGGCTCGAACACCACTGATCGCCGAACGATTCGTACCGGATCACCTTCTCGTTCTGGCTCTCCGCCACGTACAAGAGATCAATGAGGTACAGCATCGTCTTGCCGCCCAGGTGTTTGTGCGCGATCAGGTCCACCAGGCAGTTGTAGGAGCCCATCAGCCGGTCCCGCGACGCAAAATCGTGGAGCGGCCGCGGGGTGAATCCGTGCCCCTCGAAGTAGACCGAGCCAAACAGGTTCTTCGCGGTCTGGCTGGCTCCCATCAGCGTGTGGGCGCGGGACAGGGCCACGTTGATCAGGTAGGTAGCCCCGGTGACGCACTGCGGCAGATACGCCGTCGGCACGTCCGGGCCGGAAAAGCGCAACGGACTGGCTTTGTCGGGCAGTGCCTGGGCCCGCCCGTTTCCCGCCATCCTCTCGCTGACGGCGAACTGCACCGCCTGAAATTCGGCATCCTGATTGGCGCGAATGCGATCGTAGATCGGATCGCCGATGTAGCGCGAGGCGTCGTACAGCGTGATGTCCTGCCCCCGGACGCCGGCCACCGTGATGAGCTGATCCACCAGTGAGTAGATTACATGCGGGCTGGGCATTCCGGAGCCGCGGCGCCAGGCACCGGGACGGTCCTGGTTGCAGTTCAGCTTGACGGCGATCTTCTCGCCCGGCCGGTACCCGCTTCCGCCGCCGAGTTCCCGCGCCTGCTTGAACGACGCGAACAACGCGCGCCACGCCTCGGTGTCGGTCCTCTCGCCGGTCACCGCGCGGACACCGCCGGAAAGCATCTCGGCGACGGCGCTGCCGTCCGTGCTCGCATCGTCCCACCAGTTGCCGGTCTTTCCATCCCAGGCCGCCGCCTTGGGTTGGTGGGCCCACGCCACTCGCCCGGGCTGGATTCCTTGCCCGGTGCCCATCGGACTGTTGGCCGGCTCGGCGGGCGTCTGGAACGGACCATCGTCCGTCTCCCCTTGCGCCAGGGCCGCAACAGGGCAAGCCGCCAGCGCGGCCATGCCGGTATGCAACATTCTCCGGCGCGTCATGCGATGCGCCGCGGACCGGTCTCGATTCACGATCCACCTCCTGCCGGTGTCTTTTCGATCCTATACAAGGCCGTCAATATAATAACATCACAATCAGCACTTTCAGATCCGAATTCAGCGGATCGCGAGCCGAAATCGCGTTGCGCAGGGGGCCCCGACGCGATATATTCAACCGACATGCGGATCTGTAACTGGCTCTTGATGCTCGCCGCGGCTGCTTGTCTTGTTGCGGGGGAAGATCCCCGTTCGCTCGAAGCCCACCCGGGAACCTCGCCGGTGATCGACGGAACGATCACCCCGGGTGAGTGGGACGATGCGACGGCCTTCTCGGGCGTCGCAGGCTGGCCGTCTCAGTTCTCCTCCGTCACCGACCCGCGGGATCTTTCGCTCAAGGGGTACGTCAAACACGACGGCACGCGCCTGTACTTCGCCTTCGACGTCACCGACGACGTTCTCTACGGCATCGACACGCCGCGCTGGCTGCCCTCGAACAATCCCCATGCGCACGAGTTGACGCGCCAGGGCTTCCCCTGGTTCGGCGACGAAATGGAGCTGCTGATCAATGCTTCAAACCACTGGGTCGCCGACGAGAACTCGGCTGGAAACGGCTCCTCCTGGCAGATGGTCTGCAACTTGACCAAGTCGCGAAAGGGCGGTATCGGCGCGGGCGGTCTGCTTGAAGGCGAGCCGCGCCGCGTCGCCAGCGCGTGGGAGACGTATCAGGGCTGGATACTGTCGGGCGCGCAGGAGTGTGCCGCCAAACCCAAGCCGGACGGCAAGGGATACGTCATCGAATGGGCGGCGAGCTTTGATCCCTGCCTCGAGATCGAACCGGGGAAGTTCTACTCCCCCGCCATGGGTGACCGCGCCATGGGCCTCAACATCCTGATCGGAGACCTGGACGAGCCGGAGAAGGGCGCGGACAACCCCTATGGCTTCCACCATGAGGACTCCTTCGCCGGGTCACGCGATACGCGCACGCACCTGCGGGACTTCGGGACCTTGTGGATGCGGGCCCGGTAGAGACCCGCGGCTTTCAATTAGGTGCGCGCTTGTCCCCTCTGAAGAGCGGTTCGGCGTGCGCGCGCCAACACGCTGTCGGCCGGGCTCGTCCCCTCAGTCCTCATGCAGCAGCCACTTGGCCCCGTTCTGCTGCATCTTCACGTATTCCGGGTTCCACAGGACCGCGATCATGTGGCCGGGCGCCATAAAGCAGACCCGTCCCTTGCCATAGTCATAGGCCCAGACCGATTCCGCCGTATTGCTGGTCCGCCCCGCGTGATCGGTGTAGTCGAGCCCGTCCTCGTTGACGCTCCGGGCCAGCACGTACTTTGGATCCTTGTCGTAGGTGACGTAGTGCTGCTCGTCGGTGACCACGAAGTCGTTCACGCCCTTGGTAATCGGATGGTCGCGATTCACGATGTGGACCTTGAACGGGCGAATCGGAGGGTGTCCGGTATAGATGGCGCCTTCGACATCCCGGTAGTCCTGATTGAGGATGGACGCCTGGCTGTTGTTGTGGAACGCCCACAGCGAACCGCCCTCCTCGACCCAGGTCTTGATCGCCTTGCCCTGTTCCGCGGTCATCCACCCGACGCCCCGCCCGCCGATCTTCTTCTCGAGTGGAGGGACACTGACAATGTCCTCGGGCTTCCCGGTCCAGTAAATAGCCTGATAGTAGCCGTTCGGAAACCGCAGGCCGTCACGGAACATGATCAGGATCTTGTACTTCTGCAGGTTCTCGTAGGTCAGCAGCTTCTCTTCGTCCGTGAAATCGATGGAGAGTCCGGCGCCCTCCACCAGCGTGCTGGTCAGGGCGGACCGAATGTAGTCCGAATTGTGCGACTCGTCGCCGCAGAGGGCAAATGCGGTGGCGTTGGTTGCGGCCGCGCCCAGGCGGGTTCCGGCCGCGACTCCGAGCCCGGCCAAGCCGGCGGCGCGCAGCACCGACCTTCGTGAAACCATGGTTTGCCTGCTCATCGTAGACCCTTCCTCTCTGGATGTTGTCCCGGATAATCTAACACGATCTGCGGCAGCCTGCACCCGCAGTACAGCGCCGAACCCGGATGCGTTGGTGCCTGATGCGCGTCCCGATCCACGCAAGGTCACCATACCGCTGCCGGAGCTCGGCGACCACTCCGCGTTCAGGGCGTGCTCCAGTGAGGTAATTCGATTCGAGGAACAGGACGGAACAGATACCGGATTTCGACTGGCTGCCTTATTGGCGTGGCAATGTGCAGCGGGCGAGTGGCCGGGTACGCGCCGAAGATTCTGCGGCATATGGAAGCCGCTTGCTGACGCTCGCGGTTCAGTGCTGGTAGTCAGTTCGCACAGAACCACGACCGTGAGGGTGTACCGTTCGGTGATGTTGAGCGTCTTCGAGAGCGCGGTGTCGATCTGGAAGAGAGCTGGACCGTCAACGATATTCCTTCCGGCGTTCCCCCATGTTCCAGAGGCGGGATTGGCGAACGCCGCGGGATTAATCCATTGCTCGGGCCGGCCGGTCCCGATGGTTACCTTCGAGGGGTTCAGGACCCTGAACCGAACGCGGATCCAGGAGGTAGCCAGAAACTGGGGTAGGCTGGTCCAGGAGAAAGCTATGGACAGTCATCTCAATCGGCGGCAATTCATTCAGATAGCAGCGGCCACGACGACGGCCAGGACGCAGCGCGTCGCCATCGTGGCTGACTCGGCGGACACGGTGGCATCGGCGGCAACGGCGCGATGGGCCGCCGGAGAGCTGGAGCGCGCACTGACCCAACGCGGTATCTCGGCCCGCGTTTACGCCAACGCCGCGGAGGCTCCCGGCACCGACCTGCGGATCACAGCGGCCGGGATGGCTTCCCCCGGCGCCGCGGCGGCGCTCGAGGCCACAGGATCTCGCCCGGATGCCGTACCGGAGGCGCTCGCCCTGTGCCAGGGAGTAGACGGCGTGTGGGCCTGCGGATACGACGCCCGGGGCTTGACCTACGCGCTCCTGGAACTCGCCGACCGCGTGCACAACGCCGCCGACCCGTTCGCCGCGCTGGCCGTCCCCCGGCCGCTGACCGAGCACCCGGCGAACACCATCCGCAGCATCACGCGGCTATTCACGAGCGACGTCGAGGACAAGTCCTGGTACAACGACCGCGAGATGTGGCCGGAGTATCTCTCCATGCTGGCCGCGCAGCGCTTCAACCGCTTCAGCCTCGCGCTCGGCATCGGCTATGACTTCCTGCGGAACGTCACCGACGGCTACTTCCTGTTCGCCTACCCGTTTCTGCTTTCCATACCCGGATACAACGTGCGCGTGCCGGAATTGCCGGACGCCGAGCGCGATCACAACCTCGAGATGCTGCGCTTCATCAGCGAGCAAACCACGGCGCGCGGCATGGAGTTCCAACTGGGAATCTGGATGCACGGCTACGAGTGGATCGACAGCCCGAACCCGAATTACACGATCGAAGGCCTCACCGCGGAGAATCACGGACCGTACTGCCGCGACGCGGTGCGGGCCCTGCTGCAGGCGGTCCCGAAGATCAGCGGCGTCACCTTCCGCGTCCACGGCGAGAGCGGTGTCAAGGAGGGCAGCTATCAGTTCTGGAAGACCGTATTCGATGGCGTCGCAACGTGCGGACGCCGGGTCGAGATCGATATGCACGCCAAGGGCATGGATCAGGGCATGGTCGACACTGCGCTCGGCTCCGGCCAGCCGGTGAAGATCTCGCCCAAGTATTGGGCCGAGCATCTCGGCATGCCGTACCACCAGGCGGACATCCGCGAACAGGAGCGGCCCCGTCCGGGAAGGGACGCGACGGGCCTCATGAAGCTCAGTGCCGGGTCGCGCAGCTTCCTGCGGTACGGCTACGGCGACCTGTTACGCGAAGACCGCCAATGGGGTGTCCTGCACCGCATCTGGCCGGGAACGCAACGCTTGTTGATCTGGGGCGATCCGCTCACCGCGGCGGCCTACTCCCGTGCTTTTTCCTTCTGCGGCAGCGACGGCGTGGAGATCATGGAGCCGCTCTCGTTCAAGGGCCGGCGAGGATCCGGTATCCCGGGCGGGCGTTGCGCGTACGCTGACCGATCTTTGAATCCCCGCTGGGACTGGCAGAAGTATACCTACACGTTCCGGGTGTGGGGGCGGCTGCTCTACAACCCCGAGACCGATCCGGACGTATGGCGGCGGGCGATGCGCGAGGAGTTCGGTTCGGCGGCCGGAGATCTCGAGAACGCGCTGGCGAGTTCCAGTCGAATCCTCCCCACCATCACCACCGCGCACGCGCCCTCGGCGGGCAACAATACCTATTGGCCGGAAGTCTATCTCAACCACTCGATGATCGACGCGGAGCACCCGGGACCTTATACCGATAGTCCCCGGCCGCATGTGTTCGGGACGGTAAGCCCGCTCGATCCGCAGTTGTTCTACCGCATGGTGGACTTTGCCGGCGACCTGCTCAAGGGCGAGCGCAGCGGCAAGTACACGCCGATCGAAGTGGCGCAGTGGATCGAGGACTACGGCGCCGCGGCTTCGGCATCGCTGGCGCGCGGCGAGGAACGGGCCACCGGCAAGGACCAGCCTGAATTCCGCCGACTGAGGGTCGACATCGCCGTGGCCGCGGATCTGGGCCGCTTCTTCGGCGCCAAGTTCCGCGCCGGAGTTCTCTACCACATCTTTGAGCAGACCGGCGATCGCGCCGCGCTCGAACAGGCGATCAAGGCCTACCGCGGGGCACGCGGGACGTGGGCCGGCATCGCGGCCCGCACCGAGGGCGTCTACATGCCCGACATCACCGTGGGCGAACACCGGCAGTTGCGCGGCCACTGGGCCGACCGCCTGGCGGACATGGACACCGATATCGTCGCCATCGCCGCGAAGCTCGACTCCGCCAAGCCCGCGCAGGTCGACGGACCGATCGCCCGCGCCATCACCGAAGTCCTTGGCCGTCCGGCGGGACGCACGGCGGACGGACGACACACGCCGGAGTCGACGTTCCGGCCGGGGCGTCCCCTGGCCGTGGAGTTTGGCGCCGGGAAGGATTACGCCTCCGTGCAGTTACACTACCGTCGCGTGAATCAGGCCGACCGCTGGGAGAGCGCACCAACGCAGTCCGCCGGCCGCCTCTGGACCGCCACGGTCCCCGCCGAGTACACCGCGAGCCCGTACCCGCTGCAGTACTACTTTGAAGTGCGGGAGGGGCCGGAGTCAGCGGCGCTGTACCCGGGACTCGGCGAGCGGCTCACGGGACAGCCGTATTTCGTGGTTCGAAGAGGGTAGCCCCTTCGAACCGAGTTCCCGCCGCGAAGCGAGTCACGGTTCAGACCTCGAAATCGTTCCAGTCGGGCCAGTTCATGAGCGTGGTGAGGCGGTGGACCATGGGCCAGGCGACCAGCCAATCCCTGGCATCCGCATAGAAACGCCTTCCATCGGTCGCGGTCAGCCTGACGGAGTAGCCTTCTGATTGGCTGCCAATCGGGCGTCTGGCGCCCTTGACCACCATGGTTCCGTCGGAAATCCCGTAGGTTCCCTGGTTCCAACACTGGATCGCGCGGTCTCTCCAGATATCATGCCCCGTCTCTTTGGCCAGACGGAGCCACGCGAAAGCCCACAGGGATCCCCAGGGATCCTGGGCCTGGGCCATCACGGTAATGCCCGTTCCTCCAAACCACTCGTAGTTCATCTTTACGAGGGGGCTGTCGGGATGGAACGGCAGCGCGTAGTGCCATTGCCAGCTCGCCAGGTAGTATGCCGCTAATTCGGCGTGGCGCAGATACTCCTTCGAGCCGGTCGCGTCGTAGAGGTCCAGAGCCGCGATCAGCAGCGGTACGCACGCCTCGCGATCGATCGTGTCGGCATCGAGCGCACTGCCGGTACAGACGAAGCGATCGAGATCACGATCCAGGTAAGTCTGGAATGCGCCGCGCGCTGACTCCAGATACTTCTTATCGCCCGTCATCTGGTATGCCTTCATCATGGGCCAGAGAATGTGGGCGCCGGTGGTGCAGTCCGGGGCGAGGCATTCGCCATCCAATGACCATGCCTTGCCATAGGTACCATCCGGCAGAACATGATCGACAAAGAAGTCACAGGCGTCCAGGCCGAGCTTCCGCCAGACGGGCTTCTGCTTGCCGCACTTCTCGATCAACTCCGAGGCCAGCAGGAAGTAGTAGGCGCCGAAACCCAGATTCACGCAGTCGAGATAGTACTCGCCGGGTTTGGCTTCTCTTCCCAGAAACGTGGCATTGTGGTAACCCCACCGCGCTTTGCCGAGCTTCCCGTCCCAATGGGTATGGAACAGGCCGCACGGGAGGCGTCCGTTATCTGCCCAGAAATCCAACGCCCTCTCGCCCTTGGTGAGCGACTCCTGGTTCTTGTTCGAGATATAGTCCTGGATCAAGACCGTCGCCATTCCGGCGTTCTGGTTGCACCATCCGATTTCAAATCTTCCGGCAAGTCCCCTCGGATCTCTGTATCGCTGGACCCATCCGTCGCCTTCCCGGTCCAATCCAAAGCTGAACCCGGTAAAGTCATCCTTGTCGTACCACAGAGACTCGCGTGCATATTGCGTTCCGAGTTCCCAAAGGCGCTTAGGCGGGAACGACGGCTTGACGTCTCGCCGATTCAGGCGCCAGGCATGATCCATGCCGGCGGCAAACGCGCGCCTCTTCTGGGGGGCCGGCATGAGGGCGAAATAGGTCGTCACCGCGAATTCATCGCCCGTCTCGACGGAGAGCGTCTCCCTGATGGCCGGAGCAGCACCCTGACTGCCGGGCCGCCGGAAGCCGGGCAAATTGTCCCGCTCCGGCCACAGCAGGCGGTGCGCGAGCCGTTGATCCCGCTCCTCGAGAGAGAAAGCGCAGTACAGGGACCGCGGCTCCAGCGATGTAAAAAGGAATATGGACCACCCGCTGCCCTCGGAGTAGTTGCCCGCGGGTATGTTCGCGCGAAATGCGGAGAAGATCCACGGCGTCCCGTTCGACCCCAGGCCCTTCGGGGCCCGGCGGCCGTATCTGGGGTTGCCGTTGTAGCTGATTCCGGGGACCAGCGTGAATTCGGGAGAATATCCGGATTCGATCTCCATGCAGAAGTCGGCCGGGAAAGCGTTGGGGCCGCGGTTCTTCCAGCTTCGCCGCCATTCATAGAAGCCCTCATCGAGGAGCCGAATCTCCTCAATCACCTCCCAGGGACCGCTCTGAAACGTCCGGGCGATCCTCTCCAGGCTAATGGCATCGAACTCCACCTGTTCGGCAGCATTCCTCCCATCGCCCTCTGCAATGGCCGGAATGCGGGCGACGGTCATGGAGCCGTTGGCAAAGCGTATGTCAGTGCCATCCTTTTCGACGCTGAGGCCGGCCGCGGCGGCGAGATCGAACGGGTTCAGCAGAGCGCCCGCAATGGCTCCCGGGATCACTACATCCCCGAACCCCCGCCTGGTCATTTTCTTCGACATTGTAGTCTCCTCACTCGTCTTCGACATTGTAGTCTCCTCAGCTACGTTCTTCCTTCGATTCGCGACCTGCGGCCGGGCGCCGAACTGGGGATAGTGTACCGCAACTACTTCGGAATCCTTCGGAGTATACAAGATAAGAGACGATCACCTGGCGATCGAGTGGCTTGAGCCTCTGAATCAAGCTGGAGAGCCGGTCCAGATTCAAACGCCGGTCCGCGGCGGACGAACCTTCGGTCTGGTCCGGCAGCATTTCGAGCTGTTCCAGACTCACGAGAGCCGAAAACACGCGGCGCTCACGAATGACATGGGAGGCCGCCACGTGGTGGGCGACGCGATAGGTCCACGTCCGCACGGAACAGCGGGCGTCATACTGCTGAAAGCTCCGCCACAACTGGAAGTGGATATCCTGGCTCAGGTCCCGGCGCTTCTCCGGGTCGGCTTCGTAAGCTCTCGCGAGTCGCTCGAGTGAAGCGCCGAACTCGGCCACCGCCTGGTCGTATAGCTCGTCCGGACTTGACTGTTCGGCCGGTATGGATTCCGCTCCTCCCACACTCAAGGTAGTCGATGGGAAGTGGGTTTTCTAACAGTCCTGGACCCCATACTGGTCACCTGGCCGGGATGGAGCAGGTCCCCGGACCCGCGGCCGGCGCCCTCGCCAGCCTTCTTCCGCCGTCCCCCAGTCGAAGGGTCCACTGTCCGAAGGACAACACAGCAATATTGTGGCAGGGAAACGCCGTCGGTGATCCCAGGGCAGGAGCAGCGCTCCGCCGAACTCACGCGGAAAGGACCACTCGGCACGGATCGCGGCGGCTTCGGGTTCCGTGACCCGCGCGGGGCCGTCCCCGAACGGTTCACGAAATCATTCCGCCCGAATCTCGACCACGGCAACCGTGTAGGCGTCTAGGTCGATTGTGAGGTTTTTAGCGTAATTGAGCATTCGACTCACCGGGGCGATCGCGTCGGGATGCTCGAGGGACGCGGAATCCATCAGGCCCGGCGCTGAGCGTGTACAACCTCGCGACAGCCTTCTCCGGCACACCCGCGCCCTGGAGTCGCACGAGAAGCGGTATTCCGCGTCCGCTCCGTAGTTGACGGCCTTGATCACGATCCGGCGGCCGTCGGCGCTCGCCGTAGCGATCGCGTCGACGGTACCGGGCCGCCAGTCCTTCCGGCTTCATGGTCGAGATCTCGGCGAAGAAGGTCGTCGCGGTCGGGAATGTCCCGGAACGTGCCGCTGGTGGAGGCGAGGTAGCGTTCGGCGTAGTGCTCGCGAAACAGCTTCTCGACCACGTAGGCCGCCGCCCGGGAACCAGGAGACGTGGTCGTGGTAGATGAGCGCGCGTCCAGGTCGGATCGTCCGTGGTGTTTCGCATCAGCAGGGCGGGGCAGGTCATCGTCAGTCCGGGGCTGAGCTCCTCGTAGAGGATCAGGCTGCCGGCGGCATGGAGTCCGGCCCGCCAATCGTAGGTGCGGGAGAGGTTCCACTCCAGGACGCCGATCTCGATGTTCGGGTGCGCCGAGCGCGCGAATGTAGTCTGCTCAGCTTCGACGAGGTAGTCGCGGATGCGCCGCAGCCCAGTCTCGAAGTTCTCGGGCTCGTACTCGTAGTTGTGGACGCCGAGGATGTCGAAGTTCTCGCCGGCGATGTCGATCACCTTCTGGCTCCAGACCATGTCGTTGGACCGCTTCTGGCCGCACGCCACGATTCGCGCCTCGGGAGCGATCGCGCGCAAGCCGGCTGCCGTAGACGTTGACGATCTCCGCGTACTGCTCCGGCGTGAGGCCGTGGTTCATCGGCTCGTTGTCGATCTGGAAGTACCGGACGCCGTAGGGCTCGGGGTGCCCGTTGGCGGCCCGCCGCCGTCCCCATTCGGTCGTGGGCGGGTCGTTCAGGTAGTGGACCCAGTCCATCGCGTACTGGACCTGCGCCGGGGTCGGTGCTCGGTCGCCGCCGAGCACGATCAGCGGCTCGGTGTCGAGCTGCCGGCAGAGCTCCATGAACTCGTCGGTGCCGAAGCCGTAGTAGTCGGAGTAGTCGCCCCAGATCGCGTTGGGGTGATAGCGGCGCGACACCTGCGGGCCGATGCCGTCCTTCCACTTGTAGATGGAGGCGAAGGAGCCCCCGGGCCAGCGGAGGAAGGGCGGAGCGAGACCTCGCAGGGCCTCGCACGCAGGTCGGGGCGCAGCATGCCGCTCGCGCGGACGTCCGCGCGCATCAGCGAGACGTAGTCGAGCAGCAGCGTCCCGTTGCCCGCTGCCGCGATCTCGACCGACGGCCTGCGTGTCGCCGCACGGGGCTGGGAACGGAGTACGCCGACCTCCTGCCACTCCGAGCCCGCGTAGCGCGAGCGGCACCGACGCGATCGGTTCGCCTTCGGAGCCGCACGACCCGGAGCGTCAACTGCGGCGACCCCTCCTCCGGCTTGACCCAGAGCGATCCATCGTACTCGTGCCCGCCTCGACGAAGAGGCGTCCCTGCCGGATCCCGGCGCGTGCCGCCGTCGACGCGGAGCCGCACGCTCTTGTGTCCCGTTCTCGAACGGCGACCTCCGCGACTCTCGACGCTGCCGCGGTCTCGCGAACGTCTCCCAGTAGGTCTCGAAGTCGTCGCCCTCGAAGCCCTGGCCCCGGATCTGCTCGGCGTACAGGCCATCGACCACGGAGTGGTTGATGTGCTCGAGGAAGTGGCCGTAGATGCGCTCGTCGACGGGCGCCATGACCTGTCCGTATCGACCAGCAGCACGGCGACTCCCGGCTCCCCCGCTGCCAGAGCGGTCATGGACAAAAACGGGCTCGACACGATGCCAGAGGGGACGGCGGCGGTGGCAGCCATCGAACCGATGAGAAAGTGACGTCTATTCATGAATCTCCTTTGCGTGGCGGACCGGGCCGCAACTCGTGTCAGTATACCGGGCGAACGACGGCGGCGGGCGGGGGTGTCAAGCGGCCGGTCCGAGCCAGGAATGGTCGCCGTCTTCGTTACGGTTCCGAAAATAGTCCCGCACGTAGGCGTGGAGTTCCGGCTTCTCGGAGGCCCATTGCCAGGTGCCGTCCGAGGTTTTGACCAGATCGGCGCATGGATCGAAGCCCAGGTGGGCCATGTCGCGGTGCCGGGTGGCGAGGCATCGGTCGGTGACGGAGCCATGCCAGAGGTGGAAAACGGCGCCGTCGATGTGGACGAGCTGGCTCGGACATCCTCATGGAACGGGAGTGCCCAGTCGAGAAAGTGATCGAAGCGCGACGGCGTCATGTGGAGCGACCTGCCGACGATGTCAAACAGCCCGTAGGCGGCACAGACGATCGCCTTGTCGGCGCTGCCGAGGATGAAGGCGTCATAGAGCCCGTGCCTGTCGAGCAGCTCGCGGCGAGCCGCCCAGGCCAGCCCGAGCGTTCGCCCAAGCGGCAGGCCGGCCTGGCTGAGGGCCTCCTTGGATTGCAGGCCGGTGTTGATGAGGTGGATCAGGGAAACGGCGGCGGGGGCGAAGGCGGAAGGGTCGAACCGGTCATCGGGCAGGTCCTTGGCTGGGTGGTAACGGTTGCGGTAAAGCTGAA
>CAWELS010000037.1:0-18166 GCA_963809945.1 Bryobacterales bacterium | reverse complement strand
AGCCACATTCCGCTCGGCACAGTACCAGCAGACGCTCGTCGGCTGGCGTCCCTGGGCGCTGGCGGCGAGCGTGGTGTTGGGCGTCCTCTCCTGCGTGATTGCGCGGGGCGCCGGTAGCGGCCTCGCCTCGGACGCCGCGCTCGGGATGCTGTTCGTCGCCGTGGTGCTGGCGCTGCCGTCGGTGGTGCTGCTGGTGCTGCGTCCGCTGCGACCGCTGGTAGCGCGCCTCGCCGGACTCGAGGGCGTGCTCGCGCTCGACTGCGTCATGCGCGCGCCTCGCCGGACCGTCAACACGATGGTGGTGCTGTTGCTCGCCTTCGGCCAGACAGTGCTGGTGGCCGGGGTGACGCGATCCATCCACGCGACCCTCACCGACTGGGTGGACGACGTCTTCCAGGCCGACCTCTTGATCAACTCCTCGGACAACCCATCGGCGCAATGGTTCCGCTTTCCGGAGGAGCTCGCCGGGGAGCTGGCGCGGGTTCCGGGCGTGGCCGAGGTGGAGGCCGTGCGCTCGGTGCGGGTGCCGTTTCACGGGCGCCCGGCGCTGCTGATGGCTGCCGACGGGGACCAATCGCCGGACACGCTCTACATCGCCCGGAACCTCGCCGTGCGCGAGGGCATCGACGTCGGCTCCCTCATCGAGATCGAGGCGCCGAACGGGCGGCTGCGGCGTCCGGTGACGGGCGTGGTGCGCGACCTGAGCGACAAGCGCGGCGCCATCTTCATCGCACGATCGCTCTACCGCGAGCTGTGGAACGACCATACGGTGGACAAGTTCCGGATTCGGGTGGCCCCGGGTGAGAACGTCAACGAGGTGCGGGCCTCGCTGCGGACGGCGCTCGGCGACCGCTACCCGGCCACCATCTTCACGCTCGAGGAGTTTCGCGACTTCGTCAGCCACCCGTCGGGCAACAAGATCACGCCCGCGGAGATCCAGTTCCGCGTGTGCCTGGTAGTGGCGGTGCTGGCGCTGGCCAACCTGGCGCTCATCTCGGTGGTGGAACGACGGCGCGAGATCGCCGTGCTGCGGTCGATTGGCGCGCTGCGGAGCCAGGTCCGGAAAACCTTATTAGTAGAGCTGCTGGTGACGGGCTGCGTGAGTCTCGCCCTGGGCATCGGAACGGGCGCCTTGATGCTCGTCTATCTGCTCGACACGATCCACCGGCACATCGCGGGTATCGAGCTGACCTACGTCTTCCCCTGGTACGTTGCCCCAGGGCTGGGCGCGATCGCGATCGGCTGCGGGGCGGCGGCATTGCTCGCGGCGCTGCCCGCGCTGACGCGGATTCCGCTCGCGACCGCGCTGGAGTCGGAATGAGCGCGGCCCCACTCGTCGCCCTGCTGTTGTCGATGGCCGCGCCGGCGGCCGCGCAACTCACGGCGCGCCAGGTGATGGAGCGCGTACACGACCGGGCCTACGCGGCGAGCCTGCGCTATGAGGGGCAGCTCTCGATCACACACTCCGGCGGCGGACGTGAGGAGAAGACGTGGCGCTACGCGCGCATCGGTCCGTCGAGCGGCGCCAGGTCGATGCTCACCTTTCTCGATCCGGTCGAAATCCGCGGCGTCAAACTCCTGCTCTGGAACCAGCCCGGCAAGACGGCCAACATGTGGCTCTACACGCCGGCCACAGCGCGGCAGCGTCGCATTCCGTCCCAGGAGAAAAGATCGCAGTTCGCCGGCACCGACTTCACCTATGAAGACCTCGAAGCGCAGGACTCGAGCCGCTGGGACTACGCGAACCTCGAGGAGAACGCCGAGGAGGCCGGCGAGGCGTGCTGGCGCCTGACGGCCCGCCGCAACTCCGGCCGGGACGAAAACACGCAGTCGCTGATCTGGGTGAGCAAAGAGAAAGAGACGCCGCTGCGCGTGGACTATATGAAGGACGGCCGGGTGACCCGCCGTATCCGGATGGGCGGCCTCGAGCTGATCCAAGGTATATGGACGGCGACCGAGGTGACGGTGGTCGATGAGGAGGCCGGCAGCACCACCGTTCTGCGCCTGCGGGACGTCCGGTACGGTGAGCCCATGCCGGAATCCGACTTCACGCTGGAGGCGATGAAGGACGGATGGTAGCCGCCGCGCTTCCGCTCCTGGCCGTTCTGGCCTTCTCGTTCGGCGGTTACGTGGAGAACCGCTCGCTCTTCTATCCTCGTGAAGGCGAGACGGACGGCACGCAGTACGTCAACGAGTCATTCGCGCGGCTCGAGTCGGCGGCGACCCTGCCCGGCAGCTTCCGCCTGTTCGCCGGCGTCGATGCGCAGATCGACACGCATCACCAGGTGGAGCACGGCCTGCGAATCTCCTGGGACGATCGCGGCACCCGCCGGCCGGCGCTCGCCGTGCGCACGCTGTTCGTCCGGTACGCCCGCGGACCGGTACGCCTGGAGGCGGGCAAGCAGGTGGTGCGCTGGGGCGTGATGTCGCTGTTCTCCCCGACCGACCGGTTCGCCTCGCGCGACTACCTGAGCCCGTCCGGCTCCGACTATCTCGGCGTCTGGTCGGCGCGTGCGGTGGTGGATAAGGGCGAACATTCGCTCGAACTGCTCTACCTGCCCCGCTTCACGCCCAGCCGCATGCCGCTCACCGACCAGCGGTGGGTGGTCGCTCCCGGCGGACTGCCGGTCTCCCGGTTCCGCCTCACCGGCACGCGATTCCCCGGCGGACCGCAGTTCGGCGTCCGTTACCATCGTGTCCAGTCCCAGGTCGAGTACTCGGTCAGCCTGGCGGAAGGCTACTATCATCTGCCAACGCTCCCGTACCAGTTACGCCCGCTGGCCTTTGCGATTGACTACCAGCGCATCTACCCGAAGTTCCGCATGGCCGGCGGCGATGTTACTGTCGCCTGGCGGGGCTTGCTGTGGAAGGGCGAATCGGCCTATCTGACCTCTCCGCGCTATGCCGATAACACCCTGCGATACGCCATCGAAGCGGAAAAGTATGTCGACGACTGGCACTTCACCGGCGGCTTTGTAGGCGAGCACATCACCAAGGACCGTGGCTTCGTCGAGGTCGACATCGCCCGCGCGCTAGGCAACGGATTCACCGCCGAGGCCACCTGGACGCCGTCCCTGAAACAGGTCCTGTCAATGCACTGGTACGTAGAGCCCACCGGTGACGCATTGCTGGCGCGAATCGAGTACAGCCGCAGCCTGACCCCGGCCCTGCGTGCCACGGCGGGATGGAACTGGATCCAGGGAGAGAAGGGTTCGACGGTAGGGCAGTACAACCGGGATTCGTATTTCAGTTTGGTATTTCGGTACAGCTTCTAAACCTTGCGTGCCCCCAGGTAGTGGGGCGAGTCGCCAGACTTGCCACGCCGACAGTCATGCCGGCGGCTTGCCCACGCGAAGACCCGGCAGCATCCCTCAATCTGCCCTAGTGGACTGTGAGGGTCCTTTCCTACCGCGTCAGATCCAACTGGTCAGTGACAGGGTTAAGAACTGCGACCTAAGAGCTATTGCTCTCTTACCGAACCGTGAACCACCGCGTTCTTATCAATCGTCGTCTTGCCTGAGTCGCTGGTGATGATATCACCATTTACTGTCCCATATACTTCTAATACCCCGCCCTGGTTAACAGCGTTGCCGAGTACGATGCCCCGCAGTTCAGCCCGTCCGCCCTTTTCCACCGTCACCCCGCCACTGACGATTCCAAACAACTGCAGCAACACATTCGGCCGAACGTAGATTTTGCCGGGAACCATCCCTCGGATCTCGGCATCCTCTGAGAGGGTTACGTCGCCTCCATTGTTCTCTTGAATGAGACCCATGCTTCTCTTGTACCCCCACCCTTGCGCTATTCGCAACAGCCATTTCAACAGGCTCCGGAATGTCCCGGCCACTTCTTCACGCCGCTCCGCGACGAGCAACACCAGGATGAAACCGGTGTCTTCCATTCGCGCCGCCGCCCGATCAGAAGCCTCCCGCGGCCCCCGAGCGTCGCTGAAGCGTCATTATATAGCGCACCTCATGCGTAGAATAGCTGCGCCCTGCGTCGAATGCACGCTACAATATACGCAATAAGTGCGTCAAATGAATCATTACATTCATCAGCTTCCCGACTGGCCGCTGTTCCGCTGGGACCGCGCACGCCTCGCGGCGCCCCTGGCCCAGCTCCGCCACAATCAGGGCCGCCTGATCGGCAATATGGAGGCCCTCGGTTTCCCGCTCCGGCAGGAGGCGGTGCTCGAGACCATCACCTCGGACGTCCTGAAGACCAGTGAGATCGAGGGCGAGAAGCTTGACGCGGAGACTGTCCGCTCCTCTCTCGCCCGCCGCCTCGGCATCGATATCGGCGCCCTCAAGCCGGTCAACCGCAATGTCGAGGGCATCGTCGAGATCATGCTCGATGCCACGGGCCATTATCAGCGGCCCCTCACGGCGAAACGTCTGTTCGGCTGGCATGCCGCCCTCTTCCCGACAGGCCATAGCGGCATCTCCCGCATTACCGTCGGCGCCTGGCGGACGGGAGGGCACGAGCCGATGCAGGTCGTCTCGGGACCGGTCGGGCGCGAGACGGTTCATTACGAAGCGCCGGCAGCGGGCCGCGTCGCAGCCGAGATGAACGCCTTCCTCGAATGGTTCGGCGGCGAGGACTGGACCGATCCGGTCCTCAAGGCCGCGCTGGCCCATTTGTGGTTCGTCGCCATTCACCCGTTTGACGACGGCAACGGGCGCATTGCGCGCGCGATCGCCGACATGCAGTTGGCTCGTTCGGAAGGGACGCCACAGCGTTTCTACAGTATGTCCGCACAGATCCGCGAGGAGCGCAGCGCCTATTACGCTGTCCTCGAGGAGGCGCAGAAAGGCACACTTGATGTCACCGGGTGGATGGAATGGTTCCTCACCTGCCTCGGGCGCGCCATCGAGGGGGCGCACGTCACGCTCGGAAACGTCCTTGCCAAGGCCCGGTTCTGGGAGCGGGCACGCCTCTTCGCGCTCAACGAACGCCAGACGCTGATTCTCAACCGTCTGCTCGGCGGCTTCGAAGGGAACCTCACGACCACCAAATGGGCGAAGCTCGCCAAGTGCTCACACGACACGGCGCTGCGCGACATGCAGGACCTGATAGAAAAGAAGCTCCTCGTTCAGAATCCCGGCGGCGGGCGCAGCACCAGCTACTCTCTCGCCCGATTTTCGGAGAGTTGACCTTCGCTGGGCGATAATAACGATAAGCAGATATCGTTATCAAAATATGTACGCCGGTGGTGACCACAATGAAGAAGCCGAATAAGAATCAACGGAGCCTTTCACGACGAGGGTTCCTGCCCGCGACGGTGACCGCGGCGGGGGCATTCGCACTGGCCGGAACGGGAGCCAATCTCCCGGCCCAGGCGCAGACCGTTCGGAGGACGCCAGACTATCCGGTGCTGGACACGGTGGATGTCCTGGTGGTGGGAGGCGGGCCGGCCGGGATCGGAGCGGCGCTCGGGGCCGCGCGGGCCGGGGCCAATACGTTGCTCGTCGAGAACCATTCGTTCCTCGGCGGCGTGGCGGCCTGGGCTTTGGGGATGCAGATTAACCAGATGCGTCCCAACAGCAAGCCGCGATCGGAGGTTCACGAATTGGTCATCCGGAAGCTCACCGCCTATGGCGACCAGGCCGTGAGACTGGGCACCCACGAGATTTGGTGCAACGTCGAATATCTGAAGGTCGCCGTCCTCGACGCTTTCGATGAGGTCGGCGCGCGCTACCTGGTGCACGTCCGGGCGGCGGATGCGATCGTGGAGGGCAATCGGATCACCGGTGTGGTGCTGGCGACGAAGCGGGGCCTGATGCTCGTCCGGGCCAAGGTCGTGGTGGACTGCAGCGGCGATGCCGATGTCGCCCACTACGCCGGAGCGGAGACCATGATCGATCCGGACCAGCTCATGCCTATGACGTTGTCCGTGGCGCTCACCAACATCGACCACGCGAAGGTCCAGCCATCGGATGTTGAGGCGGCCATTCGCAATGGAAAGAAAAAATACCCGCTCATCACGTCGGGCTTCCTCGAAATCGAGCAGATCGCCCACAGCCATAGCTGGTGGATCAACCACGCCGGGACCGCGGATATGGGCCGCATCGACGCCACCGATCCGATCGAACGCTCGAAGGCCGAGTGCGCCAGTCGCCGGCAGGCCCTCCAGATGGTCCAGGCCGTGCGCGAGTCGGAGAATCCGAGTGTCCGGCAAATCGAGTGGATGACAGCCGGACCGCAGGTCAGTGTTCGTGAGACCCGCCGGGTCAAAGGCGTCTATGTCCTGACGGAGGAGGACGCCCAGGCCGGCCGCACGTTTGACGACGTCATCGCCTGGAGAAGCGGGCATCTCGATCCGGGCGGGCAAAAGGGTACGGAGCTTACCCGGATGATGATCCACGACGTGCCATACCGCGCGATTCTTCCGGAGAAACTCGATGGCCTGTTGACCGCCGGACGCTGCATCTCCGCCACCCACATCGCCGCCGCCGCGGGCAAGAGCATGGGCAATTGCGTCGCGACGGGTCACGCCGCCGGCGTAGCCGCGGCACTGGCCAGCAAGCAAGGCATCACCCCCCGAGAGGTGAAGGTGGCAGAACTGCAGGACCGGCTCAGGGCGGACGGCGTGAGCTTTGCCATGCAGAACCGGGATCAGACAGATCTGACTTTGGAGTGACGGGCTCTGGGGCTGCCGAAACTTCGATGAAAGTTGCTTCTTCTGAAGTCGTGACGTGACCCGGGAGCCGCGACAGGCAGGGAGCCGAGTCTGCCAGGTTTCAGCCCGATTCTTGCCTGACCCCAGCCAAGTCGACACTCGTCGCCCGTCCCGACGCCTCTTGCGAACATCCAGCGCCGGACTGCCATCGCACAGTCCCCCTCCGGGCTTTCATTCCCCTGCGCGGCTCGTATCAGAGATCCTCCACGGCCATCGCGCGTTCGCTCGTGAACAACCCGAGCATCATCCTGGCGGACGAGCCGACCGGGGCGTTGGACTCGAGGACCGGCCTCGAGATCCTCGCGATCTTCCAACAGCTCAACCGCGAACATCGGATCACGATAATTCTCGTGACGCACGATCCCGACATCGCAGCTTACTCGAACCGGTGCATCCATCTCAGGGATGGCCGGCTGCAGCGCGATGAGCGGCAGGCGGAGCCACGCAATGCGCGTAAGGACCTGGAGGAGCTTTCCGCCGTGGAGCCAGAGGAATCGGTGACACCATGAACCACCTCATGGCCAGTATCCGGATCGCCCTCCGCGCGCTCAAGGTGAACCGGCTGCGCTCGGCGCTCACGATGCTCGGCATCATCATCGGCGTGGGGGCCGTGATCGCGATGGTGGGCATCGGCGCGGGCGCCACCGAGCGGATCGAGGAGCAGATCCAGAGCATCGGAAGCAACCTGATCATCGTGCTGCCGGGCAGTGACGGCCACGCCTTCCGGTACGACTTCCGGCAGCGGTGTGGCTCCCGCTGTGAGGCACCTGTACACCGTGCCGATTGATGCCGGGTATCAGGTGGACGGGTGGGGAAGTATCCGACGCGGCGTGACGGCCAGCTCGGCTATCGCGCAGGCTTCGGCGGCCGATCTGGAAAACGCCCGGCTGTTGTACGAGGCCGAGCTTGCCACGGACTACTTCGAACTGCAGGGCCTCGAGGCCTCGCCGCAACTGTTGGAAGACACGGTGAAGTCGTACACGGACTATGTTGAGCTGACCAAGGACCGGTATGCCGGCGGCGGCGTATCCCAGGGTGACGTGGCCCAGACGCAGCTCGAAACCGTGCGGGCGCAGTTAGTCGACCTGGGCATCCAACGGGCCCAATTCGAACACGCGATCGCCGTGCTGACCGGCAGGCCACCGTCCGAGGTGTCGCTGCCCGCCGTACCGGCCCAGTCGCCACCGCCCGCCTTGCCGGTCGACATGCCTTCCACGTTGATGGAGCGCCGGCCCGACGTCGCCGCCGCCGAGCGGCTGGTCGCGGCAGCGAACGAACAGATCGGGATTGCGAAGGCGGCGTACTTTCCGTCGCTGACTCTCAGCGGAAGCGCGGGCTCGCAGTCCAGCCTGATCGAGGATCTGCTCACCTGGCCGACCCGCTTCTGGTCGCTGGGTCCGCAATTGGCCGAGACGCTTTTCGCCGGCGGACGGCGCCACGCGCAGGTCAGGCTGACGCAAGCCGCCTACGACGCCGCCGTGGCGGACTACCGGCAGACGGTGCTGACGGCGTTCCAGCAGGTGGAGGACGGTCTTTCGCAACTGCGCATTCTCTCCGAGGAGGCCGCCGTCACCGACGGCGCCGTGAAGGCCGCCCAACAGTCGCTCGATATCTCGACCGCTCAGTTTCGGGGAGGACTTACGAACTATTTGCAGGTGATCACGGCGCAGACCAGTTTGTTGCAGAACCAGCGGGCGGCGGTGGATATTCTCACCCGGCGCATGCTCGCCAGCGTCTCTCTCATTCAGGCCCTGGGCGGCGGATGGGACACGTCGCAGTTGCCCACGGGGAAGGCACTGCGGCACTGAGTTGTCCCGTCATCGTCAGCGGCCTTCCCCAGCCAGGCAGACCCGACGTGGCGAGGCGGTCAAAGCGTGAGCCAGCCCGACCCCGTCGCCCTGCAGATCGTGGATATCACCGGCGGCAACCGCTGGCCGATGAGATGCTAGAGCCGTGGCGATGGGGCGCCAGCCAAGAGTCCGGCATCGAGCACGATGCTACAGACGGACGGAATGGCGTGACACCTCGACAAAATTCGCTGACACTTCCCCGGATTGCTCGACTGTGCGACCGCTGGCTACCCCGACAAGGGCTTGCATTCCGAATTACTTCGCTCTTGACTGCTCCCTGCCAGCGCGGGATATCCGAGAGAGGAAAAGGCCCCATTTCAGCGCATTAGTCCCTGCTCGAGTGTCACCCATGTCGCCGGTCCAAGTGTCACCCATGCGCCGGCTGTCACGGATCTGTGTGGGGGGAGCGGTCAGTAATGTCCGTCCCTACCGCGACCATGTTCTCCTTGCCAGCGGCCTTCGCTCCACGATCTCCTGCGGCCCTCCCAAGTCTTCGCTCGACCGCTCCGCCGGTACTATGCCGCTGCCCGACTCCCCGCCGTCGTGCATCTGGGACTTATAGCTCATCGCCTTCTGCCAGCGGTCCGTGTCCGACTGACCTCGGGCAACAACGGGGTCTCTCGGTTCTCGCGCGTGAAGTTTCTATGCCTGTATTGGGTTTCCGACTCCGCAGGGTTGCGACGCACTCGCGATGGCGCACCCCGCCTTATTGCCTTCCGGATCGCCTGACACCGTCGGCCCCCTGATAGGCGGGTTTCGAAGCTCACCACTCCGGGATACCCAGCCTGCCTGTACCCCTGTCCAACGCTTTGAGGGCGCCGTTACCGCCACCCTCGCATGACTCGGGGCCAGGATCGATCGCTACTCCCTTCCTGTATGGCTCTTTCATTCTCTACTTCACGCCGGTTTATCCCGACGCTATCCGGGCCGAACCACCTGCCCCACTTGGCGGCCCGGCAAGGGGGGGTAACAAGCGAATTCTCAGAACAGTTCAACGTCACCGGGAGCGAGTTCCATTGCGCCGGCTTCGGCTATCTCGCCGTGGATGGCGGTCTCGTGGACGTGACGTTCCGCCTGCATGGTGTAGCGCCGTTCGATCCACCCCGCCCTCTCGTCTTCGCTGATACGGCGCTTCAGGCGGCGACCAGTCGTCTCGGCCACCTCGTCGAGAACCGCGCGCACCCGTCCCAGCACCTCGAGCGGTTCGGCGAGCAACTCCGCAGCCTCGATCAATGGCTGCGCCGAGGCGCGGATGCGGTCGGCCAGCGTGCCGACCTCGTAGAGCGCATTGAGCATTGAGTCGCGGACGGCGTGAACGCGCTGCTCGTGTTCGGCGCCCTCGCCGGTGATGGAGTCGGCATCCGCCCGGAGACGTGCCTCGAGTGCCGCAAAGCCCTCGAGCGCCCCGCCGATGCGGCGGGCGACATCGTCGACGGCTGCGGAGACGCGTTCGCCGACCTCCTCGGCCGTGCTGGAGATCTCGGCCGCCCGCGCCGCCAGGACCTCGAGTCCGGTCCCCTGCCCTTTCTGGATGGCCACGATCTGCGCGTTCAGCGCCACCAGGCGAATGCGGTCGGCCACCGAGAGCATCGCCTCGTTCAGGCCGGCTGTCGTATCGCTGACGGTGGCGATCGCCTCTCGCGTGGTGGCGGCGTCGGCGGCGCCCGCGGCCCGCACCTCGCGGGTCGACTCGAAGGCGTCGAGCAGGACCTGCACCAGGTCGGCGGCACTGCTGGTGATGTCGCCGAAGCTCTTTAGCAGTACCGACTCCTCGCTCAACGTCCGGACCAGTTCGAGGATGCCGTGGGCGGCCGCGCCGACCGTTTCGATGGCCCGGGCGAGGTCGCCCTCGACCGCTTCGATCTGCTTTGCCTCGACGGAGGCGAACCGGTGGAGCCGCTCGATCAGCCACGTGTCGCTCCGGCCTTCGGCGTCCTCGCGCTTCAGGTCCGCCAGCGCGCCCACGACGTGCTCGAGTTTCTGGCTGACGATGTCATGTGTCTGCAGGCCCATCACCAGGCGCTCGACGTGCCCGGCCAGATCCTCGGTGACCGTGCCGAGGCCGATCTGGCGGGATTGATTGTTCCTCATCTCACCGGCCACCCGGTCCAGCGAGACGTCGATCGACTTTCTCGCCGCCTCGGCCTTGGCGGAACGTGCCGCCTCCTGGCGGGCGATCTCGGGGAGGATGCTCTCGATCCGCCGGCGCATTTCGGCGACCGCCTCCAGCCGCGTGGAGAAGGCGGCGTTGATCTCCGACTCGAGCGCCAGCGTCTGGCCGCTCAGGTCGAGGAACATGGCGCGGACCTCGTCGGCGAGGTGCGCCGACTCGGTGCGCATGAGCACCTGGACGATACGCAGGATGGCCATGGCGTCGTCGAGCTCGGAACGCAGGGAATCGAATTGGCGCATGGTCGCCGCGCAGTGCTCGAGCTCCCGCGCGAGCGCCCGGGTCGACTCGCACTCGCCGGCTTCCTCGGCCGTCACGCGGCGGAGCAGGCCGGCGGCCTCACGGAAGACGACCTCGGAACCGTCATGGCCGAGCGCGGTTGCCATCACGCGCCGGCTCTGTTCGACAAGTCCGTCGGCCGCCGGCGTGATCTCCGCCAGCCGCTGGCCGAAGTCGAGGAACTGCCGCTCGGCCCGCGGGGAGATGGCGGCCACTGCCGGCAACTCGGCCTCGAGACGGGCCAGCAGCCGCCGGCCTTCCCGCCCATGCGCACCCCGGCGGAACAGATCGCTCGTCCGGCCAAGCAGCCGCACGGCAGCCGGAACCAGGAGCGCCGCGGCCCGGCGGATGTGCCTCCAGAGTGGGTCGCGGCTCGCCGGCGACGCGGCCTGTTCGCGTTCCACAGCCGACTCATCCGCTTCGCCGGCCGGGGAGCCGAACTCGTCCCGAGCGCTGTTGATTGACTCCACGCCCACCGCTACTCCTCGACCACTTCCGCCAGCTGATCCATCCGGGTGAACCGGAGCGCACGGCTCAAATGGGCGCTGGCGGTCCGGATGCGGAGCCGCTTGCTTCTCGCGTGGAGCTGCTTGTGCAGTCCGACGATCATGTTCAGTCCCATCGAATCCACCATCCGGGCATGGCGGAGATCCGCCTCGAACACGTCCCAGCGGTCCGCGTCGCGGTCGACCAGTTCCAGGACGCCCGTCCGCAGTGTGTCGATGTTGGTGCTCAACACGTCGCCGGGGAACTCGACAACGAGAGCTCTGCCGGCGGAATCGAGTGTATGATGCATGCTTCTAATCCTTTGCATTTGTCGCCGGAACCGGCCCGGCGGTCCACTCCATGGTCAGATGAGCGCCGGCGTTCTCTGTCCGGCAGGCGTCGCTGAAGTGATGGATGAGCGCGAGCCCCCGGCGGCGATCCTCGGACGTGCAGTCGCCGGAGCCGGCGATGGGCTCGACATTGTGACCGATGCCGGGATCCTCGACCCGGGCGCAGACACGGTTGGCGCCCCGGTCATAGCTCAGGCTGAACCGGGCGAACTCGTCGGGCCCGCAGCCGTGTTCGAGCGCGTTGAGGACGGCTTCGCGCGAGCACAGAAGGATGTCGAGCAGGCGGTCCTCGTCGATCGCCGGTAGGGCGAAGCGCAAGCTCCGCTCCCATTCGCCCTGAAAGGAATCAATCTCGCCGTGGTGGCCGGCGTGGTAAACGCGTGTCAGCAGCGGTTCGTAACCGCCCGGCACGGCCGCACCCGGACAGACCTCGGCGCGCGCGAGCAGCACGTCGTCGGTGGGCGGCCAACGGGCGTCGAGATCTTTGGGGCCGGCGCCGAGCAGATGATACGCCAGGCTCAGCGGATGCAGCTCCATCTCCCAGGCTAAGTCCTCGAGGCCGTCCGTCCACGTGTATAGGCGCCCGCCGGGCTCAACGGGAATCGTCTCGGTAGCAAATACCTCGTCCTCGAACCAGCCGAGCGGCGGACACCGGCCGAAACCGACCGAGCGCGCCCGCCCCATGCCGTCGGCATAGACCACCAGCGGCGAACCGGCGCGAATCACGGAAGCCGTCGAGTCGGTCTCGTTCATCTCGATGGCGCAGAGCGACACCGAGAACAGCCCGGTGCTCCACTCCGACAGCAGGAGCCGGTTGAAGTAGTGCAACGTCTCCGGGAGGGAGGCGCCGCGCGCGATCATGCCGCGGACCACACCCTCGAAATGCGCCGAGACAAAGGCCGCGTTGAGATCGTGTCCCGAGACGTCGGTGACGAGCAGCAGATGACGCCCGCCGCCGAGGTCAAAGCGGCAGATGGCGTCCCCCCCGGCGGCGTACAGGGCGCGGTGGAATACGCGGACACCCGGACCGAGCTGGCGCCGCCGCATCAGGCGCTGCGTCGCGGCCACGCGCCCCACCTCGGTCTCGAGCGTGCTGTGCTCCCGCTCGCGCCTGGTAATGCGCACGGCCTCCTCGACGGCCTGCTTGAGCTCAGCCGCCTGGAAGGGCTTCTCCAGAAAGCCCGAAACCCCCAGCCGGAGCGCCTCCTTGACGACCGCCTTTTCGCCATAAGCCGTGACCAGGACCGTGGCCGGCCTGCCGGGCTGCTGCCGCACCCATTCGAGCACCTCGCGCCCGTTGCCGGCCGACATCCGGTAGTCGGTCACGACACAGTGAAAGCTGAGCGGGCCGTCCCGCTCGATCAGGCTTCGCGCCGCCGCTCCTCCTTCCGCCTCCAGAACCTCGAAGCCGAACGAGGCGAGCAGATCGGTAAGAAAATGGCGGGCCATTTGGTCGTCGTCAACGACCAGGATGCGGTTTTTTGGGATGGCTGAGTCGGGCATGGCGACTTACATTGATCGTATCGTCTGATTCGGACAACTTCCTCTCGATTTTCTCCGCCACGCCGATATGCCTCATTGGAGCCATGGAACACACCCCACACCCCGCGATCGCGGTCGAATCGGACAAGGACACCCGGCGCCTGGTGCTTGCCGGATCGCTCGGCCTCAATCAGGCGGCCGAGCTACACCAAACGGCCCTCGATCTGGCCACGGGCGCGAGCGACGTCGAGATCGACTGGCGCCAGGCCACCTACATCGGCGCGGCGCCGCTCCAGGTGCTGCTGGCCCTGCAAGAGGAACTGGCCGCGCGCGGCCGCACCATGACGGCCTTCCCGCCCAACGCCGAACTCGGCCGCGGCCTGGAGGTCGCCGGGGTGATCTCCCGGTTCGTGCCGGATGGTGAGAGCGGAGACCTGGATGCCCAGAACAGCATTAATCGTTGACGATTCGGTCGCCATGCGCCAGATGGTGACATTTTCTCTCGCGCGGTCGGGCTTCGAGGTGATCGAAGCGGCCAACGGGGCCGAAGGTCTCAGCCGGCTGGAGAAGAAGAGGGTGGACCTGATCATCACCGATCTCAACATGCCCGTGATGGACGGCATCGAGTTCATCCGCCGCCTGCGCGCGCGCAGCGCCTCAAAGTACACACCGGTGCTGATGCTAACCACGGAGAGCGCACCCGCCAAGAAGCAGGAGGGCCGCGCCGCCGGCGCTACCGGCTGGATCGTCAAGCCGTTCAGCCCGGAGAAGCTGGCGCTCGTGATCGCCAAGGTGCTGCCGTAAAGGACGCAAGATGCAGAACGATTTCAACCGGTTCCGGGATGTCTTCTTCGAAGAGGCCGCCGAGCACGTCGCGGTAATGGAGGAAGGGCTGCTGCGGCTGGAGGCCGTCCCGGGCGACAGCGAGCTGCTCCACGGCGTTTTCCGCGCCGTACACTCGATCAAGGGTAGCGGCGGGATGCTGGGCTTCGACGATGTGGTGCGCTATGCCCACTCGCTCGAAAGCGTGCTCGACCGCCTGCGCAACGAGGAGATGGAGGTGACGCCGGCGCTCAGCGGGCTGCTGCTGCGCGCAAGTGACGCGCTCAAGGAAGCCGTGGCGGCGGCGCGGAGCGGGGAGGCTCCGCCGGCGGCCAACGACGGGATACTCGCCGAGATCGAAGAGACGCTCACCGCCGGCTCCGCGCCCGTCGGGACTGTCTATCGGGTCCATTTCCAGCCGTCCCCGGAGCTGTTTGCGACGGGCATGGATCCGCTGCTCGCGCTGCGGGAGCTGGCCGGACTGGGCGAGTTGCTGGAAGCCAAGGCGGATCTGGACCGGCTGCCGACGCTCGCCGCGCTCGATCCGGACACCTGCTACCTGGGCTGGGAATGCCGGCTGCGCACGATGCGGGAGGCCGAGGAACTCCGCGAGGTCTTCGCCTTCGTCGAGGACGGGGCGGTGATTACGGTGGAGCGGGAGGCGGAGCGAGAGCGGGCCGGAGCGGCCGGCTCGGCGCCGCCAGCCCGGCGTCATGCACCGGCCATCGAATCTTCGACGGTCCGCGTCGCCACCGGCAAGGTGGACAAGCTGGTGGACCTGGTGGGCGAACTGGTGATCGCCCAGTCGATGGCCGGACAGATTCTGAGCGACTTCTCCCTCGCCCGGCTGGGCGAGCTGCTCGAGGCCTTCACCACGCTCGAGCGCAACACGCGGGAGCTGCAGGAGCGCGTCATGGCCGTCCGCATGCAGCCGATCGGCGGGGTCTTCGGACGCTTCTCGCGGCTGGTGCGGGACCTGGCGGCGGAGACCGGCAAGAAGATCGTGCTCGAGACCTCGGGCGAGGACACCGAGCTCGACAAGAGCGTCATCGAGCGCCTGGCGGATCCGCTGACACACCTGGTACGCAACGCCGTGGATCACGGCATCGACCTGCCGGCGGAGCGGGAGCGGGCCGGCAAACCCGAGCAGGGCGTCGTCCGGTTGCGGGCGTTCCACGAGAACGGCAGCGTCGTGGTTGAGGTGGCCGACGACGGCCGGGGTCTCGATGCGGGGCGCATTCGCGCCAAGGCCGCCGAAGTCGGCCTCATCGGCCCGGCCGACCAACTGAGCGAGGAGGAGACGCGGTCGCTCATCTTTGAGCCGGGCTTCTCGACCGCCGAGCGGGTGAGCGACCTGTCGGGCCGGGGCGTCGGCATGGATGTGGTCAAGCGAAATGTCGAGGCGCTGAACGGCTCCGTTCAGGTGTCGACCGAGGCGGGCAAAGGAACCACTTTCCGGGTTCGGCTGCCGCTGACGCTGGCCATCCTCGACGGACTACTGATCAAAGTCGGCGCCGAAGCCTACGTGCTGCCGCTGACCTCGATCGTCGAGACGATCCGGCCGCGCCGGGAAGAGGTCAAGACGCTGGCCGGCAAGGGCGAGGTGGTCATGGTGCGTCAGGAGGCCCTGCCACTGACCCGGCTGCACGGACTGTTTCGGGGTGCCCGGCGCCGTGCTCGACCCGGCGGCCGCCGCCGTCGTTATCGTCGAGCACGAAGAACGGCGGATGGCTCTGCTGGTGGACGAGTTGCTCGGCCAACAGCAGGTGGTGGTCAAGAGTCTCGAAGCGAATTTCCGAAGAGTGGATGGCGCCATGGGGGCGACGATCCTGGGCGACGGCCGTGCCGCCCTCATCCTGGACGTTCCGGGCATCGCGCTGATGACCGGCGGCCAGGGCCGCTGGGCCCGCCAGGAGGTGGGTCCGAATCTCGATCTTTTGAATAAGGAATCAACTCAGGAGTCATTGTCATGAAGTGGTTTGAAAACTTGAGTGTCAGAGGGAAGCTGATGGCGGGCTTCGTCATCGTAGCGGCGATCGCCGCGGTGGTCGGGTGGCTGGGGCTGTCAGGCGCCGACAACATGAGCCGGCAGGCGGAGGCGATGTATGCCGACCGGGCGGTACCGTTGCGGGATCTGGGCTATGCGAATGCGGCCCTGCTCATCACCCGCATCAACCTGTACGAGATGATGGCGACGACCGATCTGGCCGAGCGCCGCGAGCTGGCGTCCGTCATTGACGAGGAGTCGGCCAAGTGCGACGACTACATGGCCGGGTACGAGAAAACAAAACTCGCCGAGGAGGAGCAGCAGACGCTGCCGAAGTTCCTAGAACCGTGGGAGCGGTACAAGAAACTGCGGGCCCAGGGGCTCGCGCTGGCACTCGAAGGCAAGGACGCGCAGGCCAACGCGGTTTTCGCCGGCGAGGCGAGGCAGATGCAGGCGGATGCCCGCACCAACTTACGCAAGCTGATTGACATCAACGCCCGCACCGCCGAGGAGACGAACACCAACATCCAGGACGAGGCGGCCGCGGCGCGGACCCAGATGCTGACGGTGATCGGCGTCGGACTGTTGCTGGCCGTGGGGCTGGGCTTCCTGCTCTCCCGGCAGATCGCCGGAGCGCTGATGGAAACAGTGAGGGTGCTCGAAGCGGTGGCCCAGGGCGACTTCACCAAGAAGCTGGACCGGACGAGCAAGGACGAGATCGGGCGCATGGCCCGGGCCTTGAATACGGCCGTGGAACGGATGCGCGCGGCGCTGGCCGAGATTCGCGACCGCGCAAGCGAGGTGGCGGCGGTCTCCGAGCAGTTGGCCTCGGCCTCCGAGCAGCTCTCGAGCGGCGCCCAGGAACAGGCGTCGAGCCTGGAGGAGACCTCGGCGAACCTCGAGGAGATGACGGCGACCGTGAAGCAGAACGCCGACAGCGCCCAGCAGGCCAACCAACTGGCCTCCGGCTCACGCGACTCGGCCGAGAAGGGCGGGCAGGTGGTCGGCAACGCCGTCGGTGCGATGAAGGAGATCAACGACTCCTCCAAGCGCATCGCCGATATCATCACGACCATCGACGAGATTGCGTTCCAGACGAACCTGCTGGCGCTCAACGCGGCCGTCGAGGCGGCGCGGGCCGGCGAGCAGGGACGCGGTTTCGCCGTGGTGGCGGCCGAGGTCCGAAACCTGGCGCAGCGTAGCGCGACGGCGGCCAAGGAGATCAAGGCCCTCATCCAGGACTCGGTCCGTAAGGTCGAGGGCGGCACCGAGCTGGTGAACAAGTCGGGCCAGACGCTCGAGGAGATCGTCACCAGTGTCAAGCGCGTCACCGACATCGTGTCGGAGATTGCGGCGGCCTCGGCCGAGCAGTCCACCGGTATCGATCAGCTCAGCAAGGCGATGAACCAGATGGAGAAGGTGACGCAGACCAACTCGGCCCAGACCGAGGAGCTGAGCTCGACGGCGCAGAGCTTGAACGAGCAGTCGACGCGGATGCAGGAGCTGGCCGCACGCTTCCGCCTCGGGGAGGAAGACGGGGCCGCGGTTCCGGCCCGGGCGGCCAGGAAGCAGCCGGTCGCCGGGCGCGCCGCGCTTCGGCCGGTCGCCGCGCCGTCCGGCGAGACGCGCGACCTGGTGGCGTTGCATCAGTCGCACTCCTCCGATGAAGGCTTCGAGGAGTATTGAGCGGAGGACGACGATGGGACAGACAGCGACCCGGAACACCATCGAGGCGGAGGAGACCGCCAGCGGCCAGTATCTCAGCTTCACCGTCGGTGAGGAAGAGTACGGCATCGAGATCCTGCGGGTGCAGGAGATCAAGGGCTACTCCGCCATTACACCGATTCCGAACACGCCCCACCACATCAAGGGCGTCATCAACCTGCGCGGCGCCGTCGTGCCGGTGGTCGACCTGCGGGCGAAATTTTCGATGCCTGAGGTCGAGTACTCGAAGTTCACCGTCATCCTGCTGGTGGCGGTGCTTGAAAAGACGATCGGCCTGGTAGTGGACGCCGTCAGCGACGTCCTCAACCTGAATATGGAGCAGATCGAGGCCCCGCC
>CAWELS010000036.1:0-9678 GCA_963809945.1 Bryobacterales bacterium | reverse complement strand
TGCAAACGCTCATCAATGAGATCGAAGGCGACCGCCGGCTTAACGTCATGGCGCAGACGGAGCGGGCCTACTACATGGACCAGCAGAGCTCGGCCGCCCCGATCCTCGGCATGGGCACTGTTCGTCGCCGTCATCATGGCCATCGGCAGTTGCTTCGCCGCGATGAACACGATGTATGCGGCCGTCGCGCGGCGCTCGGCCGAGATCGGAACGCTCCGTGTGCTCGGCTTCTCGCGCTTCAGCATCCTGGCGAGCTTCACCATCGAGGCGCTGCTGCTCTCGCTCGTCGGCGGGATCCTCGGCATCCTGCTGGTGCTGCCGCTCACCAACGTCACCACCGGCATCTGCCAGCTTCACGACCTTCAGCGAGATGAGCTTCCACTTCTCGTCAGTCCGCCGATCGCTGCCCTGAGCCTGGTGTTCGCGCTGCTCATGGGACTGCTGGGCGGACTCTTCCCGGCCGCCTCGGCCGCCCGCAAGGAGATGCTGACCGCGCTGCGGCAGGTCTGAGTGGAGCCATGTCATCCGATCTGAGCAAGCTTCGCATCGACAAGTCGCAGAAGACGGCTGACGGTCCGCCGGCCTGGGCCGTGCGGGCGACGCTGATCGGCATCTGCTGATCCTGATCCTTGGCGCCGGCAGCTTCGTCTACAGCCGGCTCAACGCCGCGGTCGACGTCGACGTGCAGCGGGTGACGCCGGTGACGACGTCGGCGAGTGCCGCGGGACGCCGCATCATCCTCAACGCCACCGGCTACATCATCGCGGCACATAAGATCGAGCTGGCTTCGAAAGTGGTCGGGCGGGTGGAGTGGATCGGCGTCGAGAAGGGCGACAAGGTGAAGGCGGGCCAGCCGATCGTGCGGCTGGAGGACGACGAGTACGCCGCCCAACTCCAGCAGGGACACGGCCGGCTGGCGGCGCTTCAGGCGCGGTTGCGGGAACTCGAAAACGGCAACCGGCCCGAGGAGATCGCCGTCGCCAAGGCCAACCTCGAACAGGCCCGGGCGGATCTTGACAACGCCCGCATCCAGCTTGAGCGCACCAGGAAGCTGGTCGCCGAGGATGTGGTCTCGCCAGCAGGCGCTCGACGACGCGCAGGCGCACTACGACGCGCAGGCCGCCCGGGTGCGGTCGCTCGAGCGCACCTACGGCTGATGCGCATCGGTCCGCGCGTCGAGGAGATCGACGCCGTCAAGGGCCAGATCGAGGAGGCCGAGGGGCAGGTCGCGTACTTCAACAACCAGCTCGTCAACACGGTCATCCGGGCGCCGGTCGACGGGACGATCCTCGAGCGCGAGGTCGAAATCGGCGAGTACGTCACCACCAGCTTCGTCGGCGAGCGCGGCGCCAAGGGCTACGTGGTCTCGCTGGCGGACCTGGACGACCTGCAGGTGGAGCTCGACATCAATCAGAACGACTTCGCCAAGCTCGGCCCGGAGCAGCCGGGAGTCGTCACCACCGACGCCTATCCGGACCGCGAGTACGAAGGCTTCATCGAGGAGATCTCGCCCGAGGCCAACCGCCAGAAGGCGACCGTTCAGGTGAAGGTCAAGATCCAGAAGCCGGACGAGTATCTGCGGCCGGAGATGAACGCGAGCGTGGCGTTCTACGAGGAAGGCGAGCGAGTCCGGCGCGGCCGCGGCCCGGCCCGTGGTCTTCGTGCCGATCGGGCGCGGTGCGCGACGACGCCGTCTTCCTGTACGAGGATGGAAGAGCGGTGCGGCGCGCGATCCGCACCGGCGGCCTGACCAGCCAGGGCCTGCGCATCGACGAGGGGCTTCGTGGCGGCGAGGACCTCATCGTCAACCCGCCGGCCGAGCTGAAGGACGGCGACCGGGTGCGCCTGCGGGAGAACTGACAGCGGCGGCATCTGCGAAGGAACAACTCATGGACCAAGCGATCATCACGACCAGAGCACTGACCAAGGAATTCGTGCGCGACTCGTTTCATGTCGTCGCGCTGCGGGACGTCAACCTGGACGTCCTCCAAGGTGAGTTCATCGCCCTGATGGGACCGTCGGGCTCGGGCAAATCCACGCTGCTGCACCTCATCGCGGCCATGGACCGTCCCACCGGCGGCCAGATCCAAGCCGCCGGGCAGGACCTCGGCGGGCTCGACGACAACGCGATCGCCCGTTGGCGCAACACCCACATCGGCTTCGTCTTTCAGAACTTCAACCTGATCCCGGTGCTCACGGCGCTCGAGAACGTCGAACTGCCGCTGAAGCTGACGCGCCTCAAGAAGAAGGAGCGCCTGGAGCACGCCAAGTACGCGCTCGACCTGGTCGGCCTCGGCGACCGCATGTCGCACACGCCCCGCCAGCTCTCCGGCGGCCAAGAGCAGCGCGTTGCCATCGCCCGCGCCATCGTTACCGACCCGGATCTGATCCTCGCCGACGAGCCCACCGGCAACCTGGACGCCCAATCGGCGCAGGACGTTCTGAACCTGCTATCGCGCTTGAATCAGGAATTCGGCAAGACGGTCGTGATGGTCACCCACGACCCCCACGCCGCCCGGACTGCCCGGGCGACCCGCTATCTCGACAAAGGCGAACTCCTTCCGGAAGGCCAGGTCCCCGAGGACTGGTCACTGGTTGCCGGTCAGTAAGCCGGACGCCCGCGCCCTAGCGTGTCTCCGCATGCCGCGACTGTCACGGAGTCGCCATCAACCGGCGGGCCGCCCAAAGCGAAAATGCCGTACCGGGCACGAGAGGGCGTAACACCGGGATCGAGATGCTTTGCTCCGCTCCCTTCGGTCAGAGCTCCAATAGCAGCGTTCCACTCAATGGGAGCCGTGACCGAAGGGAGCGGAGTCTGTCGTTCACATCGCGATGAAAATCACGACTCTCAACGGAGTCCCCATGGCCCGCCGCGGGCCGCCCATGGAGATGATGGTCTTGGCGAGCACTTCTCCTCGGCGCCCCAGACGGGATCGGGGCTGAGGCCCCCGAGCCGGCTAACTCAGCAAGACAGCCATCGTCTTGGACGCCCCCACCCTCACTCCGGCACCGCCGTCGACCGGCCGTCGAACTCCAGTTCGAGGTACTGCGCCGGCGCCGAGCCGGTCGCTCGGAATCCGTACGGCTGGTGCGCCGGATAAAAGGCCACCGCGGGTGCGTCCACCGGTTGTCCATCTCCCTCGAACGAGCCGCTCAGAAGAATGATCGCGGTGTCGTGCGTGCCCCGGCGAATCTCCGCTCGAGCGCCCGGTTTGGCGATGCCGAGCTCGCAATGGAGCCGTCCGAGGATCTGCGTCGGGGAATCGATCAACACGGCCTCGTTCCTCGCCTCCCGCGACTCCAGGCCGGCCTGAAGGCCGCCCCGGAAGTCGAAAACACCGGACCCGAGCGCGTCCGCCTCCACCGGATGTCCCGACCAGCGGAAAATCAGGTAAGTCGACGATCCCGGACCCACCGCCCGCATCGCATGGGTCTGCCCGGAGGCGAAATACACAATCCGGCCAGGGCCGATACGTTCTATGTTCTCCTTCGTGGACTCCGGAGAAGCCCAGCGGATGATGTAGACCTCGCCGAGGATCGGAACGATAATTTCCTCATCGGAGTGCTGGTGTGGCGGGTGGGGCATCGCGGCTCCCCGCAGCACCGAGTAGTGGCAATCGAGGCCCGTCAGGTTAGGAGTCTGGCCGTTGAAGATCGGATAGCTCTTCTTCGGTCCGTCAGCGATGAGCGTGGGAAAATCGAGGTGCCGCATTGTTTGAGTACCAGTCTCAGTCATTCCGAACGTCGCCCTGGCGGAATCCCGCCAGCCCCGAGGAACCATCCCGAGGGCAACTTGCGACCAGGAAAGCGTTGAGCGGCCGAGCAGTTTCTCCCCGGCGGGCACTCCCCGCTCCCTGACGCCGGGGATGATCAGGGCCGCCGCCATAGCGACAGCCGCCACCGCCAGAACCCGCATCCCCGTTCGCCGCCGCATGGTTAGAGTGTAATCGACTCGATCGTCACCGGCCTGAGTCGCGCCCTCGACGGCCTGGCGCCAACGTTCCCCGCCGGTGGCGGTAGTATAGTCGGCGATATGTTTTGGCTTCGTATTCTTGTGCTTCTGACGGCCGGTGTTCTTGCCTATCCGGCTGATGTCGAGCCGATTACTCACGAGACGATGTGGCTCATGAAGCGGGTCGGGCGGCCGGTGCCGAGTCCAAACGGGAAGTTGGTGATCACTTCGGTGGTCGAGCCGGCCTACAACGCTGACGATCAGGTGTCCGATCTGTGGATCGTTCCCTCCGATGGCTCGTCGACTCCGCGGCGGCTCACGTTTAGTAAGAGCCCTGAGAACGGGGTGGCATGGAGTCCGGACGGCGGGCGCATCGCGTTCTCGGCCCGGCGCGCGGGCGACGAGAAGGCGCAAATCTACGTGATGAACATCGCCCAGGGTGGGGAAGCCGGGCGGGTGACCAATCTCGCCATGGGCGCCGCCTCGCCGCAGTGGAGTCCGGACGGGACGATGCTGCTGTTCGCGAGCGACGTCTACCCGGGCGCCTACGACGACGAGGCGATCCGCAAGGAGTCGGAGCGGCGCCAGCAACACAAGTACGAGGCCCACACCTACGACGGCTTCCCGATCCGCTATTGGGACCATTGGCTCGACGACATCCGCACCCACCTCTTCATTCAGGAGCCGGCCCCGGACGCCAAGCCCAGGAACCTGCTCGCCGGCACGGAGTTGGCCCGGCGGCCGGGGTTCGGCGAGCCGGATGGCGTCTGGACGCCGGACGGCAAGTCGATCGTCTTCTCGGCGCTGGTGAACGCGGACGAAGCGGCTCACGCGACCGTGATCCGGCATCTGTACCGGGTAGGGCTCGACGGCGGCGAACCGCGCGACCTCACGCCGGGCGGCGATAGCTACTCGGGTCCTCGCTTCCGGCCCGACGGGCAGGCGCTCTACGCGCTTTACGAGCCCATCAATAAGTACGTCTACAACAACGAGCGCCTGGCAATGTTCGCGTGGCCGCCGGACGGGACGGCCAGGGTCGTGACCGGCAACTGGGACCGTAGCGTCGCCGAATACGGTTTCTCCGCCGACAGCAAGGACGTCTATCTCGAGGCCGACGATGCAGGCGCCACGAAGATTTTCCGCATGGACGCTGCCGGTGGTCCGGTGGAGGCGATCGTGGAGCCCAAAGAGGGTTCGTATTCCGGACTGTCGGTCGCGGGCGCGGGTCCGGTGATTGTGGCCAACTGGCAGAGCCACCGCTCGCCGGACGAAGTGGTGCGCATCGACGTCGCGGCCGGGAACCACCGGGCGTTGACCGAATTCAACAAGGAGGCGGTCGCCCGGCTCGATACGCAGCCGGGGCGGCCGTTCACCTTCGAATACAAAGGCCGCAAGATCCACAACCTGTTGTTTCTGCCGCCGGGCTTCGACGAGAACGCCAAATATCCGCTGGTAGTCTTCATGCACGGCGGTCCGCACAGCATGCAGGGCGATATCTTCCATCCGCGGTGGAACTTTCTCCTGATGGCCAGCCCCGGGTATGTCGTCCTGACGACGAACTACACGGGGTCGGTGGGCTTCGGCGAGAAGTTCGCCCAGGCGATTCAGGGAGACCCGCTCGCCACACCGGCGGCGGAGGTGAACAGGGCCGTCGACGTGGCGCTCGAGCGTTTCCCGTTCATTGACAAGACGCGCATCGCGGCCGGGGGCGCGAGCTACGGTGGGCATCTGTCCAACTGGCTGCAAGCGACCACCGGCCGCTATCGCTGCCTCTACAGCCACGCCGGACTGATCAGTCTGGAGAGCCAATGGGCGACGAGCGACGTGATCTACCACCGGGAACAGAACCTGGGCGGGCCGCCTTGGGACGGCAATCCCGTCTGGCGAAAGCAGAGCCCGTTTACCCACGCGGCGGACTTCAAGACGCCGGTGCTGCTCACGATCGGGATCAATGACTTTCGGGTACCGCTGAACCAGACCCTTGCTTACTGGAGCATTCTAAAACGCCGCCAGATTCCAAGCCGCCTGATCGTCTTCCCGCGGGCGAACCATTGGATCATGAACGGGGAGGATAGTAAATACTTCTATGATGAGTTACTGGCATGGTTAGGAAAGTATTTGGGGGAGTAGGCATATCTAGTGGTCCGCGTCTCTCATTTCGACCATTATGCTGCGCTCGCTGACAGTCGCGGTTCTGTGCTAACTGACCACCAGCACTGAACCGCGCGCGTCAGCAAGCGGCTTTCCTATGCCGCAGAATCTCCGACGCACTTCACTGGCTCGCGTGAATGCTCCACTGCTGCTGGCCCACGACCGTGAGGGAGTCCCCGTGGCCCGGAGGGCCACCCATATTGATGAAAGCCGCGCGGGCGAACTCGCCGGATGGTGGCTCTCGCGAGGGTGGCACCGGAATCGAGGTGCGGATTCCGCTCCCTCCGGTCACGGCTCGCACCGGGCGGAACGGCGCCAGCGAGCCGTGACCAAAGGGAGCGGAGTTTGAGCCCCATTGGAAACGGAAAGGCGCGACGTTATCGCGTAAGGCGGACGTCAACGATCCTCCAGACCTCCTGGTCCGGCTCTCCGATGCCCGGAAGAGTCCACCGAGGACGTCGGCCGGCGGGTCGGGAGACCCGCCCCACGAGGTAACTGAACAATATTAGGCTGCAGCTTCCGCGCGTGAAAAGGACGTGACATTGGTCCGATGGCTCGCCTGTTTGGGTGCGAACCGATGGTCGCGGGGGCAAGTGAATCGATCCGCGCGCCCCCCTCAAATCTTCTGCAGCACCGATCCGGCCAGACGGTTCAGCGGCAGCACTTCCTCGGCGGCGCCGAGGGCCACGGCCTCGCCGGGCATGCCGAAGACGACGCAGGTGGCCTCGTCCTGGGCGAACGTTCGGGCGCCGGCCTCGCGCATCGCGAGCAGTCCGCGGGCCCCGTCGGCGCCCATCCCGGTCATGATCACGCCGGCGGCGTTGGCTCCCAGGTGTTTGGCGCAGGAATGAAACAGGATGTCCACCGAGGGTCGATGGTGTGAGATCCGCTCGCCCTGGTGTACGCGCGCGACGGTGTTGGCGCCGTCCCGGAGCACCTCCAGGTGATAGTCGCCCGGCGCGATCAAGGCGTGGCCGGGCAGCACCCGGTCGCCGGAGCACGCCTCCGCCACCCGGATCCGGCACAGTGAATCCAGCCGGGCCGCGAACGTCTTCGTGAAGCCGGCCGGCATATGCTGCACGATGACGATACCGGGGGCGTCGGCCGGCATCGCGGTGAGGAACTCCCGCAGCGCCTCCGTGCCGCCCGTCGAGGCCCCGACGGCAATCACGCGGTGCGTGGCGCGGAATCTCGCGGGCCCGGCCGCCGGCAGCGCGGCCGGTTTCGTCGCGGCGACGGCGGACCGCCTGCGCACCCGCGCCACCGCCGCCGCCCGCAGCTTCGCCACGATCTCGCCGGACCGCTCGGAGGTGCCGCGGACGATGTCGACCTTCGGCTTGGTGACGAAATCCACCGCACCCAGCTCGAGCGCGCGTAGCGTGGTTTGGCAGCCGGATTCAGTAAGCGAACTCACCATCAGGACCGGCATCGGACGGGCCCGCATCAGCTTCTCGAGGAACGTCAGCCCGTCCATCCGCGGCATCTCGACGTCGAGCGTAATCACGTCGGGCGAGAGCGCCACGATCTTTTCCCAGGCCTGGTATGGATTGGAGGCGGTGCCGACCACCTCGATGTCCGCGTGCCGCTCGAGAATTGCCGTCAGCACCTGGCGCACCAGGGCGGAGTCGTCGACGATCAGCACCTTGATCCGTTTCATGGTTATCTCCCTCAGAAGAGCGTCACTTCCTCCGGCGCCGGCCGGGCAAGCTTCCGCTCGAGCCGCGACCGGTACTTCTCCTCCTTCTCCCGTAACTGGCTCAGGGAGCCGTCGCGCACCGGCTTGACGAGGGCGCGTGCCGTGCTGGTATGAAACCGAACCGCCACTGGCGAGTTTCCACCGAGGCGTTCAGAGAGCACCGGGATGTTCTCCATTGCGAGGAACCGGCGCACGAAGCTCGCGTTCCCGCTTCCAATCGTCGAGCGGAACCCCAGCAGGTCAGCCCCGCCGAAGACCTTGGCCCGGAGCCGGCGGCGGTCGCCGCCGAGCCGCATGATTTCGTTGATCAGCAACTCCATGGCGTGCACGCCATAGCGGGCGGGGACCTCGGCGTCCGACCGCCCGTCGGGCAGCATAAAGTGATTCATCCCGCCGATCTTCGCCTCGGGATCGAACAGGCACGCGGCCACGCAGGAGCCGAGCACCGTCTGCACTTCGGCGGGGAGACTGGAGGCGAAGACGTCGCCGATATGGATCGACACCCGGGCGGGACGGTCCTCGGAGGGCCTCATCCCGCTCTCCTCCGCCCTGCTGGCCGGTAGACGGCGTGGCCCACAGCAGCCGCCGCGTCATTCATGAAGTACAGGTTCTCGGAGTGGCCCACGAAGAGGTGCCCATTCGGGGTGAGCTTGGCCAGGAGCGCCTCGACCACCTGCCGCTGCGTGTCCTGATTGAAGTAGATCATGACGTTGCGGCAGAAGATGGCGTCGAAGCGTCGCCCATCGGCCGGCTGGGCGATCAGGTTGATGCGCTCGAAGGTTACCCGTTCCCGCAGCTCCCGTCGGATCTTCGCCAGGCCGCGCCGCTCGCCGGTCCCGCGCAGCAGGTACTTTCGCCGGAGTTCGAGCGGAATGCCGGCGACCTGTTCCTGCGGATACATCGCGGCCACGGCCTTCGCCAGCACGTCCTCGTCGATGTCGGAGGCAAGCAGGCGGCCGCGCCACGCCTCGAGCGAGCCGAGCGCCTCGGCGATGGTCATCGCGATCGAATAGACCTCCTCTCCCGTCGAGCAGGCCGCGCACCACACGTCGAGGTCGACCGGCCGTCCCGGCGGGGTGCGAATCCGGGCCTCCCGCACGACGTGCTCGACGAGCCAATCGAATTGATGGCGCTCCCGGAAGAACTCCGTCTTATTGGTGGTGATCGCGTTGATCGCGCGGCGCAGCTCCCCGCCCCCCGGATCCCCGTCCTTGAGCAGCTTCCGGTACTCGGCAAAGCTCTCGAGCCCGAGTGCCCGGAGCCGCTTCGAGAGCCGCGAGACCACCAGCGGACGCTTGCCGTCCCGCAGGAAGATGCCGGTTTCCCTCAGGAACAGGTCTTGAAAGGCCTCGAAATCCTCGTCGGTCAGAATCCGGTTTGTGGGACCGCCTACGGCCGTAGCCATAACTTCAATACTCCTGTCAGGACCCGCCATGGTGGATGTTCGCCGAACCCGGTGAGAGAAGGGGCCAACCACGAATGGCGGCGAGCCGCACAGCCGGTGTTCAGTCGAGGAACCGCGGCCGTGTTCCCGGGCCAGTGACGCAGGCCGCGGCAGTGGGCCTTCTCGATCGAGATGGTCACCGGCGTGACTGTTCCCGTACGCCAGAGTTCCCTACTGGCACCAGCCGTGGCGCGATCAGCCCCGGCGCCCGGCCCCCCGAAGGTGCGTCTCGAAGGGTGCGGCGCGCCCGGCTGATCCGGGCTGCGCCGCGAAGGTCGAGATCCGGCGCCCGCCATGAGGGCTACCCCATTTCACTCTCGGCGGCGGCGAGATCGCCGGCCAGGAGCCGGTCGAGGTCGAGGATCCCCACGAGCTTGTTATCCACCGGTGCAATCCCGTCGAGAAACCGGACGTCCACTGACGTGCCGAAATCCG
>CAWELS010000035.1:0-15829 GCA_963809945.1 Bryobacterales bacterium | reverse complement strand
CTCCCAACAACTTCCGCCACGATCCCGCCCGGGGTCCAGATCGGCGTCCGACGTCTCCCGCAGCCGAGTTCGGGAGTCGAGAGCGTCGGACCCGGATCTCGCGGAACCCTGCGCAGCGGGCCAAAGATGCCGAAATTGCTAATCAAGGCGGCAAGGTAGTGGGCAAGAACGCTCCCGAGAATCTGCGGGGTCGAAAGGTTAAGTTCCCAACAGAAGAGAGGCGCTACCCAGATTGAAGAAAGGCGAACACAAGCGCGGAACGCGCAGTCTTGGAGCAACTAGGAACGCGCATGGCGGCGCATGGGTTCAAGCCGAAACCCGTTGGCCAGTCGTTCTATCGAGATGTTCCAGGTGGCCATTCGGCGTTCCATGTCAGCTTCATTCGCCATGAAACTGACATGGATGTCACGGCAGATGTAGCAGTTCGCGTTGATGCCATTGAGCAAGTCGTGAATCAGTGCGAGATGGGCCTAACGGATGCCGAAAAGCGCAGAAGCACTACATTGGGTGCAGAACTAGGCAATCTCTCCAGACGGCAACCTTTGCGCTGGACCGTCTCCGAGCTTGATGATGTTGCCGCCGTGGCCGAGCAGATTGCGGGAGCGTTCGAGAAGATCGGCTTGCCTTACCTGTCTGCCCATTCGGATGTAGAGTCCGCATACCGCGTGCTGGCCAGCGCGGCGCCCGAGGATCGATTGCATTCACCGATTCTGGGTGCGCGGTGCATGCGGGCCGTTGCGGCTGCCCACGTGCTCGGACGAAGCAAACTCGATCAACTCATTCAACGATGCGAAGCCCAGCTTATCCACGAAGATGATCTCTACCTTTCAGACTTCCGTGCTCTGAGGGAGAGCTTAGGCTCGCGCCGTTCGCGGGAAAATCTCGGGCGAAGTTTATACGGGGTTAAACCCAGGGACGGACGAGCCGTTAACCAGGTTTTTGGAGAAGATTGGCAAGAGGAGATTGCCGAAGGTAGTCGCTGTGGGAATGTCGGCGGGGAAATGGTCTTGGGCAGGCAAAAGTAAACATCTCGTTCGTCCCCAGGTTTTACCCCTCGCCCCCTCGGAAAGTCGTCAAATGCCAGAATAAGAACCGGCACCCAAGCCGAAAAAAATGCCCGAACGAGCAGGCGAGACGATATGGATCCCCACAACCGAGTTAGCCTCCGGCTTCACCGTGGCACGCTACCACGAACTGCGCCCAAAGCTGACGAGCATTGACCCCGATGCGAGCGACTGGCAGGAAGTCCTCAACGCCGTCGAACGACGCATCCACGAGCGATTCCTCCAACCCATCGACACCCTCGCACGCGCGTTCAACGAGGACAACGCCACGATCGTGCCAGGATTCGCGATCCTCGCACTTGACTGTCCTCCTCATCGACACCATCCAATCATTTCGCGAAGGCAGAGTCAGCACGGGCGACGTAAGCCCATCGCAGAGCTTCAAGACCTTCCTCAGCACCACCACCTTCTCCGAGTTCAGCAGGAAAGACCGTGACGACTTCTTCCACTACGTCAGGAACGGCATCCTCCACAACGGCGAAACACGCGGCGGGTGGAAAATCCGCATCGACACGCTCGCGATGATCGAGCGACCCCACCACACACACCAGTACGATCAATCGCGAACGCTTCCACGACGCAGTCAAGGCTGAGTTCGAGCAATTCCTCGCCACCCTACGAGCCGGCCAGACCAGCCAGCCCCGGCAACAATTCCTCCGACGAATGGACGCGATCGCAGCATACCCCACCACACAACTCAAACACCGGTACTTCGCCTACGGATCAAACATCGACGACAACGAGATCCACCGCACCGCGCCAACCGCGGAGTTCTACGCGACCGCGTTCCTCCCCGGATACCGCCTCGTGTTCACCAAGCACGCGGAGACACGAGGAGGAGACGCAGCAAGCATCGCCAGCCGACCCTGCCAGGCATCGTCTGGGGTGCCGTATTCCGCGTCACCGACCAAGACCGGGAAGCGTCCGACAACGAGAAGAAGGCTACAAGAACTCAAAACCACCGTCTACCTCACCCCGCCCACACCAGGAGACGATCCCACCCCGACCACCGCCTTCACGTTCATCGCGGCAACGCCCTGCCCGCTCCAGTGCGGCCCACCAGCAGACTACCTCGCATCGTCATCAAGGCCGCCAAAGAACGAGATCTCCCAGCAAAATATGTCGAACAGCTCGAACGCCACGAGACGGAACACACTAACAACCGCACCCTCAATGGCAGGTGAGCCCTCTATTGGAGTCTTCTCACTCGGCGTCCGTCTAACGCGTCAGCCTGAACCGTCCCACCCGCATTCTCGATAACCCCTCTGGAATCAATCTGTTTGGTTGAGGTCCGATCACTGCTTCCGCAAGCTTCGGCAGCATGACCTTCACCAGTCGCTATCCAAGCCATGTAGAATCAACAGTTTTGTCTCCCGCCCGATTTCTCGTGGAATGCGGGTGGGACGGAGCGTCCCGTCCCTCGCCGAGCCCGGAATCCAGCCCGCAAGACCCACCCCCACCACATCCCTCCTCGGCGCCCTCTGCGCCTCTGCGGTAAAATCCGCCCCAAAAACGCCCCACCCCACAAAGCCAGTCACAACCTGTTATCTATAACTACCGCAGCGACTTACCTTCATTTCCCGCCCATTTTCTTGACCCCGTCCGCCACAATATAGATGGGACCCGCTCCGCTGCAAGCCGGAGCCCGCGTCCCAACCCACACCAACGGACGGCCCCGTCCACCGGTGAATCCACATCCGAAGCGAGGAATCGAACTATGTCTGCATCCGCGGCCAAGATGGCGGCCAATCGCGCCAACGCCCAGAAATCGACCGGTCCCAAAACCGAAAGCGGCAAGGAACGCGCCAAGCGCAACGCGCTCAAGCACGGGCTCCGCAGCAACCGGCTCGTCGTCCACGCCGACGAGCGCGAGGAGTGGCAAACCTTCCACGACAGCCTGCAAGCCAAGGTGGCCCCCAACGATCCCGTCGAATGGATCCTCTTCAATGAGATGGTCCGCGCGGCTTGGAACCTCCGCCGCATCGACAAGCTCGAAGCCGAGCTGTTCGACGGCGCAACGGACCCGCTCGCCGACGCGTCGCTCGACGCCAGAATGGACCGCTACGCCCGCTACCGCGCCAGCAACGAGCGCACCTTCCACCGCGCCCTCCGCGAGCTGAAGGCCCTGCAAACAGCGAGCGTCCCGCGCGAAACCTTCACCGAAACCACCGGCCACCGGTTGCCCTGCCTGGTGGACTTCGCAAAAGTGTACAAACGAACCCAACAAATCGCCAACAACATCGACGATATGCCGCCGCCGGCGGCCTCGATGGCGGACATGGACGCCTGGGTCGAGCAGATGATCGCCAAACACCCGGTCCCGGAGCAACCGCAGGGGTAAAATCGCCCGCCGAAAACCACCCGCCAGCCGCCGACCCCGCCCGACGTCCCGCTGAAGTCCCGGGGGGCATCCCGCAAGAACCGATCCTGTGAGCCGCTTATTTTGAAAGGGAAAAGGCAGGCATGGCGGAGAGAGAGGGATTCGAACCCTCGATAGAGTTACCCCTATACACGCTTTCCAAGCGTGCGCCTTCAGCCACTCGGCCATCTCTCCGGCGAGGCGGGTTGCTACGTTCTCAGTGTAGCGTGACCGCTTTCCCAAGTCACGCCCGGCGGATCACTGCCTTCAGTACCATTCCCGCTGGCCGCGGTAGAGGTAATCGCGGGCACGGAGGAACCATTCCGGTCCCATGGGGCTGTCAATCTGCTTGGCGGCGCAGAACCCGGCACGGTCCACCTGCAGACCCCGCAAGAGGCGGGAGGCCACTCCGTCTAGACCCAGACCCGGTTCGTGACGGCGGGCGATGGCCAGGTCTTCCAGGACGTTGCGCCGGATCAAACTACGGATCGTCAGTTCGCCGCCCAGCCGCGTCGTCTCGGGCTCACCGCAGAGGTATGCGCGCAAGGGACCGAGAACGGCGGTATCGGACGACTCGCTGGCGCTCGGAAGGCTCGCGTTGCCGGGCGGCACGTCGGGCGCAACCACATCGGAGACCCGCACCTCCATCGGATAGACCGCCCACGTACCATTGATGCTCACCTGCGGCTCGAGCTTGTAGCGCCCGGGAGCCAGGTCCTTCGGGACAAAGACGTCCATCAGGAAAGACTCCGCCTTCTCGCCGGGGATCGTCGAGTCCAGACCCGGGATACGGCTCGCGTACGGAGTGTCGACGGGGAAGAGACGGTCCGGCACCCAACTCTGGCCCAACTCGTGCCACAGCTCCTTGTAGACCTTGATTTCGAAGACGTCGTCCGGGTTGGTCCCCACGAACAGGTAGAAGTACTCGCCGGCCGGAGCTTCGACGACGACATGGAAGGTGGCATGCGAGTTCCGCGCCAGCAATGGCGAGAGGATTTCGCGGGGACGTCCGCCCTGGTCCTGCGAGACGATTTCGCCTGTCGGACCCACGCGACGAAATTCGGAGTAAACCTGGACAAACTGAGCGCAGAGCGAGCCGGCCGCGAGCAGCGTCAGTAGAAGAAGACGGATCATGACAGCCACTCCGCCGCCCTCGGAATCACATTCCGCACCGGTCGCTCGAGGTCCGAACACCGGCGCGTGCCGGGTCCGCCGTCTGGGCCGCGGAGATGGACCGATTTCTCCAGCCGGGCCACGGAGCCGCAAAGCAGGCGGCAGAGCTCAAGAGGAGACCAGCGGCGCATTGGTCCACTATACAGGGAAGGAAGAGTCCGGGAAAAGACGTCTACTCGTATTTGAGTGGCGGGGACGACGGGATTTGAACCCGCGACCTCCGACGTGACAGGCCGGCGTTCTAACCATCTGAACTACGTCCCCGGGGTAGGCAACTCCGTCGGCAATTTCATGCTAGCAGATCCGGGGTGCGCGCAACAACAAGAACCGCAAGAAGCGGGCGCGGCGGCAGCGCGGGACGGCGATTCGGGCGGACAATCGCCCCAGCCTCCGGTAGTACTAAAGTCACAGTCTCGGGAGGCCGATGGATGGGAGGAGCATTGTCGGCATGACCCATAAAACAACCCTACGCATTCTCACCGGCGCCACTATCCTGGCCCTTCTGGCCGGGACCGCGCTGGCTCAAGACGAGACCACGGCGGTCCTCCTGCGCGGAACCGCTCTCGACGTCCCCGTACCCGTCAGCGGCCAAATGGACTGGACAGACGCCCAGGCCGTCCATTTCCGGTGGGACGGCGGCCAGTACGCGATTCCGAGCGCTGCGATCATCCGCTATGAATGGTCGAAACGGTCCGATGGCCTCGGCCAGCAGCTTGGCGACAGCGCCAGCAAGCTCGGCCGGGCGATGGTGCCGTTCGTCGGCGGCAAGAAGTACCTGACCATCGACTTTCGGAGCGCCGATGGCCAGAAGCAATACGCCGTCTTCGAGGTGCCCAAGACGATGATGCCGGCCGCGGATCCCGTGCTCCAGGCATGGACGGAGACGAACAGCATCAGGCCGGTCAACTCGCCCCGCTTCGAGCACTGGTGGGCGGACCGCTACTTCAAGACGAAGCGGAACGCGGCCGTGTGGGAACAAAAGAAAGCAGAGGCGTCGCCGGCGGACGGAGTCCAGGTGGCGACCCGCGACGACGAGTAGGCTGCTACTGCCAGCACTCGACGATCACGGCTGAGCGGCTGGCCACGTCGGCGCCGGGCGTGGTGCCGTCCGCCTCGTCAGAAGCACTCGTCAGGAACGGAACACCGGCCCCCTGGAGAAAGATCCGCAGGATCGAACTCTTGAGCGCGAAGCTTGTCTCTCCGTTCTCCGTCGAAGTGTCAAGCGGGCCCAGCGAGTCCAAGGTCATGCCAACGAGGTGACCCCTGCCGTCGACCAGCGGCCCGCCGCCTTCCCCGGCCTTGAGGGGCGCGTTGATGCGCATCATTCTCGTGTCGCGATTCGGCCCGACCGTTCCGCGAATCCGTCCGCCGCTGACATTGACGGAAGCGTCGGCGCTGAGAGGGTCGCGGAAGAAGACGGCCAGCACTATGTCCCCGAGCCGGAGATCGGCTACATCGGCGAAGCGTAGCGGTGGAACCGAGAAACGCGGCGGACCGAGCACCGCCAGGTCGCTTGAAGGGTCCGCCGTCAGCACCGGAACCACCGTGCGCTCGTGTCCGAGGCGCACCGCCACCTGACCGCAGGCGTCCACCAGGTGATGCGCCGTCAGGATCTCGGAATGGCCCCCAATCGCAAAGCCCGTTCCCGCTTTTAGCGGACTGCCCTCGAGCTCGACCTGCGGCTCGGCTTCCCGGGGCGCCGGCGCCGCCCCTTGGCGAGCCGAATCCGGCTCCCGATAGGATGCGTCCGGCCGTCCCGCCAGAGCCGCGGGCGCTGCCGCAACCGGCAGGGCATCCGAAACATCCGCCGCGCCCTGAACCAGTCCTTCCATCCGCATCGCCAGCTCGAGCTGGTCCGGCGTCATCAGCCCGGCGATCGCGTCACGGTTCTTCAGGGCGACTTCATCGCCCTGAGCGGCGGCGCGGCTGGCCCAGCGGTACGCCTCGACGTAATCCCGCTCCACGCCCCGGCCATTGAAATACATGAACGCCAGATTGCTCTGCGCATCCGACTCGCCCTGCTCGGCGGCCTTCTGATACCAGTGCACCGCTTGCCCATCGTCCGCCGGCACGCCGGTTCCGTTGGCATAGGCATAGCCGAGGTTGTACTGGGCCATCGCGTTCCCCTGTTCCGCCGCTGCCTGATACCATCGGGCGGCCTCGGCGTCGTCCTTGGCGACGCCCGTTCCCTCGGCGGAGGCGAGGCCCATGCGGAGCTGCGCCTCGGCATCTCCGTGCTCGGCCGAAATCCGCAGCCAATGCGCCGCCCGGGTCGGGTCGGCCGGGACCCCGCGCCCCTCGGCGTAGATCCCCGCCAGCGCCTTCGCCGCTTCGGCGTGACCCTGTGAGGCCGCGGCCTGGTACCACCGCACGGCTTCCTCCATGTCCGGAGGAACGCCGCGACCTTCCTCGTACGCCTTGCCTAGCTGGAACTGCGCCGGAGCAGCGCCCTGCTCGGCGGCCAGCCGATACCATTCCGCCGCCTCGGCATCGTCGCGCGGCTTCGCCTGCCCGGACTCGAACAGAACCCGCAATCCGTAGATGGCGCCCGCGTGCCCTTTGTCCGCCGCCATTCGATACCAGCGCACGGCCTCTTGCGGGTCGCGATCGACGCCCCGGCCGTTGGCGTAGGCGTTGCCGAGCGCAAAGTATGCCTCGGGGTTCCCCTGCTCGGCCGCCGCCCGGTACCACCGGAGGCTCTCTTCCTGGTCGGCCGTGACGCCCAGGCCTTCACCGAGAATTCTGGCCAGCTCGAACTGCGCGTCGGCTTCACCGCGCTCGGCCGCCTGGCGCAGCCAGGTCACGGCTTCTTCGGGATTTCGTTCCACGCCGGTCCCTTCGGCCAGCGCATGGCCAAGCCGGTACTGCGCCTCGAGATGACCCTGGTCGGCAGCGAGCCGATACCACTTGACCGCTTCCGCCTCATTCTTGTCGACGCCCTGGCCCGCTTCGTAGGCGAGGCCGACCCGGTAGCGAGCGTCAGTGTGCTCCTGCTCGGCGGCTTTCAGAAACCAGGCGAGCGCCTCGCTCGGATCGGCGGTCACTCCGGTACCGTTCTCGTAGGCCACTCCCAGGCTGTACTGTGCCGCCACGTGCCCCTGCTCGGCAGCCATGCGGTACCACCGCACTCCCTCCTCGGGATTCGCCTGGGGCACGCCGGCGCCGGTTGAATACATGAAGCCGACGGCGTACTGTGCGTCCCGGTGGCCCTGCTCGGCCGCCCGAAGGTACCAATGCAGCCCCTTCTCCTCATCCTTCTCCACTCCCCGACCGTTGGTGTAGAGAAAGCCAAGGGTGAATTGGGCCATGGGGTTGCCGTCGTTGGCAACCGGCTCCAACTCGGCAATCGCGCCCTCGTAGTCCCCCTCCGCGTAGGCGAGCATGCCGGCCTCCAGGTCGGCGAACGTGGGGATGGGTATAAGGGCCGCTGCCAGCAGGCCGAGAACAAGTAAGCGCTTCATTGTTTCGATGCTCTATCTTCCTCTATTCTGGCGCAGGCTCCAGCAGTTCGAGTGTAACGCGTTCCAGAAGCACCGAGCCGGCGAACCGTGTGGTTCCGGGCTCCCGGCGATGGTGCAGCTCGAGCCGCACCATGGTCGTCTCCGTCGGCGTGGCGAACCGCTGTTCCAAGGCTGAATCGGAGACAACCGGTAGCGGCGCCGACTCGGCGATTAAACGTGGCGGCTCAGTAAGTGAGACGACGCGCCACCGCAGTCCGGTCGAATCGTGACTACCGGCCAACGGCGCGACGGACGAGCGGTAGAGGGTCGCCAGCCGGTATTCGCGGCCCGGAAGGAGCGGGATGTAGGTGCTCACGACGACGCAGTTCTCCGGTTGGTCTCCAGACAACGAGAGGCGATATCCGCCGGCGGGCAACGTAGTCTGGAAGATCCCGCCGGCGGGATGACGGCGCCAGTCGAAGCCCTGACCGAGTGGCGGACGCCCGAAGTCGCCGTTCACGGGCAGCGGACCGGCGGCGGAATCGAGCGGCGGATACGGAATGGAACCGCTCCGCGACAGGCTGTTCCACAGGTCAGTAGCGATGGAAAACCGGCGGGCGCCGAGCGCCTGGTCAGTGAGCCGCAAGAAGCGTCCGGTCTCCGCCGGCGTGGCGGCGGCGGCTAACTCACGGAGCAACTGCCCCGCCACCGGCCACTGGGAATGCCCCACGAGATAGGCAGCGTAGTCCATCCGCACCGGCCGGCGCGGCGGGATGGCCCGATCGAGAATGAGCGCGGCGTCGGGCGCCTGCCGCCAGCACAGCTCGAACAGCGCCGTGCGGTTCCCGTAGGAGATCGCCGCCGCCTCGCGCGCCCAGCGCCAGAACGCCTCGCCATTGCCTCGCCGGAAGTAGAAATTGGCGAGCGTCCAGCGCGGCTCGTACTTCGCATTAACCTGCGCGGCGGCGAGCAACTCGCGTTCCGCCTCCTCCAGATCACCGGCCATCTCGGACGCCAGCCCGAGCCGGATGTGGATGGAGGCATCGTCCGGCTGGACCGCTACGGCGCGCCGGAGCCACGGACGTGGATCCTCGCCGTCGGCGGTGAGCACCTCGGCGAGACCCACGGGATAGAGCACACGTCCCGGCTCGAGATCGATCGCCTGGCGCATTGCGCCCGGGGCAGCCGAGAGGTAGAGATGCTCCGCCAGCGCCGAGCGGACCGCCTGATATGCGCCGCAGGCGAGCAGGCCGAGGCCCGCGCAGGCGACCACGACGGTGGGAGAAGGCTTCATGCTACCGGGACCGGGATTGGGGATGCGCTCCAACTCCGCCCGTTCCCTGCGCGGTCACTGCGTCCCGCCGCCGGTCGCCTGGAAGAGCTGCCGCCATCGCCAGCCAACTGTTGCTTTGGGGCGAGCCACCTTGCATACTGATATGGTAATGCGCAGCCGGAGGAGGGCGAGAGTGCACAAAAGAATCCTGTTTTCCGTGGCCTGCATTGTCGGGCTCCTGAGCCTGACACCGGCATGGGCCGCCGATAGCGCTATTGGCGTCGCCGTCGCGGATGGGGCCTTCCGCGTGAATGATGCGCCGGTCAGCGGGAACGCCACGCTGTTCGACGGATCCGTGGTCGAGGCCGGAGCCGCGTCATCCACTATTCGCCTGAACTCGGGCGGCACGATCGCGATCGCCGCCGGGTCGCGGGCGAAGGTGCTGGCCGATCGGGTCGTGCTCGAGTCCAACATGAGCGACCTGACCGCGAAGGGCAGCTACAAGATCGAGGCCGACTCGTTCCGCGTCGAGCCGGCAACCGACGACGCCGTCGCACGAGTGGTGCGGGAAGACGGGAAGGTCGTCCAGGTAGCAGCGCTGCAAGGCTCGCTCCGCGTGTTCGGCGCCGAGGGTCTGCAGATCGCCAACGTCTACCCCGGTGTCGCCTTGTCGTTCGAGCCGGGCCAGAATGACGCCGCTCCTCCAGCCACGCATCTCGGCTGTCTCCTCAAGAAGGAAGGCGAGTACATCCTTTACGACCAAACCACCCGCATCATCATTGAACTGCGGGGCAGCCAGAACTTCGAGGGAGAGGTGGGCAATCGGGTGCAGGTGATCGGGACAACCGACACGTCAGCCACCTCCCCCATCGCCGCCCAGGTCGTGGATGTGACCAGTCTGAACCGCTACGCCGCCGGTGGCTGCGAACCGGTGGCTTCGGCCATTGGCGCCGAGCCGGTCGGGCAGCCCGCAACCGCGGGACCCGCCACCGGCCAGCCCTCACCCCAACAGACCCCGACGCCGGCGGCTGAGAAGCGCGGCGTATCGGCCGGCACGGTTGTCCTGGTCGTGGCAGCGATCGGCGGAGGCGGCGCGGCCGCGGCGATCCTGGCGACGCAGGGCGGCAACAACCGTTCCCGCTGACGTTCGGCCACCCCCGCCGAATCTTGTGGAAACGACCGCTGGTAACGATCATCCCTGGTACGTCCTGACCGTCAAGCCGCGCCATGAGAAGGCTGCCGCGGATCATCTTGCCGCGCGGGGCCTGGAGGCATATCTCCCGCTGTACCGCTCTCTTCGCCGCTGGTCCGACCGAAAGAAGATCGTCAACGCCTGCCTGTTCCCCGGCTACGTGTTCTGCCGTTTCCACCGGCGCGACCGGCTCACCGTCCTCAACCTCCCCAGCGTGATCTCCATCGTCAGCTTCGGCGACGCCCCGGCCCCGGTCCCCGACGCCGAGATCGATGCCGTCCGCACGGTGCTCGCCTCGCAGCGTCCGGCCGGGCCGTGGCCGTTCCTCGCCTCGGGCCAGCGGGTCCGCATTCGCAGCGGCGCCATGGTGGGACTGGAAGGTCTCCTCGTAGGTCAGAAGGACGTCTGGCGGGTGGTGGTTAGCGTCACCTTGTTGCAGCGGTCGGTGGCAGTAGAGATAGACCGGGACATGGTCGAACCGGTTCGTTCCCCACGGGTGGCGGGGCGCTAGCCAAACAAGTTGGAATTCCAGCACGGAAGTGCTGGTGCGGATGAGAGGACTTGAACCTCCACGGGGATTACCCCACAACGACCTCAACGTTGCGCGTCTGCCAATTCCGCCACATCCGCATGTGGGGATTACTACTTAATCCGATTAATCCGAACGGGCCGCGGCCCGTTCATCAGGCGGTCTCAATTGTTCGAATCCGGAGTGTTCCCGGCTGGCTGTCCGGCTTGCCCGGACGGCTCCGGAGTGACGTCCAACGGCCGCGTCACAGACTTGCCCGTCGACGGATCTGTCAACGTCACCGAGGGTTGACCTCCCGGTGCCGCGGGAGCGCTCTCAGTCGGAGCCGGAGTGGCCGGTGCCGGCTGCTGCGTCTCCGTGGCTTCCGATCCCAACACCGACGGACTGGTGCCGCCCGTGCCCCGGGTCGCGTGAATCGCCAACGTCAGCGACGTGACCATGAACAAGCCAGCTGCGATCGTCGTGGCCTTGGAAAGCACCGTTGCCGACCCGCGCGGACCGAATGCGGTTTGCGAGCCCATACCACCGAAGGCGCCCGCGAGGTCGGCCGCCTTGCCGCTCTGCAGCAGCACCACGATCACCAGGAAAAAGCACACGATCACGTGAACGATTGTCAGCAGAATGAACATTCAGAACCACTCCGGACGGCGTCTCCAACAGGCACACCGTCGCCCGCCTCCTCAAGTATAGGAAACCGGGAGAAGCGTGTCAAAGCGGGGGAACGTCGCCCGGCCCCCGCGCCGCGAGCTCTATTAGAATGCTGTTTCCTTTCCCCGACAAAATATGAAAAACCGGCTACTCTAGTACTGGAGGGATCACATGGAACTGCTACGCCACGAACAACTACGCACTCTGATCGAACCAGCCGAGGAACCGTGTGTTTCCATATTCCTCCCCACCCATCGCCTGGGCGCCGAGGTTCGACAGGGCGCCATCCGGCTCAAGAATCAGATCAGACAGGTAGAAGAGCAATTACAGGCGCAGAAGCTTCGGACCGCCGAGATCCGGGAATTCCTGGCGCCGATCCAGAAGCTCTGCGAGAATTCGGGATTCTGGCAGTACCAAAGCGACGGTCTGGCCATCTTCCGCTCCCGGGACCATTTCTACTACTACCGCCTGCCGATGCACGTGGACGATCTCCTCGTGGTCACGGACCGCTTCCACGTCAAGCCTCTTCTGCGCCTGTTCACCGAAGACGGACGGTACTACTTGCTCTCACTGAGCAAGAACGAAATCCGTTTCCTCGAATGCACGAGGTACGGTGCGAGAATCGTCGACCTGCCACCGGCGACGCCGCGGAGCCTGGAGCAGGTTTTGGAATTGGCCGGCGTCGAGAAGCAGCGCCGGGGCCATGCCGGCCTGGCTCACGGCCACGGCGGAGGGTCCGAGGACGACAAACAGGACCTGCGGCAGTTCTTCCGGATGGTGGACAAAGGTGTCCATGAGGTCCTGCGGGACGACCACGCGCCGCTCGTGCTGGCCGGGGTCGAGTACCTGTTCCCGCTGTACCGCGAGGTCAACACGTACGGCCATCTGATGGAGCACGGCATCACCGGCAACCCGGATGGAAGGCGGGCGGAGGATCTGCAGTCGAACGCCTGGGCCGTAGTCGAGCCCCACTTCCGCAAGGCCCGTGCCGACGCGGCGCAGCGCTTCGAGCATCATGCCAGTTCGGCCCGCTCGTCTCAGGATGTCCGTGAAGTGGTGCCGGCAGCGTGCCAGGGCCGCGTGGACCAGCTTTTCGTCGCCGTCGGACGGCAGATTTGGGGCCGGTGCGACCAGGAAACGCACACGGTAACGATCCACGACGAAAAGGCCCCGGGAGATCGGGATCTGCTCAACTTCACCGCGATTCAGGCGCTGCTGCAGGGAGGCGCGGTTTACGCTGTGGCGCCCGGTGAAGTTCCCGGTGGCGGTCTGGTGGCAGCCGTCTTCCGCTACTGATAGCCAGCCGCAACAGGGACGACGCCGCGCGGACAGCGCGGGAGCAGGCGCAACGGGAAGCCCGTCGGCATGGAGCGTTGCGCATCTTTAGAAAGTCGGTCGCCGCAGAGCGGAGCTGAAGCTCCGCGCCCGCTGCAGCGCGCCTTCCGAGTCGTGAATCCTGGAAGGCGGGCTTCGAGCCCGATCGGGGCTTCAGCCCCGATCCCATCTTGGACTCCGAGGAAGAGACTTTCATCCGTATGGGCGGCGCTCATGGGCTGTGGGAACCCCCGGACGGTCGCGGCGCGGTAAGGGACGAGGCGCTCTGTTGCCGCCGGCGGGTATTGAGGAAATCCGCAACGCAGCACCCTACTTGCCGCGGGGAACGTAGAGATCGATGGCGGTGATTTCGTGGGTGCGGAGTTGAGCGGCTAGCTGGCTGTGGACGAGTAGCTCGGCGGCGGACTGGAGATGCATCACCGCCTCGCGGTCCGGTTCGAGACGATAGCAGTCCGCGTGCTCCTGGTAAGAGTAGTCTTCATACCGCGGCGGTGACACTGTCAGGAGAACCTGGAGCGCCTCCCAAAAACTGGTCCGGTGCAGGAGCCGTCGGCGGGCGAGTTCCTTGGGCTCCACCTCTGCGCTGGGTCCGGACCGGAATCGCAACACGACCAGTGAACAGCCGCCCGCCTCGAATGGGCGTTGCGGCTCCGGGTCTGGAAACGGCGCCAGGAGTTCCTCGATTTCGGCCGGCTCCGGTTCCCAGCCTTCCCAGCGATAGCGCGAGGCGCCAAGAACCAGCGTGCCCGCTTTCAGCACCCGGCGAATGCGCTCGCTGTCCTTGCCGATCTTGGATACCACCAGCGCGAGCAATTCGGGCGTCGGCATCTCCTGCACGACGGCGGGCGTGATGCTGATGGCGCCGGCATCGTCGGAGAGCAGCTTGACACGGATGGTGCGCGGAACAGCCACTACACTATTCAGCCTAACCGAGCGCGCCGGTGAGCAGGTCGCCGAGCGCGGTGGTGGTGAGCGAACCGCCCATGTCGGGCGTGCGATTTTCCGGATTCTGGAAGACGGTCTCCACCGCCCGGCGGACCATGGCGGCGCCGCGCAGCGTCTCCGGATGAGAGAGCCACTCGAGCATCATCGCCACCGACAGAACCGTCGCCGTGGGGTTGGCAATTCCCTGTCCGGCGATATCGGGCGCCGAGCCGTGGGAGGGCTGGAATACGGCGTGGTTCTCGCCGATGTCACCCGACGGAGCCATGCCCATGCCGCCGACCAGGCCGGCGGCGAGGTCGGAGAGAATATCGCCGAACATGTTTTCCGTCACCAGCACGTCGAACTCGTGCGGACGCTTCACCAGGTAGAGGCTGGCGGCGTCGACATAGTAGCGGTCCGTGCGCACGTCGGGGAATTCACCGGCCACCTCGTCGAACACCTTCCGGAAGAAGGCCATCGACGGCAGGACGTTCGCCTTGTCGACGAGCGAGACGTGACCGCGGCGCTTCTCGGCCAGACAGAACGCATAGCGGCACACGCGTTCGGCCGATTGGCGCGTGATGCGCAGAGTGTCCTCGACCATCTCCGCGTCCTTGGGGAACGGGCGCTGCCGCGCAACGAACAGACCCTCCGTACTCTCCCGGACGATGACAAAATCGATCTCGCCGGCCCCGTACCGCTTGAGCGGCGTGTCGCGCTCGTGAAACAGGCGGATGGGCCGCTCACCGGCGTACAGGTCGAGCTGCTCGCGCAGATCCAGTTGCGGGGTGATCTCGGTTCCGCCGGGCCAGCGAACGTCGGCAGTCCGATGGCGCCGAGCAGGATCGCGTCGTAGCTTCTTAGACGCTCGATGCCGTCGGGAGGCATCGGATCGCCGGTGCGCAGGTACTCACCGGCTCCGATCGCGATCTCGTCGCAGGCGAACGAGACACCATCGAGACTGGACTCGACGGCGCGAAGCATCTTGAGTCCCTCGTCAATCACATCCGGGCCGATGCCGTCGCCCGGCAACACGGCAATACGATACGTTTGATCCATGTGGGTTCCGGCCATCATACAATACTCCCCGTGAACTTCTCCTTCACTGATTGCGGTCGGCGACGACGGTGCCCGGCATGACTCCGCTCGAGAAGGTGCGCGCGGAGCTGCGCCGATACGTGCATCCGCTGATGAACTTCGACGCGCGGCAACTCGACGACGGCGACATCGTGCTCGTGATCGACCTGAAGAACCCGCCGCCCGGCGTTCATGTCTACGAGGCGCCGCTGCACCCGCGCGATCTCGAGAGCAGCCAGTTCCCCTGGACTTTTCAACGCCTCCTCTATGACTGCCTCCACGATTATGTTGTCGAGCTGTTCACGTCCACCCCACAGCGCCGGGACGTCGAGCCATGACTCCCCTCGCCGCCGCGCTGCGTGATGAGATCGGCCGCGACGGGCCCCTGCCTTTCCGCCGGTTCATGGAGGTGGCGCTGTATGATGCCCAGCACGGCTACTACCGGCGGCGCGACCCGTTCGGACGCGCCGGCGACTTCTACACCGCCGAGCAGATCCAGCCCACCTTCGGTCTCCTGATCGCGTCGCTGTTCCGGGACCTGTGCGCGCGCAACGGGGCGGGCGACGATTGGCGGTTCGTCGAACTCGGCGCCGGACGTGCGGAGATGGCCTCGCACTTCACCGATGCCGTCTACGCGCCCATCGAGATCGGCGACTCGCTGCCGGCGGCCATTCGCGGGGTCGTGTTCGCCAACGAGTTCTTCGACGCGCTGCCGGTGGATCTCGCCGTCCGCCGTGGGAGCGGCTTCAGGATGATGCGAGTCGGCGCCGGCGATAGTGGATTCGAATGGGTGGAAGCGGAACCCGTCGAGGGAG
>CAWELS010000034.1:0-26117 GCA_963809945.1 Bryobacterales bacterium | reverse complement strand
CCCACCGGAGTGAGCTGGACGTCCAGTCCGCGCTGGCTGATGGCGTCGGCGAAGGCGTGAAAGACCCCTTCGGCGCCGTTGCCCGCGCCGCACGTGCCCATGCCGACGGCCACCCTGGGCCTGGCCGGCAGGAACTTGGCGAGCCCCGCCTCTTTCGCCGCGTTGAACTGACCGAAATCTTGTATGCGCATCGCGAAAATCTCCAGGGGACGGCGTCGAGTCGTCAGACGGCTGGCGTCGGACCCGCGCCGGCCCGCACCGTCTAACGCCTGGCCTCTTCCTCCAGAGCTTCCAGCTCACGCTCGAGCACCTGCTCGTTCACGTGCCCCAGAATGCGATGATTCACTTCGACGACCGGCGCCAGCGCGCATTGGCCGAAACAGGCAACCGTGCGCAAGGTGTACTTGCGGTCCGGCGTCGTCAGCACGACCTTGTCCGCGCCGCCCTCCTCTTCCGGCGGCTCCTCCAGGCCCATCTCCAGCTTCAGGCGCTGCAGCAGGTTCCGGGAGCCGCGCGTGTGGCAGGCGGTGCCCCGGCAGATACAGACCGTGTTGTCCCCCTGCGGCTCGAGATTGAACAGCGCATAGAAGGTGACCACGCTGTAGATCTGGGCCAACGGAATGTCGGTCCTTTCAGCGATGTAGAGGAGGGTTTCCGGAGGCAGGTACTTGTGGGGATTGTGCTCCTGTACCCGTTCCAGGATACTCAGCAGAGCTCCGGGGCGTCCCTGGTATGTCGCGACGATCCGGTCGACAGACTCCCGGGCAGCCACCGTCAGAGACGCAGGCAGACTGGGCGCACTCATCGTCTCGAGTCCTTTCTCGAAGCGTGACTGCGGCGCTCCGCCCCCGAGCCGAAGCGCTTCGACTGCCCCCTAAACGAGACTATATCATCCCTTAATCTGAAATTGGCAACTTTTTTGAACGCCGGATTTTTCCGTGAGATTCTGGGATCATCATGCCCGATACCCGACTCTCAACCCGGATAGGGGACGTCCTCCAACGTCTCGGCATCGACCGGACGAACTCCGGCGCCTGCGGCGTCGATTGGATCGCCAGGCCCACCGGCGGCGAACTTGTCTCCCGCAACCCCTCCGACGGCTCCGTCATCGCGACCATACAAATGGCTTCCGCCGACGATTATGACCGGGTCGCCGCCGAGGCCGACCACGTCTTCCGCCGCTGGCGCCTGCTGCCGGCCCCCAAGCGCGGCTTGATCCTGCGCGAGATCGGCGACGAACTTCGCCTTCACAAGGACGACCTCGGCGCGCTCGTCACCATCGAGATGGGCAAGATCCTGGCCGAGGGCAAAGGCGAAGTCCAGGAGATGATCGACATCTCCGATTTCGCCGTCGGCCTCTCCCGGCAGCTCTACGGCCTCACCATGCACAGCGAACGCCCCGGCCACCGGATGTACGAGCAGTGGCATCCGCTCGGCATAGCCGGCGTGATCTCGGCGTTCAACTTCCCCGTCGCGGTCTGGAGCTGGAACGCCTTCATCGCCGCCGCCTGCGGGGACTCCGTGCTCTGGAAGCCGTCCTCGGAGACACCGCTCACCGCCATCGCCATCCAGAAGATCACCCACCGCGTGCTCGCCCGGCACGGCTGGAGCGGCGTCTTCAGCCTCGTCATCGGACGCGGCTCGACGGTAGGCGAGAAGCTGCTCGCCGACCCGCGCCTGCCGCTCGTCTCCGCCACCGGGTCCTGCCGGATGGGCTACCGCGTCGCCGAGGTGGTCGGCCAGCGGCTCGGCCGGACGCTGCTCGAGCTGGGCGGCAACAACGGGGTCATCCTCATGGACGACGCCGACCTCGATCTTGCCCTCCGCGCGGTTGTCTTCGGCGCGGTCGGCACGGCCGGCCAGCGTTGCACGTCGATCCGCCGCATCCTCGTCCAGAAGGGGATCGCGGCGCGCTTCACCGAGGCGCTGATCGGCGCCTACCGACAGGTCTCGATCGGCGATCCGCTCGACGACTCCACGCTGATGGGACCGCTGGTCAACGAGGCGGCGGTCGACCGACATGATGAACGGGACTCGAGACGATCCGCGCCCAGGGCGGCGAGGTGCTCTACGGCGGCGGCCGCGTCGACCGCCCCGGCGGATGCTTCGTCGAGCCGACCATCGTGCGTTCGAAGCCCGACATGCCGGTGGTTTGCGAGGAGATCTTCGCGCCCATCGTCCACCTGATGGAATTCGATCAGCTCGACGAGGCGATCGCCTGGCACAACGCCGTGCCGCAGGGCCTTTCCTCGGCGATGTTCACCACGTCGCTGATCTCGGCCGAGACGTTCCTCAGCGCTCGCGGCTCGGACTGCGGCATCGCCAACATCAACATCGGCACCAGCGGCGCGGAGATCGGCGGCGCCTTCGGCGGCGAGAAGGAAACCGGCGGCGGCCGCGAGGCGGGCAGCGACGCCTGGAAAGCCTACATGCGCCGCCAGACGGTCACCATCAACTGGTCCGGCGCGCTGCCGCTCGCGCAGGGCATCGAGTTCAACGTCGGGTGAGGCTGAAGGAACTCGTGGGGCGGCCTCGCAGGCCGTGGCAGGCCCCTCGGCCCGCCTGTTCCGAGCCGGAAGGAGGCGGCCACGCGATACAATCGACGCCGGAGGTGCTCCATGAGTCTGAACCGTTTCACTCGCCGCTCGCTGATCGCCGGCGCCGCAATGGGTGGCGTCGCTGCCGCCGCTCCCGAGGGTAAGGTTGTCCGGAACGGCCGGCTAAAGCAGTCGGTCTGCCGGTGGTGCTATCGCGACCTCTCGCTCGAGGACCTCTGCCGGAACAGTGCCGATATGGGGCTGGTGGCGATCGATCTGCTCGACGCCGACGAGTGGCCGGTGCTCGACCAGTACGGGCTCATCTGCGCCGTCGGCCAGGGGATCTGTACGATTCCGGACGGCTTGAACGTCCGCGCCAATCACGCGACCATCGAGGCCAACTTCCGGAAGCTTCTGCCGCTGGCCGCCAAGCACAAGGTGCCGAACCTGATCTGCTTCTCCGGCAACCGCCGCGGCATGGCCGACGAGGAGGCGTGGGACAACTGCGCGCTGCTGCTCGATCAGGTGAAGGCGCAGGCCGAGGACGTGGGTGTCACCATCATCATGGAACTGCTCAACTCCAAGGTGAACCACGCCGACTACCAGTGCGACCGGACTCCCTGGGGCGTCGAGCTGGTCAAGCGGGTCGGCTCGCCGCGCTTCAAGCTGCTGTATGACATCTATCACATGCAGATCATGGAGGGAGACGTCATCCGGACCGTCGGCGACAACATCGACCACATCGCGCACTTCCATACCGGCGGTAATCCCGGAAGGCACGAGATCGACGGCACGCAGGAGCTGAACTACAAGGCTATCGCGCAGGCGATCGTCGATTCGGGATTCGACGGCTACTTCGCCCACGAATTCGTGCCGGAGCGGGATCCGATGACGTCGCTGAAGGAGGCGACGGCGTTGTGTGATGTGTGAGGCTTGGGACTTGGCCGCCGGCGTGGCAAGCTTGGCAGCTTGCTCCACCAGCCACCAGCCACCTGCTACATAAAGTAGTCTTTGACCTTGTCGAAGATGCCCTTCGTCTTCGGCTCATTCTCCGCCGGCAGCGTATCGCGGAGCTGTTCGAGCAGGCGGCGCTGGTCGCGGGTCAGGTGACTTGGCGTTTTGACCTCGAACACGACGTAGAGGTGCCCGCGCGACTTCCGGTCCAGGTGCGGTACGCCCAGGCCGCGGAGCTTCGCCTTGTCGCCGTGCTGCGTCCCCTCGGGCACCTTCACGGACTGCAGGCCGTCGAAGGTGAGCACGTGCACTTCATCGCCCAGGGCCGCTTGCGCGACGTTGACCGGCACCGTGCAGTAGAGGTCGTTCTCATGGCGCTCGAAGACCGGATGCTCCTTGACGCGCAGGAAGACGTACAGGTCGCCCGGCGGACCGCCGTTCGTCCCGGGACCGCCCTTGCTGCCGACCCGCACCCGCGTCCCCGTATCGACGCCCGCCGGGATGTTGATCTTGAGCTGGTCCTCCACCTTCAGGTGGCCTTCGCCCTGGCAGCGGTTACACGGCCGGCGAATCAGCTTGCCGGAGCCGCCGCACTGCGGACAGGTGCGCCGGATGGCCAGGAAGCCCTGCTGGAACACGGTCTGCCCGCGGCCCTGACACACCGAGCAGGTGACGGTTCCGTCCCGCTTGTCGGCGCCCGAACCGCCGCAGTCGGTACACGTCTCCAGACGCGGCACGCGGATCTCGACATCCTTGCCCTTGATGGCGTCCTCGAACTCGATCTCCAGGTCATAGCGGACGTTTTCGCCCTGCGCCGGCCGGTTGCGCCGCCGGGCATTGCCGCCGCCGAACATGTCGCCGAAGCCGAAGAAGTCGCCCAGGATGTCGCTGAAGTCGGTGAAGGTCGAGGGATCGAAGCCGGCGCCGGCGGAACCCGCCACCCCGTCATGGCCGAAGCGGTCATAACGCTGGCGCTTCTGCGGATCGCTCAACACACTGTAGGCTTCGGCCGCCTCCTTGAAGCGTTCCTCGGCGCTTTCGTCGCCGGGGTTGCGGTCCGGATGGAACTTGAGCGCCAGTTTCCGGTAGGCGCTCTTCAGGCTCTGATCGTCGACACCCCGGTCAACGCCGAGAATCTCATAGTAATCCCGTTTGGTCACGTTCAAGATCTGTTTGGTTCCCTACTCGTTATGACGAGGGTTTCACGGCCACTTTGACCATGGCCTCGCGCAGGAGCTTTCCTTTGAAATTGTAGCCCCGCTGCCACTCCTCGAGGACGGTATGATCGTCGGCTTCCTCGGTCGGAACACGATCCACCGCATGATGTATGTTCGGGTCGAACGGCTGGCCCACCGAGTCGATCGGTTCCAGACCGGCCTTCTTGAGAGCATCGAAGAGCCGCTGGTAGATCATCTCGACGCCCCGGACGTATTCATTGTCCGGGCCCAGTTCCTCGGGAACCGCCTTCAGCGCGCGTTCGAAGTCGTCCAGGACCGGCAACAGCCCGCCGACCGTATCCATGGCGGCATAGGTCGTGAAGTCCTGCTTCTCCTTTTCGACGCGGCGGCGGTAGTTGTCGAACTCCGCCTGGCGTCGGAGCAGCAGGTCTTCGAGTTCCCGTTTCCCGTCGGCGAGGCGGTCCCGCTCCGCGGCGATGGCCTCCAGTTGAGCAGCCAGGTCGGAGATCTCGGCATTGTCGACCTCGTCGGCTGCCGGCGCCTGCTCCTCTCCTGTCCGCCGCTGGGTTTCCGCCGCATCGGCGATCGATTTCCCGTTATCGTTGTCTCTCTTCACAGTCTTCTGCTCTGGGTGCCCCCCACCACGATGGTTTCCTTCGACAAATACGGGCCGCTACTCTCGATGCCATCAGCGGCCGGGATTCTCTGTCCTTCCCCTAGGTGACGGACGGCCGCGGCCGCGGGCCGCGCTACACGGTCAGGCTCTGTAGGGCCTGGCCCACCAGCAGCACCGACGACATCGCCTTCTGATAGTTCATCCGCATCGGCCCGAGCACGGCGATCTTGGCGCTCAGTCCGTCGGGCAGGCCTACCGAAATGCCGATCAGAGAAAGCTCTCTCAGGCTCGGATGCGCCTCCTCGAGTCCCACATGCACCGAAACGTCGCCCCCCTGTGTTTCGAGAAAACGATCGAGCAGCGTCAGGATGCGTTTCTTCTCCTCAAGGGTGCGAAACAGCTCACGCATCTTCTCCCGGGTGAGATGAAAATCGATCCCCACCAGGTTGGAGGCGCCCTCCATGTGGACCTCCGGATCCATGTCCAGGTCGAGCAGTCCCTTCTCGAACAAAACCGTCAACCGCCGGAGGACGGCGTCATAAGCCGCGCTGGCCTCGGCGATGCGCACCTGAAGCTGGCGCCGGACATCGGCGAGCAGCAGGCCGCTGTAGTTCTGATTGATATAGTTGCGGATCGTCGTCAACTCCGACGGCGACAGCGGCTCGTCGACATGGACCACGCGATTGTGGACCATCTTGTCGCGCGTGGCGACAATCATCAGCACCCGGCCGTCGCCCAGGCCGAGCAATTCCACCTGATCGAGTATCTGGCTCGCGGCCGGAATGGCTGCGGCGACGCTGAAGCTGCGCGTCATCTCGGTCAGCATGTGGGAGGAAAGCTCCACCCGGTCGCCCAGCGTGTCGACGTCGGCCAGTTCCCGGCGCAGGCGCTCTATCTCCTGCTCCACCAGTCGCTTAGCTGTCAGCGATCGCACGAAGACACGATAGGCCTTCGCCGTCGGAACGCGTCCCGCCGAGGTGTGGGGCTGCTCGAGGTAGCCCTCCTCGGAGAGATCCGACATGACGTTCCGGATGGTGGCCGGGCTCAGATCGCACTGCCGCATGCGCGACAGTGAGCGCGAAGCCACTGGCCGTCCCGTCTGGATGTACTCCTGAACGAGCGAGTTCAGAATCTCGGCTGCTCGGGGCGTCAATCGCGAAACCTCCCTGATCGTGGCGGCGTGGCCGAATTCCAGTTACTCTACCACAGGCTCGTCGACTCCGCCGGGAGCGAGAACCTTCTCCATCTCATTGTAGCGTGGAACCATCCATCGAGCGTCTCCGACCGTCTATGCAAGCTGAGGGCCGCTGGCGATTCGTTGCCGCGCTGGAGGGTCCTGACACTTGCGGAGGAGGGGGCGAGGGGACGCGTCGAGATCCCTTCGGCGAGCAGTTTCCTGCCTTGACTGGGAGGCGCCATGAGCGGAGAAACCCTGAACGTCATTCGCTCCGGCGACGAGATCAAGGTCGGCAGCTACTTTGTATCGAACTACCCGCCGTACTCGTTCTGGGGCCCCGAACAGGTGGACCGGGCCCGCGCGGCGCCTGCTGCTCGAGAGTAGACAGCCGCTGGGTGCGGTGCTGAGGACGCAGTCGATTTCCCACGACAACCATCCGGCGGCCTACTTTCAGGTGACCGCGGACGGCTTGATGTGTGCGGCGCTCGAGTTGGCGCTGCCGCGATTCGAGCTGAAGGCCAAACGGCGGGTCAGGCGGTAGACGCGGGCCCGGCAGACGATAAACTCAGACGAACCTCCCGGATCCTATTAAAGAGCTGCCTGTACAATACCGATTAGATGACTGTATACTCCTGAACTAAGTATCGCGAACTATCGGGTTCGAACCTCGAGGACCCACGGCGAGAGAAATCTCCATGCAGGGAGAGACACCGCGCGATCAGTCAAGTGTCGAGCCGCCGCTCCAATGGGGCGATGACCTGGCTCGAGCCCTGCCCGATCTGACCGGCGCCATTCTGGTCGTCCTGGACGTCGAAGGCAGGATTGTGTTCCTGAACCGCGCCGGGCTCGATCTGAGCGGGTACACGAGTGAGGAGATCCTTGGGCGGCGTATCTGGGACGTCCTGCTCGACCCGCGCGAGGCCGAGTGGGTTCGGGTCATCGCCGACCAACTGGTCGAGTCTGGGGCTTCTAATCCGCTCGAGAACTGCTGGATTACCAAGGATGGGCGGCACCGGGTAATCCAGTGGAGTAACTCCGTCATCCGCGACGAGAACGGCGAGATCCGCTTCCTGATCGGCGCGGGAGTCGACATCACCGGGACCCCGGGCGCCCATGATTCCTGCAAGAAGTTCCGTTCGCTCCAGCGGGTGAATCGCGTGGGCGATTGGGAATGGGACTTTAAAACGGACGCGATGCGCTGGTCCGATACGACATTTCGTATCCTCGGCCTGGAGTCGGGCTCGGCGGAACCGACCTTCGATCTATTCTTCGCCAGCGTCCACCCGGAGGACCGCGAGGAGATTCAGATCGCCGCCCGGCAGGTGCGGTTGGGAGTCACGCCCGTCTATGACCGCCATACGCGGGTCAAGCTCCCCAACGGTGAAGTCAAAACGATCCACATTGCCGGGGAGGTGCTGTTCGACGAACGGAGGCGGCCGCGCCGGATGGCCGGCACCGTGGTCGACATCACCGAGTACAAAGCCGCCGAGCGGTCGATTCGGGAGCGCGAGCGGGACCTGTCGATCCGCAATCGTATCGCCGAGGTGTTCCTGACGGTTCGCGACGGCGAGGCCTACCAGAAGGTGCTCGACCTGGCCCGGTACGTGACGGCGAGCGGAGAAGGCGTCTTCGGCTACAGGGCCGGCGGCGGCTTCGTATTTCCCGCCTCGACACCGCGGTTCGGGAACGGGAACGTACCCGCTTGTGAGGCGTGGCAGGCTGCCGTCCGGGATCTGCGTCCGGTCTTCCGCGAGTGCCGGGAGGAGTGCGGCAAGCCGGACTGCTGCCGGCGGGTCCTGGCGGTGCCGGTCGTCTTTCAGGGCACCCTCGTCGCCGGATTGGTGGTGGCCGACAAGGAGTCGCCCTACTCGGATTTGGATCGCCGCACCGTCGAGCTGATCGCGCGCTATATCGGTCCGGTACTCGACGCGCGGATCGAGCGGGACCGCACGATCGAGGATCTGCGATGCACCCAGACCTCGGTCGACAAAGCGTCCGACGAAGTCTACTGGCTCGACAGTGACGGCCGGTTGCACTACGTCAACGACGCTGTCATGCGGAACCTCGGCTACACGCGCGAGGAACTGCTGTCGATGACGATCTTCGATATCGACCCGTCCCTCAGCCGGGAAACCTTCGCTGGCCATTTTCTCCATGCCACGACAACCGGCTCGCTGACGTTCGAGACCTGGCACCGGCGGAAGGACGGCAGCGTCCGGCCGGTGGAGATCAGCTCCACCCATGTGAAGCTCGGAGGCCACCTTTACAGTTGCTCCTTTGTGCGGGACATCACCGAGCGGAAGCGTTCCGAGGAGGCCCTGCGGGCGAGCGAGTCCCGGTACCGCCAGCTCTTCGAACAATCGAGCGAGGCCATCTTCCTGCACACCGATGAGGGGCTGATCGTGGACGTGAACGCGAGCGCCTGCGAAATGCTCGGCTACGACAAGTACGAGCTGCTTCGAATGAGCATCTGGGAAATAGTTCCGGAACAGGAATGGGGGGCCGTGCAGCTCCAACGGCGGTCCCTGCTCGAGCGGGGCGCCTTGCGGTTCGAGCAGCGTTTGACCGGCGCCACCGGAGAGACGGTGGAGGCCGAGATCAGCGTACGCCGCCTGGAGGACGGCCTGATACAGGGCGTGGCGCGCGACATCTCGAAGCGGAAGCGCTCGGAGGCGGCCCTGCGGCAGGCGAAGGAAGACGCCGAAGCGGCCAACGCCGCCAAGAGCAAGTTCATGGCGGCGATGAGTCACGAGATCCGCACGCCGCTCAACGGGGTGATCGGGATGGCCGCGCTGCTGCTCAAGACGAAGCTCGACGCCGATCAGCAGGAGAGCGCCGAGGTGATTCAGAGCGCCGGCGGCGCCTTGCTCTCGCTGATCAACGACATCCTGGACGTCTCGAAGATCGAAGCCGGCAAGCTGGATCTCGAATCGGTGGAGTTCAACCTTGCCGGAACCCTCCATGACGGCACGGCGATGGCGGCCGCGCGGGCGCGCGAGAAAGGGCTCTGCTTTGAGTTGCGGTTGCCGGGCGATCTGCCGCAATTCTACGGCGATCCCGGCCGGCTGAGGCAAATCGTGGCCAACCTCGCCGACAACGCGGTGAAGTTCACCGAGTCGGGCGGCGTCACCGTCGAACTGGAGGCGGCGTGCCAGGGTGACAGTCGCGCTCGCATCACGATTTCCGTCGCCGATACGGGTATCGGCATCCCCGCCGAACGACTGGGCAGCATCTTCGAATCGTTCACCCAGGTGGATACCTCCATCACGCGCAGGTACGGTGGGACAGGGCTCGGGTTGACCATCTCGAAGCATCTGGCGGGTAAAATGGGCGGCCGGCTCGGCGTGGAATCCGAGGTCGGTGCCGGCTCGCGGTTCACCTTCACGGCGGAGTTCAGGACGTCGGCCACCGACAGCCGGAAGCCCGCGCCCGAGCCTGTGGACCTTGCCGTCGGCCGCGAGGTTGACCCGAATACGAGAATCCTGGTGGTCGAGGACAACGCCGTCAACGAGCGGGTGGTGGTCCGGTTTCTGGAACAGCTCGGCTATCGGGCCGATATTGCGCGCAACGGAGTCGGTGCGCTCCGGGCGCTCGAGTCCGATGCCTACGATCTGGTCTTCATGGATGTCCAGATGCCGGAGATGGACGGTTTCGAGGCCACGCGGCTGATTCGCGACCCGTACTCGAAGGTCCGGAAACACGATGTGCCGGTGATCGCCATGACGGCGTACGCCATGCAAGGCGACCGAGACCGCTGCCTGGCCGCGGGCATGAACGATCATGTTTCGAAGCCCCTTGCGATGGAGCAACTGGCGCGGGCGATCGAGAGGTGGGCCCCACCCCGCGACCCCGGACCCGAGGGTGAGGTTGCGACGGTTGCCGCCCCCGCGACCGGCGAATCCCGCCGACCGGAGTAATCGAGCGGGAACCCCACGCCTGCAACGAAGCCGGCAGCATGCGTGTGCCGCCCGCCGCCTGAGTTCCGCCGAACTCCAATGGCCGGGTTTTGAAAGATCCGCGGGTGCCGAGTTCCGGAAGCCACTTCCCGAGTGCGTTCACTCTTCTGTTGTTTCCCGAGAGGATGCCGGGCAACCGCCAGGCTCAATGTCACTACGTTAGCGGACCCTCGCGGCAGCTTCGTTTAACGGGGGAGTGGGCCCGATTGATGACCGCTCCCGCACGGTCGCGGTTCAGTGCGGAGAGTGTTTGTCCATCAGCAAAGAACGGCGCCAGTGTAGCAGTGGGGCCCTTATTCGACAAAGTCGTGAGAATGCCGCCACGCTGTTTTTTGCTCTCTTTTCAGCGGGTTGTACGGACGGCTTGGACTGCGAGGCAACGATAAGGCGTCGCTGATACACTGACGACCCATTGCCCGCGGTACCGGAGGCTGTCGGGGGAGCGCCCGCGGTCTTCTGTCCTTATAGATAGCACGGCCAAGGACGCCGTTCATCGTTGCGCGTGATGAAAGTATCGTGGAATGAAGCAGATATGAGACGCGGACCGGCTGTGACCGCACGTCCGTCAGAGCCTAAGAAACGGCGAAAGATGTCGTGCCCACGTGGGGGCGGCCCGAGCCTACCCGGAGCGGCCGTTCCGGTGAGGACGGCTCTTTTTCCGGTTCCGGGTGGGCCGCGGCGGGCCATGGGGGCTCCGTTGAAAGTCACGGACAACGGACCGGAGATGCAATGCCGTCCGATGTCCGGCGTTCACAGGGGTGTGAGCGCGGCAGGCACGAGCGCCCACGCCACATCGGGCGGTTGTTGGCGTGCGCGCTCGTCGGAGCCCAAGTTGACACCTCTTGCCAACACCGGACGTCGGGCGGCCATCGCCCACAGTCGCACCTTCCCGTCGCTCGGTGGGTGGCCGACTCTACTCCCTTCGGTCACGGCTCCAATCGGGGCGTTCCGCTCAATGGGCGCGGAATGGGAACCTCAGCCTTTGCGCTGGGGTGGAAACTACACTTCTACAGCGCCGTTGCCGCGGTGGAACCAGCCGCCAACTTCTCGCTATGCCAGGCTGAACTGATCGAGGATCATCTGATCGGCGCGTTCCACGGTGTGACGGGAGTATTTTTCGACGATGAGCCCGACGTTCAAGCCATTGATGGCATACATCCGTCTGTCTTCGGTCCCCCAGTCCATGGCGAACGGGCCGCCGCCAGCGCCAACTTCTTCGATCTCGCCGACATCGATCCCAAGGCTGAGCAACCGGTCGCGGACCGCCTCCGCCTGGGCGCGTGTAGACAGGAAGGACGCATTGACGCCGGAACTCGAGCCGTCATACAGGTGCATCAGTTTGGCGTCCGTGGGGCGCTGAATCGCCTCCAGTCGGGCCGTCAGGAAGGCCGAGGGATCCTTCATGTTCTTGAGGAGGTCAGCGGAGAGATCGCCGGTGAGCATCTCCTCGGTCCACATATCTTTGGTGATCTGGGGGCCCCGGTGCGGATCGTATTCGAGCGCCGAGGTGGAGCTGTCCTCGACGATCGCGGCCGGGTCCGCCGACAGGCCGCGTAGCGCCGGAGCGGCAGCGGCAAAGGGGGAGACGGGCGCCGGCGGCGTGCCGGATGCCGCAGCGGTCGCAGCGGATGCCGCGGCGGTCTCTACCGAGCCGACAGTAATGGTGATCTGGCGGCCACTGCCGCCTGCCCTCGCACCATTCGCTACCTGGACATGGACGTCGTCCTGAGGGAAGCCCATCGATACCAACGCACTCTCCAGGGCCTCCGCGAATTCGCGACTGTCGACGTTCGACGTCGAGTCCGGAGAGCCGGGCGCCGAGTTCGCCATGATCCCCGAGAAGGAGTTGACGGATGTGGAATCTGTGATAATGCTCATGATCTGCTTTCGCGCTGTCGGGGCGAACCTGCTCTCAGGCCGCCGTGAACTTGGTTTCGCTACGCAGCGCTCCCGGGCGGATGCCAGCGCTGATGAGCGATTGGTGAAGCACCGTCACCGGATCCGCCGACCGGGCGGATGGGGCGCGCTCCACTTTGTTCGAGGCGCCGGGGCCTTCGGCCGACGATATGGTGACGCGGGCGCCGTCGAGAGTGACGACAACTTGGCGGTCCCGTTCCAAGATGGCAACCGATTGCCGCTGCGGGTCCCGATCCGAGACTCGGATGCGGTCCGGATCATAGCCGAGCCGCTCCAGCGAACGGGTCAGCACCGATGCCGCGTTTGACCTGCAACCGTTTGACACGGAATGGGTTACTTCAGCGTGTGGGCCGGTGTCGGGGATGGTCGCCCCGGTCCCGGTACCAACTCCGCTTCCTGATCGAGCCATAAAGTCACGTGCCTCCACCGACGGTTGGAGCACGTGAGTTGCCGAGGCGGACCGCGGTGAGGGTGTGTCGTCTGCCGGCGGGCGAATCCCGGCGAACCACTCGTGTCCCGCCGACCCGTCCGGGAGGCGGAATCGCCTGCCGGAAGCCATCCGACAGCACGACTGCCAGCGTGGGAAGACTGGCGGCTTGCTCCACATCAACGGAACCGAATAAGGGGGCGATTCGGATCAGACTGGCATCCGCCGCGTCTTGTCGACCATGCGCAGGACCGAGGGCGAGCCGTTCACGCGCGCCACCTCCTCGAGCGCAACCCAGCGCACCTCGTACGACTCCGGCGAAACCGAAAGCCGCGCCGACCGCGACGCCTCAAAGACGAACCGCACGTCGTAGTGCGTGTGGCCCGGCTCCCGGCCTCGCGCCGGGATCGGATGGGCGTCCACGTCGAAGATTTCGCCCGACAGCAGCCGGAACTTCGCCAGTCCGGTCTCCTCGCGCAGTTCGCGGCGGGCGGCATCGATCAGGCTGGGGTCGTTCTCGACGTGCCCGCCGGGCTGGAGCCAGAGGCCGAGCGTCGCGTGATGGACCAGCAGCACGTGCTGCCGCGACCGGTCGAGGATCCAGGCCGCCGCCGTGATGTGGCCTGGCTCGAGCCGCCGGTTGCAGCAATCCTCGTGGGCCATCACGAAGGCCGTCAGCCTGGTCAGCATGGCCGCCTCGGTGGCGTCGAACGGTTCGTAGCCTTTGAGCCGGCCGAGCAGCCAGCGGCGGCGGGTGTCTTTCATACGGCGAGCGTCTCCCCGTCTTCCATTCTCAGCCGGATCGGCTCCTCGCCGCTATAGGCCGTGATGTTCCGCCAGCCGTCCGGTCACATTGCCGGGACGAGCGCCGGCCGCCAGCATGAGGAGTTGCCCGCCTGGCGGCCCGCTGCGTGTCGGGGCTCGGAAGGCCCTGAACGAGAATGGGCGGAGACGTTGGCCTCCGCCCATGTTCCAAGTTACAGAATCCTTGCGACGAACACTTCGGGTAAAGCGTTCGCGATACGTGGCGAACCGGTTCGTTTCGCGACGGTCCGGCCGAGCGGCTAGGCGTCCACGTGATGCGCGAAGTAGCGGTCGAGCCGCGCCTTGTGGGCGGCGGACATCTCGGCGGCGACGCTCTGCATCTCGTTCTTCGCCATCGGTTTGAACGCGCGCGCCAGTTGGGCGTTCTGGCGGACGTGCTCCTGCTCGCTCATGCCCACCACCGCGTGCGAGATCGGCAGCGACAGGGCGTAGCGGATCAGCTTTTCGCCCGTGCCTTCCGGCGCGCCCTCGAGCATCTGGTTGCGGCCGGTGACCTTCATCGCGATCGCCGCGATGCCCTTCCGCTGCGCCACCGGCAAGGCGATCGTCTCGAAGCTGTGGCCCGGCTCGGAGGTTTCACCCTGATAGGCGCCCTGCTGGGCCGCGTTCAGCGCCATCTGCGTGACGTCGAAGTCATGCCGGTCGAGCGCCTTCGCCAGCATCTCCGGATGCAGGTGGCAGGTGATGCCGATGAAGCGGGCCATCTTCTGGTCCTTCAGCTTGTGGACGACGTCGATCAGGCCGCCCTTGGCCTCGATCTTGCGCCAGATCCTCGTCGTCGTTGAGGTTGTGGATGTGGATGATGTCGAGATGGTCGGTCTGCAGGCGCTTGAGGCTGCGTTCGGTCTCGCGCATCGCCTCCTCGCCGTCACGAACCGAGATCTTGGTGGCCACCATGACCTCGTTGCGGCGGGTCTTGAGAATCTGCCCCATCCAGGTCTCGCTGCTTCCCCTGGCCATAGCCTTGGCCGGTATCGAGATAGGTGATGCCCTGGTCGATGGCCAGATTCAGGGTCTGGAGCGCGTGGTCCTCGGTTTTGGAGTCATTCCACCACGAGGTCCCGCAGCCGATGCCGATGATCGGGACCCGAGCCCCGGTCTTTCCCAGTGCGCGCGTCTGTACCTGCTCCGCGCTGATCCCCTTGCCCGCAACGGCCATGGTCGCCATGGCGCCGCCCAGAAAGTTGCGTCGCGATACATCTTTGCCCATGATGTTCCGACTATATCAGATCAAGTTGGTCAAGATCAGCGGCCAGGAGGGCGGTGGGGCGGGTGATTCTCGACGGGTGGCGAGCGCCTGCACGGCTGCCGGCGTGGCAACCCTGGGGGCTCGGTCCACGTCGAGAGGCTCAGCGGGCCAGTTCCACGCCTCGGGTGGAGACGTAGTACTTGGCCAGCATGTTGGGCTTCTCGCAGGCGGGTACGGGGCTGTCCCCGCGGATGTAGTCGAGGAACTGCGTACAGACCTGGGCGAAGTGGGATTCATGGCCGACGCGGATCCGTTCCGGGATGTCGATCCGTAGCTCGCCGCGGTGGCGCTCGACCTGGATGCCGCGGTAGCGCTTCTGGAGCGTCTCCATCCGCGCCCGGACCGCCGCCTCTACGGGCTCGATCCGCTGGCCCTGAGCCGGCACCACGTATAGCTCGGGGCGATAGCTCTCCGCCGGACCCTGGCGAACCTCGACGCGGGACCGGGATCCACGGTAGGAGGCGAAGTGCGTGTCGCCGGCACCCGCGGGCGCCTCGTAGTCCCACAACACGTCGAGCTTCACGCGGACGCCGCGGAGCGAGTAGGACACCTGGTTGTTGCAGTAGTAGTCGAGCTTGCCGTCGCGGACGCAGCCGGCGAGGAAGGGCGGGAAGTCCGGCTCGCCGGTGACGCGTTCAAAGTCGGTTAGGGAGAGCACCGTCGGCCAGCGCTTGGCGGCGTGGATCTCGATCTCGGTGCGGTAGTTGATGGCTTGTTTCGGGAAGAGGGTCCACTGGACGAGGTCGATCAGGTGGGTGCCGACATCGGAGAGGCCCTCGCCCTGCTCGGCGATGTCGAAGAACCAAGCCGGGCGCCGGAGTGCGACGCCGGCCACCAGCTTCATGATGTGGTGGACGCTCTTCATCGAGACGCCGGGCGCCTCGGCCGTACCGGGGACGATCGCGCCGAAGACCTCGGGGTCGTTGACCAGCTCGCGCTGGAGGATCGAGGTGACCTCATAGCGCTCGGTCATGATGTCGTAGGCGACGAGGCTGGCGTCGTCGGCCTGGTCGAGGGTGGCGGACAGTTGGTCGAGGTCGTTGGAGCGGATGATCCAGGGCTTGTCGGCCAGCACGTAGAGGCCGGCCTCGATGGATCGCGAGATGTAATCGATTTTGGTGCGATTGCGGCCGGAGAGGATGACGACGTCGCCCGGCGGGTTGGCCATGAGGCAATCGAGATAGTCGGGCGCGGCGTAGACGGATTCCTCCCAGGCGGTGGGGCGCTCCGCGCGGGTATTGAAGCGGACGATGCGTGCGAGGTGCTCGACGAGGTCGGCGCCGAGGGGGGCGAAAACGGAGACCTGGCGGGAGATACCCGGGTACATTTCCTTCTGGACGAGGGCGGCGTGAAAGTGTCCGGGATCGAGGGTGAGGAGTCGGAGTTCCTGCATATGCCGTTTTCCATTGAATCACGAGGGCGGGGGCGGAGCACGCCTGTTCGCTACAATTTCTGTCAGGAGACAAAAGCCGCAAGACGGGCTGACGGCCGTGAAGAAATTCCTCGGCGACAGTCGACGACGTCGTCGAATCTTCGTTCCCGCGGATGGAACACGCCGGGACAGTCCCCGGATTGCTTCACGACTTTCCCGGCCGGTTTCTCCAGGGACATAAACATGCGATACGCAATTCTTGTGGTTGGGGTGGCCGCGATGCTGGTTGGATGCGCGCGCGACACCGCGGGGGAGGATCAACACAGCGAGATGGAACAGCGGCTGGCCGAATACACCACCGTTAAGCTCGAAACCGACATGAGCGCGCTCACGGAACACGAGCGGCAGATGATTCCGCTGCTCATCGATGCGGCGCGCGTCATGGACGAGCTGTTCTGGCTGCAGGCCTACGGCGACAAGATGGTGCTGCTCAATGGCATCACCGACCCGGCGGCCAAGCAGTTCACCATCATCAACTACGGGCCGTGGGACCGGCTGAACGACAACAAGCCCTTCATCGACGGCGTGGGGCCGAAGCCGCCCGGCGCGAACTTCTATCCGCGGGACATGACCAAGGAGGAGTTCGAAAAGGCCGTGGCCGCGTCCGGCGACGGTGGCGAGGCGCTGAAGAGCCTCTACACGCTGGTCCGGCGCGACGCCAACGGCAACCTGATCGCGCAGCCGTACCACCAGGCGTACGGGCTGCTGCTGCAGACGGCGGCACGGAAGTTGCGGGAGGCGGCGGCGCTGGCCGATGACGCCGGTCTGAAGCATTACCTCGAGCTCCGCGCCGACGCGCTGCTGAGCGACGACTATCAGCCGAGCGATCTCGCCTGGATGGACATGAAGACGAACACCGTCGACATGGTCATCGGGCCGATCGAGACCTATGAGGACGCGCTGTTCGGCTACAAGGCGTCCTACGAGGCCTACGTCCTGGTGAAGGACAAGGAGTGGAGCCAACGGCTGGCCAAGTACGCGGCGTATCTGCCCGAGCTGCAGCGCGGCTTGCCGGTGCCGGATCAGTATAAGCAGGAGACGCCCGGCTCGGACGCCGACCTCAACGCCTACGATGCGATCTACTACGCCGGCGACTGCAACGCCGGGCGCGAAGACCATCGCCATCAACCTGCCGAACGACGAGGAGGTCCAGCTCGAGAAGGGCGCGCGCCGGCTGCAGCTCAAGAACACCATGCGGGCGAAGTTCGAGAAGATCCTCGTGCCCATCGCCAACCTGATGATCTTCGAGGACCAGCGGCCGCACGTCAACTTCGACGCCTTCTTCGCCAATACGATGTTCCACGAGGTGGCGCACGGCTTGGGCATCAAGAACACGCTCACCGGCAAGGGCACGGTCCGCGAGGCGATGCGCGACAAGGCGTCGGCGCTCGAGGAAGGGAAGGCGGACATCCTGGGCCTCTACATGATCACCGAGCTGCACGACAAGGGCGAGCTCGGCGACGCGGACCTGCGCGACAACTACGTGACCTTCATGGCCGGCATCTTCCGCTCGATCCGGTTCGGCGCCTCGAGCGCGCACGGGATCGCGAATCTGATCCGCTTCAACTATTTCAAGGAAGCGGGCGCCTTCACGCGCGACGAGGATGCGGGCACCTATCGCGTCAACTTCGACAAGATGCAGGACGCGGTCCGGGGCCTGTCGGAGAAGATCATCCGGCTGCAGGGCGACGGCGACTACGAAGGCGCCACGAAGTTCGTGGAGCAGTACGGCGTGATCGGCGATACGCTGGCCGGCGACCTGCAGCGAATCAACTCCGCCGGCATTCCCCTGGATATCGTCTTCGACCAAGGGACCGAAGCCGGAGAAGGCCAGCCAGCCGCGGGCGCAATGCGGTGACCACGGTTCGCATGTGGGGCACGCTTCAGCGGGCGCGGGGCTTCAGCCCCGCTCTCTTTCCTCCCCCCGCCGCCGCCACCCCCCCGGGGACATTGCGGCCTACCTTCCCGCCGCCCCACCCAGAACCTCCCGCAGCAGTGTCCCCCACAACGGAACCTCCGAACACGGCCCGCCCCAGCCACCCATAGCTCCTTCACCCGGAACGCGGCCCCAGAAGCGCGAGGCTTCAGCCCCGCCCTCCCTTCGCCCCGACCAGGCACGAACCAAGTTGACCCAACTCCCCAACCTGCGCGCCGCACTTCTCCGCCACTGGCCCATCCTGGCCTGCCTCGTCTACTTCTGCCTCGCCGGCGCCCTGCTGATCCCCTATCCCGGCGTCGAGAACGACGAAGCCCTCTTCGCCAACGGCGTCTACGCCCCCACGCTCATGCCCGGCCAGATCGCCATCTTCGGCCGCACCATCCCGACGATGGTGATGCCCTACGTCGGCGCGCTCAAGACGTGGCTCTACTGGGCGATCTTCGAGCTGATCCCCCCGACGCCGTGGACGCTGCGGCTGCCGATGGTCCTGGCCGGTGCGGCGAGCATCTGGTTCTTCTACCGGTTCCTGTACCGCATCGCGGGGCGCCGGGCGGCCTTGATCGGCGCTGTGCTGCTTGCGACCGACGTCTCCTACCTGCTGACCATCACCTTCGACCGCGGCCCCGTCGCCCCCCAGCAGTTCCTCGTCGCGGCGGGCCTGCTGCTCGCCATCCGCGGCTACCAGGAACGCGAGGACTGGACCCTCGCCGCGGCCTTCTTCGTCTTCGGACTGGCGCTGTGGGACAAGCTCGTCTTCGTCTGGATGTTCGGCGGCATCGCCGTCGCGGCGGCCGTCCTGTTCCACCGCGAGATCCTGCGAATGCTCACGGTGCGCCGCGTCGCCATGGTGAGCCTGGCCTTCCTGGCCGGCGCCGCGCCGCTCGTCCTCTACAACGTCCAGACCGGCCTCGGCTCGTTCCGCGGCAACGAGCCGACCACCGCCGAGCTCGGCACCAAGGTGGCGGTGATGAAGTCGACGCTCGAGGGAATCGTGCTCGCCCGCTACCTGGTCGACGTCGATGCGGAGCCCATCATGCCCGCCGACGCCACGCCGATCGAGTCCGCCTCGGCCTGGCTGCGCGACCTCTGGATCTGGCCGTTGAAGAGCCTGCTCCCGTACGCGCTGCTGCTGGCGGTGCTGCTATCGCCGCTCGCCTGGCGGCGTCCGGGCTGGCGCGCGCTCCCGTTCTTCGCCATCGCCTTCGCGGTGGCGTGGGCGCAGATGCTCTTCACGCACCTGGCCGGCGGAGCCTCGCACCACACGGTGCTCGTCTGGTTCCTCATCATTGGTTTTGTGGCCGTGAGCCTGGGCCTGGCGATGGACCGCCTGCCGCGCATCGGCCGCGGCGCCATCGGGACGGGGATCGCCGCCGTCGTCGTGCTGAACGTATTCCTCTGGAACGCCCACCTGGCCGGCCTGGTCCGCCACGGCCCGGCCCCCCGCTGGAGCGACGCCCTCTACCCGCTGGTCGACTACGTCAAGAGCCTCGAGCCGAGCGTCGTCTACCCGGCCGATTGGGGCATGGACTTCTCCCTCCGCCTGTTCCTCGAATGGACGCCCCCGGTGCGGGAAGCGATCAACCTGCACCCGGCGGTACTCGACGAAGCGGAACGCGCCCGCATGCACGTTCGCCTGTCGCAGCGGAAGCCAATCTTCGTAGCCTACGTCGACGGCAAGGAAGTCTTCCCCGAAGGCAAGCGCCTGGTACGGGAAGCAGCCGAGGAGGAAGGCTACCGCTACGAGTTACTACGCAAGGTGGACGACTCTCGAGGCCGCCCGGTATTCGAAGTATTCCGCTTTGTGAAGGACGGAGGATAGTCCGCCAGTGGGGCAGGCGTTTCCGCCCAATGCCACTCAATTTTCCAGAGAAGATCGGGGCTGAAGCCCCGAGCCGGCTGAAGCCTGCCTTCCAAAAGGCTTCGGCACGCCATGGAAGGCGCGCTTGAGCGGGCGCGGAGCTTCAGCTCCGCTCTCTGCTCGCCTCCAACGGAGCTCGAAAATCGAGGTCTCGCCTTAATTTAGTAGCATTGGGCGTTTCCGCCTGCCAGCACTCTCCAACCTCCGCCGTGCACCCCCGGGGGACACGCCAGCCAAGTGCCTGGTGACGCACGAGCGGCTTATTTTCCCCATTTGTCATCTCGCTGCAAGTTATTGATTTTGAGTTGGATACGCCAGCAGACGCGGCCAGTGACGCAGGAATCGGGGAGCGTACGTCACACGGCGAGGGGCTCCAATCAAGGAGGAGGCCGCGGGCGAACTTCGGCGTCGCCGGAGGCCGGGTGCGCGGCCGGCAGATTGGGTTTGTTCGTGCGAAATCTCCGCTGCGGCTCGGCATGCCGGGTGCCGGTGTTCCCGGATTTGGCTTTGTTCGCCGAATCGGGTGCTTGCGCGGTTCGTGGCGGCCGCTCGATTGGCTTCGTTCGCTCGAATCGGCGCGTTCGGCCCGGCGGGGTGACTGCTCGATTGGGTCTATTTGGTGAACCGCCACGGCCGATGTCCGCCATAATCGAAGACGCAAACCACTGACAGTACCGCCACTTGCGGCCCTGTGTTTTTCGAAGGATCCGTCGAGGGGTAGCCATGACCGCTTCCATTGTCGCGTGTCCGGCGTCAACTATTTTTCCCTGTCAACGACAACTATTCTTCCCTATCAGCGACAACTACGCTGTTTGCAGACTACGATCTTACCCCTACACTGGTGCTGGCCGGAGCAGAGGATAAGGCTCTGCGGGGATGCAACCTGAGCGCTGACTCCGGGGCCAGACCAGGTCAGGGGCAGGCTTAGCCCGCCCGCGGCTCCGCCGCCTGGGATGGCAGGGCAAGCGGTAAATCCCGGAGGTCTGGAGGCGGAGCCTCCAGTCAAGAAAGGTCACTTTCCTCTTCATCCTTCGGCCTTCTTCCGTCTTGGCCTGCTCGAGGCGGTAGCTGGCGAGATTCAGCTCCAGGATGACGCTGTGGTGGACCAGCCGGTCGATCGCGGCCGCCGTGGTCATCGGGTCCTTGAAGATCGCCTCCCACTTCGAGAACGGCAGGTTGCTGGTCAGCAGCACGCTGCCGCGCTCGTAGCGGTCGGCCAGCAGAGTGAACAGCACCTCCATCTCCTCGCGGCTCTGCTGCACGTAGCCGATGTCGTCGATGATGCAGCGCGTCGTAGCCGGCGAGCCGCTTGAGGACGCGCGCGAGCTTGAGGTCCCGCTTGGCGATCAGCAGCTCCTGCACCAGCAGGTTGCACGGCGTGAAGTACACGCGACGGCCCTGGCGGACGATCAGTTCCTGGCCGACCGCGCACAGCAGATGGGTCTTGCCGCTGCCGGGGTTGCCGAACGCCAGCACGTTCTCCCGTGCGATCCAGGAACGCGCCCTCGAGCAGGACCTCGACCTGCTGATCGACCTTGCGCCGGCAGCCGCTTCAGATCGAACGTCGCGAGCGTCTTCTCCAGCGGCAGTCGCGACTCCCTCAGCAGTCGCTCGATCCGATTGGTCCGGCGCACTTCGCTCTCGCGCTCGCCAACTCCAGCAGGTACCGCTCGTGCGCAGCGTCTCCTTTGCGGGCCTTGTCAGCCTGGTCGTCGTAGCACTCGCGGATCGTCGGCAGGTGCAGGTCCTTCAGGTGCTGGGTCGAGCTCGGTCCTCATCGCACTGCTCAGCGTCATGCGATCACCGCCCAGCAGCGCGTCGTAAGACGGACAGGTCCACCTCAGCGATCGTCACCGCGGTCGGCAACGGCAGCGGATCTTTGCTCGTGCACGATCGCCGCGACCGGCTCGGCTATCGAGATCGTCTCGCCATCGATCGAGCAGGTGCACGCAGCGCATGGTCGACGCCGACTTCGCTCTCGTGCGCCGCCAGCTGCAGGATCCCCAGATACTCTTGCGGCTGCCGCGCGGGCCCAGCTGGCGCCGAAGCGCGTCGGCAGGCCATGCGGAACCGGCTCGTGGGAAACAGGTCGTCGCGGTAGCGGTAGTTCTCGAACGCGCCCGGCTTGCGTCACCAGCCAGTCGATGATGTGCCGGTACTCGATGCGATGCTTCCTCTCGCCGCGCAGCCGCGGCATCACCTCCACCCGTCTCTGGCCGTACCAGACTTCCAGGGTCTCGGCGCAGAGCCGCACCTCCACCTGCTCGCCGATCAGGCGGCTGTGGACCGAGTAGACGTTGTGCTGGACCCGGATCGTGCTGCTCGGATCCCACTCGCACCACCATCCGCTTGCCCGCATCCAGTCGCTGGCTCCGGCAGCGAGCGCAGCACCGCCCGCTCCTCGGCGAAGCGCGGCCTTGCGGCCCGCATTGCAGCCGAACCAGCAGATGGTCTGCAGGAACGCGACGTAGGTCTCGCGCGACTCGAAGTCGCGGCTGCCGCGCAGCATCAGGGCCTGGTCCAGGGCGCGCTTGAACCGATGGTGGCTCTGCTCGACGTCGCCGTTCTCGTTCGCCTGCCCGCCTGGATCTTCCGCCCGCCAGCCCGTAGTGACGCAGCAGCGCCTCGTAGCGCTGCGTGAACTCCTCCGGGTCGCTCGGTCTTGTGCACCGCCGCCGTCAGCCGGTCCGTCCGATGCTCGGCGGGAACGCCGCCCAGGTCCCACAGCGCGTTCTGCAGCCCCTCGCTCAGGCTCTCGAAGCTCTCCGAGAAGCAGATCGTCCCCGTCTCCCAGTTCGAGTACGTCAGCACGAAGTGGTAGACGCAGGTGCTCGAACGGCCGCCCCGCCATCGTCACCCCCAGGCTCGTCATGTGCGTGAAGTCCGACTCGCACAGCCGACCGGGCTCGTGCACCTGGGGGAAGAACACCTCGCGCGGCGGGCCTTCGAGCGCCCGCCACGTCTTCACCCGCCGCTGCAGCGTGCGCAACTGCCCGTCGGCGAACTCGCCCGGGTACTGCCGCTGCAGGTCGTCGAACAGCGTCCTTGCTTCCAGTCCCGGCTCGCGTTCGAGGTGGCCGCGGACCTCGGCCCACACCTTCTCGAACGGATCCTGCCGCGTCCGCCAGTCATGCCGCGGGCGGACCTCGCCCGGCAGCTTGCCGAGATCCCGGTACTTGCGCGCCGTCTTCTCGCTCATCCCGGCCTTCGCCGCCGCCACCGCCAGTGACTTCTCCCGTCGAATTCCCTTCATCAGAAGCCTCACCTGCCTGTCGGTGACCATGTAAGTCCCCCCTTGGGAGGAACTTAGACGACCGCCGCTGTGCGCTGCCAACGGGAGTTCTAATTGTCGCCGGGCGGAAGTTCTAATTGTCGCCGATCAAAGGTGTCAGAGGTCGTTGACCCGGTTTCCCGGTTTCCCCACGGTTTCCCCAGCGGCACGGAGCGCACGGAGGTTTTTGGGGGTGGGTCGGTGGCTGGTGGCCCTCCTTCGCTGAGGCTACGGCGGGCAAGCGGGCGGTGGGTGTGGTGGTGCCCGTGGGCTGGTCTTCGAAGTCCGAACCATGCGGGGACATTGCGGGCCCTTTTTGGACGCTCATCCAACCTGCCGTAGCTGTGTCCCCCATCGGAAACTGATGCCGAACCCGTGGGTTCAGCTCGTCGTGCGGCAGCCCGGTTGGCAGCAGGCTGCTCTATTCCCGCTCAAGTCGGGAGGGATATCGCCTTGAGAATAAAAAGGTGGCTCCGTCCCTGCGAGGCAGTCCCTCAAAAACCTTTGCGCTCTTCGCGTCCTTTGCGGTGGACAAAAAATAGCAACCTTCATGGCGCCGTGGGCTGTCACCAATCGGCGCTCTCATGCAGAAGTGGTCCCGGAACAATGGGGACATCCGGGCTGTGCAACGCCTTCACCTGCGTTTCCGCTCCGGGCAATCGTGAGAATCGCGACTTCAGCCGCAGGAAGTAACCCTCGTAGTACCGGTAGCTGAGCGTAGCCAGCGAAATGGTGATCACCAGGTTCAAGGCGAACGCCGCCACCGGGGGTCAACGACGGAACGGCCGTGCCGACGGCGATATACGACGCTTCGTGGATCGCGTACATCCCGTAGCTGATTGCGCCCAGATGCACGACCCATTTCCATCGAAGAGGCGGTGTGAAAGCCCCGTCCTCTCGGATCACACATGCCACCACCAGAACCGCGAGCAGCTATCGGGATGAGGTACTCGTGTTTTGCTCCGCGATGGCGCCCGCCGCGGCCAGGGCGGCGATGGGAGTGGCGACCCATTGGCCGCCCCACGCTCCGCCCATCAGGCGCCAGCAAAGAGAGTAAGTCCTTTTGTCGTGCAACAAACATGCGGCCAGGCTCCCCCAGCAGATCTCGGCGGGAATGTGGGCCAGCAGGAACGCTACTGGACTGTTTGTGCCGAGCGGGAGCAGGTCGCACTGTAGCAGCAGGGTGGCCGCGGCCACACCCACCACGATCCAGACAGCCAGGCCTGGCTTGAGGATCGCGAGAACGATCGGCCATGTCGCGTAGAATTGCTCTTCCGCGGGAGCGACCATGTCCAGGCGAGAACCCCTCCAATCGGAATAAACAGGTTCGACGTATAAGTCAGGTTATACGGCAGCCTATGGAAACGTGGCCGCGAACTCCTCCCAGCCGGAGATCAGGCCCAGAATGCGTATCCGGCCAACACCCTATAGTACAGCGGAAATATTTAATGCGCGCCGCGTGTAGAAGGCCCGCAACGAAACAGAACCACTGCGGGCATGCTCGCGCAGCAGCAGCGTGGTGATCAGGAACCCGCTGATGGCGAAGAACAGACTGACACCGTAATCCCCGCGCGCCCCAGGCCGGTACCAATGCTGCCCGGACCATGATAGAAGATCACCCCGAGGATGCTGCAGCAGCGCAGTCCATCCAGGTTCCCAAATCGTCTAACCCTGCGGTAGGCGTCCCAGGCGTGTACAGATGTCATGAGGGCACCGTCGCGATCCCCAGCCCAGCGCGGCGTTGCCGTCAATTATACGGGGATCCTCTCGAAAGTCGAAGGTCGCCGCCTTTCTGAACACTGCCAGGACTACGCTTGAAACAGACAATGCAATCGGGACGTGCCGCTCAAGGCGCTCCAGAAGCGGTCAATAGTAATCCCGCGTGCGCTGGCTTGCGCGGAGAGTTTCTCAGATGACAAGTTCCAGTTCAGGTGGGCTTGGTTCACGAGGAAATCGTCCGGCGTGAGAACCGAGATGTCGTAGGGCCCTACCGATGCCGGCGGGAAGTGGCGGACCTCGCCGTGATGACGGCGTGAGCGCCGCAGTGAACGGCTGCGGCCAGCACGTGCCGGTCATTCGGGTCATTTGTCATCGAGGCGATCAGGTGCTCGTGCCCGGTGACCTTGAGGCTGCCGGGGACAGAGCCGCCTTTCGGAATCCTCAGTAGTAGTACCTGGCACCACGGAGGAATACGAGTCCGCCTTCAAAGGGCGCCGGATCTGTCCGTCGCCGCGATGCACGCCGTCCGTCGCCGGGAGCAATCCGCGCCCTCGGCCAGCGACGGTCGGCTTACCGCAACAGACGAATGCAATTCGGGACGTGCCGCTCGAGGCGCTTCTAGTAGTGGTAGCGGCAGGCGAGAATCCGGATCTTGTCCGGCAGTACCTGGTAGACCAGTCGGTGTTCCTGGTCAATGCGTCGAGACCAGCATCCAGACAACTCGTGTTTCAGTGGCTCGGGCTCCCCACGCCGGAGAATGGGTCGCGCTCCGTGTCGCGGATGAGGCGGATGATTCGAATCGCTTGAACTCGATCCCGTTCGGCCCACCATGTCAGGTCTTCGAACGCTCCCGGATCGAATTTGATGTCTTCTTACAAGCCCAGCTTCGCGACAGCGTCATCTAGAGGTACGCCACCCGGCGCTCCAGGGCCGCCAGCAAGTGTTGCCGCATGGTGTCGGACTTCAGTAGGTATGCCGTCTCGCGTTCCGAGGCGATCTCCTCCGAAAGCGCGATAGCAAAGACCAACGGTACGAAGTAGATTATAACACTACGTATTGCTA
>CAWELS010000033.1:0-77458 GCA_963809945.1 Bryobacterales bacterium | reverse complement strand
AGGAAGCCGCGAAGCCCCTGGTGGGCGTGCTCGTGGATGGCGTGGTGCCGGCTAATCGTGTTAACGACGCCGCCAACGGCGCTGCCGCCGTAGAGCAATGTGGCCGGCCCTTTGACGATCTCGATGCGGTCGAGCGTGCTCGCGTTGATGAGTTCGCCATGGTCGCCGGATTGGGCTGACAGCGTGCCGGTGCGGATGCCGTCCTGGACGATCAGGACGCGGTCGCCGTCGAAGCCGCGGATGATGGGACGTTCATTGCCGGGGCCGAAGCTCCGCTTGGCGATGCCGTTGCCGGGGCTGTTCGCCAATGTGTCCGCGAACGAGGGGCCGGCGCTCTCAGCCAGCTCGAAGGAATTGAACGATTCGACGGGCTGGATGGCCTCCGACGCCAGCATGACCCGGCCGTCGGCGGTTACGGTGATCTCCTCATGCGTCGTTGCGAGGCCGAGCTCGAAGTCGATCGTCGCGGTCTCGCCGCCGGCAACCGTGACGGACTCGGAACGCTCGGTGAGCGCGCTGTTGACGTGCGCCGCCAGGTGGTAGGTTCCGGCGGGGACGTTATCGAAGGAGAACTCGCCCTCGTCCCCGGTCTGCGTGGAGCGGTTGAGCTCGAGCAGGATGACGGTGGCGGCGTGCAGCGGATCGCCGGTTTCCGCGAGATGGACGACGCCTTCGATCCGCCCGGCTCGCTCCTCGGCGAAGCCGGCGGCAGCCAGCCACGCGCACAGTAAAAATCGGGCAGTATGTTTCATCGTCCTCACAGGCCAGTATGGTCCTGCCGGCACGCCGGAACGAGCAGATACGTATAAACGGGTCCCGTAGCTCCTGTCGGCGTACACAGATTGGCGGCGAGTGGACGGTAGCGCACAGCATGTCAGAATGGTGATTTGAATATTGAAGCCGCCGTCCTCAACGTCTCCCTTCTCTGGATCTTGACCGCGCCGCATGAATTCGCCCACGCCTGGACCGCGATCAAGCTGGGAGACGATACACCGAAGCGGGAAGGGCGCGACACGCTCAACCCGCTGGCCCACGTCGATTGGATCGGCACCCTGATCCTGCCCGCGATCACCTCGCTGGTGAGCGGCGGATTCCTCGGCTGGGGGAAGCCGGTGAACACCAACCCGGCCCGCCTCCGGGGCGGCCTGAACGGACTGGCGCTGGTGGCGCTGGCCGGTCCGGCGAGCAACGTCATCTTCGCGGCCCTCCTCGCGGGGGTCGCGGTGTCGATGGCGAGCGTATCCCAGCCGGTGGCCGAGTACTGCGCGCACGGAGCGTACCTGAGCCTCTACCTGGCGATCTTCAACATGCTGCCGGTACCGCCGCTCGACGGCTCGAAGCTCCTGCTGGCCGCCCGCGTGCCGACGTTCATCTACGCCGAGCTGGCGCGAGTCGGCTTTCTGGCGATCATCGTGGCCTTCGCGCTGACCGATTTCGGCTACTGGATGTCCAGTTGGGCGTACTCCGGCGCCGGCCTGCTGTTCGGGCTTTTCCGCTAGCCGGGGCCTTCCGCTCCAAGAGCGGCGGCGTGCAAGTATCGTTCAATGAACCGCCCTTAATGCCAATGCTGTTCAGCTACCTGGCGGGGCGGTCTCCAGACCCGCAGGCCGGCGTTCTCGTCGGCCTTTCGCGAGCATCGGAGGGCCGGACCAGGAGGTCCGGCGCGGTCGTGGACGACCGCCTTACGTCCGACGATTCGGCGTCCTGGCTAAGTGAAGAGGTATTGCCTTAAGGCAGCTTCGCCACCAGCGCGGTGACGTGCGCTTCGATATCGGCGCCCGCGTCCCGGGTTACGAAGCCGGCGAGGTAGGACCCCTTGCGGGCGACGCACATGCGTCCCAGATAGCGGTCCTTTCCGGTGATTGCCCCGTCGCCGATCCCGGCCGTGGAGTTCTCCGTCAGCCGCTCTTCCAACTGCTTCATCACGCCGGCGGCGGCATCGGCCGAAGCCTCCTCCACCAGGAACGCACGGCCGTCCGAATAGCTCGCCACGTAGCCGCGTGCGAGCATCCGCAGCCCGAGCACGCTCTGCGGAACGAGACGCAGCGAGGCCGCATCGAGCCCTTCGGCCGGGAAGTAGCCGACCATGGCCGGCGGATCAGTGGGCCCCGGAACGCCGGGTTCGAGCGCCTTCACGAAGGCCTCGAGCGCTTCCAGTTGATCTTCATGGGCCGCCAGCTCCACAAAGTAACTGCCTTTGGCAAAGGTGGCGCGGCGCGGCATGATCTGGGCGATGGTGCCAATCGGCTGGACGTCGAAGCGCGGGTGGCGGTTGGACGCGAAGATGCCCCAGGCCATCTCGGGGGAAGCCATCTCGAAGTAGTCGATGTCGATAGTGCGATCCCCGGAGACGCAGGTGACGCCGGTCATCTGGCGGAAGCCATAGACGATGTAGCCCTCGGCGTTGCCGTCCATATAGTCGAACAGGTTGTTGGGGACGTAGGTGCGGACATCGCCCTTCTGCGACCAACCGTCGACCGCGCCGCAGTTGGGCACCGGCGCGTCGGCGGCCGCCGCGACGACGGCCGTTGCCAGCAACAATGCGATCCATCTCATGAGAACAGCTCCTGGGCGCGGGTCAGCCGCTCGGCGACATGGACGCCGTTGGGGCACTGGATGACGCACTCGTCGCACTCCGAGCAGCGCACCGCCCGGAGCGGTCGCGGGCAGACCCTGGAAGCTTTCCCGGGCCAACTGGAACTGGCCGTAGCCGTCGGCGTAGGAGAGGTGGCGGAGCATCTCGGCCACCGGGAGCCCCTGCGGGCACAGGCCGTCGCAGGACCCGCACGTACGGCAGTAGAGCGGACGGATGTGGTCGAGCTGGCGGGCGAGCGTCCGCCGGTCCTCGTCGGTATAATCGCTCGACATGGCCTTCAGGTTGTCGTCAAGCTGCTCCATGTCGGTGATGCTCGGGACGGTGGTGTTGACGTTCTTGTTGTTCAGCACCCACTTGAGCGCGGCCAGCATGGCGCCGCCGCGCTGGAGCCGCTCGTGGAGCGGCGTGCCGGGTTGCGCCCGGCGGAAGCCCCCGGCCATCACCTTCATGGCGATGATGCCCTTGCCGGCCTCCTGCGCGGTGGCGATGGCGTCGGTGAGATCCGCGTCCATGCTGAAGTTGTAGGCGGCGAGGACGACGTCGATCTGCGGCAGTGTGACGGCGTGACGCAGCAGCGCCGGCTGGTTGCTATGGGTACTGAAGCCGGCAAAGCGGGCCTTGCCCTGTTGCTTGGCCGTCTCGAGCGCCTCGAGGAGATCGTCGTTGAGGTCGGTGGTCGCGGAACGTCCGTGCAGGTGCCAGATGTCCACCCAGTCGGTGCCGAGCTCACGCAGGCTCGTCTCCAGATCGGCCAGCGCTTCGGCCTTGCCGCCGGCATGGGTCTTGGTGGAAAGGACGATGTCCTTGCGCTTGGCTCCCAAGGCGGCGCCGACCATCCGTTCGTTGTTCCCGTTCTGATAGCCGCGGGCGGTGTCGAAGAAGTTGATGCCGATGTCGGCGGCCGCCTCGACCACGGTGGGGTCCGACGTAATCATGCAGCCGAACCCGACCTCGGTGACCTTGAGGCCGGTCTTGCCGAGCTGCCGGTAGCGGAGCTGTGGGCCGTCGGCGGCGAGCCGCAGGTCTCCGGCGAGGCTTCCCGGTTTGCTGGTGGCGGCGGACGCGACGGCCGGGACGGCCAGGCTGCCGGCAAGGAAAGTTCTGCGGGATGACGTTCTGTTCATTGGAACCTCCATCGTATAGTTAACCAGTATAATCGGGTTTGAAACGGGAATAGCGACGGATTCTGGTGGCTGGCGGCTGTGGCTGGGCGCTGGTGGCTGGTGGCGGAGGCTGGGCTTTCGGGAACTTACTCGGATGGTCGCTCGTACCACTCAGAGAGACACAATGCCAGTCCTGGTCGAATCTAAGATCCCGGAACAAGTGGCATCACCCACTTCCAGAGAACGCTCCGTGCGAAGGCCGCGGCCGCGGCGCATGCACCTGGTCGAGCATCTGGCGGACCTCTGCGGCCAGACGCTCGGCAACCTCCGGCGCAACAAGCTCCGCAGCTTCCTGACGCTGTTCGGCATCGCCTGGGGCATCGCCTCGCTCGTTCTGCTGTCGGCGCTCTCCGACGGGTTCCGCCAGGGGCAGCGGAAAAACATGTCGCAGATCGGCGACGATCTTGTCTTCCTGTTTCCCGGACGAACCGAGATGCAGGCCGGCGGCGAGCGCGCCGGGCGCCGCATCTACCTCTATGAATCCGACGTCGCCGCCATTCTCGGGCAGTGTCCCGCCGTGGCCACAGCGGCCTCGGAAATCAAAACCTGGAACGTGCCCACCCGCAGCGACTACAATGCCGGAAGCTTCCTGACGCTCGGCGCCTCTCCCGAGTACCTCTCCCTGCGGAACCTTCGGCTCGAGGCGGGCCGGCACATCTCGGCCGCGGATGTCGCCCAGGGGCGGCGCGTCGCCGTCCTCGGCCACACCGTGCTCGAGCAGTTGTTCGAGGACCGTACCGACGTGATCGGCCAGCGGATCCTCCTACGCAACCATCCCTACACCGTCATCGGCTACATGAGCGAGAAGGACCAGAACTCGAGCTACGACGGCTGGGACAACGAGAAGATCGTGATCCCCTACACGGCGCTCCGCCGCGACCTGCCGGCGTGGCGGCAGGTCTACACCCGGAACCAGGTTAATTCGATCCTGTACCGGCCGGCGTCGATCAACCAATGGGAAGCGGCTCAGTTCCAGGTGAAGCGGGTGCTCGGGAGCATCCACGGCTTCGATCCGCGCGATGAGTCGGCCGTGAACGTCTGGGACACCGTCGAGTCGGCCGAGGTCTTCGACAGCGTGTTCGACTCCATGGAGATCTTCCTCTCCGTCATCGCCCTGGTGACGCTGAGCCTGGGCGGGGTAGGCGTGATGAACACCATGATGATGGCGGTGAGCGAGCGGACCAACGAGATCGGCCTCAAGAAGGCCCTGGGTGCTACCCGCGGGCGGATCCTGGCGGATTTCCTGCTCGAGGGAGTCTTCCTGGCCCTGCTGGCCGGCGGCGCGGGCCTGGGGATTACGCTCCTGCTGTCGACGATCGTGAATTCGCTGCCGATGCCGACCATGTTCGCCGGCCTGCCGATCCAGTGGACCACCCTCGCCCTGGCGTCCGCCGCGCTAGGCCTGGTGGCGATTGCCTCGGCCCTGCCGCCCGCCTATCACGCGGCCCGGCTGACCCCAGTGGAAGCGCTGAGCTTCGAGAGGTGATCCCATATGAGCCTCCGCCAGATCTTCATCGAAGCCTTCGCGGCCATGCGGTTCCACCGCCGCCGGACCGCCGTCACCCTGCTCAGCCTGGCCTGGGGCGTCACCTGCTTCCTGGTGCTGATGTCCTACGGCGACGGCTTCAAGGTTACGCTGACCAAGGCCTTCACCGCCGTCGGGCAGAACCTCATCATCACCGCCGGCGGGCAGACCAGCGAGCAGGCGGGCGGCCTACGATCAGGGCGGCGCATCCGTCTCCAATACAGCGACGCGGAAGCGATCGAGGCCTCCGTGCCCTTGGTCGCCCATATCTCCCCGGAGAAGATGCTCGGCGACCGGAAGATCGTTCGCGGGCAGCGCGAGGTGGAGACGATGATCCGGGCCGTCTGGCCCCAGTACGGGATCATCCGCAACAGCCGCATTGAACAGGGCCGCTGGCTCTCGGCCGAGGACGACCAACAGCAGCGCCGCGTCGCCGTTCTCGGTTACTCCATCGCCCACGACCTGTTCCGCGGCCTGCCGCCCATCGGCGAGGACGTCACCCTCAACGGCATCCGCTACACCGTCGTCGGCGTGCTCAAGAGTAAGCTGCAGATCGCCAACTACAACCGGCGAGACGACGAGTGTGTCTTCATCCCGTACTCGTCGGTTCGATTTTTTGCCGACTGGCAACATCCCGACATGCTCATCTGGACCGCCGTCTCACCGCTCGAAGAGCAGCGGGCGATCGCCGCGGTCCGCGCCAAGCTCGCCGAGATCCACCGCTTCTCGCCGACGGACGAGAGAGCCGTGGAGGTGGTCGCCTTCAACCAGTTCATGCACCTCATCACGGGCATGAGCCTGGCCGTGCAACTCCTGCTGGGCTTCGTCGGGGCGCTGACGCTCGGCATCGGCGGCGTCGGGCTGGCGAACATCATGCTGGCGGCGGTGATCGATCGCACCCGCGAAATCGGCATGCTCAAGGCGCTCGGGGCCAGACGGTCGACGATCCTGATGCAGTTTCTGGTGGAGGCTTCGCTGATCGTCCTCTTGGGCGGCATCCTCGGGATCGCCCTCGGCTGCGCCATCATCTGGGGCATCGGCTCGATGCCTCTGCTTGGCCCCATGCAGGAGCACGCTGGCGACCAGGGGGACATTCGCCTTGGCGTGTCGCTGTCGGCCGTGGCCGCCTCGATGGGGGTGCTCCTGATAATCGGCCTCATTGCCGGACTTGTTCCCGCCATCCGGGCTTCACGACTCGATCCGATTGAAGCACTGCACTACGAGTAGTGCGGGATGCTCCGGGAAGGCAGCGAAGTGGGGCAGGAGCGTGCGCCTCTGTGTTCTCCATCTGGCTGACGACCTCCTGGGCGCCGATGATTCCCGACGGAGTCCCCATGGCCCGGGACGCCGTTTTGCTGGAGGCCCCGGCCACTGCTCAGCCCGACCCGGCAGCTACTGTGGGATGACGCAGCGGAAGCCGACGTCCGTGTTTCGCATTCCACCGAGGAGTTCTTCGCGGCGGGCGGGGGTCAGGTCTTTCTTACGGGTCCGCCAGGAGCCGCCGCGGGCCACGTAGCTCTGACGGCCACGGTTGAGCGCCTCGGCGGGGTCGTCGCTCGCGCACCACTCCGACACGTTGCCGAGCAGATCGAACAGGCCGAATGAGTCCGGCTGCTTCGACGCCACGTCGTGCGGCCGGTTCCCGCTGTTGTTGTCGTGCCAGGCGACGGCGTCGGTGTCGGCGCCACTGGAGCCGCGGCGCGCAACATCCTCCCACTCACTTTCGGTCGGCAGGCGACCGCCGGCGTAGCGGCAGTAATGGGCCGCCTCCTCCCAGGTGACCGAGACGATGGGCTTGGTGGGCTCCTTCCAGTCGTTGTTGAACGCCGGCGCGGACGGCAGGGAGACTCCATCGGCTTGCGCGAAGCGGCGGTAGGCCTCGACGGTGACCTCGGTCCGTGTCATCCAGAACCCGCTGGCCGGGGCGGTGCCAGGTCCCGGAACCCAGATGTAGGGCAATCGGTCGGCCGGGTTGAATCGCACCGAGCCCACTTCGGGTGTCTGGGCGCCGCTTCGCGCTTCGGGCTGACGGGGGCCGGGCGCGGTAGGCTCCACGCGGGCGACCTCGACCGGAGGCTGCAACGCCGCGACGGGTTGCGACACCGGCTGCTGCTGCGGCGGCGGGACGGAGGCGGCCTTGGGCGTTGGCGCGGAACCGCCCCCCGGCGCGCTCAGCCGGGCCACCTTCAGATGGGCCAGGTCGGCGAAGCGTCCCTTTGGGTAGCGGCTGAGATACGAGTTGAGCATCATGGCGTCCCCGCTGTCCTTAACGGAGTCCCAATAGGTCAGCTCCACGGTTAGCTCCGAATCCGGGGCGGGCTTGGGCGCGAGCGGCTGGTCCGGGCGGCGGAAATAGAAGTCGCCGATGACGCTGGAGCTGGTCCAGGGCAGTTGGTGCTTCTCGGAGGCCTGATAGACGCGGCGGCGGACGTCGTTGAAGACCTGGTCCAGCGTCCAGCCGGGCCTGGCGATGTCGTCGATGAGGTAGCTGGTGAACAGACCGTTCGAGCTGCCGGGATTGTCGTCGGCGGTGCTGCCGGGACTGGTAGCGAAGGCGATGAAGGTCCCCTCGGCGGCATTCATGGCCGCCAGCCCGCCGCCCATCGAGCGGGTCCCGCGAAAGCCGTTGTTGCGGCAGGCGTCGAGCACGACGATGTTGAGGCGCGAGGGCGACGCCACCATGCGGTCGTGGATCTTGGACGCCGACTCCGCGTCGTAGCGGACACTCGCCTCGTCGGTGACGCGGAAATCGACCGGGATCAGGAAATTCTCGCCGTCGATTTGCATGCCGTGGCCGGAGAAGTGGAAGAAGGCCACCGCCCCCGGTTGGAGCGACGCGACGAACCGGTCCACCGCCTGGTTCATGGTACGTAGATCGGCGTTGGTGACCACCTGGACGTCGAAGCCGACTTCCTGCAGACGGGCGCCGAGGTCGCGGGCGTCGTTGGCGGCGTTGCGCAGCTTCGGGACGTGCTGGTAGTCGTCGTTGCCAATCAGCAGGGCGACGCGAGGTCCAGGGTCCGGCGTGACAAAGAGGTCCCGTTGCTGGCCGAACACCGGCAGCGACAAAATGGCGAGAGCAATCCCAACGATGATCCCAGGGCGCATCCCAAGTCCCCCGGCCTTATGGCCTCTGTCTGCTCATGATGACACCGTGCGGAGGAGCCGTGCAAGGGACGGCGGCCTTCGCTGTAACGCGCCGCGGGCGGTGTCATCACCCCAGGTGATCGCGAGACTTCCCATCGCATTGGCCGCGGTTCTGCTGGCTGCCACCTCCTGTACGGATGGTCGCCGGGAGAGTCAGGAGACATCGGTACGGGTGACGGTTCCCGAGCGCGGCGCACTCGTCGCGTCGCCGCTCGAGGTTCGCGGCGAGGCCCGCGGACTCTGGTATTTCGAAGGCCGCTTCCCCGTCGAGCTGGTCGACGCGAACGACGAGACGATCGCCACATCAGTGGCCCGCGCGCAGGGCGAGTGGACCACCCAGGACTACGTTCCATTTGAAGCGGAGATCGACTTCGATCGGCCCGCATCGGCTGAAGGCGCGCTCGTGTTCCGGAAGGCCAATTCGTCCGGGCGGCCGGAGAACGCGGCCGAGGTTCGCGTCCCGGTGCGCTTCCGGTGAGGCGTCGGGCCGGTGCAGGCGCCGCGTGGCCGGTAAGGCCGACCTCCAGGCCGGCCTTCTCGGGGCGAATCACGAAGTCGGAGAGGAGCGCGACCGGGAGGTCGCGCGCGGGCGCGGACGCCCGCCTTACTGGCGCTTCCCGATGCAGTAGAGCCACTCGGCGGTGCGCAGGAAGAGCTGGCCGTCGGAGATCGCCGGGGAGCTGAGCGTGTAGCCTTCCATCTGGTTGGTCGCCAGGATCTCGAACTCCGGACCGGCCTTGACCACCACCGTCTGGCCGTCCTCATTCGAGATGTAGAGCTTCCCGTCCGCCAGCACCGGCGAGGAGCTGTAGGTAGCCGGCTGGATGCGCTCCGGACCCCAGATGATCGCGCCGGTCTTGGCGTCGAGGCAATGCACCACACCCCGGTCGTCGAACAGGTACATGTACTTCCCGTCGGTCACCGGACTGGGTACGTCGGGCCCCCGGTCGAACGACCAGACGAGCCGCGGCTCCCCGCTCCCGGTGCGGAACGCCTGGAACGGCCTCCGACGGGTCGGTACGTAGAGGAACCCGTCGGCCACCACCGACGAGGAGATGATCCGGTAGTCCGAAGCGTTGCGCGGATTGAGCCCGCCGACGCGCCAGACCTCGCGACCCGTCTCCGGATCGTGCCCGGTGACATAGTCCGCGCCCGAGACCACAATTCGAGCGGTCCCGCCGGCCTCGAGCAGTGCTGGCGTATTATAAGCATCCGGGGACTCGTGGATGGCGTCGCTCGGCCGTTCCACCCGCCACAGCGTCTTGCCAGTGGCGCCGTTGACGCGGAGCAGGTACGACGGATCGTCGGTCTTCATGCCGTGGAGGACCTGGAGAAACAGATCGCCGTCGTGCAACAGCGGCGAGGAGGCATAGCCGAAATTGAGGCCGAATCGTCCGTGGTCCTTTTGAATGTTGCGTGCCCAGAGCTCGGCGCCGGCGAAGTCAAACGCCTTCAGGATTCCCGTGCCGGTCATCACCCAGACCGTCTTGCCGTCGGTGACCGGCGAGGGCGACGACATGTTCTGTTTCATCTCCTTGTGGTCGCCGTCGCTCAGGTGTTTCTTCCACAGCACGGCGCCGTCTTTGCGGTCGATCGACCAGAGGTACAGGCTGCCGCCGTCGGCGACGTTCAGGAAGATCCGCTCCCCCCAGATGATCGGCGTCGACCCGCTCCAGGCGGGCATGGCGAGCTTCCAGGTGACGTTCCGTTCGTGCCCGAACTGGACCGGCAGGTTGGTCTCGTCGCTGACGCCGTAGAAACCCGGCCCGCGCCAGTGCGGCCAATCGCCGGCGATCCCGGTGACCGCGGTGGTCCCGCAAAGCAACAGAATCGACAGGAAAATCCTCATTGTTCGCTCTCCGATCCTTCCGGTCCACGACGACGCCAACTCGCCGCTGTCTTTCAGCAGACGCGGGAGAGACGGTTTCGTCAGCATTTCTACTGCACCAGTCTCCGGATCTTGTCCGCGGCCTCGGCCGCCAGAGTGTAATCCGGCTCGATCTCGAGCGCCCGGTCGAAGCACTCGCGTGCGCGGTTGAACATCTCGCGGGCCATGTAGACGCGGCCGAGGTTGTACCACGGGTAATGGTAGGCGTCGTATCGCGTGCTGGCGATGGCCTTCTCGGAGCCAGGGCATTGCATCCTCCGGGTGGCCCAGCTCGATCAGGTAGGCGCCGATATCGTTGTACGGATTACCGAAGTCGGAGTCGATCTCGATGGCCTTCTTGCATTCGGCGATCGCGTCCTCCAGCCGCCCCTGCTGATGGTATGTCCATCCGAGATAGGTATGTGCTTCCGCGGTAGGCCAGGCTTCTATCGAACGCCTGTACATCTCCGCGGCAAGATCGATCTCGCCCTGCACTTGCAGCTCATGGGCGCGTTCGAGAATATCGTGTGCCAGATCGGATTCGCAAATCCGCCATTTGTATCGAGATCCTTTTTATCCGAAGTTCCGCTCCGCTGGCAAGAGCAACGCCTGCGATTGACACTACAATGATATTTAATGATTCCCAAAGTGCGGAAAGCGGTGTTTCCGGCAGCCGGACTTGGGCACGCGATTTCTGCCGGCTACAAAGGCGCAACCCAAGGAGATGCTGCCGGTCGTGGACAAGCCTCTCATCCAATATGGAGTGGAAGAGGCGATCGGCTCCGGCGTTTCCGAACATCATCATCGTGACCGGGCGCAACAAGAGCAGCATCGAAGACCATTTCGATGTCAGCTTCGAACTGGAGCGCGTGCTGGAGGAGAAGGGAAAGATGGACCTCTACGAAAAGGTCCATAGGCATCTCCGACATGATCAACGTGGCCTACGTCCGCCAGAAGGAGGCGCTTGGCCTGGGGCATGCGGTACTGCGCGCGAAGGAGCTGGTGGGCGCCGAGCCGTTCGCTGTCGTCCTGTCCGACGACGTGATTCAGGCCCAAGTCCCCGTGCATGCGCCAGCTCCTGGATGTCTACGATTTCTATGGCGCCTCGGTTGTGGCCTTGATGGAGGTGCCCGAGGAGAGCATCTCCGCCTATGGCGTGGTCGACGCCGAGCCGGTTGTTCACAAAGGCGTCAGCGACCGCCTGTTCCGGATTCGCAGTCTGGTGGAAAAGCCGAAAGCCGCGGATGCGCCATCGCGGCTGGCCATCATTGGCCGCTACGTGCTGACGCCCGAGATCTTCGATTCGATCGAGATCGTCGAGCCCGGCGCGGGCGGCGAGATCCAGCTCACGGACGCTCTCCGGCACCTGTTGCGGAACCGGCCGATATACGGCCTCCGGTTTGAAGGGACACGCTACGACGCCGGAGACAAGCTCGGATTCCTGAAGGCGACGGTGGAATTTGCCCTAAAGCGGGACGACTTGGGCGCCGAGTTCCGCTCGTATCTGAAATCGCTCGGGCTGTAGGCCAATCACGGGCAACGGAAAAAGGATCCCGGGCATCCGATAGCTTATGTCGACCTTGGCACGCGCCAGCGTACGTACTGCCTCATTGCTACTACTCTTTGTCCCGGTCATTCCGGCGCAACTTGTCAAAACGTGCGGCTTGGCTACCCGCGACGGCGACTTCTCGAGCGCCCGGCAGCTTGTCGAGCAGTATCGCGTCGCCCGCGGCACCACGCCGGAACTGGCTGCCGCCGTTTCGTGGCTCGCCCGCGGCGAGCTCGGCGCCAAGGACTACCGCCAAGCCGAACGCTACGCCGCCGAAGCCCGACAGATGGCGCTCGATCTGTCGAAGCAAGGCGGACCGGACTCCGACCGGAACCTCGCCACCGCCCTCGGCGCCTCTATCGAGGTCCGCGGCCAGGCGCTGGCCGCCCAGGGCGCGTTATCCGAGGCCATCTCGTTCCTGAACGGCGAGCTGGCCCGTTGGAGCGATACGTCGCTCCATGCGCGGATCCAGAAGAACATCCACCTGTTGAGCCTCGAAGGCAAGCCCGCGCCGCCGCTCGATCTGTCCGAGCACCTTGGCGCCAATCCCGTCGCGCTCTCGGCGCTCGATGGCAAGGTGGTGCTGCTGTTCTTCTGGGCCCACTGGTGTCCGGATTGCAAGGCCGAGGCGCCGGTGCTGGGACGACTGGCCGCCGAGTTCGGTGATCGGGGATTGGTGATTGTCGGCCCGACACAGCTCTATGGTTACGTGGCCCGCGGCCGCGACGCCGATCCGGCCGAGGAGCTTGCCTATATCGACAGTGTCCGCCGCCAATATTACTCGGCGGCCGGCGACATGCCCGTTCCGGTGAACAGTGAGAACTTCGCCAACTACGGCTCCTCCACCACGCCCACGCTGGTCCTGATCGACCGCCAGGGCATCGTCCGCCTCTACCATCCCGGCGAAATGAGTTACGAAGAGCTCGCGTCCAGAATCAGAGCACTCCTTTAACCGTCCTTCCATTCGTCGTGTTCGCACCGCCCGGAACGGCCTCGTTGAAGTGGTGAAAGGGTCGTCGCATCCGGCTGTCGCGAAACTGAAACATACGGATCTCTTTGTGATATATTCAGTCCGCGTTTGACTTTTTCAAAGGCGGGCACGATGAATCTGAATACACCGAATGCAAACGATGCAACCCGGACCAGGAACCGGTCCCGCGATGTTGTTCCCGGATCCGGCCTGTGCAGCCGCTGTTTGGACGGGTGCAGGGGCAACTGCGAAGTCTTCCAGGCGTCGTTCCGGGGCCGGGAGGTGCTCTACCCCGGCCCGTTCGGACACGTCACCGCCGGGGCGGACAAGGACTACCCGGTCGACTACTCGCACCTGAACATCCAGGGCTACGCCGTGGGCGCCGAGGGCCTGCCCGCCGGCGTCGGTGGCCGATCCCGACACCGCCATCTTCCCCGTCGGTCAACACCAAGACCGAGTACGGCTGGGACGAAGAAGGTCAAGCTGCGCGTGCCCGTCTTCACCGGCGCGCTCGGCTCCACCGAGATCGCCCGCAAGAACTGGGAGCACTTCGCCGTCGGGGCCGCGATCGCCGGCATCACCCTGGTCTGCGGCGAGAACGTCTGCGGCATCGACCCCGAGCTGGAGCTCGACCGGCCAGGCCAGGATCGCCAAGTCGCCCGAGATGGACCGCCGCATCGAGCACCTACAAGCGCGTATCACACGACGGCTACGGCGAGATCCTCGTGCAGATGAACGTCGAGGACACCCGCCTGGGCGTCGCCGAGTACGTCCTCGACAAGCACGGCCTGGACACCATCGAGCTCAAGTGGGGCCAGGGCGCCAAGTGCATCGGCGGCGAGATCAAGGTCAACATCCTCGAGCGCGCCCTGGAACTCAAGCGGCGCGGCTACATCGTCACCCCCGACCCGACCCGCCCGATCATCCAGGCCGCCTTCAAGGACGGCGCCATCAAGCGAGTTCGAGCGGCACAGCCGGCTGGGCTTCGTCGACCCGCGAGGGCTTCCTGGCCGAGGTCGACCGGCTCCGCAAGCTCGGGCTTCAAGCGGATCACCCTCAAGACCGGCGCCTACCCGATGCGGCGAGCTGGCCATGGCGATCCAGTGGTCGGCCGAGGCCAAGATCGACCTGCTGACCATCGACGGCGCCCCGGGCGGCACCGGCATGAGCCCCTGGCGCATGATGGACGAGTGGGGCATCCCGACCTTCTACCTGCAGTCGCTGGCCGTCGAGTTCGCCGACAAGCTGGCCGCCAAGGGGCCTCCGTGTGCCCGACCTGGCCATGGCCGGCGGCTTCTCCACCGAGGACCACATCTTCAAGGCCCTCGCCATGGGCGCCCCGTACTTCAAGGCCGTCTGCATGGGCCGGGCGCTGATGATCCCCGGCATGGTCGGCAAGAACATCGAGCAAGTGGATCGAGCGACGGCGAGCTGCCCAACATCGGTCTCGCAAGTACGGCAACACGCCCGAGGAGATCTTCGTCTGCTACGAGGAGCTGAAGGCACAGCTACGGCGACCAGACCTGAAGCGACATCCCGCCTGGGCGCCATCGGCCTCTACACTCTTCACGCCAGAAGCTCCGGGTCGGCCTGCAGCAGCTCATGGCCGGCGCCCGCAGCTTCAGCACGCCGGTGATCCTCAGCCGCGACGACCTGATGGCCCTGACCGAGGAAGCCGCCAAGGTTCACGGTGTCCCCTACGTCATGGACGCCTACCAGGAAGAGGCGGAGAGAATCCTCCACTAGGAAGAAGCGGTCAGCGATCAGCTCTCGGCGGTCAGCTTTAGCTACGCCGCCGAAACTGATTGCTGACTGCTGGTTGCTATCCCCGCGGCACCCGGATCGTGAACGTCGCTCCGCTTCCGTCGGTGCGGTTGGCCGCGCTCACCTCGCCGCCGTTGCCCACGACGAGCGACCGCACGATGTGCAGCCCCAGACCAGAATTCGACGACTTGGTCGAGAAGTGGGCGTCGAAGATCTGCGGCAGGATCTCCGGCGCGATCCCGGGACCGTTGTCCGATACCTTGATCTCGACGGCGTCCAGCCCGCAGGTCGCGCGAATCTCCACGACGCAACCGTTCTTGATCGCCTGCGCCGCGTTCAGGAAAAGGTTGAGCAGGATCCGCTCCCAGGCCGCCGCCGTCCCGGCAATCTGGATCTCCGGGTCCACCTGCCGGGTGAACTCGACCGGCGGGGCGTGCACGGCGTGCAACAGGTCGCGGGCGAATTCGATCGAGCTGTCCAGGAGCTGGTCGAGGCTCTGCTCGCCGCGGGCGCTCGCCGAGTAGCTACCGACGATGCGGCGGCCGCGGTTGACGCTGCGATGGATCATCGCCGCCAGCGACGTCCACGTCGGATCGTCCTCGATCAGATCGGCGGCGTCCGAGATCGTCTCGAACACGTTGTTGAGATCGTGTACGAGGCCCTCGATGTTTAGATCTGGCGCGGCTTCCGGGACCATCTCTCCTCCTGGGTCGCTAGCCCCTGACCTGATCGAGTGTATCGAAAAATTCAGGGTAGGAGATAGAGGCAGCCTCGGCATTTCGGATGGTGCAGGTGCCGTCGGCCACGAGTGCTGCCACGGCGAAGGCCATGGCGATGCGGTGATCGCCGAAGCTATCCAGCTCGGCCGCCCGGAAACGCTGGGTGCCCGCTACCCGGAAGCCGTCCTCCCATTCTTCGACCTCGACGTTCAACCGCCGGAGGTTGTCGACGATGGCGGTGATGCGGTCCGTTTCCTTGACCCTGAGCTCGCCGGCGTCGCGCACCGTGAGTCCGCTGCGGCTCCGCGCCCCAAGCACCGCCAGCACCGGAATCTCGTCGATGAGCGCCGCCGTCATCGCGCCGTCGATGACACCGCCTTGAATCGTGGACGATTCGATGCCGAGGTCGCCCACGGGCTCGCCGTGCGCCTGGCCGATGCCGGCGATGCGGATGCGCCCGCCCATCGACGTCAGGAAGTCGAGCAGTGTCGCCCGGCTGGGGTTCAGGCCCACCCGTTCGATCGTCAGTTGCGCCTCGGGTGCGATGAGCGCGGCCACCAGGAAGAATGCCGCCGAAGACAGGTCACCGGGCACTTCCAGCTCGAGGCCTTTGAGCTCCGGGCGCCCCTCGATGCTGATCCGCCCGGTGACGACATCCAGTTCGGCGCCGAACTCCCGGAGCGCGATCTCCGAATGATCGCGCGTGCGCACCGGTTCGATGACCGTCGTCCGGCCTTCGGCGAACAGTCCGGCGAACAACACGCAGGTCTTTACCTGGGCGCTGGGCACGGGCAGGGCGTACTCGATTGCCTGCAGTTTCCGGCCGTCGATCTCGAGCGGTGGGAAGCGGCCGTCGCGGGCACGGATCTCGGCGCCCATCGCGGCCAGGGGATTCATGATCCGCACCATGGGCCGCTTCGAGAGCGACTCGTCGCCGCCGATCGTCGTAGCGAACGGCTGCGCGGCCAGGATGCCGGACAGCATGCGGATGGTCGAACCCGAATTGCCGGCATCGAGTGCGCCGGAGGGCTCGCGGAGTCCGTTGAGTCCAACGCCTTCGATGTAGAGATCGTGGTCCCCGCTCACCGGAACGCCAAGGCGCCGCAGACAGCGGAGCGTCGATTGGCAATCGGCTCCGGTCGAGTAATTGTGAATTCGCGTGGCGCCGCGGGCAATCGCGGCGAGCATGGCGTAGCGGTGGGAGATCGACTTGTCGCCGGGCAGGCGGACAGAGCCGTTCATTTTCTTTACCGGGGAGATCGTGACGTCCATCGGGGCCTCACCATTGTAGCCCGGGACGGGCGAGGATCGGCTCTACTCGATCGGATAGGGGCCCGGATCGGCGAGCGTGAGATACATCTTCTTCTTGCCCCGCGCGATCACCTGGACGGAGACCGCCCGCGGCTCGTCGCGGCACTGCAGGGAAAACGGGATCTCATCGTCTTGTTCGATCAGCGCCTCCGAGATGACTGCATCCTGCCCGCTGACCGGCTTGTCGTTGGAGGCCAGTAGCTCGAACCGGACCTTTAGTCCCTCGAACGGCTCATCGAGCCGGTCAATGCGGATGGCGCCGTCGATCAGGATCAGGCCCCGATCGCGCTGGGCGACGAAGTCGACGACGGTGGCCTCCGGCTGCTTCTCGGACTTGCTCTTCTTGTCCGCCGCGGGCAACAATGTGGCCAGCAACAGAAGGCAGACGAGGCTCTTGGTCACCATTAGCCTCAGTCTAGCAGGAGGAACGAGACCCCTATGATCAGCAGCCCGGGAATGGATGCTCGGCGACGGTTCGTTCACAACAGTGGCGCCGGCCGCCGGATGGCCGATTGCATCTATCTACGCGAGCGGAAGGCCTGGCGCGCGGCGGCCGCCCGAAGCTGGCAAAATAGAGTTTCGAAGGGCTGATAAGTGATGCCGAACTCCAAGCATCTGGAAATTCTGAAAACCGACGTCAACGCCTGGAACGAATGGCGCGCGGGCAATGGGGAAGTCCTCCCCGACCTCTCGGGCGTCGATCTCAAGGAACAAGACCTGGCGTTCGCCAACCTCACCGACGTAAACCTGTCCGGTGCGAACCTGGTGATGGCTAATCTCGAAGGGGCGGACCTGCGTTGGGCCTCTCTGAATGGAGCCAACCTCGTGGGTGCCCGTCTCATTGGTGTCGATCTGGAGGAGGCCGACGTGTCCGGCGCCGATCTCCGCACGGCCGAGGATCTGACTCAGGAACAGCTCGACTCAACCCGAGGCGACGCCAAGACGATCCTGCCCGAGGGGCTCAATCGCCCGGAAAGCTGGGACTGACGCCGCCGCGCCCGCTCATCCGAGGCCGCATTCCCGTATCAACACGACATGGGCGAGCTGAAATCGGAGGTCCCGTTGCGGGAGCACCGCTGCAAAAGGTGACGGGGCCGGAAGCTGTGAAAAGATGCCTGGGGACAGTCCACGACGCCTTCGAAGTTCATGAAAATACTGGGCTCGCTGGGACAGTCCCCAGATTTTTTCACAGCTTCTAATGTCCCCGGCGGGACGGAGTGGAGTCTGCGGTTCACGCTGTGCTGAGTGGGGCGGCCCCTTGAGCTGCGGCGGCCGCCCGGGCCGCCTATGCCGGACTTGGAACAGGCGGGCCGGGGGCCCGCCGCGGCCTGCGAGGCCGCCCCACAACCTCACTAGAACGTGCGGCTCCACTCCTTCGGCCAGCGCTCAACGACAACCTTCTTATCGGTGTAGAACTCCACCGCATCCCGGCCCTGGCCGTGGAGCGTGCCGAGGAAGCTGTCCTTCCAGCCGCTGAACGGGAAGTAGGCCATCGGAGCCGCTACGCCGATGTTGACCCCGACGTTGCCGGCCGGGATCTCGTAGCGGAACTTGCGGGCCGCCGGTCCGCTGGTGGTGAAGATCGAGGCGGCGTTGCCGTAGGGGCTCGACGAGATCACCGCGATCGCTTCATCGAGATCCTTCGCCCGCACCACGTTCAGCACCGGTCCGAAGATCTCCGTCGTCGACAGGGCGCTTTCGGCGGGCACACCGTCCAGCACCACCGGCGAGACGAAGTGGCCGTTCGCATTGCCGTTGGCCTTCGTCTTCTCGACGCCGTTGGTGACGGCCCGGCCGCCCTCGCGGACGCCCAGGTTGATCGCGTCTTCGATCCGCTGCTTGCTCTGGGCCGTGATCACCGGACCCATCTTCACGTTCTCATGGAGCCCGTTGCCGATCTCCATCGACTCGGCCAGCTCGGTGATGGCCTGGCGGAACGGCTCGTGCGCGTCGCCGACGGTCACCGCGACCGACACGGCCAGGCAGCGCTGTCCGGCGCAGCCGAAGGCGGAATCGCCGATCACCCGGGGGGTCATTTCCGGGTCGGCATCGGGCATGACGACGACGTGATTCTTCGCGCCGCCCTGGCACTGGACCCGCTTGCCGTGCGCGGAGGCCTGGGCGTAGATGTAACGCGCCACCGGGGTGGAGCCGACAAAGCTGAGGGCCCGCACCGCGGGGTGCTCGATCAGGGCGTCGACGGCCGGCTTGCCGCCGTTCACCAGGCTCAGCACGCCGGGCGGCAGGTTGAGCTGCTGGACCAGCCGGAACAGAACCTGCATCGTCAGCGGGGTCCGTTCGGACGGCTTGAGGATGAAGCAATTCCCACAGGCGACAGCGTAGGGCAGGAACCACAACGGAATCATCGCCGGGAAGTTGAACGGCGTGATGGCCGCCACCACGCCCAGCGGCTGGCGGATCATGATCTCGTCGATGCCCCGGGCGACGTCCTCGAGGTTATAGCCTTGCATCATGGTCGGGATGCCGCAGGCTACCTCAACGTTTTCGATCCCGCGACGCAGTTCGCCGCGCGCTTCCTTCAGGGTCTTGCCGTTCTCGACCGTGATGGTGCGGGCGAGTTCGTCGATGTTGTCCTCGAGAAGCTGCTTGAGATGGAACAGATACTGGATCCGATCCTCCGGCGGAGTCCTACGCCAGCCTTGAAAGGCCTTCTCCGCAGCTTCCACGGCGCCGGCCACGTCACCGGCATCATCCACCGGCGCGGCGCCGATCAACTCGCCGGTTGCCGGATTGTGCAATTCGATGTGCTCACCGCCGCGCGGCGGGCACCAGTTCCCAGCTATATAATTCTGAACCATTTCGTTCACCCCTCTTGGACTCGCTCCGGACGCACTCGCCGCAAGCGAGCTTCCTATGACAATCTTCTAGATCAGATGCGCGTGGTCCCCAGTTCGCTGCTGGAGGATTTCGCCGCGCGAACCGGTCCGGGAAGGTTAGGCTACTCGAAGCGAGCGATTTACTAGCCGGCTGTGTGCATTGAGTCAGGAGACAGCCCGCCGCTGTCGTCGACGAACCTGAACTTCAAGGCTTGCTCCCAGACCGAAACCCAGCTGGGCCCCTACCGAAGCCCTTCTTTATTTTACCCCGCAAAGCAAGCCCCGCCACCGGGCTCTTTCGGCGGTTGGGGCCGCAGGCCAGACGGCCGGCCCCACCGCACTACTCGAAGACCTTGTCCACTGGGACTACCTCGATCTTGTCGGCGTCCAAGGGGATCTTCCAGCGTTCGACCACCTTGTCTTCTTTGAGGATCTCGTCGGGCTTGTCGGCGTTGTATTTCATCGGCGACGGCTCGCCGGCGAGGAACGCTTTCTCGAGATCGTCGCAGTTGTCGGCGACCACGGCGATCCAGAGGTTGTCCGCATGCAGGTGCTTGCGGACGGCGCGATTCACGTCGTCGCGGGTCAGTTTCGCGAGGCCCTGTTTGACGTAGGTGTTGTAGTCCGGAATGCCGTAGTAGAGGCTATCGATGGCGTAGCCGAGCTCGGCGTCCTTGGTCTTGGTCAGCAGGTTTACGTACTTCGACAGGTAACTCCGCGTCCGTTCGAAATCGGCTTCCGCGATGCCGTTTTTGATGAACCGATCGAGCTCGTACATCGCCAGGCGGAGCGTGAATTGCGCCGTAGCCGGCTCGACCGGCCGGATCCAGATCTGGAAGATCTGCTCGGGCCGCGCCAGGTTCTGATCCGGCTCGAACTGGAACATGCCGCGCGGGAAGTATTCGATATAGGCGTAATCGCCGTAGTTCAGGCCGCGTTGCTCGCGAATGCGGTCGAACAGACGTCCGCCGCTGCGGTGCTGGCCGAGGTAGGACTTTGCCACCAGCAGCGGCACGTAGTCCGGATCGCCGCGCTTCACCGGGATAGGGAACCCGATCGAGTAAGCGACGCTCCGGGTGTTCTTCTCGATCATCCGGACGTTGACGCCCTCGATCGGCTTCGGTTCCGGACGCTTGGCTTCGGCGGTTTTCCCTTCCGGGAGCTTGGCGAAGTCGCTTTTCATCCGGGCGAGAAACTCAGGCGAATAGCCGCCGGCGATACCGACGATCAGGTTGGCCTGGGTGTAGTTCTTCTTATAGAAGTCCTTCAGGTCCTTCATCGTGATCGCCTCTATCCCAGAGACGGTGCCGATGTTGTCCTGCCCGTAGGGATGCCCCTGGTAGATCGCCTGGTAGAGGACCTCCTTGCCGAGCTCCTCGTCGTTGTTGCCGCGCAGGGACACCCGCAGGTAGTTGATGTTCTGGTCGCGAAGGCGCTTGAGGTCCTCCTCCCGCCATCCCGGATTGAGCAGCGCGTCGCGGAAGATTGCGTAGAAGGCATCCAGGTTGTCGACGTGGGTGACCGCGGAGAAGGTGGTCATCTCCTTGTCGACCTGGCCGGAGATGGAGGTCGCCATCGGGAACATCGCATCGACGACCTCGTCGTAGGACATCTCCTTGGTGCCGCCCTTCGCGAGCATCGACATCGTCATTGCCGCCAGACCCGGTCTGTCTGCCGGATCCGAGGCCGCGCCGGTCAGGAACACGACACGGAAGGTCACCAGCGGACTGTCGCCCGGCAGCTCGACAAAACGCGGCGCCGCCGCCAGGCTCGCCGCCAGCAGCAGGGGAAGTGCGATCAGGAGCATCTTCATTTCGAATTACCTCCGCTCAGCGTGACGATGGTTCGGTCATCCTCGCGGAAGTACTTCCGCGCCACCCGCTGGATGTCCTCCGGCGTAACCGCATCGTAGAGGTCGTAGAGTTTATTGATGGTTTCCGGCGTCCGCCGCAGCGCCATGTACGGGGCCAGCGTGTCGGCGATCGCCTCGCTGTTGTCAAGGTCCCGCGCGAAGCTGTAGCGCAGGTGCTTCTTCACCGCGTCGAGACGGTTGGCCGCCACCGGCTCCTCCTTGAACTTGTCGAGCTCGGTGAGGATGGCCTGCTGGATCCCGGGCAGGTCCTCCTTGTCCTTGAGCCGGGCGAGGACGGTGAACAACTGCGGATCGATACGGTCCGGATTGTCGAGGAAGAGGTCGTCGACGGTCTGCTCCTCGATCACCAACCGCTTATAGAGGTCCGAACTTTCGGAGAAGCCGAGGAAGGCGATGATGTCGAGCGTGACCTGATCGGTGGCGGTGTCCGAGTACGCGGCGCCCTTGAAGGAGACGGCGAGCCAGGGCAGTGTCGATGTCGGCCAATCGACGTGATTGGTTCGCGGACCCTGCTGCGGCGGCTCGGCGGGGATATCGGCCTGGTAGTCGCCGTGCTTCCAATTGCCCCAATATTTCTCGACCAGCGCCCGCGTGGCGCCGGGCTGGACGTCGCCCACCACGACGATCGTCGTGTACTCCGGCCGATACCAGCGGTCGTGGAATTTGAGGCTGTAGTCGTACTGGTGCGGCATCTCCTTGATGTCGGCCAGGAAGCCCATGGTGGTGTGCTTGTAGGTGTGGCGGTCGAAGGCCGTGTCGCGGAGCACCTCGATGAGCTTCTCGACGGGCGACTGGCTGTTCTTGTTGTACTCGCCCAGGACGGCCAGCGTTTCGGTGCGGAAGTCGTCCTCGGAATACTTCAGGTTCTGAAACCGGTCCGATTCGACTTCCATGATCCGTTCGAGGTCCTCTTTCGAGAAGGTCGTATGGTAGACGGTTCGATCGTCGGTCGTGTAGGCGTTCGATGCCGCGCCCGCCTGTTTCATGAGGTCCCGGTATCGATCAGCCGGGTACTTTTCGGTTCCCCGGAACATCATGTGCTCGAACAGGTGGGCGAAGCCGCTCTTGCCCGGTTCGACCTCATTGCGGGAGCCGGTGGCGACGACGATGTAGACGCTGACGACGTTGGGGAAGTCGGTTGGCACCGTGATCAGCCGCAGCCCGTTGGGGAAGTCGTGCTGATCGTAGTCCCAGGGGAACGCCTTCTTGGCTGTTTCCGCGGCAGTGGCCGCGAGCGCGGACACCACGAAGAGAGAGAGCAACATCCGGAGCATTTACTTCCATTGTAACTGCCCGGGGCCGAGAATCGGAGCGGATGGCGGCCGGAGTAGCGATCAGGGTTCAGCGGTCAGCCACCGGCCAGTCTGGTCAACGGGCCGGGTAAGTTCGATCTCCTCCGATCCAACTGACCGCTGAACGCCGTTCGCTACTCCTTCTTCGGGTCGAAGTCGAGCGACACCGAATTGATGCAGTATCGTTGCCCCGTCGGCGCCGGACCGTCGGGGAAGACGTGCCCGAGGTGGGCATTGCAGTTGCTGCACATGACCTCGGTGCGGACCATGCCGTAGCTCGTATCCGATTCGGTGGCGACCTTGGCGTCATCGGCCGGCGCCGTGAAGCTGGGCCATCCCGAGCCGGAGTCGAACTTGTCATCGGAACGGAACAGCGGCGCGCCGCAGCAGGCACAGCGATACGTGCCGGGCTCGTAGTGCTTGTTGTACTTGCCGCTGAAGGCCGGTTCGGTGCCCTTTTTACGGGTCACCTCGTAGGCCAGCGGCGAGAGCCGGTCCTTTTCGCTTTGATCGGGCTTGGTCGTCTCGTCGCTCATGTTCTCTCTTTCGGACGCGGTCTCCGTTTCGTCAATGAGATGATCCGGCCACGGACAAGGTTTCAGCCTGTTCGTGGTTTCCCGTGGGGCGGGCGTCTCCGCCGACGGGCGACCAACCGACTCGACGTGGTTTGCGGACAGAGGCCGATTCTAGTGGGTCCACGGCCCTCCTATTCCGAGCTGGAGGCGGCCTGCGAGGCCGCCGCGGCCGGAGCGTCTGCCCCACACGAACCATCCACTCCAGCGGCCACAGTCCGGGAACTCCTGAGACAACACATCAGGTCGGCCGCGGACGTGGACGTCCACCCCACGGCCAGTGCCGGACCAGACGGGTCGAGGGCTCTTTATCTCCGGCGGTACCATATAGTTAGTGGCTTCCGGCGCCGATCAAGGAAGTGTGATCTTGGACGCCAGCTCCGGGTGGTCGTTCCGGCGCCGGGCTCGGGCGTGGCTGAATGCCGTCTCCCGCGACAGCCTCGGCCGACGTCCGCAGTCGATCCGGGCCGACGGGACGCGCGTGCTGATCCTCGATTCCGGCCGGCTGTCCCAACACCAGACCATCGACAGCTTCGTGCTGGTGCGCGGGGACTTCACCTGCGACAGCGGCTGCCGCTTCCTGCGCCCGGTCTACGTCGCCGGCAACTGCGAAATCGGACGGGGGACGATCATCGAGACCATTGAAGTGGACGGCGACCTGTACCTGTCGCCGTCGGTCGAGATCCGCGGCAACGCAACCAGCCTGGGCGCCATGGAGATACGCTCCGGATGCCGGATCATGGGAGCGGCCGTGAGCCACCGGTCGATCCGGTTGGGTCTGGAGGCGTCGGCGAGCCGCCTATACGCCCCGATGGTCCTGACGCCGGAAGGCGTCGCCGCCACCGCGCTGTCCCGGCCCGAGGTGTCCGGGCGAGCGATTCCCATCACGTCGCCGGCTTCTCCGCCGAGCCGGGGCCTGCTCAAGATTGCCGGCATCGCTCCGAACCTGCTGGCGCCGGCCGACTCGTCCACCTGGGTGTGCGAAAGCGACCTCCATTGCGGACGGCCGATCCTGTTGAAAACCAATCTCGTTGTGCATGGGACGCTGTCGCTCGCTGCCGGCAGCCTGATCGAAGGTCGAATCGAGACGCGGCGCGGCCTGTCGGTTGGACCCGGCTCACTGGTCATCGGCGATCTCCAAGCCGGCGGTGACCTCCATCTCGGCCGCGGCTCAATCTTTCAGGGAGACATCGAGAGCCGGCAGATGGTACGTCTCGAGTTCGGCGTCCGTGGACTGCGAGCCGGCGCGCCGGTCCAGGTCTTTTCGGCCGGAGAGTTGGTGCTCGACCAGGGAGTCGTAGTCCGAGGCCGGGTCTCCTCGTCGTGCCGCGTGACGGCTGCCGCCACCGAGGTCCTCGCGACCCGGCACCGGGCCGTCGGCGAGTCAATTTATCGCGTTTAACTCCGGGCGTGGAATCTGGTACTATCGAAACATACAGTGGACTCGAGATTCGATCCCCCGGTGCAGGGTGATGTTTATGCCTGTGCTTCGGGGACAAATAGGCTTGCTGCATCGTTCGTGGGACTCAGTTGCCGGCAAAGCAGGGCCCGTATCGCACGAGGGGTGGCCTGTGCCAGCGTTTTTGAAAGGGGCACATATCGCCTGGGCGATCGTCCAACATCCAGATTGAATGTATCCACCTAGAGGAAAAAGAAGACCCTTCCGACGGCCAAGGATTCGCGAAAACGTCAACGAGACATTCGTGTCCGTGAAGTACGTGCCGTCTTCCCGGACGGATCGGTGGAGGTTCTCCCCACCCACGATCGCCATCCGCAGAGCCAGGGACTTGGGGCTTGACCTGATCCTTGATCGCTCCCACTGCCGACTCCGCCCGTCGCCAAGGCGATGGATTACGGCCAGTGGCAGTACGAGCAGAAGAAGAAGAAGAACGAGGCCAAGAAGAAGCAGCACGTCATCCAGGTCAAGGAGCTGAAGTTCCGGCCCTAACACCGACGATCACGACTACGACTTCAAGAAGAAGCACGCCATCCGGTTCCTCGCCGAAGGCAACCGGGTGAAAGCCGTCGTTCAATTCCGCGGACGCGAAATCGCCCACGCCAACCTGGGCAAGCGACCTGCTCCAGCGCTTTGCCGAAGACCTGTGCCGACCATCGGCGAGGTGGAGGGCGCTCCGCGGCTCGAGGGCCGCAACGCCCACATTATCATCGCGCCGCTCAAGGTCAAGAAAAAGCCGGAGAAAAGCACAAAGGAGAAACCGTCCCAGGAGACGTCCGCCGACCAGCAGAGCAGCGGCGCGGCGCGGGACGCCTCAGCCCCGTCTCAGTAGAACAGATACTTCCGCCACTGGTCCTCGCTCCGGCCCAGGAGTCGCATGATGTGGCGGCTGGTGTGCATTGTGAAAGGACGTGGCGCGCGAGCCAGCTTCATACCGGCCTCGTCGGGAGTCCGGTTCCCCTTCTTGTTGTTGCACTCGATGCAGCAGGCGACGAGGTTCTCCCATGTCGACCCGCCGCCCCGCGAGCGCGGCACCACGTGATCCAGCGTCAGTTCTCCGGCGGAAGAAGTGCGCGCACAGTACTGGCAGGTGTAGCGGTCCCGCAGCAGGATATTCTTCCGCGAAAGCGACCTCGTCTGCCGCGGAATTCGCCGGTACTCCAGCAGGCGGATCACCGATGGCAGGGGCAGGCGCATCCGGGTGGAGACGATCTCGTTCCGCGTCCGTTCCTCGGTGGATGCCAATCCCTTCAGCACGAGCACGATCGCGCGCCGCGCGGCGCACACATTGATGGGTTCGTAGCTCGCGTTTAAAACCAGCACCGGGGTCTGGAGTCCGTTTCCGTTCAGGCGCATCATGTCGCTCCCAGGGAAAGAGATTGTTGCGATTGGGTCGTTCGGTACGTCTCGGCGTGAAAGCGCCGGTCCGTGCGGGCCAGCGCGAATACGGCGACGTAGTTTGCTCCGGCGCGTTTGATGGCCGCGGCGCAGGCGCTCGCGGTGGCGCCGGTGGTGAGCACGTCGTCCACCAGCAGAATTCGTTGCCCCCGCAGCCGCTCCGGGCGGCTCACATGGAAGGCTCCGGTCACGTTCCGGCGCCGCTCAGCGCTGCTAAGCCCGGCCTGCCGCGGGGTGTGGCGGGTGCGTCGGACGGCGTTGACCACCGGGATGGCGGTCCGCTTGCCAATCACGGAGGCGACGAGCGCCGCCTGATTGAAGCCGCGCTGCCAGCGCCGCCACCAGTGCATCGGCATCGGCACGATCAGGTCGAAGCGCTCGTGACGGGGATAGGCGGTCATCGCCATCTCGGCCAGCGGCCGCGCCAGAGACTCGATCCGGCCGTACTTGAACAGGTGAATCAGTTCCCTGAGGGTCTCCTCATAGGATCCGAACGTGTAGGCGGCATCATAGCCGCGCAGGCCCAAACGGCAGAGGCTGCAGCGTCCTTCGAAGTCCAGCGGGAAGGCGTTCAGAAACGGTGTCCGGCATTCAACACAAAAATGCTCGGCCATGAGAGGCTCGGGCTGCCGGAGGCAGTCCGGGCAAACCGGGATACGCGAAATGTTCTTGAGCCCCTGGCCGCAGACACGGCAATCATCGGGGAACAACAGCGCAAAAAGAGAGCGTGGGACCGTACCGAGGCTCGGCGATGTCAGAAGGTTCGAGACCCTGTGGCGACCACTACTGGAGAAGGCTCACCTCCAACCTCTAACCCATCCTACACAATATTGTACAGCACGCGGCCGCATCGATTTGTTTGACAGTCCGTGACAATACCGTGAATCACCTCGGCCGGGCGTCTCGGTCCACGGATCTTCCAAAAAGCAAGTGCATTCGGACGCGAACCTCCTCTCAGGTGTTTTGGAGTGGGCGCGAGTTCAGCCCCGGACCGATTGAAAATCCGGTCCCGATATACCGCAATTGAGTACCGCCGGCGGGTCCGGCCCGCTAAGCTAGAGGACAGGAGAATCCACATGGACAAGTCCAAGAGCATTGATCTTCTCAATCAAGCCGTCGGTGACGAACTACAAGCCATTCATCAATACATGTACTTTCACTTCCACTTGGATGATCAGGGGTTCGGCCCGTTGGCAGCCCTCTTCAAGCGAACCGCGATCGAGGAGATGGGCCACGTCGAACGTCTCGCCGAACGCATCCTCTTCTTAAAAGGCGACGTGAAGATGGAGGCCGCCGGGCCGGTGGAGCCCATCCACGAGGCCGAGGCGATGGTGAAGAAGGCCGCGGCGATGGAGGAGTCGAGCGCCGCCGACTACAATAAGTTCGCCATCGAGTGCGGCGCCAACGCCGACTCGGCGTCGAAGCAGCTCTTCGAGGGCCTGGTGGCCGACGAGGAACGCCACTTCGACCAGTTCGACCAGCAGCTCGACAACATCAGCCGCTTTGGCCCGAGTTATCTCGCCCTGCAATCCTTCAGCGGTCCATCGGCAGGCGAGCCGGGCGCATAAGCGCTGTTTCCCGCCTGGGGATTCCGCCCCTACCGTTCCCCTTTGGTCGCGGAGGCTAGCCGTGGCGGAGGCATAGGTCTTGCTCAACTCGACCGTGCCGTGACCGTCAGGGAGGGCAACGGGTTGCTCGAAGGGTGCATTCCTCTCCCTAACGGGCCGCGGCCCTGTAGATGGGCGCCATTCTCCAAGGATGAGACGACTTTCAGCGGAGTCCCCATGGTCCGGGCGGGCCGCCCATACGAATGAAAGCGAGAGAGCGCGTAACACCGAGATCGAGGTGACTCGAAAGTGTGAAAAAATCCTTTGGAGACAGTCCACGACGCCATGGAAGGTATTGAAAAGATTGAGGCCAGCTGGGACAGTCCCCGGATTTTTTGACAGCTCCGAAGGGCGCGGAGTCTGCAGCCCAAACTGCGACGGGAAGGCGCGACTTTCAACGGAGCGGGAGCGACTCGTGTCGTGACGCAAGCAGGAATCGCGCGGACGCGTGCCTCACCCCGCGTCGAGGGACATCTGGGTGAGCAGGCGAGCGAAGCGGGGGTCGTCGCGGAGGGTGTCGTAGGCAGGGTCGACTTTGAGGTGGACCAGGCGGGCGCAGCGGCGTTCGGCAGCGCTTTCCAGCCACTCGAAGGCCGCATCAGTCTCGCCGGCGCCAATGTGGATCTGGGCGATGTCGGTTTCCGGAACGTACGTGTTGCGCCGTTTCAGTCTTTGCAGGATGGACCGGGCCTTCTTGCTCGAGCCCAGAGCGGCATGGCAGCGGCCCGCGCCGCCCAGCGCCATGGTGTCTCGTGGTTGCAGTTCGAGCGCGGCGAGGAACGACTCGAGCGCCTTCTCAACGTCCCCCTGGACCAGATACAAATACCCAACGAGGGAATACGCCCCGTGGTAGCTCCGGTCGAGTTCCAGACACGTCTCGAAGCTCTGGAGCGCAGCATCCCACTGGCTGCGGCAGTAATGCACCCACCCCATATGGGCCGCCATTGCCGGTGCCAGCGGGTCCAGATTCCGGGCCCACTGAAGCTCCCGCTCCGCCGCCTCGAACCGGCCCTGTGGTGCGAGACAGAAGGCCCCATACCAATGGTGGGCCGGAGCGTAACCGGGATTCAACTCGATGGCACGGCGAAACTTCTCCTCCGAGCTCTTCCAATTCCACCGGAAAAGGGCCCGCTTCGCGCCCCGGGAACTGAGGGCGTGCGCCGACGCCGGGTCAAGCATGAGAGCGCGTTCAGAGAATTGCCGGGTGCGTTCCCAGGCGATCTCGGGCGCCAGGATGCCGGTCCACGCGAGCGACGTGTAGGCGTCGGCCATGCCGGCGCAGGCCATCGCGTATTTCGAGTCGCGCTCGATGGCGCGTTCGAAGTAACGGATGGCGCGGCGGAGGCTTTCCGGGTCCTGCTTCTCCCAATGGTGACGCCCTTGCAGGTAGAGCTTGTAGGCCTCCAGATCCTGCGTGCCGCCCCCGCGGGTCGCTTCTTCGGTCAGGCGGAACTTCAGGGCCTGTGCGATGGACTGCGCGATGTGCTCCTGAACTTCGAAGATGCCGCTCATCTCCTGATCGTAGACATCGGACCAGAGGTTGTAGCCGTCGGCGACGCTGATGAGCTGGGTCGAGATACGAATTCGCTTGCCGTCGGTGCGAACGCTCCCCTCGAGCACCGCCTGCACGTTGAGTTGCTGCCCGATAGCGCGGACATCGGCGATACCGTCCCTGAACTGCATCACTGTCGTCCGGGCGGCCACACTGAGTCCGTCGACGCGGCCGAGCACATTGATGAGCTCTTCGGTGATGCCGATGCAGAAGTAGTCCTGGTCCTGTTTGGCACTCAAATCGGCGAAGGGAAGCACCGCGATCGAGTCGAGCTTCTTCTCCCGGAAAGCTTCGCGACCCTCGACCAGTAGTGGGGCGGGAGTCGTGACGAGGGTTGTGTCATCGGCCGGCGCCAAGCCCGGAACCCGCGACTCGAAGACCGGGACGTAGCTTCGCTTGGGGAAGCGGATCAGCACGTCATCCTCGCGCCCCTCGGATGCGTAGTATTCGTTCAGCTTCGAGCGCAGCCGACCTGCCTCGACGCGAACGATGGGGTCCAGGCGCGGATCGAAATCCTCCGGCTTGTCGAACGCGGCCAAGCCGATTGAATATTCCTTCAACTCGTCGCCGCGCCCCTCGATGGCCATCGAGACGGTGAAGTCGAGAAAACGCTTCATCCGATCCGAGCGCGCAAACGTTTCGCTCGAGAGGAGCCGGTCAAGTGAACGGCGCACCTCAGCTGTCACCACAGCGACGCTTCCTTGCACGGATTTGGGCATCACTGAAGTACGATTCGTCCCGCGCCGTCTCCTATGAATCTGAGTATACAACTAGAGGTGCACTCTCACTCGCCAAGTACTTCCCCGAAGGCTCCACCCAGGTAACCTCTGTAACGTTACGTCCTTTCGTTACGTTGCCGTAAGACACTTAAGTTTCAGCCCCTTAGGCCCCAAACTGGGAACATGGCAGAGAGGCAAACACCGAAAATTACGCGGGAAGCATTCGCAGCGGCGTACGAGCAAGGCAGTACGCGCACGGTGAACTTTCTCATGTCGAAGGGATTCCCGGAGGACGAGGCTCGGGAGGCGGCCCAAGCCGCTTGGGTCCGCGGCTGGGAGCGGCGCCACCAGATTCGCAAGCCGGACAAGGCCGTGCCCTGGGTCAATGCCATCGCGCTCAACCTGGGACGAAATCGCATTCGTCGGCAAGCGAGGTTGCAGATGTTCGAGGAGGAGCCCACGATGACGCCGGATCCGACGGTGGCCGTGGACGTCGAGAAACTGCTCGGCGGATGCCGCGAACGGGATCGGTCACTTCTGACCAAGCGGTACCTGTTCGGGTGGGGCATCGAAGATCTGGCACAGGAATCGGAGTGCACGAGGAGAGCGATCCGAGTCCGCCTGCATCGGGCCCGCAAGAAGCTGTGGGAGCAGGTCTGTGAGAATCGGGGACCGCGGACCACCATGAAGCCGTTGGGCCGGGTCGCCTAGCCGCTCGCTCCTGTCAAGGACTGGTGGACGGGAATCGCCAGAGAAGAGGTGACAGATGCACAGAAGAATAGCAGTCTCCGCATTTTGCCTGTTAGCGACCGCAATGGTAGCCAGCGCCGCTGAACCCGAGTACCCGATTGTACCGGCCGGCAAGGAGTTCGCCGTCCAGTTCCAGGAGAGAGTCGATTCGGCGGGAGCGTCGGCGGGCGACACCTTTGATGTGCGAATTGTGGATCCGATCAAAGAGGATGGAGCGACGCTTATTCCCCAAGGTGCGGCCGCAAAGGCGGAATTGGTGACGGTGCCCGAGGTGGGCGCCGGCGGCACTCACGTGTACGCCATTGAACTCAAGCAAGTTCAGGTCAATGGTGACTGGTATCCGGTGACGACCGGTTTTGCGAACGTGGAATCGGGAGTTCGGATGGTTCACGAGCGGCAAGGAAAGGCCGTCGTCCCGACAGGCACCACAGACGTCGACAAGATTGTCTCCGCATCAGCCTACGGCGAGGGGGCGGCGGCCGCAACAGTTCACGGGGCCGGCGTCAGTTTCCAGCTACTCCGCGGACCATCGGTGGCCGTGGCTTCCGGGACGATTGCCCATTTCACGTTGGCGGAGCTCATCCCCCTGCGCCCGGAAGAAGCGTTGGCCAGATAGGCGGTGAAACAAGATGCCCCGTGGGACGTCTTCCATTCGAGGAGTGGTAGAGATGCTACTGCATGCCACGGAGTTGTTTCACTACCGGATCCACGCGACGGACGGCAATATCGGTCACGTTCGGGATCTGCTCATCGATGATGCGTTGTGGACAGTGCGCTACGTGATGGTGGATACCGGCAGGTGGCTGCCGGGCCGGCGGGTTCTCCTGGCGCCGGCATCGATCCAGTCGGTCGACGTGGAGGAGCGTACTCTGACAGTAGGCCTGTCACGTCAACAGGTGGAGGAAAGCCCCCCGGTCAGTGCCGACCAGCCGGTGTCACGCCAGGAAGAGCTGGCGCTGAGCCGCCACTACGGTTGGCCCCTCTATGAAGTGGCCGAGACCGGCACCATTCCGGTCGGCGCCGTCGGCGTTCCGGTCGGCACGTTTCCATTTGGATTCGGCGACGAAGCAGAGGACGATCCCGAGATCACGAAGGGCGATCCTCATCTGCGCAGCGCAAGAGAGGTGCGCGGATACCATATCGGAGCCCGGGACGGTGAGATCGGGCATGTTGATGACTTCGTGGTCGACGCGAATACATGGACCATCGAAGCGATGGTAGTCGATACGCGGAACTGGCGGCCCGGAAAGAAGATCGCGTTGAAAACCAGCGAGATCGACAGCGTTACATGGGCGGAACGAAAGGTATCTGTCCGGAAGAGCCGGGACGAGATTGAGTCCGGCGCCGCCGATATCGAAGAGACGCTGGAGAAAGCGTTCCATGCGTAGTTCCTAGTCAGTATGTCCATGGAGGCCACAGTGCGGCCACGAAACGTCGGCGCAAGCATATGGCTCGACGGAATCCCCCTGGCCGGGCAGAGTGACGACTGGCTTCCGGATTTCTTCCGCGACTACGAAGTAACCGGCGTGCGCTTCAATCTCACTCTCTTTGAAGAGGCTATCTGGCGACAAGGATATCGTCAGGAGATCACCGAACTGGCCGCCTCGGTGCGAACCCCTTCAGGGATCTATTCCAATCTATTGACAGACAACGTTCGCCAGATAGGCAGCGAACTGGAGCCGGTTTTCGAAGAGTGGCAAGGTCGGGACGGCTACGTGACCGTCCCCCTTCCGGCCGAGTTCGCCCACGATCTGGAATCGCTGGTGGAGGAAGCCACGACCTTCTGGAGCGCCCTGGGGCGGAGGAACGTGATCATTATGGTCCCCGCGACGGCGGAAGGGATCGACGCTCTGCGGCACTTGATCGCGCTTGGCATCAACGCCGGTGTGTCGCACCTGTTCAGCGTCCGGCGGTACCGGGAGGCGTGCGATGCGTACATGTCCGGACTCGAACAGCGCCTGTCGCGGGGAAACGATGTGCGGCAGCTGGCGTCAGTGGCCGAGTTTTCGCTGGGGATCGTGGAACAGCTATCGAAGGGCCTGGGGGTCGAGAACCGTAGTGGCGGAGCACCGCGCGCGGTACTGGCAGTCGCGACGGCGCGGGTGGCCTACGGCTCATACCTGCATACAGTCCACGCCGAACGTTTTCAGCAGCTGGCCAGAGCCGGTGCGCGGGCGCAACGGCTCGCTTGGTGCGCCTCGAACGCGCAGAACGATCTGCTGGCGAGTTCGGACTTTCCGGATCAGGTGATCGGTCCGGCGACAGTCTGCGAGCTAACGAGGGAGCCCATCCGAACACTGAAGAGCCGCTCGTTGTCGGGTTCCGGCGTAACAGGTGGCCTGGAGGATGCCCAGGAGACGCTCTCCTTCTATGAGCAGCGCTATCCGGAACTGCACAACCGGTTCGCCGCGGAGGTGGAGCGGCAGATTAGCCGGCAGGTGCTGCATACGGACCGGGCGATTCTGGGGATTGAGCAGCAGATCGGCGGCGCTCCGGCCGGCGGGTGACGGCCGGCGTTGCTGGCAAGCGCATCAGCGGTGAGCCGATCAGGTCGCCGCTCTCCGGAATCCGGCAAGGGCAGGCGAAACCACCTGCCCCCCAATGCCTGGTTAAATGTCGAATACGGCGCCCGTGTCGGCGCTGGTGACATGCAGCAGGTAGCGCGCCAGCCAGCCGCGCTTGACCTTTGGCTCGAACTCGGCGGAGTTCGGCGAGACGGCGGTCGATCTCCTCCTGCGAAACCTTCAGCTCGAGCTTGCGGGCGGCCACGTCGATGAAGATGCGGTCGCCGGGACGGACCGCGGCAATGGGGCCGCCCGCAGCCGCTTCCGGAGCCACGTGGCCGATGCAGAGCCCGCGCGTGCCGCCGGAGAAACGACCGTCGGTGATCAGCGCCGCTTTAACGCCCGCGCCGACGATGGCCGACGTCGGCGACGAGCATCTCCTGCATGCCGGGACCGCCGCGCGGACCTTCGTAGCGAATGACCACCACGTCGCCGTCCTTCACCTCGCCGCTCGAGGATGCCGCTCAGCGCCTCTTCCTGCGATTCGTAAATCCGCGCGGGCCCTTCGAAGGTGCGCATGTCCTCGGCGACGCCGGCCACCTTGACGACGGAGCCCTTCGGCGCGAGATTGCCGAACAGGACGGCCAGGCCGCCATCTTTCGAGAAGGCGTTCCGAGGCTGCCGGATCACGTCGCCGTCCGGCGCGGGCCGATCCTCGGGTCATGTCCTCGAGCTTGCCCCACAGGGTCCTGGCGTTGAGGTCGACGCCGCAGTCGGTGTTGGTGGCGATCTCCTTGAGGATGGCGCCGATGCCGCCGCGGTTGTGGACGTCCTGGATGTGGACGTCGGGCCGGCGAGGGCGAGACCTTGCAGATGTTGGGCGTGCGGGCTGAGATGCGATTGAGGCGGTCGAGATCGTAACGCGACGCCCGCCGAGTGGGCCAGCGCCAGACCGTGCAGGACGGTGTTGGTGGAGCCGCCCATGGCCATGTCGAGCATGAAGGCGTTGTCGAGCGGCCTGCTCGGTGATGACGTCGAGCGGCCGAATGTTCTTTTCGAGGCAATCCTTGAGCAGGTGGCCGGCGCTTCGGACGAGGTCGAGCCGGTCGGGATTCAGCTTCGTTTCGGTCGAGTGGTCGTCCACCCACGCTGCGGCGGGAATCGTTCCGTTGCCGGGCAGCGCCAGACCGATCACCTCCGCCAGGCAGTTCATCGAATTCGCGGTGAACATGCCGGAGCAGCTACCGCAGCTCGGGCAAGCCCGCTCGGCCAGTCCCCGCAGCGCCTTGTCGGACATCTTGCCGGCGCTGTGCTTGCCGACCGCCTTCGAAAACGGTGATGAGGTCCTCGTCGGCGCGGCCCGCGAGCATTGGACCGCCGCTCACGTAGACCGACGGGATGTTGATCCGCGCCATGGAGTTGAGCATCGCCGGAACGATCTTGTCGCAGTTGCCGATGCCGATCCAGGCGTCGGTGGGATGGGCGCCGATGATGGTCTCGATCTGGTCGCCGATCAGCTCGCGCGAGGCGAGCGAGTACTTCATGCCGAAATGGCCCATGGCGATGCCGTCGCAGATGGCGCCGCCGATGTTGGTGTACCAGACGTTGAAGCCGAGGCTCTTGAGCTCTTCCTCGAGTACCGCGCCGAGCTTGTCGAGGTGCGCGTGGCCGGGGATCTGGGTCGTGTAGGAGTTGATGATGGTGACGAACGGCTTCTCGCAGATCGTCGAGCGTGCTGGATCGCGCCCTTCGGCCATCATGAGCGAGGCCGCCGGCAGCATGTGATTGCCCTTGGCGATAATGCGGCTGCCCTGTTTGCGGATATTCTCGATGCCTGGATTCATAAGCGACTATTTTACCGGGCTTGCCTCGGCCCGGGGCGGCGCGGGTCGGGAGTGGCGGCGCTGGGGAGGGGCGGATCGTCGATCCGCCTTGCGGCCGGCCGCCGGCATGACTGCCGGCGTGGCAAGCCTGGCGGCTCGCTCCACGTCGGCTATATCCGTTCATTCACGTTCATATACGGCCTCCCCAATCCCCCCACCCGAAATCTGAAACAATAATGGATTCGGGCCGCGAGGCCTCTCGGAAGGAGAATTATGAAGCTACCCGGAAACATGCAGCAGATGATGAAGCAGGCGCAACAGATGCAGGAGCGCCTGCAGGAGGAAATCGCCCTGATCCGCGTCGAGGCCTCGGCCGGCGGCGGGATGGTGACCGTGAAGATGGACGGCCAGAAGAACGTGCTGGGCGTGACCATCGACCCCGAGGTCGCCGGTGACGTCGAGATGCTGCAGGACATGGTGATGGCGGCCTTTAACGAGGCCGTCAAGAAGGTCGAAGACGAATCCAAGCAGAAGATGGGCGGGATGCTCGGTGGGATGGGGCTTCCGCCGGGTCTGATCTAGGCCCCTTATATGCCGGACTTTGCCGAACCACTGGCGAACCTGATCCAAGAGTTCAAGCGGCTGCCGGGCGTTGGCCAGAAGTCAGCCCAGCGACTCGCGTTTCATGTCCTGCGAGCCGGCCGGGAAGACGCTGAACGGCTGGCGCAGGCGCTGCTCGACGTCAAGGACAAGCTGGGCCTCTGCGAGAGCTGCAACAACATCAGCGACGCCGAGCTGTGCCCCTACTGCCGGGACCCGCACCGCGACCGCTCCGTGATCTGCGTCATCGAGGAGCCGCACAACATTCTGCCGATCGAAACCACGCGCACCTACTCGGGCCTCTATCATGTGCTGCACGGGTCGCTATCGCCATTGCGCGGCATCGGTCCCGAGCAGCTCAAGATCAAGGGGCTGCTCGAGCGGCTCCAGGACAGTGACGTCCAGGAAGTGATCCTGGCGACGAATCCCACGGTGGAGGGTGAGGCGACGGCGGCCTACCTGTCGCGGTTGCTTAAGCCGCTGGGGATGAGGGTGACACGCATCGCGCTGGGAGTCCCCGTGGGCAGCGATCTCGAGTTTGCCGACGAGGTGACCATGTCGAAGTCGCTCGAGAACCGCCGCGAGCTCTGACGAGCCGTCCGGGAAGCCAAGAAAATCCGGCCCCTGGTGATGGCAACAGCACTTGGGCCGCAGACGCGGGCGGCCGTTACCTGTAAGATCGAAGTATGATTGCCGTCGCTCTGGCGTTGGTGCTGCTCACGGCCGCCCTGGCGCCCGCGCAGACCTCACCGGCCGTGGCGGCGCGGCAGTGGAGGCAGCTTCATGAGCGCAGCATCCTCGACGAGTTGGTGGGATTGCTTCGGATCCCCAATACTGGACAGGACCCCGCCGATCTGCGCCGCAACGCCGAGAGCATCTCGAACATGTTCGCCCGGCGCGGCATCTCCACCCGGCTGATCGAGGCGGAGGGCGCGCCGCCGGTAGTCTATGGCGAGCTGCACCGTCCCGGCGCCACCCAGACGCTCGTTTTCTACGCCCATTACGACGGGCAGCCCGTCAATCCGAGCACCTGGCACACGGGGGATCCGTTCCGGCCAACACTGATGAGCGGCCCGCTGGAGGCCGGCGGGCAACCGATCCCGCTGCCTCGCCCCGGCTGGCCGACCGATCCCGAGTGGCGCCTCTACGCCCGCTCTTCGGGTGACGACAAGGTGTCCATCGTCGCGCTCGCCGTGGCCCTGGAGGCCCTCGAACGGGCGCAGATCCCCATCGACTCCAACCTCAAGTTCTTCATCGAGGGCGAGGAGGAAGAGGGTTCGCCTCACTTAGCGCAGTTTCTCCGGGTGAACCACAATCTGTTGGCCAGTAACTTGTGGTTTCTCTGCGACGGGGTGATCGACGAGACTCGTCAACAACAGCTCATCTTCGGCGTGCGCGGCGTGACGGGACTCGAAATCACCGTCTATGGTCCTCGCCACGAGCTGCCCAGCGGCCAATACGGCAATTGGGCCCCTAACCCGGCGATGATGCTCTCGCGATTGCTGGCATCCTTCATGGACGAGACAGGCAAGGTGCTGGTGAAGGGCTTCTATGACGATGTCGAGCCGTTGGGCGAAGCGGAACGGAAGGCGATCGCCGAGATCCCCGACTACGGGCCTTCGCTCCACCGCGAACTGTGGCTGGGGGAGACGCTCGGCGGAGGCAAGCGCATCGAGGAGCTCATCAATATGCCGACGCTCAATGTTCGCGGAATCGAGAGCGGCCGCGTCGGCGCTGATGCCCGGAACGTGATTCCGGCCACCGCCCGGGCTTCGATCGACATCCGCCTGGTGAAGAACATGGACCACCAGACCACGCTCGACCGAATCATCGCGCATATCGAAAAGCAGGGCTTCCACGTAACCGAATCCGAGCCCAGCGAGCAGGTCCGGCTGCGGTATCCGCGCGTCGCAAAGATCACCCGCGAGGTCGGCTACAATCCGTTCCGCACGCCGATGGATTCCGAGATCGCCCGGCGCGTGATCGCAGCTGTCGAAAGCGCTCGCGGCCCGATCATCAAGCTGCCGACGATGGGCGGCAACCTCCCCGCCAATACCATCGAGGAAGTTCTGGGCGCGCGTTCGATCGTCGTCCCCATCGCCAACCACGACAACAATCAGCACGGGCCGAATGAGAACATTCGCCTCCAGAACATCTGGGACGGCATTGAGACGATGGCCGCGCTATTGGCCCTGGACGACGGCCGTCCGGCAGGGGCGGAGTGAGTGGAGTGTAGGCGGTTTCGCCTGCCAGCCGAATGTCAGGGCATACGGCGAGACTAAGTGAAGAGGAAGAGCGTAGACTAACTCATCCGTGGCCGATGGATCTCTTGGCCCCAACTGAGAACTCAGCCGCTATGCGGTCAACCCTTCCAGAATCCCGGCCAGGTACTCCTCGTCGACATCGCCCCGCTGGTGGGTCTTGGGATCGAAATACTCCCAGTGGGCGCCGGAGCGTCCGACGCACAGGTACAGTAGATGCTCCCCGATTCCCGAACCTTCGAGTGACTGCTGGTTGAACCAGCGGACGGCTCCATGAATAGTGTAGGGCCGCGCGTACTCCTCGGTGCTGACCATCGGGTCAGCGCCGGCGAAGGCCAATTGAACGATGCGGCCACTGAAATTGATCTGGAAGAGGTTGGTGCCGGAATCCACGAAAAGATCGCGGGCATAGTCCGCCGGTGCGAGTTCAACCAACGGCCCGGCCATCGCCGCATTGAGGCTGCGAACCAGGTTGGAACAGATGGCGTAGAGTTCGAAGGCGGAGTCGCGGCGCAACTCGGCCAGGCGCTTTTCGTCTTCGATCCGAGCCCGGTCCGCCGTGGCGACGGTCTCCAGCCGCTGCGCGAGCCTCCGCAGACGCTCTTCGTCGATCATCGAGAGTCAGTATAGCGGAGAGGAGCAGTCAGCGATCAGCGCCCAGCGCCCGGCGCGGGATCGGGCGTCCATGGAAACCACTGACTTCACTCGCGCCGAGGCTGTGTTGTGCGCTGAGTCAGTGGAGAGCACGCAACGTTCCGCCGTCCGGCCACCCGCCGACAGTTACCTGCCGCCGGCCACCTGCCGCATTTATACTGGTAATCCATGCCCATCGCCCGCCCCATCCGCGTCCGCTATGCTCCGAGTCCGACGGGAGATTTCCATGTTGGCGGGGCGCGGACCGCGCTGTTCAACTACCTCTTCGCCCGTCATCACGGCGGGCGCTTCATCTGCGGATCGAGGATACGGACCGGAAACGGTATGTCCCGGAAGCGCTCGCATGGCTCCTAGGCGGGCTGCGCTACCTGGGCCTCGATTGGGACGAAGGTCCCGAGGCGGGCGGCGACTATGGTCCGTACGTGCAGACCGAGCGCCTGGATATCTACCGGCGCTATTGCGGGCAATTACTCGAGGGCGGCCACGCCTATCACTGTTTTTGCAGTCCGGAGCGGCTTCAGGAGGCATCGAAGGAGCGCGAGAAGGCGGCGAGCGGCCCGGCTACGATCGGCTCTGCCGCGACCTGGCTCCCGCGGAGGCAGCGCGGCGAGCGGACGCCGGCGAAACGCATACGGTCCGCTTCCGGGCGCCGCTCGACGGTGAGATCACAGTGCAGGACGCGATCCGCGGCGATATCACGTTTCGGAACGAGGTGCTGCAGGACGCCGTCCTGATGAAATCCGACGGCATTCCCACCTACCACCTCGCCAACGTGATCGACGATCACCTGATGGAGATCAGCCACATCCTCCGCGGCGACGAGTGGGTCAACAGCCTGCCGCTGCACATCCATCTCTATAACGCTTTCGGCTGGGAGGCTCCGGTGATGGCGCACCTGCCACTCATCCTCAACCCCACCGGCAAGGGCAAGATGAGCAAGCGCGAGGGGCGCGCGCCGGACGGCACGTTGCTGCCGGTCTTCGTGCGGCGCTTCGAGGAGATGGGCTACCTGCCAGAGGCGATGGTCAACTTCATGGCGCTGCTCGGCTGGAGCTACGACGACAAGACCGAGATGATGAGCCGCGCCGAGCTGATCGAGCGCTTCGGCATCGAGCGGATCAACACCGCTCCGGCCGTCTGGAACTACGAGAAGCTGAATCATTTCAATGGGAACTACATCCGCCAGCTGCCGGTGGCGGAACTGGCCGAGCGGCTGGCCCCGTTCGTCTTCGCCGCGGGCTTCTCCGTGTCGCACGATAAGCTGCTCGCCATCACGCCGCTCATCCAGGAACGGATGGAGCGCCTGACTGACGTTGCCACAGTGGCCGACTTCTTCTTCGTCGACCAGCTTCCGGACTACGATCCGGCGGAGCTGATCCCGAAGAAAGGCGACGCGGCGCTGGCCCTGCGGGTGCTCGAACGCGCGCGCGAGGTGCTGGAGAAAACGGAATTCAGCCGTGAGGCTCTGGAAGCGGCGCTCCGCGCGGCCGCCGACGAGTTGGGGGTCAAGTCCGGACAGATCTTCCAGCCGATCCGCGTGGCGGTGTCGGGCCGCAAGGTATCACCGCCGCTGTTTGAGACGCTGGAGGTGCTGGGGAAAGAAACGACCCTCCGGCGGGTGGACGAGGCGATCGGGAAGCTGCAAAATGCGGGCCGCTGAGGAGTGCCGGCCGAGCCGCATGCTTCAATGGAAGTGCGGCGATGAATCGGAGGGTGCAGAACGGGATCGAACTCGCCGGCGAGGTGCTGGCGACGGTGGTCCGGTATGTGGGCGGGCAGGCGCTGATCGCCTTCCTGCTGGCCATCGGCTATGCGGTGGCCTTCTATCTCCTCGGCGTGCCGCTGTGGTTTCTGCTGGCGCCGCTGTGCGGTTTCTTCCACATTATTCCGACTATCGGCGCGATCCTGGGCGCCGTAGTGCCGCTAGTGGTGGTCGCCATCGCGGGTACGAGCTGGCCGCAGGTGATCGGAATCCTGGCCGTCTTTGCCACGGCGAACCTGCTGGAGACCTTCGTCCTAGTTCCGCTAATCCACGGCAAACGGCTCCGCCTGCACCCGCTGGCGATCTTCCTGGCAGTACTGGTCGGGGGCTTGTTATTCGGCTTCCTCGGAACCCTGCTGGCAGTGCCCGTACTGGCGGTGGCGGTTCTGTTGTGGAGACGGATCAGCGGCGTTCGAAATCCGAAGGAGAGGCAGCCCAGCTGACCGGATTGAGGGCGATAGAACGAAGTGGCAGTTTTGGCCCATATTGTCAAAAGTTGCGAGTAGGCATCGATGTTCCCTATGATATAATTCCAATATTCTAGATTGCGTGTCGTCAAGGTGCCGCTGAAGTCCAGAATATGAAAATGGATTGTCCCGAAAAAGGGGAATCTAACGAAGACGTCATGCTGTCCGAAAAACTCTCGCGTCATCCTGGACCTGCACTCCATCCTGTGTAAGTGTCCCGATATGGCTTCATCTCAGTGGCCGTTTGACTGAGGATTGAATTGAGGCTCTTGCGTCGTTTAAGATGTCTCCGCCAATCGGTCAGGTTGAGTTACCCTAGTGAACTTCTCTGATTCGAAAACCGCGAAACGACTTCTTCCTCTTTCCGGTGCCGTATCTCGGGCAAAGTGGAATGGCCCCGAATTGGGAATTGCGCCCGCTTCCGCCACAGTCGAGTTTCGGGATTTGTACGGCGTTGAATACTATCGTACTCACTGCGGCGAGTTGCCATACGAGCGGAATGATCCGTGGCTTCGGGTATTTGCGGGTATCGCCGACCAGATCATCCGTGGGCTGAGGCCGAGGCGCGTTCTGGATGCCGGCTGTGCCATGGGAATGCTCGTGGAAGCACTCTGGGACCGGGGTATTGAGGCGCACGGGGTGGACCTCTCGCCGTACGCGATTTCGCAGGTCCGTCCGGATATGCGGCCGTACTGTCGAGTGGGCTCTCTAACGGAACCCATCGAGGGCCGGTACGATCTGGTCACTTGTATCGAAGTGCTGGAGCATATGCCTCATGAGGAGGCCTCCATCGCAATAGACGGCCTGACCGGCGTCACCGACACGATCCTGTTCTCGTCGAGTCCGGTTGATTTCAACGAGCCCACACACTTTAACGTACAGCCTCCGATAGCGTGGCTCAAAATGTTCGCCGATCACGGCTTTTGGCCGGATCTCGGTTTCGATGCGACGTTCATTTCCCCGCAAGCCTTTCTCGTGCGGCGCCGAACCGATCCGTTGCCTGACGATGTTCTCGCAATGTTCGCGCAACTGGTGCTGAGTCGGGTCACTCGCGCGGATGTTGAGAGGCGACTCTCCAGCCTGAGCAGTGAGAAGTCTCGTTTGTCGGCGGACTTCCAGGAGGTCGACGGGGAGCATCGGCAGCTTCGCGGCGAATACCAACGGCTTGGCGAGGAATATCGAAGGCTCCGGGAGGAGCAACAATCGCTCCATGACGAACGCCAACGTCTTCGGGAGGAACATCGGCTACTAACTGACAATCTGGAGCAGGCCGAGAGGAGGCTCGGCGAGGTCGAGAGCAGCTACGTACAACTAAAGAAAGACCAGGAGGCCACCCTCGCGAGTCGTAACCGCCTGAATGCGCAGTTGGATGAGGCGGCCGGGCGGATTGAGTTTCTCGAGCACGAATTGACGAAAACGATATCCGAGCGGGGCGAGGCGGTATGGGAGGCGACCTCGATCGCGGAAGAGCTGGCATCACTACGACATAGCCACCAATTGCTCATCGACAGATTGCGCCGACTAGAGCTGGAACGGAATTCAGCTCTTGAGATCGTGGGGGACCTCGACCGCCGGTTGACCGAAACGGGTGGAATCCGGAGCACCCTCGAGGAGCAGATCGATTCGATCACTGGGAGCCCCGGATGGTCGGCTGTACGCAGGTACCGGCGTTTCCTGAACGAGTATCTGGGAGCGGTCCCCACACTCAAATACACCTACGAGGCAGTGATCGGCAATCTGCTGCGGAGCTTTGCGGGCGGTGGAGGCGGCCGCGCGACCGGGAAGACGTTCACTCCTCACGTAGGCGCCGCCGGAAGTGAAGTGCGGCCGAGCACCAACGCTGTCGAGGCGCCACAACGCTATTTGAAGCCCGCCGCCGAACTTCATTCATCGCTTCTTCCTCATCTTCCTCATCGGTTGCCCGACCGGCTAGCGGTGCTGCCCCATGAGCGGCCAGCCAGCATTATCATCTGTGTCCACAACGCTTTGGACGATCTGCGGCAGTGTCTCAGCTCGGTCGTCCGTTTCACTTTCCCGCCGTACGAGCTGATCCTGGTCGACGACGGCAGCGGGCCCGAGACGCGGGATTACCTGCGCGAGTTCGCCAGCGGACAGGGAGCGCGGTTGATTCGCAACGAGAGCGCCGTCGGCTACACGCGGGCCGCAAACCAGGGACTCCGAGCGGCAAGCGGCGACTACCTCGTTCTGCTCAACAGCGACACCATTGTGGCCGAGGACTGGCTCGATCGCCTGGTGATGTGCGCCGACTCCGATCCGCAGATCGGCTTGGTGGGGCCTCTCAGCAACACCGCCTCCTGGCAGTCGGTTCCGAACGTCGTGGAGAATGGCGATTGGGCGGCGAATGAGATACCAGAAGGTCGGACGGTCAATGACGTGGCCGGGCTGGTCGCGCGGAACGTCGGGCGCGCCTACCCGCGGATCGGCTTTCTCAACGGATTCTGTCTCCTGGTCAAGCGTGAAGTGATCGAACAGGTCGGTTATTTCGACGAGGATGTTTTCGGAGAAGGATACGGGGAGGAGAACGACTATTGCGTGCGCGTGCGCAAGGCCGGCCTAACACCAGCGGTGGCGGACGACACCTACGTTTACCACCTACAGTCGAGGAGCTATTCGCATGAGCGGCGAAAGTCGCTTGTCCGGCGGTCCGATCCGCTGTTGCGAGACAAGCACGGAGACCGACTGGTGGACGAAGGACTCCGGCCGTGTGTCGATGGTCTGCCGATCTTGGGGGTGAGGGCGAGAGCGAGGGCGATGTACTCGCGGGCCGCGACGATCGAAAAGGCTCGTGAGCGCTGGGAAGGCAGAAGGATTGCTTTTATCCTCCCCGTTTCGCAGCCGGGCGGCGGAGCCAACGTCGTGCTCTCGGAGGCGGCCGCGATGCGGCGATTTGGCCTGGACGTCCAAATCGTGAACCTGAAGACATTCCGACCGTACTTCCGGAAGGCCTATCCTCGCCTGGGTCTGCGAGTGTCCTACGCCTCCGGCCCGGACGAGATCCCGGATCTGGTCTCCGAGTTCGACGCCGTGGTCGCTACCGCCTGCGCCTCTGTCCACTGGCTTCAGCCGCTCAGCAAACGGGATGGCGGTCCCCGTCTCGGATACTACGTCCAAGACTATGAACCATGGTTCTTCGCGGAAGGATCGGCAGAGCGGGACGTGGCCACCCGATCATACGCCGCGATTCCTGAGATCGTCAGCTTCACCAAGACCAGCTGGACACGCGACACGGTACTGTCACTCGCCGGGGTCGATTGCAGGGTTGTTGGACCAAGTTGCGACTTCGACACGTTCCGCCCCCGGAATCGCCGGGCTGAGGCAAAAGGGCCAATTGGCGTGTGTGCAATGATCCGTCCCGAGACAGCCCGAAGGGGACCAGCCGAGACCATGAGACTGCTGGCGGAACTGTCGCGCCAATACGGAGGCAGGGTCGCCATTCGCACGTTTGGGGTAGCGAGCGACGACCCTGGCTTCATGGCACTCCCGACCGATTTCGAGTTCACTAACTACGGGGTGCTGACCAGCGAGCAGACAGCTCTATTCTTGAACGAGCAGGACATCTTCCTGGATCTGTCGCACTTCCAGGCGATGGGTTTGACGTCGATGGAGGCGATGGCAACCGGTCTGGCCGTGGTCGTCCCTCGAGCGGGCGGCTGTTCGGAATTCGTCCGTCACGGCGAGAACGGTATAGTGGTGGACACTCGAAATGAGGTCGACTGTCTGCGGGCTGTCAGTCAACTCATCGAAGATCCTGCCCAGCTCTTGTCGCTGCGGCAGAGAGCGGTGGAGGATATCGTCGCGTTCTCTCCAGAGCAGGCCGGCTACAATATCCTCGATTGTCTGTTCCCACAGCCGGAATGAGCGAGTCAGAGTCGGCGATACCGAAACGCCTGTTCGTCCTGGGTGAGCATAGTCAGAGGGGTCAGTACCACGCAACCGCTCACATTCGCCTCCTGCTGCCGCTAGGCCATCCTGGGTTCGGCGGGGGATATGAGATCTCAAACGGGCTTCACCTGCCAGACCAGCAGTTTGACATTGTCATTGTGGAGCGCGTGTGGCATGAACGGATTTCGCCTCTCGAGGCACAGCGTCTGGTACAGGAGATTCGGCGCCGGAGCAGCCTGTTCCTGTACTCGATCGACGACAACCTCCTCGATGTGGCAACCGACGCGGAGGACCGGGCGGCGCAGTTCGGTCCTGAACAGCGAGCCGCGGTCCGCTATTTCGCCGGAGCAGCGGATGGGATCATCGTGTCCACCGAGGCGCTCCGGGACCGGCTGCAGCCCCTGAACGGCCGGATTGTGGTAGTCCCCAATGCTCTTGATGAGCGCCTTTTTCCGGATATTGAGGATCGGCTGTCACGGCGCCTTGCGGAGGAAGGCTCCGGGCGACCCGTGAAGTTTGGCTATGTCGGGACCGGGACCCATCTGGGGGACCTCATGGTCGTGTTGGAACCGCTGCGACAGACACTTCGAGAATTCGGCGACAGGGTGGAGTTCCAGTTGGCGGGTGTCACGGCAGATCCGCGGGCGATACGTCTATTCACGGGTTTTCCAGTCACTCCATTGGTTGTTGGAAGTGTCGATCACTACCCTGGGTTCATTCGCTGGGCCTGCGACCACCTGGTTTGGGATTTTGGCATCGCTCCGCTGGCGGATGTCCCATTGAACCGCTGCAAGTCGGACATCAAGTTCCTTGACTATAGCCTTCTGGGGATCCCCGCCGTGTACAGTAACATGCCGGCCTATCGACATACGGTTAAACACTCGAAGACCGGCTTGGTGGTTTCTGATGATCCGCGGGACTGGCGGTCAGCACTGAGTTGATGATCTCGAATCCCAAGGAGCGGGCGAGAATGGCGCTGAACGCCTACCACGAGGTGCGGGCGAACCGAACACTCGAGCACCGGGCGCACGAGTGGCATGAGGCGATTGAGTTTCTCTGGGAGGAAGCTGCCTGTCGGGAAGCTTGACGTCATTGCGCGGCAGCAAGAGCGGCGCGGCGGCTCCAACGGGGCGTTCTCGGGTGTCCGGTCTCGTTGCAGTGAGGTCGTGTTGCCGAGAGAATGATCATGTCCATCGAGTACTTTGAGCCGACACATGGATTGCACCTGCAACCTTACATCGACACCCAGGACATTCTTGCGATCCACCACCTGGCACGTTATCACTGGGCGCGGCGTGTTCTGACGGACTTGGGGCCTCGGTCCGTGCTGGACATTGCGTGCGGTGCGGGTTATGGAACCCATCTTCTCGGAGACGCGTTGCCAAACGCCAGGCTGGTGGGCTGCGACTACGATGGAAGCGCGATTGACCTCGCCCAGTCCAGGTATGAACTCCCGAACGTTCGATACACCTTAGGGAACATGACGACATGGGAAGGCGAATCCAATGGAAGATTAGCCTCGCTCGGCCAGTGGGACGCGATCGTCTCGTTTGACACGATTGAACATTTGTTGCATCGTGAGATCGCCCTGATGCGTCTGGCAGACAACTTGATAGAAGATGGCACGTTACTGTTGAGCACTCCATGCGGACATCCAGCATCACTGCTCAATCCAGAATGGGAGCATCACAAGATCGAATATGGCCATTGTGATCTGGTGGCGCTGCTGAAGCGGTTCTTCTCTACGGTTCTCTTGCCCGAAGAACAGACTCTGCCCCACTTGGAGTTCTGGACCGACGAGATCAATCGAGACCACGTTATCTACCTGAATCTCGCGAATCCGATCGTCTGTAGGAACCCGATTCGGATCTCTTAACAGCCCGCATTGGACAGCAGTCGGTGGCTCTCACGTGATCGTACGCGACCGTTCGGCCGTCGACGCGATCGATGGATCACCAAACGCCGCTCAGCGGGAAAAAGTCCGAGCCGGATGGACCGAACTGGAAAGTGACGTCGGCAGCGCCGCCACTGCTGGTGTTCCGAAGAAACCACGTAGCCGCAGTCCTCACGTAAAGTCCCGGTGTGAATCGTCCGTCTCCGTCCCAGTCTCCGACGAGCGGCAGGAAACTGGAACCACCGGGGCCGAACTGAAAGGTGATATCGGCGACTCCTCCGCTACTATCGTTCCGGAGGAACCATGTGCCGGACGAGGTGTGGTACAAACCGATCGTCGATCTCCCGTCTCCATCCCAGTCGCCGACGAGCGGCAGGAAACTGGAACCACCGGGGCCGAACTGAAAGGTGATATCGGCGACTCCCCCGCTACTATCGTTCCGGAGGAACCATGTGCCGGACGAGGTGTGGTACAAACCGATCGTCGATCTCCCGTCTCCATCCCAGTCGCCGACGAGCGGCAAGAAGCCTGATCCCCCGGGACCGAACTGAAATACAGTGTCCGCCGCCCCGTCGCCGTGGCTGTTTTTCAAGAACCACGTGCCGGAGGCTGGATCGTATAGTCCCGGAGTGAAGGAGCCATTTCCGTCCCAATCCCCAACCAAGGGAACAAAGCCGGCACCTCCCGGTCCGTATTGGAAGGTGATCTCGGCAGCCCCTCCGCTCTGCTCATAGCGTAAGAACCAGGAGCCTGACGCCGGATCATAGAGCCCGGGGGCGACACCAACAGACGGGCTGCTGACGGTACCACCAGCCTGCATCACCGTGTGAAACTGGTTGGCGGCGATGAGGTAGCCGGTCCTCGGTTCGGCAGTTGGGTTCGCCGCCACCTGAAAGTCGACAACTCCGTTCGAGATGCCTGCCGTCGAGCCCGTCAGCGTGATCCAGGAATCGGTGCTTACGGCCGACCAGACGCAACCGCTGGGAGCCGAGACCCCGAAGCCCCCTGCCGCGACGGTTCCCAGCACCGATGTTGTCGCGGGACCCAACTGGTAGGAACAGGTGCCGGCGGCGTTGCGGGTCTTCAGCACAAAAGCATCGATGCCGCCGCGATAGGTCGGCTGGTAGGCCGTGGTCGTCGTCGGCAGGTTCGGAGAACGGGTGTGGCCGGCCAGGAAGACTCCACCGGCCGTGTCGAGCGCCAAGCCTAGGGCGTAGTCCTCAAGTATCCCGCCGAAGAGGGTGGAGAAGACCATCTGGGAGCCGCTCGGGGCGAGCTCCGCGAGAAAGGCATCGCGTGCGCCGGCGTTGGTCCGCTGCAAGGCATTTGCCGTGACCGGGAAGGTCTGTGAATGGGTGGCGCCCGCGATCCAGGCGTAGCCGAACGGGTCGACGACGATACCAAGCGAGCCGTTCTCGACACCTTCCCCAAGCAGCGTCGAGTAGGCGAAACCCGTCCCGCCTCCGTTTACCTGCAGAGCGAACCCCCAGGGCGATCCCCCGATCATGTACTGGCGGAAGGCTCCCGGAGTAGTGGGGAAATTGACCGACTCAGTGACACCCGCCCCGTAGCCGGTGCCGGCCGGGCCAACGGCAACCGACCATATGTAGTCATTTCCGGAGCCGCCGGCATAGGTCGAGTATTCGAGACGGTCGCCGTTCGGGGTGAGCTTGGTGAGGAACCCGTCCCGTAGTCCACCGATGAACACCTGCGGCGCGCCTGGAGTGACCGGGAAGTCCGATGACTCGGTGAAGCCTCCGACATACACGTTGCCGAGAGGATCGAGGGACACATCCTGCGCCCGGTCCGTTCCGCTCCCCCCGAGAAACGTGGAGAACTTGAGGGCCGTGCCGCCGGCGTTGAGCTTTGCGACAAAGGCGTCCGATCCACCGCCGGACGCCGTCTGGTAGGAGCCGGGCGTAACTGGAAACTGGTTCGCCGTCCAACCGGCGATGTGGGCTTCACCGGCGCTGTTGACGGCGATGCCGGTCGCCGTGCCGGAGCCCACGTAGGTTGCGTAGTACAGACCATTCCCCGACCAGGTCAATTCGGCCGCAAACACGCCACAGCAGGTGTGCTTGTAGGCGGAGACCGTGGTGGGGAGGTAGGCCGAGAGACTATCGCCGGCGATGTAGACGTGGCCGTCGGAATCGAGCGCCAGGGCACGCGCGTAGTCCGAATTCTCGCCGCCGAAGTAGGTGGCATAGACCAACGCATTGCCGGTGCGGTTGAGTTTGATGACGAAGGCGTCGGAGTAGCCGGCGATGGTCGGCTGGAAAGAGTTGGCGATGGGGAAATTGGAGGAGCGGGTGTAGCCGGTGAGGTAGACGAAACCCAGATCATCGACCGCGATGTCGGTGACGAAGTCGTCGGCGCCGCCACCAATGTAGGTCGCGAAGTCGACTACCGGATCGATGACCAGCGGCAGGTCCCGACGGTACTCTCCCATGTCGAGAGTAACCCGACCTTCTTCGCCGATCCGGTAATGACAGTGGACCATTTGCCGGGTCCCGTCGATGATCTGATAGGCCGCGGGCCGGTGCTGGCGCAGCGTTCCCACGCCAGTCTCAAGGATCAGGTTGCCGGAGTCGTCGAGCGTGAGGCGCTCCATTCCACTGAACTCGAGCGCAATTTGCGAGGGATCGGCGTTCGGATCCACAACGAAGTCAAACTCCAGCCGATCCCCGCCGTGCAGCGAGTATCCTTGCGCTACGGGGACTAGGCGCGAGCCGCCCGACGCCGGTGCGCCGTAGAAGACGACGTCGATGCCCGGGTAGAGACGGGCGTAGCGCACCCGCTCGAAGTGCGGCACATCGGTGACCGGCTCTCTGCCGGGACCGCCGATGAGATAGTGGCTGCGGGCCGGAAGGGCGCCGACACCCTCCACGCGAGCGGGCCCTGCGGTGTCCAGGAAACGAAGCCGTACAGTGGCGCCGTCCACGGCCAGGACTGCGTCGCGATCGCCGAGCAGGAGTTGGTAATCCGGACCGCGCGACAGATAGCGGACCGTAGCGCCCGCCTGCCCGTCGTTTCGTTCGAAATCGCGCGGAAGCCGAAGCGCTTCTGCCGCCTCGTCAGAAATCGTGTTTGCAGTTGTCCCTGGATTGGAAGCTGTGAGTGTGAACGGACTCAAGCAAATCAGGGCCGTCAGGACGACGGAGTCAGTGAAGTGCCGCATCGTGGAAGGGGGTTGTCGGGAGCTTCCGCCAAACCTCTCTGACCCAATCATCGGCCGGTTCGGGGCCCGGCATTAGGGTCGGGGGAATCCTGGGAGTGAGGTTGGAGGTATGGCGTGGGCAGTTTCGGAGACTGCGCCCCGCGAAGAGTCGAGCCTCCCCATCGCTCGCTCTCTGGGCTACAGACTCCACTCCCTTCGGAGTCAGAAATACGTTGGGGACATTCCCCTACTCCTTGGAAGGCCTTGAATGGATTGAGGCGCGCTGGGATTGGGTTTCTTGACAGCTCCTGCGGTCACGGCTTCCCATCGAAGGTGTCTGCCTACTAAGAGCTGTGATCGAAGGGAGCGGAGGTTGAGAGTCGTAGTGGTTCGGTCGATCGGGAGCGCGGCGCGTGTCAAGCATTTTGAGACACCCGGCATGGGTATTTACTGACTTTCTTCCTGTGTCTTTGCGACGGGGACGGGCCTGTTGATCCAAACCGCCTCGGGCAGCGGCAGCGGTTTGGGCGGCCGTCGCACGAAGCGGTCCGGGTGCGCTTGGTAGGCGGCGTCGAGCACCACCTGCCGGCGCGCCAACACGGTCTGGGCTTCCCCGAAGTGAACCATCGCTGGGGTGAGTAAGCCAATCCCAGAGTGGCGATGCTCTTGGTTGTACCACTGGAAGAATTGCTGACAGAAGGCGCGGCTGTCCTGGATACAGCCGAAACGATCCGGGAACTCCGGGCGGTACTTCATGGTCCGGAACTGGCTTTCCGAATACGGGTTGTCATCGGAGACGTAAGGTCGGCTGTGCGTCTTGGTGACGCCCAGATCGGCCATCAGAAAAGCCACCGGTTTGGAAGTCATGACCTTGCCGCGATCGGCATGGATGGTGAGTTGCCCGGCGGGAACCTGGTGCTTGCCGATGGTCTCTTCGATAAACTGCTTGGCCAGTTCCGCGCCTTCCCGGGGCGCCACCATCCAGCCAGCCACGTAACGGCTGAAGACGTCCAGGATGACGTAGAGGTAGAAGTAGGTCCACTTGGCGGGACCCAGCAGCTTGGTTATGTCCCAACTCCACAGTTGGTTAGGCGCGGTGGCTAGTAACTCCGGCTTGTGGTAGGCCGGATGAACGAGCTGATCGCGGCGTTCGCGGGACTCGCCCTCTTGCTCCAGAATGCGGTACATGGTACGGATCGAGCAGAGGTATTGGCCTTCGTCGAGCAAGGTGGCCTGAACCGCCGCGGGGGAGCGGTCCCGGAATCGCTCTGCATGTAGAACAGTCAGCACGTCGGCGCGTTCGTCCGCGCTGAGGGACCGAGCGGGGGCCGTCCGCTCCGATGGCAAAGCCAACTCGGGTGTCGGCGATGCCGGTGGGCCCAAAACGGGACGCTGCCGATAGAAAGAAGCCCGGGCCACCCCGAGGACATCGCAGGCGGCCAGCACGCCGACCGTAGGGGCAAGATGGGTGACGGCATCCATCAGGGTTTCTCCTCGGGGTCCGCCTTCGGCAGGGGCCACCCCAACAGAGCGCCCACTTTTTTTTGAACATCGATGACGATGGCGGCCTTGCGCAGTTCCTCAGTGAGACGCTGGTTTTCCCGGCGCAGTTTCTGCATCTCCTCATCCTGAGGATTGCGTTTGGACTTGGGACCGCGCTTGTGCGGGGTCAAGCCCTTGAGTATGCCGGCCTGCCGCTCGCGCCGCCAGGTGACCAGATGGGAAGAGTAGAGGGCTTCGCGGCGCAGCAAGGCACCGATGCCGCCGGGGTGGGCCGCGGCGGCATCAGCCTCAGCTAAAATGGCCAGTTTGTACTCGGCGGTGAAGGCTCGACGTTTGGCGATGGGCACAACTTCCGGGTTCGGCAGAGTCGGGGCGGGCGGCTCGGGCGCGACGGTTTTGCCCGCCTCTCCACTACGGGAGTCCTCGCTTCGCTCGGCCTCCCTACGTTGCGCGGCGGGCAAAACCGTGGGGGAAGCCGAAGAGATTCCGTTGATCTTCAAGGTTGATTTCGTTTCTCGCCCTGCTCTGTAATTACGACCGGGAGAACTGTCTCATTGATCTTGGCACGGAGGGGCGGCGGGAGAACATCGGGCCGACGGGACCGCCTGCCCCACTTTGGCAAGTGGCACCGGCGCGACTTTCATTCTTGTAGGCGGCCGGCACCGGGGTTACGGCACTTCGCTCACCCTCGTTAAGCCGGGAGGCTTTGAATTAGGTCCTCGAGTCATGCGGGAGGACTCCGTATCGGGTCGGCTTCCGGCGCTTACATGAGTGTGAACGCGGCTCGCACGAGTGCGCACGCCACATCGGCGGCGCGCGGATCTTAGGGGAAGATTGCGCGCCAGCCGGTCTGGGGAGAACCTGCGATCCAGGCCATTGAACGGTAGTGGTCGCTCTTGAGTCCGCTCATGTACCAGACGACCACCTTGCCGGCGGCATCCTGCCAGACGAGGTCGACCGATCCATCGCGGTCAAGGTCACCGGCGCCAACCGGCACCCAGTCCGGCTGTGGGGTCTGGCTTAGCCAGGACATCGATTCGTAGAGGCTGCTACCGGAGCCGCCCATGTACCAGGCGGCCACTCGCCCGTCGGCATCCCTCCAGATCAAGTCCTGGTGCGCGTCGTTGTTGAGGTCGGCGACGGCGGCAATCTTCCAGGCGCCCATAGGAGAACCCGCGAGCCAGGCGCTGCCCAGCGTCTGTGTGCCGAACGTGCCGCCCATGTACCAGGCGTTCACACGGCCATTCGATATCTCCTGCCAGACGAGGTCGGGCGTGCCGTCGCCGTTGAGGTCTCCGGAGGCGACGATCATCCAATCGGCAATACCGGTGCTGTTGATCCACCTCGTGGCCAGGAGCGTCGTGCCCAGACCGCCCCCCATGTACCAGACGATGACGCGGCCGCCGCTGTCCTGCCAGACCATGTCCTCGGACCCGTCGCGATTGAAATCCCCCACAGCGGCCAGCCTCCAGCCGATCTGGGGCGAGGAAGTCAGCCACCCCGAAGATCGCAACTGGTTGCCGAGCGCGCCCTGCAAGTACCAGATGAAGACCCGCCCATCCGTTGTCTGTTGCCAAAGGATGTCCTTGAAGCCATCGGCATCGAGATCACCGGTGACTTTTCCGCTCTGAGCCGGACGGATGCGGGCGACAAAGGCATCGTTACCGCCGCGATAGGCTGGCTGGTAGGCGCCGGGCGTCACCGGGAGGTCCGATGAGCGCGAATGTCCGGTCAGGTAGAGGTCGCCGTCCGAACCACGGGTCATCCCCGTGACATACTCCTCCAGGGTTCCTCCGAAGTAAGTGGCGCTTAGAACGTCCGAGCCAGTCTCGTTTAGTTGGATCAGGAAAGCGTCCCGGGCGCCTCCGAAATCCCGCTGGAAGGCATCGACCGTGGCCGGAAACCTCGCCGAGGCGGTCGCGCCAGCGACGAATGCCGATCCGGAAGCGTCAACTGCGAGCGCCGCATCGCAGATATCGACGGCCTCCCCCACGAGCGTCGAATAGACGAAGGCCGAGCCGCCCGCATTCATCCGCGTCACGAAAGCCCACGGCGATTGTCCCACCGGATACGGCTTGTAGGCGCCGGCGGTGGCCGGAAAGTTGATCGAGTCGGTGGTTCCGGCGACGAACGCCTCACCGGCAGCGGAGACGGCCACCGACGTAGCGTAGTCATTTCCATAGCCGCCGATGTAGCTCGAGTACCCGAGGCCGGTCCCACCAGGGTTCACCTTGGTGAGGAAGGCATCCCGCATCGCACGATAGGCGGTTCGGGCGGCGCCCGCCGTGACGGGAAAGTCGACGGACTCGGTCGAGCCGGCCACGTAGGCGCTCCCGGCGGTGTCGAGCGCAATATCCATCGGACGGTCGTTGCCGCCTCCGCCGATCCGGGTCGACCAGACGATCGCGTCGCCGGCCGGCGAGAGCCGGGTCACGAAGCCGTCTTCACCGCCTGCGGAGGCGGTTTGCAGGGCGCCCGCGGTGACCGGAAAATCGCCGCCGGTCCACCCGGTGACGAAAGCCGCGCCCGAGGTGTCCACGGCGATTCCGCGGGCGACGCCGGAGCCCAGGAAGGTCGAATAGTCCAACCCGGCTCCGGACGAGGCCAGCTTCGCCACAAACACCCCGCAGCAGGTGTTCCGATAAGAGGAGGCGGTCGTGGGAAAGTACATTGAGTTGCTTTCACCCGTGATGTAGGCACTGCCGGCGGCGTCCACGGCGATGGCGCGGGCGGCGTCGGACATCTCGCCTCCTAGATATGTTGCGTATATCAGTGAGTTACCGTTGGCGGCCAACTTGACGACAAAGGCGTCCGCGTAGCCGGCTAAGTACGGTTGCAGCGCGCCGGCCAGCGGAAGGTTCGGCGAGCGGGTGTAGCCGGTCAAATAGACGTCGCCTTGCGGGCCGACGGCGATATCGGTGACATAGTCGTCACCACCGCCTCCGAAGTAAGTCGAGAAGGAGAGCACAGGGTCGATGACAAGCGGCAGGCCGCTGTCGTAGCCGCCGACCTCGATCGTCACGTGCCGCTCGTCCACCAAGACATAGCGACACTCCACGACGCGTTGCTCACCCGCATCGAGCTGGTAGGCGAAGGGGCGTTTCTGCCAGAAAACACCGGACTCGGTTTCGAGCCTCAGGTGGCCGTCCGTATCGACGCGAAGCGAACGCGCGCCGTCGTACTCGACTGCGATCCGGCCGGGCGAGGCTCCCGGCGCGACGACGAAGTCGAACTCCACTCGATTCCCCTTCCGCGGCAATGGCCCGTCGGCGCCGGCGTCCGGTTGGCGAGGTGCGCCATAGAAGACGACGTCAATGCCGGGATAAGCCTGCCGGTAGCGGACCCGGTCGAAGTGCGGCACATCGATGATCGACTTGCCGGCGCGGAGATAGTGGCTTCTCCCAGGAAGCAGGCCTTCCCCCTCGACGCGTTCCGGCCCCTCGGCGCCCGAGAACCGGAGCCCGACGATGGCGCCGCCAGGGACCGCGAGCCGCGCGCCGTCGTCTAGCAGCAACAACCGATAGCCCAGCCCCCGTGCCTGGTAGCGGACCTCGGCGCTTGCCTGTCCGTCATTGCGCTCGAAACTCAACGGCAGGCGGAGTGGCCCATCCGCCGGGTGGGTCTGGTTCGATTCGATGTTCCCTGAGGCGGCTGGTGAGACCAACAGCGGACTCCAGCACATCAGGGCCGCCAACAAGGCGTATCGGAGGTTTCGATTCATCTCTTCCCGGGAGGCCGCGGCTGCTGTCGCCTCCCTCACTACTGCTCATCGGCCCGATTCGGGCGGAGGCTACTGAAACTGGGCGCCGGCGGAGAACGGAAGAACCGGGCGCCTGGTGCGGCGCGTGAAACAATGCCTGGGGACAGTCGACGATGCCGTGGAAGATCTTGAAAAGATTGACGCTTTTGTACTTCTTGCGGCTGCCGCAGGGGCCGGAGACGTGGCGCGGGACTTGACGCGGACGGTCAGCGCACGTTTTTCGGGAAGGCGGAGGCGCCGGTTACCCTACTCTGTAATTGTTACCGCCAAGCCGCCGCCGGGAGCCAGGGTTGCTCTTAGCACTGACGTGGCGGTCACGTCTTGCCGGCTGATGGAGACGTGCGTCGGGTTCTCTTCGGCGTCCGGGGCGTCTTCGTAGAGTTGGGCCTTGTAGTCGCCATCGCCCAGGAACGCTAACGGAATGTCGAGTGTCCGCGGGGTCCAGTCGGTGGCGGCGGCGAGGTACCAGTTATCGCCGTGGCGGCGGGCGATCACGATGTAGTCGCCGACCACGGCATCGATGACATGGGTTTCGTCCCAGGTGGTGGGAACGTCCTTGATGAACTGGAAGGCCGGGGCCGTGCGGTAGTTGGCCGGGTTGTCGACGGCGCACATAAAGGGGCTCTCGAAGACCACGAACAGGGCGAGCTGGTGGGCGCGGGTGCCGAGAACGCGCGGGTCGGAGAAGCGTGGGACAAAGTCGGCGCGGGTGACGTTGTTGAAGCCGCCGGGGGTGTAGTCGAGCGGGCCGGCGAGCATGCGGGTAAAGGGGAGAATCATGTTGTGCTCGGGGTCGACGCGGCGGCTCCACTTGGTGTACTCGAGACCCATCACGCCTTCGCGCGTCATCAGGTTCGGCCACGTGCGGCGCATGCCGGTGGGCTTATAGGCGCCGTGGAAATCGACCATCAGGTGGTTGTGCGCCGCCGTCTCGACGACGCGGCGGTACCAGTTGACCATCCATTGATCGTCGCGATCCATGAAATCGATCTTCAGGCCCACGGCCCCCCACTCGGCGTACAAGGGGAAGGCTTCTTCCATGTGACGTTCGACGCCGGTCCAGTGGAGCCAGAGCCAGATGCCGATGCCCTTGGACTTACCGTAGTCGATGATCTCGCGGATGTCGACTCCGGGCTTGGGCGCGAGAATGTTCTGGCGCTCGCTCCAGCCGTCGTCGACGAGGACGTAGTCGAGGCCGGCCTCGGCGGCGAAATCGATCAGGTACTTGAAGGTCCGGGTGTCCATGCCGGTGGTCCAGCCGCCGGGCGTCGGGACCTGGCCGAACCACCAGTCCCAGGCGCTCTTGCCGGGCTTGATCCAGGAGGTGTCGGCGATCTGGGAGGGAGGGTTGAGGTTGATGACAATGTTCGATTCGATGAGGTCGCCGGGCTTGGCGCCGACCATGACGACGCGCCAGGGGGAATGGTGCGGCAAGCCGTGCTCGACCTTCGGTGTGCCGACGGAGGCGAGATCGACGTGGAAGCCGGCGCCGGAGTGGCGGAGGTAGGCGCCGCCGTACTCGTCGAGGTCGGCCTCGGTGATGGAGACCCAGCCGACGCTCGGGTAGTCGACCAGAAGCGGCAAGGCGATCAGGCGGTCGGCGCCGATGCCGCTGATCGCCTCACGATGATACTCGCCTTCATAGCTGCTGGTGTAACCGCTGAGATAGAGCGGCCAGGCGATGGAGTCGCGGGCGAAGTTGAACTCGGTATGTTCGTCGAGGAGGCGGAAGCCGAGCGGATCGGGGATGCCGGGTTGGGCGGGCACGACGTAGCGGAAGGCGACACCGTCGTCGTAAGCGCGGGCTTCGATGGTGAGCTTGCGGGAATCGGGACCCATCTCCTCGGTATCAAGGCGCAGGGACTGGTAGTGATTGCGGACCGGGTTCGACTTACCGCCGACCACCTGGTAGGTCTCGTCGTCGGCGCCGATGGAGTTCGAGACGATGTTGACCCGCGGGCCGAGCGGCAGGCCGCCGTCGAAGGTAAGTCCGAGGTTCGAAGGTGCGAGGATCGGCGTTCCGCTGTAAGCAACGCTGTAAATAAGCTGGCCGGCGGCACCGGTGCGGAAGGAGATTGCGAGCTTACCGTCGGGCGAGGTCAGCGTAACGGGGCCGGACTGCGCGATAGCGGAAGCGGCGGCGCACAGCAGAATGGCGAAGAGGCGTGACGGAGATCTGGACATGGCTGATCCAATGCTAGTGCGGGGCGGGAGAAGATTCAACCCGGCGGGGGATGGAAGATAGTGCCGAGGGCGGCGCCACCCAACCGGCAGGCCTAGGGGGTGGAGTGAATCCAGCCGTCCCCCGGACCCTGTTTGACGCAGGAGCGTCGTCTCGCCCCGTCTCTCTTCGCCCCGCAAGTTACAGATGCTGAAGTGGATACCCCGGGGAATGCCGCGTGCGACGCAGGAATTGAGCAGCGTGCGTCACGCGGCAGGGAGGCGGTGGGAGGGACACGACCGGGGCCATTGCCGGCGGGAAGCGTCTGGTTTCAGCGGGTGCTGCCTGGGATTTGCACTCTCGTCCGCCCGATCTACGCATGCCAGGGAATCCCGCCGGACCTGGCGACCGGTCTCCAGCCAGCCGCGTTGGTAGAGCCGCCGTCCGCCTGTCGAGAAGAGGGCTGGCGGCCTACGTGGAGGCGGCCAAGTGTATACTGATGGCGAGCCGGGTAGCCAAGATGGCAATCCCGGACGACAGTTCGCATCTATTATTCAAGGAGATCGTCGATGTCCACCAAGGCACTTCAAGATGATTTGATCGACCGCATGCGCTCGTGGCAGAAAGTTGAGGACGCAGCGGTCCAGCAGACCGCGAAAGTTATGTCGATGACGGAGAATCCACTCATCCGGACCATCATGGAGATCATCAACCGTGACTCAATGATGCACCACCGCGTGCAGGGATTGATTGCCGACTCATTTGAGCGGATTCCGGTCAGTATTAGCCCTGATGAGCTGGCGGCTGTTTGGGATGACATCGAAAGCCACATCAAGACCGAAGTTAAGATGCATAACGCGGCCAAGGAAACACTGGATGCCATCAAGGGCAAGAAGATGGTCGTTGCTGAGTACCTGCTCAATTACCTGATGATTGACGAGGACAAGCACAACGCTTTGCTGGACTCGCTCGACAGAATTAAGAACGGAATGAGTCCAACGTAAGAAGAACGAGCGCCAGTTGGCGGATGTCCCGAGCCTCCGCAGGAAATAGTAGAGGTCGACGAACGAGCGCACCTGGGTTTGAAGGCATCGCTGTATAGGTTAGCTCCAGCCGGTCCGTGGTCTTTCTCGTCCAGCAGCCCGTGGACAAAGTCACGTTTTCGCGGGATGACTGTGCTGAAGCAGCGAGAGACAGAGCCAACTTGCTGGAATCGGGGTGGATGCTACCGCTCTCTCTGTGGGGGTCGGACCTTACCGGCATACGGGGCGTTGCAGGCGGCTTTGGTAGCGAACCCACGGGTTCGGCATCAGTTTCGATGGGGGCGGACACCGCTGCGGTAAAACCCAGGGACGGACGAGCCGTTAACCAGGTTTTTGGAGAAGATTGGCAGGAGGAGGACCAAGGACCGTCGCGGTGGGGGGACACTGCTGCCGCGCGGTTCAGGGAAGATTCGGCGGCGGGAGCCCGCAATGTCCCCGGTGGGCGGGGGCGGCGAGCGGGTGGCCGGGGTTGGCCATTCGCAGCGGCTGGGGATCTGATGGGCAAGGTCCGCTTTCGTACTGAAGCCACGGGTTCGATATCAGTTTCGGTGGGGGGGACACGGCTGCGGTAGGTGGCTCGAGGGCCTCGAATAATTGGCCGCAATGTCCCGGCGGGGTTCGGGGTTCGGGACCGTGTCCCGTCCCCAGGTTTCCCCTCCTCATTCCCCTTCCAGCTCCTTTCCGATGTGGAAGGAGTGCAGCAGCCGGTGGAAGACCGGCGACAGGATCACTCCGGCCACGGAAATAAAGGTCAGGGCCCCGAGTAGAGCGTCGAACATGATGAACACCTTGCCTCCCGGTGTATCCGGGGTTTTGAGCGGACTGTTCCCGGTAACGACCATGGCCGAGCTCGAAAAGGCGTCGAGCCAGTCCCATCCTTCCAGCAGGTGATAGCCGGTCGCCCCCAGCGTGACGGCGAGCAGGTCTATGCCGAGACCGATGGCGAGTCCGAGGATCACCCTTTTGACAAACTTGGGGCTCGAAAGCAGCGGTTGATCGTGTGTTTCGAACATTGGCCCCATCTTCGGCGGAACGAGAGGGCGGCGCAAGTAGATCCGAGGGGCGACCCCGATCTGCCGGATATAATGAAGGAAACCTATGGCCTGGGTCGCCGCACTATTTGTCGCTCGTCTGTTGCCTGTTCAGTTTGCGTCCCTGTTGCTTGCCGACATGTTCGCCCGCCGCGCGTCTGTTGTTACCGGATGAAAGGCGGGTGCACCCGCGGGAGGATGAACTTTTGGCCGAGCCGGATGTCCGCGGCGTTCTGCGAAGAAACCGTAGGCCGGCTCCGGGAGTCTCGCATGCGACACTTTTCGCCGCCGGTTCGCACCGGCCTCACCGTTTCCTTCGCTCGCCGGTCAAGCGTGTGGATCCCGCCGCGCCGCGCGCCTCTGTCCGCCCTTCTCCGCCAGCGGCTGCCCGCCACTCGCGGACGGCTGATCTCATTCAGGCTTTTCCATTCAAGAGGGGTAACGTGATGAAATGTCCTCCGGCTCTCTCCCTACGTTTCCGCATGGCGACGCTAGCACTGTTGTTTTCCACGGCGGCATGGGCGGTTGTGTTCGGCTCCGTGCGAGGGGTCGCGCAGGACCCCGATCACCGGCCGGTGTCGCATGCGCAGGTGGTTCTGCAGTCCCTCAATTCCGAGTACTCGCTCGCCGCCGAAACCGATGCGGAAGGGGTGTTTGAAGCTGCTTCCGTGCCGGTGGGCGCCTATCGGGTCACGGTGACGAGCCAGGGCTTCGCCGCCGCCGAGCAGCGGGTTGTCGTCACCTCGGGTAGCCGCGCCGTGCTGCATTTCGCTCTTACCCTGGGCGCGGTGCATCAGACCGCAACGGTCGAGGAAACCGCCCTTGCCGTCAATCCCGAGCAGGTGCCGCCCACCACCATCGTCAGTCGAAAAGACATTGCAGCCACTCCGGGCGCCGACCTCAGCAACAGCCTCAACGCGATCCTCGATTTCGTCCCCGGAGCTTACCTGACCCACGACCAACTTCACCTGCGAGGCGGGCACCAGGTCACCTGGGCCGTTGACGGCATCCCGATTCCCAACACGAACATCGCCAGCAACGTCGGTCCGCAGATCGACCCGAAGGACATCGACTATCTCGAAGTTCAGCGCGGGGGATACTCCGCCGCGTATGGCGACCGGACCTACGGGATGTTCAACGCCGTCCCGCGCACCGGCTTCGAGCGGAACAATGAGGGTGAACTGTTCAGCACCGTGGGCACTTTCGGCCAAACCAACGACCAGGTAAATTTCGGCAATCACACGCAGAAACTGGGCTACTTTGGGAGCTTCAACGCGAACCGGAGCAACTACGGCCTGGAGACGCCGGGCCCGGATGTGCTGCACGACCGTGTCTGGGGCATCGGCGGTTTCGGTTCCATCATCTACAATCGCAGCCCGAACGATCAGTTCCGCTTCGTCACTTCCCTGCGTCGTGACGACTACCAAGTGCCGAACGACCGGGAGGCCGAAATGGCCGGGGTCCGCGACGTCGAGCGGGAAAGGGACGCGCTGGCGGGCTTCACCTGGGGCCACACGCTCCAGCCCGGCCTGCTTTTGACCGTCTCGCCCTTCTATCACCATAACCGCGCGAACTACGACGGTACGCCGGGCGCCGATCCGGTCAGCGCTTCCCAGCATCGTGCTTCCGACTACGCTGGAGCGCAGATCAGCCTCGCCGAAGTCACCGCGCGCCACAACGCCAGTGTCGGTGTATACGGCTTCGGCCAGCACGACCTCCAGTCGATAAACCTGGTCGCCAATGACGGCTCCGGGCTTTCCCTCGCGCAAGATATGACGGCCGCGGGCCACTTGGAAACGTTTTTCCTCGGCGACCAGTTCCGGGCCTCTTCCTGGCTGACGTTGAATGGCGGAATGCGGCTGACGCACTTCACCGGTGCTGTCTCCGAGAATGCCGCCAGCCCTCGCCTGGGAGCTGCGATTCGCGTTCCGCGTCTGCACTGGGTGCTGCGGGGATTCTGGGGCCGCTACTACCAAGCGCCGCCGCTGTCCACGGTAGCCGGTCCGCTCCTCGAATACGCGGTGTCCCAGGGAATCGGCTTCATTCAACTAAGGGGCGAGCGGGACGAAGAGCATCAGTTCGGCCTCGCCATTCCGATTCGTGGCTGGTCGTTCGAAGTCAACAACTACCACCAGCGCGCCAACAACTACTTCGACCACGAGGCGATCGGAAACTCGAACGTCTTCTTCCCGCTGACCATTCAAGGCGCGAGGCTGCGCGGGTGGGAGGTGAGCGTGCGCTCGCCCCGGCTGGCCGGCCGCGGGAATGTCTACCTGAGTTACGCCTTCGCCCATGCTGAAGGCGAGGGCGCGGTGACGGGCGGCTTGACCGATTTCGAACCTCCCGAGGAGGGTTACTTCCTGCTCGATCACGACCAGCGGCACACGCTGCACACCGGTTTTCATTGGACGCTGCCTTACCACATTCTGGCCGGCGGCGATGCCTACTATGGGTCGGGATTCACGGACGGTGAGGGGCCGAAGCACCTGCCGGGACACACCACCTTCGACCTCACTCTGAGCAAATCCCTGAGCGACGAGCTGACGCTTTCGGCCACGGCGCTGAACCTCTTCAACCGCCGATTCCTGCTCGACAACAGCGAGACGTTTGGAGGCACCCACTACGCCGACCCACGCCAGATCTACGTCCAGATGCGCTACCGGTTCCATTTGTGACGCCGGAAACTCCTGAGGCCCAGGCGAAGGCGTCCCAAAACCCCGAACACCACGGGGACGCTGCGGCCCTTTGCACGGCCGTTGGGCGGGAGTTGGGGACAGCAACTGACCCAGATCGACCCTATTGCCGTCGCGGAATGAACTCGATGTAGTCGAGCCGGGCGCGATCTCCTGGGCCGGCCTCGCCGATGAGGGCGATAGTGTCGCCCTTGTTCAGGTGGATGTTGTTGAAGTGGCGCCAGCGCCAGCAGTCGACGTTTTCGTTGGTTGTGAAGGCCGCTCTTTCGGTCCCGGCAATGGCGAGCTTGACGCGGCTCTGGGAGCCTTTCTCGTCAAAGTAAGTGATGCGAACGTCGTAGTCGCCGGAGGGGTGATCGAAGGTGCCCGTGGCTTTGCCGGTACCCGTGGTCTCGACGCCCCATTCCTCGGCGAGTTCCGTTTCGAAGGGAGCGTAGCCGTCGAGTTCCATCTCCTCGACTTCGAGGCCGAGCGTCGGAGTGAGCCCCTGAACGCCGGCGTCGATCATACCCTGCTTGAAGGCTCGCAGCAGGGAGAACGAGGCGCCATCATAGTGTTTGAGAGCGAGACCGTTGATCCGGGCCGGATGTTCGACGGCCACGCGGATCCCCTCGCGGACGAGGTCCGGAGTCGCATCCATGCGGGGCGCGATGCTGCAGACGATGGGCTCGTCCGGACCGAAGCCGGCGCGCACGTCGGTGAGCCACTGCTTGCGATAGGCGAAGGTTTCATCGGGGCGGCCCTTCTGTTCCTGGTGGTCCTGCGTGACCACGGAGCCGATGTGGGGGGCGAGGTCCTTCCAACTTAGGCCGGACTTGGTGGGATCATCGGTCCAGGAGTAGACGTCGTTGAGACGAAGGTGGCACTTCGGATTTTCGCGCCGGATCGCCTCGGCCAGTTCGCGGTAGAGCTTCGTGGTGGAGTCCCGCCGGAAGGCCCGCCATTGGTCCTTGAAGGGTTGGGCGTTGGGGTGGTCCCGTAGCGCGGAGGCGATCTGCTCGAGGTCGAGGCCGGATTTCGCCGCCTCCCGGACGCAGTGCTCACAGAAGCAGGTTCCGCCTTCGGACACGTCCTCCGGGTTGAAGAGGTACTGACAGGTCTGGATGTAGTCCAGGTCGTAGCGGGCGGCGAGATCGCCGAACAGCGCGAGCAGGTACTCGCGGACGTCGGGGTTGTTGGGGCAGAAACGCGAAGGATTCCAGGACTCGCCGTCGATCTTCTTGAGCTGCCAATCCGGGTGCTGCCGGACCAGTCGCTGGGGGAGGGGGAAGTGCGAGATCTCGACGCCGACGCCCAGTCCGCGCCGGCGGCATTGTTCGATGGTTTCGGCGAGCCAGTCGGTTTCGCGGATCCAATCATAGGCGGAGAGCGTTGGCTTGATCTTGCCGTAGCGGCTCATGTCGGGGAAGAATGCGATGGTGGAGTCTTCGGCCTGGAAGCCGCCCCGGGCGGGATTGTGAGGGAACTTGTCGGCGTGGAACGGGCGCCATTCCTCGTGCATGATGGCGACGAGGTAAACGTTGTTGACGCCGGCCATGGCCATATTCTCGAAGATGGTGTCCCAGCCTTCGTCGCGGATGGTCCAGGGGCGAAGCTGGGTGGTGACTTCGAAAGGCGAGTCGGCGCCGGGCTTCCAGACGGGGCGGGAGTCCTGGGCGCTGATGGGGGCGGCGGAGAACCAGAGGCAGGCTGTTGTGACAAGGGTGAGAATGCTGATTCGGGTCATGGCGGGTCTCCTGAGCCAGGGTTGCCATCCTGGCATCCCGGACCGACACAGTATACAGGCAATTGAGGCCCGGCATGTCCGATTCTGGTCACAATGGCACGACGACCCCGACGTACCGTGGGGGAGATCCGCGTCAAGAAGGTGTGAAGAAATGCCTGGTGACAGTCCACGACGCCTTCGAAGTTCTTGAAAAGAGTGGGCGCGTTGGGGCAGTCCCCGGATTTTCTCACACCTTCCAAGGACCTCAAGCGCGAATTCGCCGGTCCGTTGTGCGGGTCGAGATCGCGGTGGAAGTCGTTGACCGGACAGCTCTACCCTTCGCGGATGACGTGGAACCGGGGTTCGGGTGTGGGCGTCGCGGTGAGGGACACTGCTGCGTTGGGTTCAGGGAAGGTTCGTTGACGGTAGCCCGCAAATCCCCTGGAGAGCTGGGGGCCGATTTGTTTGCTGAATTTTCGGGCGGTCGCCGAGTTGTTCCCGCCGCGCGCCGAATTCGTGTTTGAGCGTGTTGCGCGCCACGTGGCACGGTTGCCGACAGCGGTGTGCGGTCCGGTGCTGTTCCGTGTTCCGCTTGCACCGTACCTGGCTGTGGGGGTGCCAGTCGACATCCTCACCGTGGTTAGTTGCGTGCTAAGAACGCAAGCGCTTTACACCTTTTCGGTGGCGGCGCTCCTGCCAGCAATGAGGCCCCCGACGATGCACCGGGCGAGGCCGTGCTCGCCGAGCCCGCCGGCGGACTCGCCCGCGCAGTAGAGGCCCTCTATCACTTTGCCCCTGAGGTCCTGCACCTGGAATTTCGCGTTGACGCGCAGGCCGGCGCGGGTATCATGGACAACCGGCGTGGCCCAGGCGGCGTAGAAGGGAGGCGTCTCGATCTTGTACTTGAGACCGGCTTTGCCGAAATCGGCGTCCTCGCCCGCGTCCACCGAAGCGTTGTAGCGGGTAACAGCATTCTGGAGCGCCGGGGCAGGTATCGGCTTCTTCTGATACTTGTTCTTGATGGCGGCGGCCAAACCGGCAATAGTGTCGGCGGAAAAGAAGAAGCCCGCCTCCCTATCCACCCAGGGCGCTTCGACGGTCCATTCCTGGCGCTGCACCTCCGCGGCATCGAAGATACACCAAATCGGCCCGCCGCCGGGGCCCGTGCCGCCATTCAGGCCCATGGCGGCCGGAAGGTAGCCCTTGGGATCCCACTTTATATCGGTAAGGTTGCGCCAATTGTTCTGCTCGTAAATTTCGCCGACCTGGAGCCTGGCGTTAGCGTCAGCGAACGCGCCCTTTGTCTCGTCGTAAAATCTCTCGCCGACCTGGTTGACCAGGATCACGTTCTCATAATTGCGGATATGCAGGCCGATGGCGCGGGCCAGGTGGAAATACTTGCTGGTCGGCTGCCATGTGGGAAACATGGAGGGGTATCCGTGCTGGCACCCGATATACCCCGGCTTGGAGATGTGGGCGCCGTATTCCGCAGTCTGGTTGGCGGTGCCCCACAGCGATGCCCCGACCTCCATGGCGGCGATTTCTCCGCTGGCATCCTGGCTGGTGTAGGGCTCGCCCGCGTTGCTGCAGTATTCCTCGGTGAGGCGAGGATCGAATATGCGGCGGAATTCCACGTTGGCGATGCTCCCGCCGGTGCAGATGATGACGCCTTTGCGGGCGTGGATATTGAGGCTGGCGCCTTCGGCTTCCACGGTGATTCCAGTCACGCGGCCCGCGTTGCTGTCCTCCCGGATAATGCCGGTCATCCTGTGGTTGAGGAGGATCTCCACGCCCGCTTTCCGCGCGGCTGCCTCCAGCGGGCGCACGAGGCCGATGCCACCGGAAGTTTTCTGCCCGACCTCTAGGGATTCGGCCACGCCTGTCTGAATCCGCGGGTATTCCAGGATGGCCGCGTGCATTTCCCTGGGAGCCGACTTGCCCGCCTGGGTCGCACCGCGCCAGTCGGGTTCCGGAGCTGTCCATGTCAGCCCATGGGCGACGAGAAAGTCGAAGGCGAAGACGTTGTTGTCGGCGAAAGCGCGAATGATGTCCCGATCGTTGTATCGGTACTCGGCGGCGCCGTTGCTCCCCACCACGGAATAGTCGCAAAGGTCCCTGAAGATGATGTCGGGCGAATCCTCGATTCCGGCTGCTTTCTGGGCCGCTGTGCCGCCGCCCAGCGGGATGTTGCCGGTGCTGACGGCCGCGTGGCCGCCGACGTCGTCGTTGGCCTCGACCAGGATTACCGTCGCACCGTTCTCCCTGGCGACAATGGAAGCCGGCAGCCCTGAAGCGCCGGATCCGACCACCACAACGTCGGCTTCTCTATCCCATCTTCGCCCAGCCTGGGCGGCTTGGGCAGCTTGGGCAGCGGGCGCCAGACCGGCCAATGCCCCGCCCTTTATGAATGCTCTGCGAGCAATGTTCCTCGGCGCCAAGTCAGACATAGATACACTCCTTGCGGTCCGAAACTCTGGATGCATAGTATATACTCTTTTCCCGGTGTGATAGCAGCCCTGGATGCTGATCGGGGGGCGCGGTGGGGACGGCCATCGCTGACCGCCCCCCGCCCAGGGCGGCATTTCCGCACAGTCCTGCGCCCCTTTCCCAATGTGAGCCTTGCCGCTCGTTATCCGAGGCCGCGCGGCCGCGCGAAGATGCCTTCGGGATCGAGGTCGACCGTGTCGCCATCCCCGTCGCGGAGCACGATATCGCCGGTGATCCTGGCGGGGAAGGCGCTGATGTCGACCGCGAAGATACGGCTGGCGGCGAAGTAGCTGTCGTAGACCGTGGACATCGTGTTGAGATCGTAGGGGCGGCTGGCAAGACCGGAGAGCGCGGCCCAGGGAATCGGGGTACGGTCGGCACGGTTCGCCGAGACGATTGTCGGATAGGCCGGCGTCTCGTCCGTCTGCTCCTTGACTTCTGGTGCCCGCTGGTATACTTTCTTGCCAGGTTGGCCGTGGATAGGGACGGCAGATCGGCCGAACTCGACGTCCACGGCCCGATTGGGGGTGTAACGATGGTTGATCTTTCCCGGCGAATGTTCTTCGCTTTGGGGGCGGCGGCGACCGCTGCTCCAAAATCCTCAATAGCCGCTCCGCAAGGTTCCTCCGGCAGCGCGCGGGTGAAGGTGCAGTTCACGCCCGGAGGTCATACGGCGCCGCTCGAAATCTATGCCATGTTCGAGGACCGCCTGTTCGGCGACTGTGACACGATGGTGCGTCCACACCCGCACGCGTTCGACGAGCTGAGCTCGGCTGCCGGTCCGGACGTGGTGGTGACGTATGACTGGATCACCGGCGGCTGGCCGGAGGCCGAGCGCGAGTACATGACCAAGTACCTCGACTCCGGCAAGGGGCTGGTAGTGCTGCACCATGCCGTCGGCACGAACAACGACGAATGGCCCTGGTTCGGCGAGCACGTCACCGGGGTCATGCTCTGGAATCCCGACAATCCGGCGATGAAGACCCAGTCGCGTTTGAAGCAGTTCGTGCGGCAAACGCTCCGGCCCGTCGGCAACCACCCGATCACCAAGGGCTTGCGGCCTTTCGTCCTCCCGTGGGACGAGACCTTCCCGAACATGTGGCTCGCCCCCGGAATCACGCCGGTCATCGAGTCCGACGATCCCGACTTCGTGCAGCCGACGGTCGGCTGGGTCGGGATCCATCCAAAAGCGCGCGTGGTGTGCTTCGAGCCGGGTCACACCCGGTATGCCTGCTCGAATCCGATGTTTCGGAAGGTCGTCCACAACATGATCCTGTGGGCCGGAGGGAAGCTGTCGTAGGCAGCCAACGGGAGGGAGTCGACATGAGTACGAAACCATTCGCGAGTCTATCGAGACGGAATCTTCTGCTGAGCGGAACAGCCGCGGCCCTGGCGCCGCTGGTTCGCGCAGCCGATATGAAGACGCTGGTCTGGGTGCAGCTCACCACCGGCGGGCATCCGTACCGGCCGTCGTTCCAGGAGATGTTCCTGGACCCGATGTTCCTCGAGACGGAGATCTGGCCGATCGATCATCCGACGAACTTCAATGCCCTGGTCCCGCGCGACGAATCCGCGCCGGCCCGCAGCACTGCCATGCAGCCGTCGCCGACAAGCCCGCGGGGCGCCACGGGCGGCGCTCCGACCTTGCGCGACGAACCGGCGGACTACCCCTGGGAGCCAAGCGGGGGGCGCCCGCATCCGGGCTACGACGTCCTGCTGTTGAACGACCAGATCGAGTGGCCGGCGGATGCCCGCAAGATCGCCCGGCAGGCGGTTGAACTGGGCCGGGGATTCGTCCTGCTGCATTACTCGCTGGGCGACAACCAGGACTGGCCATGGTGGTATCAGGAGGTCACCGGCGGACAGCTAGTCCTGCGCGACCGCGAGGGCACGCCAAAGTCCACGATCACCCGGTCGGCGTCCTTCGACGTGCGGCCGGTCGGCGATCATCCGATCCTGGTGGATATCGAGCCGTTCCGCATTGTCAACGAAACGGCCTATCGCGGGATGTGGCAGTCGCCCAAGATCACGCCCCTGCTCCAGACAGACGGTTCCGCGAGCGACAAGACGGTAGCATGGATTGGCCATCACCCCACCGCGCGGGTCGTCTGCATACAGCCCGGCGGCGCTCCGGAGACCCATCGGAATCCGATGTTCCGGAGGCTGGTGCGCAATTCGCTGCTCTGGGCCGGTCGGCATATCGGCTAGGCGGCGCTGCGGACCCGTCCCGGCCGCCGGGGGCCGATCCACCCGGCGGCGATCCGAACCGCGGAGGCGTCGTGACAGAAGCTCGGCGCTTAGGAGAGAATGTGAGTTTGCTTTTCGGGCGGCTTCCCGACACCACGTCTCCGCGATGAACTACCTCACCTACTCCGGCAACAACATCATCGGCGCACGGCTTCCGGACACCGCGGAGGTCCTGTACGCGCCGCCGCCGATTCGCGGCTATGGCCGGGCGGAGATCCCCGACGCCGTCCAACATGCCTTCGAGAATCCGAAGGGGATGCCGCCGCTCAAGGAACTCGTCGACGGGAACTCGCGCGTGTTGATCGCCTTCGACGACAACTGCCAGCCGTTCCCGATGACCACGCTCCCCGATTTCCGCGAGCTGGCCGTGACGCGTCTGCTCGAGCTGCTGTATTCGTACGGCGTCGAGAAGAAGAACATCCAGCTCGTCTGCGCCGTGGCGCTGCACCGGAAGATGAAGCCGGCCGAGCTCGAACGCATGCTCGGCTCGCGGATCATGCGTGAGTTCTTTCCGCACCAGCTCGGCAACTCCGACGCCGAGGATCCCGACAACATGACCGATCTCGGTACGACCGACGCCGGCGAGCCGGTCGTGCTCTGGAAGCCGGCCGTCGACGCCGACCTGGTGATCTATGTCGACACCATCCAGATCCCGTTGAACGGTGGGCACAAGTCGGTGGGCGTGGGGCTGAGCGGGTACAAGACGATCGCCTGCCACCACAACCCGGAGAAGACCGTCGAGGTGCCGCACGTCATGCAGCCCGAGGGGTCGAAGATGCACGAGTCGATCGAGCGGATCAACCGGGTGGTCGAAAGCCATTGCCGCGTGATGGTGCTCGAGGCGTCGATGAACAACGACACCTACCCGTTCTACTTTCGCTATATCGGCAAGCGGTGGGAACGCTGCAATCCGCTCGAGAAATTGCTACGGGCGGCGACGCCGTTGTCGATGTCCCTGACCCCCGAGCCGATTCGCCGGGCGATCATGCGGGGAATGCGATCGCCCTATGAGCCGTTCGAGATTCACGCCGGTTCGGTGGACGCGGTCCATCCCATCACCGTTAACGCCATGCGGCGGCAGATGACCGTCCAGGTTGACCGCCAGTACGACACGCTCGTGTTCGGGCTCCCGGACCTGAGTCCCTATGCGATCGACGCCCGCATCAACCCGGTGCTGGTGGTGAGCGACGTGCTCGGCTACCTGTTCAACTGGTTCTACGAGCGGCCCTACATCAAGAAGGGCGGGGTCGTAATCATCATGAACCCCACCTTCGAGATCTTCCATCCCGAGTATCACGTCCCCTATCAGCGCTTCTATGAAGAGGTGCTCGCCGTCACGGCGGATCCCTTCGAGATGAAGGAGAAGTTCCAGGAGCAGTACGCCACCGACCCTTACTTCATCGACTGCTACCGCAACCGGTACGCCCACCACGGCTTCCATCCGTTCACGGTCTGGAACTGGGCCACCTATCCGCTGAACTACCTCTCGAAGGTGATTCTCGTAGGGCCGAAAGACGACCGTCAGTCACGCCGTCTTGGCGTAAGCTGGGCGCCGACGCTCGACGACGCCCTGGCGATGGCGCGCGAGGCTTCCGGCGGGGATTCGGTGGTCGCTCACACGGTGCCGCCGTTCTTCTATACATCGGATCGCAGCCTCCGATAGTGTGCTGCGTCGTAAGAAACACGCCGGATGCTGACGTATGGCCCTGTTGCCGTGCCGCGCGCGTGGGCAGGCGTAATGGCACGCCTTTTGGCGTGTTGCGTTACGCTCCGCTGCAAGTTGCAGGTTCTGGCATACCTCGCCGGCCACAGTGATTTTTCAACGACGAAGTGTTACGTTCATCCCGAGAAACACACCGTTCTGGCGGCAATGGAACGGACCCGCGAGGCGGGAAGAGGGCAGACTTCCGAGCATACCAACGAAAAAACGGCTGAAGCCCCGAAGCCTCAACCGCAGTAATCAACTAATTTTCTGGATGATATTTGGTCGGGGCGAGAGGATTTGAACCTCCGGCCTCCTGGTCCCGAACCAGGCGCTCTACCAGGCTGAGCCACGCCCCGACTCGCTCTTGTCCCAGTATAGCAGGCGGAACCCCGCCTTCCCATGCTTACTTGCCCGCCCTCGCCCCGTCCGATATGATGCCCGGCGGAGGTGAGCCACCTATGAGATTCTCCGCGATCCTGTTCCTCTCCCTCGTCGCCGGCACGGCGCTCCACGGTGCTGATGTCGACTACGTCCCGCTCGATCCGCCGGTGAGCCTGCCGGACGGGTCATCCTTTCTGACGTGGTCCGACCAGACGCACTACACGCGGACGCTGCACGTCGCCGCCAACGATCCGTCGGCCTCCGACGACAACCCCGGCACCGCGGACCGGCCGCTCGCGACCATCAACCGTGCCGCGCAACTCGTCCGGCCCGGCGAGCGCGTGTGGATCCACTCGGGCGTCTATCGCGAGATGGTCCAGCCGGCCACCGGCGGCGAAGGGCCGGATCGCATGATCGCCTACGAGGCCGCGCCCGGCGAGCAGGTCATCATCAAGGGCTCCCGCGTGGTCGAGGGTCCCTGGCAGCCCTCGCGCGACCCGCACGGAGAGAGCCAGGGCTCGCGCTTCTCCAAGCAGCTCTGGATGGTCACGCTGCCCGAGTCTCTCTTCATGCCCGGCTACCAGCCCTTCGCCATGCCCAACGCCTCCGACGCCGAGCTCGACCTGATGCCCTGGGCGCTGCGCTGGAAGGGACGCATCCCGTATTCGCTGCCGCGCGGCCTGATGTTCGAGGACGGCCGCCGGCTGACGCAGCTATCCACCTATGAGGACATGGTCCGCGTCCCCGGCTCCTACTGGGTCGCGCCCGACGGCGTCACCGTGCATGCCAATCCGTTCGGCTCCGGCGACCCCAACGGCCGTCTCTGGGAGGCCGCGGTGCAGGAGCACATCATCCAGCCGCGCTCGCCGGGGCTCGGCTTCATCCGGATCTCCGGCCTCATCCTCGAGCACTGCGCCAACGGCTTCCCGCGCGTCGGAGTAGGCGCGCTCTACACGATGGGCGGCCATCACTGGATCATCGAGGGCAATACGGTCCGGCACGTCAATTCGGTCGGCATCGAGCCCGGCTATCGCACCTTCGAGCGCGCCGACACACGCTTCCCCGAGCGCACCGACCCGGACCTGGGCCACGTCATCGTCCGCCACAACCGCGTCTATGACTGCGGCACCGCCGGCATCCGCGGCCACGACAACACCCACGCCCTGGTCGAGTACAACGACATCACCGACATCGGCTGGCAGGACGCCCAGTATCACTGGGAGGTGGCCGGCATCAAGCTGCTCATCAACACCGGTACGCTCGTGCGCGGCAACCACATCGCCCGCACCACCGGCGCCGACGCCATCTGGCTCGACTGGGGCAACCGGAACTCGCGCGTCACCGGTAACGTGATGCACGATATCCACACCGCCAACGGCGCCGTCTTCATTGAGGCCTCGCAGGAGCCCAACATGGTGGACCACAACATCGCCTGGGACATTGACGGCGAGGGCGTCCGGCTGGCGGATACCGACCGGTCCGTGGTCGCCCACAACCTCTTCGTGCGGGTCGCCGGGGATCTGGTCTATGCCCGCGTGGCGACCGAGCGGTCGCTCGGCGGCCGTCCGCTGACATCGACTGAGAACCGGGTGGTCAACAACATCTTCGTGGACGCCGCCCGGCCGGTGGCATTCGGGGATCCGAGCAACGTGGCGGACTACAACCTCTACGTCACGACCGGCGGCGGGGAACCGCCCGCGGTACCCGGCGCGCACAGCGTGGTCATCGACGGCCAGATCACAATCGATTCCGTGCGGCACCTGCTCGACTGGCGGCCCGCGGCGGCGCTGCCGGAGGTGCCGCGCGTTGCCGGTTGTGACCGCGACTTCTTCGGGGTCCCGCGCGACGGAGACCCGGCGGCGTAGGCGGTCATCAGCGCGGCGCGGGACTTCAGGCTCGGCACGGCCTCGAGAAACCGCACCACCTCGTCAGCGCTCAGCACCACCGGCAGCCGCCGCGGCTCGCGGGCGTAGGCGATCCGCTCGGGAACCTCCGCCATCCCCAGCGCAACGCCATAGGAGAACCGCAGAGCCGCCACCGTCTGGTTGAGGCTCGCCCGTGCCACGCCCTTCGAGGCGAGGTGGACCTGGAAGGTGCGAACGTCCTCCAGCGTCAGCGTCTCCGGGGATCGGAACTTCGACACCGCGTGGACGTAGGATCGCTGTGTCGCCGGCGAGAGATTGCGCACCGTCATGTCCTCGATCATGCGGCGGCGCAGGGGGCTGGTCTCGGCCATCGGAAAGCTCCCGGAAAGGGTCTCAGCAACCCAATACTTCCAGTCAAGTTGCCGTCCGCGAGGCAGTCCCCGTGCCGCGCAGCGGCTTCGTTCAATCCCCTTCTAGACTAGGGCCTGTTGAGTTTCAGGATTGAACGAACCCGCTGACGCGGGAAAAAGGAAAAGCGATGAGGGGGAAATCCTCTGTCTGCGAGGATTGGGGTTCTTGAAACCCGATGCATCAGACAGGGAGCCCCCCGATGGTCGAGATGAGCCCTCTGCGTCGCCGCATGATCGACGACATGACGATCCGGAACTTGTCGCCGGCGACCCAGCGATCCTACCTGCACGCGGTCACGAAGTTCAGCCGGTATTTCGGACACTCGCCGGAGCGACTGGATCTGGAGGATGTGCGCGCCTTCCAGGTGCACCTTGTCGCTACCGGTGTTTCCTGGCCGGCGCTGAACCAGACCGTCTGCGCGCTGCGGTTCTTTTACGGCGTGACCCTTGGTGCTGCCGAGATCCCCGAGCGCATCCCCTATGCCCGGGAGCCGCGCAAACTGCCGGTCGTGCTGAGCGCCGACGAGGTGGTGCGGTTTCTCGAGGCGGTGCCGAGCCTGAAGACGCGCGCCGCGCTGACGACCGCCTACGCCGCGGGGCTTCGCGCCTCCGAGGCGATCGGGATCAAGATCGCCGACATCGACGCTGGGCGGATGGTGATCCGGGTGGAGCATGGCAAGGGCGGCAAGGACCGCTACGTCATGTTGTCTGTCCAGTTGCTCGGGATCCTGCGCAGCTACTGGCGCCTCGCCCGGCCGACGCACTGGCTGTTTCCCGGCCGGGACGCGAGCAAGCCGATCGACGTCCAGGTGCTGCATGCCGCCTGCCGCTCGGCCTGTGCGGCGGCTGGCCTGGCCAAACGGGTGACGGTTCATACCCTGCGGCACAGCTTCGCCACGCATCTGCTCGAGAGCGGCACCGACATCCGCATCATTCAGGTTCTGCTCGGCCACAGCAATCTGTCGAGCACCGCGCGCTACACGCAGGTGTCGAACGGGTTGATCCGGCGAACCGAGAGCCCGCTCGACCGGCTGAGACTGGAGGTGGTGCCGCCCGCCTGAGCGGGTCGCCAGTGTCTTGCGGACTTGAAGTGGCGGATGTGTTCCGTCGCCACGGCGACGCCTATCGCCGGGCACACGATGGCCATCTCGGCCGCGTCGAGCGGCGGGTGATGCGTGCCATCGAGCTGTGCCGAACGGCAGAACTGGGCGGTCACACCGAGGCCTGCCTGGACTGCGGGCTCATCCGCTGCGCCTACAATTCCTGCCGCAACCGGCACTGCCCCAAATGCCAGGGGCAGGCCCGCGCCGAATGGCTCGCGGCCCGGCAGGCAGAGTTGCTGCCGGTGCCCTATTTCCACGTCGTCTTCACGCTGCCCGCGCCGGTGGCCGAGATCGCGTTCCAGAACAAGAAGGTGGTCTACGCCATCCTGTTCCGCACCGCGGCCGAGACGCTGCGCCGCATCGGCGCCGATCCCAAACACCTCGGCGCCGAGATCGGACTCGTTGCCGTGCTTCATAGCTGGGGCCAGAATCTGCACTATCACCCGCATGTCCACTGTGTCGTTCCGGGCGGCGGCCTGTCGCCGGATGGCACCCGGTGGATCGGCTGCCGACCCGGCTTCTTCCTGCCGGTCCGGGTGCTCTCGCGGCTCTTCCGCCGGCTCTTTCTCGACGCGCTGCGCGCGGCGTTCGACGCAGGCGAACTCGGCTTCTTCGGCGATCTCGCCGGCCTCGCCCGATCCGCCGCCTTCAGCGATCGCCTGCGCGCGCTTCGTCGAGTCGACTGGGTCGTTTACGCCAAGCGTCCCTTCGGCGGCCCGGCTCAGGTGCTGGCCTATCTGGGCCGCTACACCCACCGTGTCGCGATCGCCAACTCCCGGTTGGTCGAGATGACGGACACGGACGTCGCCTTCCGCTGGAAAGATTACCGCCATGGCGGCAAGACCAAGGTGATGACCCTTGCGGCGCACGAGTTCATCCGGCGGTTCCTGCTGCACACCCTCCCGGACGGCTTTCATCGCATCCGTCACTTCGGCTTCCTCGCCAACGGCCACCGCGCAGCCAAGCTGGCGCTCTGTCGCAAGCTCCTCGATGCGCCGGTGTCGATCTCGGCGCCCGAGCCGGCGCCCGAGCCGGCGAACGCATCCGCGGACAGCACGGCGGGGCCGCCCGCCTGGAGCCGCTGCCCCTGCTGCGGCGGCGCGTTCGTCGTCGCGAGCATCCTGTCGGCTACGCCGTCCCGTCAGCCCGCGTTCTGGAACGACAGCTCATGAGACCCGGCTTCTCTCCGTCCCCGAGTTCGCTTCCGCCGAATGTCGCACACCTCGGCCGGAACTCGTATGCGCCTGCAGGCCTCCAGCAGCGAAAGACCAAGTCAAAGCGGCGATGGGAAGGGCGACAGGCCGCGGTCCTCTCCGCCCGAAGGTTCGCCGCGTACTGTCGAATGATGGTCACGTTGATCCCTGGCGAGCTTCGCACCGACCGATTGCATCACCCCAACCCAGCGGCAAAGACCAAATCCCCATAGCCGCCCAAACCCCCCGCGGGTTCGCTCAATCCGGCTTCAATGAGGTCGCCAGGCAGCCCCTGCGCCAGCGTCTTCTGACGACGCGACCTCACAGAAGCCTCCAGATTCCCACCGGCGCTGAGTTCTGATTCAAGCTCCCAAAGCGAGGAGCAGTCAGTGCCACGAATGATTTTGACGGACGCGCAGTGGGCGCGGATGGAGCCGCATTGTCTCGGCAGGAAATCCGATCCGGGCCGGACCGGAAGTGACGGGCGCTTGTTTCTGGAAGCGGCGGTGCTCTGGATCGCGCGCACGGGCGCTCCATGGCGCGACCTGCCGGAGGACTTCGGGAACTGGAACACGACGTTCAAGCGGTTCCGCCATTGGGTCAAGATCGATGTTTTAAACGGATTATCGACGCCGTGTCGGATGATCCCGACATGGAGTTCGCCATGATCGACGGCACCATCGTCAAGGTCCACCGCCACGGACAGGGCGCAAAAGGGGGACTCAAAATCAGGCCATCGGCGCCTCGCGCGCCGGGGTGACCACCAAAATCGTGGCGCTCACCGACGCGCTGGGGAACCTCGTGCGCTTTGAACTCTTGCCGGGTCAGCGCCATGACACGATCGGTGTGGCGGCGCTGATCGAGACCACCACGTTCGGCGGCCTGATCGCCGACAAGGCCTTCGACGTCAACTGGATCTCCGACGAACTCGACCGACGCGGCGCGGAGGTCGTCGTTTCACAGCACCCCAACCGGCGCGAGCCCCGCACCATCGACACCGAACTCTACAAATGGCGGCATCTCATCAAAACCTCCTTCGGCAAACTGAAGGAGTTCAAACGCATCGCCATGCGCGCCTGCAAGACAGACGCCAGCTTCTCAGCAATGATCTATGCCTGTGCTGCCGTCATCAACTCCAGATGAATCACAACAAGACCCTAGTCTAGCGCTTCGAGCGATTGCCCTGCGGGTCGCGGGCCGGACCGGCGTCCGCCGTTCACGCGTTGACGTCGACCACGACCCGCCCGCGCACGCGGCCCTTCAGGATGTCGGCGCCGAGCGCGGGCAGCTCGGCCAGCGTCGCGGGCAGGATCATCGAATCGAGAAGGTCGGCGTCGAGAGCGCGGACCAGCCGGGCCCAGGCCTTCACCCGTGTCTCGTACGGTTGCAGCACGCTGTCGATCCCGAGCAGCCGCACGCCGCGCAGCAGGAACGGGATGACGCTGAGCGGCACGTCGATGCCGCCGGCGTTCCCGACCGCCGCCACGGCGCAGTGGTATTTCAGCTGCTTGGTGACACGCGAGAGCATCGCGCCGCCGACGGCATCGACGCAGCCCGCCCAGGTCTCGCTTTCCATCGGCCGCCTGATCGGCTCGGCGAGGTCCTCGCGCGGAACGATCCGCGACGCGCCGAGACCGGTCAGGTAGTCGGCGCTCTCCGGCCGCCCGGTGACGGCCGCGACCTCGTGGCCGAGACGCGCCAGCATCGCGACCGCCACCGATCCCACCCCGCCGGCGGCGCCCGTCACCAGCACCGGCCCGTGGTCGGGGTTCAGGCCGTGGTCCTCGAGATCCATGATCGCGAGCATCGCGGCCATTCCGGCGGTGCCGATCGCCATGGCCCGCTGTGGCGTCAGGCCCTCGGGCAGCGGCACGAGCCAGTCGGCCCTGACCCGCGCCTTCTGGGCGTAGCCGCCCCAGTGCGCCTCGCCGACGCGCCAGCCGGTCAGCACCACCGGGTCGCCGGGCCGGTAGCGCGGGTCGGACGACGCCTCCACGGTGCCGGCGAAGTCGATGCCCGGGACGTGGGGGTAGCGCCGCACCAGGCCCGCGCCGGGTCCGAGGCACAGGCCGTCCTTGTAGTTGAGGGTGGAATACTCGACCGCGACCGTCACCTCGCCCTCGGGCAGGTCGGCGAGCGCGATCTCCCGGACCGCGGCGGTGGTCCGGCCGTCGGCATCCTTGTCCACGACGATTGCGTTGAAACTCATGCGCGTCTCTCCCCCGGCGGTTCGCGAGGCAAGGTCGAGCGGGGAGGCGGGGTTGTCAAACCCGAATTAGCCGGGCGATCGCCTTGAAGCCTGTCGGCCGACACGATCCGGATGAAAACCGGTGTCCACGCGTGATATTATGCTAACCTATTGTTTTATAGAAAACCGGAGGGTCAGAATTAACTCGTTTTTTACCGGCCGCCCCGAGGAAAGCATCCCATCGGGGGACATGATACCTCTCCCGGCGGCGCAACGCGGCGTCCGTCAAAT
>CAWELS010000032.1:0-258599 GCA_963809945.1 Bryobacterales bacterium | reverse complement strand
GAGAGGGCGAACACCGCGTCGAGGAAGATCGGATGGTGCAGCGGATCATCGTCCGAACGCCGGCCGGCGCCAAGTCGCTGGTGGAGACTGCGCAGGATGCGGTCGGCTTGATCGAACAGCGACGTCGCCCGGGTGCCTTCGTCGAAGATGCGCAGCTCCTGGCCGAACGACCACAGCAGGAGTCCGGGGGCAAGGCTCGGGTAGTCCGCACTCAGATAGTCGAAGTCGATTCTGGCGGTGGGGACGGCGTTCTCCGCGAGCCGTTTGTCGGGCGCCAGCACGCCGGTCAGATGCCGCAGCAGCATGGTCTTCCCGACGCCTCCGGCCCCGATCAAGTGCAGCGCGTAGAGCTCGTCGGGGCCGTCGATCAGTTCGCGCAGCGCCTCGATCTGCTCCCGGCGCTCCAAGAACCTCTTCAAGTGGTGGCTGTCCTCACGCTTCCGGTGCAGGAGTTCGAGCCGGCGGCCCGCGCGATGGAGCGCGATCTCCGGCGCCGCGTCCAGTGCGCGGGCGAGGAGCGCGGTCACCGGGCGCGCGGTCTCGATCCAATTCAGCAGCGAAGCCGGGTCCCTTTTCTCGTAAGCTTCCTCCACCCTCTCGTCGAGGAACTCAGTCAGCTCCTCGGTGGAGGCCGCATGCGCGGCAAGCTGCGCCCACCTTCGAAGCGGCGCGGGGGTTTCCGGAAGTTCTTGAACAGCAGCGGCGGTCCGCTTGCCGACGCTCGCCAGTTGCTCTCGAAGTTCGTACGCCAGCTTGCTGTCCGAGGAGACCGGGTCCAGCACGGAAGCCCGCTCGGCGCCGTTCATCTCATAGAGGACCGCGTCATCGTTGTGTTCCGTGAGATAGCTCGGCCGCCGCGCGTCGAGGATTCCGCGTTCGGCAAGCTGCGCCAGAAAGAGGTGTGGGGGGACGCTGCCGGACGGAAACCGCGCTGCCTTCGCGATGTCCGGAGTGATGGCCGGCGTCAGGGCGAGCCACATCCTGGCATCGCGTGAAACGCCTTCCCACTTCTTCTCGGCCGCGGCGGCCCGCTCCTCGCGCAGGCGCCGCTGGACAAAGGCCTGCAGTGCCTCCGGCGACAGCGAGCTGGGGTCCGGCAGCGACGCCTGCTCCATCGCTAGATGCCCTCCAGGTTCTTCACCTGCAGCAATTGAGCGTCGTCGTCAGCCTCGAAGAAGAGCGGCCCCAGCGGGGTGTTCGCAATGCTGCGGGACACGCCAAGATAAGTGTTGACGATTCTGACCGCCTCCCGCGTGAGCCGCGACGGGATTCCCCCGATCTCCTTTTCGAGTTCCTGGAAGAACGTCTCGGTCAACTGATGTTTTTCGGCCACAGTGAGCGAGAGCCGCTCTTTTTGTCCCCCGGGCGCGTCTTCCTTCTCGAACAGATACCAATGCAGCAGACAGTGCGTGTAGGCTAAGCGGTCCTCGGTCGGATCGCGGAACCGCTGCAGGGAAGCGCCCAGAACCCAGTTCACCTCGCCCAGCCAGTCATGGATCACTTTCTTGGTCGCTTCCTGTCCGGTCACGGCCTTGGCCGAATAGGTGAAGACGCAGCGGACATCCTCGCTGGCGCACCGCAGGCCGTCTTCTCCGAGAAGGCCCGGCAGAAAGCCGCGGGCGGCGTCGGCGCCGAAGCGATGCACGTCGTCGACAAGAACAACGAGCCGCGTCGATTTCCGCAGCTTCTCCGGACGGCTGGCACGGGCCTCTTCGAGGAGAGCCATCAGGTCCACCCGTGCGGCGGCCGCATGGAGGGCGACGTTGTCCCGGTCGTAGGTGCGGGAGACGTCCAGCACATCGGGGTGCATTGTCTCCGGAAGGCTATCGCCATTGGACAGCCCCAATAGAGTCTGGACCGCCGGGCACGATGCGCCGACGATGCCGAACAGGCGTTTTGTTCTGCGGACGGCGTGGCGCAGGCAATCGAAGAAGCCGGGGACGTCTTTCGGCGCCTCCTCCACCAAATCCTCGTAGCGGACCAGCAGGGGGAAGTGCCCATCGCGGGCGGCCTTCACGGCCAGTTCCCGCAGGAGCCAGGTGCGGCCGAAGCGGCCGGTTTCCTCCCGCTTGTCGTCGGCCAGGTCGACGGAGATGGCGAGTGCCTGGAGACCGGCGTGCCGGCGGTGAATCGCGTTCTGCAGCGCGCGCTCGGCCAGCACTTCGTCGAAGGCCTCGAACTCGGAGAAGCGATCACAGAAAGGCGGGCGTGGACCGGTCACATAGTCCGCGGCCGCGATCTGCCATTGATCGTCGTTGACGTCGGCGATCTCGAGTCCCTTCCAGCCGGCATCGTCGGTGACGAAGACCGCCGGGAGCGTCCAGTCGGCCGAGATCCGCGGGTCGGACCCTCCCTCGCTCAGGGCGGCGAGGCGGCCCTGCGCCGCGGCAACGGTGGGATCGGAGCCCTCCAGCAGCGCCTCATAGAAGCGGCGCGTAAACAGACGACAGGCTTGGTCGGAGACGCGCCCCGACATGCCGACCACCACCGGAACGCCGCGCCGGACGAGTTCCGCGGCCACGGGCGTTGCCAGTTGTCCCACCCGGGCCAGTGAAACGTCCGCCGTGTGGCACGCGCTCAGCACCACCACCCGCGGCAGCGCCACTCCGCCCGACCGGAGCGCTTCCACCAGCGCCTCGGGATACACGGCCACGGACTCGGGACTGTCGTTCTCGCCCATCAGCTCCAAATAGCATCTGCCATTCATGTCGTATCGTCCATGGCAGATGAAATGGACGATGTCCGGTTTGCGATCGGCGATCACCGCCTCGAGCTTGGCCAGGGTGGCGCGCAGCAGGGGCCATGTCACCAGCCGCCGTTCGCGATTCGAGGCACGCAGCGATTGCACCAGCTTCATGTACTCGGCACCGGGCCGGATCACCGGGTCGTCAAGATCCGTTCCGATGACGAACAGGACGCGCGGCGGCGAGGCGACCGCGACGCTCTCCGGCTTGGCCGCCCCGGCCACGCAACGGACGATGGTCACCCGGGGAACAAGCTTGGACAGGAAATCGTCCGGCCCGTGCATCGTCTCCCAGGGGAGCTTGTTGATCGCCATGTCGTCCGGCCGGATCACCAGCTCGAGCGTCAAGGGCCCGTCGCCGGCGCGCGCCCGCATCCGGGCCCATTGCTGTTCCCCGAGCAGTGTCGCGAAGAGGTATCGGCCGAATGCCTCGAGGTCATTTCCCTGCGGGTCCCGGTTGGCGATCCGTTCGTGAACCGCGTATATCGGATCCGGCGTCGTGGCCGCACACAGCGCCTGGTGCGGCGCTCCCTCGGGGACTTTCTCGGAGTCCGGCGGAGCCGGGTAGGCGGCGCTGTCCGCCCCGCGCACGGGCAGCGTCCGCCGCCAGGGGCGCCCGTCGTCAGCGGGATCGCCAAGCGCTTCCCAGCCGCCGCCCGCGGCCACCTGGCCCGATACGTCCCATCCGGCGCCGGCGCCGCGGGGCTCGATCCGAATGCGAATGCGCGTCATCCCGCCACCGCCTCCTGCCGGCGCTCCCGCAACTTGGTGATCATCATCTGGCACAGTTTCTTGCCCTCGGCGGCCGTCGCGCCGGAGGGTTGCACGTCGGCGCGTGTGCCCGGCGGGCCGCTTTGGGACAGCAGATCCATGGCCGATTTCGCGAGTCCCGAGGCGGCGGCCGCCCAGTCGTCCGGCGTCTGGTCCTCATTGCCAAAATCGGCCCATCGGGCGACGGTGGCCGCAGTCACTTCCCGGGCGGTAGAGAGTTTCGGAGGGACGACCCGCGTGTCACCGGCGCGCAATTGAGCGACCCACCAGTCGACCGCCTGACGCTGCGAGGCGGCGTTGAACCCAGCCAGGCTCGCCAGCGTACCGAGCCCGTCCGGCAGCGGCGCCAGCAGAAATCGAACCACCGGCTCGACGGCGGCCAGGTGCTGAGCGAGCAGCGGCGGCGCGGTGGCGGCATCCGGCAGCTCCAGGCCCCGCAGCGCGGGCCGCGGCTCCACCCCGAGTTGCTCCAGCATCCGGGCCATCAGCGCGATCCTGACGATTGGCGGCGGATAGTCGCGCTTGGGCTTCTGCATCAACTCGTCGGTGCTCCATTCGACCTCGACGATCGACCAGAGAGACCATGGCCCCATCAGCACGATCGAGACGGCGTCGGCAAACACCTCCTCCGACCAGGCGCGCCAGCGTTTCGGCAGCGAATCCGAAGAACCGCCTGCCTCCTTGGCGGCCGCCTCCACTCCCTCTCCGACGTGTCTGACGAGATGCAGATCGCTCAATAGATGATGCCCGGCCTCATGAGCTATATAGACGAGCCACCAGGGCGAAGCAACCGACCATGTCGGCAGCCGCAGGAGGGGAATCGGCAGGGATTGCACCAGGTTCCTCACGTCGTTGCCCCACTCCCCCCCGGCCAGGGGCGGTTCGAGGGCGCCGCGCAGCGGACTGTCGGACTCGAGCGCCGCCGGCGAGTACTCCGGAGCCACGAAGGCCAGCGGAGAAGCGCCTGGCGACAGATCAGGCCGGCGTGTCCGGGCGCGGCCGAGAATCTCCTGATAGCAGCTCCAGACCACTTCGTCGGCCGACTGCAGCACCAGCCTGAGGTCGTTGTTGTCGCGCTGATCGAACTTGTCGCGGAAGTAGCTCCAGAACCGCTCCAGCCAGACGACCACCTCGTCGAGGTCGCGGCACCGCTCCATGAACTCGCCGGTCGCGAGCGATGAGTCCAGGCTCTGTAGCTCGTGCTCGAGAACCTCGGCGGCCCCCGTCAGGACGGTCCCGATCGACTCGAGCTGTGTCTTGTGGCGACCGACGTAATGGCCCAGCTTGTCGCAGTCCGCGCGGCGTCGATGGTCGAGCCATAGCGTGATCGCGGCTCGCAGACGCCCTACTTCAGCGAGCGAACGCTCACGCCGTACCAGCTTCGTTCGTTCTGCCCCCATCCTGCCCCTCCTACGGGAACTGCCGAACGGCTTCAGCGACATGATTATACCCGATGAACTCAGCACATCAACATTCCCGGACCCGGGAAGATGCTCGTAAATTGGATCGCGAGGTTGTGCGGCTCGGGATGTGGGGTATTCTTAGGTCATACAAGGGCAAACTGGGGAGGGAACCTTGAACGCTAAGCTGCGACTGGATCTGGTGGATGTCTACGGGAAGCGCCTGGGAGAACTCGTCGACATCAATCTGCGCCATCAATCCCTGGCCGAGAGCCGGGTTGTCCGGGCGGTGGACGCCTCCAAGCGAATCGTCGTCTCCGGTCTCCGGGGCGCTCCGGAAGGCCTCTACCGGATGGAAATCGATCCCCCCGCCTACTTGCCGGCAGGCCGGCTTGTCAACCTGAAGGCGGAAGGATTCACCGATGAGAAGGTCGTCTTCTGCATCGACCCCCGGAAAGTTGTCACCGTGGACTTCCCAAAGTACTCGGATCTCGACTTTCAACCTCTTCTGAAAAAGAGCGAGAAGGTTTTGGGCTTCGAAGGGAAGAAGGGGGCGGAGCTATACGGCGCGCTCGACAATATCCGCAAGGCGGGTATGCTGAACATCGCGGCCAAGGGCCGGTTCACGCCTCTCAGCAATGGCAAGACCGTGCTCGGATACATCAAGTCCTTGCACGAGCTGCGCGGAGATCGTTTCTTCGCCACGGTGCCCAAGGAACTCCGCGAGGAGACCAAGAACAGCGTCGCCGACGGACTGTTCCATCCGGTCAGCGAAGCCCTGCATCATCCGCCCGAGGCGTTCGCGGGATTTACCGGCGCCGGCAGCTTCAAGACCGATGATGCCTACGGCAATCTGCAGCTCTCATTCTTTATGAAGGGTGATGAATGCCTGGCGGACATCGACATCGATGACGCCGGCGGGCTGGCCCACGTCTTCCAGGTCCTGCGGAACGCTGTAACCGGGCGGCCGACACATCCCTACGACATCCACGACATTCTCGTCTTCCACCAGAAAATCGACCCCCTTTACAAGTTCGAAGTCTGAGCGCGGCCGGCCGGGCGGAACGCTCATCGGGACTAGAACTCGTAGTACCGGTTCTTGCCAATCGCCCGCGCGTGCGGTAGCGTTTGGATAGCGTTTCTGCTGATCCTCCGTCTGGCAGCGGTGTGGTCACGGAGACTTGGAGGGGACAGATGCTGGCATCTGACTGGGAACAGCTCAAGCCGAGCTATGATTTCGTTATCGTCGGATCGGGATATGGCGGCGCGATTACCGCGGCGCGTCTCGCCACGGCGAACCTCAACCCGAAGCCTTCGGTGTGCATCCTGGAGCGCGGCCGCGAGTGGCCGACCGGGGACTTTCCGGACAACGAAACAGAGTACTTGAAGGAGCTCCGCAGCGATCTGAACCCGCTCGGGCTCTATGAGATTCTCAACTATCCCGACATCTCCGTGCTCAAAGGCTCGGGACTGGGCGGGACCTCGCTGGTGAACGCCAACGTGGCGATTGTTCCGGACGCGGAGGCGTTCGCGCAGGCCGGCTGGCCGGCGTCACTGACGCGCGCGAGCCTCACTCCGTACTACGACCGCGCCCGCGCGGCACTCGCGGCGGGGCCGCATCCGCGCGCCCTCGCGCTCAAGAAAGTGCAGGCGCTCCAACGGCGGGCCGACGAGCTTGGCGCGCAGGTGTCGGCGCTCAACATCGCCGTGAACTTCAAGATTGACGGCGCCAACCCGCACGGCGCCGCCCAGAAGCCTTGCACCGACTGCGGGGATTGCGTCTCCGGCTGCAATGTCGGAGCGAAGAACACTCTCTACATGAACTATCTCCCGATGGCGCGCAACGGGGGAGCCGAGATCTACACCCAGACCAAGGTGGAATGGATCGAAAAGATCGACGGGGGATGGCGCGTCCAAGGCCAACACTACACCAGCAAGACCCGCAAGAAGAGGTTCACGCTCGAGGCGAAGAATGTGGTTCTCTCGGCGGGGTCCATTAACTCCACCGAGATTCTGCTTCGTTCGTCGAACCTCCACGATTTGCCCGTCTCGCCGGCGCTCGGGACGCACTTCAGCGGGAACGGCGACTTCTTCGGGGTGGCGTATAACACCGATCACGAGACGCAGGTGCTCGGATTCGGCAACCATCCCGACAGCGCCGGCGCTGCCCGGCCCCCCGGACCGAGCATCGTCAGCATTCTGAAGTACGACGGCGACATTCCGCTCGAGCAGCGGATCGCGGTGGAGGATCTTTCCTTCCCGAGTGCGGCGGTACGGGCCTCGCAGTTGGCGTTCAGCGCCTTTCGGGGTAGCGATACGGATACGGGCGACGAACTGGCGGAAGGCGTCCGTATCGCGCGCGACGTGTTTCCGCTCTTCCCGTACCATCCCGACGGGGCCTTGAACCATTCGATGCTCTATCTGGTGATGGGCTTCGATGACGCCCGCGGCACCATCGTCTTTGACCGGCCGCCGTTTGAGCGGGACGGGCGCGTGCAGATTGACTGGGACGACGTTGGCCGCCAGCCGCTGTTTGAACGGATCAATGAAGAGCTACGCCGCCACACGCGGGCGCTCGGCGGCAGCTTCATCGCGAATCCTCTCTGGCGCTTCATGAACGCGCGGCACCTGATCACCGCGCATCCGGTGGGCGGTTGCCCGATCGGCGAGGACTACCTGCAGGGCGCCGTGGACGAATTCGGCCGCGTTTACTCCGGCGACGGCAGCGTGCATGACGGGCTCTTCGTCGTGGATGGCGCCTTGATTCCGTCCGCGCTGGGAGTCAATCCATTCCTGACGATCTCCGCCCTCGCCGAGCGCATCGTGGAGCGCAAGATTCAACAGTTGCAGGGCAACGCGTATCCCGAGCCGAAGGTAAGCGTCGGATTCACCGCGACCGATCCGGTGGCGGTGGCCGACTGGCGAGAGAATGAACTCGAAAACCTGTTCCAGCACGCGCCGTCACTCGATATCGACACGATGCTCAATTCGGGAGAGCGCCATATCGACCCGGACACCAAACGAATTCGCAACGACGAGTACTGGAAAGGATTCTTCCCGAAGGGCCACGTTCTGAACCAGATGTCAGCCGCGCTCTATGCCGGTTTCAAGAAGCGGTTCTTCAAACAGGGAAACCGGTACGCCGGCGTCACCAGCGACACCGACAACCGGATCAACGCGCGCAACTCGCTGAAGGAATTCACGCTCAACAAACGGGAGGGCCACCTCGGACCCGGTAAGTACATCCTGCTCAACTATCTCGATCCACCATGGCAGGGCTTCTACGACGTCTTCAAGGTTATTAACAAGGACCTGCTGATCGGCCGCGTCTACCTTGGCGAGTATCCGCACGGCATCCGTCTCTTCACGTTTCCGATGTGCCGGGTCTATGGCTTCGAGCACATGACGGTGGACGATCACAAGCAGCTCTTTGAGAACGGCAGTGTTCCGACCAAGGAGAAGCTGGATGGCGTCTGGCGCATGGACGCGATCTCAAACGCGAACCGCGCCGGCGGGATCGCCCATCTGGAGTTCGACCTCAAGCCGGATGGGAGACTCGAAAGCCGCTACCAGCTCCTCGGACTCATGGAGGGCCTGGTGATGCCCAGTTTCCTGCCCAACGTCTTTCAGTTGCACGACTTCACCCGGTTCCACGACGAGATCCGGATGGTGGATGACAACCTGATGGTCGGCAAATACATCACGGAGGTGCCGTCCGGGCTGACGCCGCTGTTTCCCGAGGGATCGCTGGGGCTGCTGCACGTCGAGAAAGACAACGAAAGGCGGTTCGGATTCTACTACGTGCTCGAGCGAACCGAAGCCGCGGCGCTACCCCGGAACCCGTTGCTCAGAGCGTTCCTGGACGTGGCGTCGCCTCCCGGCGTCGGGATGAAGTTCGACGAAGAGATGGTCGGCTGGTACTTCCCCGGAGGGACCACGCCGACGCCCGGCCGCACGGGAGATCTCGAAATCGCCGCGCGAATTCCCGCCAAAGGACAGCCCGCCGATTCCGTGGGCCTGAGCTTCCAGTTGAAGCTGGAAACCGCGGACCTCAACGATTTCATTGACGGTCCGGCGCACGAAGCCCGGGCCAGCGGCGCCGTCCGGTTCGAAAAGTTTGAGGATCAGGGGCCGCTGTCGTTTCCCGTGGACGAGACGCAGAGCTACTTCAACTATCTCCGCGTGAACCAGGCGACCGGCGAGGCGGAGATGCGTTACCACCTCGAATTCCGGCATCCCGACGGACGGCGGTTCACCCTGGAGGGGCGCAAGTACATGCAGAAGGACGAGGGAGGCGGAATCCGCGGCATCCGCGAAGTCCTCGACGACTACACCACGCTGTTCGCGCACGTCTACGAGCACCACGGCGATGAGCTTCGGGAACTGGGAGCCGGCTGGCTGAAATTCAGAACCTTCGAGAATCCGGCGGCCGTGCGCAATCTGTTCGGCTTCCTCACTTCGTTCCGGGTGACCGGAACCAGCGATCCATTGGTCCAACTGCAGGGGCAGACACGGTTCCTCGCATTCACCGGAGAGTTTGTGCGGCGGGAGTACGATCCGCTTTCGCCCGACATCGGCGCTTTGCGGGACGACGTTCGCGGGGAGATCCTGCGCGGCGCGGATACGCCCGACTACTTCAGCAGCCGTCCCACGGTAGACCTGCAGTCGGTCTTGCGCAATACGCCCACACGACCGATCGAGTCACTGCTGAACACGGGCGATGTGCGGATCGACTTTGACCGGAAACGGATCTTCCGCGACAGTTTCTGGAAAGGCTCGTTCGCCGAAGATACTCTGCTCGGCTGGGAAGAGCGCGTGCGAACGGCGGCGCTCGGCGGGGAAGCCGGGAAACTGGGGGCGATCTACGCCGGCGGGAGTTTCTGGAAGCGGTTCGACAGGATCGAGAATGGCAAGGCCTACGGCCAGGTCGTAAATTACGATCTGGCGTTCCTGCCCGGCGATCCCGAAGTGCGCACGGTTCCCTATCCAAACGACAGCCGCCGGTATTTCCGTTCGGGCGACCCGATCCTGTTACTCGGGTATCGCAACCATCCTTACAAACTCGTCTACGACACCGTCAAGGTGATCGACGACAACAGCGCCATCGGCGTGATGCATCTTGGCGACTTTCCCAACGGGTTGGAGTTTGCCACCTTTGTGATGGAGCGGCACAACTACCCGTTCGAGAATATGTCGGTGGAGGACTACGGTCTGGTCTTCGACGACCCGCGATGCCGTGTGCCCTCGCCGGCTGAGCTCGAGGGCCGCTGGGAGGGACACTTGATCTTCGTCACCCGGCCGAATGTGACCCTGCTGAACCAGGTTAGTCCGGTGCTGTTCCGGCTGAGCTTCACCAGATCAGGCGGGAACAGTGAGGCCCGGTATCGGTTTACCTTTGGCGCTGGAGGCGGCACGACGGAAGTGACACCGGAAGCCGTCCGCCTTTTCAAAGGCGCCAGCCTCGCGGGCGAACTGCGAATGATCGCCAACGACATGCTGATCGGCAAGTGGGGCGACCCCGCGCTTCATCCACTGACATCGCGAGGCCTAGGTGACTTTCTCGAGCCGGATGGAGAGCGCTTTGCTTTCCGCTACGTTCTGAAGCGAGCGACTTAGCCGGGGGGCGATGGGGATAGATGAGCACCCCCATCGCGCTCCCTCGCGATCGCGGCCGGCCGAGCTGGCTGGACTCACCTACTCGGTCATGGTGATCCTGCGCAGAAGCCGGAAATCGGTCAGCATGCTGCCCGTACCGAGCGCCACGCAAGTTAGCGGATCCTCGGCGATCGAAACCGGCAGACCCGTCTCCGCCCTGATCCGCACGTCGAGGTTCCGCAGCAACGCGCCGCCCCCGGTGAGCACGATTCCGTGATCGCTGATGTCGGCGCTCAACTCCGGTGGAGTCTGCTCTAGCGCCACGCGGATCGAGTTGGTAATCGTGGAAACGCACTCGGAGATGGCCTCGCGGATCTCGGTGTCGTCCGCCGTGATGGTTCCCGGCACTCCCGCCACTTGGTTGCGCCCCTTGATCTCCATGGTCAGGGGACGGTCCAGCGGATGCGCCGAACCGATCTGGATCTTGATCCGCTCGGCGGTTCGCTCACCGATCAGGAGATTGTACCGGCGCTTCATGTATTGCATGATCGCGTCGTCCATCTCGTTGCCGGCCACCCGCACGGACCGCGAGTAGACGATACCGGAAAGCGATATGACCGCCACATCGGTGGTGCCTCCGCCAATGTCCACGACCATGTTCCCCGAGGGTTCAGTGATCGGCAGACCGGCGCCGACGGCCGCCCCCATCGCCTGCTCCACCAGGAACACCTCACTGGCCTTGGCGCGAAGGGCGGAGTCCACCACGGCGCGCTTCTCCACTTGAGTGATCTCGCCCGGCACGCCGATCACGATGCGTGGGTGAACCAGGACATCCCGCCCATGCGCTTTCCGGATGAAGTAGGCGAGCATCCGTTCGGCGATTTTGAAGTCCGCGATCACTCCGTCCTTCATCGGTCGGATCGCGACGATATTGCCCGGAGTGCGGCCGAGCATCTCCTTGGCTTCATTGCCGACCGCGATCACGTCGCCAGTGCTGGTGTGAATGGCGACAATGGATGGCTCGTTGACGACGATGCCGTCGCCTTTGGCGTACACCAGCGTGTTTGCGGTGCCGAGGTCGATAGCGAGGTCGGATGAAAAGAGGCTGATTAAGGATCGAAATGCCATGGATCAGGTTACGAGACTTTCGGTTGCGTCAATTCGCGGATTGGATTTAGGAACCTCGTCACCCGGTCTTCGTGGCACCTCCTGGCGTGGCGATATCGATACCGCCCTTGAAGTACGCTCCGTCTTCGATCACGATGCCCGCCATCTTCAGGTTGCCCGTCAGCCGCGCATTGCTACGGATCACGATCTTGTTTATGGCTTCGATGTCCCCGTCCACGTTCCCATGAATCTCGGCCTCCCCGGCGCGGATCGAAGCCGATACCCTTCCATTCGGCCCGATTGTGAGGCGGTGCGATCCCAAGTTCAGCTTGCCTTCCAGCATGCCGTCAAAGTAGAGATCCTCGTCGGCTTTGATCTCACCCTTGATGGCGATAGACTTCCCAATCGTAGCGGGTATTTGTGTCATTCGAGTAGCCAGGCCTCCCTTTTCTGATTCCCTTCCATTCAACATCCCCCGGCCAACCTGGGCCGGCTGACTGTTTTGCGTGGCGGCGACGGCCCGCTTCGCCCTCTCCGCTTCTGCTTTAACCCGCATCCTCATCGCACCGTGACCAGGGTCCGCAACCGGATTGCCACTCAACTCGTCATAATGCGCCTCTTGCAGAGGAGACGATCGTCTGTTTCGCGGTGCATGAAACGGGCCATTCCCGGCGCATCTGTGCGAACTACCAGGAATAACAGGACTTAGGGAGCCATGAGGAAGATCCGCGACGGTCCCAGCGCGCCCCGGTCTTTCCAATGCCATCCACCTATAACCTATTGATTTCAAGCATCTTACGCCGCTGATGAGCACGGATACGGCCTTCCTGTCAGACCGTGCCGGATTGACACACACGGTAAATTCTTCCGGTGTTTCAGAGTAGATCCGGCCGCTGTCACGTTCGCTGGTGGGGGCGGACGGCGAGCGCCTTGCGTTTCGCTACGTTCTGAAGCGGTCGACGTAGCAAAGGTCGTCGACCGCGGTCAGCAGGGCCCATTTGGCTTACTTCGGGGCGGGCCCTTCGGTCACCTGGACCAGATCTTCCGGACGGAGCCACTTCTTGTATGCCGCCTGCACCTGGGCGGCGGTCAGCTTCACGTAGCGGCGCGCGGCCAGGGTCGGCTCGTCGAGCGGGAGGTCGTGGATGGAGCGCGAGAGCAGGCCTCCGGCGATCTGGCCGACACTCGATTCCGAGAGTGGAATCTCCCGCAGCAGAAGCGCCTTGGCCTGCTGCAGTTCCTGCGGGGTGACCGGCTGGCGCTGCATCGCCTCGAGATCGCGCAGCACGATGCCGCGGGCCTTGGAGACGTTCGGCGGATCGCAGGCGTAATCGACCACGTACAGCGAACGCGTCTGGCCCACCTCGAAGACGGAACCGACCGAGTAGACCAGGCCCGCGTTCTCACGCAGATCGCGGAAGAATCGCGTGGCATAGAAAGCGCCGCCGAGAACGTGATTGCCAAGCTCGAGCGCATAGTAGTCGGGGTCGGAGCGCACCAGGCCCACGTCTCCGCCAGGATCACCTGGTCCTGCACACGGCTCTTGTTGGGCACACCGGCGACCGACGGCTTGTTGGGCGGCACCGGCGGAAGAAGCGTGGGCGGCTTCGGTCCGGTCGCTTTCCATTCACCGAAGTACCTGCCGATGACCTCCTTGGCCTGTTCCGGCGTCACCTGGCCGGTGACCACGATCGTGGTCAGGTCCGGGCGGAAGACGCGCGAGTAGTAGTCCTTCACGTCGTCCATCGTCAGCGACGACACCGTTTGCGGCGTGGCTTGCCGGAGGCTGGGATCGTCCTTGGGAAACAGAGCGCTGTGGAGCGCCCGTCCGGTGAGATAGCCCGGACTCTGCAGCTCTCCGGCGAGAGAGGCGGCCGTCTGCTGCCGCACGATCTCGAATGCTTTCTCCGGCAGGGCGGGGTGCAGTAGGTTGCCGGCCAGCAGTTGCGCGCCGCGGTCGAATTGGCTGGCGAGAACCTGGAGCGAGAAGTCCGTCCCGGCGGATGCGTCGGCGCCGATGTCGTCCAGGGCCTTCTGGAACGCCAGGCGATCGAGGGATGTGGTGCCGTAGGAGAACAGTTCGGAAAGCACGTCGGCCACGCCCTCTTGTCCCTTGGGCTCCTCCATGTCGGGACGGTTCTTGATCTCGCCGTAGATGCTGACCGTGTTGCTGACCGATTCCGGCTGCACGATCAGCTTGAGGCCGTTCGGAAGCGTGGTCACGGTCGGGTGGACGGTGGAAGCGGGAATGGAGACGCGCTTCACTGCTGACGCCGCCCACTCGGGAAGCTCCACCTGCTTCGTCTGGGTGGGAGCGAAGGATTCGCGGCCGCCGAACGATTTGGAGGAGAGGGGCTTGCCCGAAGGCTGCGGCGTCAGGACAGCGGTGACGGCGTCGTCGAACGTCAGATACTTGCGGGCGACACGATTGACATCGTCGACGGTGACCTTCTGGATGGCCTCGAAGTCCTCGTCCGGGGAGTTCCTGCCCTCGACGGCGACCGCCTGCGACCACGCCATCGCCAGCCCCGCGACGGAGTTCCTCTGCGACTCGGCATCGGTGAGCGCGTGCCTCTTGGCGGCCTCGACCAGGCCGGCGGGCAGCCCGTCCTTCAAGTCCTTCTCGAGAATGCCGCGCAGGGTCTTGACCAACCCGGCGCCGTCGCCTCCTTTGGGAAACGCGGCCACGGCGTAGCCCAGCCCGGCGTTGGTCAGCCCGTCGTACGAGAAACCGGCATCGAGCGCCTTGCCTTCGGGGACCAGCGCATAGAGGCTGCCGCGTTGGCTACTGAGGACGTCTTCGAGCACCTGCGCCGCGGGGAAGTCGGGGCTGTCGGAGCCGGGCATCCGGAAGGAGATCACGGCCATGCCATAGGGCAGGTCGGTGGTCAGGTCGAGCGCGGTGGGCTGCACCGGCTGCAGGTTGACCTCCGGGCGGTCGGGCAGTTTGCGCGAGGGGATTTCGGCGAACAGTTCCTTTACCTCGGAGAGCGTCTTCGCGGGCGGCACGTCGCCGACAATCACGAGGATGGCGTTGTTGGGCGCATACCAGGCGTCGTAGAACTCCTTGAGCATGGTTCCGGTCGTCTTATTGAACGACGGTCGCGAGCCCAGTGCGTCGTGGGCGTAGGGCGTGCCCTTGAACATGGCCTCCAGCAGCTTCGTGTAGAAGACGTATTCAGGGTTGGAGAGATCCTGGGCCACTTCCTGCTCGATGGCGCCTCGCTCCTTGGCCCACAGTTCCTGGGTGTCGAGCACGCCCTTCATGCGCAGCGATTCGATGTGGAGGGCGACGTCCAGGTCTTCGGCGGGAACCGTGAAGTAGTATTGCGTGACGGTCTGCTGGGTATCGGCGTCGAAGTTGCCGCCCATGGCGGCGCTGATGTCGGCCAACTGATCAGCGGAGAGTCCGGGGCTGCCGCGAAACATCATGTGCTCCTGGGCGTGGGCCATGCCAGGGAAGCCGTCGGGTGCTTCGTTGGAGCCGACCTGGTAGTTGACCACCGTGGTCACCACCGGCGCGAGCGGGTTGCGGACGATGACGACGCGGAGGCCATTGTCCAGTGTGGCGCGCAGAACGTTGGCGGCCCGGGTGGTTTCGGGAGCCGGTTTCGCTTGTGCCCGTGGTGGCGCCTGCGCGCCGTAGAGCAGTGCGGAGAAGCCCAGCACGGTGCCCGCCGCCAGCAGGACATGGCGGAGGAATGCGGAATGTGTTCTGTGATTCGTCATCTTCATGTCGCCCCAACCCGGCGGCCGTGAACAGCGAATCGGCCACCTCCTCTGCGAAGGCAGAGTCAGAAACGAGAGTGCAAGCCGGATGCCAGCTCCGGCGGCGACGGGCATTCTCGGGCATCACGGTTGGCGGCGAGGGCCTAAGGGACTGAATCCAGGGTGGATGCGGGTGGGGAGGCCGATCACGGTGAACGTGCCATCGGACGGTGTGGGCGAGCAGCGTCGCCTGTTGCGGCCTTGTCAACCTGTTCATTCTTGCGACTGCTGGCGGTTCTTTGGCCAAATCGATGTTCCACCCCACGTGGGGCAGACGGTTTCGCCCGACCGGGCCGGCATGACGCCGGTGCGAGGAGCCGGCGTCGCAAGCCTGGCGGCTCGCTCCGCGCCCGGAATTCTTCCCCTACTCTCCCAAGCTGTGACGGTCGATGTGCGGAACCTCTACGCGTGCACTTCCAAGTCCTCCCACCGCGGCCAGTGCATCAACGTGATCAGACGGTGCGCGCTCGGCCATGCTACCAGCCAGGAGTTGTGGTCTCCCCAAAGGCGCTTACCGTCCGGCGTGCGGATGGAGAAGTAGAAGCCCTCGTTCTGGCTACCCGGCGGGCGGCGGAGCCCCTTGATAGGCTCGTGCCGTCGGTGACGCCGATGGTGCCCTGGTTGAAGCATTGGACGGCGCGATCGTGCCAGATCTCGTTTTGCGTCGCCTCGGCCAGCCGCAGCCAGCCCAGCGTGATCAGTTCTCCCCACGGGTCCTGCCCCTGCGCCATCACGGTGATGCTGGTGCCGCCGAACTGGTCATAGCCGAGCTGCGCCAGCGGGCTGTCCGGGTCGATAAGGAACCGAATAGTGCCACTGCCAGGTGGCCATGTAGGCGCCGGCCCGTTCGGCGGCGCGGAGGTAGTCGTCCTCGCCGGTCAGCTCATAGAGGTCGAGCGCGGCGAACAGCAGCGGCAGGCCGCTTTCCTTATCAATCGTGTCGGCGTCGATGGCGCCGCCGGCGCAGAAGCCGCGGTTGACCAGGTCGCGCTCGTAGTAGGCGCGGAAGCCCCGCCGCGCGGTCTCCAGGTAGCGCTCGTCGCGCGTCATCCGGTAGGCCTTCAACATCGGCCAGAGTATGTGCGCGCCGGTGGTCACGCCTTCGAAGAGACATTCCCCGTCAAGCGACCAGGCCTTGCCGAACGTGTCGTCGGGGAGATGATTCTCCACGAAGAAGTCGCAGGCGTCGAGCGCGAACCGCCGCCAGAGCGGTTTCGAGAGGCCGCACTTCTCGGCCAGCTCCGAGGCCACCAGGTACTGGAACGCGCCGTGGCCCAGGTTGCAGGTGTCCACCCACTTCTCGCCCGGTTTGGCCGGCCGGCCGAGGAAGTTCGGGTTGTAGGCGGCCCATCGCTCATAGCCCAGCTTGGCGTCGTAGTGGGTGTAGAAGAGGCCGCAGTCGAGGCGTCCGTTTTGGGCCCAGAAGTCGAGGGCCTTCTCGCCTTTTTCGAGCGAGTCCGCGTTCTTGTTCAAGAGATAGTCATTGAGCAGGGCCGCGCCGAAACCGGCGTTCTGCCCGCACCAGCCGATCTCGTACTTGATCCTGTCGCGCTGCACCCATCGGCCGTCCTCTTCGACCACGCCGATGCTGAAACCGGTGAACTCGTCGTCGTCGTGCCAGAGCGTCTCCTTGGCGAATTGGACACCCAACTCCCAGAGGCGCGCCGGCGGGAACGACGGGCGGACGTCGTGCCGGTTGATGCGCCAGGCGTGGTTGAGGCCGGCGACCCAGGCGGCGCGCTTCTCCGGCGCCGGGTGAACCACCAGGTACGCCGTCGTCTCGAACTCGCTGCCGGCGGGGATTTGGAGCGATTCCTCAAAGGGCTGCATCCGCCGCGAGGCCGGCAGATCGTCCCGGGGCGGCCACATCAGGCGGTGGACGAGCCGGTCCGGCTCGGGGACCAACGAGAAGCCGCAATCGAGCGACGGCGACTCCGTCGAAACGAACAGAAATAGCGACCAGCCCGCGCCTTCGGAATAGCAGCCGGCCGGAACGCTCGAACGGAACGCGGAAAACTGCCACGGAGAGCCGTCGGCGTCAGCTAGTCCTTTCGGCGCGCGGCGGCCGAATTCCGGATTGCCGTCATAGCTGATGGCCGGAATGAGGGTGTATTCCGGCGGGTAGGCGGTCTCGACCTCCATCCACAGGTCGGCGTCGGTCGGGCTGCCGGAAAGGCTCTTCCAACTACGCCGCCACTCATACAGTTCCGGCTCGAGGAGGCGCACGCGTGTCGACCACCTCCCAGGCCGCGTCCCGGAACCTCCTTTCGATCCCGTCCTCGCGCCCGGTGAACGCGACATCCTGCGCGGACGCTCCACTGCCCGAGTTGGCCCGGATGTGGCCAATGACGGTTTTCCCCGCGACGATCCCGATCTCGGCGCCATCCTGTTCGAGCCGAACCGATGCAGCCGGCGGCGGAACACCCGGCCGCTCCGACGGCTCCCAATAAGGTTGCCCCAGCCAGGAACTCGCGCCGAGTGGCGCCGAGCTTTGCCGTGTCCGTTGTTGTTCGCACATCGACCTCCTCGGCTAGTGTAAGCGACAACGGCTTCTGTTCCAGCGGATAGACAGCCGCGGGCCGTCAGGGTACGGCGTCGTTGGACGTCGCTCTCCTCGGCGGTCGCCGGGCGGTGGGCGCGGCGGTTTGGCCTGGCCGGCCGGCATTGAAGAGACCAACCGCCGGCGAGACCGCCGACGTGACAAGTCTGGCGATTTGCTCCACGTCGAGGCGTCCAGGGCAGGATCGCGTAACAGGGATTTTATTTCGTTCGCGTGACAACTAGTTGTTTTTTCAGTCGTTTGCGGAGCATGTTTTGGAGCGGCTGTCTCGGGGGCAGATCCCGACCTCGTTCTCGCCACAGCGGGCTGATGGTCCGTCTGTCGCCGCCTGCTCCATCTCTTTGAAGGCCGGCTGCGCGGCTGGCAGATTGGCTTTGTTTGCGGGAAAGCTCCGCCAGAGTTCGACTTTTGGGCGCGGGCGTTGGCTCGATTGGCTTTGTTTGGCGAATTCGGGGCTGGTCCGGTTCGTGTCCGCCACCGGCGGCGGTCCGTGGACCGGAGCTTTTGAGCGCGTTCCGCCGATTGGCTGCGATTTGAGCTGGGGTGGCCATGGTCGGCTTCATTATCGCGCGGAGGGAGTGGAAATCGTGCCAAAGAGAGCCCATGAATCAAGTGCATTCGATTGATTCAGAAGCACTTCCTGGATTGAACCCAACTCGTGACCGCTATTGTCTGGAGGGGCGACGGAGGCGTCTCCCGTAGCCACTTCAGCGGACGCAGGGGGCAGGAAAGAGGGGCCAGAGGAGGTTTTCGGACCGTCGATCACCTGGATGGCATTGGGGGCGGGTGCCATGGTCCGACGCTACCGGTGGAAGCGGTCGGCGATGTAGTAGTGGACGGCCGGGGTCACGATCAGCGACAGCACCATGGAGGCCAGGATGCCGCCGATCACGGCGATCGCCAGCGGCTGCAGCATCTGCGACCCGCGCCCCAGGCAGCGCCAGGGCAACATGCCCGCCACCGCCGCTAGTGCGGTCATCATGATGGGCCGCAGCCGCCGCTCGCCCGCCTGCATCATGGCCTCTTCCGGCGATGTAGCCTTCCGATGCGAAATTTCTGGTCGGCATCCAGCAGCAGAATGCCGTTCTTCGCCACAATGCCGATCACCATGATCAGTCCCATAAACGACGCCAGATTGAAGGTCGTGCCGGTGACCAGCAGCGCAAAGAACACACCGGACGTCGAGAGCAGGCCGAGGAAAGAATCGCCAGCGGCGCCGCGATGCTGCGGAACTCAAACAGCAGCACGGTGAACACCAGCACGACCGCCAGCAGCAGCACCAGGAGCAGATCGTGGAACGATCGCTGCTGCTCCGGATAGGCGCCCCCGTATTCGACGCGGATGTGAAGAGGAAGGTGCAGGTCTGGCAACGGCCTTCTGCACCTCGGCCATGCCGCTGCCCGAGGTCGCGGCCTTCCAGCCGCGCGGTGACCGTGACATCGCGCTGCAGGTTCTCGCGGCGGATTTCGGTCTGTCCGGGGAGTTCCTCCATCGTTGCCAGCGAGCCCAGCGTCGCGGTATGTCCGGTGGCACTGATGAGCATGCGTATTCCGCATGGCATCCACCGAGGCGCGGGTCTGCCTCGGGGAAGCGCACGCGAATGGTGTAGGCGCCGGTCGTTGGCGATTACCGGCGTCGGCGCCGGTTCCCCTGCATGATGCGCGCTGGCGTCCAGCTCGGCAACTTCCTCCGGCGTGAAGCCGGCTGCGCGCCGCGACTTCGGATCCACATGGAACTACCATCGCCGGGCCGCTGATGGTGTTTTCGATCCCATTCAGAACATCCACCACGCCAGGTACCTTGCGGATGGCATCGGCTACCTGGGGGCCCACTCGCGCAGCAGCTCCGGATCGTGCGAAAACAGCTTGATCTGCGATCGGCTCGGGGCGCTTGTCAGGTCGCCGATCATGTCCTGCAGCAGCTGGACGAACTCGACCTGTCAGCATCGGTTCCTGTTGGCTGATCTTCTCCCGCACCTCGGCTGATGACGTCGCTCAGTGCGCTCGGTTCCGCGGGCTTCAGCTTGACCGATATGTCGCCGGTGTTGGCCTCGGTCACCGCGGCCAGGCCGAGTTGCAGGCCGGTGCGACGCGAGGTGCTCTCCACTTCCGGGATCTGGCGAAGGATGTGCTCGACGTCGGAGATCATGCGATTGGTGTCCTGCAAGGAAGCTACCGGCGGGCATGATGTAATCGATGATGAACCCGCCTTCATCCATCCCAGGCAAGAGGTCCGAGCCAAGGTGGGGTAGCAGCATACGAACCGCCAATCAGAATCAGCACGCCGGCCGCCAGCGTCAGCGGATGCGCGAGTACCGTCCGCAGGATCTTCTCGTAGGCGCGCATGAAGCGCGGCGGCACGGCGCCGGTCTCGGCGCGCCTGCCGTTTGGAGTGCCCACGGAGGAGATATTGGCTCAGCGTGGGCGTCCAGGTGAGGGCGAGCGCCAGTGAAGTGAACAGAGCGACTCCCACCGTGATGGCCAGCGCCCGGAAGAATACCCCGGTCACGCCAGTGATCGAGATCAGCGGCAGAAAAACCACGATCGGCGTAATGGTGGAGCCGACCAGCGGTATGCGGATCTCCCTGAGAGCGCTGCGGATGGCCTGGCCAGCGCGCCTGACCGGAATCGCGGTGCAGGACGATGTTCTCCACCACGACGATGGCATCGTCAATCACCAGGCCGACCGCCGCGGCAAGGCCGCCCAGCGTCATCAGGTTGAAGCTTTCTCCCAGAGCGTGCAGGGCGATAAACGTGACTCCGATGGTGGCGGGAATCACCAGCCCGGCGACGAGCGAGGTGCCCCAGTCCCGCAGGAACAGCACCATGATGGCCGAGGCGAGAATCAGTCCGATGAGAATGGCGTCGCGCACGCTCTTGATCGAATCGCTTACGATTTCGGACTGGTCGTAGAACGGACGCAGTTCCACGCCCGGCGGGAGACTTCTGGCGGATCTGTTCCACCTCGGCGTGCATCGAGTTCGCGACGCTCACGGTGTTACTGCTCAACTGACGGTAGACATAGAGGAGCACCGCCGGCTTCCGATTGGCGGTCACGATGGTATAGACCGGCTTCACGGACGGAGCCACCGAGGCCAGGTCGCCGATGTGAACGGGGGTGCCCGCGGGGGTGGTCTTCACCACGATGTCCCGGATCTGAGCCGGCGTTTTGGCCTGGCCGCTCACCAGGCTCAGGACGAGTTGATGATTGGTCTCGATCAAGCCGGGGGAATCAATGAGGTTGCTGCGTCCGATTGCATCCAGAATGTCGGGAACGGTGACAGAAGCTTTCAATAACTTCGACGGATCCGGACTTACTTCGAATTCGGGTTCCTGGCCCCCCTGGACGACAACGGTGGAGACGCCGCCGGCGCGATTCATGCGCGGCTTCAGATCGTAGGTGGCCAGCTCCCAGAGCCTGGTCTGAGGAACCGTGTCCGAGGTCAGGCTGTATCCCATGATCGGAAATGCCGCGAAGGTGAGGCGATTGGCGGTCACCGTGGCGGTGGACGGCAAGGTGGGCTCAACACGCGCCAGCGCGGCGTTCACGCGCTGCAGCGTCTGGAACATGTCCACGTTCCATGAGAAGAAGAGGTCGACCTCGACGGTCCCCCGGCTGGTGATGGACCAGTATACGCTGCAGCCCCTGCACCGCGTTGACGGCCTCCTCGATGGGGCGTGTGACGGTGACCGACATCTGGTCGATGGGCGCCACGCCGTTATCGACGCAGATCACAACCCGGGGAAAGTTGGTCTCGGGGAAGACGGAGACGGGGATGGCGAAAGCCAAATAGATGCCCACGCCCACCAGCGTGAGGACAACGAAGATGATCGGTTTGACGTGCAGCGCCGTCCAGTGTCGCGGGGCGGAGTCACCGCCGCGTCCGGTGCGATCGCCGGCAGCAGTCACTTGGCACTCCCGGCTTGCGCATCGGCGTTCGTGATGCGGACCTTGGTCCCGTCCTGTAATCCCAGACCGCCGACAGTTACCACGCGGTCGCCCGGCGAGAGGCCACTCAGGATCTGAATCTTTCCGCCGTCCTGAACACCGACCTTCACGTTTGTTTCGTGAGCAACCGAATCGGGGCCGATCACGACCATGGAGTCGGCGCCCTGGGCGGACGGCAGCAGGGCCTCGGCGGGGACTACGATCGCGTCTTTCAGGGTGGCGGCCACGATGGACACACGGACACTCGTCCCCGGCCGCAGGCGCCCGCCGGGATTCGCCGCCTCGACCCAGACCTGCAAGGTCGTGCTGTTCGGGTCCACGGCCGGACCGACGACAGTCACCTTTCCAGCCACTTCCGACGAGCCATCCGCCGCCGCGATGGTTGCGGCGTCGTTCACGCTGAGGAGACCCGCCTGCTCTTGCGGCACCTGCGCGCGTGCCACCACGCGAGACACGTCCATTACGGTGAGCAAGGGCGAGCCGGCGTTGGCCATTTCACCCGCGTACAGCGGACGGTCCGTGATCACGCCGGAAATCGGACTGTGGATTTCCGAGTAGGAGAGCTGGGCCTGGGCGGCCTGATAGCGTCCCCTGGCTGATTCCACTTGCGCGGCGGCCTCTTTGGTCTGCTCTTGTTTGCCGACACCTTGCAGTCCCTTCAGGTGTTCTTGCGCGGTCTTATACTGCGCGCTGGCTTGTGCGTAGCTCACCTGCGCGTCGTCCACCAGCTTCCGGGCCAGCGCTCCGTCGCGATAGAGCGCCTCGCGGCTTTCGAGCAGCTTGCTGGCGGCATCCACAGCCTGTTGGGCCGCGTTGACATCCGTCTCGGCCTTGGTGATTGCTTCAGGCAGCGTGGCCGCGGAGAGTCTACGGTAGCTCGCCTCGGCCTGGTCGTACTGGCCTTTGCTATCGGCCACGGCGGCTTTGAGATCGCTATTTTCCAGGACCGCCAGCAATTGCCCGGCCCGCACACGGTCCCCCCGATTCACAAGAAACCGCCCGACCGGGGCGCTGATCTTGGGCACAATGCTCGACTGATCGCGCGGATACAGCAGGCCATCGGCGGCGACCGTGCGCCGGATGGTCTCCTTCCGCGCGGTCGAAACCTGAACCGGAACGACCGGCTCGGGGGCCGTATCCTGACTCTGATGGCAGCCGACAAGGGTTGCCAGAAGCAAGGCGGCCTCCAGGAGAAGGGTCTTTCGCATGACTAGAAGACTCCCGTCAAGGTCTGAAGATTGGCCAAGGCCACCCGATACCTGGCCAGACCGTCGGCATACGCGTTGCGCGCCTGGCTCAGGGTCATCTGCGCATCGGTCACCTCCAGGGCGGTGGCCTCACCGGCCTGATAGCGAAGCATTGTCAATCGAAGGCTCTCGGCTGAAAGGTCGAGTGAGCGCCGCAGCGCCTGAAGCTGGGAATCCGCCGTTTGAGCTTCCAGGTAGAACGAATTCAGGTTGGCCACCAGTTGGCGTTGCGTGACGCTGAGATCCAGTTGCGCCTGCTGGAGCCGGAGGCGAGCCTGGCGAACCTTGCTACGCGTGGCGCCCCAGTTGAACACCGGGATCGTCAACTGGGCTTGCGCCGACGATCCGAGGTTTCTCTGGTGCTCGCGGTTGTAGAGAGCGACTTGATTGGCATTGATTCCGAAGAAATAGTCGAAGGAGAGCGAAGGGAGATTCGCGTCTTTCGCTGCCCGGACACCGTAGTTGTCCTGTTGCACCATGGCCTGGGCGGCTCGCAGGTCGGGGTTGTTCTCCACCGCCAGACCCTGCACCTCCTCAAACGGGGGTAACTGTACGGTGTTCTGCAAGTCGTCCACAACGGTGAAGTCCTGGCGGAAGTCCGGGAACAGGAGCACGGCAAGCTGGATGCGGCTGGTTTTCATCGTCAATTGCATATCCTGCGCGTCCCGGAGCCGCTGTTCGAGCTGTATTTCCGCCTTCACCACGTCCGCGTGCGCCACCTCGCCGCCTTGCTCCTGCTTGCGTGTGAGGTCGACGAACTGGCGTGCTTCCCGCACGCTTTGCTGGGCGCTGTTATCCTTCCGCTGCGCTGCGACCAACCCGTAGTAGAGCTGGACCACCGTGACAACGAGACCGCGAGCGGCGACCTCAGTCTTGGCACGAGCCACCGCCTCGGCGGCGACGGTCTGGTGGTACTGCGCGAATTTCACGGGGGCGTAGATCTCGCCGTGGACGACGGCCTGACTGTTGTAGACGTGAGGCCCATCGTTAGACACAAAGACACCGGAAGGCGTCCCGTTCGGCTGGGTGTAGATGAACTGGTTGGAGTAGTCCACCGTCGGCAGCAGCGCGTCCTTGGCTTGAATACGATCCTCGTGCGCGAGCAGCGCCGAGATGCTCGCCGACTGGAACTGCTGGCTGTACTGGCGAGCGCGGTCGAGAGCATCCTTCAGACTAATCGTCAGTGACGCCTGGTCCGGAGCGGACACAGATGGCGGCGCACTGCTGGTCTGGACGCCGCTTGGTGAAGCGGGGGATTGAGCGGCGCAACAGACGCCGGCGAAGACTCCGCTGAGGGCGAGTAGGGACAGAGTCGGCAGAAGCTGTTTTGGAGACATAAGGCTCAAGCTTGGTGGAAGAATGCCGGTTCGGATCGTTGCCGGTGCAGCCGGACTGTGAAGACGCTGCCCGATCCCGGACTGCTCTCGAGTTCCACCCGGCCGTGGTGCGCCTCGGCGATCCATTTCACAATTGACAGACCGAGGCCAAAGCCGCCCTCCTGGCGGGAGCGCGCCTGGTCGCCACGGTAGAAGCGCTCAAATACGTGAGCTGCTTCCTCCGGCGCGAAGCCGGGTCCAGTGTCGGAAACACTGATGAGATGATCCTGTTCCCCGGGCTTGAGTTTCACCTCGATCCGGCCCCCTGGTTGTGTATAGCGAATGGCGTTATCGAGCAGGTTCAAGACGAGGCGGCGGAGGAGCTCCTGATCGCCACGGTAGCTGACGTCTTCGGCCAAGCTGCAGTTGAGATCGATCTCCTTGGTCCGGACGAGCGGCGCCACCGAGCGGCAGCATTCCACCAGAAGGTCATCCAGATAGAATTCTTCCATCCGAAGCGTAACGCGCCCGGCATCGGCGCGGGCCAGGTTCAGAAGGTCCTCGACGAGCTGCGAGAGTCGCTGGGCCTCTTCTTTGATGGCTGTCAGCGATTCCCGATACTCCGCCGGACTGCGCTCCTTGGCGAGGGCGACGTCGGCCTCGCCGCGCAAAATGGATAGGGGGGTACGCAGTTCATGCGAGGCGTCCGCAACGAACCTGCGCATCGTTTCGAAGGACTGGTCGAGCCGCGAGAGTAACTCGTTGAACGATTCAGCCAGCAGCGCCAGTTCGCGTTTGGCATTCGGCACTTCGAGCCGGCGATCGAGGTTGGCGCCGCTGATCTGCCTGGACTGTTCCGCCATCGACCGCAAGGGAGCCAGGCTCCGGCCGGCCAGCAGGAATCCACCGCCTCCGGCGATCAGAATCACGATGGGCAGCGCGATGTACAGGATCCGCCGCACGGTCTGCAACTCCGCTTCGATGACGTCGAGAGGCTGAACCGCGAATATCGTGTATGGGAGCCGATCCAACACCACACGATGAATGGTGAGACGACCGTCCGTACCGCGGAAGCCGCGAATCGTCACCAGCGGTCCGGGATCGTGCATGCGATGAGCCTGCTCCGTGATCCGGGTGACCTCGCTCGCAGCCAAACTCTCACTGGCCACCAGTAACCGATCCCCTTGTGCCACCCCGATTACAACTCCACGCATCCGCATCTCGGAGACCACCTCCTGGGCGGCGCCCGAGGCGTCCTCTTCCAACTCGGACATTTCACTTTCGAAGAGCGTAGCGGCCGTTTCGGCCTGCGAGGAGAGGGTCTGATCCAGGCGTTGATAGAGCGAATCCGAAAGCACTCGATATAGAACCAGGCTGAAGAGCAGAAACAATACGGTGAAGAATCCCAGATACCACTGGGTGAGTTGCAGCCGGAGACTGTTACTCACCGGAGGCCGGCCTCTCCGCCGTCAGGATGTAGCCCTCGCCGCGACGCGTGTGAATCAGCGGCGGGGAGGAGCCGGCATCGATTTTGGCTCGCAGCCGACGGATATAGACGTCGATGACATTCGTGAAGGCATCGAAGGTTTCGTCCCAGACGTGCTCAGCGATCTCTTCCCTGCCTAGCACACGGCCGGCGTTCAGCATGAGGAACTCGAGCAGCGCATACTCCTTCGCGGTCAGAGTGACGGCCGGCCCGCTCTTTGCGCCGTGTGACTCGACGTGTCGAGCGTCAGATCGGCCAGGCGGAGCACGTCCGGACGGATGCCCGCCGCACGCCGCGACAGGGCGCGCAGGCGAGCGAGCAGCTCCTTGAAATCGAACGGTTTGGTGAGGTAGTCGTCGGCACCGCAATCGAGCCCGGTTACGCGGTCATCCACGGCGTCTCGCGCCGTCAGCATCAGCACCGGAAGACGGCAGCCGGCGGAGCGGAGCGAGCGGCAGACTTCATAGCCGTCCCTCACCGGAAGCATCACGTCGAGGACGATCAGGTCGTACTCGTTCACGGAGATCGAATACAGAGCCTCCTCGCCGTCGCGGGCGACATCCACGGCATATGCCTGCTCGCGCAGACCCTTGGCGATGAATCTCGCCACGCGCGGTTCGTCTTCTGCGAGCAGCAAGCGCACGATTACTCTACTGGGGATCCATCGGGTGCCAGTTGGACTTCGGAAGTCTTCCCGCTGTCCTGATCCTCGCCTCATAGGCGACCACCGTGCTCCCCTTCGTTATTGATTCGACCCCGAGTATTTTGCCGCTGCCGGCGCGCTTCTCAAACGCCGCTCGGACAGGCGCCGGAAGCGAGGCTACCGCTACTTCCTCTTCGATTTCGACTACGTTGCCGGCGGGGTCGATCAGGACATCTTTGTTATGCCCGTTGGTCTTGAGCTCGGCTTCGTAGAAGGTATTTCCCTCCTCGACCTCTTTCGACAGGCCGCGGACTACCGCCCCTTTGCTCTGCACCTGGACGGTGCTCCGGACGGCCGGTGGCAGGTCCGCCATTTTTACATTGGTTTCCTGGCTCAACAGCGGTCCGGCAACGGCCAGAACCGCTGAGATCACTACAGACAGCATGATGAATCGCATGTACCTTCCTCTCTCTGCTTCGTCCACCACATTACGCGGCTGGTTTGATCCGGGATGGCCTTCGCTTGGCGACGAAACCGTGCGGAGCGCGATCCGTGCAACTGACGTTCAGTCCACATCGGTCCGTCCTCACCGCCGCCAGCGGCTCCACAGCCAACTGCTCTCTAGTTTGGCGGAAGTGCGATGAACGCACGATGAACTACAAGTGCGATGCTTTGGAATCGCCTTTAGGCGCTCTGAAGATCCTCATGCATGCGGGATAGCCTCTGTTCTGCGCGGAACTTCGGTGGACTCTGCGCCGCGCTCGAGCGATTCGGTCGGAGAGGTGCTGCCGCAGCAGGTGCTGGAGTCCGGCGGCTATCCTTCACCAGGTGTTGGGCACTCGTATCATGGAGAGCCTCTGCGTCAAGTCCATTCGATTGATTCAGAGGGGCTTCCTGGATTGATCTCGATTGGTGACCGCAATTGACCGGAGAGGCCCGAAAGCCGCCAAATGGGGAATCAGGCGGGCGTCATCCCTCCGCGTGCCGGCCGGCGATCTTCAATGCCGACGCGAGAATTGGTTTGGCCCATTCCGGAACTAGTTCGAGATCGCAATGCCCGACCATCGTGCCCGCGGCCATGTGCAGAAGTAACGTCGGTTCCGGACTCGCACCGGCGTCTGGATCGGCTTGGCGGCTGTTGTCGTAGACGAGAAGTTCGGTCAGCCGCGGCATGAGCCGGATCAGGTTCAGGCGGCTCCGGTCATACCGCTCGCGGATCTTCTCCTCCGGAATCGGGTGCCCGCCCTTCTCGACTCTCGCCCTCACTCTCGCGATGTGAAGCTCGACCGTGCTCAGTCCTGACGTACCAGACACGAACCGCAACGCCTGCCGATAGTGCGGAGTCGAGCAGCGCGGGGATGGTCTTTGCCGCCCAGCGTCGTCTCCAATGCAAGATTCAGTCGTTCGGCGATGGCGCGTTCAAGAAGCCGCTTCCCCTGATGCCAGGCCCGGCTATTCGCTTCCACTGCGGCGAGGTGCGGCCTGTGGCGCCGTATTCGAGCCGCCGCCTCATCGGGATTGAAGTAGCCGGCGCCTTGGGCACGGAACATGGCGCCGCCGATGCTGCTCTTGCCCGCGCCGTTGGTTCCCGCCAAGACATAAATGCAGGGCGACGGATCCCGATCAGCCACGTTTGCGTGCCGCGGCTCGCGCAGCCCTTCCTAACTCCTTCGGCGTAGCATGAAAAGCAGCGTCCATACCGGCGCGAGCCGCCGGCGTCTGCATTTGCGCGAGCATCTGGTCGAATTCCTCGCTGAGCGTTTCGAGCTCGGCCTGGCGAGCATTCGAGAGGGCATTGAACTCTTCTATCGAAATCAAGACCGCCTTCGGTGAATCGTGCTTCGTGATCACGACCTTGCCGCCTCGAATCACCGTCTCGAGAATCCGGCCAAACTCGTTCTTCGCCTCGGTCGCGGAAACCGCCGCCGACGGCTCCAGATCACGCCGGTCCCGTCGCGGCGATCCCGTTCGAGGCGTCCGTGTTCGTGGCATCTGCTTCCCGGCCTCCAATAGCTATTTTAGCTATTATGGACAATCTAGTCAAAACGTACCGATCGCAAGTGAGCCACCCCCCCTTTAACCCATGGTTGCGCGACATGATGCAGAAACCTTGGCAGGACCAGCGGAGCCACACGAGGCATATGCCCTGAAGATGCGCCAGGTGTATTCCTCCTCTCCCCGAAAGCCGGCTCTCTCCCCAATCGCAATCGCTCCCAATCGCCCCTGAGGGCGCAGAAGGAGCTTGTGAAGGTAACGCGTGCTCAGCTTCTGAAACGCGGTGGCGCTGCACAGATCCGCTGGCTGAGCGCTGATTGCTGCGTGCTGATCGCACTGGCCGATCGCCGGCGCCACACCCCTGCCCTCGGAACCTTCCTGGCGGGGTTCCACGAGATGCGACAATGGCGCATTGGCTGGTCGCGCATCATCACGTCCATCGATCGTGGTCCTCGGGGCCGGTCCGGCTGGACTTGGGGCCGCTTACCGGCTGGCGCGGCGCGGGGGGTTCGAGGTTGCTGTCGTCGAACGTGGCGGCGCTGTCGGCGGGAATGCCGGGAGCCATGAGATCGCGGGTCTGCGGGTCGACTACGGGAGCCACCGGCTGCATCCGTCGTGCCGCACGGATATCCTCGGCGACATCCGGTCTATGCTCGGCGACGATCTGCTCGACCGGCCGCGGCACGGGCGGATCCGGATCGCGAGCCGCTGGGTCCACTTTCCGCTCAAGCCGCAAGACCTGGCGCTGAACCTGCCGTTGTCGTTTTCGACCGGCGCCTTCCGCGACGCTCTGCTCAAGCCGTTCGCCAGCGGGTCGACCGAGACCTTCGCGGATGTGCTCGAACGCGGCCTCGGCCGGACCATCTGCCGCGAGTTCTACTTCCCCTATGCCGAGAAGATCTGGGGCGTCCCGCCGGCGGAACTCGATGCCGAGCAGGCGCGGCGCCGCGTGTCCGCCTCCTCGTTCGGCAAGATGCTCGGCAAGGTGCTCCGGTCCGTCCCCGGATTGAAGCCCAAGGGAGGCGGCCGCTTCTTCTATCCGCGGCGCGGCTTCGGGCAGGTAAGCGATGCCTATCACGCCGCCGCCGTCGAAGCCGGGGCGGACGTGCGGCTCAAGACCACGGTGACCGGGGTCGAGGTCGAAGGTGGAAGGGCGGTGGCCGTGCGCGTCCGTTGCGACGATATCGACGAGCGGCTCGCGGCCCGGCAGGTGCTGTCGACCATTCCGCTGCCGGTCCTGGTGCGATCGGTCGCGCCCGCGGCGCCGACGGATGTGCTCGCCTCGACATCATCGCTCGAATACCGGTCGATGGTGCTCGCCTATCTGGTGCTCGAGACGGAACAGTTCACCGAGTACGACGCGCATTACTTCCCCGGCGCGGATGTCCGGATCACGCGGCTCTCCGAGCCCAAGAACTACGGGCTGGCCACGGAGACCGGCCTCACCGTGCTCTGCGCCGAGATCCCGTGCCGCCACGGCGATACGGTCTGGAACGCCACCGACGCCGAGCTCCAGACGCTGCTTATCGAAGCGCTCGAGGGTGCCGGGCTGCCAGTCCGCGTGCCGGTCCGCGCGCTCGAGAGCCGCCGGCTGATGCAGGCCTATCCGATCTACACGCGCGGCTACCAGGCGCACTTCGGACGCCTCGATGAGTGGATCGGCGGCGTCGGCGGACTCGTCACCTTCGGCCGCCAGGGACTGTTCGCCCACGACAACACGCACCACGCGCTGGCGATGGCCTATGATGCCGTCGACTGTCTCGACGACCGCGGTGAACTCGATCGCGCGCGCTGGGCCGAGCACCGCCGCGAATTCGAACGCCACGTGGTGGAGGACTGACGATCGAACGCCACGGGCTCAGTCGCTACGGCCGGTGAGGTAGCCGAGCAACTCGCCCCAGCTCCAGCTCGTGACCAACAGTGCCGTCAGCGGCAGCGCCTTGAGGAAGGCACCGACTGTGCGCCCCTTGCGGACAGCGAGCATCGACATCCGGAGAAGAAGTACGGCTGGCAGTAGCGGCGCCGTCGCGGCATAAACGAAGCGTTTGGGGCCGGCGGTCCGGCTCCGGGTCGCGGCATACGACCGGCCCCAGATGTATCGCTCCTGGAGCGCATTGGACAGACCCAGGCCGGTCCGGTACTGATAGACCACGGCTTCGGGCGTCATCCCCAGCCGTTCGCCGCGCTGTTTAAGGGCCCAGTTGACCGAGGGCTCGTCGAAGCGGTTCTCCCAGACGTCGCGAATGCTCTCGAGGAACGGCCGCTTGTAGACGACGTTCGCGTCGCTGGCCAGCTCGGAGTCGCCGGCCGGCATCGGATTCTGGTAGCGGCCGAAATCGCAGAAGTAGACGGCCCAGTTGAGCGGTCGATCGAGGCCGTTTTCGATGGCGCCGCCGACGCCGGCGTATCCCTCCCGATGCATCTCCGCCATGCGCGCGGCCCACATCGGATCGGCGCGTGCGTGGTCTTCGAGCAGTCCGACCAGCTCGCCGCGCGCCACCCGCATGCCGCGGGCGCGAAGCTCGTCGTGATGCTCGCGGCTGCCCGCCGTGCCCGTCAGCGATGGCAGGTCGTCGACGTAGACCAGCCGGACGTCGGGGAAGCGCCGCTTCACCTCGTCGATCCCGTCCACCCGCGGGTGGTACGGGACGATGATCTCCATCGCCGGAGCATCCTTCTGCTCCGCGATGGATTCGAGGCAGCCGATGAGATCCGTGACGTTCGCACGGGGCTTTGTCGTATCGCTGACGATGGCGACAACGACGGACAGCGAGGGGGATTCCAGATCGCTCATGGTTCTCCGCGGCTTTCGATTCTGGTGGCGCCAGGGTCTGTCATTCGACGCGTTCGAGCGCATCGCCCATGCCGACGAGGTAGCCGAGCCACTCGCCCCATACGTAGGCGAAGGCCGCCGGGACCAACATCGGCAAGGCGTGCAGGAATTTCGGCATGAGGCCGGGGCTGCCGGTCACACGGTGCGCGATGCGGGCGAGCAACAGGAACGGCAGCGCCGGCGCCGCGACGAGATACAGCAGGCGCTTCCCGGCGCCCACCTTCTCCCGTTGGGTTCCGCCCCAGACCCGGCTCAGCAGGTAGCGCTGCTCCAGGTAGTAGCCGTAGTCGAACGGGCCCGTGTGATAGGCGCCCATGCCGGGCACCGCGCGGAACTCGCCGGCGGCCGCCAGGCGGGGATGCAGGACCACTTCCCAATAGCCGTCGCCCAGAATGCCCGCGTGCTCGAGCAGCCGCTCGCGGCGGTAGGCGATGTTGGCGCCGTTGAGCAGGTAGCGCGGGCCTTCGGGCCAGGGAGGAAGGTAGTTGTGATACTCGGAAAAGTAGACGACCCAGTCTTCGGTCCGCTGGTAGTCGGCGTGGAGGATGGGCCCACCGGTCGCGACCACGGAGTCGCCGGCGAACCCCCGGCGGATCGATTCGATCCACCCGGGCGGCACGGTGCAATGCTCCTCGATCACCGCCACGATGTCGCCGCTCGCCGCCAGGACACCGATCTTGCGCAGCTCGGGCACGCTCATCTGATGGTCCGGCACCTGCCGCAGGAGCTTTGCAAACGGGAACTCCCGTTCGATCCGGGAGGCCGTCTCGCCGCCGCGGCGATCGACGACGATCAGCTCGGCGCTCGATGCGGCCACCTGCTCACGCAACGATGCGAGGCAGCGCGGCAGAAACTCTCCACCGGCCCCGGAGGCGATCACAATCGAGATGGACAAGCTGTCGGTGGGCTCCATGTCAGGCATATGCCGATCGCGGTCGAGCATGCCCGGACTCTCCCGGAACCTTCGGCCACGAAGCATCCATACAGAAACAAAACGGACCGCCAGAAACAATGAACCGCGTCTGGCTGGTCAGCCTATCTTAAGGCCATCGGCGCCGGCGCCGCCAGTGGATCGAAATACCGGCGAGAGACGCGGGTGCAATCGCGGCGATCGAGGAGGTGCGATTCCGGTCTTGAGTTCGCCTCCAGACGTCCCGGCAGCGGGGACGCCGGACGCCCGGACGGAATGCTACGCTGAAGTGGACCCACGGACGTGACTGGGGGGGGATAGGAGACTATGAAGCAGTCTGGGGACTGTCCCGCCGCGCCTCAACCTTGCCGAGGCCGTCCCCGGCGTCGTTTATCTCCAGTGGCAAGAAACCACGGACATATTGCGAAGGGTGGCTGAGTTATGAGGGAGTCTGTTCGCAAGGCGCTCGACGTCTCACTGGTCGGTTTTCTAGCCGGCACTTTGTTGTTCTTTCTCGAGGCGACGCTACGGCTCGTCCATCTATACTCAGGCACGAACGAGCAAGCTCCGTCAGGCTACATCACCTTCGCTCTTATTTACGGAATCACCGGTACCGGGATCGCTCTCGCCGTCTGGCTGCTGGCGATACTCGAGCGAAGAATCCGGGCCGTTCCGCAATTGGTCATTCGAGTGGGCATTTACCTGGCACCACTCGTCGTGATGGGTATTGTGGTTTTTGTCGTCGCGCGGAAGGTCGCCGCCCTGCATCTGCCGGGGCCGGAGATCAGGGGGTACCTGTTCACGGCGGGCACGTTCGGCGCCGCCGCGGTGGTGCTGGCGGTGGTCTTTGTAAGCTTGTGGCAGCGCCTGGGGATCGGCCGTCTCGTTCGTCTCTTCCTGGTGGTTGCCGCCATCGCGGTCGTCGCCGATGTAGCCCTGCTGCACGCGATGGGGTGGGAGCGCGTGATCCGCAAAGTAGAGCCGCCGACGGCCGCGGCCTCGAAGCCCAACGTCCTGCTCCTCACGGTGGATACGCTGCGGGCGGACCGGATCGGCGCCTACGGGTACAGCAAGAGCATCACGCCCAACATCGATCGTCTGGCCGCCGGAGGTGTGCTCTTTGAACGGGCGATCGCGCAGTCTTCCTGGACCCGGTCGAGCTTCGGCAGTGTCATGACGTCGCTCTATCCCTCAGAGCACGGCGCCTTTGTGGTGGACCAACCGATGAACAGGGGGGAGAGCGCCTGGAATGACCGGCCATACGACAGCGGCTTGCGGGACGACGTGATCACCGCAGCTCAGATTTTCCGGCACGCCGGCTATGCCACGCTTGCGATCCAGACGAACTGGCAGGCGAGCTCGGCCCAGGGTTTTGACCGCGGCTTCGACTCGTTTGTGTTTGAAGGTCTGTTCCCGATCCACCTTTCAGGACGAGAGCACACTGGGCATCTACGGCGGACGGCTCCTGGCGTTCCTGGGACTGGCTGCCGCGCCGGCTCGATCGCTTTTTCACGGTCTCGCCGGACGCCAAGACCGCCTACGATGCCCTGGACCATCTGGCGTCAGACGGACTGCCGGAGCCTTTCTTCCTGTGGATCAACCTGATGGATCCGCACTCTCCCTATCTTCTGCGGAGTAAGAGCGACGATCCGGAGAACCCGCAAATTGTACGGTCTTACGATAGCTTGGATCCGGACGCTACGCTGGAAGATCTCTCGGAGGCCTACGACAGCGAGGTCGAGTACGCGGACTACTACATCGGGAAGATTTTCGAATTAATGAAGAGCCGGCAACTGCTCGACAAGACGCTGGTCGTCTTCCTCTCGGACCACGGCGAAGCCTTCGGCGAGCACAACGTGCCGATCGTGCTCCAGAACGCGACGGTGCGCGGGCGGCATCACGGTCACTCGATGTACAACGAACTTCTTCATGTGCCGCTCATCCTGCGCTATCCGGCGTCCATTCCGGCCGCGGAACGCGTCGCCCAGCCGGTCCGTCTGGTTGACGTTCTCCCGACGATGCTGAGCCTCACCGGAATCGAGACCGGTCTGCCCGAGGGGACGTTTCGCGGACGCAGCCTGACGCCGTTGATCCAGCATCCCGGCGAGCACACCGACGCTCCGCTTTGCTACAGTGAGCGCCTCTACTTCGGGGAAGAGCGCCGCGCGCTGCAGGACGACCGCTACAAACTCATTACCAAGGCCGATGGAACGCCGCTGGAGCTCTACGACCTTGGCGCGGATCCCCGTGAGACGACGAACCTTATCGCCGCTGACCCATCCGGGGCGCAGTACCTCGAGCAAGATATGTCGCGGCTCACCGCCAAGTTGGGCCCGCTAATCCCCAAGGGCCAGACGGGGCGGAAAAAGGAACTGACCCTCAAGGAACGCGATCGGCTGAAGTCACTCGGCTACGTGCATTGATTCCGGAGAGCCTGCCCATTCCCAGAAAAGCGGCGGTCACGAAGCCCACCCCCGGGGACAATATTTCTCGCGGACAGCCTCGTAAGGTGTTACCCTAAGGGAACAAAAGGGACAGTCCCCCCTGGGACGGGCGGCTTAGGGGTATGCTGGCGGGGATGCTTTCATCATGTGCCGACCGCTCCGGTTCCTGCATCTGACGACCTTCTACCCTCCGTACAGCTTTGGCGGCGACGCGATTTATCTCTACCGCCTCTGCCATGCGCTGGGCGACGCGGGCCATCAGGTCGACGTGGTGCATTGCGTCGATTCGTATCATCTGCTCCACCCCGGCGAGCCGACGCTGACCTTCGCCGAACATCCGAACGTTACCCGCCACGAACTGCGCACCGGCCATCGGTGGCTCACTTCGCTGCTGGTCCATCAGACGGGCCGGCCGGTCGGTAAGCTGGGCCCCATCCACAAGCTGCTCGAGTCGACGCGCTATGACGTCGTTCACTTTCACAACATCTCGCTGCTCGGCCCGCGGGTAATGGATGTGGTGGCGGACTATCCGGCCGTCAGGATGTACACGACCCATGAACACTGGCTGATCTGTCCCACGCACGTGCTCTGGAAATTCGACCGGCGTCCCTGCGAGAAGCCGTCGTGCCTGGCGTGTACGCTCCATGCGAAACGGCCGCCGCAGTGGTGGCGCTATACCGGGCTGCTCGAGGACTCCAGCCGTCACATCGACCAATTCGTGTCGCCCAGCCGCTTCACCGCGGCCATGCATGCCGAGCGCGGGTTTCCCCGGCCGGTGGCGCACCTGCCGTATTTCGTCGACCGGCGGGATGAAGACTGGCAGCGGCCGGCGCCGCGGCCTCACGAGCGGCCCTATTTCCTGTTTGTCGGCCGCCTCGAGAAGATCAAGGGCCTGCACACGCTGATTCCCTTATGGGACCGGGTGCCGGACGCGGACCTGCTGGTGGCCGGTACCGGTACCGAGGAGGCACGGCTCCGTGCGATGGCGTCGTCCAATCCACGGATCCGGTTTCTGGGCATGCAGTCGCAGCAGGCGCTGGGAGCGCTTTACTATCACGCTCGGGCGTCAATCGTCCCTTCGATTACGTACGAGACCTTCGGCATGACCTCGATTGAGGCCTTTGCCCGGAAGACGCCGGCCATCGTTCGCGACCTCGGCGCACTGCCGGAGGCTGTGCGAGACAGCGGTGGCGGCTTCATCTATTCGACCGACAACGAACTTCTGGACTCCATCCGCCGGCTGACGGCCAGCGAGCTGCGAGACGAGCTCGGCGAAAAAGGCTACCAGGGACTAGTACGATTTTGGTCACCGAAAGCACACATGGAGTGCTATTTTGGTTACTTACGAGTTATGGCTCAGAGGAGATTCGGCACGGTTCCGTGGGATAGCGCGGAGCAAGGTGCCAATTACGGAGGAGGGGGCCTATGTCCGTAGTCCTGATAACTGGCGGGGCGGGATTTATCGGATCCCATCTTGCCGAAGCGCTGCTCAAGGCCGGGAATCAGATATTGGTTCTCGATGACCTGTCCAGCGGATCCGAAGCAAACATCGATCACCTCCGCGGTGATCCGCAGTTCGAATTCATCGACGACACGATCCTGAACCGGACCGTACTTTTCGACCTGGTCGATTCGGCCGACATCGTCGTGCATCTGGCGGCCACCGTCGGCGTCCTGAATATCATCGACGATCCGGTCGGGACCATCCGCAACAACGTGAGCGGAACCGAGGCAGTGCTCGAAGCTGCCCTGAACCGGCAGCGGAAGGTGATTCTGGCGTCGACCTCCGAGGTTTACGGAAAGAGCGCCGACATTCCGTTCCGGGAGGACGGCGACCTGTTGCTGGGGCCGAGCAGCCGCTGTCGTTGGAGCTACGCGTCCAGCAAGATCGTGGACGAGTTCCTCGCGCTGGCCTATTGGCAGGCGCACCGATTACCGACGGTGGTGGTGCGGCTGTTCAACACGATCGGCCCGCGGCAAGTGGGCCGTTACGGAATGGTCGTGCCCCGGTTTCTTAGCCAGGCGATGCGCGGCGAGGACGTGACCGTGTTCGGGACCGGGAAGCAGACCCGCTGCTTCACGTATGTCGGGGACACCGTCCAGTGGCTCCTGCGCCTGATCACCTCCGACACCGCGGTCGGCCAGGTGATCAACCTGGGGAACCCGAACGAGATCACTATCTCGGATCTGGCGCGACGGGTGATCGCGGTCACCGGGAGCGACTCGGGCATTCGCTACGTGCCGTACGCGGAGGCTTACGGAGAAGGGTTTGAGGACATGGCGCGCCGCGTGCCGGACATCACCAAGGCGAAGGCAATCACGGGCTACTCGCCGCAGTACGACCTCGATTGCAGTCTACGCCTCACGCACGGGTGGTACCAAGCCAACGGCATGCCCGAAGCGGTCGCATCACCGCAGGCCGGACCCATTCGCAACAGCTTGCAGGCGCCGCCCCGCAGGAGACGTTGTGGATGATTCCCGCCACGCGCACGGTCGCTTCCGAGAGCGACGGCGCCGGCGTCCCGCAGAGTCCTGACGCAAGCCGGTTGGCCGGCAACTATTTGCTGCTGGTCGGCGGAGAACTGCTGGCGAAGCTCACGCTGTTCTTCGCCTTTACTCACATGGGCCGGGTCCTCGGCGCCGAGCGCTATGGCGATCTGGAGTTCACGCTGGCGTCGATGGTCTTCTTCACGCTGCCCGTCGATCTCGGCCTCGGTGTCTACGGAGCCCGCGAGATCGCCCGCAACCACGCGCGGGCGCCGGTGCTGCTGCGGGAAGTGGCGCGCCTGCGCCTGTTGCTGGTCGGCGCTTCGCTCGCCTGCCTGGCGGTCTTTGTCCTGCTGGTTCCAAAGTCGGCCGAGGTGAAGCAACTGCTCATGGTCTACGGTCTGAGCCTGCTCGCCCTGCCGCTACACTTCCAGTGGTATTTCCAGGGGCACGACCGGATGGGCTGGGTGGCGGGGGCGTCGATCATCCGCAGTGCCATGTTCGCCGGCCTGGTGTTCCTGATGCTCCGCCCGGGCTCGCCGCTGGTGGTGGTCGGCGCCGTCGAGTGCGCCAGCGTGGCCGCGGTCGCGGTGTTCTGCCTGTCGGTCGCGGCGACCCGTTTCAAGAGCCGGTTGGCGGGTCCGCGCACCTCCATGCGAGCTTCTCTCGCGCACTTGCGAGAGGCGGCGCCCATCGGCATCGTCGAGCTGACCTGGGCCTTCCTGTGGTACATCGCCACAGTCCTGCTGGGGCTGCTTGCGAGCGGCGACTCGGTAGGCTGGTTCGGCGCCTCCCATCGGCTCGTGATGGCGCTGCACACTTTCGTCTGGATGTACTTCTTCAACCTGCTGCCGTCGATCTCCCGCACGCGGCAGGCGCCGCGGCCAGCGTTGTGCGGCCTGCTGGGACCATCGATCCGGCTGACGGTGTGGGGCGGCGTCCTGGCGGCGCTCGTCATCAGCATGGCGGCCGGCGATCTGCTCGGGTTGGCCTACGGCGCGGCGTTCGCGCCCGGTGGACCGCTGCTCGCGACGCTCGTGTGGATCATTCCGCTGGCCCTGCTCAGCGGCCATTACCGGTACACGCTGATCGCCTATGGCCTGCAGCGATGGCACCTCTATTCGACGGCGGTAGCCGCGGCCGTCGTGGTGGGACTGAGCCTTTACTGGATGCCTCGCTTCGGCGCCCTGGGCGCGGCGCGGGCCCTGCTCACGGGCTGTCTGGTGGAGTTTGCGCTGGTCTGGCTGTCCGTGCGGCGGATGGTGGTGGCAGTGGGCTTTGCGCGGCAGTGTCTGGCGCCGGCGGCGTTGGCGGCGTTGCTCGGCCTGCTCGTCCCGCTGTCGGCATGGAACACCGTCGCCCGAGCGGCGTTCTCCGCGCTGGTCTATCTGTCGGTCGCGGTGCTGCTGGAGCGGCGCGAGATCGGCAGGGTGGCGCGGCTGGCGCGTGAACGGTGGAGGCTGCGATCGTGCTGACCACCACACCGGAAACGAGCAACTCCGGTTACGACGATCCGGGGCCGTTCCCGGTTCGTTCCGTCGCTATCCGGCTCTTCCTCACTTGCTGGCTCGTCTACTGCCTGCATTTCGCCACCAACATCGTCCGTGAGATCTACCCGGCGATGGCCATCGGCGATCATCTCTCATTTCGCGTGGATGAGTACGCGGGTCTCCACCCGGATATCTTCGAGCTCGAAGGACGCGGTTGGTACATCAATGCGAACCCCGGCGCGTCCATGCTGGCGGCCATCCCGTATGCGATTCTTCGCCCGCTGATCGATCTGGTCGTCAAGCGGGTCCAGCGCCAGCGGGCGGCGAGCGGCACGGCCGAACCGCCCCACTACGATTCGCCGTGGCCGATGGCGCAAGAATTCTACGCCCGGGCCTGGAGCCGGGGCTACGATGTCAAATTCGGGCTCGCGGCGCTGGTGATGCAGACCCTTTGCATGGCACCGATTTCCGCGCTGGGCGTGGTGGCCATGTTCTGGCTGCTGCGACGGTTATTCCACTCTGGTCGAACGGCCCTGTGGCTTGCCTTGCTCTACGCCTTCGCGACGCCGGTCTTCTTCCGGACCGGATTCCTGAACCACAACATGATCCTCGGGCATGTCGCGTTTCTCGGCTTCCTGGCGCTCTGGAACCCTTGGCAGAGCGACCGCTGGTCCCGCGGCACCCGGTACTTCGCCGGAGGCCTTGCCGGCGGCTTCTGCCTCCTGCTCGACTACGGGGGAGTGATTCTACTGGGCGGGCTGTTCCTGTATGCGGTCGCCGACGGCATCGCGCGAGGCGGACGGCGGCTCGCAGTGCGGGACACCCTGTGGTACGGCCTGGGCGCGCTCGGTCCGATCCTGCTGCTGTGGTTCTACCAGTGGCGCTGCTTCGGGAATCCGTTCTATCCGCCGCAACGCTGGATGTCGGCGGTGAGCTGGATCGACGTGGGCTATCAGGGTTTTGGCCTGCCCGACCCGGCGCTGCTGTGGAACCTCCTGTTCGACTATCGCTACGGCCTGTTCACCAGCGCTCCGCTGTTCCTGCTGGCGCTGGCGGTGCCCTTCCTGCCGGCCGTTCGGGAACGTCTCGGGGCACGCCAACTGTGGGCGCTCGCGGGCTTCGTGCTGGCGGTCTGGCTCTTCTATGGTGGCGTGCAGTATACGCAGCTGCAGTTTAATACGGGCGTACGGTATCTCGCGGCCATCTTCCCGTTCGTGTTCATCCTGGCGGCGATGGTCTTTGCACGTCTCCCGCGCTGGGCCGCCTACTCGGTAGGCGTGGTAGCGGTGGCGGAGTCATGGTGCCTGGCCATGTACCGCGACGTAGAGCGCGGGCTCGGTGTGCTCGACCCGGTGATTCACATCTTCCTGGGCGGCTTCCAATTGCCGGTGCTCACCACGATCTCCCGGATGCACGGTCCGCTTGAAGAACATCTCGCCGGCGGCGTTTCTCCATTGCCCTTGTTCGTCCTCACCGGCGCCATTTTATTCGGCGTGTGGACACTGCCACTGTCCACCAACAGCGCACAACGCAGCCTCGGCGCGGGCGTAGGCAGCGGCTCTCGGATCGCCCGGTCCCGCGCCGGGCGCTGGGCGCTGAAAGGAAAACAGTGACGGCAGGGAACTCCAGATCCTGGATTCGATATGCGGCCGCGGCCGTTGGTCTGGCGCTTGTTGCCGTCGCGGCGCTGAGCACCGGCGCCTCCATCGAGCGATTCTTCCGCGGCGAGGCGACCGGTGTTCTCTCTTGGGGACCCACTCTGTTCCGGCTCCTGCTTGCCTTCCACGGATTGCTGCTCATCGGGGTCGCGTGGCGGAATCCGGGATTGGGCCGGCGTGCGCCGCGTCCGGCGGAACACGCCGTCTGGCTGCCGCCAAGGGCGCTGGCGGCGCTCGCGGCGCTGACCGTCGCCGGCGCCATCCTCCGGCTGATCCGGTTGAACGCGCAGCTTTGGCTCGACGAGCTGCTGACGCTGCTCGACTTCGTGCGGCATCCGCTCGGGGTGATCGTGACGAGCTTCCCGAACCAGAACCAGCACCTGCTCTATTCGATCCTCGCCTGGGCGTCGGTGGCGATCTTCGGCGAGAGCGCGTGGGCCATCCGGTTGCCGGCAGTGGGCTTCGGCATCGCCAGCATCTGGGCGACTTACTTTCTGGCGCGGAAGCTGATTGGCCTCCGCGGCGCCCTGCTGACCTGCGCGCTGCTGACGTTCTCTTACCACCACATCTGGTTCTCGCAGAACGCCAGGGGGTACACCGGACTCCTGTTCTTCGCGGTGCTCGCCACCTGGTTGTGGCTCGAGGCCCTGGACCGGCGCACCTGGGGATGGTGGCTCGCCTACGCGGTCGCCGTGACTCTGGGGGCCGCAACACACCTGGGCATGCTGTTCGTACCAGCCGCCCACGTGCTCGTCTACCTGTTCGATCTCGCCTTCACCAGACGGCGGGGCGCGACACTCGTTTGGCAGCCGCTCGCGGCCTGGGCACTGGCCGGCACCCTGTTCCTGCAGATCTTCGCTCTCAGCCTGCCGGAGTTTATCCGGGACGCGGCCGGTGAGGTCTCGCCGCCATCGGAATGGACCAGCCCGCTGTGGCTGGTACGGGAGCTGCTCTCGGGATTGCGTGTGGGACTGGCCGGCTACGTCGTAGTAGCCGTGGGCCTGGTGCTACCGGCGATCGCGTGGATCGGCGTTTTCCGCCGCAACCGGCGCGGCGCGGTCGGCATGACGCTGCCGGGCCTGTTGTGCGCCGCCGTCGTGCTGGGGTCGGGACACAATCTGTGGCCGCGGCTGTTCTTCTTCTCGGCGTCGTTCGCGCTGATTTTCCTGGTCTACGGCGCGCTGACAATTCCGCAGCAGGTTCTCGGATGGGTGCCGGCGCTGGCCAGGCATCCGCGGCTGCTCGACGGCGCCGGCGTGGCGGCCGTTGGCCTTTTGATTCTCGCCTCGGCGGCAACCATTCCCCGCTGCTATGCGCTGCCGAAGCAGGACTACACCGGCGCCCGGGACTACGTCGAGGCGCGGCGTTCGCCCGGTGAGGTGATGGCGGCCGTGGGGCTGGCCGGCGATGCCTACCGCCGCTACTACGCGCCGGACTGGGAGACGCCCGAGTCGGCCGGGGACCTGGAGCGCTTGCGAGACTCGCACGCCGGGATGTGGCTGGTCTACACGCTCCCGTTCGAGCTCCAGGGCTTCCACCCCGAGATCTGGTCCATTGTCGAGCGGCAGTTCACGGTAGTAGACGTCTTTCCGGGAACGCTTGGTGGCGGTGAGGTTTATGTTTGCCGGGAGCGGGGTTCGCTTGGGAGCATGGAGCATGGCGATGACAGACGAGATTAGCGTGGTGATTCCGGCCTACAACGAGGAGGCGGGCTTGGGGCCCATTGTGGCCGACCTGGACCGCCGGCTTCGCGAGCACAACATCCGCCACGAGATCCTGATTGTCGACGACGGGTCGACCGACCGCACCGCGGAGGTGGCGCGGTCCACCGGCGCGCGGGTTATCCGTCATCGCAGCAACCGCGGCTACGGCGCCGCGCTGAAGACGGGGATCGTCGCCGCCAACAACGAAATCATCCTCATCATGGACGCCGACGGCACCTACCCGGCGGAACCGATTCCGGCGATGCTCGAAGAGCTCGAGAACGCCGACATGGTGGTGGGCGCGCGTGTCGGTCCCAACGTGAAGATCCCGCTGGTCCGGCGGCCGGCCAAGTGGGTGCTCGGGCGCCTGGCCAACTATGTCACCAACGCGCGCATTCCCGACTTGAACAGCGGGCTGCGGGTCTTCCGGCGGGAGGTCGCGCTGCAGTACTTCCCGATCCTGCCGGACCAGTTCAGTTGGACCACCACCATCACGCTCGCCCTGCACTGCGATAAGTACGCCATGACCTACGTGCCCATCGACTACCACGAGCGCAAGGGACAGTCGAAGATCGTGCCATGGGACGCCATGAGCTTCGCGATCCTCATTTTTCGCATGGCCATCCTGTTCCGGCCGCTGCGCGTCTTCCTGCCGCTGGTGCTGCTCTGCCTGGTCTTCGGCTTCGTGAAGATGGCGATCGACCTGACACACGATCCCAACATTTCGGCCTCCGCCTTGATGGCCTTCATGAGCGCCCTGCAGATCCTGTTGATCGGCATGCTCGGCGACTCGCTGGCCACCCGGCTCGGCCGGATGAACGCGAAGCTGGTGGAGGGAATTCAAAGCGGCCCCAAGCTCTCCGAAGGCGGCGGCGAGGAGCCGGAAGATGCCTGACGCCATGTTCCTACTACGGCTCTACCTGCTCGCCGGACTCGTCCTGCACAAGGCCGTCTGGGAGCTGCTGAAGCGGCGTCCGGGCGCGCGTTCCGCGAATCGGGCGCCGGCGGATCCGTTCCGGCTGGCAGTCAAGGTAGTGAAGGTCTCGATCCTGCTGGGACTGATGGCGCAGACACTGCTACCCGAGGTCCTGCCGATTGCCGCCGAGCCCGGTGTCCTGCGTGCGGCCGGGATCGTGATCTCCACACTCGGGCTGCTGACGGCAATCCTGGCGCGGCTGCAACTCGGCGACAACTGGGCCGACATCGAGACGCCCGAGCATGCGTCGCGGCAAGCGCTGGTGGCGAACGGTATCTACCGCCTGATCCGCCATCCGATTTACATTGCCGACCTGGCGCTGCTCATCGGATTCGAGCTGGCGCTTAACTCGTGGCTGGTACTCTTGGCGATGGCGCTCGCGCCGGTCGTGCTGCGGCAGGCGATTCGAGAGGAGCAGGCCCTGGCGGCCGCGCTCCCAGGGTATGACGACTACTGCCGGCGAACCAGGAGGTTCATCCCATATGTTGTTTGAGTCCCGGCACGCTCCGAAGCCGCGGCGTCTGTGCTATGGTGAGGCAAAGTGACCGGCTGGGAACGGATCCGACGTCACGCTCGCCTCACCTGGAGGAACTATGCCCCGGGTGATGCTTCCGGTCCGCCGTTTCTGATCCTCTTCATCAATTCGATCTGCAACCAGGCCTGTGAGCACTGTTTTTACTGGCGCAATCTGAACCAGCCCGATGACCTGACGGTCGACGAGATGGCGCAACTATCGGCCGACCTGGGTCCCATCGAGAACCTCAACCTCTCGGGCGGCGAGCCGTTTCTGCGGAAGGAGTTCGGCGCGATCTGCCGGATGTTCATCCGGAACAACGGCGTCAAGCAGATTTACGTGCCGTCCAACGGGTCGTTTGCCGACAAGACGGTGCGGGCGCTCGAGGAGGTCTTCAAGGAGCCGAGCCTGGACCTGTTCGCGGTGGAGCTGTCGCTCGACGGAATGCCCGAATTCCACGACCACTTCCGCAAGATGAAGAACGCCTTCGCGCGGTCGATGGAGACCTACGACGCCCTGGCCGAGCTGCAGCGCCGCGAGCCGCGGCTCCGCATCCATTCGATTTCGACGGCCACCTCGGGCAACATCGACGAGATCCGCCGCCTGACCGCATACCTCTACGAGCGCTGCCCGGCGATGGATCATCACAACATCGCCATCATTCGCGGCGACCGCAAGAACCCGTCGCTCGAAGGTCCGGCACTCGAGGAGTACCGGAAGCTGTACGACTACACGAAGCGGCTTTGGGCGCCCCGGGAAACGGGCCGCTACGGTTCGATTGTCGAGCCGATGCTGCAGACGGCCAAGACGCGGACGGCGGCCGAGCGCCGCCAGGTGGTTCCCTGCCGTGCGGGCGTGCTGACGGGCGTGGTCTACGCGAACGGCGACGTCAGCGTCTGCGAGAACCATGCACCGATCGGAAACCTGCGACGGAATTCGTTCCGCGAGATCTGGTACTCGGAGACCGCCAGCGCGTTGCGCCGGTCCATCGCCGCCAAGGAGTGCCACTGCACCAACGAGGTGTTCCTGTGGCCGAGCATCGTGTACCAGCCGTCGCAGCTCGTCAGGATCATGGTGCAGTCGAAGGTCTGGACAAAGCCGAAGCCGCTGCCGGCGGGTGGCGATCCGCCGGCGACCGATAGCGAGCCACCGGTGCTGAAGGTGATTCAGTGATGGAAGATGGGGGCTCATCTGAGACCCCATCCCGTATCAACAAGATACAGGCGCGCCGAATTCGGAGGCTCCGTTGCGGGGGACACCGCTGCGGAAGGCTAAGGGAAGGCCACATGACGGAAGCCCGCAATGTCCCCGACGAGGCGGGTGGCGTGGGTCGGGGGAGGCGGATCTGTCGATCCGCACGAGGCTCCGGCGTATGTGGGTCTCATCCTTGTTCCACACGCGTCCGCACGGGGCTCCGCTGAAGCCCGCCCCCAAAGGTTCCGAGAAGCTTGGAGGGAGCGCGCTTTAGCGGGCACGGAGCTTCAGCTCCGACTGTTCCTCGAACACCGCGAGCAACTGTCGGGCGGAACGGTCCCAGGAGAAATCGGCCGCGCGGCGAACGGCCTTCGCTCGCAGCTCGCCGGCCAGACCGGGCTCGACGAGAACGCGGGTCAGCGTTGCCGTCATGCCCGCTTCGTCTTCGGGATCAATCAGCAGCCCGGCGCCGCCGACCACTTCCTCCATCGCATTCCCCCGGCTGACCACCACCGGCGCTCCGCACGCCATTGCCTCGAGCGCGGGGAGGCCAAAGCCTTCGTCCATCGACGGCAGCACCACGGCCGCGGCGCCGCTATAGAGGCCGCGCAGCTCCTCATCGGTCACGTAGCCGGGGAACGAGACAGCGTCACCGAGGGCGAGCTGCTCGACGAGCTGCCGGAGCTCCGGATAGCTGCCTTTGAACGTGTCCCGGCTGTAGTCGCCGGCCAGAATGAGCTGCAGGTTGCCGGACTGCGGCCGCAGGGCGGCAAAGGCGCGTACCAGCCGGAACAGGTTCTTGTGGGGACTGAAGCCGCCGACGTAGAGCAGGTACGGGTTTCGGTCGCCCGCGGGCGGCCGGGGCTGGAAGTCGGGCGAGGCGGCCTCGGAGACGATCCGGACCTTGTCACCGGAGACGCCCAGGAACTCGCTGAGGCAGCGCTTCGAATACTCCGAGACGGTGACGACGCGCGCGGCCCGGGCGATGGCGAGGCTGACCTTGACGCGCCAGGCGAGGCTCTGCTTCCAGGAGTCGAAATGGAGCTTCGGATCGCGCTCCGGGATCGTGTCGTGGATGCAGACGATGACCGGGAAGCGGCCGAAGACCGGGAAGAAGGAGTACACCGACGGGAAGAACAGCAGGTCCGGCTTGAGGCGCGCGACCGCGCGGTTCATGCGCGCCAGGTCGCCGATGGAGCGGCTGCTGCCCGCCGTGGCGGCTTCCGCGACCGACTGGCGGGTCTCGACGACGAGTGGCTGAAACGGTTCCGGCAGGGGGCACGCTTCGTACGAGGCACGGTCGAGGAGCACGGTGTATTCATGGTCGCTGCCGGTGTCCGCCAGCGCGTTCAGAATTTCGTGCAGGAACCGGCCGTAACCCCGCCGGTTACCCCAACACCCGCCGTCAATTCCGATCCGCATGGGTACGCCGTTCCGGAGGCCGCCTGCAAGCCGAACGATCAGGGTCTTCGGGCGCTCCGGCCATGCTTTACAGGGTAGCGGATGCCGGGCTTATCGATGCGCCTGCTCGCAACCCCGCGGGACAAGGATGTGCATCGCGCGGGGGACGATCGTGACCTCCACCGGAAGCCGGCCGAGCGCTTCGCCGTCCACCTCGATCAGCACCTGCTCCGGCGACGTCACCCGGACCCGTTTCGCCTGGAAGTGACGGACCTTCGGGTGCTCGTAGATGGTCCCTTCGTAAAGGTACGCCTGATCGCGAATCAAAGTGGCAGCGCCCAGGTGCTCGATCACCGTGACGTTCAGCAAGCCGTCGGTCATCGAGGCGTCCGGACAAACGTACATGCCGCCGCCGTGGAACCGGCCATTGCCAACGGCCACGTTGAGCACCGTGTGGCGATGCGGTGCGCCCTCGTCGAGCGTGATGTCCACGGGCTTGGACCGGTAGATCACAAAACCCTGCAGGGTCGCGTAGAAGAACGCCACTTTCCCGCCCAGCGGACTCAGGAAGTTCTTCGACCGGATCGAAACCTCGCCGCCCATGCCGAAGCTCGCGACGTTGATGAAGTAGCGGTTCGCCGCGCTGCCGTCGTGCGCGGTGTAGGCAATCCGGGCGAGGTCGATCTCGAGGGGCTCGGCGCCGGCCAGCGCATCGACCATGCCGTCAACGTCCGTGGGCACCGAGAACGTCCGGCGGAAATCACCGCCGGTGCCCATGGGCAGCAGCCCCATGCAGGCGCCGGGCCGCACGGGCCGGTCGTCGGCAACAAAGCCGTTCGCGATCTCGTTGTAGGTGCCGTCACCGCCGGCGCCGATGATACGGTCGAACCCCTGCTCGAGGAGTTGCCGCGTAAGCTCGGTCGCATGCCCCTCGTGTTCGGTGAAGCGCACCTCAATGGGGCCGAGACGTTCTTCCAGACGGCGTTGGACCAGGCCCCAGCGCTTTCTCGTCCGTCCTTTGGCGGACGAAGGGTTAGCGATGACGGCTGTCTTCATGGGTTGCGACGCTGGAGATCCTCGACCGTGGCGCGCAGCGTTTCGAGCGGATCGCGCGTGGTGAAGCCGAGCTCGGAGGCGGCCTTGGCCGAGGTAAAGAACCAGAAATGGGCCGACATCACGATGGTCACCTCGTCCATCTTGAACTCGCGCCCAATGAGCGGCATCAGCCGGCGCAGCAGCCGGGCGCTCCACAGCGACACGGCCAGCGGCGGCTTGAGCGACGGCGCGCGCTTACCGGCGATTTCGGCCACCGTGCGGATGATCTTTTCGAACGTCCAGTTCGGGCCGCCGAGCAGGTACCGTTCCCCGACGCGGCCCTTCTCCATCGCCAGGATCAGCCCCGCGGCCGCGTCGCGCGCATCGACGAAGCACATGCCCCCGGCCGGAAGCGCCATCACCTGCCCTTCGAGGAACAGCGCGAGGTCGCCGGTAGAGGAGCCGAGGTCGTCGCCGGGACCAAAGAGCAGCGCCGGGTTGGCGATCACGATGGGCAGCCCGTGTTCGCGGACGTAGCTCAAGGCGAGCTTCTCGGCGGCGACCTTGCTCGTGTAATAGTGCCAGTCGCGGATGAGGTCGTCCGGGTAAGGCGCCGTTTCGTCGAACACCGTCGGCTCTTTGCTGACGGCAATGGTCCCCGACGAGGCCACTGCGACGATCTTCCCGGGCCGGTGTACGAGCGCCGCTTCACAGATGTTCCGCGTGCCCTCGACGTGGATGTCGAACATCTTCTGCCGGTCGCGGGGATCGCGCGACACCGCGCCCGCCAGGTGGTAGACCGCGCCGCAGCGTTCCATCGCGCTCAACACCTGTTCGGGGCGGCGGATGTCGCCGTCGATCACCTCGAAGCCCGGCTGCCCGTCCCAGGGACAGGGTCCGTAGTTGAAGATCCGCAGGGTCGGACAATCGGGCCGGGCGCGCAACTGCTCGACGAGGTGCTTGCCCAGGAACCCGCTGGCTCCGGTGATCAGGATGGGTTTGGTCGTTGGCATCTCGGCTATTTCAGGTCAAGGACCGGCCACCCTCGCTCCTGAGCGATGCGCCGCAAACGGCGACCGGGGTGGACCACCGCCGGTTCGCCGACGGCTTCCAGCATGGGCAGGTCCGACATCGAGTCGGAGTAGGCTTTGGAACGGACCGAGTCCACATTATACTGCCCGGCCAAGTGCTCGATCGCGGCGACCTTCTCCGCCTCGGCGATGAGCGGCGGCGCGAGCTCGCCGGTGGCGACGCCATCGCGGAACACGAGACGGTTCGAGATCACGTGGTCGAAGCCGAAGTGGCGGACCAGCGGCCCGAGAGCGAAATCAAGGCTCCCGGTGACGAGTATGGTGCGGAAACCGGCGGCGCGGTCGCGATCCACCAGATCCTTGGCGCGCGCGAACATGTGGGGCTGGAAGACTTCGGCGAAAAGCGCCTCGGCCATCTCCTCGAGCCGGTCCCGCCGGAGGCCCCGATACATCCGAAAGAAGAAGACGTTGAAGGCGCGGCGCGAGTAGAGCTCATAGCCGAGTAGCAGCGGAGCGCTGGCGATGAGCCGTGCCAGCCGCGCGCGGGACCCGAGCCGGCGCACATACCAGGCGTACTGGGTGACGACGTTGCTCGAGACGAGCGTGCCGTCGAGGTCGTAGAAGGCGCCGCGTCCCGCCATGCCTATCGGGCCCAGGCGCCCACCATACGCTGCAGGTTGTCCCGGTGCCTCCAGGTGACGATGGCGAACATGACGAAGGCGCAAAGGCCGAGCGTTGGGCCTTCAAGAAGCAGCACCGCGACGGCGAACCCCAGCCAGCAGGCGAGCGATGCGAACGCGCCCTTCTTCGCGCCACTTCCTCTTCTTGCCGATCTTGCGCAGCAGCACGTAGCCGACGACGCAGGCCACCGCGAAGATCGGATAAAGCACCAGCATCACGCCGGCCGACGTGGCGATGCCCTTGCCGCCGTCGAACCGCAGAAAGGGCGAGTAGCAGTGGCCCAGCATCACGGCAAAGCCGAGGATCCAGGCGACCGTCATCGGCTCGGCCGCGTGGTAGAGAAGCAGGATGGCGAGCGATGCCCTTACCGAGATCGCCGATCAGGCAGACGATTGCGCGCGGCTTGCTCACGCGGAGCACGTTGTTGAAGCCCGGATTGCCGGAGCCGACGGTGCGGATGTCGATGCCGCTGCCCCACATCGAGAGGACCGCGAACGGGATCGAGCCGAGCAGGAAGGCCACCGCCACCCGGACCGATCAGGTCGGCGGTCAGCTCAGGCATGGTACTCTCCGATGGCTTCGCGAACGCGGTCGCGAAGCTCGCGGACCGTCGCGCCGCCGCCGGTCTCCACCGCCTCCCGTACCACCACCAACGTCACGCGCCGGACACGAACGTGCTCCACTTGCGTCTGCGGGAGCGTGCGGCGCCGCACGGCGGTGGGATGGATCGGTGTTCCCGTCTCGAGCGCCGCCTGGAAGGGGTCCAGCCGGAAGCGGGTTCGGGAGACGGGCTCGCCGGCCTGGTTTTCCGGGAAGGCCACCACCGAGAGGCCGTGCTCGAAAGCCGTGTGTATCCGGTGCCGGAGCTCGCCCGCCATCGGCACCGTCTGGCGCTCCTCGTGGCCAAGAACCAGCGGCCGCATCAGCCAGGCGACCGCGGGCGGCAGGCCGTTGATCGCGGCGACGTCGGCAAACCGCACACCGTCGGGGAACGCCGCGGCGACGATGAGCGGGTCCCACGTCCCGGAGCGGTTGGCGACGTAAAGCGTCGGGAGCCCGTTCGCCGGCCAGTCCTGCCCCTGCACCGAATACCGCTGCGCAAAGAGGCCGAGGATCCACCGGCAGGCGGGACGGATGCAGCACTTGTTCCCCGAGAGGCGGGTCCAGGCGCCGACAACTCTGGCAATCGATGCTACGGCCGAGCCGGTGAGATTACGGCCCGCCGCGAGACGCGTCCGCTTGAGCGAGAGGCCGAACAGCGAACCGAGGTTCTCCCAACGCAGCCGTACCAACTGTCGCCACGGCGGCCGGCTCACGGTGCGCAGGCGGCCGCTTTCGTAGAGAGCACGGATCTCGTTGCGGCGCAGCTTGCCGTTCTGGGTCCGCGGCAGGCAGCCGGGTTCCACCAACTGGACCCGGTCCGGCGGCATCCCGAGGTACTCGTCGACTACCCGGACGATCTCCGCCTCGATCCGCCGGAAATCCTCCTGGCTGGTGGCGCGGGTTTCGGCGGTGACAATCAACCGCTCGGCGCCGGTGGTGCTGTCCGGAGCGCCGAAGGCGACAGCGGAGTTGGAGAGCACGCCGGCCACGGCGCCCACCGCCGTCTCGACATCGAACGGGTGCACGCTGCGGCCCGCTTTGACGATGGCTTCGCGGCTGCGTCCCGTAAAGAAGAATTCCCCGCCGGCGAGGTAGCCGTAATCGCCGGAGTCGAGCCAGCCGTCCTCGCGCACCACGGTCCGGGTGGCCTGCGGATTGCGGAAGTAGCCGGTCATCGTCGAACGCCCGCGGAACAGCAGACGGCCGAGGATGCGCTCGCCGACGTCGCGGTCCTCATCGTCGACGAGCCGGATCCGCTGGCCCTCGATGGGCTCGCCCGTCGAGAAGAAGGTCAGCGGCGAAGGGTCTTCGGTCGAGGCGGGCACGGCGCGGCCGTTGCGCTCGAACTCGCCGCGGTCGATGCGGTCGCGCACCGGGAGGCGGCCCGGCGGCGGCACCGTCAGCGCGACGGTCGACTCCGACAGGCCGAAGCACGGGAGCATCGCCTCGGAGCGGAAGCCGAAGTCCGAGAAGCGGCGGGTGAAGCGGTCGACGGTCTCCACGAGCACCGGCTCGCCGGCGTTGACGGCAACGCGCCACGAGCTGAGATCGATGCCCTCGAGCGCGGAGGCCGGGATGCGCCGCGTACAGAGCTCGTAGGCGAAGTTGGGACCGGCCGATAGGGTGCCCCGCGTCTCGTGGATCGCGCGCAGCCAGCGTTCGGGGCGCTGGAGGAAATCGAGCGGCGAGAGCACGGTAATGGGCGCCGACCAGTACATCGCGAACAGCCAGCAGCCGATCAGGCCGAGGTCGCTGTAGAGCGGCAGCCAGGTGACCAGGGCGTCGCCGGGGCGGACCTCGACGGCGCGTCCGATGCCGCGGATGTTGGCGAGCACCGCCTCGTGCGACAGCGCGACGGCCTTCGGGTCGCCGGTGGAGCCGGAGGTGAATTGCAGGACAGCGTGGTCGGCGAGCCGCACGGAACCGGCGCCGAGACGGGCGCGAGTATGCCGCAGGTCGTTGACGTTAGTCACCTCGACCAGCGTCGGCAGGTTGACGCGCAGGATCTGGACCACGGGACGGACCTCGGGGAATGTGATCAGGAACCGAACCGCGGCGCGACGCAGCACCACGATCTGGCGGCGGACGTACTCCTCGATGCGGTCCGGCCGGGTGGGCGGATAGACGGGCACCGGGATGCCGCCCGCGAGGATGACGCCGAAGAAGGCATAGAAGAAGTCGGCCGTGCTCGGCAGCATGATGGCTACCGTCTCGTTCCGCTCCAGGCCCTGGTCGGCGAGTCCGGCGGCGACGGCCGAAGCTTCGTCATAGAGCCGGCCGTAGGTGATCCCCTGCCCCGAGTCGCCTTCGAGAAGATGGATGTGGACGCGCCCCGGGTCGGCCTCGGCGTGGTGCACCATCGCATCGATCAGGGACCTGGCGCCGGAGGGCTCGCCCAGGGCGTCGGCCCGCGGCGGGCTGATGTGATAAGTGCGGGGCGCTTCCGCGGCGGGCTCACCGGCGCGAATGGCATCGACCCATGCCGCCGGCGTCTCGCCTTCCATGGCGATGTCGGACGGCAGGGCGATTTCGAAAAACGCCTCACAGCGGGCGGTCAGCTCGATCAGATCCAGACGGCCCAGGCCAAGGTCCCGTTGGAGGTGCGAGTGGAGTGAGACGGTGCCGGGGGCAACGAGGCGGCGCCGCTCCTCGAGGAGGTCCCGGACAACGTCGAGCACCTGGTGCTCGATGGCCGCCGCTTCTATTGGTGTGGTCGGAGCGGCCATGGTCAATTCGGCCCCACTGCACTCTCCGGCCGCACCCACCGCTCAACGCCATGGACCTCGTTGTTGATCCAATACTCCTTCCAGTCGATCTCCTCCGGGTTCCAGGGCAGCAGGTCCCGGTCATGGACGGAGAGCTGGCGGTGGGCGCAGCGGATGTTCTCGGTTTCGAAGATGAAGCGGTTGTCGTGCATGAAGGGCCGGTAGAGTTCGAGGGCCTGGTCGCGGATCATGGCCTTCAATCCCGTTTGCCGCAGCTTCATCGCGACGCGGCGCACGTGATCGGCGCCCGGAATGCCGGCGCGTTCCATGGTCCGGCGGAGCCCGGTGGCCCACTGCTGGAGACGGCCGATGTTCTGTTGTTCCCAACGCCCGCGGGCCCGGGCCTCATCCGGCGTGAGCACCCGCACTCCGGCGGGCAGCGATAGACGAAAGCCGTTGCGCCGTTCGCGGCGGCGGTACTCGTCGTACAGCATCCGGATGAGCACACCGAAGTAGATCGGGTTCACGTCGGCGGTGGAGACCTGGTAGACCTTCTCGGCCTGGCCGGCGATGAGCATGACTCCGGCGATGAGAATCGACGACGCCACCAGGTCGACCGGGACGACCTCCATCGGCGCGTCCTCGCGCACGGTCCAGTGGCGCTGGCCGCTCATGGCGATCATCACCAGCGGAGCCGCCGTGCGTCCGCCCTCCACCCAGCCCGGGAACGGGAACTCGAGCGCCGCCTCCACGATGGCCGGCCGGACAATCGTGTATTCGATGTCGTCGGCCGCGGCCAGGAGCTGTTCGCCCAGGCTCTTGGTGTAGGTGTAGGTATTGGTCCAGCCCCACTGCAGCGCGCGCTGGAAGCCCAGGTCGCTCAGCCGGCGAGAGAGTTCGCGGGTGCGGCGTTCGCCGGGCTCGATACCGGCCTCGGCGTAGGCCTCGCGAATCCTCTCCCGCATGTAGCGGATTTCTCGATCGTGCTGGAAGCCGCGGTCACAGGCGCCGCGGCGACGCGGGTAGTACGACGGGGTGGGTTCGGACTCCTCGATCAGGCCATCGGCTTCGCCGCAGACAAAGCAGGTGGACACGTGCAGCACTTTGGCGCCGAGCCGCCGGGCGAGCTCGATGACATGCTCGACGCCGTCGACGTTCGAGGCGAAGGAGTCGTCCACCGGGGGGAAAAACTCGACCAGCCCGGCGCAATTGATCACCAGCCCGACGCGGCCGGCGAGATCCCGCAGCGAATCCTCGTCCAGGCCGCAATCCGGCTGGCCCAGGTCTCCCGGGTGAAGCGTGACCTTGTTGTCGACGCTCTCGAGCCCGACGCGCGCAACGATCTCCTCGAGCGGTCGCGAGGCGAGCACCTCCTTGCGGAAGCGCTCCTCGGGCGATACCTTTCTCTTGGACCGCATGAGGATGTGGATATGCTTCAGATCGGGGAAGCGGTCCAGGAGCAGCCCTAGTAGGACTTTTCCGAGGAAACCGTTGGACCCGATGATGAGAATCTCATGCCGCCGAAGAGTCTCTCGGGCGTCAACCAACTGCAGGTACTCCTTCAGCCATGCGTGGATGTGTCCGAACAAGGACACAGAAATCGCGCAGCATTTCAGCCTAGCAACCTGGAGGGGGGTTTTCAAGGCGCGTAGTCCCCGTAGAATAGGGAAGATGCCCGGCATTGTCGAAGTCGACGATCTCGTGAAGGAATTCCGGACCTTCGATCGCCGGGAAGGGATCCGGGGGGCCATCAGTCGATCTGTTCCGGCGCCGGTACCGGGCCCTGCGGGCGGTGGACAAGATCTCCTTCGAAATTCGGCCCGGGGAAATGGTCGGCTACATCGGGCCGAACGGGGCCGGCAAATCCACCACGATCAAGATGCTGACGGGCATCCTGGTGCCGTCTGCCGGGGCGGTGTTCGCCAACGGATTCACTCCCTGGAAGCACCGGACGCAGTACGCCAAGACCATCGGCGTCGTCTTCGGGCAGCGGACGCAGCTCTGGTGGGACATCGCCGTGGTCGAGAGCTTCCGGCTGCTCAAGAAGATCTACGAGATTCCCGAGGCGGACTACAACGCCCGGATGAAGCATTTCGACGAGATCCTCGATCTCGGTCAGTACCTGCACACGCCCGTGCGGAAGCTCTCGCTCGGCCAGCGTATGCGCTGCGACGTAGCCGCGGCGATGATCCATAACCCGCCGCTCGTCTTCCTCGACGAGCCGACCATCGGACTGGACATTGTCGCCAAGGAAAACATCCGCATCTTCCTGCGCGAGGTCAATCGCAAGTACGGCACGACGATGCTGCTCACGACGCACGATCTATCGGACATCGAGGAGCTCTGCGCCCGGCTCATGGTAATCGATCATGGGCGGCTCCTGTTCGACGGCGGCCTGGCCGAGCTCAAGGACAGGCTGTGGTCGGAGCAGGCGCTACGGATTGAAGTCAAGGACCCGGACCAGGTGGCGGCGCTCGAAGCGCTGGCCATCCCGGACGTCGGCTGCGAGAAAGTGGACGAGCTGACTTTCCGGCTGCACTTCCCGCGCGAGGCGTGGTCGACGGCGGAGGTGATCCGGCAGGTGGTCACCGCGATCGAGGTGCGGGACATCGCCATCGAAGAGCAGTCGATCGAGAAGGTGGTCCGGCGGATCTACCTCGGCGAGACACTGGCCGAGAACCTGTCGCCGAGCTCGCGGCCGTCCCGCTAAGCCATGCGCACTGCCGCCACCTACGCCGAATTCGCCCGCATCGGCTTCATGAACATGCTGGCGTTCCGGCTGCGTTACTACACCGGGATCATCACTTACTTCATCAACGTCAGCGTCTATTACTTCATCTGGAAGGCGGTTTACTCGTACGATTCCCAATTCGGCGGGCTGAGCTTCAAGGAGATGATCACCTACGTCGCCGTCGGCTGGGTGATCCGGTCGCTGTACTTCAACAACATCGACCGCGAGATGGCCCAGGACATCCTGGAAGGCAAGATCAGCATGGTGATGCTCAAGCCGGTGAGCGTGCAGTGGAGCTACGTGGCGCGCGCGCTGGGCGAGGCGGCGTTTCGCCTGTTGATGCTGACGGTCCCGGCGGGGATCGTGGTGACGCTGGTGTTTCCGGTGCAAGGGCCGGCCTCGCCGTTCTACTTTGCGGCGTTTCTGGTGTCGATCGTCTTCAGCATCGTCATTGTCGCCGCGCTCAACTTCATTGTCGGCGCCTGCGCGGTGAGCTTGAAATCGATCCTGGGCCTGCTGCGGGCCAAGTTCTGGATGCAGGAGCTGTTGAGCGGCCTGCTCGTCCCGATCACGCTCTTCCCGTCGCCGTTCCGGGAGATCTCGCACTGGCTGCCGTTCGAACATATCGGATTCACGCCGCTAATGATCTACCTGGGGAAGATGGAGCCCACCGAAATGTTCCGCGTCTTCGCTCTGGAGATCTTCTGGGTGGTGTTCCTGGTCGCCTTCGGCGCCTGGCTCTGGCGGACCCTCAGCCGAAAGATCACGATCCATGGAGGATAACGGATGCGCCGCCACCTGACATTGTTCCTCGAGTACTTCTATCAGTATTCCAAGGTGCGCATGGCCTACCGGGGCGACTTCTTCGTCTCCCTGGTGACCACCCTGATCGCCACCGTCTTCGGGATCGCCGTCGTCTGGCTGATCTTCGCCCGCGTGCCGAAGCTGCTCGGCTGGAGCTTCTACGAGATCCTCATGATCTACGGCTTCTCGCTGCTGCCGATGGCACTGTTCAACATGGTGTCGGTCAACCTTTATTACTTCGGCCAGGAGTACATTGTCGAGGGCAAGTTTGACCGGGTGCTGCTGCGTCCGGTGAACTCGCTGTTCCAGATTCTGTTCGAGCAGTTCCGGCTGGAGGCGCTGGGCGACGTCGTGCTGGGCGTTTTCCTGATCATCACCTGCGCCGATAAGCTACACCTGACGCTCGGCGTGCCGGATTGGCTGTTTTTCGCGTTCGCCTCCTTCTGCGGCTGCGCCATCTACGTGGCCGTGTTCCTGATGCTGACGTGCGTGTCGTTCTGGATGGAGGACCGCGTGGGAGTGGTGCCGCCCGTCTACAATATGCTGACCTTCGGGCGGTATCCGCTGGACATCTACAGCCCCGTAATCAAGTTCTTCCTCAGTTGGATCGTCCCGTTCGGATTCGCGTCCTTCTATCCGACGGCGGCCGTGCTGCGCCGGCAGACCTACGGTGTGTACGGGTGGCTGTTACCGGTGGTGACGGTGGTGTTCCTCGCGATGGCGGTCCTCGTGTGGAACCGCGGTGTGCGGAACTACTCCTCGACCGGATCCTGAGACGCGGGGGCCGGGGCGATCGAATGCCCTGCCGGTCGAACCGTTCGGCCGTGACACCGGATCGGATATATGGCATAATGGCAATGAAGCCATGAGTCTGATGAGCCGGCAACGCTACGAGGCGCGGGCAAAGATCGCCAAGGCGCTCGCGCATCCGACACGCCTGATGTTCCTCGACGCTCTCCGGCAGAAGGGCGAGATCTGCGTTTGTGACCTCACCGCGCTGGCCAAAGCGGACCAGAGCACCGTCTCGAAGCATCTGGCGATCCTGCGCGACGCCGGCCTGGTGGGCGTTCGCCGCGAAGGAGCGATGAGCTTCTACTCGGTCAAGTGCCAGTGTCTCGAAGGTTTCTTTGGGTGCATCGAATCGATTTTGGCCGAGAACGTCAAGGCGCAGCAAGAGCTAGTGTCTTTGTGAAGCCGCGATCTTCTTTTTGACCCGATTCATGGCGATATGGCCATACAACCATAATCTTATGTCGAAGCAGTGGAAGATCTTCGGTGCGTTTGCGGCGATCTTTATCGTGGCTTATTCCCTCCCGTTGTCCAACGCCAGGGTGCAGGCCGCCATCCTCGAGGCGTTCCGCATGCTGCAGTGGTATGCACGCAACCACACGCTGGCCTGCGTGGTCCCGGCGCTGTTCATCGCCGGCGCGATCACGACCTTTCTCTCCAAGGAAGCGGTGCTCCGCCACCTGGGGCCCAAGGCGAAGAAGGTGGAGGCGTACTCGGTGGCATCGGTATCGGGCACCGTGCTGGCGGTCTGCTCGTGCAGCGTACTGCCGATGTTCACCGGTATCTACCGCGTCGGAGCGGGACTCGGGCCGGCGGCGGCATTCCTCTATGCCGGTCCGGCGCTGAACATCCTCGCGGTGTTCCTGACGGCCCGCGTACTCGGATTCGAGCTGGGCCTGTGGCGCGCGGTCGGCGCGGTGGTCTTCGGAATCGTCGTTGGCCTCCTGATGGCGCTCGTTTTTCGCAAGGACGAACAAGAGCGGGCCGCCATCGCGATGCAGTTGCCGGATCCGCCGCCACCCCGGCGGAAGATCTGGCAGACGGGAGTCTACTTCGCCGCGATGATGGCGTTCCTCGTCTTCAGCGACTGGTACAACCCGGGCAATGTCGTGGTTCACAAAACCGATGGAACCGAGCTCCAGGTGGTGCTGTTGCAGGAGGCCCGCGACGACATCATGTTCCAGGTCGAGCGGCCGGCGGGCAACCTCGCCGCCGGTGACAAGGTGACCCTGGCAAAGTCCGAAATCGCATCCATCGAGGACGCCGATACCTGGGTCATGGCCATCTACCACGCGAAGTGGTACCTGGCCGGGCTGATGGGCCTGGGCGTACTGCTGATGGTGTGGAGATGGTTCGATCGCGGCGAGGTCGGGGAGTGGATGCGCAATACCTGGGACTTCACGAAGCTCCTGGTCCCGCTGCTGTTCGGCGGGGTTTTCGCGGTCGGCTTTCTCGGCGAGCTGCTGCCGGACAAACAGGTAGCCGCCTGGGTCGGCGGAAATGACTTGGGCTCCACGTTGATCGCCTCCGTGATCGGCGCTCTGTTCTACTTCGCCACGCTCACCGAGATTCCCATCCTGCAGTCGCTCATGGAGCACGGGATGGCCCAAGGGCCGGCGCTGGCGTTGCTGCTGGCCGGACCGGCGTTGTCGCTGCCGAGCATCCTCGTCATCCGCTCGGTGCTCGGAGTGAAGAAGACCGCGGTATTCACCGCTCTGGTGGTGCTGATGGCGACGGCCGCCGGACTCATCTACGGACAGGTAATTCAGGGACGTATCACATGAAAATAGAAATTCTTGGAACCGGTTGCGCTAAGTGCAACCAACTCACGGACAACGCCCGCGCGGCCGTCGAACGCCTCGGACTTGAGGACTGCAGTATTGTAAAGGTGCGCGACTTCAACGAAATCGCCAAGCGCGGCGTGCTGATTACGCCGGCGTTGGTGGTCGACGGCAACGTGAAGGTGATTGGCAAGGCGGCCAGTACCGACGAGATCGTCGGCTACTTACAGAAGCGGTAGAAGCAACAAGGAAGAACACAAACATGGCTCACAACGGCAAGTGTTCCTGTGGCAGTGGTTTGCGGCTGCTGTTCTCCTGCTCGGGGGCGGCTGATACGGCGGAGCTCGCCGATCGCGCTACCCGTCAGGTGCACCGGTGTAGCGACGCCAGGATGTACTGCCTGGCCGGGATCGGCGCCGACGTGGAGACGATCGTCGGCAACACGCGCGCGGCGGATTCAGTCACGGTGATCGACGGCTGTGAGACGGACTGCGCCGCGAAGCTCCTACGCAAGGCCGGCTTTGAAGGTTTTCGCCACCTGCGAGTGACCGACCTCGGCTTCGAGAAGGGGCAGAGCCCCGTGACCGACGAGGCGATCGAACAGGTAGCGGCGGAATTGCTCTCGCTTCTGCGGGTCGGCGAAGCCTGATGTCATTCCCGGGGCCTCCCGGTAAGTACGGGACGTGCAGGGCGGCTGTGCTATCGTGAGCCTGGAAGCTCTGAAAGAATCCTTTGGGGGCAGTCCACGACGCTTTCGAAGGCATTGAAAGATTTGAGGCGCGGCGGGACAGTCCCCGGATTTCTTCATAGCTTCCAGAGACCACGCCGGCCCGTCCTCCGGGTGATTCAGGGGCACGTGCGTCGGGACAAGAACGACAGCGATGACGCCTCTGGACCCCCGCCTTCAGATTGCCGCATCCGCTGCCAGGGGTACGCGAGCGACTCTGGTCGGCATCGCGGTCAGTTGCTTTCTGGCGGCGATCAAGATCATTTCCGGCATCGCCGGTTATTCGTATGCCCTCATCGCCGACGGCGTCGAATCGATGCTGGACATCTTCAGCGCCCTGGTAGTGGTCGGCACACTCAGAATCGCGGCGGCGCCTCCCAGCGAGCGCTACCCCTACGGCTACGGCAAGGCGGAGCCGATGGGGGCCACGGCGGTGGCCGGCGGCCTGTTCATTGCCGCCATCGTGATCGCGATCCAGAGCGTCCGCGAGATTCGGGCGCCCGGCCACCTCCCGGCAAGTTGGACCCTTGGAGTCCTGGTGGTCGTGGTGGCCACCAAAGAGATTCTCTTCCGGTACCTGAACCGGACAGGAACCGCCATCCAAAGCGCTGCCGTGAAGACAGACGCCTGGCACCATCGCTCCGACGCCCTGACCTCGGCCGCGGCCTTCGTCGGCATCTCCATAGCCCTCATCGGCGGCGCCGGCTACGAGGCCGCCGACGATTGGGCGGCCCTGTTCGCCTGCCTGATCATCGCCCGCAACGGCGTCCGGCTGCTTCGTAACGCCCTGCGCGACATCATGGACGCCGCCCCGCCAGAGGATATCCACGAGCGAATCCGGGGGATCCTGCTTGGCGTTCCAGGCGTGGAACAGCTAGATAAGTGTCTGATCCGGAAGAGCGGCCTCGGCTATTTTGTCGATGTCCACATCGAGGTCGACGGTCTGATCCCCGTCCGCGACGGCCATGAGATCGCCCATCGGGCCAAGGACAGGTTGATGGAATCCGAGCTGCCGATCCTGGATGTCAATATCCACGTGGAGCCGTTCCCCAACCCGTACAAACAGGAATGACCGGGATACCTTCCGCGGTAAGTGCTTCGCCTTCGCCGCGACTCTAAACGGCCTGGGCGCGGCGACGGACCGCCGGGGTGGCCTTGGTGGGCTTCTTCCGGTTCATGTCAAGACGCCGGGCCTGGTCGGTGACGCAAACCAGGAACATCGGCTGTTGGGCGGACTTCAGCAGGTCGATGATGCGCGCCTCGCTCTCCTCGAGGTAGATCGTCTTGCCGTCGGTCAGCAGGTGGAGGTCGGACTCGTTCGAGAGTACATCGCTGAGCCGCCGCCCCATCTCGCGCTGCAGAAAACGCAGCACGCGCCGGATCTTCTGGAGCGAGAATCCCTTGCGCCGCAGCTCGGCGATCACCGTGACCTCGATCACCTCGGCCGGGCGATAGATCCGTTTGTGTCCCTCGTGGCGCGGGGAGACAACCTTCCGCTCGTCCCACCACTGGAGCTGCCGGAGGCTAACCCCCGCGATCTTGGCCACGTCGCTGGAATTGTAGGTCCGGTCGGCCAAGCCTTCGGAACGAGCCTTTTTTGTTTTGAACACGATTTGCGCCTTCCGTTTTCCGCTACTGGGGCACTCCTGATTTTACCCGAACCGTGGGGGGTGTCAATAGCACTCTCGCCCCATTACGGGGCAAGTTTCGCGCCACCGGATCGGCGCACGGTCCCCACGCCGACCATCTGCGGGATCAGCCGCCGCCCACGAAGTGCACGATCTCGAGCTGGTCGCCCGTGCCCAGCCGAGTGGAACTCCAGGCTTCTTGTTTCAATATGTTACGGTTTAGCTCGACGGCCACCCGGCCAGGAGGGATCCCGAGGTCCTCAAGCAGTCTCTGCACGGTACGCCCCGCCGGCGCCCGGTGAGGATCACCGTTGACCGTAATCTCGATATCCTCGTCTGAAGTAGACATCGCCCCTGCCGCCGCGAAGACCGAACGGACAGAGGCGTCCGCATTGACACCCGCCGCTCGCCCTCATTATAGTCAGAATCTGACGCTGTGATTGTCCGTTCAAGACAGACGAGTTGCGAATCTCAATGCCGTCAGTGGCTTGCGTTTCTGCTCGCTCCATCGAGGCGGACAGCCGCCGTGGCGGCTCACAGAACAGGAGCCTGATGCCGACTTCACTGGCCGAGACGTATTTCCCGGTGCTGCTGCAGATCCTGATCGCGATGGCGGTGGCCGGGGGGATGATCGGAGCCTCCTTCCTGTTGGGGAAGCGGGTCCGGAACCGGATCAAGAACTCGCCTTACGAGTGCGGGATGGAGCCCGTGGGCAGTGCCCGCGAGCGCTTCAGCGTGAAGTTTTTCCTGGTGGCGATGATCTTCATCCTGTTCGACGTGGAGGTGGTGTTCCTGTACCCTTGGGCAGTCGTCTACGATCAGCTCGGCTGGTATGGCTGGGTGGTAATGTTCCTGTTCGTCGATGCTCGTACTTTGGGGGTTCCTCTACATCTGGAGAAAAGGTGTGCTGGACTGGTCTGAGGAGACCGGAGCCGCCGGGGAGTCATAGACCAGAACACTCATGCTTCCTGAAGGACTTGACGACATCGAATCAGCCGTCGCCCTAGAGGCGCACGATCCGGCCGCGATCGTGGCCGCGGGGCGCGACCGGGGCGAAGTCACCCTGGAGATCTCTCCCGAGAAGATTCGCGAGGCGTGCCGGTTCCTCAAACAGGAGCGCCGCTTCGAACGCCTTTCCGGAATCACCGCCGTGGATCGGCATCCGGCCGAGCCGCGCTTCGAGATCATCTACCAGTTGCACTCGATCTCGAACAACGAGCGGCTCCGGCTCAAGTGCCGCCTCCCGGGCGAGGCGCCCGAGATCGATTCGGTGACCGGTGTGTGGCGCACCGCCGACTGGTATGAGCGCGAAGTCTTCGACCTGTTCGGCGTCACCTTCCGCGGCCATCCGAACCTGAAGCGGATCATGATGCCCGAGGACTGGGAAGGCCATCCGCTGCGCAAGGACTACCCGGTGCACGGCTACAAGTACGGTTACCAGGACGAGTAACGATTCATGAGCGATGAGCCGGTACAACGCCCGCGAGCGCCGACGAAACGGCCGAACGCCGCATGACGCTCAACATGGGGCCGCAGCACCCCTCGACGCACGGCGTTCTGCGGCTGGTGCTGGAGCTCGAAGGCGAAACCATCCGCCGCGCCGAACCCGATATCGGCTTCCTGCACACCGGCATCGAGAAGCAGTGCGAGGCGCTCACCTACCAGCAGGCGGTGACGCTGACCGACCGGGTCGACTACCTGGCCAACCTCTCGAACAACCTCTGCTACGCGCTGGCGGTGGAGAAGCTGCTCGGGCTCGAAATCCCGCCCCGGGCGCAGTGGATGCGGGTGCTGCTGGTCGAGCTGACGCGCATCAACAGCCACCTGGTCTGGCTCGGGACGCAGGCGCTCGATATCGGCGCCATGAGCGTCTTCCTCTACTGCTTCCGCGAACGTGAGGACCTGCTGCGGATCTTCGAGATGTTCTCCGGCCAGCGGATGATGACCAGCTACATTCGCGTCGGCGGACTCGCGCTGGAGCCGCCACGTGGGCTGGGAGAAGGTGGTCCGGCGCTTCATCGACGCTTTCCCGAGCAAGGTGGACGAGTACGAGAACCTGCTGACGAAGAACCCGATCTGGCTGCGGCGGACCCAGGGCGTCGGGCCACCTGGCGCTGGAGGATCTCATTGACCTCGGCGTCACCGGACCGCTGCTGCGCGCCGCCGGCTTGAACTGGGACATCCGCAAGTCGCGAGCCCTATACGAGCTACGAGAAGTTCGACTTCGAGGTGCCGACTGCGCACCGAAGGCGACGTCTTCGCGCGCTACCAGGTGCGGCTGGAGGAGATGCGGCAGAGCGCCCGCATCGTCGAGCAGGCGCTGGACGGCATGCCGGAAGGCGACTGGAAGGCCGATGCTCCGCAGCGTGGTGCTGCCGGACCGCGAAAAGATGAAGACCCAGATGGAGGCGCTCATCTATCACTTCAAGATCGTCACCGAGGGCTTCGAGGTGCCGGCCGGCGAGGTCTACCAGGCGATTGAGTCCCCGCGCGGCGAACTGGGCTACTACGTCGTCAGCGACGGCACCGCCAAGCCCTACCGCGTCTTCATGCGGACGCCGAGCTTCGGCAATCTGCAGGCGCTGCCGGCGATGGTCGAAGGACGAGCTGGTGGCCGACGTGATCGCCTCGATGGGGAGCCTGGATTTCGTGCTGGGGGACGTGGATCGCTAGCCTATGACGTTCTCGCCGGAACTGGAAAGCCGCTTCGCCAAGCTGCATGCAGAGCTACCCGGAAGGCCGGGAGCGCGCCGCCCTGATCCCGATGCTGCTGTTACGCCCAGGACGAGGTCGGCGCGCTCACGCGAGGAGTTGATCGCGGAGATCTCGCCACCGGCTCGGGATCTCGGCGCTCGAGGTCGAGGAGGTGATCAGCTACTACTCGATGCTGACCACCAAGCCGCGTGGCCGGCAGCACGTCCAGGTCTGCACCAACATCAGCTGCATGCTGCTCGGCGCCGACCAGTTGTTCGAGCAGGCCAAGGAGAAGCTCGGCGTCGACGGCGGCGGCATGACACCGGACGGCGAGATTTCGGTCGAGGAAGTCGAGTGCCTGGGCGCCTGCTCCTGGGCGCCGGCCATGCAGGTCGAACTACGACTATCATCACGAGGTGACGCCCGGAGAAGCTCGACCGGCTGATCGAGGAACTCGGAAGAGCCGCACGGCGAAGGCAGGACCAGGGGGCCTAGAGATTGACTCACAGCAATACCCGCTATGAACCCAATCCGCTCGAAGTCAAGGTCCTGACCGGCGCTTCGGCCTGCCAGACTGCAGGTCGCTCGACACCTACCTCGCCGACGGAGGGCTACGTCGGCTTCCGCAAGGCGGTGGCGCTCGGCGCCAGCGGCAATCATCGACGAGGTGAAGGCGTCGAGCCTGCGCGGGCGCGGCGGGGCGGGTTTCCCGACCGGACTGAAGTGGGGCTTCGTGCCGCGCAGACACCGGCAAGCCCAAGTACATCGTCGTCAACGCCGACGAAGGCGAGCCCGGCACCTGCAAGGACCGTGTCCTGATGGAGCACGATCCCCACCAGTTGCTCGAAGGCATGCTCATCGCGGCGCTGGCCGTGGGCGCGACGCACGGGCTACATCTACATCCGCGGCGAATACCGCTACCTGATCGAGATCATGGACCGCGCCATCGCCGAGCAGTACGAGCGCGGTTATCTGGGCCAGAACATCCTCGGCAGCGGCCTCGACTTCGACGTCTACACGCACACCGGCGCCGGCTCCTACGAGTGCGGCGAGGAATCGGCGCTGCTCGAGTCGCTCGAAGGCAAGCGCGGCCAGCCGCGCATCCGGCCGCCGTTCCCGGCGGTCTCGGGCGCCTTCCAGTGCCCGACCGTGCTCAACAATGTCGAGACCTTCTGCAACGCCCCGGCGATCTTCCGCATGGGCGCGGTGGCCTACGCCGAGCTGGGTCCGCCCAAGAACGGCGGCACGCGCCTGTTCTGCCTCTCCGGCCACATCAACAGGCCCGGCGTCTATGAGCTGCCGATGGGCTTCAACCTGATGCGGATGATCGAGGAGGTCGGCGGCGGCGATGCGCGGCGGCAAGAAGCTGAAGGCGGTGATTCCCGGCGGCTCGTCGTGCCCCGTGCTGAAGGCCGAGGAGTGCGACGTCGCCATGGACTTCGATTCAGCGTCGCCAAGGCCGGCAGCATGCTGGGCTCCGGCGGCGTCGTCATCATGGATGAGGACACCGACATGGTCAAGGTCGCGCTCCGCGTCATGAAGTTCTACCAGCACGAGAGCTGCGGCTGGTGCGTTCCCTGCCGCGAGGGCACGCTGTGGCTCAAAAAGCTCGCTGACGCGCGTCGATGCCGGCCAGGGTGCAGTCAAGCGACATCGACCTGATCGGCGAGCTGTCGCGAGAACATGCTCGGGCACACCTTCTGCCCGCTCGGCGACGCGGCGGCGATGCCGACCATCTCCTACGTCAAAAATTTCGCGATGAATTCGAGGCGCGGCTGGCCGCAAGCAGGCGCCGAAGACCGAGACCGTCTGGTGGTGCTCTAGAATGGCAGATCTGGTCACGCTGACCATCGACGGCAAGACAGGTCACGCGTACCCGCCGGGACCCTGGTCATCAACGCCGCCAAGAGCGTCGGCATCGAGATCCCCGCCTTCTGCTACTACGAGGGCCTGACACTGCAGGCCGCCTGCCGCATGTGCCTGGTGGAGGTGGAGAAGGCGCCGAAGCTGATGACCTCCTGCACGCTGCCCGTCGCCGACGGCATGGTGGTGAAGACCGAGAGCCCGAAGGTGGTCGGCCGCGCGGAAGGCCATGCTCGAGTTCCTGCTCGACGAACCATCCGCTCGACTGCCCGGTCTGCGACAAGGGCGGCGAATGCGAGCTGCAGGACCTGGTCTTCCGCTACGGCGCCGGCGAGGGCCGATTCACCGAGATCAAACACCACGTCGACGAGCAGTCAGTTCTCGCCCGTCGTCTTTTACGACGCGCCGCGCTGCATCCTCTGCTATCGCTGCGTGCGCATCTGCGACGAGGGCCTCGGCGTGAAAGCGCTGGGCGTGGTGAGCCGCGGCGCGTTCACCGAGATCGCGCCCCAACCACGGCGACCATCTCGAGTGCGACGAGTGCGGCGCCTGCATCGACATCTGTCCGGTCGGCGCGCTCACCAGCGGCACCTACCGCTACCAGACGCGGCCGTGGGAGATGAAGCACGTCGGCACCATCTGCACGCACTGCTCGAACGGCTGCAAGACGACGCTCGGCGTCCGCAACAACGAGATCATCCGCGGCAACAATCGCGACCGCACCGGCATCAACGGCGAGTTCCTCTGCATCAAGGGCCGCTATGCGTTCGACTTCATCGAGCATCCGGACCGGCTCACCACGCCGCTGCGTCAGGGCAAGGCGGGCTTCGAGCCGGTGCCCTGGGCCGAGGCGCTCGCAGTTGGTGGCCGCGCGCTTCCGCGAGGTCAAGGCGCGGGACGGCGTCTTCGGCGTCGTGGGCTCGGTCCACGCCTCCAACGAGGAGAATTTCTACCTGCAGAAGTTCGCCCGGCAGGTGCTGGGGACGAATAACATCGACCACCGCCGCTCGGGCGACATCGCAGACGCTGCTCGCGGCGCTCGGGGGACGGGCCGAGGCGCTGGCGCGAACCCAGGATCTCTACGAGACGAAGGCCGCGCTCGTCGTTGCAAGCGACCTCGCCCAGCAGCACCCGCTGCTCGCGTTCCAGTTGCGCGCCAATTGGCGGCACCACGGAGCACACGTCTACACCGTGACGCCGGGTCCGGTGCGCGAGGACCTCTACGCCACGCGGAGCCTGCGGGCCGCGGCCGGCGAGGAGATGGCCGCGGTGGAATCGCTTGCGGAAACGCTCAAGGGCGAGCCCGAGCTGGTCATCCTCTTCGGCGCCGCCGTCGAGGGCGAGAGCCTCCGCCGGCTGGTCGCGTTCGGCGACTCGCTCGGCATCCCGGTCAAGTACGTCTGCCTGATGGACTACTCGAACTCCCGCGGCGCGATGGACATGGGTGTTGCGCCGGACCTTGGGCCCGGCTACCGCGTGGTCGACGACCCCGGCCTGTCGCTCGACGAGATGCTCGCCTCCGAGGAGCTCGACGTGCTGTGGGTCGCCGGGTCGAACCCGATGCGGCACGGGCGGCTCGCGTCGCGAAAGGCCTTTGTCGTGGCGCACGCGATGTTCCTCACCGAGACGGCGCAGAATGCCAAAGTCGTGCTGCCGGTGGCGTCGGCTTACGAGAAGAAGGGTACGGTGACCAATGTCTGCGGCGAGGTGCAGCGCCTCGCGCGCGCCATTGAAGTGATGGGGCCGAAGACGGACCTCGAGATCGCCGGCCTGCTGTCGAAGGAAATGAGCGTCAACCTCGGCCTGTGGAGTCCGCAGGCGGTGTGGGACGAGATCCGCCAGACGGTGCCCGGATACGGCGTCGACGAAGTTGTCTTGAACGTCGGCGGTGCCGTGCAGGCGGTGGCGGCGAACGGCGATGTTCCGGTCCCGCGCCCGGGTCTGGTTGCGAGCGCGGGTGACACGCTATTCACCTCCGGCACGCTCGGCCGCTACTCGAAGATCTTGAACACGGTCACGGAAGGTCCGGGCGGACTGTATCAGTTCCGTCAGCCCGGCACCCTGGAACGAGAATGAACTTCTACGTCCTGAGTGCGATCAAGGCGGCCATCGTGGCGGCCGCGCTGCTCACCACGCTCGCCTATCTCCAGTGGGTCGAGCGCAAGGTGCTCGCGCATATCCAGTTGCGGATGGGTCCTTACCGCGTCGGACCGCACGGGCTGCTCCAGCCGATGGCCGACGTCATCAAGCTGCTCACCAAGGAAGACCTGCTCCCATCCCACGTCAACAAGTTCTTCTATCTGCTGGCACCGTTCCTGGCCATCACGCTGTCGCTAATTGCGATCTCGATCATCCCGTTCGGCCCGGTCACCGAGGTCTTCGGCCAGACCACCTACATGCAGCTCACCGACCTGAACATCGGCGTGCTGTTCCTGCTGGCCATCTCTTCGATCAGCGTCTACGGCGTCGCGCTGGCGGGCTGGGCGTCGAACAACAAGTACGCGCTGCTCGGCAGCCTCCGCGCCGCGGCCCAGATGATCAGCTATGAGTTGCCGATGGGCCTCGCCCTGGCGGCGGCCGTTGCTCGTGGCCGGAAGCCTCAGCCTGCGGGACATCGCCGACGCGCAGGCCGGCTACATGCTTCGGCTTCATCCCCAACTGGAGCGTCTTCCACCTGCCGGCGCCGCAGATCGTCGAGCTTCCTGATCTTCCTGATCGCCGCTTTCGCCGAGACCAACCGGATCCCGTTCGATCTGCCGGAAGCCGAGAACGAGCTCGTGGCCGGCTTCCACACCGAGTACAGCAGCATGAAGTTCGCCGCATTCTTCATGGCCGAGTACGCCAACATGATCACCATCACGGCGATCACGACCACGGTGTTCCTGGGCAGTTGGCATCCGCTGTTCCCGGCGGCCTACGGCTCGAATTTCGTGCCGTCTCTGCTGTTCGGGCTCGCCGGGGCGATGGCGCTCTATCACGGCCTGAACGCGGTGCGCGCGCGCGACCGGCGGTCGCTGCCCGTGGTGGGAGTGGTCTTCCTCGGGCTGGCGGCGGTGTTGCTGGTTCCGATCGTCCAGACCTACATGCTGCCCCTGTTCTGGTTCATGGCCAAGACCGGCGGCCTGCTATTCCTGTTTATCTGGGTGCGCGGCACGATGCCGCGTTTCCGCTACGACCAGTTGATGCGCTTCACCTGGACGTTCCTGTTTCCCGTCGCCGTGGCCAATCTGTTCGTCACGGCCTTCCTGGTGACCTGGCTCGGTAGATGATGGACACCATCGTATTTTCGATCTTCGGCATGATCGCCCTGCTGTGCGGCATCAGCGTGGTGGTGCAGACCCACCCGATCAAGAGCGCCTTGTCGCTCATCGGGGTGATGGGATCGCTCGCCGTGCTCTACCTGCTGCTCGGCGGGGAGTTCATCGCCGCCACCCAGGTGCTGGTCTACGCCGGCGCCGTCATGGTGCTCTTCCTGTTCGTGATCATGCTGCTCAACGCCGGCGGCGAGAAGCGCGGCGGAACCTCATGGCCCGCGCGGCTCATCGGAGTTCCACTGCTCGTGATCCTGCTCGGATTGCTGAGCTACATCATCCAGCGCTGGATCCCGTCGAGCGAGCGCGTCGTGTTCGGCGACTTCACCCACGGCGGACCGCGCGACATCGGCGAGGTGCTCTTCACGAACTACCTGCTGCCGTTCGAGATGACCTCGGTGCTCATCCTGGTGGCGATTCTCGGAGCCGTCGTGCTCGCCGGGCGCGGATTCGAACTCGAGCAGCCGTCGGCGCGGGAGATGGCGAAGGAAGAGCCGCCGCACTCGCCCATCACACCCGAGGCGCCGAAGGAGGTCCACCAATGAGCGCGGGCGTTCCGCTTTCGTGGTACCTGATCCTGAGCGCGATCCTGTTTACTCTGGGGGTCGCCGGGTTCCTGTTCCGTCGCAACCTGATCACGATGTTCATGTGCATCGAGCTGATGCTGAACGCCGTGAACCTGAGCTTCGTCGCCTTCGCCCATCGTCACGGCTCGATCGACGGGCAGATCTACACGTTCTTCGTGATGGTGGTGGCGGCGGCCGAGGCGGCCGTCGGACTGGCAATCATCCTGACCGTGGTCAAGAACCGGAAGACGCTCTCCGTGGACGAGCTGAATTCCATGAAGTACTGAGACGGCTGGTGGCAAATGGCAGGTGGCAGGTGGGAAGTAGCTGGTGGCTGAGATGGAAGAGATGCTAGAGGACATGCTGAACCGTGCAAAGCGGAGGTGCGGCTGATGGAGCATCTGTGGCTCATTCCGGCGCTGCCGCTGGCCGGGTTTGTCGTGAACGGAGTCCTCGGGCGGCGGCTGCCCAAGGCCGTGATCCACTCGATAGCGGTGGGCACGGTGGCGCTCGCGTTCCTGTGGGTGGTGAAGACGCTGTTCTCACTCGGCGCGTTCGAGGAGGCCCACGTCGAGCAGTACGGCACCTGGATCCATAGCGGCATCGTCGACGTCTCGCTCGGATTCATGGTGGACCGCCTGACGGCGGTTATGCTGCTCGTCGTCACCGGCGTGGGACTGCTGATCCACATCTACTCGATCGGCTACATGGCCCACGAAGGCGGCTACTACCGCTTCTTCGCCTACCTGAACCTGTTCATGTTCTTCATGCTGGTGCTGGTGCTGGCCGACAACTTCCTGGTGATGTTCGTCGGCTGGGAGGGCGTCGGGCTCTGCAGCTACCTGCTCATCGGCTTCTACTTCACCAAGAAGAGCGCCTCGACGGCCGGCAACAAGGCGTTCATCGTGAACCGCATCGGCGACTTCGGTTTCTCGCTGGCGATGTTCCTGATGCTGACGTACGTTCGGCACGGTGACCTTCTCCCAGGTTTTCGAAGCCGCGCGGGACGATGCCCGCCGAAGCCTCCGCCGGCATCCTCACCGCCATCTGCCTGCTGCTGTTTGTCGGCGCCACCGGCAAGTCGGCGCAGATTCCGCTGTACGTCTGGCTGCCGGACGCGATGGAAGGTCCGACGCCGGTCTCCGCGCTCATCCATGCGGCCACCATGGTGACGGCCGGCGTCTACATGATCGCCCGCAGCTGGGTACTGTTCGAGCACGCACCCATCGCCATGGACGTGGTCGCGACCGTCGGCGTGGTTACCGCCTTCGTCGCCGCCACCATCGGCCTCACCCAGTTCGACATCAAGAAGGTCTTCGCCTACTCGACCGTCTCGCAGTTGGGCTACATGATTCTCGCCGTGGGCTCGGGCGCCTTCGCCGCCGGCATCTTCCACCTGGTGACCCACGCGTTCTTCAAGGCACTTCTGTTCCTCGGCTCCGGCAGCGTGATTCACGCGCTCAGCGGTGAACAGGACCTTCGCAAGATGGGGGGCCTGCGCAAGAAGATCCCCATCACCTTCGTGACGCTGGTCTGCGCGGCCGTCGCGATCTCGGGCGTGCCGCCGTTCTCCGGCTTCTTCAGCAAGGACGAGATCCTGCTCGCCGCCTACTACACGCATCCGTGGATGTACTGGCTCGGCGCCATCACGGCGGGCATGACAGCCTTCTACGTCTTCCGCGCGATCTTCATGTGCTTCTTCGGCGAGTACCGCGGCGAGGCCCATCCGCACGAGTCGCCCGGCGTCGATGACGATCCCGCTGGCCGTGCTCGCGGCGCTCTCGCTCGGCGGCGGCTTCCTGCCGGTGCCGCACTACCTGGAGGAGATGTTCCCCATCGAGGAGGCGCATCACGACCCGATGCTGATGTTCCTTTCGGTCGGTCTCGGGCTGGGCGGCATCGCGCTCGCGTACCTGTTCTACGTCGCGCGGCCCGGACTCGCCAATCAGGTCACCTCGAGCCTCGGCGGGCTCTACCGGCTGGTCTACAACAAATACTTCGTGGATGAGATCTACGGCGCCGCCGTGATCAAGCCCACGATCAACGGCTCGCGCGCGCTGCTGTGGCGGGTCGTCGACGTCGGCGTGATCGACGGCATCGTCAACGGCGTCGGCGCGCGGGCCCGCGATTTCGGCAACACCGTAAGGCTGCTGCAGTCGGGCAACATACGGAGCTACGCCACCTGGGTCCTGTTCGGGTGCGTGTTCCTCATGCTGGCCGTCGGGCTGATGGGAGGTCTCCGATGAACCTGCTCGATATCGTCCTCCTGCTGCCCGCCGCCGGTTTCGTTGCCATGCTGCTGATGCCGCGCGCGAACGCGCAGGCGACGCGCGTGGCAGCGCTGGTGATCTCGCTGGCCGTCTTCGCGCTCTCGCTCGGCCTCATCGCGCCGGTCCTCGAGCGCGGGCGCCGGCACCGCGTTCCTCACCGACATCCCGTGGATCGAGATCGCCGTCGATCCGCTTCCACGTGGGCCTGGACGGGCTCAGCCTCTGGCTCGTGATCCTGTCGACATTGCTTACGCCGATCGCGATCCTGGTCTCGTGGCGCTCCATCAGACTCGCGCGTCAAGGAATTCCACGCCTTCCTGCTGCTGCTCGAAGTCGGCGTCATCGGCGTCTTCATCTCCCTCGACCTGTTCCTGTTCTACGCCTTCTGGGAGATCTCGCTGGTGCCGATGTACTTCCTGATCGGCATCTGGGGCCACGACCGCCGCATCTACGCGGCGGTGAAGTTCTTCCTCTACACGATGGCTGGCTGCGGTGCTGATGCTGGGCGGCATCATCTACCTCTACAACCGTGCCGGCACGTTCGACTACCCGGCGCTGCTGGCGATGATCGCGCTCCGGGCGACCTGGTGCTCGGCCGCGGCGAGCAGATGCTCCTGTTCCTGGCCTTCTTCATCGCCTTCGCCATCAAGGTGCCGCTGTTCCCGCTGCACACCTGGCTGCCCGGACGCCCACGTCGAGGCGCCCGACGGCCGGTTCGCATCATGCTGGCCGTCGTCATGCTGAAGCTGGGCACCTACGGGCTGCTCCGCTTCTGCCTGCCGATGTTCCCCACCGCGGCCCGCGCAGTTCGCGCCGATGATCGGCGTGCTGGCGATCATCGGCATCATCTACGGCGCGCTGGTCGCCATGGTGCAGCCGAACATGAAGAAGCTGGTGGCCTACTCCTCGGTGAGCCACCTGGGCTTCGTCGTCCTCGGTATCTTCACCTTCACGCACCGCCGGCATGGACGGCGCGGTCTATCAGATGCTTAACCACGGCGTCTCGACCGGCGCGCTCTTCATGCTGGTCGGCTACATGTACGAGCGGCGCCACTCGCTCGAGATCGCCGACTACGGCGGCGTCGCCACGGCCGGCTCCGCAGTTGACCGTCGTTTTCATGATCACCATGCTCGCCTCCATCGGCCTGCCGCTGCTCAACAACTTCGTCGGCGAGTTCCTGGTGCTGGTCGGGACCGCCCAGGTCAACATCAAGTGGACCGTGTCCGCGGCCGTCGGCGTGATCCTGTCGGCCTGCTACATGCTCTGGCTGTACCAGCGCGTCTTCCAGGGCGAGACACCGGAGGCGGTCCGCAGTCACATGTCATCGACCTGCGCCCGCGCGAATGGGCCGCCGCCGTACCGCTGCTCGTGCTGATGATCTGGATGGGCACGGCGACGCAGACCTTCCTGCCGCCGGTCCGGGCCGTCAACGCTTCGATCCTGGATCAGACGATGGTGAACGCGGAGTTTCTCGTCCAAGACACCGGCGCCCGCGCGACGGAGGTGGCCGATGCTCGCTAGCAACATGCCATCCTGGCCCGACGCGGTCCGGATGATGCCGGAGATCGTGCTGATCGCGATCGGCACGATGCTGATGGTGCTCGAGCCGACGCTGCCCAAGGGCAGGAAGAGCCGCTGCGGATACCTCGCGCTTGGCGGGCTCGTGGTCGCGCTCGGCGCCACCTTCGCCTTGGCCGGCGCACCGGAGGCGACCGCCTTCAACGGCATGGTGGTGCTCGATGGCTTCACCACGTTCTTCCGGGCGATCGTGATCGTGGTGGGTCTGCTGACGGTGCTCTGCTCGATTGACTACATCGAGCGCGAGCGGCCCGGCTCGGCCGAGTACTATCGCGCTGCTGCTGTTCTCGATCGTTGGCCAGTGCCTGATGGCGGCGTCGGCCGAGCTGATCATGGTCTTCATCGGCCTGGAGATCTCCTCGATCGCCAGCTACGTGCTGGCCGGCTACCTGCGGCACAACGCCGCGCAACAACGAGTCCGCCATTAAGTACTTCCTGCTCGGTTCGTTCGCCACCGGCATTCCTGCTGTACGGAGTCGCCTGGATCTACGGCGCCACCGGGTCGACGAACCTCACCGCGATCCGCGAGGCGCTGGCCGGCGCCAACATCGACACGCCGTTCCTCGCGGTGGGCGCGAGCGCGGCGCTGATCTTCGTCGGCTTGGCATTCAAGGTTTCGGCGGCGCCGTTCCAGGTCTGGGCGGCGGACGTCTACGAGGGTGCGCCCGCTCCCGGTGACGGCGTTTCCTGACGGCGGGTCCGAAGGCGGCGGCCTTCGCCGTGTTGCTCCGCGTCTTCATGGTGGCCTTCGGTCCGGTGGGCGCTGCCTGGGAGCCGATCGTCTGGATCGTCGCGCTGGCGACCATGCTCGATCGGCAACTTCGCGGCGATCCTGCAGAACAACATCAAGCGGCTGCTCGCCTATAGCTCCGTGGCGCATGCCGGCTACGTGCTGGTAGCGGTGTCGGCGCACTCCGACGTCGGCAACGCGGCGGCGATGTTCTACCTGGCCGCTTACGCCTTCATGAACATCGGCGCCTTCGCCGTGATCACCTACTTCGCGCGGTCCGGTGAGCGGTATCGTCCAGGTGAACGACCTGGCCGGACTCTCACGCGCGCCAGCCGGTACCGGCGGCGCTGTTCACGATCTTCCTGCTGTCACTGATCGGCATCCCGCTTACCGGCGGCTTCTTCGGCAAGTTCTACATCTTCAAGGCCGCGCTGCAATCGGGCCTGGTCTCGTCTGACCGTCCTCGGCCTGCTGAACAGCGCCGTGGCCGCCTACTACTACCTGCGCATCCTGGTGGTGATGTACTTCCACGAACCGGGCGAAGCCGCCACGAGCGCTCCCCGTCCGGGCGCCGCGATCCAGGTGGTCCTGTGGACCGCGGCCGTGGCGACGATCGTGCTTGGTGTCTTCCCGGACCTGATTCTGAAGTTCGCCGGCACCGCCGCCGTCCTGACAGCGGGGCGCTAGGCGGGTACCTGCCCAGCCGCGCCGGCGATTCTACGCGAACCGGGCATGGGCGTCGTTGCGGTCGATGTGAGCAGCATCGAATACCGCGACCAGAACATCGACGTCCGGCAGCGCGCCGCTCATTCCTCGTCCCTCACTGCGCCGGCAGCATGTTCCGGATCGCCGCGATCCGCCAGCCGTCGCCGGTCTTCACCGCCAGGAACGTGCTCCACATGCGGCGCGGACCGCCCGACTCCTGAGCGATCTCGTAGCGGGCGTCGGCGATGGCCACGCCGTCGGCCACAAAGCGGACCCGCTCCACCGTGATCGTCCGGTCGCCCGGATTGCCGCGGCTGCTCGCGAGCATCCCCTGGACCAGTTCATCACGGCCGTGGCGCCAGACGCCCGTCGAGACGAGCTGGTCGGCGTCATCGGTGAACAGCGTCTCGATCTCAGCCGGGTTCTCGGCCTCCCGGGCAGCCGCGTACTTGGCCACCAGGGCCTTGACCGCGGTTTCCTGGCCGGCGTTTTGCGAAGAGCTCTGGGCCGGCAGCAACGCCACCGCACAGAAAAGGGCCAGCGCGGCCACCGGCAGGCATCGCCGCGGTCCCGCATCCGCCGCAGCGGATCGGATCGCCCGAAAAGGCGTCAATTGCGTCATCGACATCAGTCATCCTCCCCAATGGCATGGCTTCCGGCGAGCCGCCCTCCGGATGATCGATGATAACAAGTATCGGCGGCCCAAACCGCCGACACCTGTGAATCGATAGACTAAGTAGTCTAGGAGGGAAACCACATGAAACGCACAGCAAGCGCGAAATGGTCTGGGGATTTGAAGGGCGGCAAAGGCGTCCTCTCGACAACGAGCGGCGCCCTTTCCCAGACCGCGTACTCATTCAAGGACCGGTTCGAGGACGGCACGGCCACCAACCCGGAGGAACTGCTCGCCGCCGCGCACGCCGGCTGCTTCACCATGGCGCTCTCGGCGCAGCTCGGTCTGGCGGGCCTTACGGCAGATAGCCTGGAGACCACTTGCACGATCACGCTCGAGAAGAAAGAGGATGGATTCACCATCACCGCAAGCCACCTCGCGCTCAAGGCCAAGGTCCCCGGCGCCTCAGCCGAGGCCTTCAATAAGGCCAAGGACGCTGCCAAGACCGGCTGCCCGGTCTCGAAGCTGTTCAACACCGCCATTACGCTGGACGCGAGCCTGGAGAGCTGACGTCCGAGCCGCGCTATGGCCCGCTGCGCCCCTGGACGTGGGCCGCGAGCCTCCCAGGATCCCCGCTCGAGTACCGATCTCGGGCGGGGTTTCGCTCCCTGGATGAGCGGTTCCGGCAGGGCGCCGCCATCCACGCCGGGTCCGGATGACCGGCCTCCGCTCCTCTCGGTCCGCCACCAAGGCACCCGCCGGCCTATCTGCTCGCCCACGAGGGCGTAGATACCCACGCAAAAATAAAGACACGACTCTCTTCTGTCGATTAGAGTGATCGAAGGAGTCTTAGTGTCGGGAGGCGGGCGAGAAAAGCAGGTTGCTGTTGCGGCTGGTCTGGCACTGGGGCTCTTGCTCGGTTCCGCCATGCCGGGACTGGCATCGGTCCGCACGTTCGCCTGGCGTTGCTGGCAGGCAGCCGACGGGCTGGCTGATTCGAACGTCGAGTTCATCAGCCGCTACGGGCGTGGTGGCGTCTGGGTCGTGCACACGGGTGTTCCCAGGATGACCCGGTTCGACGGGAGCAAATGGTCGTTCACGCCGACACCGGATCCCGCCGATAGCAGAACGGGCACCGCCATCCACAATCGGTTCGACACTGTCGACGGAATGAGCGGCTGGATCGCGGACCGCGATGGCCTGCACCACTTGCACGACGGGAAGTGGTCATTATTCCGAGAACCCGATCTTCTGCTGAACGTACCCAGCTATTTCGAGACCCGCTATCTTCGGGCCCTCGACCTCGGGAAGTCACGTGCGCTCCTACTGTTCCCGGACAAACTTGGCGTGTTTTCCGCCGGGTCCAGACGACTGGCTATCGTGAAGCTGGCCGCTCACACCGGTCTCGGAAAGTTCCTGAGCTTCGAGCGGGAACCGGAAGGCGGAGTCTGGGTGATCGGCGAAAGTGGCGTGGCCTATTTCACCTGGGACAACGTGACCGGTTTCCCCGTCGGCTGGACGGAATACCCACTCGACCGTGCGCGGTTTGAAGACCTGCGGTTTCCTGTCGGCGGACTGGATGGCGAGCTGTTCGTCTCGGCAATTGAGAAACAGACGGGAACGCGTATGGCTCTGCGGCTCGACGACGGCGCCTGGGAGGTCTTGGCGCGGCAGTCGATTCCGGGGCAGCTTCTGTTTGCCTGGCGGGACGGCGAGGGCGACTTTTGGCTGGCTGACGGTGACATCCTGCGGTGGAAGCACGGTCTCCGCGGTCACTGGCAGGACGCCGGCCAGCAGGACCAGGTTCTCGGAGGGCGGCTCAGGCAGGTGCTGATCAACCCGGACGGTACGTTCTTCCTGGCCACGTCGCGGGGCTTGGCGATGCGCATCAACCTGAGCTGGAATATTGTGGAGACCGGGGTCAATTCACGCGGGAAAACCATCCCGCTCGAGACCCATATGAACGCGATCATCGCGGACGGGCGGCGGCGCCTGTGGTTTCTTGGTGAACGGAGCCTCTATCGGCGCTGGCATGACGAGTGGGAAGAGTATCCCCTGCCGGCCGGGGCCAAGTACGGTCCAGACCCCAACTGTTCCAATGTGCTGGGCGAGCTGCCCGACGGCAGGATCCTGCTCCAGCTCACTCGGGAGCCTTACCTGCTGGTGTTCGATCCGGAGAGCGGGAAGTTCTCGTCCATCAATATCCCGGCGGGGTACGATCCACGGATGTTCTGCCGCCGGCCCGACGGCACGTTCTTGCTGGCGATGGTAGCTCGCGACGACACGCGGCCCGATGGTCTGGCGACCTTCGACGGAACAGCTTGGAAGATCGAGCCAGTTTCGGGTCGCTGGATGCCCGGAACGCCCCGTGCGATGGTCGAAGACAACCGGGGCGTGCTCTGGTACGGCAGTATGATGAGTTTGATTCGCGTCGCCGGCGGCCACTTCGAGCGCGCCGAGGAATTGACAGGGAAAGTCGACGGCGGCCGGGCCGAGTTCCTGGGTGCCTTCACGCTTTTCAGCAGGTCAAGCGGGCGTCTGCTGGTGGGCGGGCGCCACGGCCTCTTCCAATGGAGCGATGGACGGCTCACCCTGGCCGAGGACAAGATTCAGTCGGCGCGACAGATCATCCGGACGCGGTCCGGGTTCCTATGGCTTGTTTCCGCTTCCGGGGTATTCCGCACCTTTGAGCGGGCTCAGCCGGTGAAAGATGAGTGGGACGATGAGTGGTTCGGCAACGGCGCTGTTGACGGCCTGCCGTCCACGGCCGCTTATGCGATTACCGAGGACGCGGACGGACACATCTGGGTGGCGACAAACCGCGGGCCCGCCGTCTTCGAGCCGGACGTGGATCGGGAACCGCCAGAAGCGATCATCCGCACCGATCAGAATTCCAATGAGGCTGGTCCCTCGGGCCGGTTCCGGATACTCCTTTCGGGAAGGGACCATTGGGACTTCACGCCGCCGGACCTGCTTGAGTATTCCTACCACCTGGACGGAGGGGCGTGGACGCGGTTCTCGGAAGACGCGATAGCGACCTTCGAAAAGCTGCCCGCCGGAGAGCACAGATTCGAGGCGATCGCCATGGACCGGCAGGGCAACATCAGCCCCCGGCCGGCCGCGCTGGCGTTTACGGTGGCCTCTGTCTGGTACCGTACGCCGATGTTCCTGTTCCTCATGGCGGTGGCGTTTTTCACGATCACGTATCTGATCGGGCTGGCGCTCCACCATGTCCGCCAGCTCTCCAAGGCGCGACAGGACGCTGAGGCGCTGCGTGACGCCGCCGAGGCCGCCAACCATGCCAAGAGTGAGTTCCTGGCGAACATGAGTCATGAGATCCGCACTCCGATGAGTGGAGTGATCGGCATGACGGAGCTGGCCCTCGAGGCGGATCCCACCAGTCACGAGCACCGGGATTGCCTGGAGGCCGTAAAGGTTTCCGGACAAACGCTCCTACACGTGATCAACGACATCCTGGATTTCTCTAAGATCGAGGCGGGGAAACTCGACCTCGAACGGATTCCGTTCCGGCTGCGGGAGTGCCTTGCGAACGCTTTGCGAACATGCGCTGCAGGGGCCCATGAAAATGGAATCGAGCTGGCATACGATGTGGACCGGGAGGTGCCGGATCACCTGATCGGCGATCCGGCGCGGCTGACGCAGATTATCCTAAACCTGGTTGGCAATGGCATCAAGTTTACCGAGCACGGCGAGGTTGTCCTGTCGGTCCGGCTGGGCAGCCGTGCCTCCGAGACCGTCCGGTTACGATTCTGGGTGCGGGATACCGGGATCGGGATCTCCCCGGACAAACAGGCGCGGGTCTTCGAATCGTTCTCCCAAGCCGACGGATCCACGAGCCGCCGGTATGGCGGCACCGGATTGGGCCTGTCGATTACGAGGCGGCTGGTCCAGATGATGAACGGCAGCATGGGGCTGGACAGCGAGGTTGGGAAAGGCACCACGGTGCGTTTCGTCGCCGAGTTTGATCTCGACCCGACCGCGGCTGGAGTTCCGGAGCCCGATCCGGGTTTGCGGAACCTGACGGCGCTGGTGGTCGACGACAACGACACGACCCGGCGGATTCTGGCCGCGACCCTCCGGGGCTGGCAGATGGAAGTTCTCGAAGCCGAGAGCGGCGCGGAAGCACTGCGCCTGATCGGGCAGAAGCCACCGGACGTAGTGATATTGGACATCCCGACGCTGGGGGCTGACGATGCCGAGGTCGCCGTGCAAATCCGGCGCCAGTGGCCGTGGCTGGCGCCCAGGATCCTGACGCTCACTTCGCCCGGCCAGCGCGGTGTCGTCGACGGTGAGGACGCCGGTAGTTGCCTCGCAAAGCCTGTCGGTCCGTTGCAGCTTCTCCTTTCAGTCCGGGCGCTACTCGGAAAAGGCGGTCGGACCGAGGGCGAGGGCGAGCGGCGCACTACGGACGAACCCCCGTCCGACGGAGACGGGCGGCCGGCAGGGCCGGCACGCTCCTTGCGCGTTCTGGTTGCCGAGGACAATCCCATCAACCAGACACTCGTCCGCCGCCTGGTCGAGAAGAGAGGGGACGTGGTCGTGGTTGCGGACAACGGTCGCTGCGCTCTCGAAGCGTTCCAGCATCAGGAGTTCGACCTGATTCTGATGGACGTGCAGATGCCGGCGATGGATGGCTTCGAGTGCGTTGCGGCCATTCGGCGGCTTGAGGCGGACCGTCAGGCCGCGGCCCGCGAGGGCGGCGCACCGTCGCCGGTTCCTATTCCGATACTCGGTCTCACTGCGCATGCCATGTCAGGCGACCGCGAGCGCTGCCTCAAAGCCGGAATGGACGGCTATGTCGCGAAGCCGATTGACACTGGCGAACTGATGAGTGCGATCGCAGCCGTGACCGGGAACACGCCTGATATTGCCGAAGCGGCCGATACAGGCATGCGCCGCCACTCGTGAAAGGGCGTCGCTGCCGGCCAAGGCCCGCCTCGTCCACGCTGACGCCGGGTCCGGAAGTTCCGTGGCGTCTGTTCCAGGACGCTATCATAGTCTCTTGCCATGGACTTCATAGTCGACTACCAGCGTCACCTGAACTCCGCTCTGGCCGCGCTCGATCTCGAGAAGGTCCAAACCGCCATCGAGTGGTTTCGGGACGCGCGCGCCGGGGACCGGCAGATCTTCGTCTGCGGCAATGGCGGCAGCGGATCCGCCTCGTCTCACTTCGTCAACGACATGGTCAAGGGCGCGAGTTACGAGCGGCCCAAGCGCTTCCGCATCCTGGCGCTCACCGACTCGGTCTCCACCATCACCGCCTACTCGAACGACATCGGCTACGAAGTCGCCTTCGTCGAGCAGCTCAAAAACTTCGCCCGCACGGGTGACCTGGTGATGGCGCTCAGCGCGTCTGGCAACTCGCCGAACGTCCTGCGGACCCTCGAGTACGCCAACTCGATCGGCTGCCGCACCATTGCGCTCACGGGCAACGACGGCGGCAAGCTCGGCCCGCTCGGCCAACTGCACATCAACGTTCCCGGATCCCATACGGGCCGCGTCGAAGACACGCACATGGCCATCCTGCACATGATCTGCTACTACTTCATCGATACGGAACGATCGTGCAGCCGATGATCGGCGTTGTTCGCTGAAAGTGTGCTGAGACCGTTCAGGAAGCGCTACGATTCGCCCTTTTGAGGGTTCCGTTGCGCTTGCTCACGCGCGCGGCACGAGTAGCCGTCGACCATCCGGGGGACGGCTCGTTTCGGCGGCGCTACTTGTTGGCGCGTTCCTGGTAGGTGCCGTCGGAGGTGGAGACGCGGATCTTCTCGCCCTCTTCGATGAAGGCAGGGACCTGCACCACGAGACCGGTTTCGAGCTTGGCGGGCTTGGTGACGTTCGAGACCGTCGCGCCCTTCAGGCCTGGCTCGGTCTCGAGCACCGCGAGGTCCACCGACGGGGGAAGCTTGACGCTCACCGGCGTCCCTTCGTGGAACTCGACCGCCACGGTCGTGTTCGGCACCACGTAGCTCATGGCGTCGCCGAGCACGTCATGGGGCAGGGCGACCTGGTCGTAGGTCTCGGTGTTCATGAAGAAGTAGCTGCCGCCCTCTTCATACAGGTACTCCATCTCGCGGTCTTCGAGGAAGGCTCGATCGAGGAAATCGGTCGAAGAAAACTTGTGGTCGATCATGGCGCCGGTCCGCAGATTCCGCATCTTGGCCTGAACGAAGCCGCGCTTGTTGCCGGGGGTCCGGTGCTCGGTGCGGAAAACGGAATGGAGGTCGTCCCTGAAGGTGACGATCATGCCAGGACGCAACTGTGTTGCTTGGACCATGGGAACTGCTGGACTCCTTGTACCAGAGGAACCTTGATCTTACCATGGGCGCCGCCAGTTCCCTCTGCCCCGCACGGCGTGGCACGATAGAGCCGATGGACCTGAATCTGACTCCGATCGAAGTCCGCGTGCTCGGGGCGCTCGTCGAGAAGGAGGCCGCCACGCCGGACCTCTATCCGCTGTCGCTCAACGCCCTCTGCGCCGCGTGCAATCAAAGGTCGAGCCGCGAGCCGGTGATGTCGCTCGATGAGGACACGGTGGTGGCGGCGCTCGACGACCTGCGCCATCGAGGGCTGACCACGGAGGTCAGCGGCGTCTCGCACCGGGTACCGAAATACGGCCACCGGCTGGGCGAGGTCTTCAACTTCGACCGCCGCGAGCAGGCTGTGCTGTGCGTGCTGATGCTGCGCGGTCCGCAGACCGTCGGCGAGCTGCGCGGCCGGTCGCACCGGCTCTATGAATTTGACGACCTGGATGCGGTCGAAGGCACGCTGCACCACCTGGCCGAACGGACGCCGCCGCTGGTGGTCGAGCTTCCACGGCACCCTGGGGAGAAGGAGCCGCGCCACGCCCACCTGTTGTCGGGTGAAGTGGATATCCCCGAGCCGCCGGCGGCGATGGAGCCGCCGGCCCCGATGGAGCCGCGGGCCCCGGTGGAGTCGCGGGCGGTGCTTGAGTCGCGTCTGGCTCAGCTCGAGGAGGAGCACGCCGAGCTCCGCCGCGAGTTCGAGGAGTTTCGCGCGAGGTTTGAATGAGAGGTTGCCGCGCGCGCCGTGGGGCGGGTCCCGGGACCCGCAGCCGACGTCCACGTCGGCCTTGTACCGAGCATCGGAGAGCCGGACCGGGAGGTCCGGCGCGGTCGGGGACGACCGCCTTACGGTTCGGGCTCAAGTCCTTCGCAAGGTGAACCTTGCCCCACACTGCGCGTGCCTTCGACACCTGGCGGTTCGACAGCGGCTGAAAGTGTCGAATTTTGTCGAATTCTGTCGAACGGGCCGGCGCACGGAGATTGGCTCCTCGCTGAGTCCAGCTTCGCACAGGACCAGCGGCGGTAACAGCTCATGCGCCGTAGATGATTGATTCCTTTACTGGAAATATTTACTCGACGGCGGTGACTCGCGGTTCCAGCCTCGGGACGTTCCCACCGGATGCTTTCAGAGCGTCAGAACGAATGCTCGTAGCGCATTTTCTCGAGGCGGGCGATCCGTTCCTCAGTGGACGGGTGCGTCGAGAAGAGACGCATGATCGCCTGGCCGCTGAACGGCTTGATGATGAACATGTGCTCATGGGCGGGCGAGGCGTTCATCGGGATGCGCTTCGAATAGGTTTCGAGCTTGCGCAGGCCGCTGATCAGCCCGTCCGGCGACCCGGTGTACTTGGCCGCGGCCGCGTCGGCGCCGAACTCGCGGGTCCGCGAGATCGCCATCTGGATCACCAGCGCGGCGATAGGAGCGAGGATCAGCATGGCCAGCATGCCGAGGGGATTGGCGCGATCGTCGTCGCCGCCACGGCCCCCGCCGAAGATAAACGCCCACCGGGCCATCGTAGCCAGAAACGTAATCGCACTCGCCACCGTGGCGGCGATCGAACTCACCAGAATGTCGCGGTTATGAACGTGGCCCAGCTCGTGGGCAAGCACACCTTCGAGCTCATGATCGTTCATGAGCCGCAGAATCCCCACCGTGACCGCCACCGAGGCGTGCTTCGGGTTGCGCCCGGTCGCGAAGGCGTTCGGGGATTCGTTCGGGACCACCCAGAGCTTGGGCATCGGGAGGTCCATGCGCCGGCACAGGTTGTGTACCACTGGCTCGAGCCGGCGAAAGATCTCGGTGTTCTCCGTCTCGTTCACCGGCTGGGCCCGATAGGCCGACAAAGCGAGTTTGTCGGAGAAGAAGTAGCTGCCGACATTCATCACCAGGGCAAGGCCGAAGCCCAGGATCACACCCTGACGCCCGCCGAGAGCCTGACCGCCCACAATGAGGACGCCGCTCAGCAATCCCAGCAGTAGAACCGTCTTCACGTTGTTCATATCCGCGTCTCTACCCTATCTTAGACACGCCAGCGCGCTGCCGCGACGCAAAAGCCGGGACGGGAGCCACGTAGCTCCCGCCCCGGGAGAAGAACAAATGGGCAGCACGCCCTGGGTCCCGGCGCATCGCCCTCGGGGACCGTCCGGGCAAAGCCGGCTCCGTCCACGACGATGGTCGATGCCCCGGGCGAGGTCACTCCATGCGCCTCACTAAACAGACGTCGCACCGGGCCCCTTCGTTGGACCGGCGGTGCGGCCAGGGCCGCCATTAGTTGATGGCGACCTTGATGCTCCGCGGCTTGGCGACTTCCTTCTTCGGCAATGTCACCGTCAGCACGCCCTGCTTGTAGTGTGCCTGCACCTTCTCCGGGTTCACCGAGTCCGGCAGCGCGAAGCAGCGGACGAAGGAGCCGTAGCTACGCTCGATGCGATGGTAGCCCTCACCGTCCTTTTTCTGTTCGAACTTCCGCTCGCCCTTGAGAGTCAGCGTGCCGTCCTCAACCTTGATGTCGATGTCCTTCTCATCCACACCCGGTACGTCGGCCCGGAGGACGATTTCGTCAGCGCTCTCTTTGATATCGACGCCGGGGGTCCAAGGTCGGGCCGTGGCGGCATCGGAGAAGAGGCGGTTCACCGAGTCGTTGAACAGACGCATCGGGGTGGAGAATTCGTCATTCGTGAAAGGATTGTAGCGAGTCAAAGTCATGGTTTTGATACCTCCTAGCATGTTGCTCAATCTTCCTTACGATTCCAATATATAATCTTAGCGTTGCTATGTCAAGTATTTTTTCGTTACAAAAATCATATTTACTTGAGGCGCACTGCTGCTGGATCCTCGTTCCCGATCGGATCGCTCCTCCTGGCTCAGCCGCGCCGGAGGAGCAAAAAAAACGGAGGGGGCGCCCTACTCCTTCTGGAGTTTGGCCGCCTGGTCGATCACCTGCCGTCGCTCGTCGCTGCTCCAGGCCTTCTGGATCGCCTCTTCTTCCATCCCCAGCACCCGGCCGAGCAGGATGTAGGCGGGCAGGGCGTGCTGCAAGTGTTTCCAGCTCGCCATATCGATCAGTGAGCCGAGCGCGCGATCCTGAATCTGGTCCAGGGTCTCCTGATCGCGCCATTCGGTCAGGTTCACCAGGTTAACGGCGGCGGTGGTGCGGTCGGTCCAGATTACCGAATTCAGCATCTCGATCAGCCAGGTGGCCGGAATCTGGATCCCGAGCGACGGGCGGTTCTTGGCCAGGACCTCGATAGCGGCGAGCGACCGCATTGCGTTGCCGCGGACCATGTCGTCGGGATCCCGCAGCGCATACAGCAAATCATCGACCACGACCTTCTTGTCGGGCGCGTAGCCGATCACGTAGGCGGCGATGGCGCGCTGCTCGCTGTCGACCGAGTTGCGGACCACGGCGCGGATGACGTCGAGGTGTTCGGCGGTAAGATCGACGAACTTCTCCTGATAGCTCCGCACGGCGGCGTTTTCCATGAGCGAGTGGCCCGCGGTCAGGTCCTCGGCGGTCTCGCCGTTCCGGACGGCGAGGTTCAAGGCGCCGAGAAAGTTGAGGTAGGTATCGTGGACCACATCCGGCAGCACAACCGGATCCTCGGGCGGGTAGCGATAATCGAAGTGCGGCGCGCCGGTCTCCTCGACGCCAACGTAAAGAATGGCGCCGCCCTGCTCACAACAGACGGCCTGCAGTTGGACCCGGACGACGTCGCGGATGCGCTCGACGCGGAGTTCGGTGTCGTTCTTCGAGCGAGGGAGGGGATCGCCCTCGGTCACGCCCAACTCCCGCCGGACGACATCGGGGGAAACCTTGTGGAGGCCGTAGAAATCGATTACGCCGATATGGGGACGGGCGTCGAGCTGCTCTGGAGGCGCCGGCTGCGCCCGGCCGGGTCCGGCGAGGCAGACCACGCACGCCGCCAGCACGATGAGAAACCGCGGGGCGTCACCGGCACCTAACGACGCACCCGCTCCGAAGCCAAAAGATCGGTATTGCACCTATCGATAGACGTGCGAGCGCGCGCTCCGGCTACGCCTGCTTTTCCGCCATCGGGCCGATCACCGGCAGCACGACCTTCTGGCCCTGGTAGGTCTTGTAGAGCATGAAGATCCAGAGGGCAAAGCTCCCCAGCCCCATCAACGGACCGAGTGTCAGCTTCAACGGCCACGGAAGAGCTATGTTAACGGCCATGAAGAGCACAACCAGAGCCAGCCAAAGAAAGATCGACTGGAAGGCGTGAAACCGGATCTCCCGGTTTCTGTTGTACGGTTCGAGCACGAGAAAGACGATGCCCGTGATGACTCCGAGCACATAGCAGAGAGTCGCGGCCACGTTATCGGTCATGCCGGCGGCCGCCGGAGCGGCCTGATAGGCTGGCTGCTGGCCGGGTGGGGGTCCCGCGGCACCCGGCGAGGCGCCAGCGTCCGGGGCCGGAGCCCCACACTGGGAACAGAACTTGCCTTCAAACTGAGTCCCGCATTGTGAACATGTAGTCATTGTGTCTCTCCTCCTGAATCGCCATCGCGTTGGGGGGATGGCAACACTTTACCTGACCGCCTCGGCAGGCGCAACAAAAACTCGACGCTCCTCGCTCAGAGGGGCTTAGCGAGATCGCGGTGGTTGGCTTTGACATTGTAGCCGGCCTTGACGAGCCGCTTGCGGATCTCGTCGGCGATCATAACGGAGCGGTGATGGCCGCCGGTGCAGCCGAAGGAAATAGTGAGGTAGGTCTTGCCCTCACGAATATAGTGAGGCACCAGGTAGACGAGCAGATCGGAGATGCGCTCGATGAATTCGACCGTCTGCGGGAACGATCGGATGTAGCGGGCCACCCGTGGGTTGCGCCCGCTCAATTGGCGGTACTCGGGGATGTAGTTGGGGTTGGGCAGGAAGCGGACGTCGAAGACCAGGTCGCTGTCGGCGGGCACGCCGTGGCGATAGCCGAAGCTGTTGATATAGACGGCGATCTTGGCCTGATGGCCGGCCTCGCCGAAGGTCTCCCGGATCAGCGCCCGCAGATCGTGGACGTTGAACTTGGAGGTGTTGATGGTATGGTCGGCGAGCTTCTGGATCTCGGCGAGTTGCTCGCGCTCCGTCTGGACGTTCTTGAGCACGGAGCTCTCCGTGCCGAGCGGGTGCGGACGGCGCGTCTCGCTGTAGCGGCGGACGAGCGCGTCGTCGGCCGCGTCGAGGAAGATTAGAGTGGTGTGGATCTTGCGGCGCAACCTGGCGTAAAGGGCCGGAAAGTTGCCGAGCCTCCCGGCGCCCCGGACATCGATGACGACGGCGGCGCGTAGGATGTTGGGCGAATCGTTGGTCAGCTCGGCGAACTTCCCGACGAGGTCCATGGGCAGGTTGTCCACCGCGTAGTAGCCGAGGTCCTCCAGGCATTTGAGCACCGTTCCCTTGCCGGAACCCGACAGGCCGGTGATGACGACCAGCTCCGGTTGTGGAGCCTGGGGTTTGGCGGCGCCCTTTTTGCTCATAGAAACCTGCCGGGCGCCGGAGCCGTCCCGGCGCCCATCGGCAAAACGTGCGTGCTGTGCCTGACTACGCCTCCACGAGGTCGAAGTGCCCGTCGCGGCGGCGGAGCAACACCGAGATCCGATTCGACTCGGCGTCCCGGTAGATGAGGTAATTCCGGCCGTCGTCGAGCTCGAGCAGCGCTTCCTCGAGCGTCAGCGGCTTCTGGTCGGCCCGATGATTCACGCGGAAGACCTGCCGCTCGACGTCGGGCTCGATCTCGGCGGCTGCCCCGTCTTCCTCCGGCGCCTCCACGGGCTTTACCTTGAGTGAACTCTCCGGTCCGCGATGCGTGTCACGGACCTTGGCGCGGAACTTCCGCACCTGCTTGTCGAGCTTGTCGATCGCCCCGGTGAGCGCCGTCAGCAGGTCCGGTGAGGATGTGACCCCCACCATTACCTGGTCGCGGATATTCACCGTGAGCTCGGCATGGTGGACGTGGCGCTCGGAGGTCACGATGAAATGCGCCTCGCGTTCCTCGCGACCGTCCACTACCTTGGCCAGTTTGGCAAGCTTCGCCTCCAGCTTCGACATCTGGGCCGGCACGAGAGAATCCGGCTTCCCCTTGTTGTACATGACTTTCATGATTGCCTCCGTGGATGCTTGCGCCTGGATGGATGGCGGGACGCGATCGGTGCCGCCAAGTGACCGATTCTTTGCATGTGCCACTCCGGCCGTTATCCGGCCGTCTCCTCCGCACGTCCCGGCGACGTCGAGCGGCAACCCTGACGCAAAGGGTCCGCCGCGCGCTCGGGCGGCAGTACCCTCTCAGTCCCGAACCCGTCGATGATGGGTCGACGGTATCTTCATATCTTCCCTGTATTTAGCGACCGTACGGCGGGTCACCTGGATGCCCTCGGTCCGCAGCATCTTGGTGATCTGGTCATCCGTCAGCGGCTTCTTGGGATCTTCCTGATCGATCATCTTCTTCACTCTCCGCTTGAGGATCAACAGCGGCGTTCCGGCGCCGGACGGCCCCTGCACCGCCTCGGAGAAGAAAAAGCGCAGCTCGTGGACCCCCTGCGGCGTGTGCACGTACTTTTGCGACACCGCGCGGCTCACCGTGGACGGATGGACGCCGATCTCCTCGGCGACTTCCTTGATCATCATCGGCCGCAGCAGGTCGATCCCCTTGTCCAGAAACTCGCGCTGGCGCCCGACGATGGCCTCGCAGACCTTGAGAATGGTCTGCTTGCGTTGCTCGATGTTCTTGATGAGCTGAATGGCCGAGGCGTAGCGATCCTTGACGTAGTTGCGGATTTCCTTGCTCGGCTCCTTGTGCCGGTTCACCATGTACCGGTAGTCCATGTTCAGCCGCAGCTGCGGCAGATCCTCGTCGTTGAGCTGAATGATGTAGTCGTCGCCCTCTTTAAAGATGTAGACTTCCGGTTCCACCGGGCGGGCGCCGGGACCGGAGTACCGGGCGCCGGGGCAGGGGTCCAGGTGCTGGATGTAGTCGACCTCGGCGTTGATCTCCTCGATCGACATGCCGAGCACCTTGGCCAGTTCCTTGATCCGGTGGATTTCGAGCATCCGGAGATGTTCGCTGACGATCGTCCACGCGAGCGTTCCCTCGTCGTCCCGGCTCTTCAATTGCAGCAGCAGGCACTCGCGCAGGTCGTGCGCGCCGACTGCCGGCCGGGTCGAGGGAATGCACCACCTCGAGCGCCTCCTCGACGTGCTCGGCCTTGTGTTCCCCGGAAGCGGCGATCTCCTCGAGGCTGGCCTTCAGATAGCCGTTTTCGTCGATGTTGCCGATGATCGACAGGGCGGCGTCCCGGACCTCTTCGGAGAGCACCACGAGACTGAGCTGCTGCTGGAGATAGTCCGACAGCGTCACCGGGGCGGAGAGAAAGGTCTCAAAGGAGGGCTTGTCGATCACCTCCGAGGCGGGCGCGCGGTAGCCCGGGTCGAGGTAGTCTTCAAAATACGATCCGAAGTCGATTTCGTTGAACGGATCGGTGGAATCGGCCTGCGCGGCGCCGTCCGCACTGTTCTGGTCCGATGCTGGCGCATCGCTGCGGGCGGAGCCCGGTTCGGCTCCGTCCTGGGCGGCTGTCTCCTTGGCCGCCTCGAGGATGAGCTCGTCGGCCGGATGCGGATCGCGTTCCCGCTCGAGAGCCGCCTGGATCTCCGCCGGCGTCAACTCCTCGACCCCCGTGCCTTCCTCGAGCACGGGATTCTCGGCCAACTCCTGAGCAATGTAGTCTCTGAGCTCCGGGCGGGCAAGCTGCAACAGCTTGACCATCTGGATAACGCTCGGCGTAAGCGTTTGTCTCGGCGCAACTTTTATCTGCAGCCGCTGCGAAAGCATCTGCCAACATTATACCCGCAATACCTGCGGCGACAGCCCCGATTGGGCCCTGCGGAGGGAACCGGCACCATGAGGAGGGAGGGGAATAGCCAGCAATCAGCGCACAGCGCCCGGCGCGGAAAGCCGATGGCCAGGCGTCCCTCCACTATCCGGCCGCCACGTCGCGCTGCTCGCCGGACTCCGATTCCGTGACCCTTTGCACGAGAGCGCTCACCGCTTCGGGCCCCTCCTCGAGACACCGCTTCCAGGCGTCCAGGATGACGGCCGTATCGGCGGTGCCGGCGCGCGTACATCCGATCTCGTGGACTTCGATCAGCCGTTCGAGCGATCGCACGTCGCCGGCGGCTTTTACCTCGACGCGCGGGCGGCAATGCTGGACCATGAGCCGCAGGTCCGCCGGCGTGGCGCCTGCGTCGGCAAAGCCGGTGACCGCACTGGCGAAATCCGTCCCGGTGCGGCGGCAGGAGCGGCAGGCCATGATCTTCAGCTCCTCGTCGAGGAAGCCGCTTTCGAGGATCACCTTGAACAGCGCGCCGTTGTCGTGGCAGGCCTGCGCCATCTGCATGATCTCGGTCTCGACAAACTGAAAGCGCCGGGAGCGGAGCTTGCCGATATTGAGGACCATGTCGATCTCCCTGGCGCCGCGCCGCAGCGCGTCACGTCCCTCGTAGAGCTTCACCGCCGTGGTCTGGCTGCCGTGCGGAAAGCCGATGACGGCGCCCACCCGGACGTCGCTGCCGGTGAGCACCCCGGCGGCCAGTTCCACATCGGAGGGCCTGACGCTCACCGCGGCGACGCCGTAGCGGCCGGCGAGTTTGCAGCCGGCGACCACTTCCTCCTCGGTCAGCTCGGGCCGCAGCAGGGAATGGTCGATCATCTTGGCCAGTTGTTCGTAGGTGCCCAGAGGTTCTCTTTCTTGCTCCATGATTTTTCTATTGTCGCAATCCGGCGGGACGGGCAGCTTCCGGCGAGATAGCGCCACGCATGTAAGGCGGACGTCCACGCCCGCGCGCGACCTCCCGGTCGCGCCCCTCTTCAGTTATTGTCGTTCGCGGCAAAAGGCCGACCCGGAGGTCGGCCGCGGGCGTGGACGTCCGCCTTACGACGTCCCGTCACCGCCTGGCAAACACCGGGCGCAGCCGTTCGATGTTCTCCCGCATCACCGAAAGATAATCGCCGCTCTCAGGCTCGGTGGCGCAGGTGTAAAAGGCGACCGGCGTGACGCCCAGCTTCTGGAGTCCGGCGGCAACATCCGGAACGGGCGGCGCCTCCCAGATCATCCACCGGGCCCGCCGGTGCTCGAGCGAGCGCGCCAGCTGGTCCCACTCTCCCGGCTCCGGCATCTCCCCGGGCTCCCAGTGCACGCTCTCGAGATCCCATCCGTAGGCGCGCGCCAGGTACTGGTAGACCGGATGGGACGCGAGCAGCGGCACACCGCTATCGGCGGCGAACTCCTTGAGCGCCGCGTCCAGCCCTTCCAGATCGGCCGCCAGTGCCGCACGGTTCTGCTCGATCGTTTTCGCGTGGTCCGGCAGAAGCCGCTCGAGCGCCGCCGCCGTCGCGCGGACCTGTTGCGCTGCCTGGGCCGGGTCGAGCCAGGTCGTGAAGGCGGTACCGGCGTGTGTGTGTGGTCCCTCCGGTCCGTGGCTGTGCGTCACCGCACCTTGAATCTGGATGAAGCGATCCTTGAAAGCCGCCGACGTGTCAACCATCCGCGAATCCGGCAACGATACCCGGCCGACCCAATGCGCATAGTCGGCTCCGTTCAACAGAATGAGGTCGGCCTGTTGGTAGGCAAGCACCGTCGCCTCGCCGGGCATCCAGAAGGCCGGATCCACACTGGCCGGCGCCGGAAACCGGACGTCGATCAGGTCGCCCCCGATCCGCTGGGCGAAGTACTCGAGCGGATAGTTGACCACGTAGACCGTCGGCTTTGAGTGGGCCGTGCCGGACTCCGGCGGCGGCGTCGAACAGGCAAACGCCAGAGCGGCTACCAGAACAACGATCGTCAACCTGCCTGCCCTCGCCATCAGTGCCCCCTCCTACCCGACAATCAGGCGATGAACCACGCCCGGCCCTAGCGCGTTGGTCGCCCACGTCAACAGCGCGGCCAATCCGGCGGCCGCCACCAGCACCGCCACCACCTCTGAGGCCAGCAGAGCCGCGATCCGGCCGCGCGAGCCACCCAGCTTGATCATCGTCTCGATCTCGCGGCGCCGCAGCCGCGCCGACAGCAGAAACACCAGCGTCGCCGTCGCCAGCGCCGCCGCTCCCACCATCACCAGCGCCGCGACTACGTAGTTTTCCACGGTCAGCACCGTCGCCAGCAACCCCTCCATCACCGCCGCCGGCCGCACGATCTGCAGCTTCTCGTCCGAGGCCTGGTAGCGTCCCTCGAGCAGCGCCGCCGACCGCTGGTCCGGCGGAACAGCCAGGATCGCGGTGATGGGAAACGTCTCCGGATCGCCGTGGAAGTGGAATGAGCCGATGTTCTCGTCGGTGACTTCGTTATACTCCACCACCGCGTCGTTGCCGACGACGACATCATCGCCCCGGCGCAACACCACGCCGCTCGACGCCTCGCTCAGGTTCTCGTGGCCGTGGCCGATGCCGCGGATCACCCAGGCCGTCTTCAGATCGACGAAGATCGCGTCGTCGTCCGGCGTGCCGGAGCGGGCCAGCACCCCAGCCACCCGCATCTTGAGCGGATAGACGCCGGCCAGGTCGAAGGCCCCTTCCGGCGACGAGACAACCGACGCCCCCGCGCCGATTCCCCGGCGGCGCGCGACGTTCGCCCCCAGCACGCAATCGCCCAGGCGCACCATCGGGTGGCCGTCGGCGGGCCGCAGGTGGCGGAACTCGAAGTAGTCGAGCGTCGTGCCGACGATCGGATCGTCCTGGGCGCGGAAGCGCACGTACAGCGGAATCGGCTCCGCGAGGCCGGTCTCCCGCACCCGTTCCACCTCCCGGTACGGCAGCTCATCAGGAACCTCGGCCCGCGCGTAGAGCGAGTTCAGCACCAGTTCCAGTGGGCTCCCCGGCGCGCCGATCAACAGCGGCGTCGCCTCGGCCCGCGCCATCAGTTGCTGCCGGCTCTGCCGCACGACGACCCGCAGACCGGCGGGAACCGAAAGGATCAGCGCAATCGACAGCACCAGAATCGTCGTCTTCCAACGGTGGAAAGCCAGGTACCGCGCGGCCATGTAGAGGACGTCGCTCATGGGACCGGCTCCGGCGCCCGCTCGACGCGATGGAACTCCTTACAGTCGATCACCCGATCGAAGCGGCCCAGCAGATCGCGATCGTGGGTCACGGTGACCAGCGTCGCCCCCGCCTCCGCGGCCACCTCGAAGAGGATGTCGAGCACCCGCCCCTTATTCGCCGGGTCCAGATTGCCGGTGGGCTCGTCTGCCAGCAGCAACGGCGGTTGGGTTAGCAGGGCCCGGCAGACCCCGACCCGCTGCCGCTCGCCCTGCGACAGCAGCCCCGGACGCCGGCCAGCCTGGTCGCCCAACCCCACCCGCCGCGCCAACTCGATCGCCCGCCGCCGTAGTGCGTCATCGAGCTTCAGCGCCGCGCTGATGCGGCACGGCAGCAGGATATTGTCGATCACGCTCAGATACTCGAGCAGCTCGAACTCCTGGTAGACCATGCCGATATGGCGGATGCGGAAGCGCCGGCGGGCGGCGTCGGGAAGGTCGCTCACAACGGTGCCGGCGACCTCGATGCGGCCGCGTCCGGGCACGGCGACTCCCGAGATCAGGTTCAGCAAAGTCGTCTTCCCGGACCCGCTCGGCCCGATCACGGCGACGGCGGTCGCTGGCTCCACCGACAGCTCGGGAATTGAGAGAGAGAACTCGCCCTCGGGATAGCGGAACTCGACATCCTCAATCCGGATCATGGCCGATGTAACTCGGGCGGGCTGCGCTTCAGGGCCAGCGTACCACGGTGGTTGTGAAACTGGTCCGCTCCCCGCCCCCAGCGGGCCGGAGAAGCCGCCAGACCAGCTCGAAATCCCGCTCGCCGGAGAAACCTTGCCAACTCGGTCCAAATGCGGGCACGCTGAGTAATACCACGATGGCCTGGAAGGTCTTGAGAAGATTGAGGCGCGCTGGGACCGTCCCCGGAGTTTTTCACAGCTCCCTGCCCCGGATTCTCTCGAGTCTCCAATCCTCCATTCCTCGCGTTTCGGGACGCTGTGGTAATCTGACCCGCAGACCATCATGCCATCGCGGCGATTCCTACGACTCTGGTTCTCCCTGCTGCTGCTCATCGCCTCCGCGGTGACGCTGGTGGCCGTGTTCGAGTCGGCCTGGATGGCGCTCTCCTATGGCGGCGGGCGGGTCCGCGAGGTCGGCTTCGCCTGGCTCCTCCACCTGGTCACGCTCAAGCTCGAAATCGACGTGTTTTCGCACGCACCCGCGTCGCTCGGCGTCTTCCGCCAAACCGGCAACCTGATCCAGTGGACGGAATTCGCAGGACCCGCCATCGTCTGGAATCTCGTTCTCGCCGTGGGCGCGGCGTTCATCGCCACTCCGCTGGTGCTGCTCGCCCTGCGGCTCCTGGGCCGCGACACGGGAGAGACGGTCTTCGCCTGGCCCCGCTCCTGGCGCCTGACCCTGTGGACCATCTTCCTCGCGCCCGGCGCGCTGCACGCCTTCTGCGACATGACCATCGTCGGCCTCGGGCGCGACTACTATACCAGCCGCCTCCTGATGGGCCTGGCGGCGATCGGCGTGGCCTGGATCGTCGGGGTCGTGGTCGTCTCCCGCGGAAGCCTCCTTCACGGCGCCTCTCGGGTACTCATCGCCACCGGACTCGCGCTGCTCGTCGGCGGCGTCTCCACCTCCCTCCTCTTCGCTCCCTTCACCCAGCGGGGCATCGCGACGCAACCGGCCGCCGCGGCGGACTCCACCCGCCCCAACATCCTGCTCATCTCGATCGACTCCCTTCGCGCCGACCACCTGCACGCCTACGGCTACGGGCGCGACACCAGCCCGAACCTGGATGCGCTGGCCCACGAGGGCGCCCTCTTCCGGTATACCGTGGCGCCCACCTCCTGGACGCTCCCGTCTCACATGACGATGCTGACCTCGCTGCCGCCCAACCGTCATCAGGTGGATACCGACCTGACGCGCCTGCGGCCCGAGGCGGTGACGCTTGCCGAGGTGCTACGCAGCGCGGGCTACGAGACGGCGGCGATTGTCTCGGCGCCCTATCTCCGGGCCGAGTACGGCTTTCCACAAGGCTTCAGCCACTACGACGACTACTCGGCCGTCTCGCTGATTCGCAATGCCCAGCGCCAGATCACCTCCCCGCGCCTCCTGCGCCTCGCCACCGACTGGATCGACGGGCGCGAGCGGCGCCAGGAGCAGCGGCCCTTCTTCCTATTCCTCCACATGTGGGACGTCCACTTCGACTACATGCCGCCGGCGCCTTACGACACCATGTTCGACAGCGACTATACCGGCAGCGTCACCGGCGAGGATTACGAGCGCTCCGACGAAGTCCACGCCGGCATCGACCGCCGCGACCTCGAACACATCGTGGCCCTCTACGACGGCGAGATCCGCTGGGTCGACGAGCATCTGGGCCGCCTGTTCGGCTACCTGCGGGAGCGCGGTCTGCTCGACAACACGATCGTCGCCGTCACCGCCGATCACGGCGACGAGTTCTTCGAGCACGGCCGCAAGGGACACCGGAACTCACTCTACGACGAGGTGCTGCTGGTGCCGCTCATCATCCGCTATCCGGACCGGATACCGGCCGGCGCTGTCGTCGAGCAACAGGCGCGCCTGCTCGACCTTGGCCCGACGCTGCTGTCGCTGGCCGGCGTCAAGGCTCCCGATGATTTCGGTATGCCGCTGGACGAACCTTACCGGGGCCGCGATCTCAGTGCACTCTGGGATGGCGAGGCGCTTCCGCCGGTGCCCGCGTTCGGCGATCTCGAAGGACATACGGCCAGCGTCCGTACACTGGACCGCAAGTTCATCGTCGAACTCAAGGGCGACCACGCGCCCCAACTCTACGACCTCGCGGCCGACCCCGGCGAGCAACACAACCTCGCCGCCCGGGAAACCGGCGCCGTCGACGCCTTCTACACGGCGCTCTCCCGCTTCCGGCACACCGATGCCTCCCGTTCGCTAGCCGCCCCCCTGCGGGTCGACCCGAGACACCTCCAGGTCCTCCGCTCCCTCGGTTACATCAAGTAAGGATGCCCCCGTGACGGCCGGCGAAATCCACAACGTGGCCGATACGAAGGGGATGCTGCAGGCGGCGCTATCGTCGTAAGGCTCGCCACCCCAATACGACCGCGACGCCAATACGAGCCGCGACCAACGGGAGCGGAGTCCCCCCAAGGACAAACTCCCTCAACCCTCCCGAGAGATCATTCCACCCCGTTAACAATCTGCCGATACGTGTCCCGGACCTGTCCGGCCAACCCGTCGCCGACCCAGTTGGAGACATCGCCGGACAGCTTGATGCTCGTCGCCACGGCGGCCCGGTTCTTGAGGGTGACGAAATCCTCGAGCTTCTCGCCGCGGTCGACGTGCGCCTTCACGGCCTCGTACAGCTCGACAAAATACTGCTTCTGGCCGGTAATATGAAGCCTTCCCTCCTGAGGGGAGCAACCAACCGGCTGCATCCGCCACCTAGTCTATCCGAATCAGACCCGTACCCAGCACCCTGCTAGAATCAACCACTGGAAGCTAGTTTCGGCCGGTGCCGGGCCTGGTCTTCAAAACCAGTGGGCGGCGTTCCACGTTGCCGGTGGGTTCGACTCCCACTAGCTTCCGCCATCGATCTCACCGGCAGGATTCTGCTTGCGCACGGCCCCCCGGAACGCTGTGCGAATCCCCTCGGATCTCCAGCGGGGCTCTACCGGCCGGCCGCCGCGGCCTGCTGCTGGTCGACCAGAACGTCGAGGCGGACGCCGGGAGCGAAGCCCAGCAGCACGTTCCCGGGGTCGCCGCCCTGGAAGCCCGGGTAGCCCGAACCGACGAACACCATGCCGTCGGCGACAGTGAGGCCGCCGGAGCCGACGGATCCGCCAGTACCCGGCACACCGTTGACCGTTTCGAATTCCCGCTTGGTATCGAACTCCCAGAGCAGTTGGCCGTTACGGGAGGAGACCGCCCGCAGCATCCCGTCCCGAGCCCCGGTAAACAGGACGCCGGGAATCAGCGTCACGGCGGCCACCACGCCACGCAGGTTCTCCCGGCCCTTGGGCGCCTCGAGCGGCTTGTACCAGACCTCTTCTCCCGTCTTCAGGTCCAGCGCCACAACGCCGCTGCTCACCAGTCCGAAGTAGGCTTTTTCACGGTCCACCGCGCCGCCGAAAACGGTCTCGCCGCGGCCGCCGGCAATCTCTCGGGCGACGTCCTGTTTCCACAGCACGGCGCCGGTGTCGGGGTCGAGCGCCCACACCAGCCCCTCCTTCTGCGGGGCGATGATGATGTCCTGGCCGTCGGCCGTGGTGGCGAGCGACGAGGAGGCGGCAAAATCCCAGTCCGGACCGGTCTCTTCCGGACAGTTCTCCGGCGGATATGGCGGCGCATTGCCGCCGCTGCGGCGTCTCCCGGCGGACAGCTCACGCCCCGGTACCGTCTGGGGACATCCGTTGTGCCAGACATCGGCCGGATTGGCCTGCATGGTCCACAGAACCTCGCCGGTGTCCATATTGAGGGCCATCACGGCGTCGGAAGTCTTCGGGAGTCCGGCAAAGGCGTTGCCGGTACCGAAGTAGAGCCTCCGGCGCTTGGCATCGACAATGGGAGTCACCCACACACCCGCGCCCGCGGGCGCCATCATGTCCTTACCGCGGGAGTTCTGTCCGATGACCTTCGGTTCTTCAGCGATGGTGTACGTCTTCCAGATCTGGTGTCCGGTGGCGGCGTCCAGCGCGGTGACGAAGCCCCGGAAGTTGCAGCAGACGTAGTCGGCCTGACCGGATTCCGGCTCTTCGAGCGAGGTCACCGGCACGTAGAGGCGTCCGTCGTACAGGACCGGCGAACCGGTGATGCGCGACAGGGGATGAGGATCGGTCAGCGTCTTCCACAGCAACTCGCCGTTGTTAGCGTCGACGGCATACGCGGTGCCATGGATGTCGCCGAACAGGACGGCCGTCTTCTCGGCGTCCGGCGGCCCGATCCGGCCGACGGTGAAGCCGGTGCGGACGCCCGACTGGGCGCGAAACGACCAGTGCAGGCAGCCGGTGGCCGCATCGAGCGAATAGACGTAGCCGGCGTTGGAGCTGGCGTAGAGCCGGCCGTCGATCACCGCGGTGCTGTAGAGCGCGGTGGCGCCGGGAAACCCGAACGCCCACTTGAGTTCGAGCCGGCTCACCTGGCCGGGCGACAGTCCCGCCTGCCGCGCCGACTGGCGGCGGGTGTTGTGGAGGTCGACGCCCCAGCCGTTCCAGCCGGGAGCGCTGAGGTCGGCGATCGGCTCGTTGCTCTGGCAGGCATTGGGCATGCTTTCCGCGGCGCCGACCGCCCGGTGTCGATCTTGCGCCCGGCAAGCCACTCGGCGATGAGGCGTTTGTCCTGATCACTAAGCGCCGCCGCCATGTTCTTCATTGCCCCCGTGGTCAGCGACTCGTAGATGTGCTCCGGCGACATCTGTTTCAGCACCGCCGTCCGCGGGGCGTTCGGGACTTCGGCGTTCTCGTGGCAACCGGCGCAGTTAGTGAAGTACTGACTCACCCCCGTACTCTCGGACAAGTGTTGCCCCGGCACGGGAGATGCGATAGCACTCAGAACCAGCACTGTAATCCAGACTCGTGACGGAATCCCCATAATCCCCTCTCTCTGTGTGCGGATCTTTCACACACCCAAAAGTGCCCCTAATCATACACGCTTTCCTGGTGAGGTGGCGTGCCCGCCCCTATTGGTTCGCCGGCAGCGTGTAGTACTCGAACATGTCCTTCCAGGTGAACTCGCCGCCGGGCGGGATGTCGATCGCGATATAAGGTTCGATCGCCAGCACCGTCCGAATCGACCACAACATGTCCCGGATGAGCGGCCGGTCGCCGGTAATCCGAATGCCCGCTCCCACCTTCCTGTTCTCGATGATCATCCCGGTGTCCTGGGCACTGTCGCCGAAGCCCGCGAACTGCACCACGGCCTGATCCTGCCCCGCCAGCGGCTTCTGGTAGACGATCTCGTTCCCACGAGTATCGATGAGCTCTTTGTTGGGCGGTCTCGTCGTCTTGATCTCGAACGGGAACCGGATCGTGAAGTCCGGCCCGGGAGGTTGTTTATCGAGCACCACGAAGTTGTGGTTATAGACGTCGCTCTTGATGGCGCGCCGGCCGGTGTTCCGCAGGCTGTGCTCGATCACCATCTCCGGCTTCCCCGCCACCAGCCGCACCACTTTGCGGTACAGGTAAGCGTAGCCGGAAGCCGGATCGGACAGCTCCTGTGTGAACTCGACCGAATCGCTTCCTGTCTTCACCGACCATGTGCCGGAGTTCAGTACCTCGTACGGAACGAATCGATTGTAATTTCCCTCGCCCTTCCGCAGCACGCCCACACCGATCTTGATAAACGTCCCGCCGGGCTCAGCTTCGTCCCAGCCGAGGACGGTCTGGAACTCGTTCACCGGCCCCGCAAGTCCGCTGCAGGGCCCGGAAACAATGTCCTGCCCCTCAAAGACCCAGTTGATGACTTTTGGATCGATCCTGTCGTACCACTCCCCGTAGAATTCGTGCCCCTTGTACTGCAAGCTGTAGATGGCGCCCGACCAGTCAAAGCGCGTGGAGCGATAGTACCCGTTCCGGGCATCCGGCAGGTACATCCTGGCTCTCAACTGCCCGTTGGAAATCTCGGCCTCCGGATAATCGGCCGCGAGGCCGGGCATCGAGCCGAGGAGGAGGCTGAGCAGCAACAGTCCCGCCACCGCGATGGACTGCGTCACGTTCCAAATCTCGAAAGTCGGCCGTGTGATCATATCGTGTATTCCTTGAAACCAGGGGTTCCGATAGTGCTTCCCAGACCCGGCACGGGGCGGAACCGCGCGCCAATATTGTAGGTGACCGCCGTCCATTCTACATCGCCGCCTCCGTGGGAGTCGCATCAACGCCGACGGCCGCATCAAGGGCTACCCCACAGGTCCAATGCCCGGACAGCTATCTCGGCCACCCGGTTTTGTGTTGGCACGCGGACGGGAACGCAACGCCCCGCATTCGCTTCGGGCCGGGGCCGCGGCCGGCCAGATAACATCCGCCTACCTTAATTGCCGGTTCGAGCGTCCACTGCTACTCTCAGTAGTAGAGGAGTCGAACATCTGAAATTGCCCAGGCCCGTGCGACGTGGCCGGGAAGCTTTGAAGAGGTGCCCGGGGACAGTCCAGGGCGCCCTGGAGGGTCTTGAAAAGTTTGAGGCGCGCGGGGACAGCCCCCCGGGTTTTTTCACAGTTTCCGGCGCCCGGTTCCGGGACCGGATCAGCGAGATACCATTGGAGTTGCAGTCCAAGTTGCTTCGGGACCGTGAGGCGCTGTCGGCCTACGGACAGCCGGGAAACATTCCTGAAATGGAACGATCCGTCATACTCGGTATGAGGGCCGTTCTTCAGGTCTCGACTCCGGTGGGGCCAAGTCGTCGCCCGCCGCTGTCAGACCTCCGTCGCTCGACAAGCCAGCCGAGCGGGGACGGGTCCTCGCGGCATTGCGGGCAGCAAACCGTAAGATCGAGACGGGCCGGAATGGCGCCCCGGCCCGTCCGGCCGGGGATGTACCACCTTGCAGTCCCGGATGAAGAAGCGCGGCATCGAACGCCGGTATCGCTGATCCCGGCTATTGGCCCGGGAAAAGGCCGAAAATCGGCGCGGCCGATTGTCATCAAGGTGTACGAAATCACATGATTCCACGTCTTAGAGTTTGGCTACAGGCCGGCGCTCCCACACGTGAGGCGGGAGTGAAGGCGTCCAGTCCTCGCGCGCGTCGAGGTTCCGTCTGTCTGCCGGGGTCGCGCGAGATCGCATCGGGTTCCCCCGGTCAAAGGAGTCGTTTCAACGATATGTCGTGCGGCAAATGGTCGAAATATCTATTCATAGTTGGGTTGGCGCTCGCCGGACTGTTCCTGCCGGGCTGCAAACAGGAAGCATCCGCTCCGCCGCCGCGGGGCCCGGCCCAGGTCGCGACCGTGACCATCGAACCCGAGCCCGTCGTGCTGACCACGGAGCTGCCCGGCCGGACCGTCGCCTACCTGGTAGCCGAGATCCGTCCCCAGGTGAACGGCATCATTCAGAGCCGCCAGTTTCGGGAAGGTTCCATCGTCAAAGAGGGCGAGCTGTTGTACCAGATCGACCAGGCCCCGTACCAGGCGGCGGTCAACCAGGCCCAGGCGGCGCTGACCACGGCGCAGGCGGAGCTGGTGACGGCCAAGGCGAACCTGCCGGCCATCCGCTCCCGCGCCGAGCGGCTCGAGGAGCTCGTGGCCATCCACGCCGTGGGACAGCAGGACTACGATGACGCCAGCGCCGCGCTGCGACAGGCCGAGGCGAACATCGAGACGCGCAAGGCAGCCATCGAGGTCAGCCAGGCGAACCTCGAAATGGCCCGCGTCAATCTTGCCTACACGCCCATCAAGTCGCCCATTACCGGGCGTATCGGTATCTCGAACATCACCGTGGGCGCGCTCGCGTCGGCCTACCAGCCCACTCCGCTCGCGGTCGTGCAGCAACTCGATCCCATCTACGTCGACGTCGTGCAGGCGAGCACCGTGCTGCTGCAGTTGCGGCAGCGCCTCCAGAGCGGCCACCTCACGCAGGACAACCAGGCCCAGCGGCGGGTGAAGCTCGTCCTCGAGGACGGGACCACCTATCCGCTCGAGGGCACGCTGCAATTCCGCGACGTCACCGTCGACCCGACCACGGGAACCGTCACGCTCCGCATGGTTTTCCCCAACCCGCAGCAGGTGCTGCTTCCCGGCATGTTCGTGCGGGCGGTCGTCGAGGAGGGCACCGCCGAGCACGCCCTGCTGGTTCCGCAGCAAGGTGTCACCCGGGATGCGAAGGGCGATCCCCTCACCTGGGTGGTGGGCAAGGACGGCAAAGTCGAGCAGCGCATGCTCCAAGTGGACCGGGCCATCGGCGACAAGTGGCTCGTCACCGGCGGGCTGGAAGCCGGCGCCCAGGTGATCATGGAGGGCCGCCAGATGGTGCGCCCGGGCATGCCGGTAAAGGCCGTGCCGTTCACCGGTGACACGACCGGTGCGCCCGCCGGCGGAGAAGGACAGTCCGCTCCGCAGGCCGCCGCGGAAGGGAACGGCGATGTCTAGATTCTTCCTCGACCGCCCGGTTTTCGCCTGGGTCATCGCCATCTCGATCATGCTCGCCGGGGGCCTGGCGATCTACAACCTGCCCATCTCGCAGTATCCGCAGTTGGCGCCGCCGTCGATCTCGATCACGGCCATGTATCCCGGCGCTTCGGCGAAGACCGTCGAGGACACGCGTCACCCAGATCATCGAGCAGCAGATGACGGGACTCGACAAGATGCTGTACATGTCGTCGTCGAGCTCCTCGTCCGGCATGGCCCGCATCGAGCTCACCTTCGCCGCCGGCACCGACCCGGACCTCGCCTGGTCGAAGGTCCAGAACAAGCTGCAGCTCGCCATGACGGTGCTGCCCGAGGTGGTCCAACGCCAGGGCGTCACGGTCAGCAAATCGACCCGCAACTACCTGCTCATCGTCGGCCTCGCCGCGGATCCGGACAGCGGCCTCGATCAGTACGACCTCTCCGACTACGCCATCTCGCAGATCCAGCCGACGCTCGCCCGCGTCCCCGGCGTCGGCGAGGTCCAGTCTTTCGGCGGCCAGTACTCGATGCGTATCTGGCTCGACCCGGACAAGCTGACGCAGTACAACATGACCGTCAGCGACGTCGTCAACGCAGTCCGCGCCTACAACGTGCAGGTTTCGGCCGGGCAGTTCGGCGGAGCGCCGGCCGTTCCGGGCCAACGGTTGAACGCGTCCATCGTCGTGCAGTCGCTGCTCAAGACGCCCGAGGAGTTCGCCGCCATCCCCATCCGCACTAACCCCGACGGATCGATCGTCCGGGTCAGCGACGTCGCGCGCACCGAGCTCGGCACTGAGTTCTACGGCATGAACGTGCAGTACAACAACGGGCCGGCCTCGGGACTCCAGGTCCGCCAGGAACCCGGCGCCAACGCGCTCGAAACGGCCGCTGCCATCAAGTCCAAGATGGAGGAGCTCTCCGAGTACTTCCCGCCCGGCATGAAGGTCGTCTATCCGTATGACACCACCCCGTTCGTCGAAGTGGCCATTGAAGAGGTCGTGAAGACTCTGCTGGAAGCCATCGTCCTGGTCTTCCTGATCATGTACCTCTTCCTGGGGAACATGCGGGCCACGCTCGTCCCCACCATTGCCGTACCCGTCGTGATCCTCGGGACCTTCGGCGTCCTGGGCGTCCTCGGCTTCTCGATCAACATGCTGACGATGTTCGCCATGGTGCTGGCCATCGGCCTGCTCGTCGACGACGCCATCGTCGTGGTCGAAAACGTCGAACGCGTCATGACCGAGGAGGGCCTCCCGCCGTGGGAGGCCACCCGGAAATCGATGGACGAGATCACCGGCGCCCTGGTGGGCATCGGATTCGTCCTGTCGGCGGTCTTCGCGCCGATGATGTTCTTCCCCGGCTCCACCGGCATCATCTATCGCCAGTTTTCGGCCACGGTGATCGCCTCCATGCTCCTGTCGGTGCTGGTGGCCCTGATCCTCACGCCCGTGCTCTGCGCCTCGCTGCTCAAGCCGGTGGCCAAGGGACATGAAGCGGCCGAGACCGGTTTCCGGCTCTTCCGCCCGTTTTTCATCGCCTTCGATCGCGGTTTCTTCGCGCTGCGTGACCGCTACCAGCGGTTGGTAGGCGGCATTCTCCGATTCCGCCTCCCGTCGTTCGCCGCATTTGTGCTGATCGTGGTGGCGATGGTCCTGCTCTTTCAGAAGATGCCCACCGCCTACCTGCCCAACGAGGACCAGGGCATCCTGATCTCCATGGTCCAGCTCCCGCCGGGTTCGACACTCGAGCAGACCAACGCGGTAATGGACGATGTCCGCCGCTACTTCCTCGAGGACGAGAAGGACGCCGTGAAATCGATCATGACCGTCGCCGGCTTCAGCCAGGCGGGCCAGGCGCAGAACCAGGGCATGGCCTTCGTCATGATGAAGAACTGGGCCGAGCGCAACCAGCCGGATCTGCGCGTCTCGGCGGTCGCCGGCCGGGCGATGGGCCGATTCATGCAAAGGCGCGACGCCATCGTCTACGCCTTTGTGCCCCCGGCGGTGATCGAGCTCGGGCTCGCCACCGGTTTCGACTTCATGCTGCAGGACCGCGGCGGACTCGGCCACGACGAGCTGATGGCCTCCTACCGCCAGTTGTTCAGCCTGGCGGCCCAGGACCCGCGCCTCGCGGGCCTCCGCCTCAATGCGCTCGAGGACGTCCCCGAGTACCGGACCGACATCGATTGGGGAAAGGCCGGCGCCCTGGGCGTCCCGATCTCCGAGATCCACAACACGATCTCGGCCGCCTTCGGCAGCGGCTACGTCAACAACTTCGTCCAGGGCGGGCGGGTCAAGCGCGTCTACGTCCAGGCGGACGCCCCGTACCGCATGCTCCCAAACGACCTCGACCAGCTCTACGTGCGAAACAACCGCGGCGGCATGACCCCGGTCTCGGCGTTGTCCACGGGCCGGTGGGTCCAGGACTCCCCGCTGCTCCAGCGCTACAATGCTTTCCCCGCACTCAATATCCAGGGCGAGCCGGCGCCCGGCCACAGTTCCGGCGAAGCCATGCAGGCCATGGAGGAGATCGTCGCCAAGCTCCCCGCCGGCATGGGCTACGACTGGACCGGCCTCTCCTACCAGGAGCGCGCCGCCCAGTCCCAGACCGGGCTCCTCTTTTCGTTCTCGATCCTCGTGATCTTCCTCGTGCTGGCGGCGCTCTATGAGAGCTGGACGATTCCGATTTCCGTCATGCTGGCCCTGCCGCTCGGCGTCATCGGCGGCGTGATGGCATCGTCGTGGCGCGCGCTGCCCAACGACGTCTACTTCCAGATTGGGCTGCTCACGGTGCTCGGCCTGACCACCAAGAACGCCATCCTGATCGTGCAGTTCGCCAAGACGCGCCTCGAGTCGGGCGCGACCCTGATGGAGGCTACCCTGGAGGCGGCCAAGCTCCGGCTGCGTCCCATCGTGATGACGTCGCTCGCCTTCGGCTTCGGCGTCCTGCCGCTCGCCATCGCCACCGGGGCGGGCGCCGGCGCCCAACAGGCCATCGGCACCAGCGTCCTGGGCGGCATGATCACGGCCACCTTCCTGGCTATCTTCTTCATCCCGCTCTTCTTCGTCACGGTGGTGCAGTTGCTCGAACGAAAGAAGAACCGATCGCGACCCGCTGATCTCGACACACCGAATCTGGTGGAGGGCGAATAACATGTACCGCACGTTCTGTTTCCTGTTAATTGTCGCCTTCCTGTCCGGCTGCGCACCCCAGCGTCAGCAGTACTCGCAGCCGGAGCTGCCGGTTCCGCCGGTCTGGGCTCCGGACGCTGCCGCCGCCAATCAAACCGCGGCGCCCGCCGCCACAGAGATCGCCTGGCGCGACTTCTTCACCGACCAGAAGCTGCAGGGGGTCATCGACCTCGCGCTCGATAACAACCGCGACCTGCGGATGGCCGCACTCAACGTCGAGAGGTTCCAGGCGTTCTACCGGCTCCAGCGGGCCGAGCTGTACCCACAGTTGAACGTCGTGGCCAGCGGGAACACCTACCGGATCCCGAAACAGATGTCCTCAAACGACCAGGCGCAGACGTTCGCGCAGTATACCCTGAGCCTGGGCACGGCCTCCTGGGAGCTCGACCTGTTCGGGCGCATCCGCAGCCTGAAGAGCGCCGCGCTCGAGCAATACCTGTCCACCGAGGAGGCGCGCTCCGCCACGCAGATTGCGCTGGTGTCCGCGGTCGCCAACAGCTACCTCATCCTGGCGGCCGACCGCGCGAGCCTGCGGCTGGCACAGGCTACGCTCGGTGCCCAGCAGGATTCCTACGACCTGATTGCGCGCATCCGGAATGCGGGCATTGGCTCGGATCTCGACGTGCAGCAGTCGCGGAGCCAGGTGGAGGCGGCGCGCGCCGATGTCGCACGCTACTCGGGCCAGGTCACGCTGGACCAGAACGCGCTCAATCTCCTGGCCGGCACCACCGTGCCGGAGGACCTGCTACCGGCCGAGTTGGGACCCGAGCCGGCGCTCGAGGACGTCTCCGCCGGACTGCCCTCCGACGTGCTGCTCTCGCGGCCGGACATTCTCTCGGCGGAGCATCAACTGCGGGCCGCCTACGCCAATATCGGAGCGGCGCGCGCGGCGTTCTTCCCGCGCATCACGCTCACCGGCGGCGGCGGTCTCGTCAGCAGCGACCTGACCGACCTGTTCCGGCCGGGGTCCGCCTCGTGGAACTTCGCACCACAGTTCGTCCTGCCGATTTTCGACTCCGGCGCGCGGAAGGCCAACTACCGGGTTGCAGAAGTGGATCGCGATCTCGCCGTGGCGACCTACGAGAAGGCCATCCAGACGGCTTTCCGGGAGGTCAGCGACTCGCTGACCCTGCGGACGAGCCTGCTCGAGGAGCAGGACGCCCAGCAAGCGCTGGTGACGGCCCTGGACGACACGTACCGCCTCTCGGAGGCTCGCTACCGGGCCGGAATCGACAGCTATCTGAGCGTGCTGGTCGCGCAGCGTTCGTTGTACGGCGCCCAGCAGGTCGAGATCGCTGTCCGCCTGGCCCGATTCAGCAACCTCATCACGTTGTACAAGGCCCTGGGCGGCGGGATATAGCGCACGCTCGGGGCTTCATCGCCGATTCCCGGTGGCACCGAACGGTCCGCTGTAAGATGTGCGCGGCTGAAGCAGTGCTGGCAGGCGGGAGCGGATAGCGTTCACCAAACCTGGTGGGGCGAGCGCTCCTGGGGCGGCCTGAGAGGCCGCCGCAACCCGAGCGGCCGCCCCTCACCTGGCGCGACTTTCATCGTCATGGGCAGGCCAACCTGGCCGTGGCGACTCCGTTAAAATCGCGCCTTCCCGTCGCGACCCGGCAAGCTCCGCTCCCTTCGGTCACGGCTCTTGGTGAGCATTCAGCCCTGTTGCGCCCCGGTGTCACTTGGTTGTCGGGAAGCAGATCGGGGCTGAAGCCCTTCGCAAGCTCAAGCTTGCCCTACATGGAGGATCAGTAGGCGCCTTGGCCGCGGAGGACTACTGATACTGTTCGGGCGAGGATGTGGAGCTCGAGCCAGAGGGACCAGTTGCGGATGTAGTAGGTGTCCAGCTCCTGCTGGACCGTGAGGTCGCCGTCGCTGCGGGCGGAGACCTGCCACAGGCCCGTCAGGCCGGGGCGGACCCGGGCGCGGAGGGAGCGGAAGTCGGCGCTGAATTCGCGGAGGTGGTAGTCGGGGAAGGGGCGCGGTCCGACCAGGCTCATGTCGCCTTTGATGACGCTCCAAAGCTGCGGCAGCTCGTCGAGGCTGGTGCGGCGGAGGAGGGTGCCGATGCCGGGGAGGATGCGGGGGTCGTGCTTGAGCTTGTAGAAGCGCTCCCACTCGAAGCGGGCGTCGGGGGAGCCGGCGAGGTGGTCGGCGAGCATGCGGTCGGCGTCGGGGTACATGGTGCGGAGCTTGGTGACGGCGATGAGGCGGCCAGCGGCACCGGCGCGGCGCTGGGAGAAGAAGACGGGACCGGGGCTGACGCACTGGATCCAGACGGCGGCGAGGGCGACGACGGGGAGGGCGAGGAGGCCTAGGGCGGTGGCGAGCGCGAGGTCGAGGACACGCTTGACGGCGCGGTTGGCGGGGGCGAGGAGGTTCTGGCGCAGCTCGAGGCCGAGGACGCCGCCGAGGTCGTGGGTCGAGACCCAGAGGGAGGCCATGCCGAAGAGGTTGGGGACGACGATGACGCGGGCGAAGGGGGCACCGTACTGTTCGAGGATCTCGACGAGGCGCGGGCGGGCAACGCCGGGCATGGCGATCAAGAGGTGGCGGATGGGGAAGGCGGCGAGCGCGGGGGCCAGGTCGAGGGATCCGGGAACGGGGATGCCGGCGCACTCACCCTGCTTTTCGGCGTCGTCGTCGAGGCAGGCGACGGGCTTGAGGCCGAGGGCGGGTTCGGCGCGGAGCTTTTCGATGACGAGGCGGGCGGTGTGTCCGGCGCCGAGAACGAGCACGGGCACGCCCCACCAGGACCGGCGGGCGAACAGGGCGCGGAGGGCGGCGCGGGTGAGTGGGACGGCGATGGAGATGAGGGCGCCGGAGACGAGGAAGGCGCCGCGCGAGTAAGTGCCGATTTCCTTGGCGAGGAAGACGGCGGCGGTGAGGACGAGCGAGACGAGGGCGGTGGCGAGGACAATGCGGCGGAGCTCCTCGACGGGTCCGGGGCCGGCGGGGGCGTAGAGTCCGAAGGCCTGATAGACGCCGAGATAGAGCAGGAGGACGGCGCCGATGTGGAAGTAGTTTTCGGCGGTGACACCGGGATTGACGAGGCTCCAGAAGTAGATGCCGGAGACGATGGAGGCAAGGATGGCGACGGTGTCGTTGGCGAGCAGGCAGGCGACGGTGGTGCGGGGACTGACAGCGGGGCGGACGGCGGCGAGGCGCTGCCCTAGCGGGAGGGAAGTCGCGGTGGTTGAAGCAGTAGAGGCGCTCATGGGCGAGCAGCGTGTAACGGATGGCCGGTCGGAAGACGGTTGGCAGGCGGAAACACCTGTCTAGCAGTAACTCTTTTCTGTTGAATAACTTGCAGTCTGAAGGCCAGCATTATGGGTGTACCGGGGCCCGCTCGGTTGGCTTCGTTCGGGCATTCCGGGGACTGGCGGCGGGGTTCTCCGATGCCGGATTCTGTCGGATTCCGTCGGGTGCCTCCGGGGTGTGCGGTAAGGCTGCTCCCTTCCTGAGTTTGGCTTCGTTCGGGCAATTCCGCGGGGACTTTCGACACCGGCCGGTTCGACGGCGGCGGAAAGTGCCGGAAAGTGTCGGATTCTGTCGGATTCTGTCGGGTGCGAACTCAGACATCAGCGGTCAGCCTTCAGCCCTCAGCTTTGGATGTGCCGGCGGCCGGTGGTCTGCCCCTTCGAGTTTGGCTTGGCTCGGGCAATTCCCCGGGGGCACTTTCGACACCGGCCGGTTCGACGGCGGCGGAAAGTGCCGGAAAGTGTCGGATTCTGTCGGATTCTGTCGGGTGCGAACTCAGACATCAGCGGTGAGCCTTCAGCCCTCAGCTTTTGGATGTGCCGGCGGCCGGTGGTCTGCCCCTTCGAGTTTGGCTTGGCTCGGGCAATTCCCCGGGGGCACTTTCGACACCCGCCGGTTCGACGGCGGCGGAAAGTGCCGGAAAGTGTCGGATTCTGTCGGATTCTGTCGGATTCGGGTCAGGTGGCACGTTCCAGCCGTTTGGGGGGGCTGGACCAACAGGGAAGAGCGGGCTGAAGCCCAATGCCACTTCGTTTCGAGAGCCTGCCTGGAAGTACCCGAGAACACGGAACGTTCGCGTGGAGTGGCGCCATGCGCCGCGGGCCGCCCGAGGGTGGCCCTGGCCGATGAGGCGGCCTGGGAGGCCGCCGCAGGGCGAGGCCCTGCCCCACGAAAGCCGTCCTCCGCGACAGAGCTGTAGCAAGATGTTGTGCCGGCCACTGCTATTCGAAAACTAAGTGGCATTAGGCTGAAGCCCTTCGCAAGCTGAAGCTTGCCCCACTGGCCGATGCGTTCGACAGCCGGTGGTTCGACATCGGCTGAAAAGTGTCGAAATCTGTCGAATTCTGTCGAGTGCCGGTGGCATACGAGGGTTGCTCCCTTCCAAAGTCCAGTTTCGCGCGGGGCAAGCGGCGGGAACGATGTGTCTGGTGTAAGTTATTGATCTTTTGGGAGAAATGTTTTCCGGTCTACTTTGCTCACTCGAGAACTCGGAGGGGTACAGGCTTAAAGCGGCTCCGTTTTCACGGAAGTCGAACGTTCCTCGTGGTCCGAATACTATCTGCGACGGTGGGTTCGAGCCCATGAGTTGTCGAGCTTCTCAGCCATCCGCGACAGGATTGCATCGCGGGACAGGCGGGTCTCGGCACTTCGCGCTCGGAGTCCGAGCCGTCGGCGACGGTCCGGGTCGCGCGCCAGATCAAGAATCCTGCTAGCGAATGCATCTGGGTCGCCTGACGGCGAGCTGCCCCGCATTCAGCGACCAGACGAAGCGAGCTCGCGCCAGGACCGTTGCGGCGACTATCGGCCGGCCGCTGGCGAGCATGCCAAGGAGCTTTGAAGGCATGACCGTATCCGCAACCTCCGAGGCTCCTGGGGAGCAAGTGAATGTCACGCCATGTTGAGCAGGTCGTTGACGGCGCGCCCGCGGTTGCGGGGGAGAATCTCAATCGTGAGATCGGAAGACGATGTGCGCAGTTCGTTCCGTCGGCTCCGCCGCCACAGATCACAAATTGAATCTCACTGGCGATGCCGGGAGGATCCTCGCGCCGTCAATCAAGACTTCGGTGCCGTGTTTCCGGCCCAGGAGCCGGAGTAGAGGGCGACAGTTGACTGTCGGGAATGCACAGCTCGCGCCGTAGTAGCACTGCAGTTAACCGCGGGTAGATGGCCTCGGTGTCTACCCAGTCGGAGAAAAAGAAACCGCTTTTCGGCAGCGTCCCGCCTCTTGGCGGCAGCGATCCATCATCGGCATCGAGATGGTGGAGACCACATCGAATCGTCCAGCAGCCACGACTCGAATCCACGGATGATGCCTGAGGCGCCGGACCCGTCCGAGGAATCGCCGAGCGCGATGTCCACCTCGAAGTCCTGGATGTGAAGCCATGTCCGGGCGCCGCAGCAGCGCGAGACAAAAAGTGAGACGAGGACGTTGACGAACGATGGTTCAATGACGAAGATGACCGCCGGTCGTTTGAGGGCGTCGCGCAAGAGCACGGGCAGGCTGGCGAGCGCGAAGCTTGCCTCGTGGATCACGCGCCGCAGAAGCGGCAGGGCGCCTCGGGACCCAGATAGGGCAGCGGTCAACATGGACGCCGATTTCGAGCCTCGCGAGCGTACCGCAGCGACGAGTGTAGGGACGACACCCGCCACTCCGGATAGTACGGTGGCGGGCAAACCACCCGGACGTCCAGCCCGCGCGCGGCCAGCCATTCGCACATTTCCGCTGTATACGGGCCAACGCCCACGAGCTCGGGGCTGTAAAAGATGGTGTGGACTAGGAGCCCGTTCGAGCGCATTTTTCCGTGGCCTGGCCATCCCCCTTGCCGGACGGGGGAGCGAAATCGTAGCTAGCGTCGTCCTCGTAGTGCTCCGCGGCGCCGGCAGCGCCGACTTCGACGCCGCGCGCCTGGTACCCACAGGAGCGGAGGAGCCGGACCACGTTGGAGCGATCCACCCCGCGGTGGAACTCGACGATCAGTTTCGGCTGGTGGCGTGTGAGGAGGTGCCGCATGCCGGCGAGGACGCGATCCTCCATGCCTTGCACGTCGATCTTGGCGCCGTGAACGGACAGATGAGACCAGCAGAAGGAGTCCCAGACAGAATCGAGCGCGACCGTGTAGATGGTTTCGATGCTGTGTCCGGGAGCGAGCGTGCCATCGGCCATGCCGCGGAAGGTCGGGATGGACAGCGGGCAGAGCCGAGGCTTGTCAGACAGGGCGATGGGGAGGATGTCGAGTTGATCCAGGTGGTTCAGGCGCTTTGTTTGCGCGATGCAGGCGGCGGAGGCGAGGATCGGCTCGAACGCGAGCACGTGCCCGGTGGGACCGACCAGGCGTGAGAGAGCCAGGGCGGTATAGCCGTAGTGAGCGCCGATGTCGAGCCAGGTTTCGCCGGCGGCGACGTTGTGATCGAACCAGTGGAGCAGAGGAGCTTCGGTTGTTCCGCGGATGGCGCCCGGGTAGTCGTGCCAGGAGGTGACGATGGGGGCGCCGCGAAGCGGACCGCGGCGGATTTTGTGCTCACGGTAGGTGCGCGGGAGGAAGCGGCGGATTAGTTCCTTGATTCGCTGTTGCATCCTCTATTGCAGAGTCACTTCCATTGACAGGTCACGTTTGACGAGGTCAACCAGCTTCCGGCCGGCATCGCGACTCGAGTACCGATCCAGGAAGCACGTTCGTGCCCGGACGCTCATTGCCTTCCTGTCGCTGTCCGACAGGGCAAGCCAACGCTCGATCCCTTCCGACGTCGCCTCTGTTGTGTCATCGCCGACGATGGCACAATCCGAACTTAATAGGTCGTGATAGAGATTGACCTTGTTGCTCGTGATCACCGGCAGGCTCGACGCGAGCGCCTCAAGGATGGCGTACGGGAACGCCTCGCAGTGCGAGGGGAGAATGAACACCTCCGCCTCACGGTACAGGGCCCACTTGAGATCGCCGTAGGCTGGGCCCGTGAATGTGATCCGATCGCGAATCGCGAGGCTTTCCGCCAAGGCCTCCAGTTCCGATCGCCAGCCGATACTATCTGGTCCGGCCATCACCAGATGAGCTTCCCGGCGTGATGGCGCGCGGACCCCGCAAACGCACGGATCAGATTGTCGACAAGCCTTCATCGGGTGCAGCCGGCCGACGAACAAGAAGAGTCTCTTGTGGCGGAGTTCCGGGTAGAAGTCCGCGAGATCGATACTCGAGCGATGAAGTCGCGGTTCAGGATCCGCTGTGCCCAAGGGCATCACCAACTCCCGACAACGATAGGGAAGGAATGAATTCCGAGCCGTATCCCGTTCCACCTCGGACGTGAAGAGGACTGCCGTCGCATCTCTGAGGGTCTTGTGCTCGACAAGTTGCCAGATGATGCCTTCTGCAGGTGTTTGAGAGGAAAGCGTGTCGGAACCACGGATTCAACATGCTGTGGGGAATCAGATAGTACGGCTTTCGTTGTCCTCTCGCGGCCCGCCGCGACCTGAACGCTATGGAAACGCCAAATCCCGTTGACGATGACGGCGTCGTACTGAGCCAAGTTGGCCCTCGAGCCATGGCCCCAGCCGTTCCGAGAACCTGTAGACCGTACGTGGCGGGCCAACCCTGTGAATCTCTCCGTTGTATCCTTCTCCCCACTCGCTTCGACGGGGCGTCGAGGCAGAGAACGTCGGTCGTGACACCGAGATCGTTGAGCGCCGATGCAACCTGAAGTGTGGACTCGACCGTGCCGCCAAGGGCGGGGTCAAGACTGTCGATGCACTGAAGGAGCTTCACTGGCTATCACTCGCTTCGTTCCGGACCGACGCACCGTGAGGAACGGACGACAGTGGTGAGCGGGATGCCGGAAAGGCCTTCGAACCCGCGACCGAGTCGCCCGCCTTCGAGGCATCCACCTTCATTCGAGTGGGTAGGAACATCAGCATCCAGATAAGGATAGAGGTCGGATTGCCAAAATTGATGAAGTATCGTTCAAAGACCGCGACGAACAGGTATCCCGACCGCGGCGCTGAACGCCAGAATCGCCATACGATGCCCAGAGAGCGCGAGGCCGAGCAGCCGCCTCAGTAGCAGGAACACCAAGACACGCGACTGCCGTTACTCCCAGGATGCCGATCTCGGCAAGCATGACATGTACCCGCTGTGCGCAGAACTCAATGTCGTCATGTAGCGCTCGTGGATTCGAAAACCCACACCGAAAAAGGGGCTGCTCAGGAATAACTGGTAGGCCTCTCTCCACGCATCAAGTCGCCCAGTGAACCCGGTGCCGAGCCCGCGGTATCGGTCATGTAGCAGGAGGAGACTGCGATCGCCTCCTGAACATGGTTGTGGTAGGCGAGGAGGACGGCGGCTATCACGCCCATCAGTCCGGCGGCCTTCAGGATCGTGAGGGCGTTGTTCTTTCGACTCATCTGAGTCAGGACCACAAACGTACCCAGTGTCAGCAACGCTCCGACAAGATTCCCTCGGCCCTGGGTGGCCACAATCACCAAAAGCTGAATCGCGAGACAGAAGTATGAGAGCCAAGGCAGACGGATCGCCAGAGACGCGGCCAGTACGCCAAAGCAAACTAGCGCCAGATGGTTGGGAGGCGTTGATGCGCTCCAGCTCAGGCGCCCTTTGTGAAGCGGGACGGTGAGGTAGACATAGCCTACGATCAGAGTCCCAAGAATGGCATAGAGGGCCAGGCAGTCCTGCATCCGATCTTTGAGGCAGTACCATAGCCCGCCGGCGCTGGTGAACCCGACGATGGCCAGAACGCAATAGCCCATGGAGACCGTTGGAGCCTCGGACATCGCGGCGCTGATGCAGATCAGGGAGAAGAGAATCACGGTCCAGATCCGCACCGCTGTCTCTCGGCGCTGGATGAGTGGAAATACGAAGTACTTCCGCGCGTAGACGATACCGATCGGCACGATCCAAAGCAGGCTAATTGCCTGGATGATTCGAGTGTTGGTTGACTCGAAAGTATCGGCGGAACGTGATTCCGATCAGCCGACAGGGGCACAAGAATGACGAAAGCGCTCTCGCCCGGCAAACGTCCGCGATGATGAGTGGCTGTCATTCGCTCGCCGGAGCCCCGCCGGAAAGGCTGAGGCTGAAGCAGATTCTCTCCGCCCAGCAATCGAGGGACTGGCGCCCAACAAGCTCAAGTGAATACGCAGCGGCGGCCCTCAAAGCCTCAGGCTCACGTATCTCAAGCCGCCTGAGACAATCGGCCAACGCCATCTTGTCATCCGGCGCGAAGACAAACCCATTTCGGCCATGGTGCACGAGATCATCAACGCAACCGCATCGCTTGGAGACGATGGCGGACAGCCCGCATGCCATCGCTTCATTGACCACCAGTCCCCAAGGCTCGCTCAGGCTGGGAGCCCCAGTGCCTCCGCGAACGCATAGTAGGGAAGCAGCCCCTCCAAGTCACGGCGCCCCTCGAAACGTATCGAGGAACTGCAAGGGAGTCGGCCAGCGTGCACTCTTAGCGGATCATTGAGCGGCCCGTCGCCGACCAGCACCAGATCGCATTGGCCGCCGCGAGCCGTGTACTGGTCAAGCATCCAGCAGTAATTCGAGGTTCTTTTCCGGGGCGAGCCGACCAACGTAGAGGAAGTATCGATTGGGCAAGTTGTGGTCGTCATGACCGTTTCATTTCGCAGCCGTTCAACACACGAGCGATAGAAACCGTTGTCGACGACGTTCCCGACGACCGTCACCGTAGGTCGTGCAAAGCCCAGCGATTCCATGTATGCCGCGGCGCGCTGGCCGGCAGCCACCGAGGAGTCAAAGAAGGCTGGTAGTAGTCGCCTCTTCACTCGCTCCTTCCAACGTCTCCGAGGACGGTCGTGGACAGTCGAGATGCTCATGAGCGTCGCTTTGGCGTGATGCAAACGACACCATGCTCCGGCCGCAAAGGCGGCCAACGTGCCATGCCCGGGAACAAGCACCACGTCGGGCCGGACGCGGTCCAGCGCCGACCAGAGAAGCCGTGCAGCCCGCATCGGGTGGAGATCTTCCCACTCACGAGTGCTGAGCGTGATGTGATTCGGAAGAGATGGGGACCCGGCCGGACTCCATCCAAACTCCCGGTGCGAGCGGGCTATCTCGACTGCCGTGATGTTGCAGAGACGAGCCAACGCTTCGATGCGCGCATGGTGATAGGGTCCGAAGTTGGAGTAGAAAATCAGGACTTTGGGTGATTTGCTGTCTTGCTGATGTGCGTCTGGTGAAGCACCTCCGGGTTTGCTGGAGACGTGTCGTCTTGGAACACCAGACCCACGGAAAGCGACGTTCGAATGGCGAGTCTTCAATGCTAGCTTCACGCCTCAAGTCTCGCCGTCAGAAAGATCGAAGTCGGACCTAGTTTCTTAAGAGGATGATCCCGATGATAGGTCTTGTTCCACGAGAAGGCATGGGAAAGAAGGGTATCGACGGCGGTGAGAACAGGATTGTTGTACGGTCTCCTACAGCCAACCTTTGTCGTCCACATGACCGCGGGGAACAGGCAATGTCGTTTTCGCAGGACGCGGAATGAGTGATTGAGCAGTATGCGCAGGAGTATTGCCAAAGGGATGCCGCGTTCACGCTTGGTGAGCCCTGGTCGGGGGACACGCCAGTCTCCCATGGAAATCGTCGGCTCGCGTAGAACCAAGTAGCCGGAAGGCGCGAGGACCCGGGCGAATTCGGCCATTACGTACGACACGTTCGGGATGTGATGAAGAACGCCAAGGCAGACAATCAGGTCGACTGAATCGTCGCTGAGATTGATTGTCCCTGATTGGTCTGGAGCCACCCATTCGGTGGGCTTCTCTCCAATCCTGCCGCTCCAGAAGTGCCGTGCCGGCTCAATGGCGATGAATCTGTCGACCTGCGGGGCAAGCGGCGCAACGTCTGCACCACTCGCACATCCAAAGGCCAGAGCGGTTGGAAAGTGGTTGTGCCGCAAGTAGCGGAAGGCGTGGGCTTGGTTCAGCTGGTCGTACGCGTAGGAGTAGCATTCCGTGTTGCTGCCTGCCGCCAGTTGCCAGTATGCGTGTTCTTCATCTCGATACCACTGCTCGATCTCACCAGGTGAGGCATCGTCGCCGAAGAGCTTACTGCCGCTCAAGTAGTCCGAGATCTCTCGGTTAGTCTCCGGGCGACTTTCGGTCTGTAACTTAGGACCAACTTCCGGCATTCTGTGAAACCATTACGGCGACCGTGTCTCAGAGGCGGACCTGGCATTACCGTTGAGACCGAGTGCGCGGGCGACCTGTGCAGCGGCCAAGCGGGTGAAGTCCTGTGCTTCCGGCAAACGGAAGGCGAGTGCGAGTCCGAACAAGCTCATTGCGGACAAGGTTCCCAACAGGAGCAATCCGGGCCAGGACCCTACCAGGGCGCTCGAGAGTGGCGGCAGAAACCGGGCCCACAGGGTCGCCGCCAGGGCGCCTCCCAGAGAGATGGCGAGAATGCGACCGAGATAGCCGAGCGTTCGGGCGCTGACGAGGTACTGCGCGCGGAGTCTCGCCCAGAGGACCGTGACGGCCAGTTGGACGCCGCTGGCCGCGACCCATGTCGCGGCGACCCCTGGCGCTCCAAAGCGGGCCGGCAGAACGGCCAACAGGATTGCCGCCGCAAGCACCGCAGCACAGGATCCGGCAAAAGGGGCGACGGTGCGGTGGCGCGAGGCGCAACTCTTCGTCACGAGCGACATCAGGACGCCCATCGGAGAGGCGAAAACGAGAGTTCCGAAGAGCTCACCGATGAGCGTTAGGTCTGGCCCAGTGAGTGCTCCGCCTCCAAAGAGATCCTCGACGATAACGAGTCGCAAGGCCCAGCAGACCGCGGCTGAGGGCACGGCAACGAAGACAATCATTCGGGCCGACCGGGCCAGAATGTTGCTGAAGGCTTTGGGGTCCTTAGCGGCATGGCTCCGAGCAAGGTGGGGAAACACTACAGCCGTCAGCGTCGCGGTGGGCAGGTACACGAGATGGGTCAGCTTGAACGCGTACCCGTAGAGGCCCGCCGCGCCGACGGCCAGTCCACTGAGCGAGCGGAAGATAAGCATGCTGACGATGTGAGCATTTAGCGCGGCCCCGCCCAGCGGCGAGAACGCTCGGGCAAACTGCGAGAACTCCGCCCGCCACCGGGGCCGCAGCCAGGCACTCGGCCGATGCCCAGAGCGGAGCAGCAGAGCTGCGCTCGAATGACGTGAAGGAGTGCGACGGCGGCACTGCCCGCCGTCAGCCCGATCGCGAGGGCGAACGCCGGGTGGCGTCCGTGGAGCCAGAAGATGCTCGCGATCATCAGTCCGCTGATCAACGGCGGTGTAACGCGGCTCGGCCACAGTATCCCGATGGCGCCCAGAGCTGCGGACAACGTTCCAGAGAAGGCGATCAGAACGAGCGAAAGACAGGCCGCACAGACCAGGAGGATTGCCTGCGGGCGCACCTCCGCCGCCAGCCCGGGACCGAGCAAAGAAACGACCACATCGGCTTTCAGCGCGATGACCAAGACTCCCAGCGCGCCCGCCAGCGACAGGACAGCATTGAACGAAAGCGTGGCCCGCCACGCGCCGGCGGTGCCCTCCCGGGCAGCCAATGCGGAAAACGCCGGGACCACAACGTGCGGCATCAGTTGCGTGAAGAGGATGTTCAGCCCAAAGAGATGGATCAGCGCGGCGATGCGGAAGGCGTCCATCAGCCCGGAGGTGCCGTACGTTCTCGCCAGCAGCAACTCCAGCAGGAAGCCCACCGCGGGCCCAAGGAGGGCGAGAGGAATCAACAGCGAAGTCTGTCTGGCGATTCCGCTTCGCGGAGGGTTGTTGTTCATTGAAGTGGCTGACGGATGCTATCGCTTCGGCTTCAACCGCCACTGCGTTCTGGAATCTCTCTTTGCTCTCGACGAGCCGGAACATGGGGTCCGCCGAGTCACCATACTCGCATCGCCGGATCTTCTCGAATTTATGATCGAGCAGCGCACTTGCGAGCGACGGGTAGTCCCACATCCAGCGGTGGCGCCGATTGCCCAGCCATTCAGACAGGAACTCGATGAATCCCGCCGGCCGGTGTTCCCAGCCCAGGTGGGTCCGGCGAAGAAAGTCGCTGTTGGAGTCGGTGTGACCGGCGTCGAGATCGGCGAGGTAGGCTCTGACGGCGGCCTCGAGGTCGGGCACAACCAGACGGAACAAACCTCGTGGTCTCAACATCCGATAGGTGTTGTTCAGGGCCCGGTGAAAATCCGTGAGACTGAGGTGCTCGAGGACGTGACTCGCGTAGATGCCCTGGCAGGAGCCATCCGCCACCGGCAACCCCTTGGCGATGTCCCCTCGGCGGACGTTGGCGGGGAATCGGGATTCGTTCTTCGTGTAAGCTCTGCCGATAATCGGAATCCGCTCGAACCGCAGCGTCGGTGAGGCATCGAAGTTCAGCCATCCGTCCGGTGCAATGAAGTGACAGCCATAGTGGACGTAAAGTCCGGCCCCCGGAGCGCCGGGGTCCAGGCTCAAAGGTCCCTGGTCAAGAAGTGCTCGCTGTCGGCTTGCCGCCATCCCCAATTCCGGTCAGGTCTTCTGCTTGGACTGATAGTAGCGGTAATACTTGTGATAGTAACCGTAGTAATAGCGATCGCTCAGCTTGTGAGTGACCTCGTTGAGAACGATGCCAATGACATTTGCGCGAAGCCGATGCAGCGTATTGAGGACAGTCCCCACAGCCTTACGGCTGGTCTGCCCCGCGCGGACGGCAATGACGACGCCGTCGACCGCCGCGGCCATCTGAAGAGGCTCTGAGAACCCCAGCAGCGGTGGCGCATCCACGATGACCAGGTCGTACTCGGACGCGGCGGCGTCGAGGAGTTGGAGAAGGCAGGCCCGATGATGTCGGCGACGCGGCGGTAGGCAAGCGTTCCCGCCGGCAGGATATCCAGATTTGGCTCGGATTCCAGGGTCTGCAGGGCCTCGGTCCATCGGCACTTTCCGGAGAGGACATCGGAGAGACCCGACTCGTTGGCGAGTTCGAAGCGGCGATGGACGCTTGGGCGCCGCAGGTCGCCGTCAATTAGGAGGGTTCGTTTCCCCTGCTGTGCATGCGACACGGAGAGGTGCACGGCAATCGTTGACTTACCCTCGGACGGTGACGCGCTGGTCACCAGGATCGTCCGCAATCGACGGTCAAAGTCCGTCAGCAACACCGAATTGCGCAGCGTACGGATGGCCTCATCAAACCCCGTGATATTCGAATTGCCGTTCCACTGATGACCACCCGAGCCATTTCCGTTCTGGGAGATCTTGGCCACCTGCCCGCGCCAAGGTTTCACTTCCGGAAGCGAGCCGACGACTTGTGATCCGAGAGTTCGGCAGACCTCTTCCGGATCGCGGATCGTGTCGTCCAGGACGTCGCTGACCACGCGCCACGCCGATGGCAGCCACGGACGAGAGCAGAAGCGCGAGCACCACGTTTAACGGGACGTTGGGGAAGACCGGCTCTTTGCCCGGCCGGGCGGGGTCGGCGATGCGGGCCGAGATGTTCTCGAAGCTGGCGTTGATCGTCTTCTCCCTTGATCTTGCGCAGCAGTTCCTCATAGAGCACCTTGTCGCCGTCTGCCTCGCGCTTGAGCGACTGGTATTGGAACGAACTGGCGTTCAGCCGGTCGAACTGTTCCTTCGATATCCTTAAATTGTTGCTCAATCATCCGTTCGCTGATCGAGGGCCTTGCGTGTACTCCAGTTGGGCCTGTTTTACTATGCTCTCGGTGGTGGCGTTGAGTAGCGGCGGATCTCCTCGACGTGGGCGGCGGCCAACTTGTACTCGGGATGGTTTGGGCCGAAGTGTGTCTTGATCTCGGCGAAGTCCTGGCGGGCGGCGTTGTAGTCCTCGTCAGCTTGCGGAGGTCTTCCCGTCTGCGATGATGCGCGGCGCCGCATCGAGAGAACCTTCCTTCATGGAGCGGTAGGCGGCTTCCGCGGCGACACGTGTCGGCCTGGGCCTTGGTGTATTCGGTGTTCAATTCCAGTAGACGGGACGAGAGGATGTTCGTCTTCTGCTCGGGATTGATGATATTCAGCTCGCGCTCATAGTGGCGAGCGCGTCGCTCGAGCGCTCCATCTTGGCCTTGAGCTCCTCGAGCTGCTTCTCCATGAAGCGCCGAAAGGCCGGCGGCGGCTTTGTAGCGGATGTTGTAGGTGTGCTGTAGATAGGACTCGGCGATGGCGTTGGCGACGTCGGCCGCGAGTTGGCGGTCCGAGAACGGTAGCTGATCTCGAGCAGATAGTGTGTTGGGCGGGCGTCTTGACCTTCAGCTGCTTGAGCTCGATGGGGGATTCCCAGGAGAGAGCACTCCTCTGGATCGAGATCGCCGGTCTCCTCGGCGCGTTCGAGGAGGCGGTATTTCTCGGCGACGGGCCGCAGAACGGAGTCGGACTCGATCAGCTTGACCTGGGTGGCCAGGAACTGGTCGGCGTCGTTGGTGGAGGTCTGCACGGTTCCTGGCCGACGATGCCGGTGGGGGTGTCGGAGGTCGATATCGAGGGTGGCGGTCGATTCGTAGATTGGCGTGAGCCGGAGCGAGACGACGAGCGCCAGGACCACGCAGACGGCCACGAATGCCGGCGATCTTCCAGAGCGTGGCGGCGGAGGATCCACAGGTAGTGCGCCAGCGGGACCGGGGCTTCATCGGGATCGATGTCGACAACCACCTGACGGGCGGCCGGGTACTGCGGGGGCTCGACTACGACCGGGAGGTTGCGGTTGGGATCGGGGATCGTGGCCATGGTCGCTACCTGTCGCTCCAGATCAGGACTCCGGAGACCGTCGTCGAGCCGAAGCCGGCGACGCGCTGGAGGATCTCGGTGCGGGTGCGCTTGCCGGCGTTGTCCGGGATGTAGAGGACGTCGTTCACTTCGAGCGGGATGTCCGGGGTTTCGCGCTTCATGATTTGGGCCAGCTCGACTTCGATTTCCTGGCGGGTGCCGGTGTCGGGCTCCTCGCGGTAGATGTAGGCCTGCTTGCGGTGGAAGTCCGTCAGGCCCTCGGCCAGGGCGATTACGGTGAGCACGGAGGCGTCACTCGGGTCCGGGATGGCGTAGGCGCCGGGCTTCTTGACGTTGCCAACCACAAAGATCTTGCCGGCCTCGGGGACGCGGATCTCCTCGCCGCCGTGCAGGACGAGGTTGAGGGTGGGGTCGGCTTCATCGATCAGATCCTTGACCCCGATGCGGCGGATGAGCGGGGCCGCGCCGCCGGTGGCCGCGGGCACGGTGACCAGGACCTCGGAGGAGGCGTTCTCGGCCAAGCCCTCGGCGCGGGCCAACGCGTCGAGTAGCGTGACGCGGCCGACCGCCTGGAACGTCAGCGGCTTCTTCACGGCGCCCATCACGGAGATGGGGCGGCTGGCGTACTCGGCGACGGTGACCTCGACGATGGGGTCCACCAGGATGCCGCCGTCGACGAGCGCGGCGGAGATCGCGGCGGCCAGGGCGCCCGGCATGAGGCCGTCCGCCCGGATCGGTTCGGCGAGCATCGGCAACGCGATGGTGCCGTCCTGGGAGACGCGGACCGTGCGGGTCAGCTCGGGCGACCGGTAGACGGAGATCGCGACGAGGTCATTGACGCCGATCGCCTGCATCGGCAGGTTGGCGGAGCCGACGTTGCCCATCGGGCTCGGCGATTGGGCCAGGAGCGGGGCGGCGAGGATCAGGAATAACAGTAGATTTCGCATGTCGAGTGTGTTGCTGGACGGAGCGGAGGCTTTGCGGGTGCCTTGGTGCGTTTCAGGGCGGCGGCTCGGGCCCTTTTGGCGATGCCGGTTGTTGGGCGGGCGGGGGATGAGAAGAGGGCGGAGCTGAAACTCCGCGGCGCGGTGAAGCGCGCCTTCCGATGGGATGGGCGGAGGGGTTGGCATCCTTGGACGGTGTTCCGGGGTGGGGCGAGGGAGGCGTTCACAAGAGTGTGAACGCGGCTCGCAGGAGTGCGCACGCCACGGGGCAATATGGGGTCCCTCCGTTGTAAGCCGCACATTCTGTCGCAATGTGGGCGGCAGACTCCGCTCCCCCTGGTCACGGCTCGCATTGCGCCGAACGCTCGTGTGCGAGCCGTGACCAGAGGGAGCGGAGCAGATCACTTCGGTCTTGGTGTTGGGCTCTCTCAAGCGCAGCGCGACTTTCATCGATATGGGCGGTCCGGCGGGCCATCGGGACTCCTCTTAGGTGTCCGATAGCTGCTTCAGGAGGCGCGTCATCTGGCGGACCTGGCCTTGCAGCTCGCTCAGGCGCTTGTCGAACTTGGTGAGACGCGTCTCGATTCGGTCGGGGCTCGTCCGCGATGCCGACGGGTCAAGGAGTTGCGCCCGGGTGTAGTCGGACAGGTTCCGGGCGCCGGTGTGGGAGCAGGCCTTCATCAGGCGCTTGTACTCCTCCTGGGTCAGCCGGAACACGACGATCCGGTCTCTGGTTTTCAGCACTGCCATCGGGGATGTCTCAGGTGGGCGACGAGTCGCCGGGGTTGGACCAGCTGGTTTCCCGGCCTGCCGGCCGGAGTTTGGATATAGCTATCGCTCTCTCAGTCCCATGTCGATACCTCCGGAACTGAGAATTGTGTTTCTGAAAGCGTATAACAAATGTAATACGAAAGCAAGGGGGAAACGCGAATGGCGGGGTTGCGGCGCGACTGGCCCGTGTCCGGTGCGGGACGACGGGGCCCGGGGGGACGGGGGCGATGTCGTCGGGGGGGTCTTCGAATGATAGCGGATTCGGGCGGGGCCGGTGGCGGGCGGGGACGCCGGTGGCTGGTGGGCGACGCCGGGCGTTCACAGGAGTGTGAACGCGGCAGGGCACGAGTGCCCACGCCACAGGCGGCGACCGGGCCCGGGGGGACAGGGGCAATGTCGCCGGGGGTGGAGTGCACCCCAGAAGTGAGACTCGAAGTTAAGGGCCAACCTACATTGAATGGAGAGGGGCTCCACGTTTACGTGCTGGGGACATGAGCCGTGGCCGAAGGGAGCGGCAACACCCGACCTGAGGCGGGAAGGCCTGACCTTCAACGGAGCGCGGCATGGTTGACGAAATCCAAGAGGCACACTTCCTGCCTGCGGCTATCTTGGCCGCCGGAACCGCCGGCCCCACTTGTATCACCGGTAGGTCAGCAACTCCGGCTCGTCCAGGTGCGGGTAATTATTGAAGGTGTGTAGCTCGATCGCATCCTGCTTCAGGCGGAACTCGGAGTAAGAGGCGTTGCGGGGACGGAAGACTAATTGAAGTGTTTCCTGTGATCCGATGTCGAGCGACAGCGATGCCACCACCGCCGTGGGGCCGGATGAGGTGAACACGACGAGTCCGGCCGGCGCCGGCCGACTCGCGGCGGATATGCTCGACGCCACGGGCTATGCGATCCATGAACTCGGGCCAGGTTTCGAGGCCCGGGACATGGGCGTCGCCGGCGACCCAGCGCCGCGCTACCTCGTGGAACAAACGGTCGAGCGCCCGCTTCCGGGCGTCCGCCGCGCCGGCCCGCTTGACCGTGTCCGCCACCACCCGGGCCTCGATCGCTTCGAGCGCCGCCTCCGGTCCGTGGCGTTCCAGCGCCTTGCTCGCTTCCTCGAAGGCCTCGGCCAGCTCGCTGATCCGCGCGTCGCGCGGGCGCAGGATCGGGGTGAGCTTGCGGACGACATCCTCGCCGGGGAATTCGTCGAACTCCGGGACCACGACGGCCGTGGGCCAGCGGCGCCCGGCGGCACGCATGGTTTCGGCGGCGATTTCGGCGGTCCGGCGATGGCGCTCCGCGGGTCCGGTGTAGACGCGATCGAACGCCACCTCGCGCCGCAGCCAGTACTCGCCAAGGCGGCGTGCCTGGCGCTCGCCGGTGGGAGAAAGACGGTCGTAATTGTCGCCCTCGAGGTAGGAGGCCTGCCCATGGCGGACAAGAGTCAACTCGGTGGCGGATGAGGAATCGGACCAGGGCATGGATCTCGGGAGGCACCCGGCTTCGACGGGTAATAAACCAGTGTACTGCGACGGAAAGCACTGATTCCGGGACGGCCAATGCAATATGATGGATATGAGATTGCTAGCTGAAGCACCGGAAACAGACGAAGAGGAACCGGTCAAGCGGGGGGCCTTCCAGCAGAGTGGTGGTCTGCGCACGGGCTGAGAGTGGAGTCCGCGCGTCCGAGCGCGGGGCCGCCGCCGGACTTGCGCCATCACTGAATCCCTGACACCGCCCGCGCCGAGGCTCCCTAGAAGTGGAGGATTGAACGCCAGGACAACGCACCACCTGTCGGGCCGGCCGGTTTTTGCCTGCCGGGCGCCCGGAGACGAGCGGACCATATGTGCGCTCGCAGGGGACGGAGCGAGCGGCGCGCCGCGGATCGATCGATCGACCTTCCCGATCCTGGCTGGTGTTCGATGAGGTGCGCCAATCGGCTCGCCGCGGGCCAACCGGCCTGACTGCGAAGCCACACTGGCGCCAAGGAACGGCCTCTCCGGGCCAGGAGACAGCGGGATGAAATCGTTCCTCACATGGCCTGGGATTCGACAACTGCACGCCCGCCGGCTACTGTTCCCGCTGATCCTCGGCGTCGCGGTGGCGGGGATCCTGTTGCACGGCGCCTTACACCGGTCGGAGGCGACCGATAGGCGGACGCCGCGGATCGACCTGCCGCGGCCCGTGATCAACGTGCCGTCGATCCGGCCGTCGCTCGAGAAATCTCCGCTGACTTACTATTCCGATTATTGGTTGCAGCTCGCCGAGTTGGTTCGCGACAAGATCGTACTGATCGGTCCGCATGACCGGCCCGGCGTGATGGTGGCGCCGGGCGTGGCCGTGACCTCCGTGATGGCGGCCGACGAGCTGGAATCGCAGTTCGAGCCGTACTCGGACAAGCCGGCGTCCGAGGGACAGCCCGAGGCTGACGAGGCATCCACGCCGATGTTCCGCGTCATGGGTGTCGATATTGACACGGGGATAGCGCTGATTGCCGTCAAGCAGTCCAGCCAGGTCGGCAATTTCACTGATGTGAATATGACCGGATTGCACGCTGGTTCGTACGTGGTCGCCATCAGCACCGATCCGGACGGCAACGAGCAGGTGATCCCGGGTTACGTAGCCTCCGTGGCCCCGCCCTCGGGCGACGAGAGCGGATCCATCGACTTTGCCTTTCCCTTTCCCGACTCCTGTTCGACGGCGGCCATCGTCGATCTCGACGGCAAGCTGGTGGCGGTGACGACCAAGACCGAGCACGGCCGCACCATTCTGCCCGCCGACCGGCTGCCGAAGATGATCAAGGATGTCGCCGACAGCAGCGTCTGCCGGGCCATCGAGGTGGGCGGCCTCGATGCGGAAGCGGCCCGCCTGCTCGGCGTCGGCGCGGGGGTGCTGGTGGAACAGGTCCATCGGCAGGCTTTCGTGCCGGAACCGTCGATTCAGCAGGGCGATATCCTGCTTGAATGGGGCGGTTCCCCGGTCACGAGCGTGAAGGAATTTGAAAATCTCTACCAGGCCCAGGAGCCGGGCGCACTGGTGCGGTATCGCGTGCGGCGCAACGGCCGGAATGTTTCCGGCGCGACCCGGATGCCGGATTCCTACTGCCGTCCGGTACGGCCCACCGTGCGCCTCTACTCCCGGCTGGGCGCCAGCCTGGAATGGGACGAGGGCAGTTGGGAAGTGCTTCGAGTGCTCCCCGGGACCCCCGCCGACAAGGCGGGCATCGCGGTCGGCGACCGGATTCTCGCCGTGGATGGACGCGACCTGACCGAGCAGGACGCTTCCGTATTCGAGAGATTTGAAGTCAAACCGAAGCCGCTGGTCTGCACGATTCGGACGGGCGATCGGGTGAGCCTGGTGGTGGTATCGCCGGGAGACGAGGCGCCAACGGAGGAATCCGACGGGGCGTCGTCCACTGCGGACGAGCGGTCGGGACTATCGAACGGCGGGCCGGTCGATCGGCTCGGCGTGGAATCGTAAGGAGCCGATGGACGAGAAGCCGGACATCCCGAGGCCACACGAGAGGCGCCTTCTGCCGCTCTTGATCCGGGTGGTGGTCGAGTTTCCCCACCGAGCCGCCCACCTGGCCAGGGCGTGGGGCGGCACGAAGGGATGGTTCCGGACGTCGTTTCTGCCGTCGCAGAACTACCTGATCGTCCTGGCCGTGCTCACCGGGCTCCTGACCGGTTTCGGGTCGGCGGGTTTCATCCTTATTCTCCGCGCGATCTCCGATCTGGCGCAGGGGCCGATCGCGAATCTCTTTGGAGTATTCGGCCCGGCCAGCCTGGTGCTGCTGCCGGCCATCGGCGGACTGATCGCCGGCCCGCTGATCCAGCGTTACGCCCCGGAAGCGAGAGGACACGGCGTACCCGAGGTGATGACGGCGCTGGCCCTGCGTGGCGGCCGCATTCGCAAGCGGGTGGCCATCATCAAGGTGCTGGCCTCGGCGATGACGATCGGGTTCGGCGGCTCGGCCGGCCGCGAGGGGCCGATGGTGCAGATCGGGGCGGCGCTCGGGTCGAGCCTTGGGCAGTTGGCGAAACTCGCCAACCGCAACATCCGCACGCTGGTGGCCTGCGGCGCGGCGGGCGGCATCGCGGCCACCTTTAATGCGCCCATCGCCGGCGCGATGTTCGCCATGGAAATCCTCATGCGGCGCTTCCACGCGGATTTCATGCTCGTCCTGCTGACGTCGCTCAGCTCGGCCATGGTCGCGCGGCACTATCTGGGCAACTACCCGGCCTTTGACATCACCCCGTACGAACTGGTCGGCATGCGGGAGCTGCCGCTGTACTTCCTGCTGGGTCTGCTGATCGGACTGGCGGCCGTGGGCTACGTGAAGCTGCTGTACCGCACCGAGGCGTGGTTCGGCGCCTGGCAGGCCCCCGAGTGGCTGAAGCCGGCGGTGGGCGGACTGTTCGTCGGGCTGATTCTGCGGTACTTTCCGCAGGTCTACGGCCCGGGCTTCCCGGCCATGGGTTCGGCGCTGTGGGTGCGGTTCTCCTTCGAGATGCTGCTGGCGCTGTTCGTCATGGAGATGATCGCCAACTGCGCCACGCTCGGCAGCGGCGGTTCGGGTGGTGTCTTCGCGCCCGCGCTGTACATGGGCGGGATGCTAGGCGGCGCCTTTGGAATGCTGGCGCACGCGATCTTCCCGGAGTGGACGGCCGGCTCCGGCGCCTATGCGATGGTCGGCATGGCGGCCTGTTTCGCGGCGGCGGCCAAGGCGCCAACGACGTCCATCCTCATTCTGTTCGAGATGACGAATGACTATCGCATCATGCTGCCGCTGATGGCCGCGGTCGCCGCCAGCGTCTACATTTCGCACCAGATGCTGCCCCACAGCATCTACACGCTGAAACTGCACCTGCGCGGAATCAGCTACCCGTCCATGGACGACCGCGAACGCGAGCCCAAGACGCCGCCGGTGCAGGTCCGTCCGCAACCGCAATCGGCGGACTGATCGGGACGGAGGGCGGTTCCGGCGTGATCGTGTGAGGCGGAGGGGCTGAGTTCACCGCTACGCGGTACTTCATCTTTGACTGAACCGCGAAGAACGCAAAGCGGACCAATAAGAAACAAAATAGTAAAGTGCGGCGAAAGACCGGCGATGTATGTGACCCGCTTGCTGCGGTGCGCGGTTCAGTGCCGGGAATCAGTTAGTTAGCATGGAACCGCGCGGGTTAGGGAACGCAGCAGACTGGTCGAAGCCTAAGACCCGGACCACTAGAAAGACGAACCTTAGCGTTCTTTGCGCTTACTCTATCCTGGCATCTCCCTCTGCCGTAAAAACCAGTAACCTTACGCGAAGAAATTCCCCATGTTGCGGAACTTCTCGTAGCGCTGATTCACGAGTTCGTCGGGTGACATCCCGCCGACCTCGTCGAGAGCTTTCACCAGCATCTCGTCCAAGTGCCTGGCTGCGCCGTCATGGTCGGTCTGCGCTCCTTCATTGGGTTCGGGGATCACGCCGTCCACCAGGCCGAGGCGAACCAAGTGGCCCGCCGTCAGCTTCAGCGCCACGGCCGCCTTCTGCGCCTCGCCGGCATCGCGCCAGATGATGGCCGCGCAACTCTCGGGCGAGATCACGCTGTAGATGGCGTTCTCGAGCATATAGACGCGGTTGCCGACCCCGAGCGCCAACGCTCCGCCGGAGCCGCCCTCGCCAATGACCATCGAGATCAGCGGCACCCGCAGCCGCGCCATCTCCCGCAGGTTGACGGCGATCGCCTCCGCCTGCCCGCGCTCCTCGGCGTCGATGCCCGGATAGGCGCCCGGCGTATCGAGCAGCGCGAGGATCGGCCGGCCGAACTTCTCGGCCAGCTTCATCACGCGCATGGCTTTGCGATAGCCCTCGGGCTTGGGCATGCCGAAGTTCCGATGGAGCTTCTGTTTGGTGGTGCGACCCTTCTGCTGCGCGACCACCATCACCGGACGGTCATGAAAGTAGCCCATGCCCGCGACGATGGCCGGATCGTCGCCGAAGAACCGATCGCCGTGCAGTTCCTGGAAGTCGCGAATCAGCCGGTTGATGTAGTCGAGCGAGTGGGGACGTTCGGGGTGCCGGGCCAGTTGGACGCAACGCCAGACCGGTCGCGCTCGGCATCTTCTGGATCCTCGGCGGCCGGCATCGGGACGTTCGGTTCTGTACTCATCAGTTCGCTAATATCTCCATTGCCTCCGGGCCGCAGATGCGTTCCACCTCCGTGCGGAACTCCCGGTCGGGCCGGACCTTCTCGGCAACATCCAGGATAACCGAGAAGTCACGTACCTTTTCAAGCCGCAGCCGGACCTCGGCCTCGCCGCGGCTTGCGATGGAAAAGGGAGGTCAATGCCTGGGCCTGGTTGTCGGCGGCTCCGTTCTTGCGCCCGACAGCCACGCGGATCGAGATCAGCCGCGGCAGGTCGACGCGGGCATTGTCGATGCTGACGATGTCCTTGACGGACATCTTCGCCGGGCCGTTCTCGTCTGGCAGCGCCATGCCGCGGATGAATACGGCCTTGTCGGTCATCGAGTTCCGGCGCCAGTTGCTCATAGGAGGTAGCGAAGACCATGCCCTCGACGGATGCCGGCAGATCCTCGATCTGGACCGTCGGCCCAGGGCTTGCCCTCCTTGTTCCGCTTGCGCACGCACCGCGCCGAGCACGCCGCAGAGCGCCACCTCCGTCGCCCTTCTCGAGACCCTCGAGGTTGCCGACTGTCGTGCGTGGCCAGCTCGGCGATCTTGTCCCGGTACTCGTCCAGCGGGTGGCCGGTCACGTAGAAGCCGAGCATCTCCTTCTCGCCGGCCAGCTTCTCCTTATCGGACCACTCCGGCACCTCCGGCAGCGGCGGCTCCGCCTGTGCCTCGTCGATGACGCCGGCGAACAGCCCAGCCTGCCCGCTCTGGCGGTCGCGCCAGACGCGCTGGCCGTGCTCGATGGCCCGCTCGACGGCGGCGAACTGCTGGGCCCGGGTGCCGGCGATCGAATCCATCGCGCCGGCGCGGATCAGGCTCTCAATCGCACGCCGGTTGACCGCGGTCGACGTCCACGCTCTCGCAGAAGTGGTAGAGGGAGCGGAAGCTCTTCTCCTCGCGGCGGGCGTTGACGATGGACTCGACGGCGCCGATGGCCGAGGTTCTTGATGGCGCCGAGGCCGAAGCGGATGGCGCCGCCGTCGGGCGTGAAGTTCCAGTCGCTGGCATGGACGTCGGGCGGCAGCACCTTGATGCCCATGTCGCGGCACTCGTTGATGTACTTGACCACCTTGGCGGTGTTGCCCGTTTCCGAGGTCAGCAGGGCGGACATGAACTCCACCGGATAGTGGGCCTTGAGGTAGGCGGTGACGTAGGCCAGGTAGGCGTAGGCGGCCGAGTGCGACTTATTGAAGCCGTAGCCGGCGAACTGCGCCATCAGGTCGAAGATCTTCTCGACCTTGCCCTTCGGGAAGACCCGTTGGCGGTGGCGCCCTTGAGGAAGCGCTCCCGCTGCTGGTCCATCTCCTCCTTCTTCTTCTTGCCCATCGCGCGGCGGAGCAGGTCGGCGTCGCCGAGCGAGTAGCCGGCCAGGATGTTGGAGATCTGCATCACCTGTTCCTGGTAGACGATGACGCCGTAGGTCTCCGCGAGCACCTCGCTCGAGCTCGGGCAGCTCGTAGGTCACCTTCTTGCGCCCGTGCTTGCGATTGATGAAATCGTCGACCATGCCGCCCTGGATGGGGCCGGGACGATAGAGGGCGTTCAGCGCGCAGAGGTCCTCGAGGCGGTCCGGCTCGTAGCGGCGCAGGATGTCGCGCATGCCGTCGGACTCAAACTGGAAGACGCCGCTAGTGATAGCCCTTGCGCAGAAGACCTCCTGTATGTCTTCGTGTCGTCGAGCGGGAGGTCGTCGAGGACGATCGTCTCGCCGCGATGCTTCTCGATGAGCGCGATGCAGTCGTGAATGATGGTCAGCGTGGTCAGGCCCAGGAAGTCCATCTTGAGCAGGCCGAGTTTCTCCAGGCCCACCATGTCGTACTGGGTGACGATTTCGTCCTTGTTCGTCTTGTAGAGCGGGACGAGGTTCGTCGAGCGGCTCCGGGCGCGATGACGACGCCGGCGGCGTGGACGGAGGCGTTGCGGCACATGCCTTCCAGGCGTCTGCGCGATGCTCGAGCACGTCGCCGACGCGGTCGTCCTGTTTGGCCAGCTTCGTCCAGCTCCGGCTCCTGCTCGATGGCCTCGGCGCAGCTTGATGTTGAGCTGGTTCGGGATCAGCTTGGTGATCGCGTCGACGTCGGCGAAGGTCATGTCGAGCACGCGGCCGACGTCCTTGATGGCGGCGCGCGCGCCGAGCGTCCCGAAGGTGATGATCTGCGCCACCTGCTCGCGGCCATACTTCTCGGTGACGTACTGGATCACCTCGCCGCGGCGGTGCGTGCAGAAGTCGATGTCGATGTCGGGCATGCTGATGCGCTCGGGGTTGAGGAAGCGCTCGAACAGCAGGCCGTACTGGAGCGGATCGATGTCGGTGATGCCCATCGAATAGCCGACCAGGCTGCCGGCCGCCGAACCGCGCCCCGGGCCGACGGGAATGCCCTTCGACTTGGCGTAGCGGATGAAGTCCCAGACGATGAGGAAGTAGCCGGAGAACTTCATCTGCTGGATGATCGCGGATCTCCTGGTCGAGCCGCTCGGCATACTCGGCGAGGTCGTGGCGGAGCAGTGCCGGCGGCGCGCAGCGCCTCCAGGCGCACCGCGGCGTTTCTCAAAGCCCTGGCGGGCGACGTACTCGAAGTAAGTGTCGATGGAGTGCTCCTCCGGGACGTCGAAGCGCGGGAACGGATTCGACACTTGTCTCAGGTCGAGCTGGCAGCGCTGGGCGATCTCCCAGGTGCGGTCGAGTGCGTCCTCGAAATCGCCGAAGATCGAGCAGCATCTCGTCGCGCGTTTTGAGATAGAAATCCTCGGTTGAGAACCGCATGCGGTTCTCGTCGCTCATGGTCTTGCCGGTCTGGATGCAGAGCAGGATCTCGTGCGCGCGTGAGTCGTCCTTGCGGAGGTAGTGGCTGTCGTTGGTGGCGACGAGCGGGATGCCGGAGTCCTGCGCCAGGCGGGCGACACCAGGGGATCACCTTGCGGTCCTGGTCGAGGCCGTGATCCTGGATTTCGAGGAAGATAGTTCCCCTTGCCGAACATGTCCTGGTACTCGTAGGTGAGCCGGCGCGCCTGGTCGTATTGGTCGTCGAGGATGGCTTCGTTGATGTCGCCGCGGAGGCAGGCCGAGAGCGCGATCAGGCCGCCGGTGTGCTGCGCGAGCAGGTCCTTGTCGATGCGCGGCTTGTAGTAGAAGCCATCCAGATAGCCGGTGGAGACCAGCTTGATGAGGTTGCGGTAGCCCTCCTGGTTTTCGCACAGCAGCAGGAGGTGGTTGTAGCGGTTGGAATCGTTCTTGACGGTGTGCCCCTGCTGGGCGACGTAGACCTCGCAGCCGATGACGGGATGGATGCCCCGCTTCTTCGCCTCGTTGTAGAACTTGACCGCGCCGAACAGGTTGCCATGGTCGGTCATGGCGACGGCCGGCATCCCCTGCGCCTGGACGATGTCCATCATCTGCGAGATCTCGCAGGCCCCGTCGAGCAGGGAGTAATCGGTGTGGTTGTGCAGATGTACGAAAGGCGTGTTCGACATAGCGCTCCAGTTCGAGTGTACTGCCGTTGGGGAGGTGGGCTTCCCATCAGGGTACCAGTTGCCGCGCCGCGCCGGACACCGCATTTGATCGCCGCTGAGGCATGCACCGGCGGCCGGACCGGGCCCCTATCTCTCTCACCCGGCGTGGCCAACGACGCCCAAACCCCGCGGAAAATATCCTGACACCGTTCGCTCGCTTATTTGACAGGAATTCCCTCGCAAATCAATGCGATTTTAATATTGACAATTTATTTGAAAATAGTATCCTTTACGCAGTTCATTGCTATTGAGGGGCTTGGCCGATAAGCCAACGCTTTCGGGGGGCGTGCGGCGGGGGGGTTTTTGTTCGCCGAAAAGCCAGTAGTATCCCCTTCGCCTTGGCTTTGTGCCTTGCGCCCTCGATCCTTGTCGGCCGCCGGATGCGGCGCCCGAAACGTTGGGTTGTTGGCTTAGAGGGGGGATCCATGAAGATCAATCTAGTGGTGTTGACTGCCGCGACTCTGCTGTCCGGCAGCCTTTTTGGCCAGACGTTCACGGCCAATCTCACGGGAGTCGTGACCGATCAGGGCGGTGCGATCGTTCCGGGTGCGGCGGTGACTCTGAACAGCCAGAGCACCAGCCAGTCGCGAAAGACCACCACGAATCTGGTTGGCCGGTACACATTCGCTCAGTTGCCGCCGGCCGAGTACTCACTCACGGTGACAATGTCCGGTTTTCGCGAGCAGGTCCACCGCGGAGTGGCCCTGGGTGCAAACCAAAGCGTGGAATTGAATGTCTCGCTCGAGGTTGGCGCTGTTTCGGAAACGGTGGAAGTGACCGCGGCCGCACCGTTGCTGGACACCGAGACGGCGAATGAATCGAGTACCCTAAACACCTCGATGATGCAGAACCTGCCGTTGGCCAACCGGGCTCCGCTGGCCCTCGTGACCGCGACCGTTGCCGGCGGCACATACAGAGCCGGCTTCATGGGACAGGGCGCTAGCGATGATCAAAACGTCGCGCGATTCAACGTCTTTGGAGGCCGCGAGAATACTGCTCAGATCCTGATTGACGGTGTCCCGGCGAAGTCCGGCGGTTGGGGCGGGCTGATTGCCGAGCCGGGCGCGGACACGGTGCAGGAGCTACAGGTGATACGCAACACCTACGAAGCGCAGTACGGCAGAAGCGGCTCCGGAGTGGTGAACATGACCACACGCGGCGGCACCGATCACTTCCACGGGACACTGTTTGAATACTTCCGCAATGACCACCTGAACGCCAATGACTTCTGGTCGAATCTTCGGGGCCAGGACAAAGTCGTCAGCACCCGAAATCAGTTTGGCGGCAATTTCTCCGGCCCTATCCTGCGCTCGAAGGGCCTGTACTTCCTGGTTGGGTACGAGGCATCGCGGTTCGGGAATCCAAGCACACGCACCGCTTCACTTCCCACGGCCCTGCAGCGTCAAGGTGATTTCTCGCAAACGTTCAATCCGGACGGAACCCTGCAGGTGATCTACAACCCGGCCTCCACGGCTCCCGACCCGAACAATCCCGGCTCATTCATCCGTTCGCCATTCGGCGGGAACATGATTCCGCAGGATCAGTGGGACAGCGTTGGCAAGAACTACGCGCAGCTGGTCCCGCAGCCGAACAGCGAGGGCGATCCGGTGACTGGCGCCAACAACTTTTTCGGTTCGGGGAACTCAACATTTACCAGCTACCATGCCGACTTCCGCGGGGACTGGAGCCCCAGCGATAGCCATCGCGTCTGGGCCCGGGTGACCAAGGCCCGGAGCAAGTCGATCTACAGCCCGCAATACTGGGACTCGGTGGTGGAGAGTTCCGCGCCGCAGGTTCACCCGCGGTACCACATCAGTGCCGGGGAAACGTGGATCGCGAATCCAACGACGGTCGTTAATGTCGTTCTCGGGGGCGGCCGTTGGTTCGAGCATTGGCCCAACTACTCCTGGGGCTTCGACCCGACGACGCTTGGTTTCTCAGATCAACTCGCCAGCCAGTTCGACATCGCGACCTCGCCTCAGGTGACTATGTCGAACTATGCGACGCTCGGATTCACGCGGGAGCTCCGCCTGGGCCGGAACAACTTCAATGCTCAGGTCAACGTGACCAAGACCTTGAACATGCACAACATCAAGTTCGGCTTTTCGATCGAGAACCAGCAGCTCAACTACTTCGACGCCCGGGCGGCGGACTTCGGCTTCTCGCAAATCCCCACGGCCGGACCCGACCCCGACAGCCGGGACGGCCTCACCGGCAACGCGTTTGCCTCTCTGCTGCTCGGCGCGGGCACTGACGGCCAGGCATCGCACGTCGCCAAACCCGCGCAGACCGACCGCTACTACGCTTTCTACGTCCAGGATGCCTGGAAGGTGACCAATCGGCTGACCTTCAGCTACGGCATCCGCTATGAGCTCCAGCGGCCGAGAACCGAGCGCTACAACCAGATGGCCTACTTCGATCCCAATGTGGCCAACCCGCTTGGAGCGGACGTCGGCATGGACCTCCAAGGCGGACTCAAGTATGTAACGTCTAGCGACCGGAACCCCTGGGACCAGCCATGGAAGGACTTCGCGCCGCGCGTCGGCCTGGCATACCGCGCCACCGATAAGCTCGTCATCCGCACAGGCTTCGGAATCTCCTACCTGCGCACCATGGCAGCGTATTTGGGCAATCCTTCGAACGATGGCTTCTCGGTCACCACCCCCTGGGTCGCCTCGCTTGATGGCGGACGGACGGTGGAAAACCACTGGGCCAACCCGTTCCCGGACGGCATCAGCAACCCTCCCGGTTCGCGCGACGGACTCCTCACGTACACCGGCCTCGGTCTCAACGAGTTCGTGCGGCATCGTCCCACACCCTACATGATGTCCTACAGTTTGGACCTCCAGTATAGGGTCGGCAACAACTCCGTTCTGGAGCTGGGCTATGCGGGACGCCAGGGAAGAAGACTTCTCACGCCGCGCGGGTTCGAACTGAATCAGCTGCCCGACAGCGCCCTGACGATGGGCAATGCGCTGCTCGAGAACGTCCCCAATCCGTTCTACGGCGTGATCACTTCCGGCTCGTTGGCCGCCGAGACGGTGCAGCGCGGCCAGTTACTACGACCTTTCCCGCAGTACACCAGTACGAATCTCCTGCTGGTTCCGGGAACCTCGTCGAGTTTCGACTCCTTCAACGCGAAGTTCACGCACCGGTTCCGCGCCGGCCTGACACTCTTGGCGTCCTATCAGCTATCCAAATCGATCGACAATGCATCTTCGGATGGCGGGGATGCGCGTCCGCTCGACTACAACAACTTCTCGCTCGACCGTTCGCTAAGCCAATTCGACTTCCCTCACAGCCTGCTGTTCACTTTCCAGTACGAGATTCCGGTAGGACATGGTAAGTCGTTTGGCGCCGGGATGCCAAGCGTGGTAGATGCGATTGTTGGTGGCTGGTCAGTTAGCGGCATCTACAGCTACACCTCTGGACTTCCGCTTAACTTCACGACATCGAACAACACCTTCTCATTTGGGGGGAGCAACCAGAGCCAACGGCCGAACATCAGCGATCGCAGTTTGCTCGCGGTGAACGACCCGACGCGCCTTGCCTGGTTCAACAAGGATCCGTTCAGCCAACCCGACCCGTTCACGTTCGGCAATGCCCCCCGGTACGTCGGTGACGTGCGGGTGGACTCGACGAACAACATGGACCTCGGTGTTCAGAAGACGTTCAAAGTAACCGAAGCGGTGAACCTCCAGTTCCGCGGTGATGCCTTCAATGCCTTCAACCGCAACCAATTCAACGGTCCACAGACCAACTTCACGAGCAATACGTTCGGGCAGGTCACGTCGTCGCGAAGCACGCCGCGCAACATTCAGCTCGCGCTGCGATTGTCGTTCTGAGGTGTATCTTTCGGGGTGACCATGGTATCTCTGCCGGGGCGGGCGATCTGCCCGTCCCGAGGGAATAGTGTACAAACCGGACGAGTTCAGGGTAGCAAGGAGGAATCCGTGTCAAGATTTCAGTCGACTCGTTGGCCGCGTGGCCTTGTTCTATCGGCATTGGTCATCATTCCGGCGGCCTGCTGGGCGTTCCAGGCGGTCCATCTCACGGCCGAACAGGATCGCCAGCGGCTCATGGACCTTTTACACATTACGTCTCTTCGCCCGCCCGCGGATGCCAGAAACCCCGATGCCGAACAGCCGGCACATTGGGACGAGGCGACGGCGAACCCGTATCCTGACCTGCCGGACCCGCTCACGACGAAGAGCGGCCAGAAGGTGACTTCCGCCAGGATGTGGTGGGAGAAGCGCCGGCCGGAGATTGTCGAGGATTTCGACCGGGAGGTCTACGGCCGCATGCCGGCCGATACCCCCAAGGTGAACTGGGAGACGACCGGCACGGAAAGGGAGACAGTCGCCGGCGTACCGGTGACCACGAAGCATCTGGCCGGGCACGTCGATAACTCCTCCTACCCGGCGATCACCGTCAATATCGAGATGCTGTTGACGACACCGTCCAATGCGAGTGGGCCCGTTCCCGTGATGATGCACTTCGGCGGAGTCCCCACGGGAGCCCGGGCGCGGCGCGAGCCGAGGGTCGGTCGAGAACTCCCCCACCTGGCAGGAGCAGGTGATCGCGAAGGGCTGGGGCTACGCGATGCTGACGCCCAACAGCATTCAAGCCGACAACGGTGCCGGTCTCACCGAGGGGATCATCGGACTCGTCAACAAAGGACAGCCCCGCAAGGTAGACGACTGGGGGTCGTTGCGGGCCTGGGCCTGGGGTGCCGGCCGCGCGCTCGACTATCTGGAAACGGACCCGGCCGTCGATGCCAAACGCGTGGGGATCGAAGGCGTCTCGCGCTACGGGAAAGCCGCCATCGTCACCATGGCCTATGACCAGCGGTTCGCCATCGCCTTTGTCGGCTCGTCCGGTGAGGGCGGGGCCAAGCTCCATCGCCGCAACTACGGCGAGCCGGTGGAGAACGTCGCCGCGGTCAACGAGTACCACTGGGTCGCCGGCAACTTCCTGAAGTACGCAGGTCCGCTCAACTGGGGTGACCTGCCGGTGGACTCCCACGAGCTGATTGCGATGTGTGCGCCACGCCCGGTGTTTCTGAGCGCCGGACTGTCGACGCCGCCGCCGGGTGATGGATGGGTGGACGCGAAGGGCAGCTTCATGGCCGCGGTGGGCGCCGGTCCGGTGTACCGGTTGCTGGGTAAGAAGGACATGGGCACCGACGTCTTCCCGCCGGTGGGAACCCGTCTGATAGACGGCGACGTGGCGTTCCACGAGCACGCCGGCGGCCATACGTCGCTGCCGAGCTGGCCGACGTTCCTCGTATTCGCCAGCCGCTATCTCGATGCGCCCATGACCAGCATGGTCCACCACGCGGAGTAAGTGGCCGGAGGCGCGACGGGTAGGCCGATGGGGGCGGCGGACGATTGACACGCGTCTGTTGCTCCGTCGAAGGTCGCACGCCGCAACCGGCCGGGGAGGTGAGACCGGCCGATTTCCGGCGTTCACAACGAGTGTGAACGCGGCAGGCACGAGGGCCCACGCCACATCGGCGGCGGCTCACTTGGTCGCGTGCGGACCCTCGAAAACCCACTGCGAGCCGTGACCAGAGGGAGCGGACTGGGGCCCGTCGATCGCGGTGCGACGATCTCCGAGCTCAGTCGACTTTCATCGCCATGGGCGGCGCGGTCGCGTTCGGCAACACTCGAAACCGCCACCAGGAGTCCCCTGCCAAGGCCTTCAGGTCGTCGCCGATTGCTCGACCTTCGAGCAGGATGTCCGGCCTGGTGCCAGCGCACCAAGAAGGCCTTGTTGTGGATGCGAGCCGAAGGCAGCGCCAAGCGTTGCCAGGTCCGAATCTGACTCGCGAGGCATTTCTCACCAAGCGCCCGCCGGACTGTGGTGGCGAGAGCGCAGTCCCCCCTGTTACCCGCATGCGACCCGGATGCGACCCGCATGCGACCGTGAGGTAGTAGCGATGGCCGGAATGGGCCGCTTCCCCCCTGGTCACGGCTCGCATTGAGCGGAATACTCCACTGCGAGCCGTGACCAGAGGGAGCGGAGCCTGCGCACAAAGCGACGGGAGGCGCGGCTCCCAACGGAGTGCAACGTGGGCTTCGAGCTATCCGTTCCGCCTCCTCGCGGTCGCGGTCGCGGCCCGGTTCGTGGGAGCGAGCGCGGTCTAGGCTCTCAGGGCGACCCGCGCCGGAGAGGCTCCGCGTGTCTTGCTCCGGCTCCATCCCGGTCTCAGGCCCAGGTCCTGCACTCCGCCCCTCTTGTCGACGCTCGTCCGCTGAGAATCCCGGCCTACCGCAACTGTGCCAGCTCGTCCGTCCTCAGCCGCCGATCCAGATCCGCCTCGATCTGCGGCAGCATTTGCGGGTTCCGCAACAGGTTCCGCGGACCGACGCCGGAGTGGTACTTGTAGAACAGCTCGACGGCCGCGAGCGCCGTGGCATAGGCGACCGCCGCGTGGGCCGTGCTCAACCGGGTCCACGTCTGGCTCAGTTTGTCGAGACGCGGAAGTTCCCCGGCACCCGCCATTCGCTCGATCAGGGCGCGTTCCCGCGCGCCGAGCTTCTCGCCGGCAAGCTTCTGGGCCAGCCCTTCGTGTAGCCACACGGGGAAATCGCCCAATCCAGCCATGCAGGCGTGGACCAGCTCATGGGCAAATGTCTGGCGGGTCTGCTCGTCGAGCTCGGCCTGGTCCGAGGCCGCCACGCGAATGCGGCCGTTGTATTGGCCGGTGCTCCACTCCGCCGCGGCAGTGGTTCGCTGATACTCCTCGGGCGATTGCACAATCACCACGATCTGCTCGTTCGGCCTGCAACTCAGCTCGAGCGTGATGCGCGAGTACTCCGTCTCGAGCATCTGCGTGATGGCCCGGGCCGTACCGGATGACATCTCGTCGCGGTTGTAGCGCAGCAGGAAGCGGGTGCTGAACATTCGCTCGTCGCTCTGGTCCTCGTGTTGTTCCCGCGCGGCCGCCTCGTAGAGACGTTGGACCGGCGCGCTCGGCTGCAGCGCGAGCGACCGCTCCCAGTAGTCCATCGCCAGTCGCATGTTGTCGCTTCGATAGGCCGCGTAGCCGGCAAGCGACAGCAGGCCGGCGTCGTTGCCGCTCGACTGGACCACCTTCTCGAGAATGGTGAGCGCCTCCCGCGGCCGGTTCGCCTCGATCAGCCGGGCCGCCTTCGCGCCCGGATCGTCGATGCCGCGGGTCACCGCCGCCCGGACCTCCGCGCTGTCAGCTCGGATGGTGGCCGGAGCGTTGGTGGACGGCGCCGCTCGCCGCGCCGCGTCGAACTCCTCGACGCCGGAGATGGCGTCAGCCGATACGTAGCCCTGGAGCGTCTGCCCCTCGGAGACGACGTTCACCTTGTAGCAGCCGCCGCCGGAGCCGGCAAGCGCAAAGCGGATATCGACCGGATCGCCGGCGTGCAGGGTTGCGACCACCCGGTCGCCGGCGTCGCAGCCTTCCCGCAGCGGATACTGGTCCACGCTCACCGCGTGCGTGGCAAGCGCTAGAGACAAGAGTGCCGTCAAGCCGCCCATACCCCGATCGTACGGTGAATCCTCCCGCCGATCTCTCGGGGAAACACCTGATTCGCTGACCGATCATCGCTGTTACGGGCGAGGCGCTGCGAACCCGTGGGGCGGGTCTCCAGACCCGCGGGCCGATGTCCTCGTCGGCCTTGTTCAGACATCGGGGAGCCGGACCGGGAGGTCCGGCGCGGTCGTGGACAACCGCTTTACGCGCGGAGCTTCCTGACAGCCAGGTGGCGTTGGGCGCTACGCTACAATATCGAAGCACTCAATCGACGGCTGAGCCGTAGTCTAGTAGCGGAGGCGCAATGGGCATTCTCGACTTTATCAAGGGCGAACTGATCGAAATCATCGAGTGGACCGATGATTCGCGCGACATCCTCTCGTGGCGGTTCCCTGATGAGGACAAGGCGATCAAGCGCGGCGCGGCGCTCATCGTCCGCGAGTCGCAGGTGGTGCAGTTCGTCTACCTGGGCGAGTTCGGCGACACGTTCCAGCCCGGCAAGCACACGCTGACCACCGACAACATCCCGATCCTGACGCGGATCAAGTCCTGGCAGTACGGCTTCGAGTCGCCGTTCAAGGCCGATGTCTACTTCCTGAACACGCGCCTGTTCACCGGCAACAAATGGGGCACATCAAACCCGATCATGATGCGCGACAAGGATTTCGGCATCGTGCGGGCGCGCGCCTTCGGCACCTACGACTTCCACATCATCGACCCGCGGCTATTCCTCAAGGAAGTCGCCGGCTCGGACCGCACCTTCCGGCTCGACGAGTTCGCCGACACGATGCGGTCGCGGATCGTCAGCATCTTCAGCGAGGCGCTGGCCCAGTCCGGCATCCCGGTGCTCGATGTCGCCCGCCAGTACACCGAGCTCGGCGGCGCGCTCATGCCGCTGATCAACCCGGTGGTGCGGACCAAGTACGGACTCGAGATCGATAGCTTCATTCTCGAGAACGTGTCGCTCCCGGCCGAGGTCGAGGAGGCGATCGACAAGCGCTCCAGCATGGCGGCCGTCGGCAACCTCAATGATTATGTGAAGTACCAGTTGGCCGAGGGGATGGAGAAAGGTAGCGGCGGCGGCGGCGCCGGTGGTATGGCGACGGAGATGGCCGTGGGCTTCGCGATCGCCCAGCAGATGGTCCAGCAGCAGGGCGGCGTGCTGAGTGGCGGCGGCATTCAGCCGTCGGTGGCCGGAACGCAGGGCGGCCCGCTAGCCAGTCCTCCGGCGGGCGGCGGTCTGCCCGAGTTGCTCACACCCGAACAGGTGGCCCAGGCGCTCGGCGTCGGCGAACCGGACGTGATGGCGATCCTCGACTCCGGCGAGCTGAAGGGAAAGAAGATCGGCTCGACCTACCGGATCAAGCGGTCGGCGCTCGACGAGTTCCTCGCCGACTGAGGCCGCCCATGCCGGAGATCGATGCCCTCGGCAGCGACAGTTGCCCGGCCTGTGGCGCCAAGGCCCGCTGGGATCCGTCGAAGCAGGCGCTCATCTGCCCCTACTGCGGGACCGTGGCGCCCGGCGAGCTGAACCGCGAGACCGGGGCCGTCCAGGAGATCCCGCTGGCCGCCGCGCTGCGCGACATCCCGGATGCGGACCGCGGCTGGCAGACAGAGAAGCGCTCCGTGCGATGCGAGAGCTGCCGGGCGGTGATGGTGCTCGATCCGGACCGGGTCGGGCAGAACTGCGAGTTTTGCGGTTCGCCGGCGCTGGTTCCCTATGAAGAGGTCAAAAGCCCGCTCCGTCCGCGGAGCGTGCTGCCCTTCAAGGTAAGTGAAGTTCAGATTCGCGAGTCAATTCGCAAGTGGTATGCGAGCAAATGGTTCGCGCCCGGCTCGCTCAAGACCCGGGGGATGGTGGACACGGTCAAGGGTGTCTATCTTCCCTATTGGACCTTCGACGCCCAGGCCGACTGCCAATGGTGGGCGGAAGCCGGCTACTACTACTACGTCACCGAAACCTATCGCGACAGCAAGGGACAGACCCGCACCCGCCAGGTACGGCGCACGCGTTGGGAGCCGGCGAGCGGTGCGCTCGATCACTTCTTCGACGACGAGCCCGTCCCCGGGACGCGCGGAGTCCACATCGGCCTGCTGCGGAAGGTCGAGCCATTCCCGACGCAGGAGTTAGTCCCTTACGACAAGGGCTTCCTGGCGGGTTTCGTCGTCGAGCATTACCAGGTGGTGCTGATCGACGCCTATCACAACGCCCGCGAATCGATGGAGAGCCAACTCCGGTCGATGTGCGGCCAGCGCGTCCCCGGCGATACCTATCGCAATCTCCGCGTCAACGCCCACTACTCGGAAGAAACTTTCAAACTGGCCCTGGTGCCGGTCTGGCTGCTGACTTACCAGTACGGGAGTAAAACATACCAGCTTCTGGCCAACGGCTACACGGGCAAGATGGCCGGCGAATACCCGAAGAGCTGGATCAAGATCACGGCGGTGGTCCTGCTGGCCGCCGTCATCGTGCTCCTCATTGTGCTGCTGGCGAACCGGTAGCCGGACACGGCATCCTGTGTTCGAATCCACGGCACACCCATCGATCGGCAGGACCCCGGCCGATGCGGCCGGACGGAAGAGATCCAGCCATAGCGACCGCAGTCCGGACGGCATCACGGGCAACTGTGATACCGTTTAGGGTCTTGAACTCCTCATCTCTGGCCGCTCTGCTCACGCCACGATACAGGACCCATACCCATGAAGCCTTCCATTCACGCCACTTGTGTACGCACTTTCTCCACCATCGTCCTCGTTCTGTTTCTGGCGGCCTGGCCGCCGGCCGCGAGCTGCCAGCAGCCGGTTGTCTCGCCGGGCGGCGTGGTGAACGCCGCTGATTACAGTACCTCCGTTGCTCCCGGCTCGATGGTCGCGATCTTCGGATCCAATCTGGCGGGCGGATCCTACAGTGCGACCGATGTGCCGCTGCCGGCGGAGCTGGCCGGAGTCCGCGTCGATGTGATCGACGGCGGCAACACGCGGGCGGCCGCCATCTGGTTCGTCAGCCCGGGGCAGATTAACGCGCAGCTTCCTTTCGGCCTCAACGGACCAACGGTCCAGCTTCGCGTCTATCACAGCGGTCTTCCCAGCGCGCCCGTCACCGTGGCGATCTCCGATTGCGGACCGGGCTTCTACACCTGGACCGGCACCGGCCAGGGCGCAGTGGCCGCTCTCCACAACGCCGACTGGACGATCGTCAATGAAGACAACCCCGCGGTCCCGGAAGAGTATCTGATCCTCTATGCGACCGGACTCGGTCCCGTCACCAACATGCCGCAGATTTGCGGACAGCCCGGCGGCGACAACGCGCAATGGGGTCCGGTGAGCTGGGCCATGCGCGACGTGACGGTCTCAATCGGCGGTCACTCCGTTGGAGCTCTGTTCGCGGGGCTGGCCCCGGGCTTCGTCGGGTTGTATCAGGTCAACATCCAGGTGCCCGCGGGCCTCTCAACCGGAAAGTACCCGATCGCTCTCGAGGCCGGCGGCATGACCTCCCACGGCGTCACGGAACTCGCTGTCCGGGCCGCCTCCTCGGGAAGCGAGCCCGCCGATGTCGTCAAACGCGCCATGGAGGCGCAGGTCCGCGGCGATATCGACGGCTTCCTGGCTGAATGCTCCACCGGGTCGCACAGCCCCGAGGAGATCGACGGCGCGCGCGAGCTGCTCGGGCTGGTCCGCGACAATGTAGTGCTCTCGAACCTCGAGTTCACCCCGCTCGCCACCGGTTACGGCGATCTTGGCACCATGGCGGTGGTCCGCGCCTGGGTCACGGTCACAGCGCAGGCGCCGGACGGAACGCATCAGGTCACCAACGGCGCCCTGGCCTTTCTCGAGAAGGTCGAAGGGGTCTGGAAGATCCTGCACATCGTGCCCGACGATCTTCTCAACCAACAGCTCTATGAGGAGTCCGCACACAACTCCGCGGCTGCCAGCGGCTTTCGACATCCGCCGGGCCGGCAACGCCGTCAACCTGGAGGAGTTCAACAAGAGCCTCAATCAACTCCTCAACACGGTTTCCGTGGACGAGTTCAAGCTCGGCCGCAGCGCCACGTTCGGTGTCATCGGCCAATTCCCCGGCGTCGGTGACACGCTCGCCAACATCAATCAGGTCGTGGAGGGGGTCGAAAATATAGCCGGCGGTGTTTACGAGGTCTACAAGAACGGCTTCACCGGTATCGCTCTAATCAAGTTCAAGCAGGTCGGTATCGGCGCCCTGCAGATTGCCCTGGAACCGATACCCGGACTCGACGCCCAGGCTGACATGGTGCAGGCGAGCCTCGAACAGCTCGGTCACAACCTCGAGTTGGCGCGCTCGGTGGGCCAGATCAAGCAGGCGATCCGTGGACTGGACGCCGGGGAGACTCGGGTGAACCCGTACCTGTTCCGCTATCCCGGCTATACCTTCAAGTACCCGGCCGGCCTTGAAATGGAACCGATGAAGAATGCCCCGCAGCACAGCTACGGTGTCCCGCTGGGAACGCTCAAGATCACTGCCCCGGTAGCGCTCGATCATCAGGTTCCCCTCATGATCGTCGGCGAGTTGCCGATCCCGGCCGGCAATCCCGCCGCTGCCATTGCCAGGCAACTCGGCGGGCAGGAGCGCGGCGGAACCGTTTATCTTCCGGCGGAAGTGGGCTACCTGGCCGAATCGGATGCGAGCAACGGCGATATCATCCTCGACGGCTACACCCGCTACCGCACGACCGACTCGGTTTCCCGCGTGGTGAGCTGGGACATCAACTGCCGTCGCGGCAAGCAGAACCTCAAGGTCCGGCTGCGCAGCGGCGAGACGACATCTCCGGTGGTTGTCGACAACGACTTCATGAACAAGATCGACCAGCTCTCGGTAACTCCGCTGAGTGGCGGGAAGATCACCCTCAGCCCCGATGAATCCGCCACCGGACTTCGAGTGATCGGTACCGGAACGCAGCTCGAACAACGCTTCTGGCCCGACCTGACGAGCCGGAACAAGTGCCTCGACATGGCCATTCCCGATGCGGACGTCGCCGCTCTCACCCGCGGCGATACGCTGACTGTCAGCGCGGTCGGACCCGGTGAAACGGCGCTCAACCTGCTGCTGGCCGGGAGCTCCCCGGGCGGCGGTGTCGGCGAACTCGAGACGTCCGTGCCCATTGTGGTGGGCGCCCCCGGCATCCTCTTCGACGATTCCTGGACGCAGAAATTCTATAACGACTGGTGGCAGGCCAGCCTCTCACTCCAAATCTCTTCGTCGAAGCAGGGTCTTACGCTTTTAGAGGACAACACGTTCGGCGCCATGCGGAACCTGGTCTTTCAGGGAAAGGAAGGCAGCTACATCATTGACGTCGGCTTGACCGGCGTCAAGCCACTCCAGGACAGTGTATCCACGGTCGGCCTCAAGGTCTTCGGCCAGTTCGACGACGGCGTGAAGTCTGAGAGCAGTAACTTCAGCACCGAGGTCAAATTTCCGAACGACAATGGCCATGGAACCGTTCAGTTGAGCTTCAACGTCCTCGTCTACCGCGAGACGGACTCCGGAGGCCTGAACTGGGTCGCGAGCGATGCCGTGATCTACATCGTCATCATGCAATAACCTGGATCAATCCACCGAGATGGCGGCGGACGCTCGACAGGATCTGCCGCCATCGTCCCGAGCCCCAAACGTGGTCCGGCTGGCGGACCGGTCGCCCGACAGCGCATCCTGGTAGGAATGCCCGATGCACCGATCCCCGGCAACCTGCGGACCGTCTTCGAATATCACGAGCGGACCAAGCACGACTTCAACCGTCTGGCCCGCTCGCTCGGCTACATGGACTGGGACACCCAGCCGAATCCGTTCCGCCGGTTCGAGGGCGCCCCGCTGCTGCGCCTGGACCTGCCGCCCGAGGAGGCCGAGCCGACCTACGATTCTCTGTATGGCACGCTGTCCGCGCCTCGCCCGCTCGGCCGCGACGCCGTCAGTCGGCTTTTCTACTTCAGCCTGGCGCTGTCGGCCTGGAAGCAGGTGGTCGGACCCGACGGAGAAGTCCGGATGCGTTGGTCGTTGCGCGTCGACCCATCGAGCGGAAATCTGCACCCGACCGAGGGCTACCTGATCGCCGGCCCCATCGAAGGGCTTCATGACCGTCCGGCGGTCTATCACTACGCCCCGTTCGAGCACAGCCTCGAATTGCGGCGCGAACTCAGCGCTATCCCCGGCCTGTCACCGGGTGCCGTGCTGATCGGCCTCAGCTCGATCCACTGGCGCGAGGCCTGGAAGTACGGCGAGCGGGCTTACCGCTACTGCCAGCACGACTGCGGCCATGCGATCGCGGCGGTCACGCTATCGGCCGCCTGCCTCGGCTGGCGCGCGCGGATGCTCGACGGGATCGACACCGAACAGCTCAGCCGGCTGTTGGGCATCGATTCGCAAGAGGGCATCGAAGCCGAACACGCCGACTGCCTGCTGCTGCTGTCCCCCAACGACGAGCCTCCGCCGGATGTCACCCAACTGTCAGCGCTTACCGGCGGCGATTGGCAGGGGACACCGAATCAGCTCAGCCGCGACCACCATACGTGGAGCGTCATCGACGAGGTCTCCGAAGCCGGCCGTAGCTTCGGTCTTCCACGCCACGCGCCCCAGGACCTTCCTCCGGCGCCGGACGCGCCGAACCGCAACCTCCCGGCGCATCGCATCATCCGGCAGCGGCGCAGCGCAGTGAGCATGGACGGCCGCACGTCGATCGACCGGGAAACCTTTTGGCGTATCCTGGCCCGTGCGATGCCGCGGCAGATGCCCTTCGGCGTGCTGCCATGGCCGGCGGCGGTTTCGCTGCTCCTATTCGTCAACCGGGTGAAGGACGTCGACCCGGGCGTGTACCTGCTGGTCCGCAATCCGGCGGACGAGGCCGGTCTGCGTGAGGCGTTCCGGCCCGACTTCATCTGGCAGCCGCCCGACGGCTGTCCGTCCGAGCTGCCGCTCCGCCTGCTGGTGCCGAGCGACGTCAGGGATACCGCCCGCTCGGTGAGCTGCCACCAGGACATCGCCTCCGACGGCGTTTTCACAGCCGCCATGCTGGCGCGATTCGAGCCGACCCTGCGCGCCGAGGGTCCGGCGATGTATCCGCGGCTGTTCTGGGAAACCGGAGCGATCGGCCAGGTGCTGTACCTCGAAGCCGAGGCCGCCGGCATCCGCGCCACCGGGATCGGCTGTTTCTTCGACGATGCGGTCCATCGGATTCTCGGCCTCGAGGACCACTCCTGGCAAAGCCTGTACCACTTCACGATGGGCGGTCCGGTGGACGATCCGCGGCTCCAGACGGCCGGCGCCTATGACCACCTCGAGGTCCGCGAGTTGCGCGGAGACGATGCCTGGAAGGAAGCTTGATACTGCATGTCCGAGAGCAGCGAACACCACAAGATCTGCGCCGGCCGGCAGGGGCCGGTGCCGGTGGCCGTCGTGACGGTCAGCGATTCCCGTACGCCGGAGACGGACGTCAACCGTACCTACCTCACCGAGGAGCTGGGCCGCGCCGGGCACGACCTGGTCGCCTACAGGCTGATCCGCGACGAGCCGGACCAGCTCGCCGCCGTCCTCGACGAACTGGCCGGCGGACCGGCGCGCATCGTGATCTTCAACGGCGGTACCGGTATCTCGACCCGCGACACGACCTATGACGTCCTCGCGAGCCACCTCGAGAAGACGATGCCCGGTTTCGGCGAGCTGTTCCGGATGCTGAGCTTCGAACAGGTCGGCGCGGCGGCGATGCTCTCGCGGGCGACGGCCGGGGTCTTCCGGGGGCGGGTCGTCATCTCGATCCCCGGCTCGCCGAACGCTGTCCGCCTGGCCTGGGAGAAGCTCATCCAGCCGGAGCTTGAGCACCTCGCCTGGGAAGTGGTTCGCTAGTGGTCTGCGTCCGAAATATTGACCATTTCGTTGCGCTCCCTTACGGTCGCGGTTCCGTGCTAACTGTCTGCCTGCACTGAACCGCGCGCGTCAGCAAGCGGCAACACATAAGGCGCGGGATCTCGGCCGCATTACACTAGGACGGACTAAGCGTATCGCGAGTTTCACGCCACGAGTAGACGCACTGAAGGCTTCAGTTAGCGCTTATGCCCATGAGCGGTGCGTTCGGGCTGGCCGGACGGTGTTTTCAGCAGAGCGCATCGCAAACGTTGGAGCAGCCCACTCCGCTCCCTTTGGTCACGGCTCGCATCGGCCGAACGCTCACAACGAGCCGTGACCATAGCGAGTGGCGTCTGCCGCCCACATCGCGATGACCCGTTGGAAGCGGAACCTCGTCAATCGAGCGAAGCCTGCTGCCAGCGGGGCGTCGCCCAGGTGCACTACGCTGGTCAACGGGGCAATCCGCGGTCGTGTCCCCCTTCCAGCGGTCGATGACGAAGATTCCTCCAACCGAGATTCACCCGCTCGTCCATTCGCTCCACGCGTTGCTCTTGTCGGTGGGGCTGCTGCTGCTGGGCCAGGGGCTGCTCACGACGCTGCTGCCCATCACGCTGAGCAGCTACGGATTCTCGCCGCGGGCCATCAGCGCGGTGGGTGCGGGCTACTTCGCCGGGTTCGCCATCGGCGGCTGGCGCCTGAGTTCTTTGATCCGGCGCGTCGGCCAGATCCGGGCGTTCGGCGGCTTCGCCGCGGCGATGGTGGCGATCACTCTGCTGCTGCCGCTGATGCCAAACCTGTGGGTCTGGGCGGTGCTGCGGGCCGTTCAGGGCGCCTGCCATGCGGGGGTGACGCTGAGTATCGAGTCGTGGCTGAGCGCGGCGACGCCTCAACCCCTGCGCGGCCGCATTCTGGCGATCTACATGGTAGTCGCCTACGGCGCCATGGGAGCCGGTCAGTTCCTGCTGGGGTTCGGCCAATCATTCGACAACCTGTTCAATATCGGCGCGATCCTGTTGGCCGCGAGTGTGATCCCAGTGGCGCTCAGCGACGCCTCGGCCCCGCCGCTCGAAGAGCCAAAGCCGCGTCCGCAAAGACAACTCCTGGATATGTCGCCGCTCAGCGTCTTTGGCGCCTTCGGCGGCGGGGCGGCCATGGGCGCCTTCTATGCGCTGGGACCGCTGTTCGGCGAACGGCTCGGCCTCGACACCCGCCGGATCGCGCTACTCATGGCGGTGACCATCATCGGCGGCATCCTGCTGCAGTTCCCGACCGGCTGGCTCTCGGACCGTTTCAACCGGCGCACCGTGATCATCGGCACCGGATTCGCGGCCGCCGCGGTCAGCGCGCTCATCGTGGCCTTCGGCGGGATCGATCTCCGGCTCGTGCTCCTGCTACTTGCTCTCTACGGCGGCACCAGCACGGCAATCTACCCGATGTGCCTGGCACATGCCGTCGACTACCTGAGCGAATCCGAGGATACAGTCGCGGTGACCGGCGGACTGCTGTTGTCCTACGGCGTGGGCGCCGGTCTCGGCCCGATCGGGGCCGGTGTCCTGTTTGGACTGGCCGACGGTCGCGGACTCTTCGTGTTCACGGGGCTCGCCGTCCTCGCGGTCGCCGTGGCCGGCGTCTGGGAGATCACCCGCCAGCCGCCGCCGCCGCCGGAGGAACAGGCCGATCTGGTCGTGATGCCGCGGTTCACGCCACAGGCGCTCGAGATGGACCCGCGGAGCCCGGAGGCGTAGCGCCCCGCTCGAGCGACGGCGCGCTTTGGTCGCGGCTCCGTTGAAAATCGCACCGTCCCATCGCAACGTGGGCTGTACGCGCCGCTCCCGTCGGTCATGGCTCGCAGGGGAGCATTCGGCTCAATGCGAGCGGTGACCAGAGGGAGCGGTGCAGGGCACATCGATCTTGGTGTTACGCTCTCTCGGCCCGGTGCTCCCTTTCAGCTCGTGAAGATGTCCAGAACGCGGTCGACCAGTTTCTGGAACAGTGATGGCTCGTCGGGCGGCGGCAACTCGACGTATTCGACCCGCTCGCGGCGGCGGGCGGGCGAGATCCAGGGTTCCTTGCCCGTCAGGTGGACCCGGTAGCCGCTGAAGGCATAGGTGCGGCGCTGGAAGTGGCCATCGGAATTGCGGATGATCAACGAGAAGCTGGGCTCGTCGGAACCGGAGCCGTCGTCCCCCGGCGGGTGCACCTCGACCGGGTAGTAGCCGACCAGGTTGCGCTCGACATAGGCGGTTTCGTAACGGTGGTGCGGGAGGCTCCAGACAAAGACCCGGAAGCTGTCGAACTGGTAAGCCTCTCCGCCGCCCGAGATCGTGGTCCACAGCCAGTGGTGCTTGATGAGGCCCCCATCCTCAACGGTGCCGAGCGAGGCGTAGGAGGTGATGCGGTCACCTTGTGCGTACTGCGCCACCTCGTCGGGAATGGCCATGACGAGCATCCGCGTGAGGGCCCAGCCGGCCCGTCCGTCACGCAGCCGGACCAGGCTCCAGTCATCGACGGATCCCTCCGGCTGCTCGCCCGGGCCGTCATAGGAGTTGAGCGAGACGAGGTTCTCCTCCTCCCCGGCGGGCGGCTCGTAAGGTTCCCTCGGGAGTACCTGTTCGGCCAGGACCTCGGCGAGGTTCCCCTCCTGCATCTGGTAGAAGCTGGGCGCCTGACGGTTGGGATCGGTGTGGATGTTGAGGGCATCGTAGACGGTGACCTTGCCCTGGGATGGCAGGCGGGCGGCGTTCATCGACAGGCGGCGGAGACGGGCCATGTTGGCGGCGCTCAGCAGCATGCGGCCGTCGGTCCAACCCTCGACGCCGGACGCGGTGCGGATGCGCGCAAAGCGGCGGCGGCGCTCGATGACCGAGACCGGGTCGCCATGATGCATCGTGACGAGGACCGGAGCCTCGGGCGACAACTCGGCGATGAGGTCGAGCTCGAAGGGTTCCGACAAAGGCGTCCTCGATGGATGGGGCTACTTCAGGTTTAGAGTTGCAGCCGGAAACCAGCAAGGCCGCCAAGAGGACCAGACAGTAGATCCAGCGGGCGGGCATGGCGCTGTTGTCCAATAGTCTAGCAGGCAGTCCTCTTGGCGGACCGCGGAACGCGAGCCGGTGACCGGCGGCAGACCCGGTCCGGCGGTTCTCCCGGATGCCGGCGCATCGCCATGGCGAAAGATCAACAGCAGACACCGAAACCGGAGTTCTACTGCCCCACCTGCGCCAAGCCGGTGGAGAAGCCGCTCGTGTGCGGGGATTGCGCGGCGCTGTTGTGCCGGGATTGCGGGACGCCGCTCGAGTTTCCGGACGAGCTGGGGATGGGGTAAAAAGCTAGTGGCTGGTGGCTTGCTGGTGGCCTGAGACAGTGAGGCTCTCGTGGAACGCGCGGAGGCGCTGGAGGTACTCGGCTCCCCCGGCTTCGACAATGTCGTTGTGGCCGGCGCCTGGAATGGACCAGAACTGCTTGGGATCGGGCGCCGCCTCGAAGAGCGCGCGGCCCATGTCCTGCCCGACCACCTCATCCTCCTCGCCGTGGATGATCAGCAATGGAGCCTGGAGCCGGCCGATCTTCTCGTCGGTTCGGAAGCCCCGCACCAGCAGCGGTCCCAGATACGGCACCATGCGATGCGCGGCGGCCGGGGCGGAGGTGAAGGGCGCTTCGAGAATCACGCCGCCAGCCGGAAAACGAACGGCCAGATCCACGGCGACGGCGGTGCCGATTGACGAGCCGTGGACCACAATCTGCCGGGGTTCAAAGCCACGATCGCGGAGAAACCGATAGCCGGCCTCGGCGTCCCGGTAAAGGCCGCTCTCCGTCGGGTAGCCCTGGCTCTTGCCGTAGCCGCGGTAGTCGATCACGAGAATCGAAGCGCCCGCGTCGCGGACGGCGTCCATGTGCTCGCCCCGGTGGCTGACGTTGCCCGCCTTGCCATGGAGGTAAAGATGGACGAGCCTGGCCTCCTTGACGGGCAACCACCAGCCGTTGATGTGCAGTCCATCGGGCGTCCGGAGCCAGACGCTTTCAGCGCCCAGTTCCGCCCTTGTCTCCCACCGCCCGCGCGGAAACCTCATCGGGCGATACACCTGCCGCCGGGCGATAAGAACGAGCGCGCCGGCACCGGCGGCGGCGATCGCGGAGTAGACAATGTATCGCGGAATCTTCATATCCGGCCGGACGGGCACCGAGAAGCGGCGTCAGGTTGCCCTCGCACGCTTCCCAGTGTAGCTACAAGGGCCTTATTCGAGAAAAGCGTGAGAACCGCCGATTGCCTATTTTCCACTTTCCCTTCAACCACTTGCGTGAGGGGCGCGCAATGGGCGGCCGGGATAAGGCGCCGTTGATACACTCCCGGGCCGGCTTCCCGGGCGGTGCGGGGGCCGGTTGATAGGATACCGCGCGTCATCGCCCACATATATAGCACAGGCGAGGTGGCGGCCCGGCGGTTGGCAGAAGGAAAGTCCTTTCTAATTAGTGAGATGGGCGTCTGAAATTGGCCGTGACCGCCACGCGGGAGGTGGGCCCCACCGACTGCCGGGGAACGCGCCCCAAGCTGACAGACTCTTAGGGGGGCGGGTCGACTGACCGGCAACAGGCCGGATGGCTGGCCTCTTCAGACACGGACCACGGTCGAAGAGGCGGAGCCAATCGGTCCGCCCCCAACAAGCACTACTGGACGGCCGGAGGTGCGAAGGCTACGGTCAGGATGTTGACCACCTTGCCATCCATCTTGATGACGATGTTCACGGTTCCCCGCCCGATGAGCGAGCTGGGAAGCGGACCCAGGTTCATCTGGTCGAGCGCCAGATATTCGCCTTGCGCGACGGGACCGATCACCCCGACCGTCTCTCCGTCGATGGTCGCTGTCACGTTCTGGGCATTGCGTATCCCGGTCCCGTAGAGGAAGAGATAGACCTGATCGGACTCTCCCCACGCTGGGATGGGATTCGGCACCCACTGGTTGCCCTCGAGCTTCGCCGCCAGTTCATAGGTGGCCGCGCCGCCGGAGTAGAGTGCGACATTCGCCGCCGCCACACCCACGCCGGTGGCGTTCTGAGAGAACAGGCCGGGAGCAACCGAGACGATCTCGACGGCGGCGCGGAGCTTACGCCCGTCGGCCATCGTGACGGTCAAGACAGCGGGGCCGAGGGCGGCGTCCCCCGGAATGTGGATGTTGATCTGGCTCGTCTGGCCGCCGGCGATGAAGAACATCCCACACTCGTAGTCGGTTCCCTCGCTGTCGGTGAGGGTCACCGTCACATCGAGCAGCGATGTCGCGAGCGGAGGCGCCGGGCCAACCATGGTCCCGGTGGCGAAGTTGTTGCCAAATACCGCGGCAATCGAATCGGGTGCGAGCTCGCCGCGCGCGTAGCTGGCGGCCGAAGTGCCGACGGCCTCGACATAGATAGACAGGAAGCCGTCTTTGTCACCGCCGAAGTTGGCTTGTTCCGGCGACACAGTGGGGAAGGCCGAGCTTTCCGTCCGTCCACCAACCACGATCCTGCCGCCGACGCGGTCGATGTCGATCCCCAGCGGGTAGTCGTCAGACGGTCCGCCATAGTAAGTCGAGTAGACGAGTGCCGAGCCGTCCGCGTTCATCTTGAGAAGGAATCCATCCTCATTCCCGCCCCGTTGGGACTGGACAGGATTCTTGAGGGGGAAGTTATCGGACAGGGTCCAACCGGCCACATACGCTTCGCCCCAAGGGTTGATGGCGAGCCTCTCGACCCCGTCCTCGCCGGAGCCGCCGAGGTAGGTCGATTGGATAATGCCGGTACCGGTCGCGTTGAGCTTGGTCAGGAAAGCATCACCATTGCCCGCGTTGTTCTCCTGAATGCTCATGACCGGAAAGTCATTCGAGTAAGTGATGCCGCCGAGGTAGCTGTTGCCCATGGCATCGACTGCAAGCCCCAGGCTCTCGTCGTCGTCGCTGCCACCGAGGAAGGTCGAGAAGACGGCCGCCGAGCCCGCGGGATTGATCTTCAGCGCGAACGCATCCCCCGCCCCGCCGAAGAACTGCTGGAAGACACCCGGGGTCACCGGGAAGTTGGATGATGACGTGTAGCCGGTACCGTATGCAGCGCCGGTGGAGTCGACATCAATCTCATTGAACCAGTCGTCGGCGAACCCGCCGTAGTAGGTGGAGTAGACAAGCGACGACCCGGTGGGCGTCAGCTTCAAGATGATGCCGTCCTCACCGCCTTTTCTCTGGCCCTGTATCGGGTTCACCACCGGGAAGTCCGAGGATGCCGACCAGCCGGCGACATAGATGTTGTCGTCACCGTCGATCTTCATCCCGCCGGGACCCTCATAGTCGTCGCCTCCCAAATACGTGGAGAAGGTGACCTCGCCGGTGGGGCTGAACCGCGCCACGAAGATGTCAGTGTCCCCACCGCCGAAGACAGGCTGCAGGGAATTGAGCTGCGGAAAATCGTCCGCCCAGGAGAGGCCGGTCATGACCGCCGAGCCGTCGGACTGGACATCGCAGTGGATGTAGTCCACATCATCGCCCGAGCCGCCGATGTAGGTGCGGTAGATCACGTCCCTGCCGTCCGGGCTGAGTTTCAAGATGTAGGCGTTCGGGTCGGCGCCCGGGGTTGTCAACTGGCTCCCGGCGGGGAAGTTGTTGGAGCCATCGCCGCCGCAGGCGTAGATGTTGCCGGCCGAATCGAGGGCGACGTCGTTCAGCCAATCCCACCCGTTGCCGCCGACAAAGGAGGCGTAGTCGAGGATGGGATCGATGACGAGCGGGCGGGTGCGATCGTAGCTGCCGACATCGAGGCGCGCGGTTCCCTCGTCGGTCAGCACGTAGGAGGCGGCGACGAGGGTGCGGCCGTTGGGACCATCCTGGTAGGCCAAGGGTTTGTGCTGGCGCAGCGAGCCGGAGGGTGTCGTGAGCAGCAGGTCGCCGGACTCATCGACGTTCACTCCATTGATGCCTTGGAAGGCCAACTCCACGGTGGCGGGATCGGCGCCGGGCGCGACGACGAAGTCGAACTCGACTTTCCCCTCGGCACCGTAGTAGAGCAGGTCGATGCCGTTGTAAATATCGTGGTAGCGCACGCGGCCGAAGTGCGGCACGCCGGTGGTCCATTTCGACGGGTCGTTGCCGATGTAGTAGTTGCTCCGGCCGGACAGCGGCTGCTCAGTCACGGCTTTGGGCGACGGATGGGCGTTCCTGGGGGTGATCACGACCTCGGAGGCTGGCGTGGCGGCGCCGCCACGGAGCCCAAGGCGGGCCTGACCGGCATCGAGCACGAGATTGTAGCCAGCACCGCTCGCGACGAACGACGAGCCGTGGGCTTCAAAGTACAGCGGCAAGGCGACACGGCTTGCCAGGGGCACATGCTTCGCGACCGGCGGGGCATGGTGGATCGCACTCCGGCCGGACTGGGCGAGGCCGAGTGCGGTGCACGCGGCCACGAGAAACAGAAGCCGCCCTGAGGCGGTGATACGTGATTGCATGGGATGTTCCTCCGAAACTTCCATGGAGAGCCCTCCGACTCCCCAGTCACGGTCAATTATATCGAGCAGAGCCGCGGAAGCAACTTTGCGAGCCTTCTGGGATGGGCATGATTGCGCTTCGCGACATCTTCACGATCCTCGGGACCACTGCTCTTTCTATTTGGCTGGTGGTGGCTCCAGCGTATGCAGGTGGGAAGAACCTGTTTGAGGTTGACGGCAATGGCAGTGTGATGGTTGTCGTCCCGATCATCTTCAGCATTTTCGGCTCGTTTTCGAAGCGGTCTCGCGTGTTTGCCGGAGTTTTGATGCTGTTTTGGGTCGTCGTGGGGTCGTTCTCGGTGGGACTGTTCTATCTCCCGATGGTTGGGTGCCTACTGTGGCCCGAGAAGAGCCGTCGGCGAGAGTCTTTCATGACTACTCTCTCCGTCCGATAGTGTTCCCCTGCCGCCAGACTACGGCGCCGGGGCGTACAGATCGATGACGCGCTCGATGGCGCGGCGGCAGACACGGCAGAAGCCGACGTCGTCGCGGGTGAACATGATGCAGTCGGTTTGAGGACGGTAGTAACCGTGGGCCGAGTAATTGGCGCCCTCGAAGGCGCCGACCTTGCCGGCGTACTCCGCTTCGCCGAGCAGCTTGGTCGACCACTTCTGCTCCCGGCGGAACAGCGCCTCGATCTCCTCCTCCGGCGGTGTCTCGGTCCGGAGCTCGCGGCGTTCGGCCTGGGTCTCCCGCTGGCGCGTTCCTCGAACTCCTCCTTCGGCCACGGCGTGGGCAGCGGAACGCCGGGGGTCGACCAGATCGGCCCACTTGGGATGCATCGCCGGAGGCGGTGACGTTGGGCTCCCACGGCTCGACGACGCTGGCGCCGGGCTCGTAGGCCACGTCGGAGGTGTAGTACTCGTCGGCGAGGCCGGCGAAGTGGTGGCCGAATTCGTGCACCACAGATAGTCGGCGAAACCGTTGTCCGCGGCGACGGTGGCATAGAGGTTGAAGATGCCGCCCCCGCCGTACTTGCGGTCGTTCACGAGGACGATCATGAACTCGTAGGGCGCCAGCGGCGGCGACTTCGCGCAGCCGCTTGTTGTCGAAGATGAGCACGTAGCGCTCCCAGCCGAAGGCATCATAGGCGGCGCCGAGCGCGGAATCGTGCTCGACGCCGTCCGAGGGCCGCGAGACGCCGCTCTCCGCCGCCGGGGCTGTCGATGGCCCAGACGTTGAAGTCGCCCTTCCGCTCCCTGAACGGCGATGCGGCGAACAGCGCTTCCGTCAGGCGGCGGGCGTCGGCGTGCCACTTCTCCATTTCGGCCGGCGGTGTAGCCGTCGCCCATCAGCAGCAGGTCCACCTTCTCCGCCGGCAGGCCCGTTATCGACCACCGTCCAGACTTCCGCCGCAGCAGGGCCCGTCGACCGGGCGGGCCGCGGCGGGGTCGACCTCCGCCGACCAGACCTCGACGGAAGTCGTTCTCGCGCGTCGCGCTTCTCGATGGCCACCATCACGGGCGCCTCGGGGAACGGGAACCGGACGCTTTCGTGGAACGTCGCGATTCGATGCGTGCGCCTCGCTCGGTGGTCTCCCACTCGCCGTAGATGCTGGCAAAGCCGCGCGAGTAGAGCAGCCGGCCGTCGCCGGCCGTGCGCACCAGGAAACGGTACTTGCCCGCGCCCAGCGGATCCTCGGCGGGCCCGGACGGACCGGGCCAGGGTCCCTCGCGGTAGATGCCGTCGACGGAGAACCTCTCGGTGTTGGCGTTGCCGGAGTGGACGTAGTCGACCCGCATGGTCGCCGGAGCGGAGCCGGGAGAGGCCGCCTCACCGCAAGCGAAGGCGAACAGGAGGATGGCTCCCGTCAGGCAGAGCGCGCAAGTCGATTGAATTGGCATCTTGGATTCGCCCGAGGTGGGCGTACTTCACAGTGTACTCGGAACGGCCCTTTGCTCCACGATTCGGCCGCGGGTGTACTGGAAGAGCTTGAGGTAGAATTCGTCGGGGCGGATGGGCTTGGCCAGATAGTCGTCCATACCGGCGTCGAGGCAGCGCTCGCGGTCGCCCTTCATGGCCCAGGCGGTGAGCGCGATGATCGGCACGTGTCCGCCGTGGGTGCGCTCAAAGCCGCGGATCCAGCGCGTGGCGTCGAGACCGCTGAGCCGCGGCATCTGCAGGTCCATGAGCACGAGGTCGAACTCGCGGTGCGGGAACAGGTCGACCGCTGCCTGCCCGTCGCCGGCCACCACCACCCGGTGTCCGCGCTTCTCGAGCAGCCGGGCGACGACCTTCTGGTTGACCAGATTGTCCTCGACGACGAGGACCGACAGCGGCCGTTCGCTTTCGCCCGGCGTGCCCACCCGGCCTTGTTCTCCCGCCGCGAAGCCGTTCTGGTCCGCCGCCCGTTGGAGGCGGGCGGTGAAATGGAACACGCTGCCCTCGCCGGCCCGGCTATCCACCCAGATGCGTCCGCCCATGAGATGGACGAGCTGCGAGGAGATGCTCAGGCCGAGCCCGGTGCCTCCGTGACGGCGGGTGACGCTGCCATCGGCCTGGGTGAAGGCGTCGAAGATCGTCTCGAGTTTTTCGGGAGGGATGCCCGGGCCGGTGTCGTGGACCGAGAAATAGAGCACGACCTGCTCGCCGGCCTCCGCGTGCAGGGCGGCATCGACGGCCACCTGGCCGGCGTCGGTGAACTTGATCGCGTTGCCGACGAGGTTGGTGAGAATCTGGCGCAAGCGGACGACGTCGCCGATCACGGTCTCCGGCACATCTGCGCTCACCTGCCACTTGACCGTCAGCAGCCTGTCGTCGGCGAGAGCCGACAGCGCCTTGACGACCTCGCCCACCGTGTTCCGGACCGAGAACGGCTGCTCGTCGAGGCTCAGCTTGCCGGCTTCGATCTTCGAGAAGTCGAGAATGTCGTTGAGCAGGTTCAGCAGCGTCTGGGCGGAGCTCTCGAGCGTCGTGAGGAACTCGCGCTGTTCGGGATCGAGTCTGGTGCCGAGCGTCAGCTCGGTCATCCCGATCACGCCGTTCATCGGGGTCCGGATCTCGTGGCTCATGTTGGCGAGGAACTCGCTCTTCATCCGGGACGCCGTTTCGGCGGTCTCCTTGGCCTCGCGCAGCTCACGGTTGACGGCGGTCAGCTCGGCGGTCCGCGCGGCTACTTGTCCGGCGAGGTTTTCGCGGTGCTCCTTGAGCTCCAGGTCCTGCCGCTCGATCTGCTCGAGCATACGGTTGAAGGCATCGAACAGCGCGCCAATCTCGTCCTCGCTGTGTTTGGAAGCGCGCACGGCGTAGTCGTGCTTCTCGGAGATCAGCGCGGCGGTCGAGGCCAACTCGAGGACCGGCTCGGAGACGACCCGCCGCAGGATGAACGACAGCAGCCACGCCAGCCCCCCGGCCAGCGCCAGCAGGGTGGCAATGACCGGCGCCACCCGGCGCAGCATCTCCACCAGGTCGGAGGAGCGGGCCACCAGCGTCACGGAGCCGACCCGCTCGCCGTCGAGGGTCACCGGTGCGGTGATCCGCTCGAAGCCGGCGGGAACGGCGCCGTGCAACGCCTGGAGCACCTCCGTCGAGCCTGCCCCGGCGATGGCCGGACTCAGATAATCGGCAAACTGCGTCCCCCCCGCGTCGAAGAGCCCGGCGGCTACCACGAGGCGGACCGTCCGCACCGCCGACAGCGCTTCTTCCGCCGCCGGCTTGTCGTCGAAGATCAACGAGGCGACCGAGGTGGCGGCCACCAGCTGGGCGACGGTCTTGAGCTCGCTCTGCGCGTAGCTTTGGTGCTGCCTCCACTCGTAGGTCAGGAACGCACTCGTCAGGCCGACCAGCGCGCCGAGGATCGCCATTAGGACGATCGTCGTCAGCTTCCGCTGAATCGAGAGACGGGAGAAGCGGGTCATTGCCGTCCTCCGCCCGCCGGCCGGGCCAGCGTCAGCAGCGTCGAGGCGACCCGCAGTCCGGACCGCTGGATCATCTCGCGATTGATCGCGAACCGAATCCGGCTGTTCTCGACGAACAGCTCGATCATCCCGCCCCGCTCGGTGAACTCCGGGGCGTCGCTCACGGTCAGCACGGGCGCCGCGCTCAACGCCTGCAGCAGTCCGGGCAATCGCGTCCGCTCCGAGGAACTGACAAAAACCATGTTGCAGTCCCGAAGCTCCTCCGCCGAAGCGCCGTACACGATGCGGATCGGCAGCCCTTTAACGGTCTTACCCTCGATTACCCTCCGGATGGACAGGCCGAACGGATCCTGGCCGAGGATCCCCACGGTGAAGGTCCCGGCCCCGTCCCGGCTGACCTCGGGCCACTCCGCCAGGCGGGCGAAGTTGTACATGAAGGCCGCCTTGACGTCGTATTCGGTGACGGGTTGCTCGGCCACCAGCGGCACCACCAGGAGTAGAGCCAGTCCGAGGAAGCCCGGGATCGGCGAACGGACACGGTTCCGCCGCCGGCCATCGGCCGCCGCAACCGCGCTGGGAGTGGATCCTAGAATCGCCACGTCACCTTCCCGAAGACACTCCGGCGGACCTCGCCCGGCACGAAGATAATCTTCGCGTTGAGCTCGGCATGGCGGTCGTCGGTCAGGTTCTGACCGACGACGCTGAGTTCCAGATCGCGCGTGGGTTGCCAGGAGTACTTGACGTCCAGGCGGACCCACCGTGGAATCGCGTCGTAGTACAGGGGCTCGGTCGAGAGAGCCGGCACGGTGTCCACGAAGAAGACGGTCGTGTCGAGCTTCATGGCCAGCGGCAGGTTGAGCCACGACCGGAGGTTGGCCTGATGGGCGGGCATCGGCCGAATTTCGCCCCAGGACACCATCCCCTGCGTCGTCACATCGTCGCAGCGGCTCCCGAGCCAACTGTAGCTGCCTCGCAACTCCCAGAATTCGGTCGCCGTCCACTGCGCCGCCGCCTCCAAGCCCCAGGTGGCAGCCGCCATACCGGTTTTTGTGGCGGCCGGGAGTCTGAGATGTGGCACCGGCGCCAGCTCCAAGGTGGGGGCGCCCGCCTCGACCAGATACCGGAGGTTGTCGAGCCGGTTGTAATAGCCGGCCAGATCAAGCGTCAGGTGCCGGGCCAGTCGCGTGCGGTAGCCCGCCTCGAGCGCCACCATCGTGCGCGGCTCGAAATCCAGAATGCCCGTGTAGACCCCCGCGACGGGCAATCCCATACTCAAAGGCGACGGCTCCATGACCGTCGACAGGTATTCGACCCGCGCCTCTCCCCACGCTGGTTCCCGCGCCGCGCGCGAAGCCGCCAACCACAACGAGGCGTTCGGCCGGGGCTCCCACAGCAGGCGAGCCGTAGGCTGAATCTCCAGACCGCTGAATGGATTGTGCTCACCCATCATGCCCAGCGTCAGCGACGTGGTCTCGCCGGACAGCCGGACCTCGTCCTCGACGAAGGCGCGAAGCCGGGTGAGCTGTTCCGTCGCCGGCGTGGCCGAGAAGTGACCGGTCGCCTCAGTCGCGATCGCGCTCAACTGATAGCCCCCGCCCCAGCTCAGCGAGTGCCGCCCCAGCGGGCGCTGGTAATGCTCCAGCTCGAGTTGGACACGATCCATGTGGTCATTCAGCATCATGTCGTCGCGACCATAGTGGTCGAAGGAGAAGCGGAGCGTGGTTTCCGCGCCGCGCTGGTGCCGGCGGCGCCATTCGAGTGTCGTGTCGAACGCCTCCAGCGAATATCGCTCGCTATAAAAGACGGCGTACGGGGGCACGAGCGAAGGAAGGGCCAGATTACGCCCGAGGCGGCTGGCGCCCGCCCCGCCGACGATCAGCAGCGAATCCTTCTCCGTCGGATCCAGGTCGATGCGCACGCCCATCCGACCGCTGTCGGAGTTGTCAGCCGCCGGCAGCCCTCCCGGCAGAAGTTCTGAGCCCCGGCCGTCGAACTTGCCGAACACGCGGTAGTGCCCTTTCGTTCCAACCGCGCCGCCGTAACGCGCCGCGCCGCCGAAGTGCTCGACGTTGCCGGCTGTAGCTGTCACCAACCCGCCCTGCGTATCCCTGGCGCTCCGGGTCACGATGTTGACCACGCCGTTGAGCGCGCCGGCGCCCCACATCGTCGCGCTGGGGCCGCGCATCACCTCGATCCGCTCGAGGTCCTCGATCATGAGGTCATTGAGCTCCCACACCATGTCCGCCATCAGCGGCGTGTCGATGCCCCGTCCGTCGATCATGACCAGCATCTTGGCGGCGAACTCCCCGTTGAAGCCGCGGCAACTGACCGACCAGGTGTGGCCGTCGGTCTGGGCGACGTGGAGGCCGGGCACCAGACGGAGCAGCTCCGGAATCGTGGTCATTCCCGAGCGCAGGATCTCCTCATGGGAGATGATCGTCACCGCGGCCGGCATGCGGGCGAGCGGCCGCTCCCTCCGCCCGAGGGTCGTGACCTCGATCTCCATCAACTCTTCCAGGCTGAGGGTGGTGAGATCGCGAGCCCTGGCGGCCCCGGAAAAGACGGTCAGCGCAAGAATCCAGACCAGCGTCCGGTGCGCGAACGGAAGCTTCGAGTTGGGCCGGCATCCGGGCTTCGCCGTTTGGCGCGAGGTTATCATGCGACGCAAGGCTCTCTGATTTTCCGTATCGACCGCTCGGCCGGTTCTTTGGGCCCGTTGTGGGATGGCGCCGTCTCATGCAAATTCGAGTCACAAGGAAACCGAGACTCGTATCTAATTGAAACATCAATAGATATGTCTCCAAGACGCCCTTCCAGGACGAATTCCCGTGGGACAATAATACTCGCCGGACGATCCGGTCCGGACAAAAACGCATGACCGCTATCGTCGTTTCCACGGGCTCGCGCGGCCCCATCGTCAAACGTGTCCAGGCGGGGCTCGCCGCCGCTTCCTTCCCACCCGGCCTGATGGACGGCGACTTCGGCCCACGAACCCGGGAAGCCGTTGAGCGCTTTCAGGAGAAATCCGGTATGCCGGGCACCGGCGAGATCGACGGCGAAACGTGGATCCGGCTGCTGGGCGAGGAACCGCCACCGATCGCGGAACGCTGTCTCCAGCTCACCTCGGGCTTCGAGGGGCACGGCTATTCGCTCGCCTGCGGCAACCACGACGGCGCTGGAGTCACCTGGGGCATCATCGGATTCACCTTGGCGCACGGCTCGATCGAGCGGATCTTCGCCGCCGTCCGGCAGCGGGACCCGGGCGTCGTCGAACGCGCCTTCGGTCCGCTCACGCCGGCCATCCTCGAGGTCTTCGCCTCGAGCCGCCAGGAACAGATCGCCTGGGCCGACTCGGTTTCCACCGGTACGCAAAAGACCGGGCTCTCCCGTCCCTGGCGCGACGCCTTCGCCCGCTTCGGCGAGGAACCCGAAGCACAGGCCGAGCAGCGCCGGCTCGCCTACGACGGCTACTTCCTGCCGGCCGTCCAGACGGCCTGCCAGTTCGACCTCGTCTCCCCGCTCGGCATTGCCCTGTGCTTCGACATCCACGTGCAGAACGGCGGCGTCGGTACGGCGGCACGCAACCGGATCCGCTCGCTCGGCGAGGGGCAGCCCGGACTCGACGAGCGGGCCCGGCGCATCATCGTCGCCGAGAGCGTGGCCGGCGCCGCCTCAGACCAGTGGCGGGACGATGTCCGGGCCCGGAAGCTCGCCATCGCCGCCGGCGCCGGACTGGTTCATCAGCGCCTGTACGTCCTGCGTAACTGGGGTTTCGGCGAGGCGGAGACGGGTTCGGCGGACCGTCGGACGATGGTGGCCGCGTTACTGGCCGCCTGACGCTCCCCCCGAGGCGATGGACCGGGCGCAACGCCCTCCGTGGTGAAACCAACTTACTCCAGCCTGCGGAGGGCGATGGATTCGATGTCCATCACTTGTCGCCCCGGGATGGCCGTGGCGCGCAGAGTAAGTTGGCCCCGGGTTTGCTCTAACCTGATGGATCCGATCTTCAGGGGACGGAAATCCTTCGTGTACGATGTTTCTCTCGGGACGCGGTCCTGGTCAGCGCCTTCGAGCGGCGGATTGTGGGCTTCGGCGACCTTCGCCTTGGTGCTCTCCCCGCGGAAGCTCAACTCGATGGTCGAGCCGATGTCGGCTTCCGGGCATGTGTAGTAGACCGTGGCCTCGTAGTCGCCCGCCTGGCCGACATGGATGTACCAGGTGAGCCGATCCCCGGTGCTGGTCCAATCGGTGAAGTAGGACCCGTTCGGGTCGCGGCTGCTGCGACGGATGGCGCCGTGGCCGATGGCGTCGCGGGCGGGCAGCAGCGTGAGAGGAGAGAAGCCGACCGTGTAAGGCCGGTTCTTCCCTTCAATCTCGAAGTACATCTCGCGCGCCCAGTGGTCGCGCGCCGGCTTGAGACGGGCGACGATCCCGGGCTCCTCGGCAGCGATGTCATGGCTCTGGCCGGGATCCTTGTCCATGTCGAAGAGCTGATCCCGACGGTCCAGCCGGTAACGATCCGTGCGGGCACTGGCGCTCCCGAGCCAGTATGTCAGAATCGTCCGGGCCGGCCAGTCGCGGCCAGAGCCCCGTAGCAACGGCTTCAGGCTCATTCCGTCGAACCTGGCGTCGGCGAAGACGGAGATCCCGGCGAGTTCGGCGAGCGTCGGCAGCAGATCGATGGCGGCGGCCACATGGGACACGTGATTGCCGCCGTGGATGTAGCCGGGCCAGCGGATGAAGAGCGGCGAGCGCACGCCCCCCTCGTCCGTCGAACCCTTGCGGCCCTTCAGTCCGGCGTTCCAGCGCCAGCCGTTCGGACCGTTGTCGGAGAAGTAGACGACGATCGTCTCCCCGGCCAGATCGAGTTGGCCGAGCTTGTCGAGCAGCCGGCCGACGTTCCAATCGAGGTTCTCCATCATGGCCAGCACGGCGCGGGTGTGGTCGAGATTCTCGCGCTCGGGATCACGGCCCCGCAGGGCGACCCCGGCGCCGGCGAACTTGTCATAGAAACGGTCCGGCACCTGCATCGGCGCGTGCGGCGTGTTGTAGGGCACATAGCAGAAGAAGGGATGGGCGGCGTGCTCCTCGATGAAAGCGATGGCGTGGTCGGTGATGTCGTCGGCGAAATAGCCGTGGCCGCGGACGATGGCGCCGTTGTGGTCGAGGACGGGGTCGAAGTACTCGAGGCAGGTGGCCGGAGGTGAAGCCGTAGAACTCCTCGAAGCCGCGGGCGTTCGGATGGTAGGGGTCCTGGCTGCCGTTGTGCCACTTGCCAAAGGCGCCGGTGGCGTAGCCGCCCGCACGGAAGGTCTCGGCGATGGTGTACTCGTCGAGGTCCAGGCGTTCGGCGCCGGCGCCGCTCCCGTAAACGCCTCCCCGCTGGTGGTAGCGTCCGGTCAGGAACTCGGCGCGGGTGGGCGCGCCGGCGGGGGCGACAAAGAAGCGATCGAAGGACGCTCCGTCGCGGGCGAGCGAATCGATGCGCGGGGTAGCGAGGTTGGTATTGCCGTTGATATTGAGATCGCCCCACCCCTGGTCGTCGGCGAGGATCACCACGACGTTAGGCAGACGGTCCGGCTCGCGGGGCCCGCAGGCGCCCAGGCTGAACAGGACGACGAACAGGACGGTGAATAGACGACCAGGCAAGTTTCAGACTCCGGGAATCACCGTCGCCGGACGCGCTCTGGCGGTTGGCTGAGAGGGCGCCGACTCAACGACCCGGCAGCGATCCGGTGTCGCGCTTTCGAGCATGATTTCAGCCCCCAACTCGGCCATCAGTATATCGCGGGCCGTGGGCCGGGGCCGAACTAAAACGAAAGACTTGCGGTTCCGAAATACCGGATTAGGTATATACTATCCCCGAGTCTGGACGGACGGGAGGTAGTCAGCATGCTTCGGCAAGGATCGGGATTCAAGACACACCGGGGTCCACTCACGTTGTACGTCGCCTCGGATTTCGATGAGTGGCGTGTTGTTCTCCTGGGATCGTCCCAGGTCATCCGCGGCGGACGGGCGTTTTCCGAAGTCAAGGCAAAGGAACAGGCCGTCCAGATTGCGGAAGACTACTGCCGGGAACAGGGCATGGATGCCCCGGTCGAGCAGTTGCAGTGGACCCCGTTTCAGCCCGGCGAATGGCTAAACTGGAATCCCTGAGCGACCCCGCGGAACATTGGCAGCGGACTGGCCGCCCACCGCGATGGACCTTCAAACGCTCGTCGGAGCGGAAATCCTGCACCCCCACAGGAATCCGTACCGGATGATCCATAATTCTGTTTCCGTCTCCTGCTTTCGGTGATATTCTTTTGAAACTCACAGCGCGTCCGATGCCGGACACGGCGATGGGGCAGACCGCCGATTCGGCCGGCTCCGGCCCATCCCGCGCTGAGAGATTCCGAAACGGCGTCGCCGCCTGGGAACGGAGGCGCCAGCATCACACAGGAGTAAACCATGCCCGACGACGTTTCTGAGTTCGCAAGCCGCGTGGGCGCGCTGGAGGTGCATGTCAGCAAGATTGCACTCGAGGTGTCCGGCCTCACGCGAAATCTGGGCAGGCTGGTGGACGTCCTTCCGGCTCTGCGGCTGGGCGGTGGCACAGTCACCTTCAAAGAGAATGGCCGGATCGAGACAGTCGGCGATTGCGGCCACAGCAACGACACGTTGATCAGCCAGACGAACGATCGCAGCAATACCGAAACGATTCGCTACATCACGAACACGGGAACCTGCGGCGACGTGACCATTCGCTGTCTCGATTCCTTGGGCCGCGAGGTCAACGGCACGGCCGTCGTGCTGAAGCAGGGCCAGACCATCCGCAGCTACACCACCCACATCGCGGCGTATTCGGTGGTGTTTTCCTGCGCCGGCAGAGGAGCCGGGGAGGAGGGAGTAACTCCGGTGTGCAAGATAGAGTACGACCGGTAGGTCTGCGACGCGCCGTCACGAAAGCAGGCGACGAGACTCCGGCCTCTCCCGGCGGATTGTTGCCTCCACCCGGCTTTCCGGCGGGGTTTGCAGCAGCAACCACCGGTACGAATCTCCGGCGGCTCGGGCGGAACCCTTTTCGCATCCGTCGGGCGCCGCAGCCTCACGCCGGGAACAGTGCGCCCAGGATCTCATCGCGCGCCAGGAAGTTGGGGATGATGAAGTCCGCGCCGACCCCGGCCAGCCGATCGCGCTTCCAGGCATCGACCGTGCGGCATTCCGGCTCGTCGGTCGCCACACCTACGGCCACGCCGCCGACCTCCTTGATGTTCTCGATTTCGACATAGCCGTCGCCGAAGCCGAGAAACTCCTCGCCGCGGCACTCGGCCCGGGAGATCAGGTCGCGAATCAGGATCGCCTTCGAGAACTTCTTGTAGTCGTCGAGCGCCCCGAAGACGCCGCCGTTGAAGTAGCGCGAGACGCCCAGCAGATCGGCCTCCCGGCGCATGTAAACCTGATCTGTGCCGCTGGCCAGGTACATGGTCAGGCCGCGGTCGCGCAGGCTTTCGAGTAGCGGGACCGCCCCGGGCACCAGGTACTTCTCGGGCGGCGCGCTGCCGTTTTCGAGCTCCGCGACGCGGTCCTTGATCCGCTCCCAGAGCAGATCCAGGTACTGCTGTTTGTACTCGAGCGGATCCTTCGGCGTGCCGCCGCGTTTGGTGATCTCGTCGGCGAGGGCAATCATCTGGTACATCGTCTGTTTGCCGGTGAGGCGGGCGACGTAGTCGGTGACAATGGCGGTCAACTCCTCCTCGGTCTCGCCGGAGTCGAGGTCCATCAGGATCTCGACCATCATGGGGACCATCACGTCCACCCAGCCCGAGCGGATCGTCGAGATGGTGCCGTCAAAGTCAAAGAGGACAACCCGGGCGCGACCGGCATTCGCCCCGGGCCGAATCTGTTCGATCATCTACATATTGTTGGCACAGGCACGCGGGCGGTGCCACTCGATGGGCGGATCATCGTGCGTCGCAGAACCCCCGGCCGCATGCCCCGTGACGTCACTCCTCGTCGCCGGACAGAGCCTTGCCGTCGAAGCTCTCCGGCGTGATCCAGCGGCGCCCGTCCTGGGCAATCAGAACGTCGGCGGTCTCGGGCCCCCAGCTCCCGGCGGGGTAGTTCGGAAACTCGACCGGAGGGGCCGCGCTCCACGCTTCGAGAACCGGCATCACCACCTGCCAGGCCGCTACCACCTGGTCGGCGCGCTTGAACAGCGTACTGTCGCCGGACATGACGTCGAGCAGCAGCGTCTGGTACGCCTCGGGCGGCTTCTCGCTAAACGCCTCGGCATAGCTGAACCGCATGTTCACGGGGCTGAGGCGCATCTTCGAGCTGCGGGCCGCTGCGCCAGGAACCGCAGCGTGATCCCCTCGTCCGGGTTGCATGTGGATCACCAGCCGGTTCGGCTGCCAGCTTGAGATGGCGTTCCGCGGAAAGGCCTGGTGCGGCACGGGGCGGAACACGACGGTGACGGTCGATGCTCTTCGCCTCCATCCGCTTGCCGGTTCGGAGATAGAACGGCACGCCCTGCCAGCGCCAGTTGTCGACGAACAGCTTCGAGCGCGGCGAAGGTCTCGACCTTCGAGTCCGGCGTCCACGCCGTCCTCCTCGTCGATAGCCAGGCACCTTCTCGCCCTCGAGCCAGCCCGCGGCTGTACTGACCCCGGACGGCGTAGTCGTGCACCTCGTCGATGGGGATCGGACGGACGGCCTTCAGCACGTCGAGCTTCCGGTCGCGAATCTCGTCGGCGTCGAACGAGACGGGCGGTTCCATGGCGACGAGGGAGAAAACCTGCAGCAGGTGGTTCTGGATCATGTCGCGCAAGGCGCCGGCGTGCTCGTAGTAGACGCCGCGGTGCTCGACGCCGAGCCGTCTCGGCGACGGTGATCTGCACGTGATCGATGTAGCGGCGGTCCCAGAGCGGCTCGAACAGCGCGTTGGCGAAGCGGAAGGCCAGGATGTTCTGGACCGTCTCCTTGCCGAGGTAGTGATCGATTCGGAAGATCTGGCGTCTCCTCGAACTGCTTGTGCAGCAGCTTGTTCAGGGCGACGCGCCGAATCGAGATCGCTGCCGAACGGCTTCTCGACCACGAGCCGCACACGGTCGTGAGGATGGTGCATCCGGGCCTTGCACAGCAGGTTGACCGACCGGCTCGATGAGCGCCGGCGGAATGGCCAGATAGAAGACATGGTCGGCCTTGGTGTCCCAATCCTTCCTCGATCTTGCCGATGCGGGCGGCCAGCTTCTCGTAGCCCTCGTGCGTCCGCAAAATCCATCTGGTGGTAGAAGGACTGCGAGCGGAGAAGGCACGCCAGGTCTTGTCGTCCACTTCCCGGCGAACTGGCCCACGCCGTCCCGCAGCTGGGCGCGGTACTTGCTTTCGGCGAACGCCTTCCGGTCGGTGCCGATGACCGCCATTTTCTCCGGCGCCCATTTGTCCCGGGCGAGTTGGAACAGCGAGGGAACGAGCATGCGCCAGGTGAGGTCGCCGGCGCCGCCGAAGATGGTGATGATGGTAGCAGTCGGCCGGTGCTCGCCGTTCATGCGGAACTCCCCTGCGCGGTGCGCCACTCGGTGTGGAAGCGTCCCGGAGCGTCGATGCGCTGGTAGGTGTGCGAGCCGAAGTAGTCGCGCTGCGCCTGGACGAGGTTCATCGGCAGCCAGCCGCTACGGCAGGCGTCGAAGTGGGCGAGGCTCGACCAGCATGGCCGGCGCCGGCAGCCCGAAATCGACGGCCGCGCGAACAACCGCGCGGAGGTCGCCTTCGCGGTCGCCGATCTCACGGGCGATCGTCTTGTCCAGGATGAGGCTCTCGAGTTTCGCCTCGTCGGCGTAGGCGTGACGAATCTTCTCCAGAGCGGCGGCGCGAATGATGCACCCTTCACGCCAGATGCTCGCCACGGTGGCCAGGTCGAGGCGATAGTGGTACTTCTCCGAGGCGGCGCGCAGCAGGTCCATCCCCTGGGCGTAGGTGAGCAGCGACGCGGCGTAGAGCCCACGTTCGAGCTGTCCGATCAACTGGTCGCGATCCGGGTGGGGGTGGTTGCGGTGGCCGTCGAGGGCGCGCTCGGCCTGCTCACGGCCCTGCCGTCCGGCGGAGAGGTTGCGCATGGTGACGGCCATGTCGATGGTGGGCGTGGGCGCCTGCAGCGCCAGGGCTTCCTCGGAGGTCCAGGCGCCGGTTCCTTTCTGCGCGGCCTCGTCGAGGATCACGTCGACCAGCGGCTTGCCCGTCCGCTCGTCAGCCTGGGTGAAGATGTCGGCGGTAATCCCGACCAGGAAGCTTTCGAGATCGCCTTCGTTCCACCGCGCGTAGACCTCGTGGAGTTCGGCGTCACTCAGGCCGAGTCCGCGGTGCATGAGATCGTAGCTCTCGGCGATGAGTTGCATCAGGCCGTACTCGATTCCGTTGTGGACCATCTTCACGTAGTGGCCCGCCGATCCGGGTCCGAGCCAGGCCACGCACGGATCGTCGCCCGCCTTGGCAGCCACGGCCTCGAGAATGCCCCGAACCCGCTCCCATGCCTCGCGCGGACCGCCGGGCATGATGCTGGGGCCGTGCCGGGCTCCGTAGGCGCCGCCCGAGACGCCCGCGCCGAGCAGGTGAATGCCGAGCTTGTCCAACGCGGCGGCCCGGCGATTGGTGTCGGTAAAGTGCGAGTTGCCGGCGTCGATGACGATGTCGCCCCGGTCCAGGTGCGGCGTCAGGTCGCCCAGCACCGAATCCACGGCCTTGCCGGCCGGAACAAGTATCAATGCGACGCGCGGGGACTTCAGGCTGTCCACCAGGCCCGCGACGTCGCCGGCGACCTTCGCCCGACGGCCACGAGTCTCATTGCGGAAAGCGTCGCAGGTGTCGGCGTTCTTGTCGAAGCCGGTGACGCCGTAGTCATGGTCCAGGATGTTCAGTGCCAGTTGCCGGCCCATCACCCCGAGGCCGATAAGGCCGATGTCGTTCGTTGGTTCCCCCACTTTAGCTGCTCCTTCGTGCCGACATCGCCCGTTCGGCTGTCGCGTCGGCGCGCTTGCGTTCAAGAGACTCCATCAGGCTGTCGAACGGCTTGTTGAACTTGGTGATGCCTTCCTTCTCCAGTTGGGCGGTAACGGCATCAAGATCGATATCGAGTTCCCGGAGTCGATCGAGCACCTCGTGCGCCAGGTCAAAGTCGTACTCCAGGCGCGCCTCGGGCTCGCCGTGGTCGCGATAAGCGTCGAGCGTCTCCATCGGGACCGTGTTCACCGTCTCGGGACCGATGAGCGCCTCCACGTACTTGACGTCACTGTAATCGGGGTTCTTCGTGCTGGTACTGGCCCAGAGCACGCGCTGCGGCCGCGCACCGTACTTCTCGATCTCCCGGAAGCGCGGCGACGAGAAGATCTCCTTGTAGATCTGATACGCCTGTCGCGCGCTCGCAATCGCCACCTGTCCGCGGAACCGGCGCGCCATCCCCGCCGGCGAACCACCTTCCTCGATCTTCTTCTCGAGCATCGGATCGACGAGCACGTCGATGCGGCTGAGGAAGAAGCTGGCCACGGACGTAACCCGCTGCGGGGAATTGCCTCCCCGGATGAGGTGTTCAATGCCGCTGAGGTAGGCGTCGGCCACCTCGCGATAGCGCGGCAGACCGAACAGCAGGGTCACGTTGATGTTGATGCCCTCGCTCAGGCACTGCGTGATCGCCGGAAGCCCCTCGCGCGTCCCGGGGATCTTGATGAAGATATTCGGACGGTCCACTTTCATCCACAGATGGCGTGCTTCCTGAATGGTTCCCTTCGTGTCGCGCGCCAGGTGCGGGTTCACCTCGAGGCTGACAAAGCCGTCGCCGCCATCGAGCCGCTCATATAGGGGCCGGAACTTATCGGCCGCCGCTTGCACGTCATGGACGGTCAGCTCCTCGTAGATCTGCCGCACGCTCTTGCCGGCGCGCGCCATGGTCCGGATGTCCTCGTCGTAGCCGTCGGAGCCGTCGATCGACTTCTCGAAGATCGACGGGTTCGAGGTGATCCCGCGCAGGCCGTCCTCCTCGATCAGCTTCTTCAACCTGCCGGAGGTCACGAGCTGCCTGCTGAGGTGGTCGAGCCAGGGGGACTGGCCCATGTCCAACAGCCGCTCTACTGGATTCTTCTTCATCGCTTGATCTCCTTGCCGCCGTGTCCCGGCGGTGGGCCGCTCCGACACTAGAGCGACATTACCTTCTCCACGATTGCCTTGCGCGAGATGCCGACATAGTCGAGCAACTCCTGGGGCTTGCCGCTGAGGGGCAGGCGCCGGACGGCCATGATCTCGACCTGAGCCTTCTCCCGGCCGAGCGCCGCGGCCACCGCTTCGCCGACGCCGCCGGCGGCGTAGTGATCCTCCACCGTGATGATGTGGCCCGTCTCGCGGGCCGCAGCCTGGAGCGTCCCCTCGTCCAGCGGCTTGATGCTGTAGAGGTCGATGACGCGAACGGGGATGTCACTTCTGCTCAGTTCCTCGTAGGCCGCCAGCGCCTCATGCACCGTGACGCCGGCCGCCACCAACGTGGCGCGGTCCTTGTCGCCGCGGCGCAGAACCTTAGAGCCACCGATGGGGAATTCCTCGTCGTTGTCGTAGATGACCGGGGTCTTGTTCCGGGCCGTCCGCAGATAGACGATGCCCTCATAGCGCGCGGCCTGTTCGATAAGCTTGTCCGCCGAGACGGCATCGGAGGGATGCAGCACAACGCTCTCAGCCAAGGAGCGGAACATGGCGATGTCCTCGAGCGCCATCTGCGACGGACCGTCCTGGCCGATGGAGACGCCGGCGTGAGAGCCGACGAACTTCAGGTTGGCCCGCGAGTACTGGCTCATGCGGATCTGGTCAAAGGCGCGGGTCAGGAAGGCGGCGAAGCTCGAGGCGAACGGGATGGCGCCGCGTGTCGCCATTCCCAGGGCCACGCAGGCCATGTTCTGCTCGGCGATGTACATCTCGAAGAAGCGGTCCGGATGCGCGTCTTTGAACATCTCCGCGCGGGTGGAGTTACTCACTTCTCCATCGAGACTCACGATCCGGGGATAGGCCGGGTAGATCCGCTGCAGCCCTTTTCCGTAGGCGTCTCGGGTGGCGATCAAATCGCCTTTCTTGTAAGCAAGGTGGCCCGCGTGGCCCGCTTCGGGGACCTGCGGGGCCTGATCTTGCGGCTTCTCGATGGAGCCGCGGAGGCCGGCATCCACGTCGCCAATCTCCTTGAGCGCGCGTTTCAGCTGATCTTCGTCGAGCGCCTTGCCGTGCCAGCCGTCCTTGTTCTCGACAAACGAGACGCCCTTCCCTTTGATGGTGCGGGCGATGATCATGGTCGGCCGCTTGGCTTCCGCCGCCTGGCGGTACGCGTCGATCACCTGCGGGAGGTCGTGCCCGTCAATCGAGATCGTCTCCCAGCCGAAGGCCTCGATGCGCAAGCGGTAGGCGTCTGTGTCCCAGCCGTACATCGTCTCGCCGCGCTGCCCGAGGCGATTGACGTCGAGTATGCCAACCAGGTTGTTCAGTTCGTAGTGGGCCGCCACCTGGATCGCTTCCCATTGCGAGCCTTCCGCCATCTCGCTGTCGCCCAGCAGCACGTAGGCGCGGTAGGGGAGCTTATCGAGATACTTTGCCGCCATCGCGATGCCGACCCCGATGGACAGGCCCTGCCCCAGCGAGCCGGTGGCCGCCTCGGTGAATCGGAAGCGGGGCGTGGGATGGCCTTCAAACACGCTCTGAAAGACACGGTAGGTCATGATCTCTTTCCCGGTCACCTGTCCGGCGGCGAGCCAGAGAGAGTAGAACAGGGGCGAGGCGTGACCTTTGGAGAAGATCAGTCGGTCGTTGTTCGGGTGCTTCGGATTCTCGACGTCGTAGCGGAATGTGCCGCCGAACAACAGTCCGGCCATCAGCTCGGTAGCCGACAGGGACGAGGTGGGATGGCCGGACCCGGCGTTGGATGTGGACCGCAGGATCCAGTGGCGCATGAGCGCACAGAGTTTCGTTACGGTGTCGATATTCACGGACAATGAATGCGCCTTCATGAGTTCCCTCCCCTTCTCGGTTCGTGATCCCCCCGGGCCGCGGCAATGCCCCACGGCTGCCGGCTTCTCTTCACCTGCTGGACCCCTCGAGCTCCGGTTCCGTTACCGAAAGATCTGGCGGCCGAAAGGCGAAGCGAATTGCGGGGACCACTCGCCGCCTGCCACCAGCCACCCACCACCGGCCACCTGCCTCCGGCAACCGTTGATATATACTGTTTCCGCATCGGAATCCGCAGGCGCCTCTACTTACAGCGCGCAGCCCGCGCCGCGGACGAAAGGAAGATCATGCGCAGAATCTCTTACTTCTTGGGCCTCGTAGCCCTGTTGCTCCTGACCCAGTGTGCCCAGCAGCCAACCGGGCCACTGCTCGAAACGACAATCGCGACCGGCCAGATCACCGGCACACCCAGCGGCGAGGTAACCGCTTTCCTTGGGATTCCCGTACGCGGCCCCGCCGACCGGCGAGAATCGCTGGCGGCCGCCCCAGGCGCCGGCGTCCTGGACCGGCGTCCGGCAGACCACGAGCTTCGGCGCGAGCTGTGCGCAGCAGCGGTTCCCCAACGGGCTCGGAGAAGGAACGCCCTGGACGCGTGAGTACACCGTCGACCCGGACAGCGCCATCAGCGAGGACTGCCTCTTCGCCAACGTCTGGACACCGGCGAAAGCGGCCACCGAGCGGCTGCCCGTCTATGTCTATATTCACGGCGGCGGATTCAACCAAGGATCCGGATCGATTCCTATCTACGACGGCGCCGCATTGGCCGCGCACGGAATCATCGTTGTCAACTTCAACTACCGGGTGGAGGTCTTCGGGTTCCTGGCGCTTCCGGAATTGACGAAGGAATCGCCGCAGTCGACCTCGGGTAACTACGGGCTACTCGACATGATCGCGGCGCTCGAATGGGTGCACGACAATATCGCTGCATTCGGAGGCGATCCAAGCAAAGTCACGATCGGCGGGCAGTCGGCCGGCGCATCGGCGGTCCACGACCTGGCCATTGCGCCCAGGGCCCGGGAACTGTTTGTCGGCGCGATCGCGGAGAGCGGCTCGAGGCCCGGTGGTCCGGGCATGCCGCTCGCCAAGGCCGAGGGAGTGGGCCTGCAGTTCATGAAGCTGGCCGGCGCCTCGGACCTCGCCGGATTGCGGGCGATGTCCTATGAGCAACTCATCGGCGTGGCGCACGAGGGGATGCGGTTCGGCCCCATCGTGGACGGCGTCGTGATTCCCGTCGGCCTCGGGGAAGCGCTTGCGACCGGCCAGTACAATGACACGCCGTTCCTGACCGGATTCACGGCCGACGAAGGAAGCAGCTCGCCCAACTACGGCAAGACCACGCTGGCCGACTTCAAGGACATGCTCCAGAAGCGGTTCGGCGGCGCGGCCAGCAAATGGCTGGAGCAGTACCCGGCATCGGACGACGCCCAGGCGAGCGAGATGTCGAAGCAGCTCTCCCGGGACCAGAACCTGGCCGGCATGTACGCCTGGGCCGAGGAGCGGCTGAAGACGACCAGCAAGCCGATTTTCGAGTACCTCTACACGCATCCCGAGCCCGGCCCCAATGCCGGGCAATTCGGCGCCTTCCATTCCTCCGAGGTCCCGTATATCTTCCAGACCCTCGACAAGTCGCCCGGCCGGACGTTCACCGACCAGGACCGGGAGATCGCGAGCAAGATGTCGGCCTACTGGACGAACTTCGTCAGGCTGGGCGACCCGAACGGCGGGGATCTGCCCGAATGGCCGGCGTTCAACTCCGCCGACAAGCAGATCATGGAACTCGGCGACAACTTCGAGCCGCGTCCGGTGCTGAGTCCGGAGAAGCTCGCGCTGTTTGAAGAGGCGATGTCGAACCGATAGCAGCTACGCGCACGGGGGACGGCGCCGACCGTCGGGCATGTCCCCCGTCGGCTCCCTGGCGCCGGCAAAACGGGCGTCCACGCCGGGTTGCGACCTCCGGTTGGCGCAACGCGCCGATTTCCGGCTCCCCACTCAGGCGGGCGCGATCAACCGCCCCTCCATCGCTCGCTTCAGCTCTTCGATGCCCTGCCCGGTGACCGCCGAAATGGTGTAGAACGGCAGCTCCCGCTCGGCGGCCAGTTGGCGCAGCCGCTCGACGCGCGCCGGATCCTGGGCGACGTCCATCTTCGTCGCCACGACCAGCATCGGTTTGGCGGCCAACTCCTCGCTGTAGCCGGCCAGCTCTCCGAGGATCACCTCGAAGTCTTCCACCGGGTCGCGTCCGCTGGACTCCGAGACGTCAACCAGGTGAACGAGCAACCGCGTGCGTTCAATGTGGCGCAGGAACCGGATACCGAGGCCATGGCCCTCGTGGGCGCCTTCAATCAGACCGGGGATATCGGCGACGACGAAGGTCCGCTCGTCGTTCAGGCGAACGACGCCGAGGTGGGGATCGAGCGTGGTAAAGGGATAATCGGCGACCTTCGGGCGAGCAGCCGAGATCCGCGAGATGAGGGTCGACTTGCCGGCATTCGGGAATCCCACGAGACCGACATCGGCGAGCAGCTTGAGCTCCAGCCGCAGCCGCTTCTCGTCGCCGGGAAAGCCGGGCTCATGCTCGGTTGGAGTCTGGTGCGTGGAGGTCGCGAAACGGGCGTTGCCGCGTCCGCCGCGTCCGCCCTCGGCGACGATGAAGCGCTGGCCCGCCGCGGCCATGTCCTTGAGCAGGTCGCCCGTCTCGGCATCGTAGACGACGGTGCCCACCGGGACCGGCACTTCCTTGTCCGCGCCGCTCCGGCCGGTCCTGTTCGATCCCTCACCGTGCCGGCCGCGCTCCCCATTGTGCTCCGGGTTGTAGCTGAGATGGAGGAGGGTGTTGTAGCCTTCGAGCGCCACCAGGACGACGTTGCCACCCCGGCCGCCGTCGCCGCCGCTCGGCCCGCCCTTGGGCACGAACTTCTCGCGATGGAACGCAAGACATCCGTTACCGCCGTCGCCGGCCTTGACGCGAATCGTAACTTCATCGAGAAGCATGCTGGAGGGGGCCGCGGCGCCAGAGCCGCCAGCCGCGTGAAAATGGGAAACCGCTCCCGTTGGCCGAGGCTCAGATGCTAGCGGTCTGCGCCTCTCATTTCGACCATGGTGCTGCGCTCCCTGACGGTCGCGGTCCTGTGCTAGCTGACTACCAGCACTGAACCGCGCGCGTCAGCAAGCGGCTTCCATATGCCGCAGAATCTCCGACGCACTTCACTAGCGGACCGGAACCGGAAGCCGAGCCGCGACCAAAGAGAGCGGTGTTCTGTCGATCCGCAACAACGGATGCGACGCTAGTTTTGTTCGCCCGGAAGGATGTTGATGTACTTACCGAGCCGGCCGCGGTCGCGGAATACGACCGTGCCGGTGATCTTCGCGTACAGCGTGTCGTCCTTGCCCCGGCCCACGTTATCGCCGGGTTTGTATGGGGTGCCCCGCTGGCGCACGAGGATCGAGCCGCCGCTCACAAACTGGCCGCCGAAGGCCTTGATGCCGAGCCGCTGCGAATTGGAGTCGCGCCCGTTCTTGGAACTGCCGAGTCCTTTTTTGTGTGCCATACGATGCTCCTACTCCGCCGTCGCCTCGGCCGGCCCGTCGCCGGCGGGGCTCGCCTCGGCGGCTTCCTCGGCGCCGGTTGCCGACTGGCCGTCCAGCAGAATCGCGGTTACCTTCAGCCGGGTGAAGTTCTGCCGATGCCCAGCGGTGCGCCGGTACTGCTTCTTGCGTTTGAATTTGAAGACGATCACCTTCTTGGTCCGGCCATGTGAGGCGATCGTACCCGTTACTTTGGCGTCAGCCAACTCGTCGCCGGTCAGCAGCCGACCGTCGTCATCAGCGATCATCAAGACGCGGCCGATCTCGATGTCGGCATCGACATCTCCGGCGAGCGTCTCGACGTCAATCGTGTCGCCTGGCGACACACGGTACTGCTTCCCGCCCGTTTCCACTACTGCGTACATAGCAATTTCTCAAGCCCGCACCAGCCGATTACGGCCCTTAGTTCGACCAGGCAAACAGACCCGGCCGCGACCCAGGCTCCGTTCCGCGGGCAATCTTTTCCCCTGGAGGTCAGGTCGGTGTAATGTGGGAGGCTACTACTTTCGAAGCACACCTGGAAGTCATCGCGACCTCCAGCCACAACTCCCAATTCTAGAACACGCCCCGTCGACCCCGCAAGGAGGCTTTCCGGACCGCGACGCCGGAGATCGGGAGAACCTTTCGGACTCCCGAGTCGTGGATTTGCCCTCCAGCACCCGGCGAGCCTGATACAATGGCTTCTGGAGAATCGCTGAAGGAAGCTTCGAGCGCATATGTTCAGAACGATCATGCGGATTTTCAGCTATCTATACCATCTGATCCTCGGCCTGTTCCTCCTCGCGGTCGGCACCATTGCCCTCTTCGCCAGCAACGTCACGTTGCAGATCAGGATGCTCCCGTGGGACGATCCGACGCTAACCTATCTGGTCTTCTTCGGAAGTCTGATTGGCGTCGTCTCACTCGTGCTGGCCGTCCGGGGCAAGACGCGCATCCTGTTTCGCCTCTGGACGCTGGTGGTCTTCGTGGCCATGGTCTACGGGTATTTTTTCACCCGTTTTGGCTTCCGTGGAGCCGACGACTTCCGCAATGCCATGCTGCTGATGCTTGGCGCTCTGATCGCGGTAGTCGGCAGCTGGGCGCCGGTACAGAAGAAGGCGTAGAGGCGATACCGTTCACTTGGCGGATGTGGCGCAGGCGACTTCGTCTGTCAAAGGTGAATTTTGTCCCCGGGCAGGTGTGGACCTAGCCCGCGTCCGTCGAGGAGCCCGCGAGTCCGAGCCGGTCAGCGGCACCGCGCATGGCGCGAATGCAGAAGTCGACATGCTCGGGCAACTCGAGTTCCAGTTCCTGGGCGCCGATACGGATATCGTCCCGGTTCACCGAGCGGGCGAAGGCCTTATCCTTCATCTTCTTCTTGACCGAACTCCACTCGACGTCGTGGATGCTGCGCGTCGGCTTGACGTAGGAAATGGCCGTCAGCAAGCCGGAGAGCTCGTCGCAGGCGAACAGAGCTTTTTCCATGAGCGATTCACGGGTCACGCCGCTGTAGGTGGCGTGAGAGAGGATCGCGCGACGGATGTCGTCGGGGACGCCGCGTTCGGCGAGGATCGGTTCCCCCTTCATCGGGTGGTCGGGCGCCTGCGGGTGAATCTCCCAGTCGAAATCGTGGAGTAGCGCGGTGACCGCCCACTTCTCCGGGTCTTCCCCGTAGCGAGCGCGCGTAGGCGACCATACAGGCCTCGACGGCCAGGGCATGTTTGCGGAGGCTGTCGGATTCGATGAATTCGCACAAAATATCCCAGGCCTGGTCTCGCGTCATGTTTGTTACTATAATTGATGAAGCCGCCGATGTGGTCTGTAGTGGCCCGTCGGTCGACAAGTGGGCCTGTGGCGCAGTTGGGAGCGCGCTTCCATGGCATGGAAGAGGTCGTGAGTTCGAATCTCACCAGGTCCACCAAACCTTTCAATCACTTACCTCGCCTCCCGTCATCCTGACGACTTCGAAATCCCGCACAATTCCCGCATTTCAACCACTCAACCGGTCTTCTTGAGCAGCCGAAGCTGCACCTTGCGAACCGCCTTCTCGCGGCGGTCCAAACCAACCAGCGTGTAGGCGCTGGTCATGGCTGGCTTCGAATGTCCGGCCTGCGCCTGCGCTTCAAACGGAGTGGCTCCCTCTTCCTGGATGAGCGTGATGTTCTGTCGGCGGAATGTGTGCCAGCCGAATCCAGGAAAGTGAATGCCCAGCCGTTCCGCTGCGGGCCGCAGCTCGTTCCGTAACAACTGCCGATCGTCCATCGGCTTGCCGTCACGGTGGAAGACGTACTCGTCAGGCCCGGCGGTCGCCGGTTTCCAACTCCGGTAGTCTTCCAGGAGGAAACCCAAGGACAGGAGCCGCTGTGAGCGCTCCGACTTGGGCTCGTCCGTATCACCGCGGTAGTAGCGCTCCTCGACCCGGATCAGACCGCGACCCAGATCGACGCACCGCCACTTGAGTCCGATGATCTCCGACACGCGCATCCCGGTCGAGATGGCCGTTTCGACCATCAGCCGCACGTCATCGCGAAGCCCGCTCAATAGTAGACCGAATTGCTCATCCGAGAGGATGAGCTTCGGCCGCTTTGCGCGCTTCCGGCCCAGCGTGGTTCGCAAGACCGGATTCTTGTCGGTCCAGTAGCCCCAATCCGTGGCTTTGGTGTAGACCCCGGAAATGATGCCCTTCAGATCGTTCCGCGTCCACCACGACAACCCGTCCTCCGCCTTCTTGTTCAGGAACGCCTGCACGACGTCCGTACGGACATCGCACAGTCTTTTTTCTCCAAACTCCGGGACGATGTGGTTCTTCAGCAGAGAGGTGTATTTCTGCTTCGCACCCGGCGCAAGCGTCGAAACGTGCTGATCGAGGTATAGCTTCACGAATTCACCGAAGGGAATCTGGTTCTGGATGGTGAACACCTGATCGTTCACCTTCCGCAAGATTTCGTCGCGCAGCCGCTCGGCTTGCCGCTTCGTCATCTCGTCGCAGCCGCCGAGGCAATGCCGCTTCTCCTTTCGTTCAATGCGATGTGGCCCGGTGAGGACCTTCACCCGGTACCGCACATACCAATAAGGTCGCGGCCCATCCTGCTTCAGGACCCTGGGCCGCTGGAGTTCTCGTCTCGCCATTCGTTCTCCTTGGAATGGCTCGACGAAGGTTGGCCTAGTGACCAAACTAGCACGCGGATTGGGGGAGGTGGCGCACCGCATGGAGGCATGATGCGGCGTAGGGAAGGAATCCTGTAACGAGTTGCAGGATAAGGCGGACGCGCCCGTCAGAGGACACGAGTTCGACAAGTCGTTGACAGCAAACCCACGGTGCGGAAGAATCTGGACATCCCACAAGACTTGATGCCAGACACGCTGTCCCATCCCACGCGTTCGACAAGTCGCTTTGAGCTGGCGCTGACGCGGCGCCACCGAGCGGCGGATCAAGGCGGCGAAGTTTCCGGTGAGCAAGAGCCTGGAGACGTACGATTTTCTCGCCATCCCCTCGCTGAACAAGAAGCTGGTGGTGGAACTGGCTCGATGCGAGTGGATCGGCCGGCGGGAGAACGTGCTGGCTCTGGGCAACAGTGGAACGGGGAAGACCCACATCGGACTGGCGCTGGGGTTGGCGGCTTGCCAGCAGGGCTTTCGAGTGCGCTTCACCACCGCGGCGTCGCTGGTGCACGAGCTGATCGAGGCGCGGGATGAGAAGCGCCTACTGCGGTATCAGAAGCAGCTGGCCAGGCAGGAACTGCTGATCGTCGACGAACTCGGCTTCGTGCCGCTGTCGAAGACCGGCGCCGAAATGCTGTTCGAAGTCTTCAGCCAGCGCTACGAACGGACTTCTACGCTGGTGACCAGCAACCTGCCCTTTGCCGAGTGGACTGAGGTGCTGGGTTCCGAGCGCCTGACCGGCGCCCTGCTGGATCGGCTGACCCACCATGTTCACATCCTGGAAATGAACGGCGACAGCTTCCGGCTCAAGAACAGCAGGAAAAAGAAGGACGCCGGCAAGCAATAGCCCGCCACCTGACCGCCTCGAACGGCGCCTGGCTTTGGAGCCGGCTTCCACTCCGCCCAAAACGCGCCGCCCTAACGGGCGTCGCCGGGCTCCGCTCCAGCCGCCTCCAAAGCCAAAGAGAAACGGCCTACGAAGGAACGAAGTGGTCCCCTTTTCCTCCGCCGCGGTGGGAAACTTTTACTCCGCCCTTGACAGCTAGCGGATTTCGTGTTCCAGCAGATGATGCAGAACTACGACGAGACGCTTCTAGGCAAAGACGATTACGAGATCAGGGTCACGCGCGGCTTCATGCTTCTCCGATCTCAGCCAATGAACGTTGTTCCGGGGCAACGGGTACGTGATTTCCGGCAGGCGGTCACGCCTGCTTCCGCGACACGAAAGCAAGTCTTTGGCGGCTTCAAGAAGTGCAGCTACAGCCTTCAGAAGTTCGACTCGGACCCGGAGCGGAGGTTCGCTGTTCTGATCGAGAGCGAGCCGTCCGTCCAGAAGTGGATCAAGCCAGGGAAGGGGCAGTTCCAGATCGAGTACCGGTCCGGCGAAAACTATGAGCCCGATTTTGTTGTGGAAGCAACGGACGGCATGTTCATCTGCGAGGTCAAGGCGCAGAACGAGGCAAAAGACCCTATCGTTCTGGCGAAGGCGCAGGCGGCCGTAAATTGGTGCAAAACCGCGTCGGAGCTGGCGCGGGGCGGAAAGGCGAAGCAGTGGCGGTATCTGCTGATAACGGACGACCGCCTGATAGGCTCCAGCACGCTCGCGGGGCTGGTTTCCAGTTGCAGCTTGAGCGAGGTTGCCGTGGATGAAGCTCGGGAAGCCCAAACTTCCGTGAAGGCCTGACCGCTGAACAGGCAATAGTCTCAAGCGACAACATGCCCCAAACGGTGAGCCTCGTCGGCATAGGCCGATAGTGGCTTCTTGGCTGTAAAGTGCAGGTCGCGTTCGACCGGCAGGCCGAGTTTGCCTCGCAACGCTCGAATTTCCGAGACGCGCACTGAACCGAGCTCCGGGTAGCCCATGCCGAGGTCGCAGAGGCCGAAAGCGATGTCCGGGTCCTCGGGATCGACTTCGGTGAGTAGCCAGGTGCAGGCGGCGTCGGGCGTGAAGAGCTTCACGACGGGATGGAAGTCGATGGTGTTGCCGTCGTCTGCAATGCGTTCGGCGTTCTTGCGGCCGTTCTCCAATCCTCACCGCACGCAATGATGCGAGGCTTGTCGAAGGTCGAGAGGCGCATCGCTTGCGCCTTATAGAACTCGGGGTTTTGGAACGCGGCGACTCGGAGGAGACGATTCAGCATGGCGGACGGAAGGCCCTTCTTCTCGACGAAGACCAGGTTTGATCGGATGACATTGACAGTGGCGGGGAAGGGGCCCGCTATCTTTGCCTCGGGCTTCTTCCGGGATGGCGGCAGAGTCCAGGGATCGGGCTGGTCCTCGTCGTCTATGGTGCTCATTCGGACACCGACCAGATCGCCATGCTTCTGTGCCTCGGCCACCAACCGGTCGACGAAAGCTCGACTCACGCGGCGGATCGAAAGAAGGAATCGCCATTGGTCCGCGTAGGGCACACCTGAAGCATCCAGGAACACGCTGTTGCCGGTTTCGCGGGGTTTCTTCTGGAGCGGGAGAGCGATCAGATTTCCAAAACCACCCTTCGGCATGGTGTCCTGGTTGGGGAAGAATCGGTCGTACGAATCGAGACCGACTTGATGCCTTCCTTCCATGGTCATGGTCAGGATCAGGGAGCCCAGCTTTCGCGCCGTAATCGCAGGAACGGCCTGCTCGAAGAAGATCCAGATATGCCCGCCGTTACCGGAGCGGGAACGCTCGAGCGCAGCGGGCACATCGAGTTCCCGGCAGTTGGCAAGAAACGCCAGGGCATCGTCATACCACGTCTTCTTATCGAGGTCGACGGCGAGGAACCAACAGGTCTCATCCTGGAGGAGTGGGTAGATGCCAACGGTCAGATCGCCGGAGAGATGACCGTGGATGACTTCATCTGTGAGGGGCAGGAGCTTCCGCGTTTCCTTGTCAACCCGCTTCCGCTCCTCCGGTTTCGCTGCGTAGTATGCGTTCCAGTCCCGCTCCTTCTTGGGGGCGTAGCCTGAGCGACCATCCGGACTCTGCCAGCGAACGGCATAGACATCTTCGCGGCCGCGAAACAACGAGCGGAACAAGATAACCTTCTCGCGAGTACTCAGCTTTGTCCGTTCGACGCTTTGTGGGGTGGCCGGTGGCGATGAGCTTGGTGGCGCGGGAGGTGCAATGCCATGCTCGGCAAGACAGCGCCGGAGCGTATCATTCTCGGCCTGTAGCCGTCGGCACTCGGCCCGAAGGGCTTCAATGCTCTCGGTGTCCCGCAGATCATCGTCCATCGCGCTTAATATGCCGCCTATCGAATCTTGAGCGAGCGCAGCAGGTAATCCACTTTCTCGTACGCATCGCGCAATAAAAGAGCACGATCCTGCTCCTCCTGCACGTCCTCAAAATCAGCCACGAACTTCGGGCCGACGTGTTCGGTTGAAGCGAACTTCTCCGCGATCTTCTGAAGGCCTTCTTGAACTAATCCGTCAGCGAGGTGCGGCCGAATCTCGCCGGCAAGGGCATCCAGACCACCCGGATAGTTCGTGAGGGTGAAGTAGATGTCCCAGGCGTCCTTCTCTTTGAGCCGATCGTGTAGCGCCATGGCCTTCATCACGAGAAACGCGACGATCGAGGACACTCGCACTCGCGCCTCATCCTTCCCGCCTTCGGGTAGCTCACCGCTGATTTCGGTCTCTACGAAGAGATCGAAAGCGAGATCACAGCCACGGGCCTTCCGGGCGCGGCCTTCCGTGGACGGGCTGTGTTCGATGTTTCGGGCCGGTGCCCTCGTATTCACCGGCCAGGAAGTCGACTTCGACCTTGATCGGGCGACCGCCGATCACCACAGTTCGATGGAAGATGAACGGCTGGCGCGGGTCTTGCTGGTAGCCTCGTCCCAGGAGCAGCTTCTGGATCGTGGCGTAACCCGCTTCCTTGAGGTTTCGATGATTCAGCGCCAGATCCACGTCGATGCTGCCGACATGCCGCTTCGGGTGTGACGGAAGGATGAGTTGGGGAACCCATCCGCCGACGACAACGATGTCGTCACGGTATTCGCCGAGCAGGTGAACCGGGGCAAGCCCGGAGAACGGACCTGGCCGCCTCGAGCAACTTCACCGGAATAGTCGCGGAATGTCAGCGCCATACGGTTTTGATCGCCTCTTCCAGGATTGCCGACGCAGCCTCCTCGCCACGGCCTTTGGTTTGCATCAGGTCGAGGTAAATCTGGACGGGCGAAACGATGAGCGCGCCCTCCACTTCTCGCGTCCCGTAGAAAACGCCTTCGTCATACGGCTCAAGCAGCGTCACGTTTGCGCCGGACGACACAGCCTTCAAGCCCAACCGGTTGGCTAGCGCGTCAACATTTCCGCCGTAGGCGGTGACCCGCGAGTAGCGTACCGCAGGGGCCAGTCGGGCTGCTCCCGAGAATCCGGTGAAGGCGATGCGAGAAGCAGGTTTCCTGCCCGCCTCCGAAAGAGTTGCCTCGATTTCCGGGATGGATTTCAGCGAGTAGAACTCACGCGCCGAGTTACGCGACGCGCGGTAGTTCGCCGTCCATTCCTGTAGTAGCGGGAGAACGGCCCTTTCCAGCGTGCGGAGGCCGAACCCCGTGGACTGTACGTCGATCCATTCGCGGTCAGCCAGAAGCTTCTTCACGTTCGCCACCTGGCCAAGGCTCACGCCGGCTTCATCCGCGAGCTCCTGCGTCCGCCATGTGCGCCCTCCGGCTGTCAGGAGAACCCGCAGGATTCGCTCTGCCTTCGGCGAGTACAGTGATCGGAGGTCACGCCGCTCGACGGCTGGATTGGGTAAAGCCCTCGCGGCGAATGTAGACTTTGTCGAAGGCAAGGCGGCAGTTGCCGGCGAAGTCCAGGTAGCCGACGTTGTATTGATCGCAGATCGCGGCGGCGGCCGGCGAGATGTATGGCGCAATGAATACCGGGCAGGCCTTCTTGTCGGAGCGCGCGTAGTCGACGAGTTCCAGACACGCCTGCTGCGTGCGATCCTGGGTTGACCACTCGACTTGACTCGGCAGAGCAGACGCCGATCCACGCCGTTTCGACCGAACCGAAACGACGAAGTCGACGCCGGAGTCTCGTGGCCCCGCCTCTGGCCGGAGCCGCGACTGGGCTGAGGAATGGCACTTCTCGCAGGACGTCCGCAGAGGCGTTCCGATGCCTCGGATTCAACGGGCGAGTTGTTCGCAGTGTCTAAGCCATTTTCAGCGAATGCTGAAAACAATTCTTGCACTGAAAGCGTAAGGTGGCATATGAGGGGCAAGCGCTTGGGCTTGTTCGGAGGCCTACACGTTCACCGGTACGAACTCCAACAAGTCCAACACAGCCCGATGGGCTTCCGTGAACTGTCGCTCGGCATCAATGGGGCTCAAACAGCGCTCTTTCCGGCTCCGCGGTCGCAGTGTCCGGAGCTTCAGCGCCGCGTCCATAGTGCGTAGGTGATCTCCGAAGCTTCGATGATCCGGTGGTCCCAGCATCGGCGATGCGGCCACATATTCGTACAGTGGCGCGGCGAGCGCGCATAACTGTCCACGGACCCGGTCGGCTGTCTCTCGATCTCTGCAATCGAGGCATTCCCATGCCCGAATCTGCCCGCCTCAACCCAAGGATCGGGGCGGACCGAAGCCGCTTCAAGAACTCCTTCCCCTCGGCCGCGACACTCTCGAACTTCTCCCGAAGCCGCATGTACTCTTCCGACATAGAGAGAACTCTTTCTCTTTCGACCGCACCGCGGACACAGGGATGAGGCCAACCCCGTCGAGCCGTGGTTTTCATCCCGCACAATTCCCGCAAAACGGTCAAAATCCCGCACAATTCCCGCATTTCGGGGCCTGTGCGGAAACTCTAAGTCTCTTAGAATGAACAGAAAGAGAGGAGCCTTGGCTTCCATGGCATGGAAGAGGTCGTGAGTTCGAATCTCACCAGGTCCACCAATTCCTTCCGTCATTCCACCAGCCCACAGTGCCCGGCGCGGCACCGGGCGACCGTGAAAACTACTGACTTCGCTCGTGCCGAGGCTCGGTTGTGCGCTGAGTCAGTGGAAAGAGGCAGAAGCTGATACGAGTAGAGTCTGCGCGCGGGAACGTCGGCGGCCCTACCGTAACGCGGCGGCCACCAACTCCGCCACCCGGACGCCCGAGCGGAGCATGCCACCGAAGATGGGGCCCATGCGAGGGCCGCCGTAGGTGGTGCAGACGCTCATTCCCGTGACCCAGAGGCCGGGATAGACTTCGGCCACCCGGTCCACTACGAACTCCTCGCCGGCGGCGGCGTCCATCGGGCCCTCGGTCGCGCGTGCGCAGACGTCCGGCGCGGTGAGCAGGCCGCGCTTGCGGAGCGCCGCCACGGCTTCGGCCTCGTGTCCCGTCGCGTCGATGACCGCCCGCGTCGACAGTGCGACCGGATCCACCGGCAGTACTCCCGAAATCGTTGTCCGATTCACCACCACGCCATCGACGCGGCCATCGCGAAGACAGAGATCTTCGAGCGTCGTCAGATTGAGTACCGTGGCGCCGGCGCGGAGCGCCTCCAGGCACAACGCCGAGGCCAACTCCACCGCGTCGACCACGTGGAGGCCGCTTGCGTGCCGGCGGTGACGCACTCCTGCCTCGTCCAGAAGCAGAAGGGCCTCATCCTGAACCGCCACGTCGTTCATCCCCATGGCTCCGCCCCAGACGCCGCCGCCAGGCGAGAGTCGCTTCTCAAGCACCACGACACGGGAACCGCTGGCCGCCAGCCGTCTCGCCGCGATCAGGCCGGACGGTCCGGCGCCGACAATGATGACGTCGCTGGCGACGAGCCCGCTGAGCTTCTCGTGATGGGCGTCCAGAATCGCCTGCGTGATCTGTGTCTCGCTAAAGCCCGACATGGAACTGGCCCACCCTCTCTCCACCGCCTCGCGAACCTGTACTTCCTTGCATAGTTTTGAGCATATGCTTATAATTCTACTCTGGGCTGTCGCCTGGCGTCGCGGCCGGGGGCGCACGGAAGGGAGACATTCATACATGAAGATTGCCGTAGCCACCAATGACGGCGCTTCGATCTCCAAGCATTTCGGCCAAAGCGCCTACTGGCTGATTCACGATGTCCGGGACGGAAAGATCGTGGGCATGGAGAAGCGCGGCAACACGCACCGGCACCACGAAGGCGAGGAGTGCGGCGAAAATCCGCCATCACTCCGAACCCCACAGCCATGCCGAGATCGTCGACGCGCTGAGAGAGTGTGAGGCGGTGATCGCCGGCGGCATGGGACGCTGGGCCGCCGAAGAGCTTCGCGGCAACGGTATCGAACCCTACCTGACCAGGAGCGATTGCACACCCGAACAGGCCATTGCCCTCTACGTGGCCGGGAAACTCAAACCCGCGCACGCCGCCAGGCACCCGGTCAGCGAACGCAAGCTGCAGGGGTAGCGCTGACATGCTCCGCCAGGTGGGGTAACAGGGTGCGACCGGGTGTATAGTGAATGGCGCGGGAAGCCGCACGCACCCATGCGAATGGCGTTTCCCGACGGAGTCGATCTCATGATTGGAATACGGATCCTCATCCTGGCCACCCTGATCCCGGCCTGTTTCGCCCAAGCGCCCCAGGTCGAGGTGGCGACCTCACTCGCCTTCACCGAGGGGCCCACGGTGGATGCCGACGGCAACGTCTACTTCACGGAGCTCCGCAGCCAGCACATCATGAAGCTTCCGACCAAAGGTCGCGTGGAGGTCTTTCGCGAGGACTCGAACGGCGCCAACGGCCTCGTGTTCGATTCCGAGTATCGGCTGATTGCCTGCGAGGGAGGGCGCCAGGGAGCCCGGATCACGCGGACCAACATCAAGACCGGTGAAGTGGAGGTGCTCGCCGATTCTTACCAGGGCCAGCCGCTGAACGGTCCCAACGACGTGACCTTCGATGGGAAAGGCCGCCTCTACTTCAGCGACCCCGGGCGGGGGGGCCATCCGGCGTCGGTGTATCGCCTCGACCCCGACGGCACGCTAGATCGTCTCCTCACCGCGCCCGACATCCAAACGCCGAACGGTGTCGCGGTCTCGCCCGACGACCGGCACTTCTACCTTGTCGAGAGCAACGGAGCCGAGGGCGGCGCCCGCATGATCCGCGCCTACGATCTGGCCGAGGACGGGACCCTCAGCAAGATGCGCCAGCTCATCAATTTCTATCCGGGACGCAGCGCCGACGGTCTCAGCATCGACACCGAAGGCAACCTCTACGCCGCCGCCGGACTCCATCTCACCCGCGGCACCAGCGAGACCCTCGACACCAAGCCAGGCATCCACGTGATCTCTCCGGCGGGCAAGGAGATCGAGTACATCCCCATTCCCGAGGACACGGTGACCAACTGCGCCTTCGGCGGTCCGGACATGAAAACGCTCTACGTGACGGCCGGCAAGACGCTGTACCGGGTGCGGACCAAGGTCGCTGGAATGCGCCGATAGCGTAGTACGCAACTCAAGTTGCGGGGTATGCATCCCTGTGATATGATCCCGCGGACGATGCCTTACAGGACCGTCGTGTGTCTCGACTGCCAATTGCCGCGTCAGGCAGGGTGGTGACGGGAGCACGAGCAGCCTCTTCTGCCACCTTCCGATGTCAAAGTTGTCGCGGGCAGGATAGGCCCACATTCGGCTCGCGAGGGTCTCTCGGGCGCCTCCCGGTCCCAGCCGGGCACCGGCTGAAAAAAGAAATTGGGCATCGTCGAGCGGGCTCTCCCTACTCGTGATTGGGCGATGAGCAGGCTGCGGCCCAACTTCGCATGGACATCGGCTGGAGAGGATTGAAATGGACAAAGACTCTCCGAAGGAGAACGGCATGAGCTCATTCCTGGATCGTAGAAACTTCCTGAAAAGTTGCGCCGGCATTGCGGGCTTGGGGGCATTGACCAATTTCCGGGCCCTGGCGGACACCGAACTGGGGCGCGTCAAGATTACCGACATGAAGGTGATGGTGCTGCAGGGGTTCCGCACGTTCACCTACGTCAAAATCGAAACCGACGCCGGCCTCTACGGCATTGGCGAGGGCTACGGCTCTCCCGGTGTCGGGATCAAGGAAGGCATGCTGACGATGAAGGACTACTTCATCGGCAAGGATCCGCTCGACCTCGAGGCCCTGCACGACGGACCCTCATACCGCACCGACGGCTCGGCGCACCAGTTGCTGCGTTCCATGAGCGGCATCGAGGCGGCGCTGTTGGACCTCAACGGTAAGATCCTGAACGTGCCCATCACGGTCCTGCTCGGCGGGCGGCATCGTACCAAGATGCGGATGTACCACGACGAAGGTCCGCGCGACATGCTGGACAAGGCGAGCTGCAAGGACTGGGCGGACCGCATGAAGGCCAACCCCGCCGGCTGGACCGCCTTCAAGTTCGGCTTCCGTAACTCGACCCCCGAGACCGACCCGGCCAAGGACCCCGGCAACAAGCGCCAGCTCACCTCCAAGGAACTGCGGGACATCCAGCAGGGCTTTGAGAACTGCCGCGAGGCGATCGGCTGGGACTACGATCTGATGCCGCACTGCCACTGGGAGTACGACCTGATCTCGGCCATCAAGCTTACCCAGGCCGTGGGTCCGATCAAGCCGCTGTGGCTCGAGGATCCGATGCCGCCCGAGTACTCGGACGCCTGGGTCCGCCTGTGCCAGGAAGCAGCCTGCCCCATCGGGACCGGCGAGAACCTCGGACGCCTGCAGGAATGGGTGCCGTTCTGCATGAACCACGCGACCCATATCGCCCAGTTGGATGTCCGGAACACCGGCGGGTTGCTCGAGTGCAAGAAGATCGCCGACCTCGCGAACATGTGCCTGATCCCGATGTGCGCGCACGACACCGGTTCGATCCTGGCCAACTACCAGACGCTGCAGTGGGCCTGCTCGGTCCCCAACTTCCTGGCCTCGGAGACGGCCATCGGCCGTGGCGGGTGGATGGACGAGGTCATCGTCAAGGACGGCCTGATCGTCGAGGACGGCTACATGACGCTACCTGATGCGCCGGGTCTCGGGGTCGAGCTCGATCCTGACGTAGTAAAGGCGCACCTTGCCGAAGGCGAAGAGTGGTGGGGGTAGGAAGCTGCCAAGCAGCCCCTGACGCTACAACAAGGAAAGAGTAAGGAGCCCACATGCGAAGACGAGAGTTCCTGGGGTTCAGTGCCGCGGCCACCCTGGCGGCGGCCCAGCAGGAGTTGGACGTCACCACGGCATCCGCCACGCAGGACACAACGCCCCGGGTCAGCATTGTGCTCTCGAGTTTCGAGGACGGCACCGATCATTTTGGAGCGCCGGTCGCCGGCCTGAAGGACCCGCAGCCTGTTGATGCCGGTCTCACCTCAGCCCAGCTTGATGCTTTGGTTCGGCGCGCGATCGATCTGGCAGCCACTCCACGCGGCGACTTCGCCTCGAGCGTGGGGGCCGAGGACTGGGTCGTCATCAAGACACACATTCCTTACTGTTACGGACTCCCTGCCGACGGCGGCGCCTACGTGCGCGGGGCGGTCACCGATCCACGCATCGTCCGCGCCATCATCGAGTACCTGGTGGAGCACAAGGCCGGCCTGCGGTTCACGATTGTGGAGGGGTCCGGGCACTGGAAACCCATCAAGGAGTCGGGGCTCGCCGTGGACGGCTGGACCACCAACTGGGGCGGGGTTTTCGACGGGCTCAGCTATCAATCGATGGTCGACGGGCTCGCCGCGCAGTATCCCGAGCTGCTGTTCGAGATTCTCGACCTCAATTTCGCACCCGCCTTTGAACTGCCCGTGCCGGACGGGGCGCTCGCCAGCAACAATCCGAGCGGCGGCTATACCGTGCCGAGCATCATCCGGCAATGCGACCGCCTGGTCAGCGTCGCGCCGCTCGCCACTGACCCGGTGACCGGTGTGTCGCTCTCGCTCGCCAACTACCTCGGCATCGCGCCGGGGTCGACCTATGGCTTCCCGAAAGACAAGCTGTTCGCGCTCGGCAGCCGCGACCAGATCATGATCGACCTGGCGAGCTACCACCCGGCGGACCTGTCCGTCGTCGGCGGTGGCTGGGGCGTGGAAGGCGACGGGACGAGCGTCCATCACAACGTCGTCATCGCCGGCGCCAGGCCGGTTTGCGTGGACATGGTGGCCGCCAGCGTGATGGGCTTCGATCCGGCGAACCTGCCGTTCCTGGCGCTTGGACAGAGCAAGGGACTCGGGACGACCGAGATCGATGACATCTGGGTCCGCGGCAACGAGATCGACGCGGCGCTACAGAAGTTCGAGAAGCCTTCCGCCTGGCGCCCGCCCGCCGGCGGTGGGAAGGCAAGCTTCGCCGACCCATCGAGGAGGTCCGTGCGCTCATGACAGCTACACCCACCGCACCACCGGCCACGTCCGACTCCGGGAACCTGCGGCGTTGGGTTGTCGTAATCCTGCTGGGCCTGGGCATGATCATCGCCTATACCGACCGGGCCAATATCTCGGTCGCCCTGGCGCTGCCCGACTTCATCAACTACTTCTCGCTCTCCGATACCGGCCGCGGCGTGGTGCTGTCGTCGTTCTTCTGGTCGTATGCGGCACTGCAGATCCCGGCCGGATGGGTGGTGGACCGTTACGGCGCGAAGATCCCCTACTCGATCAGCTTCGCGTTCTGGTGCGTGGTGGCCGCCTCGACGGCCCTCGCGCGGTCGTTCTCGCACCTGTTGCCGCTTCGTATCGCGTTGGGCGCCGGCGAGGCATTGGCCGCTCCGGCCAGCTTCCGCTGGATCCGCTACAACTTCGAGGAGAAGGAGCGCGGTCTGGCGGTGGGCCTCTTCATGACGGGCACCAAGATCGGACCGGCCATCGGCGTCCCGCTGGCGGCGTGGCTGGTAGCGTCCCATGGCTGGCGGCCGATGTTCGTCATTCTCGGGCTCGGCGGTCTTCTTTGGCTCATCCCCTGGTGGTTCCTCGCCAAGGACACGGTTCGTCAGGAGCCGAAGCTGACCCCAGCCCAGGAGGCCAAGGCGGCCGCCCCGCCGATCCCGTTCGGGCAGATCATGGCCAGCCCGGTGGTCTGGGGCACGGTCATCACCACGTTCTGCTACATGTACTTCGTGTACTTCTGCATGACCTGGATGCCGGCCTACTTCATGGAGCAGCGGGGCCTGTCGCTCAAGGACATGGGCCTGTATACCTTCTTCACATTCGGCGGCATGGCCACGGTGGCGGCGCTATCCGGCGCGGCGGCCGACTGGTTGATCCGCCGCGGCGGCAATCCGGTCACCGTGCGGAAGGGCTTCACCATCGTCGGATTCCTCATCGCTTCCACCGAGTTGATCGGGGCGCAATCGGAGTCGGTAACCGTTTCCCTCGCGTTTGCCATTATTTCGCTATCGGGACTCGGCCTGGCGACGGCCAACTACTGGGCCCTGACGCAGACGCTGATCCCGCGTTCGGCAATCGGCCGGATCTCCGGGGTCCAGAACACGGCGGCCAGCGTCGCTGGAATCGTCGCGCCGATCATTACGGGCTGGCTCCGGCAGGTGACGGGAAGCTATGAAGCTCCGATGCAGGCCATTTGGCTTGTTTTGGTTGTGGGCGTGCTTTCTTATCTCATAATGGTGAAAGAGAAGTACGCGCCGGAAGCGCGGGCGATGCGATCCGCCACGGCGGACGTTCGCCATAGTTGAACGACGAAGGGCACAAGCCGCTAAGAGCCTCGAAGTCGGGTGCCCGTGCCTTTCGGATGAAAGGATGGGTTTATGTGGATTCCTAGTCGCAGGCAATTCCTGGGTGTGTCCGCGCAAGGCCTCGCCGCGCTGACGCTTCGCGGCGCCACGGACGACAAGACCCGCGTTGCGCTGGTCGCCTCCACACACTCCAAGCTGATTCAACCGTCGTCACTCGAGGATCCGCTCGACTATCCGCGGATCCGCAACATGGTCTGGCAGGCCATCGAGTACGGGCGTCCCCGTGCCGGGAGCCTGGAAGACAAGATCAAGCCCGGCTCGTGGGTGGTGATCAAGCCGAACATCATCGGCCTGCCGCCGCGGCGCACCTACCGCACCGGCGACGTCACCGACCTCCGTGTCACCAAGGCCGTGCTCGAGTATGTCGCGAGCAAGTCGCGCGCCGCCCGGATCACGGTGGCCGAGGGCGGCAGCTACCGTGGCCTTCACGACCCCGTCGAGGACAACCGGATGATCCAGAACGGCGTCCATGTCAACGCACTGACCGCCGACTGGAGCACGGAGTTCGTCGGGTTCAACCAGACCCTGGGCGAGATTCTCGACGAAGTCCGCGGCCGGTTCCCGGACAAGAAATTCGACTATATCGACCTGGCCTACGACGCCCCGAAAAACGCCGCCGGCGAGTTCGACTGGCGCGACGTCCCGCTGAGCCCGAACGGCGTCGGCGCCTTCGGCGCGAAGAAGCAGTACGTCATGGCGAAGACGATTCTCGACTGCGACTTCCTGATCTCGGTCCCCGTGATGAAGGTCCACCTGGTTTGCGGCCTGACCGGGTGCCTCAAAAACTATGTCGGCACCGCGCCGCGCATCGTGTACACGACGCCGGGCAGCTTCTCGAACTTCCAGCTTCATCGGGACTGCTCCGTGGAAGGCCGGTTCGACCCGTTCATCGTCGACCTGGCCGCCTTCCATCCGCCGGACTACTGCGTGGTTGATGCGATCCGCGGACTCCAGTATTCCGAGCACGGCACCAACCGCGACGACCAGCAGATGCGCAGCAACATGATCCTGGCCGGCGAGGATCCGGTGGCGACCGACTCCATGCTTGCCCGTCTCATGGGCTACCAGCCCTGGGACATCCAGTTTCTCCACATGGCCTCCCAGCGGCAGATCGGGACGATGGATGCGGGAAAGATCGACGTGATCGGCGACGATCCGGACCGGCTCCAACGCCGGTGGGGCAAGCCGAACAACTGGACCGGCCGCTGCAATCGCGAGTGGCTGGTAACGCAGAACCCGGACGCCAAGATCGAGAGCTGGACAAGGTTCACCTCCCCCGCTGACACACTGCACCTGGCAGAGTGGCAGGAGCCCGCCTCCGATACGACGACCTACAGATCGGCCGTGCGGGTGATTTCGGACGGAGCCCGGAAGGCGTTCCTGTGGATGGGCGTCCACGGCGAGGTCACCGCGTACCTGAACGGTGACAAGGTAATGCAGGAGAAAGGCGTCACGCGGTACCGCATCGGCCAGTTCCAATACCCGGTCGAGCTGCGCTCGGGCGAGAACCTGCTGGTAGTTGAGACCAAGCCGTTCCGTGGCACAGCCGACGTGAGCGTGCTGCTGGTTGGTCCCCGCAACGACGGTGACTCGGCGGAAGGGTTCCGCTGGACCGCATAGGCTCCTGGGGGCGGGCCGATCAGCCCGCTGCTCACGATCAGGACGAAGAACAATGAAGCAGCCATCCTCAAGATTCCTACTCGCCGGCGCCTGCGCACTGTGGATCTCCAGTGCCGCAATCGCCGCCGAGCCCGGCGTCGTCTGGATGCCCGCCCAGTTCGGCGACTCCCCGCCTGACGGACTGACCGTCTCCGGCGACCCGCAGGTCGTGGACAGCCCCTTCGGAAAGGCGGCGCACTTCGATGGTGTCGACGACGGATTCTTCCTGCCGGTCAATCCTCTCACCGGCCTGAGCTCGTTTACCGTGGAGGCGGTCTTCTATCCGGACTCCGACGGCGCCCGGGAGCAGCGGTTCTTCCATATGGGCACTGCCTACGGCGATCGCGTTCTGCTCGAGATCCGTGTCGAGGACGGGAAGTGGTGGCTCGATACGTTCACCCAGGGCGGCAAGGGCGCCCGACCGCTCATCGACCCGAAGTTCAAGCACCCGGCCGACCAATGGCAGCACGTGGCGTTCGTTGTCCGCGATGGCCACTTGGCGAACTACATCGACGGGAAGCTGGAGCTCACGGCGCAGATCAACTACACACCGGTGAGCGGCGGTGAGACGTCGATCGGCGTCCGCCTGAACCGGCAGGCCTGGTTCAAGGGCTCGATCTATTCGCTCCGGATCACCCCCGAGGCCCTGTCGCCGGACCAGTTCACGGATGTTCCGGCGCCGGCGCGATAGTGCAAGGAACTAATGCCGCGACACAGCGGGGCAGGCGCTTCCGCCCGCCAGCCATTTCCGGCATCGTGCGCCCCCCCAACACTTGCTCAAGGTAGGCTGTTGAGATAGGAAGCAGCCCCAAAGGAGAACAATCAATGGAACCCAACATCCTGGTCTTCAGCGCTCACACCTCGGATTTCTGTTCGCGCAGCGGCGGCACGCTCGCGCTCCACGCGAAGCGCGGCGGTAAGGCCCATGTGGTCGATGTGACGTTCGGCGAACAGGGAGAGTCGGAAGACTACTGGACGCAGGGGGGGCCGCGGTCGGTGGAGGAATCCAAGCGAACCCGGATGGCAGAGGCGCAGGAGGCGGCCGGCATCCTGGGAGTCACCATCGAGTTCCTGGACTACGGCGACTACCCGTTGTTCCTGGCCAAGGAGCAGATCCAGGCGATGGCGCGCCTGATCCGGGCACAGAAGCCGGACATCATCATCACCCACTGGAAGAGCGATCCGATCAACCCCGACCATCACATCACCGCCGATGGCGTCCGCCGCGCCGTCAGCCTGGCCTACATCCCGGGTTTCGATCACGAAGTGGGGAAGATTCCTTACCCGTACATCTTCGCCTTCGAGCCGAGCGTGCCGCTCAACGACATCACCGGCTTTTGCCCGGACCACTACGTGGTGATTGACGAGGTCTTCGAACAGAAGATGGAAGCTCTCCGCGCTCTTCGCTCGCAGACCAAGCTGGTCCGCTTCTACACGCAGTGGGCCGAGTACCGGGGCTTTCAGGCCCGCCAGACCCACGGCAATCAGGTGAAATACGCCGAAGCTTTCCAGCGCTACATGGCGACGGTGGATACTCGCCTGCCGGGTCCGCCGAAGCTGGCGTGATGGGGCTACCTTCCGGGGATCGAGCCTGCCTGGCAGTCTCAGACTGAGGCGAGGAAGCGTCTCAAGGCCTCGGCCATTGCTGGAACGTCACGCGATGCGGCGTTCCAGACTTCTCCAAGATCGACGCCCATGTAGTTGTGAATCAGGATGTCGCGCATACCGGCGATACGGCGCCAGTCGAGAGCAGGTATGCGATCGCGGGTGCTCTTGGAAACGTGTTTGGCGGCTTCGCCAATGACCTCCAGGTTTCGGATGACTGCATCCTGTGTCTGTTCGGACGCGATGAGCGCCTCCCGGCCATCCGATATGTAACGGGCGACGCGTTCGGCTCGCTCGAGCATGTGCTCGAGATACATCCGATCGTCCTTCATAAAGGGACGGCCTCGTGAATGACCCGGTCCTTGATGTAGCTGTGTAGCGAGTTAGGCGTGCCGATGTGCACTTTGACGCCGAGTAAGTCCTCGAGATCCTGAGCCAGCGCAACGTGATCCAGAAGACTGCGATCCGGCTCCCACTCCACGAGGAGATCCAGATCACTGGCCGGCGTCGCCTCGCCGCGTGCAACGGAGCCAAAGACACGCAGGTTGCGGGCGCCGTGCCGGCTCGCGAGAGCGAGGATCTCGGTCTTCTTGTCGCGGCGAAGATCGTCGAGAGTCATCCTCTCCCTATTGTGCGATGGCGCGGTTCCGATTGGAAGCGCCTTGCTTGGCGCCGAAGAGGCTCTACGCCGCCACCACCTCGCCCAGTACCTCGATCGCCCGCTCGCAGTCGGCGCGGCCCACGTCGTAGTGCGTCACCATGCGCATGTGTCGTCGGCGTTGATGCCGTTGGCCAGGACGCCACGCTCTTTGAGCCCGGCGCTGAGGTCGAACGCTGTCGCGCCCGGTGCCGCTGACGTCGAAGACCAGGATGTTCGTCTGGACCTCGGACCGCGTCGATCGCGATGCCCGGAATATCCGCCAAGCCCTCGGCGAGCAGCCTGGCATTGGCATGGTCTTCGCCCAGCCGCTTCGGACATCTCTTCCAGCGCGATCAGATCCGGGCGCCGCCAGCACGCCCGCCTGCCGCATGCCGCCGCCCAGCCGCTTGCGATAGAGACGGCCGCGCGCGATGTCCTCTTCGCGTGCCCACCAGCACCGAGCCCACCGGCGCGCCCAGACCCTTCGAGAGGCAGAACATCACCGTGTCGGCCTTTTCCGACAGCCGGTCCACCGGCTCGCCCAAGGTACGCGGCGGCATTGAAGATACGGGCGCCGTCCAGGTGCACCTTCAGGCCCAGTTCGTGGGCGCCGTCGCAGATCTCGTCGATCACCTCCGTTGGGCGTCACCGACGCCGCCGGCCATGTTGTGCGTGTTCTCGAGCTCGACCACGGCCCGGTCGGCGCGAAGTGATCGTTCAGCGGCCGGTACTCCTTCTTCAATCGTCCGCCCACGGAGGATGCCGTCGCTCGGTGGCGACCGGCCGGGCCACGCAGCCCGCAGAACCAGGCCATCATCGCGAGCTCGTAGTTGAAGACGTGGGAGCGCGCCTCGCAGATCACCTCCTGGCCGTGCGTCGGTGTGGAGCTTGACGGCGATCGGTGTTGCCCATCGTGCCCGCTGGGGACGAACAGCGCCGGCTTCCTTGCCGAAGATCTCCGCCGCGCGCCGCTCGAGCCGGTTGACGGTGGGATCTTCCTGGTAGACGTCGTCGCCGACCGCGGCCTCGGCCATCGCCTGGCGCATCGCGGGCGTCGGGCGCGTCACGGTGTCGCTTCGCAGATCGATGATGCCGTTCGATTCGCTTCATGCCGTAAGGAACTCCTGAAACACTTCGTTGGAAACAGTATGCCGGCCCCGTCAGGTTCAGCCGAGTCGCCCGTGGCGCTTCCAACAGGCCCACCTTCGACAAACCGCCGGATCGGCTCCGCGTGCGCCAGCGGCCCTCCGCTGCGTCGGGCACGATCCCTTCGGCCAGCCGCAGCCCGACAAAGAAGCGCTCCTCGTCGAGTCGCGCCGGTCGCTGCTCCGCCGCGACCGACCACCTCTCGCCGCGCCAGCGATCCACGTATTCGGCGGCCGTTTCCACATTCTCGCGCCGCCGTGTCGCCGTCGAAGGAATGCGCGTCCGCGCCGAACCCGACGTACGGCTCCAGCCGCCAGTACTTCAGGTTGTGGAGCGACTCCACGCCGGGCCGCGCAAAGTTCGAAATCTCGTAGCGCCGCAGCCCCATCGCCGCGAGGCGCTCCACCGCCATCTTCGTAGAGATCGACAATCGCGTCGGCTCGGGCACGTCGCGCCGCCCCGTAGCGGCTGCCGCCGGCCAGTAACTCGCGTCCCAGCCGGCTGTCTTCGTCCACCTCCAGCATGTACACCGAAACGTGCCCGGGCGCCGAGCCTCTCGATCCAGTCGAGCGATTCCCGCCAGCTCGGCGCGGGTCTGGCCCGGCAGTCCGGCGATGAGATCGATGTTGATCTTCTCGATGCCGGCGCGGCGCAGCGTCTCGACGTCGGCGGCTACCACGCCGCCCGTGTGGTTGCGCGCCGTCGCGCGGATCTCCTCTTCGACAAACGACTGCACGCCCAGGCTCACCCGATCGATTCCCAGGCGCACCCACGCCTCCGTCAGATCCGCCGTGATCGAGCCCGGCGCGGCCTCGAGCGTCGCCTCGCTCCACGGCCGGCCGGGCACGAGCTCGAGCAGGCGTTCAAGATCGCCGGGCGCGATCCGGTCCGGCGAGCCGCCGCCGAGATAGACGGTATCGGGCGTCGACGCCCACCGATGCGCGCGAATCTCGTTCTCGAGTGCCTCGAGATACTCGCCTCCAACCGTCCCCCGAAATACTCCGGAGGCGAAGTTACAGTAAGTACACTTCTGGCGGCAAAACGGATACGAGATGTAGACGCCCGCCATCGCGATCCGGCGTTACAGCGCCACCGGCTGCCCGAGATGCCTTCCGATCACGTCGGCGATCAGCTCGGTCAGCGTCTGGCCGGTGGAGGCAAGGACAAACGCATCGCGCCCGGCGTTCCAATCGAGCTTGAAGCTGGTGCTGAGCGCGGAGACCCAGAGCTGCCGGACGGGACTGTTGGGACTGACGACGAACTTCGCCGGCGGCTCCTCGAACTCGATCGTAAGGGCCCCGGCCTGGAAGTCCGGCTCGAAGTCATATTCATCGGCGGCCTGGCCGAGAGCGTCATCAAGATCCTGAAGCGCCCGGTCCGCCTGTCGCTGGAACTCCTGCTCGTCCATCATCACCTTCTATTCTATTGACGCCGGCGCCGGTATGGAGGGAACTTCCGCTTCGCCCCGCCGCCGCCAATTCGCCGCCGATCCCTTTCCTACCGGCGCCGTCTTCGTCAGATGAGGAGGGGCAATCTGATACCGTAAGGTTTTGGTCTATGGAACGGGTCTGTATCCGTCACACCGAATTCCCGCACACGAGCAAGCTGTTCACAGACTTCCTCTATCATTTCCAGCGGGTGGCGCCGTACTACGCGCACAGTCCGGCCGACGCGGCATCCTACTCGGCGGCGGCATCCGAAATTCGCTTCCCCGAAGATCGCCGGCGTGCGCTCGTGGCGGCACTCCGCGGGCAGAACCCGGAACATCCCGGCACTCGAGACGCTGGCCCGGCCCGACGCGGTCGCCGTGGTCACCGGCCAACAGGTGGGCCTCTTCTCCGGACCCAGCTACACGGTCTACAAGGCCCTGACGGCGGTGAAACTGGCCGCCCGCCTCACCTCGCGCGGCATTCCCGCGGTTCCTATCTTCTGGCTCGCCACTGAGGATCACGACGCCGCCGAGGTCAGCCACTGCTGGTCATTCGACGCCGCGCAGCAGCCGGTCCTCCTGCACGTGGAGCCAGGCGAGCCGGACGATCGCCCCGTCGGCACGATTCCGCTTCACGATCCGCCGCTGGCCGCACTGCGGGCGTCGCTCGCCAAGCTTCCCCATGGCGACGAGGTGGCCACCATCGCCGAGGCGGCCTACGCACCCGGCCGGACGATGGGCGAGGCCTTCCGCGACCTGCTGCGCCGCATCCTGCCCGATTCCCTGCTCTACCTGGATCCGCTCGATCCGGCGATCCGCGCCTTGGCCGCGCCGCTGCTGCGGAAGGCGCTTGCCAATGCCGACGACATCAGGGCGCGGCTGACGGAGAGGGACCGCGAACTCGCCTCCGCCGGCTATCACTCCCAGGTTCATGTGGACGGCCGCGGCACGCTGCTGTTCCTGCTACGCGACGGCCGCCGCATCCCGCTCCGCCGCCGCGACGATGGCTTCCAGGCGGGTGACGGGACGATCAGCCAGGACGAGCTGGCCGAACGCGCCGCCGAGCTTTCGCCGAACGCGCTGTTGCGTCCCGTGATGCAGGACCATCTGCTGCCGACAGTGGCCTATATCGGCGGGCCGGCGGAGATCGCCTACTTCGCGCAGTCGCAGGTGCTCTACCGGACGCTGCTGGGCCGGATGCCGGTGGTGTTGCCGCGGGCGGGCTTCACGCTGTTCGACGCCCGGGCGGCGAAGCTCGCCAAACGTTACGAGATCGCCTTCGCCGACTACTTCGAGGGTCTCGAGACGCTGGAATCCCGTATTGCCACTCGCCTGGTCCCCACCGACATCGAGGAGGCGCTGGTCCGTGCGACCGAATCGATCACCGGCCATATCGACGAGCTTCGATACAAGCTCGAGGCCTACGATCCGACGCTGGCGGCCGCGCTCGACAAGAGCCGGGCCAAGATCCTGCACCAGCTTGCCCAGATCGAGCGGAAGTCCGGCCGCGAGGCGCTGCGGCGAGAGGGCCGCGCCGAGGCCGACGCGGCCTATCTCTACAACCTGGTCCACCCGCGCAAACACCCGCAGGAGCGTTTATACTCGATTTTGCCCTTCCTGGCGCGCCATGGCCGTGATCTCATCGATCGTCTTTACGAGAATGTCCACTTGGACTGCCCCGACCATGTGATCTTCACGGCGCCTGAGGCAATCGCCATACTGCGTAAGCGACGCCCCTCCACAAAGCAATGATCGTAATAAAGTGAAGCAGGCCCTCGCCGAGGGCAAGACCGTCTTCGGTTGCTCGTTCAACACGTTGCGCCTCCCGGAGGTCGCCGCGCATCCTTGCCGCCGCCGGGTTCGACTACACCTACATCGACACCGAGCACGGCAACTTCGGCATCGAGTCGGTCCAGGACCTCGCCCGCGCGGCGACTGACACCGGGCTGGTGCCTATCGTGCGCGTGGCTGACCTGCAGTATTCGCTGGTCGCGCGGGCGCTCGACAACGGCGCGATGGGGATCATCTTCCCCCGTGTGGAATCGCGCGAGCTGCTCGAGAAGGCGGTGAGCTGGTGCCGCTTCCCGCCCGTCGGCGTGCGCGGGTTCGGGCTATCGCCGTCGCACACGCAGTACGAGGCGAAGAGCATCCGCGAGGTCGCCGACCATATGAATGCCAACGTGCTGGTCGTGTTGCAGATCGAAACGGAGACGGCCGTGGAGCGCCGCGACGAGTTGCTGTCGGTACCGGGCGTCGATGTCGTCATGATCGGACCGGTGGACCTCTCCATCTCGCTCGGTGTGCCGGGCGACTTCTTCAACGCCAAGATGGAGGACGCGATTGAGAAGGTACGGCAGAGCGCCCTCGAGCACGGCGTGGTTCCGGGCATCCAGACGCGTCCGGTGGAGCTCGCCCGCCACTGGCGCGACCGCGGCATGCGTTTCGTCGGCTGCGGCTCCGAGACAGGCATGCTCATGCAGGGCGCCAAGGCGCTGCTGGCCAGCATGAAGGAGTAAACGCTACTCGACGTGGAGCGAGCCGCCGCTCATGACGGCTCGCCTCGCTCGCTCACGCCGGACCAAAAACTCTGCAGCGAAAGGCCTGCCTGGCCGATGTTAGGATGAAGGCCAGATCCGCCTGGGAAAAGCGCTATGGCAGAGAAGCAACTGGAAAACCGTCCGCACGTCGCCGGAAGTCGCGCGCCCAATGCCCCCGAAGATGCGGCAATCCAACGCCGGAAGGAGCCCCGCTTTCCGGCGGCCGAGCGGGCCATCATGCGCGTGCTCGGTCCGGAGGGCCGCGGTAGCCTGCTCGTCCGGATCGTAGACACCTCAGAATCCGGACTGGGGATCAGTTCCCCGGTCTACGTCAGGCCCGGGGCCATCGTCGAGGTTGCCGTCAAGCACGTGACCACGAGCGCCGAAGTTCGATGGTGCCGGCAGCGGGAGGAAGGCGCCTACCGAGTGGGCCTGCAGATTCTCGTTCCGGACCCGTAGCACATGGCCGATGCCGGAACCGATCGAAAGGCGGGCACATCGCGATTTCCCGGCGCAAAGGCCGAGGCCGTGCTACGCTTCCCCGGTCGGCAACGGCGATGGCACGTTCGGTCAGGCCGTAGTCGAGAGGCGGCTCTCCCTTCCCGTGGGAATAGTCCTGCCGACCGGCTTCGATCGCAGCACTGACATCCCGTGCTTCCAGTGCAGCCACGCCAGGCTGATGATGCGAGTCACTTCGGCGCGGTCGAACGGCTTGGACAGGACATCGTAGGCGCCCAGGTTCAGCACCTCCGCCCACAGCGCGTCGTCGGCCTGTTTTGACGTGACTACCAGCAGCGGAGGATATGGAAGCAGGGTCAGCGCCTGCAACAAATCCTTCCACGTACCATCGGGAAGCCGGCACTCGCAAATCAGAACCGCCATGCGGTTTGCTTGCAGGAAGCGGATCGCCTCGCGGTAGGAATACGCCGCCGAGATGTGCCAGTTCGAACGCTCGAAGATGGCGCCGAGGCGAGCATGGTCCTCTGCAAACGGGCTTACAGCCAGAACGGCCACCGTCCTGTCCGCCGGGGTCACGACGGGAAGATTCACTGACGGTCCAGCCATAGCAGCTTCCTCCTTTCCCTCCTGGAGATAAAGCTGGTTTAATCATGCGCCGCCCCCCCGTCGCCAGTCAAGAAAAACCGGATGCCAACGTCGCCTATTTCGGACTTACTCCCAGCAACTACCGCATTTGTTACGTGGAACATCTGGGGGAAGCCAGATACGATGATCATGAGGAGGATCGTCCCTTGTCCGACATCCGATTCCGGGTGATGCGGAGCGTGCTCCGGGCGGCTGTGCTCGCCGGCTGCCTGACCGGTCTGCTCGCGGCGCAGGCGAACGAGGTGCTCGAACCCGTGATCGACGGGTTGCCGCGCGTCACCGACATCGAGAACGCGGGTGACGGCTCCGGCCGCCTCTTCCTCGTCCAACAGAACGGGATCATCCGCATCCTCGAGGACGGCGCCCTGCGGCCGATGCCGTTCCTGGACATCCAGGCCCGCACCCGGGCCGACGGCGAACAGGGCCTGCTCGGGCTCGCCTTTCCGCCCGACTACGCCCGGAAGGGCTACTTCTACCTCGACTACACCACCCCGGCGGGCGACACCCACGTCTCGCGTTTCCGGATCGGCGCCGATCCGAACGTGGCCGAAGCTGCGAGCGAGCAAGTGCTACTTACGGTGGAGCAGCCGTTCGCCAACCACAACGGCGGGCAGATCCGCTTCGGTCCCGACGGCTACCTCTACATCGGCATGGGCGACGGCGGCAGCGCCAACGATCCGCTCAACAACGCCCAGAACCTCGGCTCGCTGCTCGGAAAGCTGCTGCGGATCGACGTCGAACCGGACCTCGGCCGCCTATCGGATCCCGCCCGACAATCCGTTCGTCGGCCAGCCCGGGGCCCGCGGTGAGATCTGGGCGTTCGGCCTGCGGAACCCCTGGCGGTTCTCCTTTGACCGGGCCAACGGCGACCTCTGGATCGGCGACGTCGGCCAGAGCCGGGCCGAGGAGGTCGACTACCAGCCGGCCTCGTCACCGGGCGGCGAGAACTACGGTTGGCGGCCGATGGAGGGACTCGAGTGCCGCGAGGCGAACTGCAACCCGAACGACTACACGCTGCCCGTCATCGAGTACACCCACGACGAGGGCAACGCGATCACCGGCGGCTTCGTCTACCGGGGGTCGGGCTACCCATTCTCCCGCGGCGTCTACGTCTATGGCGACTTCGGCAGCGGCCGCATCTGGTGGCTGGTGAGGAGCCCGTCGGGGCCGGCTACAACGACTGCTCGCCGACACCGGGCTGAACATCTCCACCTTCGGCGAGGACGAAGCGGGCGAGATCTACGTCGCCGGCTACGGCGGCACGATCGCGCGGTTGAGGCTGGACTTGCCGCAGTCGATTTCTTGGGCCGCATTCGATGCGGCGAGCCTGACCGAAGGCATCGTGCCAGGTTCGGCGGCCACGCTGTTCACGTCCGGTCTCATGGACGAGGAGGGTGTCATTTCGGCCGAGAGTCTCCCGCTGCCCGAATCGCTGAATGGCGTGCGGATCACCATCTATGGGTGAGTCGCACCCCTCTACGCAGTGGCCAACATCAACGGCGTCGAACAGGCCAATTTCCAGGTGCCATTTGAGCTTTCCACCAATTTCGGCTTCGAGACTTTCCCCCCCAATACCATGCCACCGTTTCTGGTGGCTCTGATCTCCGTGGAGCGGGACGGCAATCCGGCCGCCGGATTCATTGGCGAGACTCGTCGAGCCGAAGCCCGGCGTCTTCACCTCCGAGGGCGACGCGATCATCGTCCATCATCGACCAATCAGCTCGTCTCGCAATCCGATCCGCTGCGGGCCGGCGAGTACGCTTACCTCTATGTAAGCGGCCTGGGAAAGGTCGACAACACGCCCGCCACCGGGGCCGCCGCACCGTCCGATCCGCTGGCGAGGACGCTCGCGACGCCCGACGTCTCGATCGGCGGTGTGCCCTGCCCGGTGACATTCTCCGGGCTGGCTCCTGGACTCGCCGGCGTCTATCAGGTCAACATCCGGGTGGCCGACGGGATCGCTTCCGGACGGCGGGAGATGATCGTCACCCAACAGAACCAGCCGTCGCCCGCCGTGACCACCTGGGTCGAGTAGCGCGCAAGCTCTGCCGCCACTGTGGGTCCGTTCGTGCACATTCTGCGCCCGCCGGACCGGCCCATTGTTGCCCGCTCGTCACTTGGACGATGGCGAGCCGCTTGCAGGCCGTACAATAGAAAATGAGGCCCGGCATGAAGTACCTCGGAGTCGTTGTGTTCCTGCTGTTGGCAACCGTCGCTGCGGCCCAGACGGAACCGGTGGTCGAGATCACCGGGAAGATCACCAAGGTGCAGACAACGCGCGGCCAGGGGATGCCGTATGTCGACGTCGAAGCCGATGGCACGAGCCACCGCGTCTATCTGGGATCGATGCGCTATCTGGTGGAGCACGACTTCAACCCGAAGGCCGGAGAGGTGATCAAGGTCACCGGGTTCCGGCGTCCGGGCAACGAGGTGGTCGCCCGGAGCGTCTATCTCAAAGAGCAGGACAAGGAACTCGTGTTGCGGAGCGCGGACGGGACGCCTCTCTGGCAACGGGCCCGGTACGGCCGGGGCCGGCGGCAGGCATCCGAACCGGAAGAGGGGAAACAGCCATGATTCGAATCGCAATCCTGGCGCTGCTGATCGTAGTCGCGGCGCCCGCACAATCGACCAGCCAGAAGGACCGTATCTACAACCTGGAAGACCATCTCGTGGCACCTTGCTGCTGGAGCGAGACGGTCGCCGAACATCGCAGCGAGATCGCCCTCCAGATGCGCGGAGAGATCGAGCAGATGGTCGCCGCCGGCAGAACCGATCGCGAGATCCTCGACCACTACAAGGCCCAGTACGGGATGCGGATCCTGACGGAGCCGGAAGGCACACGGTTCTGGGTCATGAACATCGTCCCGGTGGTGATGCTGATCCTGGGCGCGTTCGTCGCTATCTTCACTCTCCGGCGCTGGCTCAAACACCAGCCGGCGGAACCGGCCGAGGAAGGCATCTAGCGACCGGCCGTCCGCCGCTAGCGGGCCGCCTCGACCATGATCGCCTTGATCGAGTCCTCTACCTCCCGGGCGACGGGCTCGAGCGCCGGCGAGCCAAACATCCCGATCAGCGCCGTCGGCAGCAGCGTGGCAATGCGGCGCTCACCGTCTTTCTCATAGACCGAGATACGGCACGGCAGGGCCGTCGATACGGCTCCGTTCTCCTCGAGCACCTTCTTCGCCTGGTGCGGGTTGCAGACCTCGTAGATCACGCACTCGCCGTCGAACTCCACTCCCTTCTTGGCCATCGTTGCCTTTAGGTCGTGGACAGTCAGGATACCGAACTGATGGCGAGCGGCCGATTCCTGCAGGCCCGCCTCAATCTCGCAAAGCGCCTTGTCAGTGGTGACTTCGTAGAGCATTTTTCCTCTTCCTTTTGACACAGATGCCACCGGGGCACAGCGGTTACAGGGCGGCCGCTCCTTCTTTCTCGCCGGCGATTCGCCTAAAGTCTTCCGCCAGGGTGCCGATGGGAGCGATGTCGGCATGTCTGACGAACTACTCAATTTGTACGCCGTCCTGGACCTGGACTCCTCGGCCACCGCGCGTGACATCCGCGAGGCCTATCTCGACCTGGTCAAAGTATGGCACCCGGACCGTTTCCAGGACGATTCGCCGCGCCTCCGCCTGAAAGCCGAGGAGAAGCTCAAGACAATCAATCGCGCCTACGAGGTCCTCCGGTCCGGCGCATCGGCATTCAAAACCGAGCAGCGGCAGGCGTCCCGGCAACCGCCGTCCACGGAAAACCCGGAACTCCGCCCGCTCGATCTGGGCGGCATCTGGGGCTATGCCGACCGGGATGGCAAGCTGGTCATCCGCCCGCGCTTCGAGTACGCCCAGCCCTACTGCGAAGGTCTGGCCCTGGTGCGCGAGAACGGCCGGTGCGGCTACATCGACGGGTCCGGCGACTACGCCATCTACCCGGAATTCGCCGCCGCCCGGCCGTTCGCCGAGGGGCTGGCCGGCGTCGTGCTGAGCCAGCTTTGGGGCTTCATCGATCGCATGGGCGGCTTCGCCGTCAACCCGCTGTTCGAGGACTGCGGCCCGTTCTCCGAGGGACTGGCGGCGGTCCTGTGGCGCGGGCGCTGGGGCTTTGTCGACCATGCCGGCCGCTTCGTGATCCATCCGCGGTACGCCGGCGCCCGGCCGTTCCGCGACGGCTGGGCGGAGGTCCGCCTGGCCCAGCGGTGGGGTAAGCTCAACCGGTCCGGGGAAGTCTATATCGAAGCGACCTCCGAGTGCCTGACCGGCTGAGGCGCGGCGACACCGCTCTCGACCGCCCGCGGCCTGGCAACTCGCCTCGTACCGCATCGATCCGGTCGGAGGACCCGCGCCGCTGCCTCCGGTCCACGGGCGCATTCCCGGTTTACTTTGGCCGGGGGGCTGTCCTACAGTGGCAAGTTGCGGGGGGAAGGAGGATCAAGAATCATGGAAACGCATGTTCGAGTGCTGGGTGTGCTGCACATCGTATTGGGCGCGATTGGGGCCCTGGTCGGGCTCGGCTTCCTACTATTCTTCGGCGGCTTGGCGACCTTTGTCGGCAGCTCTCCCAATACGAGCCCGCACGATGCCCAGGTAGCGGTTCCGGTGCTGACCCTGATCGGCGGCGGCCTCTGCATTCTCCTCCTGGTCCTTTCGCTGCCCGGGATCATCGCGGGGGTTGGGCTGCTCAACTTCCGCCCGTGGGCCCGCATTCTGGGGATTGTCCTCTCGGCCATCCAACTGGTGAACGTGCCCGTCGGCACCGCCATCGGCGTCTACGGCCTTTGGGTTCTGCTGGCGGCGGAATCTGAACCGCTGTTTCACCGGCACCCGGTGCGATCCCACTACTGAGTGCACCTGGAGGCATCGCGCAGCAACGCTCTCACTGAAATCCCGGTGGCCTGTGCGGGGCCAGTCCGTCGAAAGTCATTGGACGCTGAGCGGAGCTGAAGTTCCGCGCCCGCTGAAGCGCGCCTTCCAAGCCGTAGCGGAACATTGGAAGGCGGGCTTTGAGCCCGGCCGGGGCTTCAGCCCCGACTCCCCGGCCGCGACTTGCATCCTTTTGGGCGGCCCGCGGCGGGCCGATGGGGACTCCGTTGAAAGTCGTGACCGATCGGCAGTCAGGAGGCGACCGGAGATACAGGGCGGGCGAAACCGCCGGTCCCACTTCGCTGCCCGGCTTGCCTGCGAACTCCGCGCTGCGGGAAACTGAACGTGTGCCGGACCAATGCACGTGCGGTGCGCATCCACCGCCAGACGCCCGCTTCTGTCATAAATGCGGCCGGCCGCTGTACGACTTGCCGCCGGTCGTCGAGGAGGAAGCGCCGCCACCCCCGGAGCCGGAGCCCGAGCCGCCCCCGACCAAGCCCCAGCCGCCCGAGATCAACTTCCACAACCGCGCCGCCGTCCGCACAGGCCTGCTGGCAGCCATCGCCTCGTCTCTACTCACGCAGCTTCCGCTGCCGATGTTCCTGAACCTGATCTGGATCCTGGTGTGCCTCACCGCCGCCGGCTTCTTCGCCGTCTACCTGTACCAGCGCCGCACCGGAACCGTACTCAACTGGAGCATGGGCGCCCGCATGGGCTGGATCACGGGCATCTTCTGCTTCTCCATCGCCGCCGTGCTATTCACCATCGCGATGGCGGTGGTGAGCTTCCAGGGTGGCCTGGCGGCGTTTTACCGCGAGCAGCTCAACTCACAGGGGGCGCCAGGAGTGGACTCGGAGGAGTTCTTCCACCTGCTCGAGAGTCCGGTCGGGATGGCCATGATGATGCTGTTTAGCCTCTTCATGCTGTTCTGCTTCTTCACTCTTCTGCCGACCCTGGGCGGGGCGATGGGGGCGAAGGTTCTGGAGAAGGAATAGGCTCGCGTAGCGGCGGGGATGCCGTGCGGGCGGTGGCGCCGAAATGCTTGACGACGGCCACGCCGAGGAAGATCACGCCCATTCCCATCGCCTGGCGGACACCGAACGCCTCCCGAAAGAAGATCCATCCCAGAATCGCCGCGACCACCGGATTCACGTAGTTGTAGATGGTCACCAGCGCCACCGGCAGCCGCTGCAACGCGTAGACGTAGGAGGTATAGCCGACGATCGACCCGAATACCGACAGGTAGGCCACGGCGCCGATGCCCCGGACGGTCCACTCGGTGGGTCGTTGTCCCAGCGCGAGCGCCAAGGCCAGCACCACCAGCCCGCTCGCGAGCTGCTGGATCGCCCCGCTCACCACGACGTTGATGTGGCCCACCCGGTGGCGCTGTCCGATGCTCGACAGCGACCAGGAGACACACCCGATCTGGAGCACCAGGAAGCCCTTCATCACGCCGCCGGACAGGCCGCCGCGCCAGGCGTCCGGCCCCACGAGGACCGCCGTCCCGGCCAGTCCGACGAGCAGCCCCGCGACCGCCGGAAGGTGGAGCTTCTCGCCACCGGGCCGGACCGCCTCGAGGCCGATCATCCAGAAGGGCGAGGTGGTCACCAGCAGCGCGGCGAGTCCGCTGGGGACCCACAGCTCGGCCGTCGAGAGCGCGCTGTTACCGATCCCGAGCGCCATGATGCCGAAGACAGCCGTCAGAGCGAGGTCGCGCCGGGACGGCATGGGGAAGCGCGCCAGCCGCGCCACGATGAGCAAAACGAGGCCGGACGCGGTGAACCGGCTGCCCACCAGCAGGAACGGCGGGATGGTCTCAATGGCGATGCGGATGGTGACGTAGGTGGTACCCCACAAGAAGCAGACGGATGCCAGTGCCAGATAGGGCAGCAGGCGTGGATGGCGGTTCAAGATCACAGAGTAGCACCCGCAGTCGTCGTTGGCTGCTGGGAAAGGTAGAATGAGACGTTTGATCGTTACACTGACAGCGAATCCCGCCATCGACCAGAATTTTGCCACCGACCGGCTGGCCTTCGACGACCGTTCCTACATCGAGGAACGCTCCGAGGCGGCCGGCGGGCGCGGTGTCAACGCCGCCACGGTACTGCACTCCCTCGGTGCAGCGACGCTCGCCATCGCCACCAGCGGTGGCAAGTCCGCGGAGCGCTTCGAGCGCCTCCTCAAGGCCTACGGATTCGCGACCGACCTCGTCCGGATCCGCCACGAGATCCGCACCAATTATGCGATCACCGACCGGCAGGGCCTCACCATCAAGCTCGACGAGCCGGGGCCGACACTCGATCCGGACGAGGTGGCCGAACTGGAACGCGTGGTCGTGGAGCACATTCCCGGCGCCGAATGGCTGATGCTGTGCGGCAGCCTGCCGCCGGGCGTCCCCTCGAGCTTCTACCATCGCCTGATCGAGAAGTGTCGCGACGCCGGTGTCCGGACGCTGCTCGACACCAACGGCGCCGCGCTGACCCACGGGCTGGAGGCGCACCCGACCATCGCCGCCCCCAACCAGATTGAAGCAGAGCGCCTGCTCGACCGCCCGCTGGTGCTGCGCAGCCATTTCCACGAGGCGGTCCGCGACATTCAGGAGGCCGGCGCCGAATCGGTGCTGCTGTCGCTCGGCGGTCGCGGCCTGGTGTTGGCCGACGGCGACTCGGTGGCGGAGGTGGTTCCGCCGCGCATCGACGCGGTCTGCCCGATCGGGTCCGGCGACGCCCTGAACGCGGCCTTCCTCTGGGCCTTCAGCCGGGACGCCGACTTTATCGAAGCGGCCCGCTGGGGAGTCGCCGCGGGCACGGCGTCGGCGCGGCTGCCGGGGCTGAAATTCGCCTCCCTCGATCAGATCAAGGAAGTCTACGAGCGGGTCGAGGTGCGCCAGATCGACTAGGCCGGCGAGGCGGGCCGATTGTCACCAAATCATTGTGTCCCAACACGAACAAAAGTTGAATTTTATTTTGTTCGCGTGACAATTATATTTCTTATCAATCAGGTATAGAGATAATTTTGCGACGGATTTTCCCCTCTGTGGCCACTTCCTGTGAGTGACTCTGGCGGCAGGGAGCGAGCCGTTCGAGGCGACCCGGCTGACCCGATTCTCGCACAGCCCGGGTCCAGGTGGTGCCGGCCAACGGTAGAAGCAATTGCAAACAAAGGGGAAAATCTTCTCGATTTGAGGGGGACTGGCCTTGGGGACGATCCGGCCGGCGAGGTCGCCGGACGGTACCCTCTCGAGAACCCAACACTGGGATCGATGCGGAGACTACGCTTCCCTGCGGTCACGGCTCGCAGACGAGCGTTTTGGCCCTGGTGCGCGCCGCGACCAGAGGGAGCGGAGCTGAAGGTCGGACCACCCCACCAGCGGCACGGCGGCGATACGGACCACACCGACATTGCTCATTCCAATTGTTTTAACCGCCAGCGCCCGGGGCACGTCACACATGTATGATAGTAACTTGAGAAAGGAGTTCGGTTGATACTGCAATCTCTTCCCGGCCCTCCTCCTGCAGGTGAGTCTCTGGGAGTTCGTCAGCAGGGCGAATCCCCTTACGATGGGGGTGTTCGCGTTGCTGCTGCTCTTCTCGATCCTCTCCTGGGCGATCGTGTTTTCGAAGTGGAACGTGTTTCGCAAGGCGCGCCTCGCCAACAAGCAATTCCTGCGGGCGTTTCGGAAGGCGAACGGACTGGAGGCGGTGGCCCTCGCAGTCGAGCAGTACCGCCTCTCGCCGCTAGTGACCGTCTTCGAGTTCGGCTACGAGGAGATGGAGCGCCAGGTGAGCGGCCAAGGGCACGCTCACGAATAAGCTGTCGCTCGAGCGCAGCCTCCAGCTTGCCATCAGCGAGGAGACTCGCCCAGCTCGAACAACAACATGAACTGGCTGGCGACGACGGCCAGCGTCTGCCCGTTCATCGGCCTGTTCGGCACGGTGTGGGGCATCATCGACGCCTTTTCGGCGCTGGGCTTGGCCGGCAGTGCGACGCTGCGGGCAGTGGCTCCGGGCATCTCCGAGGCGCTGATCGCGACCGCGCTCGGCCTGGGCGCGGCCATTCCGGCGGCGCATCTTCTACAACTATTTCGGCCACGTGATCCGCGAGATGGGCGCCCGCATGGAGGACTTCTCGATGGAGTTCTATGAACTTCGCCGAACGGAGTTTCGGAGACTGAGATATCGCATGGCGTTTTCAGCCAGCAATGGCGGCGTCTCCTCGCGGAGCGGCGCTTCCGCGGCGCCACGCGCGATGTCGGAGATGAACGTCGTCCCGCTGGTCGACGTCGTTCTGGTGCTGCTGATGATCTTCATGCTTACCGCGCATGTGATGGAGTTCGGCCTGGAGATCGAAGTCCCGAAGGTGAAGCAGGTGCAGCATACCACCGAGGAACTGCCGGTGGTCAGCATCACCCGCAGACGGCAACCTCTACCTCAACGAGGACGTCGTGAATATCAACGAGCTCGGCGAGCGTGTGCGGGAGAAGTTCGAGCGGCGCGCAGGCGGTCTACGTGCGCGCGGACCGGCTGGCGACGTTCGAAGTCTTCGCCGCAGGTGGCCGATGCTCTGCGGAAGGCGCAACTTGAGGTCCGGGTGGTGACGCAGCCCGATGAAGACACGCGGCGCAGCGATAATGGGAGTGAAAATGGCCGCCCGTCACGACATTCTGGACCGGCAGGATTCGCTTCGAAGGCCGTTTCTGTTTTCGGTCGGGTCTGCACGGGGCGGTCTGTTGGCACGCTGGTCGATTTAGGCGCTTTTGCCCGTCTCCCAGGTGGTGCAGCTGGGGTGATCCGAACTCTCTCGGCGGCGGCGCGATGACGATCACGCCGGTCAGCAAGATCCCCTCCCCGTCCGCTCGGGCCGCATCAACCCGGTCGCCAACGATACGGAATCCAGAGTGCCCGCGCCTCCTCCGGAGGCTGAAGCAACGGCGCGAGCGAGGTCGAGGAGGAAGCGGAAGCGGTCCCCATCGAGGCGCAAGCAACCGGCGAGGAAGCCTCCGCAGGCCGCCCGGCGGGCGGTTCCCAGCCGTGCCTTCGGTGCCCGAAAGAGAACCAGATCGTACGGCTCTTCAGCGGCGCGGCCGTCATCTCGCCGATGTTCGGCAGTACATCGGCCGGCGGGGGCGGGCGTCGGCGTCGGGACGGGGAATCCGTTCGGAAACCGTTTTGGCGCCTATGTGGCCCTGCTGCGGCAGAAGGTGGCGCAGGCCTGGAACACCGGGCAGGTGGACCCGCGGCTGCAGACGGCGCCCATCATCATCGTGACCTTCGAGATTCTGCGGAACGGCGCGGCCGACAATGTGCGCTTCCTCCAGCGAAGCGGCAACTCGACTCTGGACTTCTCCTGCCAGCGAGCCATTTTGGACGCAAGCCCGTTCCCGCCGCTCCCGGCCGGTTTTGAGCGTGACTGAGCGCGAATCGAATTTTGGTTTCAGTTGAAAAGATGAAGAAAACGACTCTACTGTCTTTTCTGGCGGTGCTCGGGCCGTCTCGACTTGCCCACGCCCAGCAAAGTGACGTGGTGATCCGACTCATGCAGGGTGACCGCGCAGCCATCGCCGTGCCGGATTTCGCGGTGCCGGCGGCGCCGAGCCCTACATGGGACGGTCAACGGCACGCTTTTCTCCGAGCTCCAGGACTCCGGCCTGTTCCGAATGGCGCCGAAGAGCATGTATCCGACGGAAGTGCCGCAGCGGCCGCAGGACTTCGTGCTTCCGGCCCGCCGCGGAGGGCCGGGGACGACCGGTTCGCCTGGGCCGTGGTCGACCGACTGGGCGCGCGCCCCCGGTCGAGCGCCAACTACCTCACGATTGGCTATGCGGCCGAACAGACGGGGCGGCTCGTGCTCTTCGGTTGGCTTTCAACGTCAACCAGCCGGACCTGAGTAACGCCCAGGTCTTCGGCAAGCTCTACTTCGGGGACCTGAACGAAATGGCGCGCGGAAAGTGGCGCGGGAGTTTGCCGCCGACATCCTGGGCAGTTTGGCCAGGACCAGCCTGCTCGGACTCCAAGATCTATTTCGTCTCCAACCGGACCGGCGCCAAGGAAATCTGGTCGATGGACTATGACGGCACCAACCAGAAGCAGATTGACGCGCTACGGCTCGATTTCGATCTTCCCGGCCGTCTCGCCGGACGGCACCAAGATCATCTTCACGACCTTACGCCGAAGTCCTGCCCATGCTGTTCATGTCCATTCGCTCGAGACAGCCCCGCCGGCTGCCGTTCTATAACCAAAAGGCGTCGATGAACGGCATGGCCGAGTTCACTCCGGACGGCCAAAAGATTGTATTTCTCCTCGACAGCGTCCGGAAATATGCTCAGATATACAGTTGCAGCCTCGATGGGAGCGGGTTGGAGCGTATCACCTACACGCAGTCGATCGAGGTGGAGCCGACCGTCAATCCGAAAATCCGGCATGAAATTGCGTTTGTGTCCGATCGGTCGGGAATGCCGCAGGTCTACCGGATGAACCTCAACGGGACGGACGTCGCGCGGCTGATCGACGGCGAAGGCGAGGCGGTAAACCCGTCGTGGCACCCGGACGGGCAGCTGATTGCATTCTCGTGGACAAAGGGATATGATCCCGGTAACTACAATGTTTTATAATGGACGTTGCGACACGGGAATACAACCAGTTGACCCATGGCGCGGGCCGGAACGAGAACCCCGCGTGGGCGCCGGACGGGCGCCATCTTGTGTTCTCGTCCAACCGTAGTGGCTCCACACAGATTTGGACCATGCTCGCAGACGGAACGCAGTTGCAGCAGCTCACCACCCATGGCAATAATGAAAAGCCTGTGTGGAGCAGTCAGTAGACACAAAAATAGATTGATCGATCAAGATTCCAGGAGGCTAAGCTCAGGATGAATAAGCGAAACATCAGTGCCATCTTGCTGGCATGCTCATTGTTTCTAATCGCGGCGGGGTGTAAGAAAACGCCCCCACCGCCCCCACCGCCCCCGCCACCCCCGGAGGTGAAGCAGCCGGCGCCCCCGAAGCCAGCCATCTCGACGTTTGTGGCCGAGCCGTCCAGTATCGAGCGCGGGCAGTCCTCCACCTTGCGCTGGAGCGTCTCGAACGCCGCTGAGGTCAGCATTGACCAGGGCATCGGCGCGGTGCAGAGCAGCGGCGACCGTCGCGTGTTCCCGAGCAGCACCACCACGTACACGCTGACAGCCAAGGGTGCAGGCGGAACCGCGTCGAGCACGGCCCGCGTAACGGTGACCCAACCGCCGCCGCCACCGCCGCCGCCACCGACACCGCCGAAGCGGACGATCGTCGACCGTCTCGGAAGCGAAGTCCAGGACGCCTACTTCGATCTACGACAAGTACTCCATTCGCGGCGCTCCCGCCGATCCGGTGTGCGGAAGCGCGGCTTGCCGCAGCAATGCCCAGCAGGTGATGTCCACGAACGCCGGCGCCCTAGCTCGATTCTCGACGAGTTCAATGGCTCGGTGATCACCGTCGAAGGTCACTGCGACGAGCGTGGCTCGGCCGAGTACAACCTCGCCCTCGGCGATCGGCGGGCGACGGCCGCCAAGGAGTACCTGGTGATCCTGGGTGTTTCCGAGTCCAGCCTGCGGACGATCAGCTACGGCAAGGAGCGCCCGCAGTGCACCGAGTCCAATGAAGAGTGCTGGCAGCTCAACCGCCGCGCGCACTTCTCGGCCGGACAGTAAACAAATCAGCTCGCAACCTGATACCGGGAGCACCGTCTCATGAATCATGATGAGACGGACGCTCCCGGTATACTGTTTCAAGAGGAAGATTATGGCGTTCCGGCGAGTCCTTTTGATCGTACTGCTATTGTGTCCGGCAGCCGCGCTGGCACAGAAGCGGGAAATCCAGGAGCTTCAACGCGACATGGCACTGATGCAGGACGAATTGCGGTCGATGAACGAGAAGCTCACCAACCTTGCCGTGATGGTGGAGCAACTCGTGGACAAGGTGAACGGCACCAACACGGCGGTGGCGGTGCTGGAGTCGAGCCATCCAGGACAACCTCAGCAAGCAACAGAACCAGATCACCGCGCCGGTGGCGACCGTGGGCAGCAAGGTGGATCAGATGGCGAGCGAGTTTCGTTTCGTGCGGGAGTCGATCGCCGACCTGAACTCGCGGTTCAGCAAGTTGGAGACGCGGATCGGGGACTTGCAGACGAGTGTCCAGATCATGTCGGCGCCGCCCGCGCCACCGGCCGCGGGAGGAGCGCCGCCACCATCCGGAGAAGCTGCGGTCTCGCCGTCCGGGGGCGCCGCGATGGGATCGGCCGAAACGCTTTACAACAGCGCGCGGAGCGACCAGTCCGGGGGCAAGCTCGATCTGGCGCTGATGGAGTACCAGGATTTCCTGGCGAACTATCCGAACTCCAACCTCGCGCCGACGGCCCAGTACAACATCGGCGAGATCCACTACGCCAACGCCAACTACAAGGCGGCTGAAGAAGCCTTCGACCTGGTGCTCGAGAAGTACCCCGAGAATGAAAAGACGCCCGATGCCCGGTACATGAAGGCCAAGAGCCTGGCGGCGTCCGGCGACACCCAGGCGGCCGCCCAGGAGTATCGCTCCCTGATACAGAAATATCCCAATGCGGGGATCGCCGCGCGCGCCAAAGAGGAACTGAGCGCGCTGGGCAACTAGGGAGCGAGCCGCCAGGGCCAGTGGGCCGGCGGCAGGTCCCCCTACAGCGACACGCGCCGCAACCGTAGCGCGTTCGAGATGACCGAGACAGAGCTGAACGTCATCGCCGTCGCCGCCAGCATCGGACTCAGCAGCAGTCCGAACACCGGGTACAGAATCCCGCCCGCAATCGGAATCCCGGCCGAGTTGTAGAAGAACGCGAAGAACAGGTTTTGCCGAATGTTCTTCATCACGGCCCGCGAGAGCCGTCGCGCCCGGACGACGCCCCGCAGGTCGCCCTGCACCAGCGTGATGCCGGCGCTCTCCATCGCGACATCCGTCCCGGTGCCCATGGCGATGCCGACATCGGCGAGCGCCAGTGCCGGCGCATCGTTGACGCCGTCGCCGGCCATGGCTACTCTGTGGCCGCGCTCCTGCAACTCGCGGACAATCTCGATCTTCCGCTCCGGCAGCACCTCGGCCTCCACCCGGTCGATGCCGAGCTGGCGCGCCACCGCCTCGGCCGTCGTGCGATTGTCGCCCGTCGCCATCACGATCTCGACACCTTCGGCGTGCAGCGCGTTGATCGCCGCGGCCGTCGTCTCGCGGATCGGATCGGCGACGCCGATCAGTCCGGCCGCCCGCCCGTCGATCGCCACAAAGACCACCGTCTGGCCTTCATCGCGCAAGCCGGCCGCCGGCCGCTCGAGGTCGCCGAGATCGACGCCGGAATCCGCGAAGAGCCGCGCATTGCCGAGCGCTACCGCACGGCCCTCCATCGTCCCGGTAACGCCGCGCCCGGTGTGCGACTCGAAATCGCCGACCGAGGTGAGCTCAACCCCCCGTTCCCGCGCCGCGCCGAGGATAGCCCCGGCCAGCGGATGCTCGCTCGACTGCTCCAGGCTCGCCGCCAAGCGCAACAGCTCCGCCTCCTCCGTATCGCCGGCCACGTGGAGCGAGGTCAGCCGCGGTTTGCCTTCGGTCAGCGTCCCGGTCTTGTCGACCACCAGCGTGTCGATCTTCTCCATCACCTCGAGCGCTTCGGCGTTGCGGATCAGCACGCCCGCCTGCGCCCCGCGCCCGGCGCCGACCATGATCGACATCGGCGTGGCCAGCCCGAGCGCGCACGGGCAGGCAATAATCAGCACCGCGATCGCATTGACCAGCGCGTGGACGGCGGCCGGCTCCGGACCGAACAGCACCCAGATGACAAATGTCACCACCGAGGCCAGCACCACGGCCGGCACGAACCACGCCGCCACCACGTCGGCCAGCCGCTGGATCCGGGCCCGGCTGCGCTGCGCCTCGCTCACCATCTTGACGATGTGGGCGAGCAGCGTATCGGCGCCGACGTGCTCGGCGCTCATGATAAAGCTGCCGGTCGAGTTGACCGTGCCGCCGGTCACCGCGTCGCCCGCCGCCTTCTCCACCGGAATCGGCTCGCCGGTGACCATCGATTCATCCACCGTCCCCGAGCCCTCCTCCACCGTGCCGTCCACCGGCACCTTCTCGCCGGGGCGGACGCGCAGCCGGTCGCCGGCAATGATGTACTCGGCCGGAACGTCGCGGTCGCCCGGTCGCCGTCACCAGCCGAGCCGTCTTCGGCGCCAGGCCGATCAGCGATCGGATGGCGTCGCTCGTCCGGGCCCGGGCCCGCAGCTCGAGCACCTGGCCCAGCAGGACCAGCGTCACGATCACCGCCGCCGCCTCGAAGTACACATCGGCGCGACCCTCCCGCAGGAACGAGGCGGGCAGCGCGCCCGGCAGCACGGTGGCGAACAGGCTGTAGAGGTAGGCGGCGCCCGTACCGATCCCGATCAGCGTGAACATGTTCGGACTGCGGTGGAGAATCGAGGCCCAGCCGCGCTCGAAGAACGGCTTGCCGCACCACACGACCACCGGCGTCGCCAGCACGAGCTCGATCCAGTTGAAGAAATGCTCCGGGATGAGCTGCTGGACGGGACGCCCGGGAATCATCTCCGACATCGCCAGCAGAAACACCGGAATCGTGAACAGCAGCCCAATCCGGAACCGGCGCGACATGTCGTCGAGCTCGGGGTTTTCCTGGGAGGCGGCGCTATCGAAGCTGATCTCCTTCGGCTCGAGCGCCATGCCGCACTCCGGGCATGTGCCGGGTCCAATCTGGATCACCTCGGGGTGCATCGGACAGGTGTACTCGGCGCCCGGCGGGGCGATCTCCTCCTCGCGCTCGCCGAGGTATTTGCCGGGATTCGTCCGGAACTTGCCCCAGCAGTGGACGGAACAAAAATGGTAGGTAGTTCCCTCGTGAGTGTGCGAGCCGGCCGAGTGCGCGGGGTCGACCTTCATGCCGCAGACGGGGTCGACAACGGTCTTCGGTTCGAGGACCTGGAACGGATTCATCTCTACCTTCAGTGTAGTGATCCGCGGTGCCCCAATGCTTTGTCGAGCCCCGGCGCGGGAGGATAAATTGGACTTAATTGCTCAATATACTATGTTAACTTTAATTTACTTTCAGATCTCAAACACCGATACAATAACAACAGGGGGGGGCAAAGAAGGAGTAGACGAATGCTCAATCGCCGGCATTTTCTGGCAGTACCTGTCGCCGCGGGTATGGCGTTATCGGCTCGCGCCAAGGCCGCGGATTCCCTCGTCCGGACGGTCCCTCTCCGGACCCATGAATGGTACGGCGACACGCTCGAGAGTTTTGAATGTCCGCGCGACTGGCAGGTCGACGTGCGCCAGATGCGCGGCGTGGATACACCGCCGCTTACCCGGGAGCAGATTCACGAAGCGGTCCTCGCCCCGACGGGGACGAGGAGTCTGCGCGAGATCGCCGCGGGCAAGCAGACGGTGGCAATCGCCTTCGACGACCTGTCGCGGGCGACGCCGGTCTATGCGATCGTGCCCCACCTCATCGAGGAGCTGCGCGAGGCTGGTATCGACGACAGCAACATCCTGTTCGTCGCGGCCCATGGCGCCCGCTACTCGATGAACGGCATGGACGGGGCCAAGAAGCTCGGCCCCGAGACGGTGCGCCATCATCCGTGGATCAACCACAATGTCTGGGAAAATCACATCGACCTCGGAACGACGTCGGCCGGGACGCCCGTGAGTGTCAACGCCGACTTCCGCCGGGCCGATGTCCGGATTACGGTGAGCGGGCTCCAGATGGACGGCGCCCTGGGTTACACCGGCGGTCCGGAGACGATCCTGCCAGGCATCGCGAGTATGCAGGCGATTCGCCGCCTGCGGGCCATCGCGGCTTCGCGGCCGGAGACCGTCGGCGGTGAGATCGTGCTCGGCAACAGCGCGGCGCGGCGGGACATGATCGAAGCCGCCCGGCGCGTGGGTGTCGACTTCAGCGTCCAGGTGGTCGCGAACCAGGAGCGGCAGCCCGTGAAAGTGGTATCGGGCGACATCGTGGAACGCATATGACGAGGCGGCGCGTTTCGCGGTCAGCCACCTGGCGACGGAATGCGTCACGGACGCCGACATCGTGGTGGTGAACGCCTATCCGGGCGGTGCCCGGCTCGAACCGCACTTCAATTGGGCGCGCTGCAGCCTGAAGGACGGCGGCAGTCTGGTCGTCATCAACCAGAATCCGGTTGGAGCGCCGACCTGCGACGCCCTCGACGCGGGGCCGGGTGCCGGCTCCTACTTCGAGCGCCGTGACGCGCGCCAGCCGCGGTTCCCGCAGGCCGGGCAGGTGCTGCTCTACTCGCAATACCTGCAGGTCCGGGAGCTGGACCGTCCCGACTGCCCGCCCGAGACCGTCGGCATGCGGCAATGGAACGACGTCGTCAAGGCCCTCAAGAAGGCCCATCCCGCCGAAGGCCCCAAGGTAGCCATCTACCCCTACGCCGGCATCCAACATCCCCCGGCCCGCCTCCCGGCGTAGCCCCGAGATTCTTGCCTGCCTCGTGACGTGGAGCGAGTCGCCAGACTTGCCACGCCGAGGGTCCTGCCGGCGGCTGGTCCACTCGAGCGGTTTGCCAGTCCCGTAGCACCCCCCCGGGCGTCGGGGCGATTGCCCCGCGGCGGATCGACCCACCCGCCTCAGCGGGGACATGGTGGGCTACCTTCACGCAACCCACCGCGTGCCTACCGTAGCGGTGTCCCCCGCAACGGGACCTCCGAATGCGACCTGCCCGTCCCGCCGTACCTCGTTAACACGGGATGGGGGCTCAGATGAACTTGCGAAGGGCTTCAGCCCAATACTCTTCACTTAGCCCGAGCGCCGAGTCGCCGGACGTAAGGCGGTCGTCCACGACCGACGCCGGACCTCCTGGTCCGGCTCTCCGATGCCCGGAAAAGGCCGGCGGGGACGTCAGCCTTCGGGTCTGGAGAAATTACATCGCGCCCGGACGGAGACGGGACAGCCGGGCCCCTGCTTCTTTCCAGTCCGGCTGCAGGCGGACGACCTTCTCGTAGTGCTTCTCCGCCTCGTTGAAGGCGCCCAGGCTCTCGGCAATCAGCCCCATGTTCCAATGCAGTCCGGGGTGATCGGGGCAGTGGCTCAGGGCGGCCAGGTAGAAGTGGCGGGCTTCGTGATAGTTCTCGGTCTCCTGGAGGGTCGCGCCCAGGTTGGCGTGCGCCTCGGCCCGAGTCCCATCCACTTCGATAGCCTGCTTATAGGCGTCCACGGCGACCTCGAGACGGCCAGTCTTCTGGCACGCCACGCCGAGATTGAACCACGCCTCGTAGGAGGCTGGCTTGAGCTCCACCAACTGTGCGGAGTGCTGGGCGGCGCTCTCTTCGTCACCTTCGGCGGAGGCGCATTCGGCGAGCACCTGGAGGGCGAGGTCCAAACGTTCGGGGGCGGACCGCAGCATCTGGGCGCATTCCCGGGCCCGCACGTGGTCGCCCATGGCGAGCGAGGTCACGGCCATGTTGGCGAGCAGCTCTTCGTTGTCGGGATGATCCTTGAGAAGCGCCTTGTAGCACGCCTTCGCTTCGGTGAAACGTCCCAGCCGCTGGGCCGCGACGCCATTGCCGAACAGTGCCCGTCCATCACCGGGCACCGTCTCGAGAACCTGCTGAAATCCCGCCAGCGCGGCTTCGTTCCGCCCCATTTTGAGTTGTGCGACCGCCTCGGTGAGCCGTACCTCCGGGCGTTTCTGATCGAGCTTCCCCGCCGTGGCGAGGCACTCGAGCGATTCTTCGAGGCGGCCGAGCCGTTCGAGACAGAGCGCAAGGTTGTTGACGGCCGACCAGCTCTTGGGGTCGAGTTTCAGGGCTTTCTCGTAGTAGTCACGCGCTGTCTCGTAGTCGCCCCGCTCAAAGCACCGGGCGGCACTCACATGGAGCCCCTCGGGATCGTCGCCCGGATCCGCGGTAACGGGGGATTCCAGACGTATTTCCGGGGCGCCCGCCGCCGGAGGCGGCACTTCACCACTCACCGGGATCGGCGATTCGATACGCACCGAGGGCGGGGCTTCGGCAATCGTCGAGGGCAACGTTTCGACCAGCGCCGGAGGTGACGCTTCAACGCTCACCGGGGGCGTCTCCTCGGCGATCGCCGGCGCGACGACGACCCTCCGGGGGCGCCGACTCTGCACGGGTGCCGGCGGAGGCGGTGCGACAACGGGCGCCAGTGCGACCTTCACCCGTGGCGCATCGGGCCGAGGCCGGCTCGAGGGCTCAAACCGATTCGCCACCGACGATTCCGCGGGCACGGTGCGCGGCGGCTCCACCGAGGTGGGCTCGCGCTTCGGAGGCTGTTCGTCGGTGGGCGGGGCCGCGTGGTCCTCTTCGGGTTCAGAGGGTTCGGAGGGATCGCCCAACAGCGCGGCCAGGATCGACTCGTCGACGACAATCCGCTTGGATTCGTTCGAATCGCTCATAGGGTGGACTCCGAATCTGCTTCGCCGCGTCCCGATTGTCCTCCTGGGCGCAGCAGGTTCACTTCCGGTAATCGGTCCGGCGTCAGCCCGCGCCAGTATGGCGGCCGGCTGGAGGCCGATTCGGCCCCGAGCGGTGTCACTTTCACGTCGCCCACACCGGCGAAGCCGAGTCCTGGCCGGACCACGCCAAAGCCGCCCCGTTCGAGGCGGTCATCGGACCACTCGGCGACACTATGCCCCTCGACGTAGAGCCGGAACCGGGCACCCTGCACCTCCAGTTCGACACCGTAACGGGCCTTTTCCGGACCCGGCAGATCGAGCGATGATTCCGAGACGTTGGTACGCGCCCCCTTGATCAGCGCGTACTTGACCAGCCGCAAGGTCCCTTCCGGGCGTCGTTCGAGCTCGACCGCATAGTAGTTGTGGATATCCACGGCGCGGAAGATCCAGGAGAAGCTTTCCTTCTCTCCGGTCTCCCACTGCACCCGGTAGTCCGACCACTCCTGCGACGGTCCGAACAGCGTAATGTCCTCTCCGGCGTCGCCTTCCGACCAGTTGGGGATCCATTGGTCCAAGGCGCCGGAGCCGCCGGGGGACTGAGCGGTCTGCGACGCAGTACCTTCCTGCTGGCTGGTGCCGAGCCCCAAGTATCCGCCGGCGCCAAGCAGCATGGCCAGCACGACTCCCGCCGCCACGCGCGAGTCCTGGCGCTTCTTCTTGCCTTCCGTACCCAGCGGCTGGACGCTCCCGAACGTAGGAATCCCGCCGCCTGCCGGCGGCGGTGGGATCTGGGGTTCGGGGGCGGGCTTCTTCTTGTTCTTGCCGTTCGCGGACTTCCGCCCGAGGCTCGCGAACATCGGTACTCCGTCATCATCCGAATGCGCTGCCGGCTTGGGCGCGGCTTCGGTCGCGGAGGCGGGCTCTGCGTTCTGTTGGACAGGGGCCCTGGCGGTCCGGCCCTCGTCAATGGGCGTGGGCTTCTTCGACGGCGTGGCGTCCGGCTTGCCCGACACCGGCCTAGCGGCCCCTTGCCGGTGGCGGTCCGCCCATGCCTCGGCGGGCGATGCCTCGCGGCGCACCGTGCCGTGATCCTGACGGGGGGACCGCTCCCGCGCCGGATGTTGCGGAGGTCGGGTCGTGGTCCTTTCCGCGGGAGATTGCGCCGGACGCGCCGGCGGCCGTACCACCGCCCTGGGCGGTTCGGCGGGGACTTCCGGTGTTGCCGCCGCGGCGGCGGTCGGGACGATCTCCGGAGCCGGCGCCGGCGGGGCGTACGCCCGAAGTGTACGGTGCCGGCTCGAGGCCCGAATCGAGGAATGCGTCAAAGCGCGCGTCCATCTCGAAGCGGACGTGCGGGAATGTCCACAGGCGGAGACCTTTCCCGGAGGCCACCAGTTCCGGCTCCGGCATCGCCTCGGCCGGAGCCACGTCCTCGACAGTGTCGGGATTAGGGGCGTCCCCTTCCCGCAGTTCGCGGGCGGGCTGCTCCTCCTCCCTGGGCGAGACCTCCTCAAGCAGCCTGGCCAGGCCTAACCGGCTGTGTTCGTCGTTATATAGCCGCTTGTGGGCCGGGCAACAGAAATGCCCCTCTCCGGTGAGTCTCATCCGGAAGGGCACCTCCTTGCCGCAGTACTGGCAGGCCATATCCCCTTAATCGGCATTCGAGCGGAGAAACCGTAGGCCTCGGCGGTACTTTTGTACCTTGTAACGGGGGACTTCTGGTACCGGCGGTCCCGGCGACAACCGCTCGAGGGGCAGGCGTCTTCGAGACGGCCCCGGCGGACGCCGCCCGTAGCGAGCGCAAGTCACTGACAGCATTGGGGCCGACGGACAGGGGGCTGGAACAGAAGAATCGGCCCGCCGAAGACGACGCGACACTAAACTCCGGCGCGTTTTGGCCGATTAATGTCTTGGGTACGGGTGTCCCCCCGGCGCGGCGTCTCCCGCCGCGCGCCCGGTGGAGAGTCGACCCGATCGGATTGAAACAACGGGATCCCTCCGAGGGCGGGCTTGTCGGAGCGATCTTCCAGCCGACCCCACAGTCCGGGCCGGAGAAGCCAAGGCTGAAGAATGTCCAAACACGAAATCCTCACGAAACAGATCGAAAGCCTATGCGACGCGATCCCCGAACTCCAAGGGGTCGTGCTCGCCTCGGCGGATGGGCTGCCCATTGCCCATTCGTTGACCAACGACGCGGATCCGAACCGGGTCGCGGCCATGGCGGTGGCCGCCGCCAACCTCGGAACCCGGGTCAGCGAGGCCATCCAGTCCGGAGCGGTATCGGAAGTGAGCATCCGGGGCCAGGAGGGGGACCTGTACGTCTACCTCGTCGGCGGGCGCGCCGTTCTCGCCGTGCTCGGCCCCAAGGGCGCCAATGCGGGCCTCATCCACCTGGAAGCACGCAACACAGCCACTGAGCTCGGGAACCTCTTCAGCTAGGCGACACCGTCCGCAAGGAGCGCGTCGGGCAGGTCCCCGGAACGGCTGGTGTGCCCGGCCCCGGAGGCTAAGATGGGGCCGTATAGGAACGTGTGTGAACGTATATGCCGGGTTCGCCGGCGGATCGCTTCTCGCGGGGGGCGGCCTGCGCTGGCTCGGCATCACGCCTTGTCCGGCTGGGGACAGAACGGCTGACTGAGGGGGAGTCCCGCGAGCGAACCGGCGGCAACCAGCGAACCCTGGCGGCTCCCATTTTGAGTCACATACGTTCCTATAGGGCCACTCCCACCGAGAACGGCCGACCGAACCCGTCTCCACGACCGAACCAGAGGCAACCACGACCTCGAAGGCCTTGTTTTGGCTCACATAACGTCGATATACGGCCATCTCCATCCCAGTGCTAGAATGTGATTTCCACCCCAGCCAATGCACGATCCCACCCTATTCCGCAAGGACCTCGAGGCTGTCGCCGCGCAGCTTGCGCGCCGGGGATACCAGCTCGACGTCGACCGGTTCCGCGAACTCGACACCGAGCGGCGGGCTTGTCTGACCGAGACCGAGCAGCTTCGCGCCGAGCGGAAGTCGGCCAGCACCGAGATCGCAAAACTCCGCAAGAGCGGCGCCGACACCACCGAGCGCCAGCAGCAGGTGCGGGACATGGGGGAGCGCATTACCGCGGCCGAGGCCAAGGCACGGGAATTCGACGACGCCTTCGGCGACCTGATGGCCTCCATCCCCAACATCCCGCACGCCGACGTGCCGGCCGGAACCAGCGAAGCCGACAACGTCGAGGTCCGCCGCCACGGCACGCCGCCCGAATTCGCCTTCGCTCCAAAGGCGCACTGGGATCTTGGCCCGGAGCTCGGCATCCTCGACTTCGAGCGTGCGGCCAAGATCGCCCGCGCCCGGTTCGCCGTCTACTTCGGGATCGGCGCCCGCCTCGAGCGCGCGCTCATCAACTTCATGCTCGACGTTCACACCGCCGAGCACGGCTACACCGAGGTGCTGCCACCGTTCATGGTCAACTCCGAGGCGCTCTACGGCACCGGCCAACTGCCCAAGTTTGCCGATGACCTCTTCCGGATCGCCAACGAGGACCTCTGGCTCATCCCCACGGCCGAGGTCCCGGTCACCAACCTGTTCGCCAAGGAGATTCTGGACGCCGACCACCTGCCGATCAAGTTCTGCGCCTACACGCCGTGCTTCCGCAGCGAAGCCGGAGCATACGGGCGCGACGTCCGCGGCATCATCCGCCAGCACCAGTTTCAGAAGGTCGAGCTGGTCAAGTTCGCACTGCCGGAGACGAGCTACGACGAGCTCGAAAGCCTCACCGCCGACGCCGAGGACATCCTCAAACGGCTCGGACTGCCATACCGGACCGTAGTGCTCTCCACCGGCGACCTGGGCTTCTCCTCGGCCAAGACCTACGACATCGAGGTCTGGCTCCCGGGCCAGAACGCCTATAAGGAGATCTCCTCCTGCTCGAACTTCGAGAGCTTCCAGGCGCGGCGGGCCTCCATCCGGATGCGCCGGGGCGGCGGCAAGCCCGAGCTCGTTCACACCCTGAACGGAAGCGGACTGGCGGTGGGCCGAACCTGGGTCGCCATCGTCGAGAACTACCAGCGGGCCGACGGCACCGTTGCTGTCCCGTCCGCCCTGCAGCCCTATCTCAACGCGGAAACCATCGTCCCGGGCGGGATTCTTCGCTAGGTGCGCGGCAAGAAGCGCAGTGACGTTGCCAGGGACGAGCTGAAGCCCAATGCCAGCCAGGTTGCAGAGAAGATCGGGGCTGACAGCTCTTCGCCAGCTCATCTAAGACTCCAGTCGGCGCCAACGAGATACGGGCGAGCCGAAGGCGGAGGTTCGGTTGCGGAGGACACCGCTGCGAAAGGTTGAGGGGAGGCTAGGTGACGGAAGCCCGCAATGTCCCCGGTGAGGCGGGTGGCATTAGTCGGGGAGGCGGATCTGTCGATCCGCCGCGAGAATCCGGCCTGGCGGCTCGCTCCACTGCGCCTACCCGCCTGACGGAAGGACCTTCTGGATATCGTTGTAGATCACGAACATCACTACCATCATCAGGAACAGGAAGCCGACCTTGATTACCGTTTCCTTCACCGCCAGGCTCAGGTCGCGGCCCATCACCATCTCGACCAGCAGCATCAGGATCACGCCGCCGTCGAGGATCGGGATCGGAAGCAGGTTGAAGACCGCCAGATTCAGGCTCACCATCGACATCAGGCCGATGAAGGCGAAGGGCCCCTGGCGCGCGGCATCACCGGAAAGCTGTGCGATGCGGATGGGACCTTCGAGCGACTTGGCCGACATCCGGCGCTCGGCCAGTCCTTCCAGGAAGCGGAAAATCAAGGTCGCGCTGCGTACGTTGTGCTGGACCGAGGCGACAAAGGCATCCGGGAAGGAGAGCTTGGTGTAGGTCATCTTCTCCTGCAGCGAGACACCGATCATGTAGCGTTCCTTGCCGTCGATCGTGCTCAACTGCGGCTGGACAGTCGCCTGGCGGCGGACACCGTCGCGGGAATAGATCACGTCGACGGGCGCGCCCTTGCGCTTCTCGATCACCGACTGGAGGGTTTCCGTGGACCGCACCGGCTGGCCGTCGATGCTGACCAGCGTGTCACCGGGCTCCAGCCCCGCCTTGGCGGCGCCGCTGATTCCTTCGAGCATGCCGGCGATCTGCACCTCGCGCTCTTCGGTCCACCCGGCGTTGCCGACGCCGATCTCGTCGTCGAATTTGGGAGTGACGGTGACGTGGAGCTGCTTGCCTGCCCGCTCCACGGTGACCGGCAGCGCCTGGCCCGCGCTCGAGAACTCCTTCATGAGGATGTCATCCCAGGACGGGTCCGCCTTGCCGGCCAGGGCGATGATGCGGTCTCCTGCCTTGATGCCGGCTTGCTCGGCCGGCGAACCGGCGGCGACGTGCCCCACCATGCCGGAAGGAATGTCGTCCGGTTGCTTCGGGTACTTGAACATGAACAGGCCGTTCAACAGCACCACCGCCAGCACGATGTTCATGAACGGGCCGGCGAAAGCGATGATGAGCCGCTGCCAGCGCGGTTTGGCCAGGAAGCTGCGCGGATCGTCCGGTCTCCTCGCCGGGCTGCTCGCCGAGCATCTTGACGTAGCCGCCGAACAGGATCAGAGAGAATCGGAAGTCGGTCTCGCCCTTGCGGAAGCCGAACAGCCGCGGGCCGAAGCCGAAGCTGAACGCCTCCACGTGGACGTCGAAATACCGGGCCGCCCAGAAATGGCCCAGCTCGTGGATCATGATCATGACCCCGATCATCACCAGCAGCCACCAGATGTTCTGAAACACCACCATTGTTTTGTTCTCTCTACTTTCTTAGAGGCGACCCTTCGTCTGCCGTTTCCTCTCTCCGGCCCTACTCAGGCCTTCGCGTACCCGCGGCCCGCGGTCACGGCGTGGGTTGCGGCCACTTCGACGGCCACCCGGCGGCTCGCCCGATCGATCTCCAATACTTCGGCCACCGAGGCGGCCTTGCGCGGCGGCATCCGCTCGAGCGTCTCCTCGGCCACCTCGGCAATGGCCGGGAACGGTATCCGTCCCTCGAGAAACGCGGCCACGGCAACCTCATCGGCGGCGTTTAGCGTGCACGTCGCCGAACCGCCCGCCTTCTGCGCCGCGTAGGCCAGACGCAGCAGCGGAAACTTGGCCAGATCCGGCGGCTCGAAGTCCCAGGAATGCGGCCGCGACCAGTCGTAGCGCGCCACCGGCGCCTCCATGCGGTCCGGATAGGTGAGCGCGTACTGGATCGGCATCCGCATGTCGGTCACCGAAACCTGGGCCATGATGCTGCCATCGTTGTACTCGACCAGCGCATGGACCGACGACTGCGGGTGCACAACCACGTCAACCTTCTCGGGCGCCAGGTCGAACAGCCAGCAGGCTTCGATCACCTCGAAGCCCTTGTTCATCATCGTGGCCGAATCGATGGTGATCCGACGCCCCATCTTCCATGTTGGATGATTCAGCGCCTGTTCCGGCGTCACTGTTCGAGAGTTCCTCGCGGGGCGTTTTGCGGAACGGGCCGCCGGAAGCAGTCAAAATCAGCCGCCGTACCTCGCCGCGCCGGCCGGCCTTGAGGCACTGATGGGCGCCGTTATGCTCGCTGTCGACCGGGATCAGGCCTCCGCCGGCGCGCCGGGCCGCCTCCATGACCAGTTCGCCGCTCGCGACCAGAACCTCTTTATTCGCCAAGCCGAGCTTCTTGCCCAGGTTGACCGCCTCGTAGGTGGCTTCGAGGCCCGCGACGCCGACGATGGCCGACATCACGAAATCGACTTCCGGGGCCGTCGCAGCGGCGACCAGAGCCCCCGGACCGGTCATCAGTTCCGGCCAGCTTTTCCGCTCGAGACCGGCCGCCTCGAGCCGCCCGCCCAGCTCCGCAAGGGCCTCCCCGGTCGCAACGACGGCGACGCTCGGCCTAAATTCCTGGATTTGCTGGGCCAGGATCTCGGTATTCGAGCCGGCGGCCAAGGCGTAGACGCTGTAGCACTCCCGCTGGCGGCGGATCACATCGAGCGTGCTACCACCGATCGAGCCCGTCGAGCCGAGGATGGTGATGGTTTGCATGCAGTTGCGCTGTCAAACGGATGCACACGGCCCAGGCAGCGGAATGGGTCGGGCCTTCGAGTCTCGACCACACCGGCGCGGGCATCCAGACCGTCCCGCCCGATGATTCCGAGTTGCCCGCCTGCGAAACGAAGCCAAATCGTGCCCCTACTCGTTAGACGGTCTCTCACAGGGGTTGCGATTCGCCCGTTGCGGGCCAAGGAGGCATGATATCACTCCCCGTGTCCGAATCCCACCCCTGACGATACTACGTTCGGGTACTGGAGCCGATTTCGATTGCCACCGGCGTCAGGTCTGGAGGGTGGAAGGAGCGAACGACGAGAACTTCGGTGGAATCTGGTGTTTCTGTCTGCCGCCTGAAGATCCGGGGTGCCGGGGAGGTTATTGCTTCAGGGGTCTTTATTATGTGAGGTTAGTCTCGCTTTGGTGGGAGTTGCCTCCCCGGCTTAATTCCAATTCTAGGATATGGAGTTCGGGAATGCAACAGAAATCTGTATTTCCATCTAATTTTTTTTTGCCTCGACCCCAGTCATCCCCTCTAACACCTTGATTATACTAGAAAAATCCTCTTCTCCAAGCCCCTGGGCGATGGCGGCCTGGAAGATCTGTCCGGTTACAGATGTTATGGGAACTGGAACTTCGAGGTCTTCCGCAAGCTCCAGGGCGAGCCGAATGTCCTTGAGCATCCATTTGGCGGAGAAGTGGGTGGCGAAATCGCGGCGAAAGATGTAGGGAGCCTTGAAGGCAATGAGGCCGGACCGGGCGGCGGTGTTGTTGAGCACGTCGAGCATCAGATTGGGGTCGACGCCAGCCTTGGTGCTCAGCACGATCCCCTCGACGAACGCCTCTAAGATATTGGCCTGAATGAGATTTTGGCACAGCTTGACGCGCATTCCGGTGCCCGGACCGCCGCAGTAGAACACCTGCTGGCCCAGGCAAGCGAAGAATGGCCGGACGCGCTCGACCACCTCGGGCTCGCCGCCGACCATGAAGCTGAGCTTGGCGTTTTCGGCGCCGAGCTTGGAGCCGGTACAGGGGGCGTCCAGATAATGGATACCCTTCGCCTCGAGCTTCGCGGCGATTTCGCGACCGGCGCGGACCGAGATCGTGCTAGTGTCGGCGACGACAGTGCCGGCGGCGGCGCCCTCGATGAGTCCGCCGGCGCCCGCGATCACCTCGCGCGACATCTCCGAGTCGCCGACGCAGACGAAGACGCATTCCGACGTCTCGGCCACTTCCCGGGGCTGGCGGCACGCGGTCGCGCCCTGTTCGACGGCCAGCGCGTCCGCCTTGGACGCCGTGTGCGACCAAACGCGTACCTGATGGCCCGCACGGAGCAGGCTTCGAGCCATGGGATCGCCCATGATTCCCAATCCACAGAATCCGAGTTTTGCCATTGTTCTGTTTCCCTCGCTGGTGGGGCCACGCGGGCCGGTCGGAGATGCCATTGTAAGCCTTCCCCCGGCTGTGCGACAATCAATGCCCGTGAAACCAGCCGTTCTTGTCACCAAACGAATCTATCCCGAGGCGATCGATTACCTCAGCCAGCACTGCGAGGTCGACTATAACGCGACCGACAACGGGTTGCCGTCGGACCAGCTTCTGCCGCGCCTGCGGGGCAAGCAGGCCGTCGTCAGCCAGCTCACCGATAAGTTCACGCCCGACGTGATCGCGCAGCTCGAGGGGATCCGGATCATCTCGAACGTCGCGGTGGGGTTCGACAACGTAAACGTCCCCGTCGCCACCGAGGCGGGCATCCTCGTCGCCAACACTCCCGATGTGTTGACCGATACCACTGCCGACATGGCCTTCACGCTGCTGCTCGCGGCGGCGCGGCGGCTCATTGACGGGTACCAGACCATTCAGAACAACAAGTGGAACAGTTGGGGAGTGGATTTCCTGGTAGGCGTGGACGCGCACCACGCCACGCTGGGCATCGTCGGCATGGGCCGGATCGGCCAGGCGGTGGCCCGGCGCGGGAAGGGCGGTTTCTCGATGCGGATCCTCTACTCCGACGCCCGCCGGGCGCCCGAGGAGGTCGAGCGGGAGCTGGATGCTAACTACGTGCCGCTCGAGCAACTGCTGCGGGAGTCGGATTTCGTGAGCCTCCACGTTCCGTTGAGCGAGGGGACCCGGCACCTGATCGGCGCGGAGCAGTTAAAGCTAATGAAGCCGACGGCGGTGCTGGTAAACAGCTCGCGCGGGCCGGTGGTCGATGAAGAGGCCCTGGTAGCGGCGCTCAGGGACGGTGTGATCACGGCGGCGGGCCTGGACGTGTTCGAGCGCGAGCCCGAGGTGCATCCGGGCCTGTTGAAACTGCCGCAGGCGGTGCTGGCGCCACACCTGGGCAGCGCCACGGCGGCGACCCGGAGAAAGATGTGCATGGTAGCGGTGGAGAACGCCGTGGCGGCGCTCCAGGGGAAGCGTCCGGCGCACCTGGTCAACGCAGAGCTGTGGGAGCGGGCGGGTGGCCCGAAAGCAACCTGAGAACCAGCAGGTCCGAGGGCTGGAAAACCGCCGCCGGGGCCTTTTCGAGATCGTCAATTCCGTCGACGATATGGTGCAGGATCAACTCCCGCAGTTGCTTCACTGTCATCCCGAGGGCGTGAGCGGCCTCGGCCTCCGAGTAGTGTGTCTTGGATTTGTTCCTGGTCATGCTCGGTACGTTTCCAATAGTTCCAGCCTACGGGGGCGGCGCGGAATTTTGTATCGAGCGGAGCGCCTAGATTTTGTGCGATTTTGTCCTGAAGAGGGGAGATTCTATACTCCATCAATGGTGCGAGCACTACGTGGAGTGCAGCCCCAGCCCGGCCATGGCGACGGTCGTGCCGTCAATCCACGTTGTCCGCTGCGTGGGCCAACCGCGGGTACGACTGCCGGCGTGGCAAGCCGACGGCTCGCTCCACGTCGGTGGCCGTGATGATTAAGGTTCTCATCATATTCGGTACCCGCCCCGAGGCGATCAAGCTGTGTCCGGTCGTCAAACACCTGGCACAGCGCCCCGAAAGCTTCGACGTCGGGACCTGCGTGACGGCACAGCATCGGGAACTGCTCGATCAGGTGCTCGAGGTGTTCGGCGTTGCGCCCGATTATGACCTCGACCTCATGCGGCCCGGTCAGAGCCTGGCGCAAACGGCGGCCCGGATCATTGCCGGGCTCGAACCCGTCCTCCGCGACGCCGCGCCGGACATCGTACTCGTCCAGGGCGACACCACCACGACCTTCTGCGGCGCTCTCGGCGCTTTCTACGAGCGGATTCCGGTGGGCCATGTGGAGGCGGGGCTGCGGACGGGCGACCTTCTGCAGCCGTATCCGGAGGAGTTGAACCGGGTCCTGACCACGCGTGTCGCGACGCTGCATTTTGCGGCCACCGAGTGGGCGGCGTCGAATCTTCGCCGGGAAGGGGTCTCCGGGGAGGTGATCCATATCACCGGCAACCCCGGCATCGACGCCGTGCTCGATGTGGCGGGGCGGCTCGCCTCGGGCGAGTTAGTTGCGCCCCGAACGGTCGCGATCCCGCCCGGGAAGCGGCTCGTGCTGGTGACCGCTCACCGGCGGGAGAGCTTCGGCAAAGGCTTCGAGGGGATCTGCGCCGGACTGGCGGCCATCGCCCGGCGGGACGACGCTCACGTCGTCTACCCGGTGCATCCGAATCCCAGCGTGCGGCGGGCGGTGGAGGCAGGACTCGGCGGATCGGCGGTTGAGCGGATCGATCCGCTCGACTATCTTTCTTTTGTCGACCTGATGCGGCGGGCCGACATCCTCCTCACCGATTCCGGCGGGATCCAGGAAGAGGGGCCGGCGCTCGCGAAACCGGTACTGGTGATGCGGGACAAGACCGAGCGGCCCGAGGCCGTGGAAGCCGGGACGGCGAAGCTCGTGGGCACGGATCGGGACCGGATCGCGGGAGAGGTGGCGCGGCTGCTCGAGAGCCCGAAAATGCGGCTCGCGATGGCATCCAGTCACAACCCTTACGGCGATGGCCGGGCGAGCCTCCGTATCGCCAACGCAATCCTCTCATTCTTCAAGACATAACAGTCGGCGCGGAGAGCCCCGCGCGGGCCTTTTCGGCGGCTCCGGAGACGGATTCCCCGATTGCGGACGGCTATAATCGGCACGGGGAATCAACCGGGGGCGGATTCCTCTCCCTGCCACTCGAACGTCGGTGGCGATCCGTGCGCGGTTAGCGCCTAGCCCCCTTCCTAATACCCTCGTGGAGGCTCTCATGGATTACTTCCTGGATGATGATGAAGACCGCGATGTCAGCTACTCCGCCGGTCTCGCGCCGGCGCTCGCGCGGCGTGTTATCGGACAGCCGGCGGCAATTGACCGGATTGTTCCATATGTGCAGATGTTCGAGGCGGGGCTGTCGCCGGACGGCCGTCCCGCCGGTGTCTTCCTGTTGCTCGGTCCCACGGGAACCGGGAAGACGAAGACGGTGGAGGCGCTCGCCGGCGAGTTGCACGGCAGTGAGAAGAGCCTGCTGAAAATCGACTGCGCCGAGTTCCAGATGGAGCACGAGGTCGCCAAGCTGATCGGAGCGCCTCCGGGATACCTGGGGCACCGCGAGACGCACCCGATGATCAGCCAGCAGAAGCTGGAGGCCACGACGAGCGCGGACTGTCCGCTCTCAATCGTTCTGTTCGACGAGATCGAGAAGGCCGCGCCGTCGCTCGCGCGCCTGCTGCTGGGCGTGCTCGACAAAGGAACGCTGCACCTGGGCGACAACACCGTGGTGAACCTGGAGCACAGCTTGATTTTCCTGACGAGCAACCTCGGCGCTCGGCGAATCTCGCGGCAACTGCGGCCCGACTTCGGGTTCGAGGTCTACGCGGAGCCGCCGGTGGCGAACCTGCGGGAGCGGCTGGAGCGGACGGCCATGGGCGCGGTCCGGAAGCACTTCTCGCCGGAATTCGTGAATCGCCTGGACGTGGTAGCGACCTACGAGCCGTTGAGCCGGCCGGCGCTGCGGCAGATCCTCGAGCTGCAGATAGAAGAACTGCGACGTCACCTTCGGCGGCGGCTGGGAGCACTGGCGTTCGGCCTGGAGGTGAGCCTGCAAAGCCGCGAATTCCTGCTGCGGGAAGGGACGAACATCGAGAACGGGGCGCGGCACCTGAAGCGTGCGGTCCACCGTCACCTGATCCAGCCGCTGGCGGCGGGAATCACGAGCGGCGAGATCCGCCCGCGCGAGACGGTCTACGTCGACTACCGCCGCCGGGAGGGAAGGCTGGCGGTCCGGCAATCGAACGATCGTCTGTTCCGGGTGTCGGCGTAGGAGAAGGGTGGCGGGTGGCGGATGCGGCTAGCGGGTCGCGTTGACCAGATCCTGCGCCAGCAGCTCGGCACGGCGAGCGAGGCCGTGGGCGGTGGCGAGGTCGGTGCTGCGGACGGCTTCGGCCTGGTGCATGAAGGTCCGGACACGGTTGCGCAGGATCTCCTGCTGGGGGGTGAGAGACCGCTGAGCGAGGAGGCCGAGGTGTCGTTGGGTCCGGACCAGGGAAGAAGCGAGCTCGGCCTGATAGGTCCGGCGCTGCTCCGGGGGCAGCATCGGCGCGAGCGACGGAGCGGGCGCGGGTTCGAATACCGGTGCGGACGGTGCTTCGGGCCCCTCCGGAGGCGGGGCGGGGAGGGCGCCGACATCCATGATTGGCGCCGGGAACTCCGTTGCGTCCGGCTCAATGACCGGCGGGGCGGGCAGCGGGGCGGGCTCCTCAGCCGGCTTTGGCGCTGTCGGCAATAGCGGCGGAGGAGGAAGCTGGGGCGCCGGCTGATGTTTACAGGCGGTGGAAATCAGCAACACGGCGCCCACGAAAGTGATGGCGAGGCAACGCGGCATCAACGGTTGGAACCTACTTCCACTATAATGCGGTGGACCGGGGTGGGGAGAGCGTCACGACGGTTGGTGGCGACGCGCCATTGTTCCGCGGTCGGGTGTGCGCCGCATTAGTCAGCGGTTTTTGGGTAAACGAAGGCGCTACGCCGTTGCCGTCGACGGTGCGGGGCCGATAGGATGGAGTTTGCGCGGACCAACGGTGAGAAGCCTGCGTGGAGACCAGTTAGGAGGGATCCTCGATGTGGAACCGGCGAAGAGATGAAACACCGGCGCCGAGACCGGCCGCCACGATACCGACGACGACAGACCTTGCACGGGAGGGAATTCCGATGTCGACGAGTCCAACCAAGATCGCCGAGCCCGGCAGCGGAGCCGCGGCCATTGGCAAGTCCGTAGTGGTGAAAGGGCAGATCTACAGCCGCGAGGACCTCTATGTGGACGGCGAGGTGGAGGGCACGATCGAGGTGCAGGAACACCGCCTCACCGTAGGACCCAACGGGAAGGTGAGGGCGTCCGTGAAGGCTCGTGAAGTGATCCTGCGGGGGACGGTACACGGCGACGTGATCGCCACCGAGAAGGTCGAGATCCGCAAAGAGGCGAAGGTGGCTGGCGACGTGATAACGAGCCGCATCGTGATCGAGGACGGGTCTTATTTTAAAGGCTCGGTCGACATTGTTCGTCCCGTGGCCGCCGCCCAGCCAGCACCGCAGGCGACCGCGGCTCCCGCACCGAAGGCGCAGCCGGCCTCTCCGGCGGCCGCCGCGTCGAAGCAGTGACACGAGCGGACCCGGGGCAAACGCCCGATGGTCCGCCGCGCGAGGTGAGAGTTGATCGGCGATTGGTTGCGGGAATTGCTGTCGAAACCAAGGGGCGGGTCGGCGCCCGCGCCGCGCACTGCCGCGCCTGCTCCGGCGCCCGCACCGGTCCCCAAGGACCAGCGCGACCACATCAAGAACAGCCACGGACTGGCGCAGTTCGTCACCTCGGTCCGGGACGAGTCCGGGCTCTCCATCCTTGATCTGGGCGAGATCTCCCAGGCCAACGTCAGCTTCATCACCAACCTGGGGCACCGGCTCTATTCGGTGGATTTCCTGCGGACGCTCGACTCGATCACCGTGCCCGACGACCCTCCGGGCGGACCTTCCCAACGGAACCGCATCGAGGCGTTCCTCGATCAGACGCTCGGTTACGAACCCGAATCGCTCGACGGCGCGCTGATCTGGGATTCACTCGAGTACCTCTCTCGTCCCCTGCTGCTCTCCACCGTTGACCGCCTCCACAGCATCCTTCGTCCGGGTGCCTACACGCTGGCCTTCTTTCACACCGCGGAGAAAGCGCCCTGGGTGCCGGTCTATTCCTACCGCATCGAGGCGCCGGAGACGCTGCACCTGACGCTGAAGACGCAGCGTCAACCCGTCCAGTCGTTCAACAACCGCAGCGTCGAGACCTTGTTTCAGCGCTTCCAGGGCGTGCAATTTTTCCTGACCCGGGACCAGCTCCGGGAAGTGATCATTCGCCGTTGAACAAAATGCGGGCCACTGGCCCAGGCCGCGAACTCCTTCTGACGCTCCTCGCCGTGAGCCCGAACGGCATCTATCTTCACTCGGGACGTTGAGGTGCGATCGTCTATCGCCCAGGATCACCCCGCCGCCCTGCCATCAATCCGTGGGGATGCTCTTCGGACGCCATATCCAGCTGCCCAAGTGCCTCCAGTGGACTCGAGTGCCCCTGGGATAAGCCTCAGCTCGGCTTAGTGGATCTTTTTTCCTGTTCAGAGCACCGCGGCTTGCCTCCTTAACTCATTGAAAACATTAAATAATTCTGCTGAGGTCAATTTCGATATTCAGATAGTATATTGCTAAGTTTACTCAACTATGGTTAGATTCCATGAGACTCAAATTCCCAATTGGGGGATAGAACTAATGAATCGACCAACCGCGAGAGTGCTCCGGTCAGCGTTTGTTGTTGCGGTGCTTGCCGGATCCTTCCTCCTCGTCAGCGCGGAGAAACCGACATGGACTTCGCGTGATAAGGCCTACTACCTCGACCCTGACACGATCTCGTACGTGCGCCCCGGACTGGAAGTCAACATCACCAGTGCGAACATCGCTGCCGACGGAACGATCACGGCAACAGTGACGTTTACCGACCCGAAGGGGGTGCCACTTGCTCTCGATGGCATTGAGACACCCGGTGAGATTTCGGCCGGCATGATCGTTGCGACGATCCCTGCCGGGCAGAGCCAGTACGTGGACTATAGTTTTCGCACGCGTGCGAATGATGTCACCGGAGCGATGGTGACGCAGGCTACAGCGGATAGTGGCGGCTCCTGGGAGAAGACCGGGCCGGGTGAGTACCTGTACACCTTCGGCACGAGGGCCCCCAGTAGCATCGACCGGAGCGCCACTCATACGATCGGCGCGTACGCGCGGCGGGACCTCACCGAGTTTGATCTCGGGCGGCCCTCCGACGATGCGGTCTTCACGTTCGTGCCTGACGGATCGCCGGTAACGGTGGTGCGGGACGTCGTCACAACGGCCACCTGCAACAACTGCCATGACCGCCTGACAGCCCACGGCCGAAGACATTCCGTGGAACTGTGTGTCCTGTGTCACACTCCGCAGAGCACGGACAATAGATCGCCGAACACAGTGGACTTCAAGGTGATGATTCACAAGATCCACGCGGGAGCCGAACTGCCCAACGCGGAGACCGATCCTTATACGATCGCCGGCACCGACTTCTCCCATGTGGTGTTTCCCGCCGACGTCCGCCGCTGCGCGGTCTGTCACGATCCCAACTCGGGCGCAAAGCAGGCGGATGCCTGGTTTACCGCATCCGAGCCGCGCGGCCTGCGGCTCCTGCCACGAAAACGTGAACTTCACCACTGGGGAGAATCACCTGAGCTTGCCGCAAGTCTCCGATAACCAATGCGCAAGCTGCCACATTCCACAAGGTGAACTGGAGCCCGACCCGTCCATCAAGGGTGCCCACACCTCGTGCCCGAGGACTCCAAAGCCCTTCCGGGCGTCGCCATCGAGCTGATCTCGGTGACCGGGATGGCCGGCGAGAACCCCACCGTGACGTTCAAAGCCACCGATAAAGAGGGGAATCCGCTGGTGATCTCCGATATGGACCGGCTTCGGCTGCGCCTCATCGGTCCGACCACCGATTATCCCCGGGAAGCGGGTCAGGAAGACGCAAGAGGTGCGCAAGGCGGCGCCGATGGTGTCTATACCTACACCATGCAAGACGCAATTCCGGCCGACGCTACCGGCTCCTGGGCGGTCGGCGTGGAGGCGCGGAACGTCGTCACTCTGAATCCGGGAAGACAACGCGATCGAGAACGTTCGCGACAATGCGTTCAACGATGTGATCTACTTCTCGGTGGACGGCTCCGAAGTCCAGCCGCGGCGTACCGTTGTCGGCCTGGACAAGTGCAACGCGTGTCACTTCAAGCTGTCGCTTCACGGCGGTAGTCGCAACAACACGCAATACTGCGTCTTCTGCCACAATCCAAACACAGTTGCAGGTGAGGATGAGGAAGGCGGCGGAGTATCCATCGACTTCCGGATGATGGTTCACCGCATCCATGCCGGTGCGCAGCTCGAGAAGCCTTTCGTCATCGGCAGGTCCGACTTCTCCGATGTGGAATTCCCGGGCGTCCTGTCGAACTGTGACACCTGCCACGTGAACGACTCGCAGCAATTGCCGTTGAATCGTGACCTGCTCCAGGTGACGGATCCGCAGGGTTGGCTGAACCCGGTGGGGCCGGCTTCGGCTGCGTGCCTGGCCTGCCATGACAGCCTTGAGGCCGCGTCCCACGCGCTCGTGAACACGAGCCTGCTGGGCGAAAGCTGCTCCGCTTGTCACGGACCGGACAAGGCATTCTCAGTGGACAGGATCCACGCGCAATAGACGTACATTCCGCTACGCGGGGACTGGCCATGCTGCCAGTCCCCGCTTTTCCTCGCTTTCACCACAGGCCCGACCTGGGACCAGCTTCGAGAAGTGATCCTGTGCCGAAGGATCAGCCCGGCGCGCTGGCGTTGCTCAACGCCGGATATCCAGAAGCACCAATAGACACCCTATCCCTACCGGCGGTATTCTGGTTCAGCTAGGCTGAGGGTGCTCACCTTCACCGCCCTCCATCGCGTCTGTCGGTGGGGTTGGCCCTTCGCCAGTCTCGCCGGGTGCCGGGCACTGGAACCGCTGGATATGCCCCTATTGGGCTCGGGAGCGCTGAGGGAAAAGCCCCAGATCAGAGTGTGGGGTCTTTATTTCTTGTTGGAGTGCAACTTTTTGAGGTCTTCTATATCACTCATTACAGTGAGAGGACTTTTCTCTTGGCACCACTTTGGCGTTTGGATACAATATTGCTAATCTTAGTCAGATTATGATTGCCCAGGGAGTGGAATGATGAATCGATCAACCGCCCGATTGCTCCGCTTTGCAGTAGTGGTCGTACTGCTCGCCGGATCCTTCGCTCTTATCAGTGCAGAAAAACCAACTTGGACTACTCGCGACAAGGCCTACTTCGCCGATCCCGAGACGGTCGCCTTCGTGCGGCCGGGTCTGGAGATTGAATTGGCCAACCCCAACATCGCCCCCGACGGAACGGCTTCTGTCGAAGTGACCTTCACCGATCCGCGCGGCTTGCCGCTCGATCGGAACGGTGTGTTTACGCCGGGCAATATCAGTGCAAGCCTGCTCCTGACGACGATCCCCGCCGGCCAGGAGCAGTACCGTGTCGTACACCACGAACAGCAATGGACAGGCAACGTCGGACTCCGGCGGCACCTGGGAGGAGCTCGAAGACGGCCACTACCGGTATACGTTCGGGACCCGGGCGCCGTCCGGCTATCGACCGGACCGCCACCCATACGGTCGGCATCTACGCTAACCGTGACCTGAGCGAGTTCGACCTCGGCGTCAACCTCAAGTCGGCCGAGATCAACTTCGTCCCCGACGGCTCGCCGGTCACCAAGGTCCGCGACGTGATCCGAGACCGCAAGCTGCAATCGGTGCCACGACCTGTTGAGCGCCCACGGCGGCACCGGCCGCGAGAGCGTCGCCGATGTGCATCCTGTGCCACCAGCCGCAGACCGTCGATCCGGACACCGGCAACACCGTCGACTTCAAAGTGATGATCCACAAGATCCACCGGGCGCGAACCTGCCGAGCGTCCAGGCCGGCACGCCGTACCAGATCATCGGCTACAACAACTCGGTCGCCGACTTCTCCGACGTTGTCTTTCCCGTCATCGGCGAGGACTCGACCCGGCAGTGCGCCATCTGCCACCAGTCGGACACCGGCGCCACGCAAGCCGACGCCTGGTTTACCAAGCCGAGCCGTGTGGCCTGCGGATCCTGTCACGACAATGTCAATTTCGCCACCGGGGAGGGCCATGCCGGCCTCCCGCAGGTCTCCGACAACCAGTGCACCAACTGCCACACGCCGCAGGGAGAGCTCGAGTTCGACATTTCGATCAAGGGCGCTCACGTGCAGCCCACCCAGTCGGCGCTGCTTCCCGGTCTGGACGTCAAGCTGCTCGAGGTGGCCGACGGAACAGCCGGCAGCCACCCGACGGTAACCTTCACGGCCACCGACAAGAATGGCGACCCGGTCGACGTCAACAGCATCAGCCGGCTGCTGCTGGGTCTGGATGGTCCGACCACGGATTACCCGATGGAGCCGATCCAGGAGGACGCTACGAAGGCCACGCCGTCGAGCGACAACCGCTGGATGTACACTTTCACAGCCGGCGATCCCGGCCGACGCGACCGGTTCCTGGGCGGTCGGCGCCGAGGGCCGTCAAGACGTAACGCTGTATCCCGGCACCGAGATCGAGCACGCCGGGGTCCGCGACTCCACCCTGAACGACGTAATCTACTTCTCGGTGGACGGCAGTGAGACAATGCCGCGGCGGACAACGGTAAGCCGTGAACTGTGCAACCAGTGTCACGGCGACCTCAGCCTCCACGGCGACAATCGCAAATCACCGGAATACTGCGTGATGTGCCACAACCCGAACGCGACGGACGCGGTAGTCAGGCCAGAAGACGCGATGCCTCCCGAGGCCATCGACTTCCCGCTGATGATCCATCGCATCCACTCCGGTGCGGAGTTGAGCCGCGACTACGTTATCTACGGCTACCGGGGCTCGGTCAACAGCTACGCAGACGTTCACTTCCCGGGTAACCGGGCTGACTGCACCAACTGTCACGTCGGCGATTCGCAGTTCCCGCCGCTTCAGGCGAACCTGCTCCAGGTGACTGATCCGCGTGGCTTCCTGAACCCCGTCGGGCCTACGGCTGGCGCCTGCCTGGGCTGCCATGACAATCTGCAAGCTGCCTCGCACACGCTGGCAAACACGTCTCTGCTCGGTGAGAGCTGCGGCGCCTGCCACGGTGAAGGCAAGATATTCGCGGTGGATAAGGTCCACGCGCAATAATTCAACTAATGACCAACTGCGGACGCAGGGACAGGCCGAGGGGCCTGTCCCTGCTCTTTCTATTTTTGATCGCCGCGACGTCGATGTCGGCGCAGCAGGCCGAATCGGCGCAGCCGGCCGAGCCGCAATACGCCGGCGCGGAGATGTGCCAGGTCTGCCACGAGGACGTCTACCAGGCCTTCCTCAAGAACCCTCACTACGCCCTGGAGAAGAACAAGGAATGGGCCGCGAATTTCTGTGAGAGCTGCCATGGTCCCGGCGCCAAGCACGCCGAGTCAATGGATGCCGCCGATATCCGCAATCCGGCCAAGCTCACCCCGATGAACGCCGACGAGGTCTGTCTCGGGTGCCATTTGAACGAGCCGACGCATGTGGGCCGGATCCGCGGGCCACACGCGAAGAACGAAGTCGCCTGCATCACCTGCCACCCGGTACATGCGATGACGGAACGGTCGGTACCACCCGCCCGGCGGAGCAGGTCAATCAGCAATGCGCCGCCTGCCACACCGACGTCTGGGCCGCCTTCCAGCGGCCGCACACCCATCCGCCTCGCCGAGGGCGCCATGGCCTGCACGGACTGTCACAACCCGCACGGCACGTTTTTCCCGAACGCCATCCGGACCGTGTCCGCCAACGAGCCGGGCTGCTTCCGCTGTCATGGTGACAAGCGGGGTCCGTTCGTCTTTGAGCATGCGCCGGTGCGGCTCGAAGGCTGCACAGCCTGTCACGAACCCCATGGTTCGGCCAACCCGCGAATGCTGGTCCGCGCCGAGGTCGCCAACGTGTGTCTCGAGTGCCATACGACCATCTACAATCTCGACGGGACATCACCCACGGGCACGCTTGGCGGTATTCCACCGGGCATTCACGATCTTCGGAATCCGCGGTTTCAAAATTGCACGATGTGTCACATGAAAATCCACGGATCGCAGGTAAGCCGGGAGTTCCTCCGATGAGGTTGGTGATACTCGTTTTGGTGGCGTCTCTGGGACTCTTTGCCCAGCAGGAGGAGCAGCAGGCGCAGTCCCCGGTCCCGAGCAGTTCGGAGAACGTGAGCGGCAGCGTCGACGTGGGCTATCGATGGGTATCCGACATCGGCGGCAATCTCGACACCTACCGCAGCGTGGTCAACCTCGGTGACGGCCCCAAGGTCATGTCGATCGACCTGTTCATCCGCGACCCGAACCGGCGTTACTTCGATACGCTTATCCTCACGGCCGACCACTGGGGCGGCGACCCTTACAACACCGCGCGGATCGACGCCAAGCGCGACGACAGCTACCATCTGGTCTTCGACTATCGCAATATCGCCTACTTCAACTACCTGCCGTCGTTCGCCAACCCGAAGATCGACGACGGCATCCTGCTCAGCCAGCGCTCCTACGATGCCCAGCGGCGGATGATCAATACCGAGCTCGAGATCTGGCCCGGCAAGTGGATCGTGCCGTACGTCGCCTTCAATCGCGATTCCGGCCGCGGCCGGGGCATCACGCCGTTTCAGACCGACGGCAACGAATTTCCGGTCACCACCGATCTCGGCGACCACACGGACAACTTCCGCGGCGGCGTGCGCTTCGAGAAAAAGCTCTGGCACGTGACGCTCGAGCAGGGCGGTACGAAGTTCAAGGACGATCAGCGCGTCTTTACCGACCAGTACAATCCAGGCAACCGCACCACGCCGATCCTGGGTCAGGACACCTTCCTCGACAACCTCGACCAGACCTACCGGGTTCGAGGCGACAGCATCTACACGAGCGTGCTGATGACCGCCGCGCCGGCGCCGTGGGTCGACGTCTACGGCCAGTTCCTCTATAGCCAGCCGTCGAGCGACATTCAGTACAGCGAGAATGCCCAGGGCCTGTTCTGGGCCGGCGCCAGCCGCTTCTTCACCACCACTACCGGCCTGCTCGACGGCGAGGCGAAGCAGCCGCACACGTCCGGTTCGCTGAGTGCCGAGTTCCGGCCTTCCCGCCGCGTGCGGGTGACCGAGTCGTGGATGACAGACCGGCTGCACAACGCCTCCTCGGCGCTGTTAAATACCACGCTCGTCAACGCCCTCACCCAGACCGACGGACTGCAGTTCTCCGCCGACCGCCTGAAGATGACCTACAACCGGCAGGAGGCCGATCTCTTCGTCGATGTCACACGAAAGCTGACCCTGCGCGCCGGCCACCGCTACGAGTGGGGCGAGAGCGAGGTCCGGCCGTCAATATTCAACTTCGTGCAGGGGCCCGAGCGCGGCGAGCTACGCCGCCATGTGGGCCTGGCGGGGGTGAACTACCGTCCCTGGTCGCGGCTGTCGTTCAATGCGAGCTGGGAAGGATCAAACGGCCAGAAGACCTACTTCCGAACCAGTCTTCAGGACTACAATCGGCTGAACGTGCGGTCGCGTTTCCAGGTGCTCCAGTCACTCGAGATGACGGCCGGCGTCCAGTACTTCGACAACCAGAATCCGACCGAGGGCGTAAACTACGATTTCCGCAGCTTCGCGGCGCTGGCCTCGGTCCGCTGGCGGCCCGGCAACGGCAAGTATCTGAGCGTGTACGGCGAGTATGACTGGTCGTCGCTCAAGTCCGATATCCTGTTCCGCAACCCCGGCCGCCTGTCGCAGATGCTCGCTTCCTCGTATCGGGACCTCGGTCACTCGGCGACGGCGATGTTGGATCTGACCATTCCGACGTCCAACGCGGTGATCCAGCCCCGGCTGCGCATTGGGGGATCGATGTTCGTCTCGAGCGGCAGCCGTCCCACGGACTATTACCAGCCGCTGGCGCGTTTCCTGGTGCCACTGCACCAGCACGTGGGCCTGTACGCCGAGTGGCGCTGGTACGGGCTGTCGCAGGCGGCGTACACGTACGAGAGTTTCCGGGCCCACCATCTGGTTACGGGCCTGGAGTTTACCCTATAGGGAGAGCGTAAGCTTGTAGGGAGAGGGGCCCCATGAGAGCTGTCCGTACAATCTCCGGATTGATTGTCTTTGCGGTCGCCGCCGCGGCCGTGACCGTGCCCGGCGACGCGCAGCGCGGCGCCGAGTTGTTCCGTTCGCAACGCTGCATCACCTGCCACAGCGTGAATGGCCAAGGCGGCACCGTCGCGCCCGATCTGGCCCGGCGTTCCGGAGGCCGTTACACTCCGGCGGTGCTGGCGGCGACACTCTGGAATCACGCTCCACGAATGTGGCAGGCCATGGAGCAGGCCGGCATCCCGGCGCCGTCGCTCGACACCCAGCAGAGCGCGGACCTGTTCGCTTTCTTCTACTCGCACCGCTACGGCGAGGAACTCGGCGACGCGGGCCGCGGCAAGAGCCTCTTCGCTTCAAAGGGGTGTGCTGGATGCCATACGGACGGCCCCGGACCCCCGGTCAGCAAGTGGGAAACGGCCGACGATCCCATCCAGTTGGCCCGGGTCATGTGGAACCACGCGCCCGCCATGAAGGCAGCCCTTGGCGACAAAACCTGGCCACAGCTCACCGCCCAGGATATGACCGACTTGACCGTCTTCGCCCGCAACTACCCCGGGGCTACACGGCCGGCACCGGTCTTTGCTCCGGCTTCGCCGGCGACCGGCGAGGAACTGTTCAAACTGAAGGGCTGCGCCGGTTGCCACACCGGCGCCCGGGCGCTCGAAGGACGCATCCGCGACCGCTCGCTCGCCGCCCTGGCCGCGGCGATGTGGGATCATGCGCCCCAGATGCGTGGGGCCTCGCAGGAGATCCGCCCCGAGGAGATGTCCCGGCTGGTTGGCTACCTGTGGTCGATTCAGTACTTCTCCGATCCCGGCGACCCGGCCAACGGCCGCAAGGTGCTCGAGGCCAAGGGCTGCGAATCCTGCCACGGCGGCGTCGCTCCGGCGTTCTCGTCGCTGGCCGGGAAGCTGGACGCCATCAGCTTCACATCGGCTATCTGGCAGCACGGCCCGACGATGCTCAAGGAGTTCCAGCGCACCAACCGGCAGTGGCCCCGTTTCGAGAACCACGAGCTGAACGACCTGCTGGCCTATCTGGATTCGCTGTAGGAGTCGGCGCGGGCCGGTCGAGCCGCCAACGTGGCGTGCGCACCACTCGTGCGAGCCGCGTTGGCATCTCTTGCCAACACCGAACGTCCGGCCGCCAACGTCTGAGACCCGATCGCTTGAGACTTTCATTCCTGAGATGGCTTGCCGGACCATCTGAACTCCCTCACGGCCGCGGCCCGGTCGAACGAAGCCGCGCGGAAACCTTGCAGGAAGCCGGACAGAACCCGCATTTCCCTTCGCCACACGTGACCGATCGCATCTCCTTCTCGTCCATTCCATGAAGTCCCTCGCTTGAATCTGGACAAAGCTGTATACTAGATCGAGAGTTCTGGGTAGTAAAATCTGAGCAGAGAGGCTGGTATGGCTTCATTTAGAAGAATCAGGTTGGTTGCTCTCATCGTTACCCTGGTGGCCGGGATGGTTCCTTTGGCAGCCGCCGATTGGCCCCAGTTCCGCGGGCCGGACCGCAACAACATCTCCAAGGAGACCGGACTGCTGCACCAGTGGCCCAACGGCGGACCCAAGGTCCTGTGGACCATCCCCGTGGCCCAGGGCTACGCCGGCGCCGCCATCGTCAAAGGTCGCGTCTACCATCACGACTACGACGAGAGCGACCTACGAATGGCGCGTCTACTGCCGCAATCTCGCCGACGGCAAGGAGATCTGGCGCTACTCGGAGGAACGCCGCATCCGTCCCAACCACGGCATCACCCGCACGGTGCCCGCGGTCGACGGCAAGTACGTCTTCTCCTTCGACCCCAAGGCCATCCTGCACTGCCTGGACGCGGCCACCGGCAAGGAGCTCTGGCGGAAGGACCTGGTGGCCGACTACAAGTCGCAGATCCCGCCCTGGTACAACGGCCAGAACCCGCTGATGGAAGCCGACCGCATCATCATCGCCACCGGCGGCGACGCCATCATGGTTGCGCTCAACAAGGCCGACGGCAAGGAGATCTGGCGGACACCAAACACCATCGGCGCCCTGCTCTCGCACGCCTCCGTCATGCCGGCCACCATCGGCGGCGTCAAGCAGTACCTCTACGGGACGCTCGCCGGCTTGCTCGGCGTCTCGGCGGCTGACGGCAAGCTGCTCTGGACGCACGATCGCAAGTTCAACGTCGCGCTGTCGCCCTCGCCGCTCCCGGTGGACGGCAATCTCGTCTTCCTCACTGGTCCCTACGACGCCGGCAGCATCATGGTGCGGGTCCAGCGGAACGGCGGCTCCTTCAAAACCTCCGTCGCCTTCGACATGCCGAACAACGAGTGGAACTCCGAGGTCCACACGCCGATCGTCTACCAGGGCCACTTCTTCGGTGTCGGCAAGAAGCGCCGCGGCCTGTTCACCTGCCTCAGCTTCGACGGCAAGCAGGTGTGGACCAGCGACGGCAAGGCCTCCTTCGGCCTGGGCAGCTTCCTGCTCGCCGACGGGATGTTCTTCATCCTCGAAGGCGACACCGGCATGCTGCGCCTCGTCGACGCCAACACCACCGGCTACAAGGAACTCGCGAGCGCCCAGGTGTTAGCGGGTCACGACGTCTGGGGACCCATGGCGCTCTCCGACGGCAAGCTGATCGTCCGCGACATGACCAAGATGGTCTGCCTCGACGTCCGAGGCAAATAAGAGGGCCGCCATGCAGTACAGGCAGATGCGAGAACTCGGCGGCCGGGGCACCGGGCCGGACCAGTTCACCAAGGCCGTGCGCGGACTCGCCGTCGACGCGGCAGGACAACCTGCTGGTGGCCGGCGACGCCGCCATCAAGACCTTCGACCGCCGGCGGGCACTCTGCTTCGCGAGTGGCGGACCGCCTCGGCGGCGTTCTCCGTCGCGGTGCCCGGCGATGGATCGGTCTGGGTCGGCGAGATGGGCCGGATCGAGATCTTCGATCCGCGCGGGCACGCGCATCAACGCCTGGCAGGACCCTATCCGCCTGGGCCGGGTGACCGCGATCGGCTTCGCCGGCGATAGCGTCCTGGCCGCCGATGCGAACAACCGCACCATCCGCCGCTACAATCGCGCCGGACGGTTCCTGAACGACATCGGCAACGACAATCGCATGAAAGGGTTCCTGATCCCGAACGGCGCCCTCGACCTGAGTGTCTCGATCGACGGCATCATCCACGCGACCAACCCCGGTAAGCACCGCGTGGAACGCTACACGCTTGAAGGTGAGCTGCTCGGCCACATCGGCCGGTTCGACGGGATTGACCCCGCCGGCTTCCCCGGCTGCTGCAATCCGACCAACGTCTCGGTGGTCGGCGACCAGCTCTACCTGACCGAGAAGGCCGGTCCGCGCGCCAAGGTGCTCGACCGCGAGGGCGCGCTCGTCGGCGTGATCGCGGCCGAGACCTTCGATCCGCTGTCGAAGAACATGGACCTCGCGGTCGATTCGCGCGGCCGCGTCTACGTCGCCGACACGGCGCGGCTGCGGATCGTCGTTCTCGAACCCGTGCGGGAAGGAGTCAACGCATGAGCGAATCCGTCTCGAGACGTGACGCCATCGGCCGCGTGGTGCGTGGCACGGTCGCCGTGGGCCTCGGCGGCAGCGCGATCTATCTGGCGAAAAAGGCCGGCGGACAGGTAGTGTGGCAGGTCAACGCGTCGCGGTGCATCAATAGCCGGCTCGACGCGATCGACGCCGAGGTCTGCCAGCTCTGCACCACCGAGTGCGTGATCTCCCAGTCGGCGGTGCGCGCCGTCAATGACTTCTCGAAGTGCGGGCGCTGCTACATCTGCCCGGCCTACTTCAACGTCAAGAGCGCGGTGGACGAGAACGGCCTCCCCAGCGAAAAGCTCTGCCCGCGCGACGCCATCATCCGCGAGCCCATCGGCTGGATCGACCCCGACGACCCCGCCAATAATTTCTACGAATACACCATCGACGAGGCAAAGTGCGACGGCTGCGGCAAGTGCGTCATGGCCTGCAAGGAGCCGGCCGGACTGAGCTCGATCCGGCTGATGGTCCGTTACGACCTATGCCAGGACTGCAACCAGTGCGCGATCTCGACCGCGTGTCCGAAAGACGCCGTCCTGCAACTCCCCACCGAACACGCCATCGAACCCCAGGAGCCCGGACCGCGCACATGACCGACCGGCTCCAGGGCCACCCAGTGGGGCAGGCGTTTCCGCCTGCCCAGTATTCTGCCTCCGCTCCACCAGCCCCACCAGCTCACCCAGCCCCACCGCCACGGGACCTCCGAACACGAAGTCTCTCTGGCTCCACTTCCCCCCGCCTCCGCTCCGCCCTCCTCCTGATCGCGCTCCTCTTCTCCACCGCCCTCTCCCTCTACTCCCAGGCCATCCCCTACTACCGCCCCGTCGAGACCGCCCCCCAGGAAGAGGACATCGGCGAAGGCTACGTGACCCCCGACGTCCAGAAGCCGCAGCCCCGCGACTACTGGCTCCAGATCACTGACGTCGTCCTCCTCGCCGCCGCGCTCGCCCTGGCCGTCTGGCTGGTCCTCACGCAAGCGCAGCCGCAAGTGGAGCGCTGGTGCTGACGATCGCCTGCCTCGCCTACTTCGGCTTCTACCGCGAGGGCTGCATCTGCCCCATCGGATCCATCCAGAACGTCGCCGTCGCCTTCACCGACCCGACCTACTCGATCCCGTTCGTCGTCATCGCGATCTTCTTCCTGCCGCTGGTCGTGGCCGTCTTCTTCGGACGCGCCTTCTGCGGCGGCGTCTGCCCGCTGGGCGCGATCCAGGAACTGGTGGTGCTCAAGCCCGTCCGCGTGCCCCGCCGGCTCGACAAGGCGCTCGGCCTGCTCAAGTACGTCTACCTCGGCCTCGCCATCTGGATCGCCGTCCAGCCCATCGCCGGCCGCGACTTCCTCATCTGCCGCTTCGACCCCTTCGTCGGCTTCTTCCGCCGCACCGGCTTCGCCCACATGCTCTATATCGGCGCCGCCTTCCTGGTCCTCGGCATGTTCGTCGGCCGGCCCTACTGCCGGTACCTGTGCCCCTACGGCGGACTGCTCGCCTGGTGCTCGCGCCTCGCCGGCCGCGGCGTCAAGATCACCAGGGCCGGGAACTCGACTGCGGACTCTGCACGGAGGCCTGCCCCTACGGCGCTATCGACAAGATGCGCGCCGTCGGCAAGGACTGCCTCTACTGCGCCCGCTGCTACGGCTCCTGCCCGAACGAGGGCACGCGCGCCCGGGAGAAGCGGGAAGCGCCGCGTCCCGAACAGATCGGAGCGCCGCAATGACGGAGGCCCGTCAACAGCGCATCGCGACGCTCGGCGCCGGGACCGCGGTGGTCCTGATCGCCCTCTGCATTGTCGTCCTGACGATCAGCTATGTCATCGGACGCGCCGCCAAGCCGCGCGACGACGGACGCATCCTGGCCTTGCAGGAACAGGTCGCAACGGACGCCGCGATGGCCCCGGAACTCGCCGCCGAGCACGACCGGCATCACCCGGTTCCGCCGCGCCCGCAAGACGCTCGGCGATACCGCTCGCCATCATCCTGATCGTCGCTGCCGGCGTCTTCATCGGCTGCTTGAAGTGGCGGCAATCGTTCGAGCCGCGCCGGCCGCTTCCGATGGACCGTCTGATCCAGGTAGCGCCAGCGCCCGGATCCCCGGAAGACGCACCGCAGGCCGCCCGAGGTCGCCGAAGCGGACCCCGCGGACCTGACCTTCGTCGACGACGTCATCGCCCGCCTCGGCACCGGCTCGGAAGCCGCCGTCGGCATCCTGCAGGCCATCCAGAACCACTACCGCTACCTGCCGGACGCGGCGCTCGAGCGTGTCTGTGAGCGCACCGAGGTCACCCCCGCCCAGATCGCCGGCACGTCGTCCTTCTATGCCCAGTTCCGCCGCTCGCCGGTCGGCAAGCACGTCGTACGCGTCTGCCACGGAACCGCCTGCCACGTCGCCGGCGCCCGCCAGATCACCGAGGAGCTCCGCCGCCGCCTCGCCATCCCCGACGGCGAGGACACCGACCCCGACCGCATGTTTACCATCGACGAGGTCGCCTGCCTCGGCTGCTGCAGCCTCGCGCCGGTAATGATGGTGGACGGCCAGACGGCCGGCAAGCTCACCCCGTCGGCGGCCTACGCGACGCTCGACACCGTCGAGCCGAAGGAGCCCGCATGAGGAACGGCGCGGTCGAGGTCCGCATCGGGCTCGGCTCCTGCGGCATCGCGAGCGGCGGCGAACCCGTCCGAGATGCGCTCGAAGCAGCCGCCCGCGACGCCGGCCTCAACGGCATCGTCAAGACCGTCGGCTGCAACGGCATGTGCCACCGCGAGCCGATGGTCGAAGTCGTCAAGGCGGACGGGCGCACCATCCTCTACGGGAACGTCGATGCCGCCGCCGCCCGCCGCATCGCCCACCGGCACATGCGACCCCGGCATCGCTCGGCGCGGCTGCGTTGGGCCGCCGAAGCGGCTGCCGGACTGGTCTCGCACCGCGACGACGCCGAACTGAGCGACTGCACCATCGACCGGCAGCTCGGCGCCGCGGCCGCCTATCTCGGCAAGCAGAAGCGCATCGTGCTCGAAAACTGCGGCGAGATCGACCCGCTCTCGATCGACGACTACCTCGCCCGCGGCGGCTACCGAAGCGCTCGCCCGGTGCCGCGAGCTCGCGCCCGAGACGATCATCGATACGATCCTCGCCTCCGGCCTGCGCGGACGCGGCGGCGCGGGCTTCCCCACGGGCCGCAAGTGGTCGCTCGCCCAGGCCCAATCGAGCGACGCGAAGTACGTCATCTGCAACGGCGACGAAGGCGACCCCGGCGCGTTCATGGACCGCCTGGTGCTCGAAGCCGATCCCCATCGCGTCCTCGAAGGCCTCGCCATCGCCGCCCGCGCCGTCGGCGCCACGGAGGGCTTCCTCTACATCCGCGCCGAGTATCCGCTCGCCGTCCGCCGCATCCGCGCCGCGATCGAGCAAGCCGAAGAGCGCGGCCTCCTGGACGGCCTCGCACCTCGAAGTCCGCGAAGGCGCCGGGGCGTTCGTCTGCGGCGAGGAGACGGCGCTCATCCAGTCGCTCGAAGGGCAAGCGCGGCATGCCGCAGCTGCGCCCGCCGTATCCGGTCGAGCGCGGCTTCCGCGGCCAGCCCGACCGTGATCAACAACGTCGAGACGCTCGCCTGCGTGCCCTGGATCATCCGCCACGGCGCGGAGGCGTTCGCCGCGCTCGGCACCGAGACCAGCAAAGGCACCAAGGTCTTCGCCCTGGCCGGCAAGATCCGCCGCGGCGGCCTGATCGAAGTGCCGATGGGCATCACCATCCGCGAGATCGTCGAGGAGATCGGCGGCGGCATCAAGGACGGCCGCCAGTTCAAAGCCGTGCAGCTCGGCGGACCCTCCGGCGGCTGCATCCCCGCGAGCCTTGCCGATACGCCCATCGACTACGACGCCCTCGCGCAAACCGGCGCCATCATGGGCTCCGGCGGCCTGGTGGTGCTCGACGAGCGCGACTGCATGGTCGACATCGCGCGCTTCTTCCTGAAGTTCACGCAGGCCGAGTCGTGCGGCAAGTGTACCTTCTGCCGCATCGGCACCAAGCGCATGCTCGAGATCCTGGACCGCCTCTGCGCCGGCGAGGGCCGGCAGGGCGACCTCGAGGAACTGGAGTCCCTCGCCGACTACGTCAGCCGCGGCAGCCTCTGCGGACTCGGCCAGACCGCGCCCAACCCGGTCCTCACGACGCTCCGCTACTTCCGCGACGAGTACGAAGCGCACCTCAACGACAAGCGCTGCCCGGCCGGCCGCTGCCCGGCGCTGATCGACTACCGCGTCACCGACGCCTGCATCGGCTGCACGCTCTGCGCCCAGGCCTGTCCGGTGGAAGCCATCGCCTACCGGCCCTACGAAAAACACGAAATCGACTCGGAGCTCTGCACGCGCTGCGACATGTGCCGCCAGGTCTGCCAGGACGACGCGATCGAGGTGGTATAGACGATGATCACTCTGACGATCGATGGCCGGCGGATCGGCGTGGAAGAGGGCACCACGGTGCTGGGGGCCGCGCGCCTGGCCGGCGTACCGATCCCGACGCTCTGCCACGTGCCGGGACTCGAGCCCTCCTCGTCGTGCTTCCTCTGCGCCGTCCAGATCGAGGGCCGCCGCAACCTGTCGCCGTCCTGCGCGCTGCCCGCCGCCGAGGGCATGGTCGTCACCACCGACAGCGATGACGTCCGGACCGGCCCGCAAGATGGCGCTCGAGCTGCTCCTCTCCGACCACGCCGGCGATTGTGTCGCCCCGTGCGCCGCCCGCTGCCCCGCCGGCCTCGACATCCCGGGCTTCGTCCGCGAAGTCGCCGCGCGCGACAACCGCCGCTCAATGGAGGTGCTCACGGACCGCCTCGCCTTGCCCGGCTCCCTCGGCCGCATCTGCCCGCGCCTCTGCGAGGAACACTGCCGCCGCTGCGACCACGACCAGGGACTCGCCATCGGCGATCTCCACCGCTACGTCGCCGATCGAGACGGCGATGCCGCCAAGCCGTTCGTCCCGGCCTGCGCCCCGCCGAGTGGCAAATCGGTCGCCATCGTCGGCGCCGGTCCGGCGGGCCTGTCGGCCGCATACTACCTGCTCCAGCAGGGCCACCGCTGCACGATCTACGACGCACAGCCCGAGCCCGGCGGCATGCTGCGCTACGGCATCCCCGCCTACCGTCTGCCCAAGGACGCCCTCGACGCCGAGATCGCCGCCATCGCCCGCCTCGGCGCCGAGTTCCGCATGCGTTCCCGCTGGGGCGCCGACTTCACCCTGACCGAGCTCCGCAAGAAGCACGACGCGGTCTTCCTCGCCATCGGCGCGCAGACCGCGCAGGGCCTCCGCTGCGAGGGCGAGGAGCTCGCGCTCTCCGGTATCGAGTTCCTGGAACGGGTCGCCAAAGGCAGTCCCCCTCCGCTCGGCGAGAGTGTGATCGTAGTCGGCGGCGGCAACACGGCCATGGACTGCGCCCGCTCGTGCCTCCGCCTCGGCGCCTCCGTCAAGGTGATCTACCGCCGCACCCGCCGCGAAATGCCCTGCCTGATGCAGGAGGTCGAAGCGGCCGAGGAAGAAGGCGTCGCGATCGACTTCCTGGTCGCGCCGGTCCGCCTGGAACGCACCGACGACCACCTCCGCCTCACCTGCCAGCGCATGGAACTCGGCGAGCCCGACGCTTCCGGACGCCGCGGTCCCATGCCGATCGCAGGCTCCGAGTTCACGATCGAATGCTCGACGGTAATCGCCGCGATCGGCCAGTCGGTCGACCGATCGCTAGCCGAACGTGAAGGTCTGCATGTCTCCCGCTGGGGCATCGCCGCCGACCAGCGCACGCTCGCCACCAATCTCCCGGGAGTTTTCGCCGGCGGGGACGCGGTCCTCGGCGCCGACCTGGCCGTGCGCGCTGTCGCCGCCGGACGCATGGCCGCCGCCTCGATCCACCAGTATCTGAACGGCGAGCCGGTCGTCGGCGAGGCTCTCCACGTCGACATTGCGATGAAGCCCATCGATGAAGCGGAGCGGGCCGAAATCTTCCGCTCGATCGAGCAGGCCGCGCGGGTCAAGGTCCCGGAGATCGACCGCGCCCGGCGCCTAAGCTCCTTCGATGAAGTCGAAACCGGCCTCTCCGACGACGCCGCCCTGCTGGAAGCCCGCCGCTGCCTGTCCTGTGGCTGCCGCAAGGCCGACTGCTGCACGGTCCGCCGCCTGGCCACCGACTACGGCGTCGACCCCTACCGCTTCGCCGGCGCCCGCCGCCGCTTCACCCAGGACCTCTCGCACCCCGACATCATCTACGAACCGGGCAAGTGCATCCTCTGCGACGCCTGCGTCCGCATCGCCGCGGCAGCCGGCGAGCCGCTCGGTCTGGCCCCCATTGGCCGCGGCTTCGACGTCGCCGTCGGCGTCCCGTTCAACCAGCCGCTTTCCGACGCCCTGTTGAAGGTAGCCCGCCAATGCGCCGACGCCTGCCCCACCGGCGCCCTCGCCGTCCGCACCCCCCGCGCCTGCGACCTCTGCGCCGGACCAGCATAGCCCCGAAAGGTGGGGCAGGCTCCTAGCCTGCGGCGGCCTCCCAGGCCGGCCCACTCACACCGCCGCCGCTTTCGCCACCTTCCCCTGCATCGCCCGCAGGGTCGCCGCGATCCCGTCCTCGTACGACGTCCGCCGCAGATCCGGCAGCAGCGCCCGCAACCGCGTATCGTCGATCGCCACCGGTGTCGTCCACAGGTAGTGCATCTCCACCACCTCCCGCAGCAGCGGCACGAACAGCCCCATGATCCGCAGCATCATCTTGTTCGCCACCCGCAGCCGCGGCTTCTCCTCCACCATGCCAAAGACCCGCTCGGCGAACTCCCGCGTCGAAATCAACCCCGGACCACCCAGGTTCCACGTCTGCCCGTAAGCCTCATCCTTCTTCGACAGCTCATAGAGCGTCTGCGCCACGTCCGGCACGAAGATGAACTCATGCGGCGTATCGATCGGCCCGATGACGTCCGCCGTCCCGCCCTCGACCGCCGCCTTGAAGATCGCCTGGACAAAGCTCAGCTCCGACGTCGGCCCGTAGAAATCCGGAGCCCGCAGGATCGTCGTGCGCATCCCGCTCTGCCCGTCGGCGGCGATCACGAGGTCCTCCTGCTCCTTGCGCATCTTGCCTTTGAAGGTATGTGGCTCGCGTGAATGCGACTCGCTCACCCGCGCCGTCCGCGGCATCCCGAACGGGTAGACCGTGCCCAGGTGCACGAACCGCCGCACCCCGGCCGCCGCCGCGGCATCGAGCGCAACCCGGCTCAACTTCGGATGCAGCTCGAACTGCGGGTACGGCACGCCGACCAGGTAGAAAACGGTATCGACGCCCTGAGCCGCCCGCGCCGCGCCCTCCGGATCGCCCAGATCCGCCGGACACAATTCGGCTAGCGGCCCGTACCGCTGAAAGTCGCGCCGCAGATGCTCCTCTGAACGTCCAACGACACGAAATGGCTGGTCCGCCGTCGCCAAAATCGGCGCGAGCACCTTCCCCACCGCACCGGTAGCCCCGAAAATAGCGTACTTCACATGCTCCTCCTTCCTTATTCCATACATAACATCCTGGCGGATTGCACGTCGCTCAAAGCGTTGACCGCAGGGCCGGGCAGTGCGCGGGAACGGACAAAATATCATATAAAAGAATCTCTTTCTGCACTTGGTGATCTAGACTGGTAGACATCTGCGATTCCCGGTGACGCAGCCTGCCAATCATCGTGGGTCGCCATCACGGTTGACACTTGCCAGCGCGCCTCCGCAAGGGAAATGCAGGGTTGAGGCGCCAGGCGGCTCGAGGGAAATGAATGGATAGGGAAGCATTGAGAGCACGGGGGGGAAGTGCGGCCACTCAATACCTCGGTCTTTGACCCCAACTCCCCGCAAGCGCAGGCCATCACGCGACTCTTTTACGTCGACCTGGTGATCGCCGCCGTCATCTTCCTGACGGTCGCGGGGCTGGTGGTCTACGCCGCCGTCCGATTCCGCCACCGGCCCGGCGCGGGCGAGCCGGTTCAGAATGAGGGCAATACGCGGTTGGAAACCCTGTGGACGCTCATCCCGGCGGCCATCCTGCTCGGTCTGCTGGTGCTCACCGGACGCACGATGGCGGTCGTCAGTCCGCTGGTCGGCTCGCACTCTCCCGATGTCGTCGTAACCGCTCACCAGTGGTGGTGGGAGTATCACTACCCGGCCTCCGGCGTCGTCACCGCCAACGAGCTGCACATGGTGGAAGGGATGAAGTGGCTCCTTGCCGCCGAGTCCGGCGACGTCATCCACGATTTCTGGGTGCCCGATCTCGGCGCCAAGGTGGACGCCATTCCGGGCCGCCGCAACTATCTCTGGATTCAACCCGCGCGCGCCGGCACCTACCTCGGCACCTGCGCCGAATATTGCGGTGCCGAGCACGCCCTGATGGGCATTCGCGTGATCGTCGATTCGCCCCCGGATTTCGCCGCCTGGACCGAAAGCCAGCTTCGAGTCCCCGCGCCGCCCGTCGGCGGAGAGGCCGCCCACGGAGAAGCCCTCTTCCTGACCAAGACCTGCCGGAACTGCCACCGCATCGCCGGCACCGGGACCAACGGGCAGGTGGGCCCGGACCTGACACACGTCGCGGACCGCCAGACCATCGGCGCCGGCGTGCTCGACAACAACCTCGACAACCTGACGCAATGGATACGCAATCCGCAGCGCTTCAAGCCGGACTGCCACATGCCCGACATGCACCTGTCGGAAGCCGACGCGCACGCCATCGCCGTCTACCTCGATGGGATTACAGTGACCACCAACCCGAACCCGCCGGACGATACCGCTCACCATGGCCTGCTGAGCTGGGTCACCACCATCGACCACAAGCAGATCGGCCTCATGTACATCGTCACGTCGGTCGCCTTTCTGCTGGTGGGCGTCGCCGAGGCCGTGCTGATGCGGATCCAGCTCATGAAGCCGCTCAACCATTTCCTCTCGCCCGGCGCCTACAACCAGATCTTCACCATGCACGGCACCACCATGATCTTCCTGATGGCGATGCCGCTGCTGTTCGGCTTCAGCATCTACCTGGTGCCGCTGATGATCGGCGCCCGCGACATGGCTTTCCCCCGGCTGAACGCCCTCGGCTACTGGCTCTACCTCTTCGGCGCCCTCATGCTGTACTTCAGCTTCATCGCGGGCGGCGCGCCGGCCGCCGGCTGGTTCAGCTACGCTCCGCTCACCGAGAAGAGCTACTCCTTCAGCCCCGGCATCGACTATTGGGCGCTGAGCCTGCTCGTCATGGGCGCCGGCTCGGTGGCCACCGGCATCAACCTGATCGTCACCATCCTGACCCTGCAGAACCCCCGGCATGAGCCTGCGGCGCGTGCCGCTGTTCGTGTGGATGGTCTTCGTCAACGCGTTCCTGGTGATCATCGCCATGCCGCCGCTCAACGCCGCGCTGGTGATGATCCTGATCGACCGTCAACTCAACGCGGCCTTCTTCCAGCCCGCCGCGGGCGGCTCCGCGCTGCTCTGGCAAAACTACTTCTGGCTGTTCGGACACCCCGAGGTCTACATCCTGGTCCTGCCCGCTTTCGGCGTGATCTCCGAGGTGATCCCGGTTTTCTCGCGCAAGGTCATCTACGGCTACGGCTTTCTGGCCGCCTCCACCGTCGCCATCGGATTCCTCAGCGTCGGCGTCTGGATGCACCACATGTTCGCCACCGGCCTCGGCTCCGACATCCTGTACGTCTTCGCCGCCAGCAGCATGTTGATCGCGGTCCCCACCGGCATCAAGATCTGGAACTGGATCGCCACCATGTGGGGCGGCTCGATCCGCTTCAACGTCGCCATGCTGTTTGCCACGGCCTTCCTCCTGCAGTTCACCGTCGGCGGCCTCAGCGGCGTCACCTTCGCCGCCATCCCGATCGACTGGCAGCTTACCGACACCTACTTCGTCGTCGCCCACATCCACTACGTCCTGCTCGGCGGCACCGTCTTCGCCATGTTCGCCGGCGCCTACTACTGGTTCCCCAAGATGACCGGGCGCATGCTGTCGGAGAGCCTGGGCAGGCTCCACTTCTGGCTCCTGGTGGTCGGCTTCAACGGCACCTTCCTGGTGATGCACCTGCTCGGCGTCCTCGGGATGCCGCGGCGCGCCTTCACCTACCCCGACCGCCCGCCTCTCCCCGTGCTCCAGATGTTCTCTTCTATCTCGGCTGCCGTCATGGTGCTCGCCATCCTGATCTTCGTCTGGAACGTCATCGTCAGCCTGCGCCAGGGAGCCCCCGCCGGCGACAACCCCTGGGGCGGCTGGACGCTCGAATGGGCCACCGCCTCCCCACCGCCGGCCGAGAACTTCGACTGGGTCCCGCCGGTGCAAGGCCGCCGGCCTCTATGGGACCTGACCCACACCGAACCGGGAGGGCCCAACCATGATTGAGCGCACCAGGCTCGGCATGATCCTGTTCATCTTCTCGGAGTCGATCTTCTTCCTCCTGCTGGTGCTCGCGTACGTCTTCTATCACCGCTCCGGCGGCCAGGGCCCCAACGCGGCCAACACCCTCGACGTGGCCCGGACGGCCGCGTTTTCCGTCGCCCTGTTCGCGAGCAGCTTCACCGTCTGGCGCGCCGCGGCCAGCCTGAAGAACGGACGGCGCGCGTGGTTCGGCTTCTGGCTCCTGGGCACCATCGCCCTCGGAGCCGTCTTCCTCGCCGGCCAGGCCACCGAATACGCCACCCTGCTGCGGGAACACGTCACCATCAGCCGCAACCTGTTCGGCGCCACCTTTTTCACCTTGACCGGCTTCCACGGCTTCCACGTCTTCATCGGCCTGCTCATGCTGACCATCCTGTTCGGCATCTTTGCCGGCAGTAAGAAGGCGGACCCGCTGGCCCTGGAGGCGATCTCGATGTACTGGCACTTTGTGGACGGCGTCTGGGTAGTCGTCTTTTCCGTGGTCTATCTCTGGAAGTTCGTATGACCGGGCTCGAGCTGTTCACATCGACGTGGAATTGGGAACCCTCCGTCCTGGTGGGCAGCGCGCTGCTCCTCGCCGGTTACCTGGCCGCCGTCCGCTTCCGTATCGACTCGACCGCCGTGATCTTCATCACCGGCGTCGTCCTGATGGTGATCGCCCTGGTCTCGCCGCTCGACGAGCTGGGCGACGACTACCTGTTCAGCGCCCATATGCTCCAGCACATCCTGCTGGACCTGGTGGCGCCCATGCTATTCGTCCTCGGCCTGCCCGTGGCGCTGGTCGAACGTATCCTGAGCTGGCCGCCCGCCGCCGTCACCGAGCGCATCCTCTCGCGCCCGCCCCTAGCCTGGGCCCTTGCGGTCGGCACGCTGTGGATCTGGCACCTGCCGCGCCTATACAACGCCACGCTAGCCAGTGAAGCCATCCACACCTTCGAGCACCTGACCTTCCTCGTCACCGGGACCATACTCTACAGCAATACGTACTGGTCGTCGCGGCTACAACGATGATTT
>CAWELS010000031.1:0-69616 GCA_963809945.1 Bryobacterales bacterium | reverse complement strand
GTTTCCGTGAGATCCGTGGTCGCGGTAGGGACAGCCATCGCTGACCGCCCCCCGCACAGATCCGTACGTGCGGGATTCCCGCATACGGCTCCTACCTTGGATGTTCTGGCGGCAAAGCGCACATTGGGATAGGGATGCAGGACTCGCGGGCGAGGAATCCACCGATCAAACACACGCGTTAGTTGCGCCCAGTTCGGCCGCCGCTTCTGGCTCCGACGACGCAAGACCTGCCGCCAGAGCCTCCGCAGCCGTTCCCGAAACAGGCCCAACGTGACCGTGTTCCCCGGAACCGCGTAGTAACGATAGTAACCGTCCACCACCCGTTTCAGCCAGCTACCCACAGCCGGCACGGCGTCATGCATCTTCCGGCGCAGCTCGACCTTAATACTGGCCAGCTTCGCCCTCATCCGCTTGGCCGCCGTTTGCCGCCAGATCACAAAGTAGCCTTTCGAGTTCTGCCCACAGATGTGAGTGAACCCCAGAAACGTGAACGTCTCCGGCTTTCCCGCACCTCGCCGTTTCCGGTTTGCTCGGGCAAACCGCCCGAACTCCACCAGCCGCGTCTTGTCCGGATGGACCTCCAGCCCGAACTTCGCCAGCCGCTCCTCGAACTCCTTGAGAAACCGCTCAGCTTCGCGTCCGATGCTCGAACCCGACCACCAGATCATCGGCATAGCGGACGACAATCATGTCCCCACGCGCGATCTTCCGGCGCCAGGCCTCAACCCACAGATCGAAAACATAGTGCAGGTAGATATTCGCCAGCAGTGGCGAAATCACGGCCCCTTGCGGCGTACCGACCTCCGTTTCCGACCACTCGCCGTCCTCCGTCACCCCAGCCTTCAACCACTTCTAATAAGCCGGAGTAATCGGCGGTCGGCCACCCGATGCCGCAGGAACTTCTTCATCCATTCATGACTGACATGGTCGAAGAATCCCCGGATGTCGGCATCCAGTATCCAGTTCACCCGCTTCCGTGCGTGATCCCTTCATGCAGCGCATCGAGCGCTTGATGTGGGCTGCGCCCCGGCCGGAACCCATAGGAGAACCCCCGAAAGTCCACCTCGTAAATCTCATTGAGGATGGTGACCACCGCCTGTTGCACGATCTTGTCCTCCAGCGCGGCGATCCCCAATGGCCGTTGCCGGCCGTCGGCCTTCGATATGTACACTCTCCTTGAGGGCTGGGCTCGGTAGGCTCCGCGATGCACTCGGCTGTGCAGATCGATCAGCCGATCTTCCAGCCCCGCTTCGTACTCCCGCCACCTCACGCCGTCCACTCCAGGAGCCGCCTCATGCTGCAACGCATAGAAGCTTTCCCGGAGTAAGATCAACCGTAAGATGATGCAGCAACGCGGTGAACTGTTCCTGCTTTCTTTCCCGTGCTACTCGACGCACGCCGTCCAGTCCCGGGACAGTCGTTCCCCGCTCTGTGTCGGGCTCCTGCGCGACTGGCCAGCGTTCTCCTTGGTCCGCACCCTTCCCTCCGCCACCTCCGCCAAGGCTCGCGCCTCTTTGTTCGGCGACTTCATGGGTACTACGGCGCAGTCCGACTCCTCCCTGGCGTGCATGTCCGGATTGTGGCTTTCTGCCTTCCCGGACCGGTCTGCTCGCGCAGACGCCATGGAGGTCTCCCGGTTCTCGTGCATGTTGTTTCTCGACGTGCCTGGGGTCTCCGACTACGCCGGGCCGGAGTCCGGCTCGCGAGTTTGCGCCGGTGCTCCGTGTTGGCTTCCCTCCTTTGAACAAGGTCGCCACCCGGGACTGAGTTTACGAAGCTCAATACCCAGCCCACCGATGCCTCTGTCTACGCTTCACGCATCGCCTCGCGGCGACCCGCGCAAGACTCGAGGTCAGGATGGAGTCGCTTCTCCTTTCCTGTGGGGCTCTTTCATCCCCTACAACATGCCGGTTTATCCCGGCGCTTTCTCAAAGACCTCGTTTCCCGAACTCGGTATACTCGGCAGGGCGTAGACTCAGATTCCAGGAGCGCCAGAAGATGCCCCCGTACTGCCCGGCAGCACCCCTCCCCCAACCACGTGCGGCATAATGTCGATAGAGGAACGGTATGCAAGTGAACTTGGATGTTCCCGAGGATGTCGCGCAGCGGTTCTCTAACGATCCGGGGGGCGTGGCTCGCGTCGCATTGGAGGCGCTGGCCGTTGAGGGAGTTCGTTCCGGAAAACTGACCGAATATCAGGCGCGTCAGATGCTCGGAATCCCGACCAGATACGAGATGGACGGATTTCTGAAGGCGCACGGGGTCTTCTTGCCCGCCACGCTCGACGACGTGCTCAAGGATAGCGAAACGGCCTCCAACTTCGCCAGATGACGGTCGTTGTTGCGGACACGTCACCCCTGAGCTATCTCGCACTGATCGACCAAATCGAAGTGCTACGTCTCCTGTACGGGAGAGTGCTCGTACCTCCCGAAGTACTCTCGGAATTGAGCAGCAGCGGTGCACCACCCGCGGTGGCCCATTGGGTCTCTTCGCAACCGGCGTGGCTGGACGTACGGGCACCTCGCGGCGGTGCGAGCGACGCTCCCTTGCTGCGGATTGGTCCCGGTGAACGAGCGGCGATTCTGCTGTCCGAGGAAGAGCCCGCCGTTCTGCTGCTTATCGACGACGCCGCAGGACGCGCCGAAGCCAGCCGGCGTGGCATCCCGGTCACGGGAACACTCGGCGTGTTGCGGACTGCGGCATTGCGTGGGCTCCTGGATCTACCCACGGCACTCACGAGTCTGACGGCGACGAACTTCCGTGTTTCGGTGCGTCTCGTCGAAGAACTCCTCGCTGAGGACGCTCGGCGCAGGCAGGAAGCGGACGAGTAGACTCAGGTCTACACCCGCCAGGACGGTTGAGAGCTTACACCCCGCGTCGACCAGAAGCAGAGTATCCTCGGGTTGCACTCATCCAGCAGGATCTTCATGCGATCTTCGCGAACAACGAGGACTTGGCTTCTTCCAGCGCCTGGACCGCCATCTCACGGCTGACGGTCGGGAACTGACGCAGGAACTCGTCCAGAGTGTGACCACCTTCCAGGTAGTCCAACAGGTTCCTGAACGGAACGCGCGTCCCCCGGAAACAAGGCGTCCCGCCGAGGATCTCAGGGTCGCTGACGACGACTCGCTGCTCCATTGTATTGATTCTATCCCCCAGAGGGCATTTTGCGGGAGTTGAGGCTTTAACCTCGACCCTGCAATTCTGGCGTGCCCTCGCAGATGCCCGCTGTATCGACCTCAGCTCCCCCCGGCATCCACAGCACGCCGACGAGCGACCTCCAGCATGCGGCGCTCAGAGTCCGTCAAGAGTTTCGACCGGAGGAGCGCGTCGGCTTCTTCCGGTTGGCCGACATCGAGGAGGAGTTGACCGAACTGCTCGGCGGCCGGAAGGTCGACTTGCGCACTCCGATGGACTTGAGCCGTTACTTCCGCGACGAGGTGGGTCGAGACGCACCGGTCGTCTATGCGGAATCCTGACGCCATCAGATTGGGGAGATCCGGGTAGGACGCCTCGACTCCCGAACTCGGTTCGAGATTCGGGTCTGATACCGCGCCGCCAGGGATGTCCGAACTCGGCAAGCGGCACCTGCTCTCAAAACGGCTAACAGCCATTCCCACTAATCACGGTCACGCCGAAAGTCAGAGCGATAAATTTCTACGAATGAACGGCTTGGAACAGCTTCACATGTCAGTCATTCGACGCGCCGGGTTACACTCACGATTGGAAGGCGTGTTTTGGCTACCAGGCAACAGATCGCGACAGATCGCTACCACCGTCGACAACTCCACCCGGCCGCGCTCGGCCGAAGCATGGGAAAGCCATCGAAGGCGTAAACTACGAAACTAACCCAATTTCGCGTAACGGTATTAAGAATCAGAAGGATGGCAGGGATTTTGAGGGCCGTGACCTGGCCGCCGAGGCCGGATCGGATAGCCGGCGCCGCCCCGAACGGGCTACACGATGAGTGGCCGGTCCCTGCTGGCGATCAGCCGGAGCTCGGCGGCTTGCTGGTACACTCAAATGTTGAGTTGAAAACGGCGGGCGGAACCGCCTGCCCCACTCACTCATTCACTCACTCAGATACACGAGGTGGCGCCATACTTAGCAAATCGACCATCAAGCTGAAGAAGGACCTCTGGGACCGTATCAAGCGCTGCTCCGATGCGGCCGGCTATTCGGGTCCGCAGGAATTCGTCGAACACGTACTCGAAAAGGAATTGGCCAAACTCGAGGATGCCGAATCCGACGAGGAGATCGTCAACAAGTTGAAAGGACTCGGCTACCTGGAGTAGGGAGCGCGGCTGCAGTTCCCTGCCCACGCAGCTCGGTCTCGGCGCCGGCAGGTGCGCCGAGCGAGCCGTGACCGGAGGGAGCGGTGGTAAGGAGTCAATCGACCCATGCTTGTCCCCATTAGTCTTCTGCTGATCAGCATCGTCGCCGGCGTCGTGCTGCTGTGGGTCTTCTCGAAGACCTCCAACCAGGCGGCCATCCGCGCGACCAAGAAGCGGCTGCAGGCCCGGCTGCTCGAGCTGCGGCTCTACGCCGATGATCCCGGCGTCGTCCTGCGCGCCCAGAAGGAACTGCTGATCGAGAACGGACGCTACTTCTTCCTCATGCTGCGCCCGGCCGTCTTCGCGACGCTGCCGATGGTGCTGCTGCTGATCTTCATGGACGGCTACTACGGCCACCAGCCGCTCGCCCCGGGCCAGAGCGCCGTCCTGACCGTACAGTTGACCGCGCCGGAGGCGTCCTCCGACGAGCCACGCCTCCAAGCTCCCGAGGGGATCGCGGTCGAAACCGCAGGGGTGCGGGCGACGGACATCCAGCAGGTGAGCTGGCGCATCCGCCCGGAGCAAGCCGCATCCGGCGATCTGCGAATCCACGCCGGTGGAGAGGATGTGACCAAGAAGATCGACGCCGGCGACGGCGCCCACTACCTCGCCAGCCGGCGGTCGCGCTCCTGGATGTCGTGGCTGCTGCAACCGGCCGAGGCTCGGTTGAACGGTAGCGGGATCGACTGGATCGAGCTCGACTACCCGACGGCCAGCGTCTCCTACTTCGGCGTGGCCACGCACTGGCTGGTCTGGTTCATGCTTTTCTCGATGGTGACGGCGCTCCTGTTCAAGGGCCGTTTCCACGTCACGATCTGACGCTGGACCTCCGATTCCCAAGGGTGGGTTGACCCGGCATGGAAAGCGCGTTTTAGCGGCGACGGCGCTTCAGCTCCTCCTGGAGTTTCTCCCCGACCAACGCCACCCGTCTCAGCGGGGACATTGCGGGCTTCCGTCACGTAGCCTCGCCTTCACTTTCCGCAGCGGTGTCCCCCGCAACGGAACCTCCGAGTTCGGCTTGCCCGAATGGGACCTCCGAATTCGACTCGCCCGTATCTGGTTGAAACAGAATGGGGTCTCAGATGAGCGGGCGCGGAGCTTCGGCTCCGCCCTTCTTCTCGACGGCCCGAGATAGAGCGATCCCTGAGGGAATCAGCTTCCGGTACCGGACGGTCACCGGCTGGTCCGATCGACGGTTCCGGCGTCCGATGCGAACGGCCGCGCGCTAAGGTCCTCCGGCAGACCTGAATCAACGACGTTGTTCACCGTCGCCGGCTTGGCTCCCAACGTCTCGAGACCGCCCATCCGCCCGATGATCGCCGCCAACAGGACCCAGGCGCCGATGGCGAGGAAATAGGCAAAGCTGAGGCGCATCCCGGAAATCAGCATCCGCGGGAAGGGCTGCGCGGGCACGGGAATCAGCGCCACCACCGCCGCCGGTACCCAGAGGCCGAGTACGACGAGGCTTGCCCCGGCGATCCAATAGTCCCGGTGGAAGACGATGTCGGCGGCGCGCTGGCGCGGGAAGCCTCCGCCGGCCGCCTGGCTCGCGAAGGGCAGGACGGCCAGGATCACTCCCACGCCGACCACCCAGACAAAGGAGCCCAGCACGGAGCTCATCCAGGTGAACAGCACTACCGTACCGGCCAGGGCCGTCGCCCAGGGGAGGTAGCAGTGGAGCCGGCGTAGTGCCGGCAGGTACGGGGACTGCTCCGCCCCGAAGTGGAACGCGGTGAAGGTGGTCGCCTGAAGCCACGTGGCGAAAAACGCCACCGCGATCAGGATCGCGGCCGAGTTCCTCAGGTTCACGAAGCTCAGGTTGTTGAGTGAGAGCCAGGAATAGACGATGAAGCCGAAGAAGGCATTCCCCGTCAGGTTCGCGGTCAGCAACTGCTGCCGGGATCTGAGCTCTCGAAGCGATTCGAGTACTAATTCCTGCAGGCTCATTGTTCGATCGTGCTCATCTGCGATTCCGCCACGGCAATGAGATCACACGTCGGCTCTCGGCGTCGCCGGGTTGCGGGACACCCGGCAGTGAACCGGCGAACTTGGCTGTCGAGGAACACCTTTTCCTTGGTACTATCGGTCGGTTGCCTCGTTTCCTGCACCCCGAAATTGAAGATTCGAGGGTTCTGATCCTCGGCTGCGGCTACACTGGACGCCGGGTGGCCCGGCGTCTGCTCGCCCGAGGCGTGCGCCCGATCGCCACCACCCGGTTGCCGGAAAAGCTCCAGGATCTGGCCGCGGCGGGAGCCGAGATCGTCAGGATGGACGTCCTCGACCCGGGCTCGATGGAGTCGCTGCAACGGCGGCTGCCTTCCGGGCTCCGCGTCCTCCACTCGATTCCGGTGATCGCCGGGGGCCAGCGCCCCTTCGACCCCACGCCGCAACTGCTCGACCTTGTCGAGGCGCCGGCGCGGGTCGTCTACCTGTCGACCACCGGCGTCTACGGTCCGGTGTTCGATGTGGACGAGCAAACGGCGCCGGCTCCGGAGGGGGAATTCGGACGGCTGCGCGTCGCCGCCGAATCGGCAGTGCTGGGCGGCTCCTGGCCGGCGCTTGTCCTGCGCTCGGGGGCGATCTACGGACCCGGCCGCGGCGTCCACGAGTCGATCCGCTCCGGTCAATTCCGGCTGGTCGGCGACGGCGCCAACTGGGTCAGCCGGATCCACGTGAACGACCTGGCCGCGCTCGCCGAGACCGCCCTGTTCGCCTCGCTCACCGGCGCCTACCCGGTGGCCGACCGGGAACCGTCGACGTCCCGCGAGATGGCGCAATTCTGCGCCGATCTGCTGGGCCTGCCGTTCCCCCCATCGACGCCCCCCGGCGCGGTTCACCGGACGCGCAGCACCAATCGCCGCGTCGACGGGACGGCGATCTTTGACTTACTGGATGTCCCGATCCAGTACGCAAGCTTCCGCGACGGCGTACCGGCCGCGCTCGCCGAAACGGCGCGGTGAGCGGACCGTCCGTATCCGCACAGCGGTGTGCACGGCCGGGACGGCCCGACTGTTAATGGGCGCGTGGAATCATCGTCTTGGTTCGAAAGCACACGGTGGCAGCTGGCGTGCTTTCCACCGAGGTGGAGATTCGTGTGACGATTCTCAGACACGCCTGGAACTCGCTGACGGCCGAGCCGGACGTCACGGCGATCGTGGTGCTGGTTCTGCTGCTCGGCATCGGCCATTTGCGGCTGGCTCCGGAACCGATCCGGGGGACGGCTCCGCGCCCTGCCGTCATCGAGGAATCGCTGCCGGCCGATCTCGAACTCGACCTGGCGCCGGGGACGGGCATCGGCCCGATCCGCTTCGAGATCCGCCGCCGATGAGGCGAGCGTCCGAGGCCCCGGTGCTCGGAGCGGCAAAATCCCGGTAACAGAAGGCGGGCCGTGCTAGTCTGTTTTCCAAATGGACAAGCAGCTATCCCGTCGCCGAATTCTGGCCAGCGCGGGTGCGCTCGCGCTCGCCACTCAAATGAAATCCCACGCCGCTCCGCAGCCGGGCGCCCCCAGCGCCGTGCTGGATACGGACACCTACAACGGAATTGACGACCAGTTCGCCATCGCCTACGCGATGCTCTCTCCAGACGCCATGACGGTCGAGGCGATCTACGCCGCGCCGTTCGTGAACCGCTTGGCGGCGAATGCCGGCGAAGGCATGGAGAAAAGCTACGAGGAGATCCAGCGGGTGCTCGAGCACCTGGGCCGGACCGGCTCGGTCCCGGTGCACAAAGGCGCATCCCGCTTCATGAAGGATGCTGGCGGCGGGGCGGTCCGCAGTGCGGCGGCGACCGACCTGATCGATCGGGCCATGAAGAGCGACCGCAGCGGTGGCAGGCTCTATGTGCTCTCGATTGGCGCTCCCACCAATGTCGTCTCGGCGATCGCCCTGGAGCCCCAGATCAAGAAGAAGATCTGCGTCGTCTGGCTCGGCGGCCAGCCGTATGACGCCCCCAGTGCCCGCGAGTTCAACCTCGAGCAGGACCTCGCCGCGTCCCAGGCGCTCTATAACTGCGGCGTCGAGTTAGTAAATATCCCGACGACGGATGTCTCCGACAAGCTCCGTGTTACCAGGTCCGAGGTGGAAACCGCGCTGAAGGGTAAGTCCAGCATCGCCGACTACTTGTGCCAGACCTTTGTGGATTTCACCGGGCACCATCCAGCCGAGGGCGGTCCGCCCGACTCGAAGATCATCTGGGACATTTCGGCCGTGGCGTGGCTGGTGAATCCCGGCTGGGTGCCGACGACGATGCTCCCGAGTCCGATTCTGCGAAAAGACCTGACCTGGGGCCCGACCGACGACAGCCGTGCCGGTGTCCGAGTCGCGACCGATATCGACCGCGACGCGATCTATAACGATCTGTTCACGAAGCTGGCGGCCGGCTAGACTCTTCTTCCTTCTGCGCCCCTGCGCCCTCTGCGGTAGAAATAGAACAACGTGGACAACTCGACGACCCTTCTTCCCAAGGCGACCGCCGCCGATATTGCCACCGCCTGCGACCGGCTCGAGGAGATCTACGCGAGCGGCTGCTATCCGAAGATCACGGTGCGGCGCCCGTGGTCCAAACACAACCCGGTGATTTCGGGGAAGGTCGCCCGTCCGGCGGCCTACCGCTGGTACCTGTGCCGCGAGCTGCGCAAGCTCGCCGAGCTCGGCGCGACGATCGAGATCGAAAGCTCCCGGCCGCGTATCGAACTCGACTCGCCGACGCTTCTCGAACGCATCGACGAGAGCGAGGTCGACATGACCCGCAAGAAGCTCTTCCTGTTCGGGCCGGAGCGGGTCGACCTCTCCATCGAGCGTCTCCAGCACTACACTGGCACGTCGGCGGGCGACTTCCAGCGGTTCATCCTCCTCACCAACTACTCGATGCACATGGAGGCCTTCGCCGCGCTTTTCCCCGATGCCACGCAGCCGTCGCGGACCGGCGTCCAGATGCCCGCTTATCACCACCACGAGCCCGCCAACGCCGGCTTCTCCATCGTGAACATCGGCGTCGGCGCGTCGAATGCCAAGAACCTCACCGATCACGTGGCCGTCCTGCGTCCCGACGCCATCGTAATGATCGGCCACTGCGCCGGCGTGCGGAACCACCAGGAGATCGGCGACTTCGTCCTGGCCTCCGGCTATATGCGTGCCGACCGGCTGCTCGACGACGCCCTGCCCACCGGCGTCCCCGTGGCACCCAGCTTCCTGCTCAACCGCTACCTTGCTCGCATCCTCGACGAGAAGGGATTGCCGTACCGGCTGGGCACCGTCTATACGACCATCGATCGCAACTGGGAGCTGGCCTTGCGGGGCACGCTGCACGACCTGCAGGTGAGCCGGGCGACCGCGGTCGACATGGAGTCGGCGACCGTGGCCGCGAACGGCTTCCGGTACCGCATCCCGAACGCGACGCTCCTGTGCGTTTCCGACAAGCCGCTCCACGGCCGGCCGAAGCTATCGGGCGCCGCCAAGGTCTTCTATGAGGAGACCAAACAACTGCACCTGAGCATCGCCCTGGAAGCCCTGCGCGCCGCCCGCGCCGACTACCCCGACGGCCTGCCCAACGACGATCTCCGCGCCCCGGACGAGCCGCTGTTGGGGTAGTGGCAGGCGGCAGGTAGCTAGTGGCAGGTGGCTAGTGGTGCCAAGTGGGGGTGGCGGTTTTGCGTGTGGGTTGGCCGGAGCGTGGTCTCCAGCTCGACGGTGCACAGAGGACGCGGCCCTCGTTCCGCTCCTTGCCAGTCGCGGCTCAGTTTCAACGGTGCGGAGCGGGCATTTCAGTCTTTGCCCGCCGCCGGGCCGAAAACAACGATCCTGCTACCTGCTACCTGCCACCCTGGTCCGGATCGAATACAGTCCGTCCATCGCGGTGATGAAGAGGGTCGAGTTGTCCTTGCCACCGAACGTGACGTTTGCTGCCCGGGCCGGAACGTCGATGTGGTCGATCTGCTCGCCGGCCGGATTGTATACGTTGACGCCGCGGCTGCATAAGTAAATGTTGCCGGCGTTGTCCATCGTCATCCCATCGGAGCCGGATTCGACAAACAACGACTTACCGGATAGAGTACCGTCGGCGTTGATGTCGTAGACGTAAGTCTTCCGTCCACGGATGTCGGCCACGTACAGGTGCTTGCCGTCAGGCGTTCCGATGACACCGTTCGGCTGGACGAGGTCATCGACAACCCGAATGAGCTTCTTGCGGTCGGGCGAGAGGTAGTAGACGGCCTGCCGGTCCTGCGTCATCTCGGTGTGGTTCCAGTAGTCGCGCTGGTAGTAGGGATCGGTGAAGTAGATGCCGCCGTTGGGGGCGATCCACAGGTCGTTCGGGCCGTTGAACCGCTTGCCGTTGTAGTTGGGCACCAGAACGGTCGGCTTGCCGGAGGCGTCGAACGACCAGAGCTGGCCGTCGAGATCGGCGCAGGCGAGCAAGTTGCCCTGGCGGTCGAAGTAGAGGCCGTTGGCGCGCCCCGTCTTTTCGCTGAAGACCGACAGCTTGCCGTCGACGGACCACTCGAGGATCTTGTCGTTCGGCTGGTCGGTGAAGTAAATGTTGCCCTGCGGGTCGGCGGCCGGTCCTTCGGTGAAGCTGAAGCCGTCGGCCAGCCGGACGAGTTTGGCGCCGGGCGCCACGATCCCGGTCTGAGCCATGAGAGTCGTCAATGACGGCAGAGCCAGCAGCAAGAGCACGCGAGTAAGTGCCGAGGACCGGTTACTAAACGTTATGGACATTGGTTATCCCTTCCAAAGTTTCCAGCGCGTCCGCCGGGTCACGAGTGATGCCCGATCGCCCGCCGGTACCCTGATTTTACCGCTCGGCCAACCGGCTCGCGGCGGGCCAGGGGCCGGGCTGCCGTCCACGGCTATACTTGGAACCGCGGCGCCCCTGCTACACTGGGGGAGGTTCGAGTGAACTGACTCCAGGGGGCGGCCAGCGGTGCGGGAGGAGACGGACGCTTCTATGGACACTCAGCTCGAATGCCTTCCTTGCTTTTGCCGCCAAGCCCTCGAGGCGGCCCGGTTTGTCACCGACGACCCCTCGATCCAGGAACAGGTGCTGCGCTCCGCCCTGCGGACGGCCGGCGAGATCGATCTGCGGATCAGTCCGCCGGAGATGGCGCAGCGGATGCACGCCCAGATCCGCGAACTGACCGGCGATCCGGATCCGTATCGCGAAGCCAAGCGGCGCGCCAATCGGACGGCGCTGGCCCTCTATCCGACACTCCGCGACCGGCTTCACCAGGGCGATCCGCTCGAGACCGCCCTCCGGCTGGCGATCGCCGGGAACGTGATCGACCTCGCGATTCATCCCACGGCCGGCGGCGACGAGATGGCCGGCACAGTGGAAGCCGCCGCCCGGCAGCCGCTTGAAGGAGCCGGCATCGAGACGTTTCGCCGAGCCGTCGAAGAGGCCGGCGACATCCTGTTTCTCGGTGACAATGCCGGTGAGATTGTTTTCGATCGGTTTCTGATCGAGCAGTTGCCGCTGGACAAGATCACCTACGTGGTGAAGAGCCGCCCCATCATCAACGACGCCACCATGGAGGATGCCCAGGCCGCCGGACTCATCGGGATGGTCGAGGTGATCGCCAACGGCAGCGACGCGCCGGGGACGATCCTCGGGTTGTGTTCGGACGAGTTCCGGCAGCGGTTCGACCGTGCCGCGTTGATCATCGCCAAGGGGCAGGCTAACTACGAGTCGCTCAGCGGGACGAGGAAGCCGACGCTGTTCCTGCTGATGGCCAAGTGCCCGGCGGTCAGCCGGCGGCTCGGCTGCGAGATCGGGACGCTCGTGCTGCGGGCGGACAACCTCCACGGCGGATGTCCGCCGGAATCGAACGATGAAGACGAGAGTCATCGGCAACGCTGAGATCTGCGACTTGGGTTTTCGAAGGACAGGAGGAGAATCATGAGCGCGAATATCCGCATCACGGCGGTGGCGGAGAATACTGTCCGCGACCGTGGCCTGCTGGCCGAACACGGCCTGTCGTTCCTCATCGAGGCCGGCGGCCGGCGGATCCTGTTCGACACCGGCCAAGGGCAGGTGCTCGAAGCGAACGCCCGGCAGCTCGGCATTTCGCTGGGAGACCTCGACGCCATCGTCATCAGCCACGGCCACGACGATCACACTGGCGGGCTCGGCCGGGTGCTCGAGGCGGCGCCCCGGGCACGGGTCTGCCTGCACCCGTCAGCCCTGAAGGCGAAGTACGTTCGCCGGAAGGACGGCGTGGAGAGCATCGGCATGCCGTCCACGACCCTCGCCGCGCTGTCCCGCCATCCGGGCGGGGTGAGCGAGGCGCAGGGCCCGACCGAGATCGTCCCCGGCGTGACCGCGACCGGCGAGGTCCCGCGCCAGACCGCTTTCGAGGACACCGGCGGAGCCTTCTACCTCGACGAGGCGGCGGCGACACCGGACCCGATCGCCGACGACCAGGCGCTCGTCATCGAGAGCGGCGATGGCCTCATCGTCGTTCTCGGCTGCGCCCATTCGGGCGTCGTCAACACGCTCGATCACGCGGCCCGGTTCACCGGCGCCGGGCGGATCCACGCCGTGCTGGGCGGGACGCACCTGCTCCGTGCTTCCGAGGACCGCCTGGAGCGCACCGCCGACGCCTTCGCCCGCTATCAGGTCAGCGTGATCGCTCCTTGCCACTGCACCGGCGCCAAGTCCCAGGCGTTCCTGCGCTCGCACTTCCCGGACCGGTTCGCCGACTGCGTCACGGGCTCTCGTTTCTCCTTCCCCGCTTGAATCGGGCCTTGACTCATTATGAGCATATGCTCATAATGAAAATGTGGGGGCGCCTCGAGAAGGAGGTACATCGAGATATGCCTGGTATGAATCGAACCGGACCGCAAGGACGTGGTCCGAGAACGGGCCGGGGAATGGGCCGCTGTGGCGGCGGAAACCGGCAGCCGAACGAGGAGGCTCCCGGACGGGGTCGCGGTCGCGGGATACGCCGCCGGCAAGGTTGGGGCGGCAGCCGGCCCAACAGCACGCCAAGTCAGCCTGACGCCGAGTCCAAGCCGGAGTGAGTGCAAGAGAGTGAGGCGGAGGTCCTCGTCCGGCGCCGGTCCCTTGCATCGAACCCCGGGGGACACGCTCGGGCGGGGCTCCGCCTTGCGATCGATGGTCGTTGATAGCAGGCCGCCAGTATGGGCGCCAGCGATAGGCGGACCGGTCGATCCGCACGACTCGAACCGCCGGTACACTACCGGCGTGCCAAGCCTGGCGACTTGCTCCGCGTCGGAGCGGAACCGGCAAGTCAGCTAGCGTGGATCGGATCGGCGTTCGCGGCGGAACTGATGGCGGCGGGCCACCTCTTGTTTGGCGGCGTCCGTAAAGCGCGTCCACGGACCGCCGGGGTCGGCCACGACTGACCGGATCCTTGCGGCGAATTCGCTCGACTGTTTACCCGGCTCCTCCACACGAACGTCCCAGCGCCCCTCGTTGTACAGGCGGATGTTGACCGCATCAAGCGAACTGTTCAGCACGGCTACCCCCGCACCGTGGGCGGCTGAATCCTCCGATGACTCGACCACCCATCCGCCCGTGTTCAACAGCGCCAACGTGTCATCGAACGTCGTCCCGGCCACCGCGCCGGCGCGCGTGAACGGCTTGTGCGTGTGGCCAAACACGAACGTCATCCGCTCCGGCATGATGTAGCGCGGGCGTTCCGGCTCCTCCTGGCGGTATTGCTCGATGGCGAGTTGCCCGCGCACATGGACGTTCACGTAGCGCTCGAGGCCCTGGGTGGCGGCGTCGCTAAGCGGCCAGTCGGGGTTGGCGACGGCCTTCTGCCGCTCCTGCCCCGCCAGGATACGCGAGAGGACATAGCGGTCCAGGACGGCTTCGATGAGGGTCGCCTCGGCCTGATTGGCAAGCGGATGGTCGAGGAAGTGTTTGCGGGCGATGTTCGTCGCCACCTCGTGGATGAGCTTCTCGATCAACACGGGATCGGAGAGCGCCTTGTAGACGTTTTCAATGTCGGTGCCCACCCGCCCGCTGCGCCCCATGGTCGACCAGAAGAAGTCGATCCAGGCGAAGTTCTCCTCCTCCAGCGTGTAAACGTCGCCGGGCGCTTCATGGGTGGAATCGAAGTAGGCGGCCAACTTCGACATCGCCGTATAGAGGGGCTCAATGAAGTGGCCGTGGTGGAAGACGGCGGCGCGGTTTCCCTGGAAGACAACGTAGTTGGGATAGGCGACGAGGATCTCTTCCTCGGCTCCGAGCGCCAAGTGGCGGCGGCCGACGGAGGTGAGGATGTCGCTCGGAAGCCGGTCAATCGGGTCAAAGAAGATTTTGGTGGTGTGCCAGGGAGCGCCGGGCGTCTGGCTGAGCGGCAGCCGCTCCAGGTGGCGGCGGTACTGGGTTTCACGCGCCGTCTCCCAGTAGTGGTGGTCGTGATTGCCCGGCAGGTAGAAGATCTGGCCGACCGGCCGTTCGTCCGCCAGCAGCAGGCGGAGGAACAGGCCGAACGTCTCGACGGCTTCCTCGACGCTCGCCAGCGCCAGCTCGGCGACGTCGCCGTTCAGAATCAGGACCGGCGGAGGCGTACCGGGTGCATTGCGCCGGAGTAGGAACCGGAGACAGTCGATCAGTGCCAGTAGGACCGGACTCGGCTGGCTCGCAGCCACGCGAGCATCGGCGTCGACATGCGTGAGTAGGCTGTCTTCCTCGCCGAGGTGCAGGTCCGACAGGCAGACGTAAGCGATGTCGGTGTCGCTCATTCCCCGCCCAGAGGCCCTTCGAGACGACTCTAGCAGCGGGGCTGGAGGCGCCGCAAGTCCGCCGTCCCCGCCATTCGAGAGGCCGAAGCTGGAGGTCCAATGCGGTCGAGGACAACCGCCTCACGATTCGCGCTCCCCGCGGACTCCGCCAAACACCCACTGGGGACATTGCGGGCTCCCGTTACGGGCTCCTCTCCTGAACCGGACAGCAGCAATGCCCCCTTCGCCGGGACGTCCACATCCCACGGGCCCCCGGCGTCCGTCCCAGGGAACACATCGGGGCACGGTAACACCCGGCGGTCCTCTTTCGTCGTGACAATGAGAGATCGGTGTGTCACTCACCGCCGACAACGGAGGACCTATCGTGTTCAAGAGATTTTTGGGTGTTGCGCTCAGTGCCATTCTGGTTCTGCCGATCATGGGCCAGGAGGCCACCCCCGCCGGGCAACCGGCCACCAATCCAGAGCAGGTCACCCCGGAGGTTCCGCCGCCGCCTCCTCCCTCCCCGCTCACCATCGAGGTGATCGCCGGCCAGGGCGCCGTCAACGACGTCGTGTCGGGCGAAGCCACCGCCCCGCGAGTGATGGTGCTCGATGAACAGGGCCAGCCCGTCTCCGGCATCGTGGTGCAGTTCCGGACCCCGGCGGAAGGGCCGAGCGGCATCTTCAGCTCCTGGATCCTGACCCAGACCGTGCGAACCGATGCGAGCGGCGTGGCCGCTACCACCCAGTACGCCCCGAATGACGAGGTCGGCGACTTCGCGATTCAGGTGACGGCCTCGGGCGAGAACCGCATCGGGATGACAACGATTGGGCAGAGCAACGCCGAGGTCTCCCAGCGCCCCCGCTCAAACAAGTTCAAAGTGACGGCCATAGCCGTCGGAGTCGTGGTGGGCGGCATCGTGGCCGGGGCGATCGCCAGCGACCGCTAGCCGGCATGACTCGCCCGGCAAGCGCCGGCGTCCAATTAACGAAGCTGTTTCCGAGAGGGGAGCGCCGCTGGCGCGAGAAGCCAGCGCGGCAAGCTTGGCGGCTCGCTTCACGTCGCTATCATCCGGCGCCCAGGTGCAGGGCGACGATGCCGCCGGTCAGGTAGCGGTACTCCACGTTGTCGAAACCGGCATCCCGCATCTCCGCCGCCAGCGCCGGCGCATTGGGGAACTTCTTCACCGAGTCCGGCAGGTAGGTATAGGCGTCCCGCGAGCCCGAGATCCAGCCGCCGATCACCGGCAGGACGCGGCGCGAGTAGAAGTTGTAGAAGCCCCGGAACAGGGCATTAGGCGGCTGCGAGAACTCGAGGATGGCGGCCCGCCCACCCGGCTTCAACACCCGCAGCATCTCCCGCAGTCCGGAGCGATAGTTCGGCAGATTGCGGAAACCGAAGGCCACCGTGATGAGATCGAGCGAGGCGTCCCGCAGCGGTAGGCGGAGCGCGTCGGCCTCGAACAGCGGTACCCGAGCCCGGTGACGCGCCGCCTTCCGGCCGGCCTCGACGAGCATTGGGTGGCAGAAGTCGCTCCCATAGACACGGGCGTTGCCGGCACGGGCGAGCGCGAACGCCAAGTCGCCGCTGCCGCAGCAGATGTCGAGCGCGACGGCGTCCTCGCGGGCCAGCAGGTCGCGGACCCGGCCCACGGTGTGACGGCGCCAGTAGCGGTCGGCCTGAAACGACAGCAGGTGATTCAGGAAGTCGTAGCGCGGGGCCACGCGGCCGAACATCGCGCGGACCCAGCGGGCTGCCTGTTCCTCGTTGGCGGCTCCCGGCGGGGCCGCTCCTGTTCCTTCGGTGGACACGGATTGCAGATTTCAGTGTAGTGCGTTGAGGATTTCGTTCATGGACGGCGGGTCGCTGAGGGGGTGAGAACCCCAGACGAGCGCCTTGGCACGGTGGCCGGCCGACGTTCGGTGTCGGCAAAAGTGCCAACACGGCTCGCACGAGTGCGCACGCCACAATGGCTCATGCGGGCGTCCCGTCGAGGGCGCGGCGGGTCGACTCGAGAATCAGCGCCGGGTCGATCCCGGAGAAGATCTCGACCTTACCGATGGCCACCGGCAGGACGAAGTGGACGGTGCCGCCGATGGTCTTCTTGTCGCTCTTTACCCGGCTCGCGATCGCTTCCGGCGACAGGCCTTCGAGCGGCGGAATGGGCCCATAGCCCAACACCGACTCGATGATTTCGGCGCCGTCGCTTTTGCCGAGGTCGCCGCGGAGCATGGCCAGGTGGGTGGCCGCGCGCATGCCGAAGGCCACCGCTTCGCCGTGCAGCAGCCGCGCGTAGCCGGTCTCGGCCTCGAGCGCGTGGCCGAGCGTGTGGCCGAAGTTGAGGATCCGGCGCAGGTCGCTCTCCTTCTCGTCGGCGCTCACCACCTCGGCCTTGATCGCCACCGACTCGGCGACGATCTCCTCCACCACATCCGGCTCGCGGCCGAGGATCCGGCCGCGGTCGGCGACCATCAGGCGGAACAACGGCACGCTGCGGATGATGCCGTGCTTGAGCACTTCGTAGAGTCCGGCGCGGTATTCGCGTTCGGGCAGCGTGGCCAGCAGATCCGGATCGATCAGGACCGCCAGCGGTTGGTGGAAGGCGCCGAAGAGGTTCTTGCCCGACACCAGGTTGACGCCCGTCTTGCCGCCCACGCCGGCGTCCACCTGGGCGAGCAGCGTCGTCGGGATCTGGATCACCGGCACGCCGCGCATGAAGCTCGCGGCGAGGAAGCCGCCCAGGTCATTGACGATGCCGCCGCCGAAGGCAATGACGAGGCTCGAACGGTCGCCGCCGCGGGCGACCATCTGCTCGGCAAGCGTCTCCACTTCGGCCAGGCGCTTGCGTTCCTCGCCGCCGGGGAAGAAAAGCACATCGGCACGACGCTCACCGAGCGCCCGCTCGACGCGTTCCCCGTGCAGATCCCAGACATCGCGGGTCGAGACGACGAAGAGGCGTCCCGCCTTGGAGGGGATGTGGGCGGACAGCCGGCCGACGGCGCCCCGTTCCACCACCACGGGATAGCTGCGCGCCGGGGTCCGAACCGAGAAGATGGGCATACACAATCGTTGTATCATGCAGTTTACGTTTCGCGCCGCCGGCCGGCGGGCAGACACTCCGCGGCGGGCCAGCGGAAGGGTGTCGCGAGCGTCGAAGAAGGAACCCCAGTAAAAGTGGACACAGATTTTCTCGTGATCGGCGCCGGCGTGGCCGGCATGCGGGCGGCGATTGAGTTGGCGGATGCGGGACGGGTCCTGGTGGTGGCCAAGGACACCTTAGAGGAATCGTCATCGCAGTACGCGCAGGGCGGCATTGCCGCGGCCTTGAGCGACGAGGACAAGGTGAGCCTCCATGAGCAGGACACGCTGCTTGCCGGCGACGGGCTCTGCGACGGACATGCGGTTCGGACACTGGTGGAGGAAGGTCCGGGGGCGATCCAGCAGTTGATCGAGTGGGGCGCCGAGTTCGACAAGGAGGGCTCCAAACTCGCCTTCACCCAGGAGGGCGCTCATTCCCGGCGCCGCGTGCTGCACGCCCACGGCGACTCCACCGGCCGCGAGATCTCCCGGGCGCTCTACCTCAAGGCAGCCTCGATCGAGAACATCACGTTTCGCAGCTTCTCCGCAGTCACCGACCTGCTGCTCGACGACGGCGACGTCGTTGGCGCGCTGGCCTGCGACGAGCAGGAGCGATGCTCGGTCCCCATCCGGGCGCGCGCCGTGCTGCTCGCCACTGGCGGCCTGGGCCACGTTTATTCGAATTCAACCAATCCGGCCGTGGCCACCGGCGACGGTGTTTCGATGGCCTGGCACGCGGGCGCTGAGATCGGCGACATCGAGTTTGTGCAGTTCCACCCCACCGCCCTGCACGTCGAGGGCGCGCCGCGGTTCCTGCTGTCGGAGGCCTTGCGCGGCGAAGGTGCCCGGCTGCGGAACGCCGCCGGCGAGTGCTTCATGGAACGCTACCACGAGTTGCGGGAACTCGCCCCCCGCGACATTGTCTCGCGTGCCATCGTCAGCGAGATCCTGCGCGAGGGTTCGCCGCACATGTTTCTCGACCTGACGCACCTGGAACCCGACTTCGTCCGCCGCCGCTTTCCGCGGATTTACGAAACGTGCCTGCGCTACGGCGTCGATCTCACCAAGCAGCCGGCGCCAATCCGCCCAGCCGCGCACTACTCGATGGGCGGCGTGAGAACCGATCTCGACGGGCGGACCAGCCTTCCCCGTCTCTTCGCCGCCGGTGAGGTGGCCTGCACGGGCGTCCACGGCGCCAACCGCCTGGCCAGTAACTCCCTGCTCGAGGGGCTCGTCTTCGGGGCCCGGGCCGCGCAGTCGATGCTCGATCAGGCGGCCGCGCCGCTGCGGGACGGGACGCCGCTGTCGGAGCCGTGCTTCCCGGCGCATCCGGTGGACGAGGTCCGCGCCAAGGCGTGGGAGAGTTGCGGCATCCTGCGCTCCGGAACCGATCTCGAAGCCGCGATCTCCTGGCTGGGATCGGGCCACGCCCTCCCCGGTGTCGAGCCTCGGCGGACGCTGCACGAGCTGCGCAGCATCCATACCGTATCCATTCTCATCGCCCGCTGCGCGCTGGCGCGGGAGGAAAGCCGGGGGGCGCATTTCCGCACGGACTTCCCCGAGAAGCATGACGACTTCCGCCGCCACACCGTGGTTCGGCTGGGTCAGGATCCGGTATTTGTGGACTAACTCGATCTGAAAGCTGGGCTACTCTCCGGTTACGTGTAAACTGGCCGAATACCTCTCCAAAAAGGCGAGGGGAACCGATCTGAATTCCGTTATAGTAGATATTCAGGTTTGTTTCGCTTCATTTTTGGCAATCTGCCGGGAGACCGTTGATGAGAAACCCCACAGCCAGCCGCGTCGCCGGTTCGGCTCTCGTCCTTCTTCTATTCGCGGCCATGGCCGCCGCGCAGACACCGGCCAAACGGGACATCGATCCAGATACCAAGCTACAGCGGCGGCGGCAGGCGTTTCCGAGCGACGTGCCGTATGACATCCGGCGTCTCGAAGACGCCGCGAGCGGCGATAAGTCGAGCACGGATCGGCGCCTGGCAGTGTCCAACATTGTTGACAGGCTGCCGGCCGCGGCGCGTGGCGACGTGCGGGTCGAGTTTTATTCGAACGGGCGGGTGCGTTCCCTCGGTAACTTCACTGCCGGACTCACCCAGCCGGATGAGAGCGACGCCGCCGAAATCGCCCTGCGGTTTTTGCGGCAGTTTCGTGACGAACTGGCCCTAAGCGACGGCGCAATCGACCACCTGCGGCAGACAAATCGGGTCCGGGCCGGCAATAAAGTCCTGGTCAACCTCGATCAAAGCATCGGCGGTGCTCCGGTGTTGGGCGGCCGGGTGCAGTTCTGTTTAAACGACCGCGGCCAGATCCTCGCCGTGCGGATGGGCACGGTGGCGGCGGCGACCCTGCCGCTCGACCAATTGGCGCTCGACCGCGAAACGGCCGTCCGAGCCGCCTTCCGGCTGGTGGGGCGCGAGGCGCCCGCCGAACTGGCGCCGATGGTGAGCGGAGGCATCACCCGATACGCCGACCCTCAAGGTGCCCGCGCCGTCTACACCCAGTTGGTCTGGTTCCCCCGCTCGGCTGGATTGGCGGTGCCCGCCTATCGGATGATCATCGACGGCACGCCGCCCGACCGGTGGGAGATCGTGCTCGACGGCCGCGACGGAGAACTGCTGTTCCGCCGGAACCTGCTCCTGCGCGCCGCCCAGGGCCGTGTCTGGACCCTCACGCCGCTCACGGGCGACCGCGAACTGGTGGACTTTCCCGACGAGTGGTTTGTTGACGACCAGACCCTCTCGTCCGGCAACAATGTCGACGCGTTCTGGGACCTTGACGGTGACGACTGGCCGGATCCGACTCCGGCCGAGGGCCTCCAGGGGGGCCGCGCCTACAGTCCGGGCAGCGTCTTCGACTTCCCCGCCGCCAACGGGACGCTCGGCGGGGATCCGGTGCAAACGCCCGCCGCGGCGGTGACCAACGCCTTCTACCACGTGAACCGTGCCCATGACTGGTTCTACGGCCTCGGGTTCACCGAGATCGTGGGCAACCTCCAGCAGGATAATCACGGACACGGAGGCGTGGGCGGCGATCCCCTGCGAACGCACGTGCAGTACCTTTGGGTGGGCGACAACTCGTATACCTACCCGGCCCCGGACGGGGAATCGCCCGACCTGTATCTCGGTATCATGTCCCTCGGCACTTACTCGGCTAATGACGACCGTGATACGGCTTATGACGGGCAGCTCATCGTGCACGAGTATACTCACAACGTGACCGCCCGGATCGTCGGCGGTCCGAATACCATTTCCTGCATGACCGGACTGCAATCACGGGGCTTGGGCGAAGGCTGGTCGGACTACTTCGCCCTGAGTTACTCGAACGATCCGGTGATGGGCGCTTATCTCTCCGGCGACATGGAGAAGGGCATCCGCCGCCAGGGTTATGAGAACTACACCTTCACTTACGAGGACCTCGGCAACGACGGGTTCGACGCGCCCCACGACGAGGGCGAAGTGTGGGCGGCGGCCCTGTGGGATCTGCGGAAGCAGCTAGGGGCCGCCGTCACCGATCAGCTTGTCATGGACGGACTACAGGGCACGCCGTGCGCCCCCAGCATGATCGACGCCCGGGACGCCATCCTGGCCATTGCGACCGAGGAACAGCAGCGGACCTTGTGGGAGGTTTTCGCGCGCCACGGGATGGGCGCCTCGGCCAGCGGCGTCGACGGTTGGGAAGGGGAAGGAACCGTCTTCAACGCCGCCTATGACCTGCCACAGGAGTACGCGCCCGGTAACCACACGCCCACGGTATCCAGCCGGCCGCAGATGGCGGAGAAATTGGGCGGTAACTACAGCTACCGGATTCAGGCGCGGGATATGGACATGGATCCGCTGAGCTACCAACTGGCGGACGGTCCGGCCACGATGAGCGTGGATGCCAAGACAGGGACTCTCAACTGGACGACCAGCTTCACCGGCGTGCGCGGCAAGGTGAAGGTGTCCGACGGGAGCGGCGGCCAGTTGATGCACGGATTCTATATCCCGGTCTTCTCGAAGCTCCTGCTCGGCTCGTCGGTGGCGATCGACGGTCCGGCGCGCTCCATGGGATTCGCGTGGTTCCCCGTGTTCTCCCGGCAGGAGATTCTTCAGGTGAGCCTGCGCGGTTCGACGGGCGACCCGAATCTGATCGTGTACAGCCCGTACGGAGATACCTTTGAGTCCTACCAGTTTGGCGCCAATGAGACCCTTTCGATCCCGGCGGCGTCGATCGGCGTCTGGCAGTTGATGGTGAACGCGACCGCGGCCTACCAGGAGACGACGCTCGAGATCAAGGGCCTCAAAGCGACGCTGGTCGAGCCGGGCGACGTCGTCTCGGACCTCGCGGCGGAGGAGACCTCCGAGCTCTTCTACAAGGTGGAAGTCCCCGAAGATACCGGCATGGTGCGCATCCGGGTCCAGGGCGGCAGCGGCGACGCGGATCTGTACGCCCGCTGGGATGAGCCGGCCACGTGCCAGGCGTGGTTCACCGAGACGCTCTGCGACTTCGATGAGTTTTCCGGACGGAAGGGCAATAACGAGGTGATCGAGATTCGGGACCCGAAGGCCGGCACGCTTTACTTCACGCTCCAGGCCTATACCGATTTCAGCGGCGTCTCGCTCGACGTTCAGCTCTATGCCGCCGGCGAAATTCCGCCCACCATCTCGTCGGGCGGCGTGACGCTCGCGACGCAGACTCCGACCATCCGGCAAATCTCCCCCGGGGCGGTGATCACAGTCTACGGCTCCGACTTCGCCGAGGCCGGCACCTCCGCTCTTGCCCCGGTGCTCGACGGGAGCGGGAAGGTGTCGACGGTACTCGCCAATACCTGCCTGGAGATCAACGGGGAGCGCTCGCCTCTGTTCGCCGTCCTGCCCACGCAGATCAACGCGCAGGTTTCCGACATGGTGGCGCCGGGTACCGGCAACGTAGTGGTGGTGCGCGGTTGCGGCACCGCCAACGAGCGGCGCGGCGAACCAGTTGCGGTGGGCATCGGCGACGTCTCGCCCGGGTTCTTCAACTTCATTAACAAGACCAGCGGGATCAATCCGCTGGCGGCGCTGCACGGCGGTGGTCCGGGGCTGGTCGGGGAGCCCGGCATGATAAGCGGAGCCGAAACCACGCCGGCCGCCGAGGGCGAGTACATCAGCCTGTTCGGGACCGGGTTCGGCGCTACCGACCCACCGCTGGCCGCCGGCGAGATTCCGGCGCAGCGGTATCCGAACCGCTACGGCCAGGCGGGGCTTGTCCACCCGGTGACGTTCTCGCTCGGCGGCGTTCCGGTGCCGTCGAGCAACATCTACTACGCGGGTTCCGCACCGTGTTGCGCGGGGCTGCAGCAGTTTGTCATCCGGGTGCCGGAGCAGACGCCGTCCGGCAACCAGGGCGTCATGGCGACGGTGAACGGCGTCTCGACCCCGAGCGGCCCGTACGTCGAGGTGTCACAGGAGTAGCCGGCATGGAGCAAGCCTGCCAGGCTCGCCACCCCGGCGGTCGCGCCGGCGGTTGGTCTTCGAAGATGGGATGGCGCTGAATAGAACAACCGGCGCGGAGAGGACGGCCACAGCCTCCCTGAGCACGATCACGCAGGCGGTGATCGAGTTTGGATCCCGTTCAAGGGGATGCCAGCCGACGGCATGACTGCCAGCGTGGCAAGCCTGCCGGCTCGCTCCTCGTCCGCGGCTCTCAGCTACTGGTCGGCGACCTTTTCCATCTCGGCCCGGGCGGCGAGCCGCGCCACGCCGGCCGTGTAGCGGCTATCGGTAACCGCGAAGGCGACGGCGTCTTCCATCCAGTCGTGCCAGACGCCGTCGGGATCGTGTGAGGCCGCCGTCAGCGTGTAGTCGCGCGGGCACAGGTCGCAATTGAACCGAAACGTCACCCGGACCGTCTCCCCGGCCCGGACCGGCCCCAGCGGCAGCTTCTCGAGCTCGGTGTTGGTGCCGAAGACCTCGAAGCCGATCCGCGTGCGAACCATGATGCCGACCACCGGATCGGCCACCTCGGCGGCGAACTTCACGGTCACCCGGACCGCCATCTCCCGGCCACTTTCGAGCACCATCGCCGCCGCGCCGCCGGCGTCGAGAATCTCGATGGCGATCAGTTCGGCGCGCCCGTCGCCCCGCCGCAGCGACGGCGCCAGCGGCTGCGAAACGCTCCGTCCCCACTCGACCAGCCGCTGCGCGATGTGCCGGTGGTAGCTTTCCAGAATCTCTTGCGGATCGCCCTTCGCCCGCAGCCGCCCGTCGTCGAGCCACCAGACTTCATCCGAGCAGCGCCGGATGAGGTCTGCCTCGTGGCTCGTCATGAGTACGGTGGCGCCGTTGCGCCGCAGCCGGTCGACCGCCATCAGGCACCGCGCCCGGACCAGGGCATCGCTGCGGGCGAGCGCATGGTCGAGCGCGAGCACGCTCACGGGCCCCAGGTTCAACGGGTCGCCGATGGCGATGAAGCGCCGGGGCTCGGTCGCCCGGACCTCTCCGGACACCGGTTGCACCATGCCCGACGCCAGCCGCAGCAAAGCGCTCTTGCCCGAGCCATCCTCGCCAATCACGCCGATCACGGCCCCTCCGGGCGCCTCAATCGACAATGGCTCGAGCGGGGGGAGACTCGCCTCACGAAGCAGCAACGCCATGCCTTATACAATAGCGGTTTGGCCGGATCGCCACCGATGGACAACCACGACGACCGCATGCGCGAGGACTGGAACCGGCGCGCGCGCGAGGATGCCAAGTATTACGTCGCCTTCGGCCGGCGCGACCAGGACGACGAAGAGTTCTTCGCCACCGCCGGCGAGATGGTCACGAGCTTCCGCACGGAGCTCGCGCGCCTCCCTCGCGGGCTCGCGCCGCGGGCCCGCCGCGCACTCGAGATCGGCTGCGGACCGGGCCGCCTGATGCGCCCGCTCAGCGCCCACTTCGGCGAGATCCACGGCGTCGACGTCTCCGACGAGATGATCGCGCTGGCCCGGCGCCAGCTTGCCGGCATCCCGTATGCCCACGTCCACCACGCCGCCGGCTCCGATCTGAACGCCTTCGCGAGCGACTCCTTCGACTTCGTCTACTCCTACGCCGTCTTCCAGCACATCCCCGCCCGCGAGGTCGTCTACCAGTACTTCCGCGAGACCTGCCGTGTGCTGAAGGAGGGCGGCATCGCCCGCTTCCAGATCAACGGACTGCCGGAGGCCGCCGCCCGCTACGACACCTGGAGCGGCGTCCGTCTGAGCGCCGCCGAGGTGGCCGCCTTCGCCCGCGAGAACCACCTGCAACTGCTCGCGCTCGAGGGCGCCGGCACCCAGTACATGTGGACCACCTGGCGCAAACGCCGGTCGGCCTGGGCGGATCGTGTCGACCCCGGCGCCGCGACCGGCGTGCGCCTGTGCCGGATCACCAACTCGTCCTCGAGCGAGCCCGTCGCACCGCCCCGGGGCCGCTTCGCCAACATCTCTCTCTGGTTCGAGGCCCTGCCCGAGGATTGCGACCTGAACCACCTGGCGATCCACATCGGCGGCCAGCCGGCCACGGCCACCTACATCGGTCCGCCGACCGCCGACGGACTACGCCAGCTCAATGCCTATCTGCCCGCGGGACTGGCCACCGGCCTCCAGCCGCTGCGGGTCGAGTGGTTCGACCGGCCGCTCGCCCCGCCCGCCACTCTGCGCATTGTTCCGCCCGGGCCGTCCGTCCCGCGCATCGCCGCCGTCACCGACGGCATCGATCTGATGTCGGGAAAGAAGATCGTCACCGGGACGGTGAAGGTGGTGATCGAAGAAGTCGAACACCCCGAGGAACTGGCAGCCTCCATCGGCGGCCTCCGCGTGGCCGGCACCGAGGTCTTCTGCACCGACCCCAGAGTGCCGAAACACGAGATCAACTTCGAAGTGCCCCGGGGGCTTGCCCGCGGCCCGGCACGGCTCGAGATGACACTGGGCCGCCGCCGGTTCGCGCCGGTGACGCTCGAGCTCGCCTGAGTTCCCGCGAGGCGGCCGACTGCCGGCCTATTCGTAGTGCAGCGCCAGAATCGGACTGATCCGGCTCGCCCGTCGCGCGGGGATCAAGCCGGCGGCGCTCGAGACCGCAATCGATAGCACCAGGGCGATCCCCGCCACCCACGGGTCGCTTCCCTCCACGCCATAGAGCTGGCTCGACACCAACCTGCCGAGCAGCATCGCGGACGGAACCCCGATGGCGAGCCCGATGGCCACCAACAGCAGCACCTCGCGCATCACCAGCCAGACCACGGCTCCGGGCTGTGCTCCGAGGGCCATGCGCAAGCCGACCTCCTTCGTCCGTCGCGCCACCACGAAGGCCATCACCCCGTAGAGCCCGATGCTCGCGAGCAAGGTCGCCAGCGCGCCGAAGCCCGCCGACAGCAGCGCCGTCAGCCGCTCGGTGAGCAGCGTCTCGTCGAGCTGCCGGGCGAGCGTCTTCATCTCGTAGACCGGCATCGACGCAGTCGAGCTCCTTCACCGCATTGCGCACGGCGGTGTAGGCGGCGTCGGAGGCCATCGTGGTCCGCACGTAGAAGGTGGCGCTGTCGTTGCCCCAGTTGGGGACGAACATCTGGCGCCGGACGCCCTGACGCGGTCCGTCGTAGAGCGAATCCTCGGCCACGCCGACGATCTCGATGTCGAGGTCCGAATCGTGCCCTCCGCGCGCCATGTGGCGGCCCACGGCGCTGCCATCGCCGAAGTAGTGCTCGGCGAAGTGCCGGTTCACGATAGCGACCTTGGAGTCCTCCTTGATGTCGCGGCGGTCGAAGTCGCGGCCCTCGAGAATCGGGACGCCCATCGTTTCGAAGTAGCCTGGCGAGAGGGAATTCATGAACGCCTGCATGTCCTCGCCGTCGGCGGCCTCGTGACCCTCCACCTGCACCCCGCTGTCCCATTCCCAGCCGTGCAGCACCGGAACGGAGGCGTGCGCCGCGGACTTGACACCCGGCAGTCCACGGAGCCGATCAAGCAGCTCCTCATAGAAGTGGACCACCCGGGGCGCGTCGTAGCCGTTGAGCGCGGGGGCCAGCTGGAAGGTGACCAGGTTGTCGAGGTCGCGGAACCCGGAGTCGGTGGCCTTGAGGTTGTAGAGGCTCCGTGCGAACAGCCCCGCGCCAAACAGCAGCAGGAAGCTCAGCGCCACCTGCGCCGCCACCAGGCTCTTGCGCAGGAACAGCGACGAGCCGCGCGCACCAGCCACCGCCCCCACCGTGTCCTTGAGTGTCGACGCCAGGTCCGGACGGCTCGACCGGAGCGCTGGAATCAGTCCGAACAGCAGCGCGGTCAGCACGGTGACCCCGAGCGCGAACAGCAGGATCCGGGCGTCCGGCTCGGGCCGGATCAGCAGCGGATTCCCTTCGGCGGGCACGAGCGCCAGCAGCCCGCGCGTCATCGCAAAGGCCACGCCGACCCCGACGACACCGCCGATCGACGAGAGCACGAGGCTCTCGGCGAGCAGTTGTCCCACCAGCCGCCCACGCGTCGCGCCGATCGACAGCCGCACGGCGATCTCCTTCTGTCGAGCAAAGGCCCGGGCGATGAGCAGATTGGCCACGTTGGCGCAGGCGATCAGCAGCACCAGCCCGACCATCGACATCAGCACCACAAGCGCCTTCGAGAAGTTGTTGCGGATGTCCGAGTAACCGGTAGCCGCACTCTCAACCTGGATGGTGCCCTCGAGAAAGCGGTCACGCATGTAAGGGGTCCAGTCCTTGGCCGACTCGAGCGTCGATTCGTACTCCCGGATCTGGTGGAACAGCACCTGGAGCGGCGGCTGTGCGGTCTTGGGCGTGTAGCCGGGTTTCAGCCGCGCGAAGACCTGCACCCAACGGCAGCGGCGGTCGTCGTACTGGAACCAATCCCACTCGGGGACCAGCACCGGCTCCATCAGAATCGGCACGCGGATCTGCGGCGACTGCGCCGGATCGAGGCCGGCGAAGCCTTCCGCCGATACGCCGATAATGGTCATCGGATAGTTGTTGACCAGGATCTTCTGGCCCACGATGTTCGGATCGCGGGCGAAACGCCTCACCCAGTAGTCGTAGTCGAGCACCGCTACCGGATGGCCCGATGGCGTCCCGTCGTCCTCTTCCGGGTTGAACAGGCGGCCGATGGCCGGCTTCACGCCCAACATCGTGAAGTAGTTGCCGGAGACCATCTCGGCGCCCACCCGCTCGGTGCGGTTGCCGATGCTCACCGAGGTCGAGAACAGGCGCCGGCAGAGGGCGTCGGCGAAGGGCTCGGCTTTCTCCTTGTAGTCCAGGTAGATGGGATAGGAGTGCATGCGAGATCCCATGTTGCTGCCGGGGTGGGAGCCCTGCTGATAGAGCATCACCAGGCGATTGGGGTCCGTGACGGGCAGCTTCCGCAGCATGATCTGATCCATCAGCGTGAAGATCGCTGCGTTGGCGCCGATGCCGAGCGCCAGCGACAGCACTGCCACCGTCGTGAACAGCGGGTTCCGGCGAACCCCGCGGAGCGCGTATCGGATGTTGGGGATGATGCGGGTCATCGATCGTATATACGATGTCGGCCGGTCAGTGTGCGCATTTTCTCGTGGTGCCCCAGCCCATGATTTCCGCGACGGCGCCCACAGGATAGACTCTATGGTGGAGCAAGACATGCCGCCAGCCATCGTCCGCGGTGAACCAGGGCACGCACTCGCATGAGGATCCTCTACCTGACCGCCGGCGCTGCCAACATGTACTGCGGCAGTTGTCTGCGCGACAACGCCCTGGCGGCGGAGCTGATGCGGGAAGGTCACGATGTCATCCTCCTGCCCCTGTACACGCCCACCCGCACGGACGAGCTCAACGTCAGCCAGCGCCAGGTCTTCTTCGGCGGACTGAACGTCTACCTCGAGGTCAAATACGATTTCTTCCGCCGCCGGCACGCCTGGCTCGACTGGCTGCTCGACCGGCCGTGGCTGATCAAGGCGCTCACGATGGGCTCGAGCAGCACCGACCCGCGGACGCTCGGCGAGTTCACCGTCTCGGTGCTCGAGGGCGAGAACGGTCCGCTGCGCAAAGAGGTCGACCGGCTGGTGGAATGGCTCGAACACGTCCCGAAGCCCGACGTCGTCAGCCTGCCGTTCACGCTGCTCATCTCACTGGCGGCGCCCATCAAGCGGGTGCTCAACCGTCCCATCTGCTGTTCGCTCCAGGGTGAGGAGCTGTTCCTCGGCGACCTGATCGAGCCTTACCGTTCACAAGCGCTCAACCTGATCCGCCGTCACATCCGCGATGTCGATCTCTTCCTCGCCGTGAGCGAGTACGAGGCCGAGTACATGTCCGGCTACCTGGACATTCCGCGCGACAAGATTCAGGTGGTGGGGCTCGGCATCAACCTTGACGGGCACGGTCCCGTGGAGAGGGCGCCCGGCGGTCCGTTCCGCATCGGCTACATGGCGCGCGTGGCTCCCGAGAAGGGGCTGCACCTGCTGTGCGAAGCTTACCGCGAGCTGCGCCGTCGTAACCTGCCGCCGTCGCGCCTGGAGGTGGCGGGCTACCTGCGCGGCGAGCATCGTGAGTACCTCGCCGGCATCCGCCGCCGGATGCGGGAATGGGGCCTGGCCGGCGAGTTTGTCTATCACGGCTCGCTCGACCGCGAGGAGAAGATCCGCTTCCTGCAAGGGCTCGACGTGATGTCGGTTCCCTGCACCTACGACGAACCGAAGGGGCTGTTCGTGCTCGAGGCGATGGCCAACGGCGTGCCCGTGGTCGAGCCGCGGCGGGGCAGTTTCCCGGAGACCGTCGAACGCACCGGCGGGGGCATCCTGGTGGAGCCGGATGACCCGGGCGCCCTCGCCGACGGCATCGAGCGCATCTGGCAGGACACCGGGCTGGCGCGGCAACTGCGCCTGCTGGGCCCGATGAAGGTGGAGGCCGGTTTCGGCGTCGCCGACATGGCCCGCCGCACAATCGCCGCACTTTCCGGAACTCTCAAGCCCGCCCAAGTGAATTCGTAGCAGGATCGACCGCCACGGCGGCGAGTCGGCCACACACTCGAAGGATGACGGACGCGAGCCTCGGATGGCGGCGGGATTTACGGCTCGTGCTTCTCGAAGGCAACAATGAGACTGCTCGGTGCAACGGGTCGGCGATGGATAGCTCGCTGAGTGACGAACATCTGCTGACGCGCCTGTCGGCGGGTTGCGAAGAATCCTTCACCACGCTGTACGGGCGCCACCAGGGGCGGGTCTATCGGTTCGCTTTGGAGATGAGCGGCTCGCCAGCGATTGCCGAGGAGGTGACCCAGGAGGTCTTCCTCGGCCTGCTGAACGGCGGCGTCCGGCACGATCCGGCGCGCGGGCGCTTGTCGTCGCTGCTGATGGGCGTGGCGCGGAACCAGGTGCTGCGGCTGCTGCGGCGGGACGCCAGGTATGAGCCGGATCCGGTCGAAGGCGAACGGCCGGGCCGCGAGGCCGACGCGCTAGCCAAGCTGACGCGGCGCGAGGCGATTGAATCCGTGCGGCAGGCGATATTGTCGCTGCCGCCGAACTATCGCGAGGTCGTCGCGCTGTGCGATCTCGAGGAGATGGACTACGGTGAAGCGGCCGAGGCGCTGGGCTGTCCGGTGGGGACGGTCCGGTCGCGGCTGCACCGGGCGCGGGCGATGCTGACCGAAAAGCTCCGTTCGGCACCCGCCACGAGGAGACTGGCATGACGGAAGAACGATCGTCCGAGGCCACCCCGGCCGAGCTGCTGCTGCTGCGCGATGCGATGCGCGGCGTGCAGGCGCCGGAGGAGTTGGAACGAACGCTGGCATCCGAGTTCCGCCAGCGGCAGCGAGTGCGCCGGCCGCGATTCGAGTGGTGGCGGCTGCTGGCGACGGGGGCCGCGGCGGCGATCATCGTACTGGCCGTGCTGGTGCTGCAACCGGCGCCGCCCGAGCCTGCGGCCGCGGCGGCGGAGGAGTTCGCGACCGACTACATGCCCGTCGGCTACGGCCGGCCGATCGATCCCGGCGAGTTTCTGCAGGTGGTCCGGGTGAGCATGCCCCGGTCGGAGATGGCGCAGTTCGGATTGCCGATGCCGGCGGAGCCGGAGCCGGGACGGGTGATGGCGGATGTCGTGTTCGGCGAGGACGGGGTTGCCAGGGCGATCCGGTTTGTGGAGTAGCTAAGGAGACTAAGGACAATGAGAAACAGTATCTTCAGAGTATCTGTAATCGCGATAGCGACGCTGGCGGCCGCCGTGATGTTAGTGGCCCAGGACGAGACGGTTATCGTTCCGGGACCGGACGTAATGGCTGCCGGTACGCCGATGCTGCCCAACATGACTGTCGTGGCGATGGCGCCGCAGGCGGCCACCATCGGCACATACGACTTCGTGGCGGCGCAAGCAGGCATGGAAGGCAAGGTGGTCAAAGACAAGCCCTATTCGGCGGAAGGTGTGACCGAGACCAAACGCGTGCTGGCCGACGGCACGACGATTACGCGGGAGTCCCAGTCGAAGATCTACCGCGACAGCAAGGGACGGACGCGACGCGAGATGACGCTGGCGGCTATCGGGCCGCTGGCGGCCGAGGGCGAGCCGCCGACCACGGTCACCATTAGCGACCCAGCCACGGGCCGCGTCATGATCACCCATACGGCGAGCCAGACCACCGAGACCGTCGCGATGGCCGGATCGTCCAAACGCGAAGTGCACGTGGTGCGCGTCGAGGGAGAGGGCGGCACTCGCACCGGAGAATTTCAGGCCGTCGTCCCGGCGCCTGGACAGGAAGGCCGCCAGGGAAACGCCGTTTGGATCCAGAAGGGCGGACCGGACGGCGACGCCATTCGTACGCATGACTTCACGGCGGTCACCAACCAACTCAATGCCGCCGGCGAAGGCGAAGCGACCGAGGAGGACCTCGGCGAGAAAGTGATCGAGGGTCTGGTGGCGAAGGGGACCAAGACGACGACGGTGATCCCGGAGGGCGAGATCGGCAACGACCGCGACATCACGATCACCCACGAACGCTGGTACTCGGACGAACTGGAGACTCTGGTCCGCAGCGAGACCAATGATCCAATGACCGGGACGGTGACCTATCGCCTCACCAACATCAATCGCGCCGAGCCGGACCCGAGCCTGTTCGAGATGCCCGAGGATATGAACGGCGAAGCCCGCCGTACCATCGAGCGGCGGCGGCGGGTGATCACGACGGTCGAAAAGAAGAGCCGCTAGGTGAGTTAGGCGAACGAGGGCGTCCGCCTCATGGTGTCACTCCGCCAGGAGTTGATCGGCAATTTCGCTCCACCATTCGAAGCGCCGGTATTGCTGCCGGCGCTTCTTCAGTTGGTTTTCGAGCCAGCCGGTGACAAAGCGATACCGCGGCTCGACCAGCATGGCCGCGTCGTAGTCGGGGCGGCCGTCGCCGGCGAACGCCACCCGCCGGTAGCGGCCGAGCGCGTCGCGGACGACCGCCGCCTTGTCGACGCCGGTCTGCTGGCAGGCGTAGGGCGAGTCCGCGTCGAGTTCCATGATGAGCCCACCGGCCGGATCGAACCTCCCGGGACTTGCGTGGACCGTCACGTCCACCCCGAGCCGGGCGAGGATCCGGTCGATGTACCACCGACAGCCCGCCGAGACGATCTCGACGTCCCAGCCGGCGGCGCGCAGGCGCTCGATGGATGCCTTCAAGTCGGGATCGGGCCGCATCCGGAGGATGACGTCCTGGATGGCGGCCTCGCTGGCCCGGATGTGCGAGAAGATCGACCGCATCGCTTCGAAGTGCGTGATCCGGCCTTCCGCGTATTCGGTCCAGTAGTCCGGCAGGCCCGGTTCGAGAAGGTCCGGCACGACGAGGGCGTAGAAGTCGCGCCGGGTGATGGTCCCGTCAAAGTCGGTGATGAGAATGGAATCCGCGCGGCGGGACACCTTCGATTGTACGCACCTCTCAGCCGCGCCCTGACCAGCAAGCCTGGACCCGACGGTTTCACAACTACAGCACCTGACCGGGCCCGGCAAGGTAGGGCAAGGTTCACCTTGCGAAGGGCTTCAGCCCGTCTGCCCGGCGATCCACCATCTCCATTGCAGTGCTATCGAAGCCGTGTACCTGGTATGCTGTCTCAGCAATTCGTAGACAGTCGGCGCTCCATGCACTTCCGAGACACCACATTGGCACAGGGTTTCACAAACACGGGAACGCATGGGAGGCGGGTGGAACCTGAATGTCCATGGTTATACGAGAAGCGGGCGGGCTGAAGCCCTTCGCAAGCTGAAGCTTACCCCACTTTGGTCCACGGGCCCTTCGAAGGCCGGTCTCGAAGGGCCCGTGGCAACCTGTGCAGCTACTTGCCGATCCAGCCGCCTTCGGCATGAAGGCTCTGTCCGGTGACGTAGGACGAATCGTCCGAGCAGAAGAACAACGCTGCGGTACCCATCTCGCGGATATTGCCGGCGCGGCCCATCGAGATCTGCGCCAGAACGACCGGCAGGATCTCCGGGTCCTTCATCACCCAGGACGTCATATCCGTTTCGATCAGGCCGGGGTGTAGGCAGTTCACGCGGATGCCGTGCTCCATCATCTCGACCGACATGTTGCGGGTGAGGGCCTCGAGTCCGAGCTTCGTTGGCGCATAGTGCGTGCGCCCGGGCAGGACCTTGGCGGCCTGTACCGAACCGATGTTCAGGATGACGCCCTTCTTGCCCTCGGCGATCGCCCGCTTGCAGTAGACCTGCGAGCAGAGCCACGGGGCGCGCAGGTTGATGTCCACCAGGCGCGTCCACTGCTCGTCGGTGATCTCGAGGAACGGGATGATCGTCTCGATCCCGGCGTTGTTGACCAGGATGTCGATGGGACCGAGCTCTTTCCACACCCGCTCGACCATCGGTTCCACCTGGTCCCGCTTCGCTACGTCCGCCTGGACAGTGATCGCTCTCCGACCCTTGCTCCGGACATACTCGGCGACCTTCTCCGCGGCGTCGGCGCTCGAAACATAGTTCACCGCGACGTCCGCGCCCTCTTCCGCGAAGACTTCGGCGATACCGCGTCCAATTCCGCGGCTGGCGCCAGTTATTAATGCGATCTTTCCTTCAAGCTTCATGGGTTATGCTCAACTCTGTAATTGATCTTTAGTGAACTGTCCAACCGCCGTCCACCAGCAGTATGTGCCCGACCACCTGGGCGGAAAGCTCGGGCGAGGCGAGGAACAGCGCGGCACCAACAAGGTCATCAGGCTGATTCCAACGACCGCTGGGGATCTTCTCGTTCGTGGCCCAATCTTTGTAACCGGGCTTGTCCAGGATTGGTTTGCGGGATGGCGTCTCGGTGATACAAGGCGCGATAACGTTCACAGCCACTCCCTGCTTGGCCCATTCCAGGGAGAGCGCGCGGGACAACTGGTGCACGCCGGCCTTCGCCGCGGCGTAAATCGAGCGGGTTTTGAAGGCCGTAATAGCAAAATTCGAACCGATATTGATGATTCTGCCGCCGCCCTGGGGAATCATCACCTTGGCCGCGGCCTGACACGCGAAGAAGACGCTCTTCAAGGTCGTGTCCATCGTGGCGTCGTAATCTTTTTCGCTATTATCCAGGGCCATCCCAGTGCAAGTCCAGCCGGCGTTATTGACTAAGATGTCGAGACGGCCGTACTCCGCCACCGTCTTGTCGACCATCGCCTGAATCTGGTCGACATAGGCGATGTCGGTCGGGCACAACCAGCGCCTTGCGGCCGATCCCCTCGATTTCGGCCTTAACTTCCTTCAGAGCCTCCTGGTGGTAGGCCGGATGTTCCGCCAACGTCAGGTGCGCACCCGCTTGCGCCAGCCCGACTGCGATGGCCCGGCCGATGCCCTGAGACGGTCCCGTAACGATGGCGACTTTGTCCTGCAACCGAAAGCTCGAATAGTCTACGCTCATGAATCCTCCAACCCGGAATTCCCTTTATGGCTCCGGTTCTCAAGCATATCCTGCCCCCGATCTCGGCGTCAATCCGACACGCCGGGCGGCGTCTGGAACGGGCGGTGACAGCTCTGGCAAGGCATTTGCAGACGGCGACGCGGCGGTCCGTCGCCCGCCGCGAACGGCCACGATCCCGGTGAGCCCGCCGACGATCACGCTGGAGCTGAGCAGGGCGGCGGTCGCGGCCGGCAAGGCGACGTGGTGGGTGACCGGAATGCGATGGCCGAAGTGCAACAGGATCAGCAGCGCGCCAGCGATGCCGAATCCGAGGACGTCGCCGCCGCGAGCGGCGCCGAACTGGAGCTGGAATTCCACCGCCCGGGGCTGTGTCCACGGGCGTCCGGCCCCCGGCGCGGTCGAGCCCCTTCCGAACAAAATGATGATGGGGCTGATCGGAGCAGTAGGTCTTTGATAAATTGGTTTGAGGTTTTCACACCCCAACATCATGTCGGATCATCCGCTGCTTCCATCACGCGACCACGGGTTCCTGACCCCGTTCGTCTATTTTTCGAACAACGCCCTGAGCCTTGCCGGTGTGATCCTGGTCACGGCGTCGGTCGTGCTCTGGCTTTTCCTCATCCCAGCGTCGATGAGAGCGGAGATCAACAATCCCTACCTGGGCATTCTCATCTTCCTGGTCCTACCGGCGGGCTTCTTCCTGGGTCTCGCGCTGATTCCGCTCGGCATCATCATCCGTTACCGGCGCATGCGTGCGGCAGGCAAGGTGCCGGCGGAGCTGCCTCCGCTGAACCTCCGCAACCCACCGCTCAGACGGCTGCTCATCTTCATCAGCGCAACCACCGTGGTCAACGTGCTCATCGGGGGTCAGTTCACCTATCGCGCCGTGGAGTACATGGACAGCGTCACCTTCTGCGGCCTCACGTGCCATACCCTGATGACACCCGAGTACACGGCCTACCAGAATTCGCCCCATGCCCGCGTCGCCTGCGTGGAGTGTCACATCGGATCGGGCGCCTCGTGGTACGTGCGGAGCAAGCTCTCCGGCGCCAGGCAGGTGTTCGCCACGATGTTCAAGACCTACCCGCGTCCGATTCCAACGCCGATCGAGAACCTCCGCCCGGCGCGGGACACGTGCGAGGAATGCCACTGGCCGCAGAAGTTCGGCTCCGCGCGACTGCGGGTTATTCCCTCATACGCCTCCGACGAGAACAACACCCTGTCGCAGACCGTGCTGCTGATGCGGATAGGCGGCGGCGGCGTGCCCGGCATCCACGGCGCCCACGTCGGCGAGGGCATCCGGATTCGCTACCGGCACTCCGACCGCGAGCGGCAGGTGATTCCGTGGGTCGAGCTGACGCGCCCCGACGGGTCCACGACTGTCTTTCAGTCCGGCGACGCGACGCCCGAGCAGATCCAGCAGATGCCCATGCGAGAGATGGACTGCATGGACTGCCACAACCGGCCGTCGCACACCTTCTCGATGCCCGAGCCCGCCCTCGATCAGGCGATGGCCTCCGGCGAGGTCCCCGCCGACCTGCCCTGGATCAAGAAGTACGGACTCGAGCAGTTGAATTCCACCGGTTATCAGACGCGCGAGGAGGCGATGCAGGCCGTCGCCGCCAAGGTGGTCAAGGCGTACCAGGATAATGAGCCGGAACTGTACGCGCAACGCCGCGACGAGATCGAACGGGCCGGCCGAGGCGTCGCCCAGATCTATGGCCGGAACATCTTCCCGGAGATGAACGTCACCTGGGGCGCCTATCCCAACGACCTCGGCCACGAGCAGTTCCCGGGCTGTTTCCGCTGCCACGACGAGATGCACTCCGACACGGCGGGCAAGACGATTCCGCAGGACTGCAGTACCTGCCACGAAATGCTTGCCTACGGCGAGGAGAACCCGGAAATACTGAAGCAACTGGGGATCAGCCGGTAGAGCAGGGGCGCGGATTTCCACCGCCAGGGACGCGAAGGCTATTGAGGGCGGGCGCGATGAGTCAAGGCTCAGCCGCGCCGCGCGGCGGCGGGCTCGGCACCAGCGGTCACGTCGCCATCCTCGTTGCGGGAGCGGAACTGCCAGAGATGGAAGACAGCGCCATCCAGGCAGCCGACACGTCCCCGGATCGCGGCGTGGAACGGGTGTGCCCAGGCGAGGTAGTGGTCTAACCGGGTCGGACTCAACTCGAGGCCTCGTTTGAACACCTCGAAACAGCCGAGCGCGGCGCTCAAGATCGCGCGGTCCCCGCTGCCGAGGATACAGGCGTCGTAGAGTCCGTGCTCCTCGAGGGCATCCCAATGTCCCGCCCAAGCCAGACCGTTCGTCCAACCCAGATGCACGCCGGCCCGTTCGATGAGATCCGCCCGCGCAGCGCCGGACTGAATTAGATGCACCGATGAAGTCGCCAGGGGAGCGAGCGCCGCCGCGTCGAACTTCTCCACGGGCGTGTCCTTGGGAGGGTGGTATCTCTCCCGGTACAGATGGACGATCCGAGCAGCAAACCGGCCACCAAAGCAGGGCGTCGCGTATCCTTACAAATAGAACCATGAAGAAATTCCTGATTGGACTTGTCGCTGGATTTGTCCTCACCGGTTTGACGGCCGTGGTTTTGGTCTTCGCGCTCGCCCGGGTCGGAGAGTCCCGGCCCGCAGTTCAGGACGCCTCCACTCTTGTCCTGAACCTCCAGGGACCGGTCCCCGAACGGGCGCCGATGGAACTGCCCTTCTCCGGACTCAGATCCCAGACGCCGGTGACGGTGCACGGGGTGTGGCGGATGCTCCATGCCGCCGCCAACGACCCCAAGATCAGCGCCGTCGTGCTGACTCCCCGCGGCGTGGACCTGGGCTGGGGGAAGATGCAGGAAATCCGGGAGAGCCTGCTCGCCTACAAGAAATCAGGCAAACCGCTCTTCGCCTACCTGGATCGTCCGAGCGCCCGTGAGTACTATCTCGCCACCGCGGCCGATCGTATCTACATGGCCCAGGAGGACGTGCTCAATCTCAAGGGCTTGCGCATCGAGGCGCTCTACCTCGAGGACACGCTCGATAAGATTGGCGTCAAGGTGCAGGTCGAGCACGCCGGCAAGTACAAGAACGCCGGCGACATCCTCTCGCGCAACTCGATGACTCCCGAGACGCGCGAGGTCTACAACTCGCTCCTCGACGAGCTGTACGGAAGCCTGGTGAACGTCATCGCGGAATCCCGCGGACTGACCGATCCCCAGGTACGCGAGACCATCGACAACGGACCTTTCCTGGCGCAGCAGGCGCTCGACGCCCACCTGATCGACGGGCTCGAATTCGAGGACCAGATGTATGACGAGCTCAAGAGCAAGCTTGGCCAGGACGCACTGCGAAAGCTTCCCCACACCACCTACGACAGGTACCTGTCCCTCGCCGGGGACAGCCGGAAGCAGGTGGCGCTGGTGGTCGCCTCCGGCATGATCATCGGCGGTTCCGGGGAAGGCTGGGCGGACCAGGAAGCCATCTTCTCCAAGGACTTCATCCGCACCCTCCACCGCGTCCGGGACAACGAGAAAATTCAGGGCGTGATCCTCCGGCTCGATTCCGGCGGCGGGGACGCCATCGCCTCCGACGAGATCCTCCACGAGGTCCGGCTGCTGCGGGACAAGAAGCCGATGGTGATCTCGATGTCGGACACCGCGGCATCGGGCGCCTATTACATGGCCATGACCGGCGATCCGATCATCGCCTACCCCAACACGCTCACCGGCTCCATCGGGGTCCTGTTCGGCAAGGCCGATCTTCGGGGCCTCTACGACAAGCTCGGGGCCAAAAAGGAGATCATGACGCGGGGCCGCTATGCCGCGATCGATTCCGACTATGTGCCGCTCGATGAGGATGGGCTGCGGAAGCTTCGCGAAGGGGTGGACGCTGTCTATGACCGGTTCCTGACAGTGGTTTCCGAGGGGCTCGACCGCCCGCGCTCGGAGATCGAGCCGCTGGCGCAGGGGCGGGTCTGGCTCGGTGACCAGGCCTATCGGAACGGCCTCGTGACCGAGTTGGGAGGATTCGACCGGGCGGTCGCCCTCATCAAGGAAAAGACAGGGATCCCGGCGGAGGAAGACGTGCGGCTGGTCGATTACCCGTTGCAGCGCAGCTTCTGGGACTATCTGCTGGGGCAGGCCGAACAGAAACCGGTCAGCGCGCAGGTGGACAGCATCCTCAGCACGTTGGGCGTGGACCACTTCAGCGCGGCCGAACTCACGCTGCTTCGTCGCGGCGCCATCCTGCGGATGATGCCGTACCGGTTCGACATCCGGTAGCTCGCGGGGGCTGGGGAGGACCGCTCCCTTCGGTCACGGCTCGCGCTGTGCCGAACGCTCGTATTGCGAGCCGCGACCAAAGGGAGCGGAGTCAGCCCAGCACTTGCGGAATGGTCGCCACTCCGGGCCGCGACCGGTCGTAGCCCGGACATTCCCACCATCACCGGCTGGTCGGTTGCGGTGTCAGGCCCATCATCTGCGGCGTGCGGAGCACGTCGTTGGCGAAGAAGAACTTGCCGTCCATCGGGACCATCATGATCTGCACCTTGTCGGAGAGGCGCTCGGCGATGATCTTCTGAATGATGAGCGGGTTCTTCTCGATCAGCGCCGCCTCCTTCTCCATGCGCTCGGCCTCGGCGACGGCCATCAGGCGGGTGCGATGGACCTCGGCCTCCGCCATCAGGTTGCGCTTCTCGAGCTCGGCCTTCGCGTCGATCACCTTCGCCTGCGCCTCCGCTTCGGCGTTCTGCACCGTGGCCTCCTTGCGGGCCAACGATTCCAGCCGCGTCTGTTCGATCTGCTTCTGCTTGAGTGGCAGGGTGTGCTGCATCGCATCGGCTTCGGATTTCGCTTGGAGCACCCGGACTGCGGCCTCACCTTCGGCCTGTTTGATACGGCGCTCCTTCATCGCTTCGGCTTCCAGGCGCGCCGTTTCCACTTCCTTTTTCTTGATCTCGACGTCCACGGCGAGCCGCTCGCTCTCCTGCTCCTTGAGCAGCAGGCCTTCGAGCCCCTTTGCATATTCCGGCGGCAGCACGATGTCACGGATCAGAACCTCCTTGACGACGATGGCGTCGGCGGCCAGCCGCTTGGTGATCGCCTCCACCGCCTGCGTCCGCGCCTCCTCGCGTTTGGTGGCGAAGAACTCGCGGGTCATGTAGTTCGGCACTACCTGGCGGAACGCCGAAAGCACGGCCGGGGTGACGATCTCGCGCTCGACCGGCTTCGGCAGGTTGTCGTAGACAAAGGCGAGCCTCTGGCTGTCGAGCCGGTAGCGGACCGTGGCGGAGATCCCGACCAGCAGCCCTTCCTTGGTCTGCACCTCGAGGAGTTCTGTCTTCTCTGGTTGCTTCTTGTCCTCGCCGGCGGGAGCGTGGGAGGCCGTGGTGAAGACCTGATCGCGGATGTCGAAGGTCTCGACGCGCTGGATAAGCGGCAGCGCCAAATGCACGCCGGGATAGAGCGTCCGGGGCAGCGTCCCGGAGATCTGGCTGACGCGGATGCCGCCTTCTCCGGCCGGCACGACCACGATGCTCAGCGACAGCAGGATGAGGACGAAACCCGAAACGGCGAAACGGGCGACTAGTCCCCAACTCACCGGCGGTGGGGGTGGCGGCTCGTCGGCGGGTTCTGCTCGGCGCAGGACGCCGGCCCAGCCACGGGCCTGGTGGAGTAAGGTTGCGGCGGCGGCCAGCATCAGGCCGATGCCGATGGTCAATAGCAAGTACTTCAGAAACAGCATTCCTTTGGTGCTCTCTTTCTCCTGGAACGTTCAGTCGAAGAAGGGGACGGACCACTCTGTCCCCAACGCGAAAAGGTCGGAAAAACACGCTTGCTTCATCGTGGACAGAGCTGTCTGTCCCCTTCCTCGTTCAGTCGGTTAAATGGTCCGCGGGGGCGGACTCCTCGTTGGTCAGGCGGGCGTTGACGACCTGGTCGAGTGGCTGATCGCTGAATTCGACCGGGTCGCCGACGTTCACCAGTTCATAGAGCTCTTCCACGTCGGCCTGGTACATCCGTATGCATCCGCTCGAGGCCGCCGCGCCGATCGAGTGGGGGTCGTTGGTGCCGTGAATGCCGTAATGCTTGCGGCTGAGGCCAAGCCAACGAGTGCCGAGCGGATTGTCCGGACCGGGCGCGATGACGTGGTTGCGGCCGTACCAGCCCGGATCCTTGATGCGATTGATGATGGTGAACCGGCCCACCGGAGTCGGCGAGCCGGCTCGTCCCACGGCCGCGGGATAAACCTTGAGGACGGTGCCCTCTTCGATCACGGCCAGCGCGCGGTCCGGGATGCTGACAACGACTTCGCGGCGGGACGCGCCGAAGGCGGCGGTCGCGGTCAGGATCAGGATCGCGATGAGGTGTCTGAGTCTGGGCTGCATTGTGTTTCCTCCTTGCTGGCTGTGTTCTGCGCTGTCGCCAATGGGAGGTGCAGGGAGGGGGCCAGACTGGTAAGTGATTGATAGATAGATCTTTACTGAACTCAGCGGAGGAGTAGGACTGTGTGCCCGGGAACACGTTGTGGACGGCGGGACACGTTCGCCGGGGCAACTGCGGTCATGCTGAGCTCGACCGGGCCGCCAGCGGGCCGCCACGGGATGTCCGCGGGCACCCATCGCGCTCCGACGAAAGTCGCGCCTCCCGCCGCAGTATGCAGACTCCGCTCCCTTCGGTCACGGCTCGCAGATGAGCGTTCGGCCCAATGCGAGCCGTGGCCAGAGGGAGCGGAGCAGGGCGACGTGGGCAGAGCGGTAACCTTCCAGCTCTGCGCTGGGCGGGAGGCCGCGATCAAGCGAACCTGCGCGACGTGAGGGCCAGAGTGTGACGAACACCCCATCGAAGGATCTGGTGGTGGTCCGGTTAGGATGCACGCAGGACCGGGCCGCGTGGGTTCGGGAGGAGTTTCTGGAGCGGGAAGTGAGAAGCAAGATACGGGGTCCACTGGCTTGTTGGCTGCCAGTTCGCCAGAGAGCCTATGCTTAGATGGATGATCAAAGACCTAGAACCCCATCAGATCAAGGAGTTCGATTGCTGGAAACAGGCGACAAGCTTCCTGCGCTCCCTGGAAGAACGGTACGTCTTTCGCGGGATGGGTAACGCCAACTGGGACCTCATGACCAGTCTGAGTCGTGCTTGTCGAGATGGCACTATTCGCTATCGGTCTGCCGAGGCGGAGGAAGTGCTGGTCGACTCATTTAGAAAGGCACTCCCTGAGTTGGCGCCAAATGTACCGACTTACCGGCGGAAGACGACGACGTCTCGTGGCTCGCTCTTATGCGGCACTATGGCCTCCCATCACGACTTCTAGATTTCACTGAATCATTTGCCGTTGCCGCCTACTTCGCTATTAACTCGACACTTGAGTCAGCATCATCCGCCATTTGGGCGTTCAACAAAGAGGAGGTTCAGAAGTCGGCACAGGGGAGCGTTGGCGATATTAGCCCAAAACCACTCTCCCCGATCGAGCTTGGCGAAAGCAACCTGTTTCGGGAGGTTTTCAAGAATGCTAGACGGTTTGTTGCATTGGTCGACTCGCCCCACAAGACCCGACGTCAGAAAGAACAGCTGGGCCTATTCATGTGTGTAGGGGATCCCGCGTACCCTTTCTCGCTCAATCTTCCAGACATCTCCGATCAGCCCGGTTTTATGTACCAGGTGCTTCTGCCAGTTAGCTTTCGTGATGATATCCTGGCTGAGCTTCGCGGTAGAGACATAGACCAAGTGAGTCTACTTCCTCCCGCCGATGACCTCGAGAAACTATGCACGAAACTTACGCAGCTCCTCGGGGCATCGCAGCAGAAATGCGGGCACTTTGAGTGGGGCATCAGCGTCAAACGCAATATCGTAAATCGCTCCCGCGGGCTGCTCGATCTTGAGGCAAGGGAGAGAATCTCGACTGATGGCCAGATCACTATCGGGGACAACTGACCCCACGAGCCTCGCGTAAAGAGGTGCCCTTCGGTCGGCAGCGGATGAGCTGGGAGCCTTCCTCACTCCTCCGACCGGGTCACGGCGTTCGAAAACTCGACCGCTCGAACGACATACACCTTCCGGATCTGTCGCTCGATCTCGGCGACCAAGCGGTCCAGCTTTTCGTTCGAGTCGTGGTCGACTTCCACTTTGAAGTACAGATCGGTCCGGGGCATGAAAACTCAATGATACGATGGAGCTTGGAACTCTGTCAGATCTGCGAGAAACGGCGGCCGCGCCGCTACTGTCCGGGAGTCCGGGGCGACATCTGCCCCCGCTGCTGCGGCGAGGAGCGTGAGGTGACCGTGGAGTGTCCCTTCGATTGCGAGTATCTCCGTGAGGCCCGGCGACACGAGAAACCGGTCGAGATCTCGCCCGACGACATTCCCAACCAGGAGATCGAACTCGACGACCGCTTTCTGCACGACCACGCTCCGCTGCTGCACAGGACCGGCCACGCGGTGCTCCAGGCGGCGATGGAGACGCAGGGCGCCACCGATTTCGATGTGCGTGAGGCGCTCGAATCGTTGATCAAGACGCAAAAGACGCTCGACAGCGGCCTGATCTACGAATCGCGGCCGGATAACCCCTACGCGGCCAGGATCCAGCAGCGGGTCCACCGGGGGATCGAGGAGTTTCGGGAGGAAGTGGCCAAGGAGACGGGTTCGCACTCGATCCGAGATAGCCACGTCCTCGGCACGCTGGTCTTCCTCCAGCGGCTCGAGTTGCAGCAGAACAATGGCCGGCGCCGGGGGCGTGCCTTCCTCGATTTCTTGTATCAGAACTTCTCGCCGCCGGAATCGGAGCCCGAGGAAGGACTGCTCGCTACGCCGTAAGGCGGGTGTCCACGCCCGCGCGCGACCTCCCGGTCGCGCAGTCTCGTCTGTTCATCGCCGGGGAGGCCGACCGGGAGGTCGGCCGCGGATGTGGACGTCCGCCTCACGGAGGCACAGTACACTGGTACGACAGGGGATGCCATGCGAACTGCCTACGTCGTCTTTGCTCACGGCTCGCGCGTCGAAAGCGCGAATGACGCCGTGCGCGACGTCGCTGCCCGCCTGCGCCGCGACGGGGCGTTCGAGACGGTGGAGGTCGCCTTTCTCGACTGCACACCGCCCGACCTGCCGGCCACCATCGGCAACCTGGCCCGCGCCGGCGCCGGGCGCATCGTGGTGCTTCCCTACTTCCTGACCCTGGGCCGGCATGCGGCCGAGGACCTGCCCCGCATCGCCGCGGAGGCAGCGAGCATCTACAAGAACGTCAAGGTTGAGATCGCCGCCCCCCTCGATGGACACCCCTCTCTGGTTCAAGTGTTGCTCGAGCGGGCTCGTGAAATCGACAAACAGACCGTCGGAGGATAGGGATTCTGCAAGCGAAACTCCTGGAATACAAAGACATAGGCCAACAGGTCCGGCACTTCCAGTTCGAGGTCTCGGACATCGACCGGCTCGAGTTCATACCCGGCCAGTTCGTCTCGCTCACCGATGAAGTGGGCGGGAAGAAGATCACGCGCGCCTATTCGGTCGCCTCGGCGCAGCAGGGGAACCGGTTCGAGCTGTGCCTGAACCGCGTCGATTTGGGGACCTTCTCGCCGTATCTGTTCTCGTTGAAGCCGGGCGAGACGATTCCAATGACAGGGCCGCTGGGGACATTCACGCTCCGGGAGCCGATCCGTGACTCGGTATTCGTGGCCACGGGCACGGGCATCGCGCCGTTCCGGTCGATGTTCCTCGACCAGCGCATCTGGGACGCCGGCAAGCAGTACACGCTGGTATTGGGCGTCCGGTTCGAGGACGGTATCCTCTATCAGGAGGAGTTCGAGGAACTCGCGCGCCGGCATCCGAACTTCCGCTTCTGGCCGGTGGTCAGCCGCCCGGGGCCCGGCTGGAAAGGACGCACCGGATACGTGCAGCCGCATGTTGTCGAAGCGGTTGGCGAGCGGCGCGACCTGCACGTCTACATCTGTGGCCTCAAGGAAATGGTCAACGATGTCCGGCAGCGCTTGAAGGACCTCGGCTTCGATCGCAAAAGTCTGGTCTACGAGAAGTACGATTAAAGAGTCCCCCCATCGAGAGACGAGTGCATCCGGTACATGCCTCGGGCGAGCGAATCGGTCCGCGTCCCGATGAGCCGGCGCTCCGACATCGGTGCCGCGCTCATGGTTGATCGAGAGGAAAGAAGTGGAGTTCACCAAAGGTCGCGCTGCAATGGTAGGCCTCGCCGCCGCGCTGATCTTCTTCGCGGTAGCCGGGATTCTCCATCAGGCGATACCGGGCCCCCATGGGCCGAAGGACTACCTGGCCATCGGCACCGCCGCGACCTTCGCCGCGCTGCTGGCCGTGTTTCTGATTCTGATCAAGACGTGGGCCAATGCCTCGGATCCTTTCGTGAAGCGCCGCCGCCGCGACCGGGGCGAGCCGCCCCGGGAAGTATAATCACCTTCAGATGCTCGTCGAGCTACTGGTGGAAAACTACGCCGTTATCGAGCGGCTGCGGGTGCGCTTCCACGACGGGCTCAACCTGTTGACCGGCGAGACGGGCTCCGGCAAATCGATCGTCGTCGACGCGCTGGACCTGCTGTTCGGCGGGCGGGCGTCGGCCGACGTGATCCGTTCCGGGGCCAAGCGCGCGCGGATCTCCGGGATTTTCGGCGTCCCCGCGGACCGGAAACTCGCGGCGCTGCTCGACGAAGCCGGCATCGAGGTCGAGGACGGCGAGCTGCTCATCGAGCGCGAGATCCTCGCCGGGGGCAAGTCCCGGGCATTTGCCGGCAGCCGTCCCACAACCGCCGGCCTGCTGCGCGAGCTGGCCCCCTACCTCGGTGACATCCACGGCCAGCACGACCAGCAACGTCTGTTCGCCGCCGAGACGCAGCGCGATATGCTCGACGCCTACGCCGGGGCCGATTCGCTGTTGGACGAAGTCACCCAGGTCTACGACCGCTGGCACACCGCCGGCGGCGAGCTGGCCGCGCTCGAGCGCTCCGAACAGGAGAGCCTGCGGATGGCCGATCTCTGGTCGTTCCAGCGCACCGAAATCGAGGAGGCTGCCCCGCAGCCCGGCGAAGACGAGGCGCTCGAACAGGAGCGGCGGGTGCTTCAGAATGTCGCCCGGCTAGAGACGAACACCGACGCCGCCTTCGACGCTCTGTACGCCTCCGAGACAGCCGCCATGGCCCGTATTCGGCACGCCTGGAGGAGCCTGGACGAGATTTGCGGATTCGACGAGAACCTGGCGCCGATTCGCGACAGCCTCAAGCCGGCCGAGATCGCCGTCGAGGAGGCCGCCCACGAGCTGCGCCACTACATGGGCCGGCTGGAGGCCAACCCGGGACGTCTGGAAGAGGTCGAGTCGCGGCTGGCAACGCTCGACCGGCTGAAGCGGAAGTACGGCGCGACGATCCCGGAGATCCTGGCGTTTTTAGAAGAAGTCCGGGCCAACATCGCGGCCGTCGAATCCTCCGAAGAGCGGCGGCAGCAGTTGCAAGCCGAACGCGCCCGGCTGGGCGAGCAGTACACCGCCGTGGCGGACCGTTTGTCGGCGCACCGTAAACGGGCTGCCGGCAAGCTCGAAAAGAGCCTGGAGAAGGAGTTGCGGTCGCTCGCCATGGAGCACACGGTGTTCCGCATCGAGGTGAGTCAGGCAGCGTGGTCGGCCGCCGGCTCGGACCGCGTCCTCTACCTGGTCTCGCCCAACCCGGGCGAGGAGCCGCGCCCGCTCGACAAGGTGGCCTCGGGCGGCGAGCTATCGCGCATCGCGCTCGCGCTCAAGACCTGTACCCTGGCGCCGGGGACAGGCGCGAAACGGCGGTCCGCGCCGCTGACGCTGGTCTTTGACGAGGTGGACGCCGGCGTGGGCGGCAGCGCGGCGGAAAAGGTCGGCCGGCGGCTCAAGCAACTGGCGGCCGTCAATCAAGTGCTCTGCGTCACCCATCTGCCGCAGATCGCCGGCTTCGCGGACCATCACTACGCGGTCGACAAGAGCGAGGTGAAGGGCCGGACGGTGGCGACGGTGGTCGAGCTCGATCGCGAGGCGCGGGTCCAGGAGATCGGCCGGATGCTATCGGGCGAGCGCCTGACCCCGCAAGCGCTCGACCACGCGGCGGAGCTGATCAAGACGGCGGGAAGTTAGCGGTCTGCGTCTTAGATTACGACCGGCATGCTGCGCTCCGTTGAAAGTCGCACCTTCCGGTCGCGATGAGGAAGGCAGACTCCGCTCCCCTGAAAATTACCCCGCTACAGGCACCTCCGGCGACCTCTCCCGTCCCTCGCCGTTTCCAGCCTACACGGTCCGCGGCCGACATTTTCATCCATATCGGTGGACCGCAGGTCCATCTCTACTCCCTTCGGTCACGGCTCCAATCGAACCCAGCCGCGACTTCCATCCCTTTGGGCGGCCTGCGAGGCCGCCGCAGCCGGAGCGGCTGCCCCACACGAACGGACAACTCCAGTGGTCACCGTCAAGCAACTTCTGAGACAGCACAGTAGCGGCCCAATCTCCTGGTTGCCGCTTTGTCCGGCTCACTGGCAGACACGAACACCGTCGGGCGGCGATGCCCCGCCCCGAGACATGTCGCCGGACACTCGGCCGGCTTCCGTCCCCGAGCAAACAGGCACTTGCCGCAACCGCCTCCGACAGTGGAAACTGTAGGTTGCGGAGGCAGTCTGATTGAGTTCGAAGGCAATTAGTAGCATGGCGGCGCGCGAACCGGCCGACCGGTGGACCATCGCGGACGCCGCCGAGTTGTACGACGTGCACCGATGGGGCCACGAGTTCTTCTCGGTCGGCGAGAACGGCCACGTGTGGGTCCACCCCACCAAGGACCCCGCCGTCGGTATCGACCTGAAAAAGCTGGTGGATACGCTGGTGCTGCGCGGCATCGGACTCCCGATCCTGCTCCGTTTTGGCGAGATCCTGCGCCAGCGGGTCAGCGACATACACCAGGCCTTCACCAACGCCATCGGCGAGTTCGACTACGACGGCGGCTACCGCTGCGTCTACCCAATCAAGGTGAACCAGCAGCGCCACGTGGTCGAGGAGATCCTGGACCACGGCCGCAAGTTCGGCCTCGGCCTCGAGACCGGCTCGAAACCGGAGCTGCTTGCCGTCATGGCGCTGGCCGACAACCAGACGCCGATCATCTGCAACGGATTCAAGGACGATAAGTACATCCACACGGCGATGCTGGCCCGGAAGCTCGGCCGCCAGATCATCCCCGTGGTCGAGAAGTTCACCGAGCTCGACGTGATTCTCCGGCAGGCGGCGGAGGTGGGCGTGACGCCGGTGATCGGGCTGCGCATCAAGCTCGCCAGCCGCGGCTCGGGCCGGTGGAAGTCCTCCGGCGGCTACCGTTCGAAGTTCGGCCTCACGGCCACCGAGGCGATCCGCGTGCTCGAGCGGCTGAAGGCGATTGGGATGGCCGATTCGCTCCAGTTGCTGCACTTCCACCTCGGCAGCCAGATCACCAACATCCGGCTGATCAAGGCGGCCGTCACCGAGGCGGTCCGCGTCTATGTGGAGCTGAAGCGGGCCGGCGCCGGCCTTCAGTTCCTCGACGTGGGCGGCGGCTTGGGCATCGATTACGATGGTTCCCAGACCGACTTCGAATCGAGCGTCAACTACACGCTCCAGGAGTACGCCAACGACGTCGTCCACCACATCCAGAACGTGTGCGACGAGACCGAAACTCCTTGCCCGACCATCGTGACCGAGAGCGGCCGGGCGATCGCGGCGCACCACAGCGTGCTGGTCTTCAACGTGCTGGGCGTCACCGGACTGGGCGATGGCAACGTGCCGGACAGCGTTCCTGAAACCTACGAGCAGCCGGTGATCGACCTGCTCGATACGTACAAGCATCTCGGCGTCAAGAATCTGCTCGAGAGCTTCCATGATGCCCAGCAGTCGCTCGACTCGGCCCTGAACCTGTTCAGCCTCGGCTACCTGCCCATCGAGCAGCGGTGCGTGGCCGAGAATTTCTACTGGGCCATCTGCCGCCGGATCCAGAAGCTGGCCGAGCGGCTGGAGTACTATCCGGAGGAGCTCGAGGGCCTCGACCGGATGCTGTCGGAGACCTACTTCTGCAACTTCTCGCTGTTCCAGAGCATTCCCGACAGTTGGGCGGTGAAGCAGTTGTTTCCCATCATGCCGATCCACCGGCTGCTCGAACGGCCGACGCGGCACGCCGTACTGGCCGACATCTCATGTGATTCCGACGGCAAGGTGGACCAGTTCATCGACCGCCGCGACGTCAAAACGACGCTGCGGCTGCACCCGCTCAACGGCGAGCCGTACCTGATGGGCGCCTTTTTGATCGGCGCCTACCAGGAGATCCTGGGCGACCTGCACAACCTCCTCGGCGACACCAACGCGGTCCACGTCCGCACGAGCGAGAGTGGCGAGCCGGTGCTCGAGGCGGTGGTTCGCGGTGACACCGTTCGCGAGGTGCTCGACTATGTCTCCTACGACGCCCGCGAGTCTGCTCGAGCGGTTCCGGTCCGACGTCGAAGGGTCCGTGAGGAACGGCAAACTCAGCTACCAGGAGGCCGGCGACCTGATCCGGGTCTACGAGGAGGGTCTCCGCGGCTACACCTATCTCGAACGGACCGCGGCTGAGCCGTAGGGCAGGTGTCCCGGTCGCGCCACTTGCCGGCTTCCAGAGTTCGGGGCATTCGGCTGGCCTAAGGCCGGCCGCGGACGTAGACGTCCGCCTTACGGGCTGAGGCGCTACAATCGCCGTTGGTGGCCCCACCCAGGATCCTGATCTCGGCCGGCGAGGCGTCGGGTGATCTCTACGCGGCCGAACTCGTTCATGCGCTTAGGCGTCGTCTGCCCGGAGCCGACTACTTCGGCTGCACCGGACCGCGCATGCGGGAGGCGGGTGTGCGGCAGGTGGTGGACGCGGCCAGCCTCTCGGTGGTCGGTCTGGTCGAAGTCCTCCATCACATCCCGCGGATCTACGGCGAGTACCGGAAGCTGCTCGCGGCGGCGGAGCGGGAACGGCCGGACCTCGCCATGCTGACCGACAGCCCGAGCTTCCACCTCCGGCTCGCCAAACGCCTGCGCCGGATGGGCATTCCGGTCGTTTACCTGGTGGCGCCCCAGGTCTGGGCATGGAAGCGCTGGCGGCTGCGGCAGATCCGGCGGGACGTGAGCCGGCTGCTCTGCATCTTCCCGTTCGAGGAGGACTTCTTTCGCGAACACGGCGTCGCGGCGAACTACATCGGCCATCCGCTCGCCCGGTTGATCGGTCCGTCGCTTGGCCGGGACGAGTTCCTGGACCGCTACAAATTGCCGAAAAACAGGCCCCTGGTCGCGCTGCTGCCCGGCAGCCGGGCGGGCGAGTCGGCGCGTCACCTGCCGGTTCTGGCGGATGCCGTGGCGCGGCTGGGGCGCGCGCGGGACCTGACATATGTCCTGGCGACGCCGGTCGCCCGGCCGCCAAAATTTTGGGAACCGATTTCGCGCCTACCCATCCAAGTAATTGAAGGGCAAACGTGGAATGCAATTGCGCACGCGGATCTGGCCCTTGCCGCGAGCGGCACGGTGACCATCGAGGCGGCGTTGCTGGGCACCCCGATGGTGACCTTCTACAAGGTCACCCGCCTGACCTGGTGGATGGGCCGCGACCTCGGTCAACGTGCCGTTTTATTCCATGGTGAATCTCATCGCCGGTCGGAAGATCGTCCCCGAGATCATTCAGGACGAGATCACCGGCGAACGCCTCGCCCGGGAAGCGGCCCTCCTGTTGGAGGATCCGGCCCGGTCGGAGCGCATGCGCTGCGACCTGTCCGAAGTCCGGGCCAGGCTGTCCGGCGAGGCCGCTCCCATGGAGAGCGCCGCCGCCGTGGTACGAAGAGTTGTTAAACAGGAACCATGAGCAGGTTAGGTAGTCATAGCATTCCTAAGCCGCGATTCGGAGGCTTGCTCGCCGTCGCGCTGCTGGCCCTGCCGGCCACGGTGGCGGCACAGAGCCAAGCCCCGCAGATCGACGTCGACACGGTGTCCATAGAGGCGGAGATCAACCCGGGCACGCAGGAGCTGACGGCCCAGGCCACGATCAATTTCACCGCCGTGGAGGACGACGTCCGCTTTGCCGACTTTGAGCTGCACAACCAACTGAATCTCGACAGCGTCACCGACGGCGACGGCGAGGACGTCCAGAATTCGCGCTCCTACGACAACTTCACCACCGAGGTGCGCTTCCCTGACCGCATGATGAAGGGCGAGACGAAGCAGCTCACCTTCCGCTACGGCGGTCAGCTCACCGGTCGGGAGGATTCACCGGTCTGGGGCATCAACTTCGCGGCCATCCACGCCGACCATGGCTACCTGATGTACCCGGCCCGCTGGTTCCCGGTCCATGGCTACACGACCGACCGGTTCCAGGCGAAGATGAAGATCACGGTTCCCTCCGGCTATCGCGTCCTCGGCAGCGGCCTCATCACCCACGAGCCGGGCGAGGAGGGCAAGACCGTTTACAATCTCGACTTCAACCGCCCGTCGTTCCCCGGCAGCATCGCCATCGTCCAGGACGAGCCGCAAGTCGTTGACAGCGAAGGCGTCCGGACAATGTTCTACTTCCGCGGAGAGGCCGCCAAGATGGCCGCCTCCTACGGCGAGACGATCGGCCGCGTGATGACCTTCCTCACGGGCGTCTACGGGATCCCGCCGGAGAGCGGCCTGCAGGTGGTCGAGACGGATGAAGGGTGCCCGAACGGCTATGCGGCGCCGGGCATGCTTTTCCTGTCGACACCGGCCATCGGCGACCATGTCGACGATCGCCTGCTCGTCAACCAGATCTCGCGGCAGTGGTGGGGAATGCTCACCTCGCCGGCCTCGCGCAACCATCTCTGGCTGGTCAACGGCGCCGCCCGGTACTCCGAGATGCTGTGGATCGAAGACCAGCAAGGTCCGCCAGCCTTCGCCCAAGAAGTGAAGGACGACTACGTCGAGGCGCTCACCGTGGATCAGATTCCGCTCATGCAGTCCTCGCGCCTGGAAGACTACTCGCCGGAGTTCTGGGCCGCCACCGCGGGCAAGGGAGCGGCCGTGCTCAACATGCTCCGGCAGGTGATCGGCGACGAGCAGTTCCTGCCCTCGCTGCGGGCCTTTCTCGAGCAGTTCGCCTGGAAGCCGTACTTCACCGATGATTTCCGCCAGGTGGTCGAGCAGCGGACCAGCCAGAACCTGCAGGGCTTCTTCATTCAGTGGATCGAGTCGAGCGGCGCGCCGGAGTTCCAGCTCGAATACACGGTCTACCGCACCCGCAAGGGATTCCGCATGATGGGCAAGATCATGCAGGACCTCGACACCTTCCGCATGCCGGTGAAGCTGCGCATCGAGACCGAGGGCAACCCGGAGGAAAGCACGGTCGAGGTGGTGGGCGCCTCGTCGGAATTCGTCATCGAGACCTTCGGCAAACCGAAGAAAGTGATCATCGACCCCGACGGCGACGTGCTCCGCTACGACGACGAGATGCGCGTGCGGGTGGCCATCCGGCGGGGCGAGCAATTCGCCGAGATCGGCGAGTTTGTCGACGCGCTGCAGGAGTACCAGAAGGCGCTTGACGTCAACCGCTACAGCTCGCTGGCGCACTACCGAGTCGCCGAGGCGTTCTTCCAGCAGCGCAACTATCAGTCCGCGGCCAACGAGTTCCGGGAAGCGATCAACGGCGACCAGGATCCGGAGTGGACGGTGGTCTGGTCGCACATCAATCTCGGCAAGATCTTCGACGTCACCGGACAGCGCGAGCGCGCCGTCAACGAGTACCAGCAGGCCCTGCGCACCAAAGACAACACCCAAGGCGCCCAGGAGGAAGCCGCCCGCTACCTCCGGGAGCCTTACGAACGCCCGCGCGACCGGTACTGAGGGGGAAGACGGTGTGGCTCACCGTGACCCGGCACCTGCCGCCGCTCATCGCAACGATCGAGCGCGACTTGGCGAGGTCCGAATCAGAGTGAGCCACCCGCAAGCGGTCTGCGGACAGCCCCGCCCTACAGCAGCGCGATCAGCGGGGCGATGACCAGGGCGACGATCGACATCAGCTTGATCAGGATGTTCATCGACGGGCCGCTGGTGTCCTTGAACGGGTCGCCGACCGTGTCGCCGACAACCGCCGCCTTGTGAGCGTCCGAGCCCTTCTCCTCGCCCGGGATATCCCCCTTTTCAATCGCCTTCTTGGCGTTGTCCCACGCGCCGCCGGCGTTGGACATGAACAACGCGAGCAGGACGCCGGTGACGGTGGCGCCGGCCAGCATTCCGCCGAGTGCCTCGGGGCCGAGGGCGAAGCCCACGATCACGGGCGCGGCGACGGCGGTGAGGCCGGGCAGGATCATCTGTTTGAGCGCTGAAGCGGTGGCGATTTCGACACAGCGAGCCGCATCGGGTTTGACCCCCGGCTCACCGGCCAGCAGACCCTTGATCTCACGGAATTGCCGGCGAATCTCCTGCACCATCTCATTGGCGGCCTTGCCGACGGCGGTCATCGTGAAGGCCGCGATCAGGAACGGCAGGGTGCCGCCGAGCAGCAGTCCGATGACGACCGTGGCTTCGTTGACGCGGATCAGAACGCCATCCAACCCGTGGGCGAGCCGGACGCCGTCGATGGCCTGGGTATAGGCGGAAAACAGCGCCAGCGCCGTGAGGGCCGCCGAGCCGATCGCGAAGCCCTTGCCCATCGCGGCGGTGGTGTTGCCGAGCGAGTCGAGCTCGTCGGTGATGGCCCGGACCTCGGGTCCGAGGCCGGCCATCTCGGAAATGCCGCCGGCGTTGTCGGCGATCGGTCCGTAAGCGTCGACGCTCATCGTGATCCCGACCGTGGCCAGCATGCCGACGGCGGCGACGCCGATGCCGAACAGCCCGGCCACCGCGAAGGCAACGTAGATAGCGGCGCAGATGATCAGCACCGGGATCGCGGTGGATTCAAAGCCGACCGCGAGGCCATGGATAATGTTCGGCCCGCTGCCGGACTTCGACGCCTCGGCGATTCGGAAGACCGGCTTCATCGACGTGTAGTATTCAGTGACAAATCCGATCGCGACACCGGCGATGTTGCCGGCGACCACCGCCCAGAAGATGGAGTTCGACATCGCGAGGCCATGAATCACAAGATAGGCGCCCACGAGGAACAGAACGGCGGCGAACCAGGCCGAATAGCGCAGCGCGCCCGCCGGCCCCATTTTCTTCGTGAGCTGAAGCGAGAGATTGCCGATCAACGACGCGATCAGGCCCACTGCCGCCAGCACCAGGGGAAGAGACATCAGGATCGTCTTGGCCCGTACGGGGTCGCCCGCGGCGAGTGCGCCGAGAGCGTCGGGCTTGCAAGGTGGCCGCGATGGCGATGGTGGCGATCATCGAGCCGACGTAGGACTCGAAGATGTCGGCGCCCATGCCCGCGACGTCGCCCACGTTGTCGCCCACGTTATCGGCGATAACACCGGGGTTGCGGGGGTCGTCCTCGGGGATGCCGGCTTCGACCTTGCCAACGAGGTCCGCACCGACGTCGGCGGCCTTGGTGTAGATGCCGCCGCCCACACGGGCGAACAGGGCAATCGAGCTGGCGCCCATCGCAAAGCCGTTGATGTTGGCCGCTTGTTCGGGGGTCCCGTAGATGGCGGCGAAGATACCGACGCCCAGCAGACCGAGCCCGGCGACGGCGAGCCCCATCACCGAACCTCCGCCGAAGGCGACCATCAGGGCCGCCCCCGCGCCCTGAGTGCGAGCCGCCTCGCTGGTCCGGGAATTGGCCTTGGTGGCCGATTTCATGCCGATGAATCCGGCGATGATCGAACACGCGGCGCCACTGATAAAGCAGATCATGGTGGGCACGCCAAGCTGCCAGGCCAGCAGCGCGGCGACAATAACAATGAATCCGAGGAGGATGGTGTACTCACGGCGGAGAAACGCCATCGCTCCGGTTTGGATCAGTTCGGCGATCTCCTGCATGGTCTCGTTGCCGGCCGGTTTCCGGCTCACGACAACGTAAACGAGTAAGGAACAGATCAGGCCGAGAAGACCCACGTAGGGGGTATAGGAGGCGAGGTTATCCATTGCAGTCTTTTCGAGATACGGGAATCAGGATCTAAATATAGTGATTCTTGACACAAGTCTAAGGATATCCCTTCGGGGGGGGGCCGGGCAACCCGAATCGACCATCAAAGAGCCTGCACGATCAAGCACTTCAGGTAAAGTGTCTCCGGCACCTGCAGCAGGACGGGATGATCCGGGGGCTGGCGGCGGCACTCGATGACTCGGATCGTGCGGCCGAGTTCGCCGGCGCAGGCGCCGAGCGTCTCCATCAGCATCGCCTCGGTGACATGGTGGGAGCAGGAGCAGGTGACGAGAACCCCGCCCGGCTCGAGGATCTGGAGGGCACGGAAATTGATCTCACGGTAGGCGTCGAGGGCCTTGTGGACGGCGGCACGGGACTTGGCGAAGGCCGGCGGGTCGAGCACGATCGTCTCGAACCGGCGTCCGGTGATCCCGTAGCCGGACAGGAGATCGAAGACGTCCGCTTCCCGGAACTGGATGTTCTCGATCGAGTTCCGCTCGGCGTTCTGCTCGGCGGCGGCCAGGGCGCGTTCGGAGCTGTCAATGGCCTCGACCGACTCGCAGGCTCCGGCCAGGTGGAGCGCGAACCCTCCCGTCGACGTGAAGCAGTCGAGGGCCCGGCCGCCGGCGTAGCGGGCCGCGGCCAGATAGTTCTCGCGCTGGTCGAGGAACAGGCCGGTCTTCTGGCCTTGGCGAAGGTCGGCGGCGAGCGACAGCCCGTTCATGCGGAAGCCGATCGTGCCGGGGATCTCGCCGTGGACGACGGCGGTCTCGGTTGGGAGGCCCTCCCGGCGCCGCAGGGCGACGTCGTTGCGTAAGACGATGCCCGCCGGCGAGATGAGATCGCGGAGACACTCGAGGATCACGTCACGGTTGCGGTCCATCCCCTGCGACAGGGTCTGGACGGCGAGGTAACTGTCGTAGCGGTCCACCACCAGCGCCGGCAGCAGGTCACCCTCGGCGTGGACCAGGCGGCAGGCGTCGGTATTGTGGACGAACCGGCGCCGGTGATCGAGCGCGGTCGAGAGACGGCGCTGATAGAAGTCGCGATCGATCGGGACGGCTTCGCGGGAGAGCAGGCGCAGGGCAATCTTCGAGGTGGACGAGTAATGGGCCGTGCCAATGGTGCGGCCGGACGGGTCCCGGACCGTGACGGCCTCGCCCGGAGACGCTTCGCCACGGTCGGCCAGGTCGCCGTCGAAGACCCAGAGGTGGCCGTCACGCAGACGCTGGGCGCCGCGGCGGGTCACGGTTACAGATGCCGGATGCGATGCATTCAACTCGGTCAACCTCAAATCTGGAGGGCGGGCTTTAGCCGAATGCCACGCAAGCTCCCGGGACGAAGATCGGGGCTGAAGCCCCGAGCAAGCTGAAGCTTACCCCACAAAAGGCTCCGGAACCTCATCGCGGGGCGCTTCGATCATCAGGTACTGTTACAGCTCCCGGGCGACAGCATCGAGAACGCCGTTGATGAATGATCTCGACGCCTCACCGGAGAACCGTCGCGCCAGCTCGAGTGCTTCGTCGATCACCACCGCGGGCGGGGTCCGGACAAAGGCCATCTCGTAGATCGCCAGGCGCAGGATGTTGCGGTCCACGACCGGCATCCGCTCGAGCTTCCAGTGTTCGGAGTGGGCCGTGATTCTCGCGTCGATGTCGGCGGACTGGAGCGCTACGCCGCTGACCAGTTCCTCGGTGAAGGCGTCGGTTTCGGGTTCTGTCTCCCCCTCCTCGGCGGCAAGCGATCCGTAATCGCTCAAGGCGTTGGTGGCCGTCTCGTCCCGTATGTCCCGCAAATAGAGGATCTGGAGCGCCTTCTCTCGGGACCGCCTTCTGGATGGCATGGCGTGCCTGCGTCAGGACGACCGCAGCGACTTCATGAGGTTGCCCATCTCGACGGCCGACATCGCCGCGTCGAAGCCCTTGTTCCCCTGCTTGGCGCCGGCCCGGTCGATGGCCTGCTCGAGCGTGTTGGTGGTGAGAACGCCGAAGGCGACCGGGACGCCGGTCTCGAGCGAGGTCTGCGCCAGTCCCTTGGCGGCCTCGGCGGCGATGTGATCGAAGTGCGGGGTGTCGCCCCGCATGACCGCGGCCAGGCAGATGAGGGCATCGTGCCGCTTCCGCCGGGCCAACTCGGCGGCCGCCACCGGCATCTCCCACGAGCCCGGCACGCGGACGATCTCGATATCCGCCGTCTCGGCCCCCGACCGCGCCAGTGCGTCCAGGGCGCCCAGTCAGCAGCCGCTCGGTGACGAAGCTGTTGAAACGGCTGACCAGAATGGCGAACTTCAGCCCTTTGGCGTTGAGATTTCCTTCAGTGACCTTGTGTGACATGTGGCTGCTCCGCCCTGGATGAGCCGTTTATCCCGCACGGCACGGCATCGTACTGTGGGATAATCGAGCTTCTGAGCTTCATCTTACCGCATGGACCCAGCCCTCATCCGCAACTTCAGCATCATTGCGCACATCGACCACGGGAAGTCGACGCTGGCCGACCGCCTGCTCGAGGCCACCGGAGCGCTCTCCTGACCGCGAGATGCAGGCCCAGGTGCTCGACACGCATGGACCTCGAGCGGGAGCGCGGCATCACCATCAAGGCCCATGCCGTCCGCCTCAGCTACAAAGCCGACGACGGCCAGACCTATCAGCTCAACCTGATCGACACGCCCGGCCACGTCGACTTCAGCTACGAGGTCTCCCGAAGCCTGCAAGCCTGCGAAAGCGCCCTGCTGGTGGTCGACGCCTCGCAGGGCGTCGAGGCCCAGACGCTGGCCAACACCTACCTGGCGCTCCACCACGACCTCGAGATCATCCCGGTCATCAACAAGATCGACCTGCCGTCGGCCGAGCCCGACCGCATCCGCGAGCAGATCGACGACTCATCGGCCTCGACGGCGTCGAGCGCCATCCTCGCCAGCGCCAAGCAGGGCACTCGGCGTCCACGAGATCCTCGAGGCGATCGTCCACCTCACGCCGCCTCCCACGGCCGAACCCGACGCGTCCGCTGCGCGCGCTCATCTTCGATTCCTGGTTCGATCCCTACCGCGGCGTCATCACGCTGCTGCGCGTCATGGACGGCACGCTCCGCATCGGCCAGCAGATCCGGCTGATGGCCCACGGCAAGGCGTTCGAGGTCGACGGGCTCGGCTACCAGACGCCGAAGCGCGATCCCGTGCCAGGAGCTGACCGCCGGCGAGGTGGGCTACATGTTCGCCAACATCAAGACGGTCTCCGACGCCCAGATCGGCGAGACGGTCACCGACGCCGCCCGGCCCGCCGCCGAGCCCCTGCCGGGCTTTGAGGAGACCAAGCCGATGGTCTTCGCCGGCCTGTATCCGGTGGAGTCCCACGAGCACGGCGTGCTGCGCGACGCGCTCGAGAAGCTGCGTCTCAACGACAGCGCTTTCACCTTCGAGCCGGAAAGCTCCGCCGCGCTGGGCTTCGGCTTCCGCTGCGGCTTCCTCGGACTCCTGCACCTGGAGATCGTCCAGGAGCGTCTGGAGCGCGAGTTCGAGATCGATCTCATCACCACGGCCCCCAGCGTTCGCTATCGTGTCACCAAGACGAATGGCGGCCTGGTCGAGGTCGACAACCCCACCAAGTGGCCCGATCCGGTGCCGAGATCGATTTCAGGTCGAGGAGCCGATCATCGAGGCCTCGGTGATCACCCGCGAGGATTCCCTCGGCGATATTCTCGCCCTTCTCGAGGAGAAGCGCGGGGAGCAGAAGAAGTTCGAGCATCTCGGCAGCGGCCGCGTAGTGCTGGAGTACCGGCTGCCGCTCAACGAGATCGTGCTGGACTTCTACGACCGCCTCAAGTCGGCCTCCCGCGGCTATGCGTCGCTCGACTACCACCTAGCCGGGTACCGCGTCTCGCCGATGGTCAAGCTCGACGTCCTGGTCGCCGGCGATCCGGTGGATGCGCTATCGATCATCGTCCACCGGGACTTCGCCTACGAGCGTGGCAAGGACCTGATCGGCCGGCTGCGCAAGCTCATCCCGCGGCAGATGTTCGAGGTGGCGCTTCAGGCGGCCATCGGCAACAAGATCGTCGCCCGCGAAAGCATCCCAGCCATGCGCAAGAACGTCATCGCCAAGTGCTACGGCGGCGACATCACCCGCAAACGGAAGCTGCTCGAGAAGCAGAAGGAAGGCAAGCGCCGGATGAAGCGCGTCGGGAAGGTGGATATCCCGCAGGAGGCGTTTCTCTCGGTGCTGCAGGTCGGCGACGGCAAGTGACCGCGGGCCGGAACGAGACACAGTACTTCACCACCTCCGCCGGCCTACGCCTCTGCTACGCAGAATACGGGCAGCCGGACGGGCTCCCGCTGTTCTACTTCCACGGCTGGCCGAGTTCGCGTATTCAGGCCCGGCCAATCGACGGGCCCGCCCGGGAAGCGGGCTTCCGCGTCATCGCGCCGGACCGTCCCGGCATGGGGCGCTCGGACTTCGTGCCCGGCCGGAAGCTGCGCGACTGGCCGCCGTTGGTGGGCGAGATGGCTGCCGGGATGGGCTGCGAACGATTCTTCGTGATGGGCGTCTCCGGCGGCGGTCCGTATGCGCTAGCCTGCGCGCACGACCTGGGCGACCGGGTGCGGGCGACGGCCGTTGTCTGCGGCGCCCCACCGCTGCGCGAGTTCCCCGACCGCTCGCAGATGCTTCTGCCTTACCGCCTGCTGATCGCCACCTCGCCCGTTGCCGAATGGATGGTGCCGCCGCTGATCCGGGTCTGCGGCGCGCTCGCCGGGCGATCGCTGGACGGCATTCCGATGCGGTGGATCATTCGCCTGGTCCCCGAGGTCGACCGGAAGGCGCTGCGCGAGTCGGAGGCGTTCGCTTCATTCCGTGAGGGCATCCGCCAGGAGGCCGGCTACGTCGCCGTCGACGGCCGGATCTTCCTCGACGACTGGGGGCTCGACCTGGCCAAAATTCGGCAGCCGATCACCTTCTGGCACGGCACCGTCGACCGCAATATTCCGATCTCGATGGCCAAGACCATCGCCGCGCGGATCCCTTCAGCCGAGACCCGCTGGCTGGACGGGGAAGGCCATTACACGGTGCCGTTGAAGTACGCTCCCGACATCCTGAAACGCCTGGCCGAGGCCGGGTAGGTTCTCCCAGAAATCACCGCAGAGCCGACCTGCACCGGCATCGCCATCAGCGGCACGGCCGCGCCGGCCGTAGCGGAAAGGAAGGCACGACGTTTCATGCGAGCATCCTCTCATATTCCCCGGGCATGAAGCCCAGGGCGATGGTACGCCCCTTCTGCAGCATGGGGCGGCGAATGGCTTTCGGTTCGGCGGCGAGAATCCCCAGACACTCGTCGCGGCCGGGCGGACTGGTCTTGATCTTGCTCTCCCGGTAGACGGGATTGCGGAGATTGAAGAACTGCGTGTAGTCAAAGCTTGTCGAGTTGCGCCGCGGTCAGTCCGTGCTTGAGGTCGACCACCTCGAAATCAGCGCCCTTCTCCTCCAGCCACGCCCGCGCCTTCTTCGACGTGATGCACGTTGGATAAGTATAGAGCTTGAGTTTCATGACTGCAAGAGTATAGTCCGGAGACCGGGACTCTCGGTGCGAAACGGCACCGGGCAGGGGGCGGCCAGCAACGGGCACACCTCGCCACCCTACGATCCGCAGATGTCAGAGGTGGTGTATCATCCGGAATTATAGGCACCAAGAGGGGGGCCCTTTCATGGCAAATAAAACAAGCGGAGTGCGCGTGCTGGTGGGCACCACCAAGGGCGCATTCACTCATGACGTCGGACGGGAAGCGGGAGAAGTGGGACATCAGCGGTCCGCACTTCGCGGGCTGGGAGATCTACCATTTGAAGGGATCGCCCGCCGACCCGGAACGGCTCTATGCGTCGCAGTCGAGCGGCTGGTTCGGTCAGGTGATCCAGCGGTCCAACGACGGCGGCAAGACGTGGGAGGCGGGGTCGAACGAATTTACGTACGACGGCGTTCCCGGCACCCACCAGTGGTACGACGGAACGCCGCACCCCTGGGAGTTCAAACGCGTCTGGCACCTGGAGCCGTCGCTGACCGATCCGGACACGGTGCTCGCCGGCGTGGAAGACGCGGCGCTGTTCCGCTCGACGCGACGGGGGCAAGTCCTGGCAGGAGCTCTCCGGACTGCGGAAGCACGGGTCGGGACCCAAGTGGCAGCCCGGCGCCGGCGGCATGTGCCTGCACACGATTCTGCTGGACCCGGCCGATCCGCGACCGGATCTACATCGCCATCTCGGCGGCGGGAGCCTTCCGCACCGACGACGGCGGCGAGACGTGGAAGCCGATCAACCGGGGGCTGAAGTCCCAGTACATCCCCGACCCGGAGGCCGAAGTCGGCCACTGCGTCCACCGGATCGCGCATGCATCCCTCGCGTCCGAATGTGCTGTTCATGCAGAAGCACTGGGACGTGATGCGCAGCGACGACGCGGGCGAGAACTGGCACGAGGTCAGCGGCAACCTGCCCACCGATTTCGGCTTCCCGATCGCCGTCCACGCGCACGAGCCGGAGACCATCTACGTGGTCCCCATCAAGAGCGACTCGGAACACTATCCGCCGGAGGGCAAGCTCCGCGTCTACCGGAGCCGGACGGGCGGCAACGAGTGGGAGCCGCTCACCAAGGGCCTGCCGCAGAGCGACTGCTACGTGAACATCCTGCGGGACGCGATGGCGGTGGATTCGCTCGACGCATGCGGCATCTACTTCGGCACCACCGGCGGGCAGGTTTACGCATCGGCCGACGCCGGCGACACGTGGACGGCGATCGCCCAGCACCTGCCGCGTGTGCTGTCGGTCGAGGTGCAGACGCTGTCATGATCCGGGTGATGCTGCCGGCCAATCTACGGACGCTGGCGCGCGTGGGGGGCGAGGTGACGGTGGAGATCGAGGGCGGAGCCAGCGTGAGTTCCGTGCTCGACGCGATCGAGGCTCGCTATCCGATGCTGCGCGGGACGATCCGCGATCAGGCGACCGGGCAACGGAGGCCGTATGTGCGGTACTTCGCCTGCGAGCAGGACCTCTCGCACGACCCGCCCGACACGCCGCTGCCGGAGCCGGTGGTCGCGGGAGCGGAGCCGCTGCTGGTGGTGGGGGCAATCGCCGGCGGGTGAGGCACCGCCGTGGGGCGGGCGTCCACGCCCGGGCGCGACGTCACGGGTCTGTGAAAGAATCCGGGGGCTGTCGCTGGCGCGCTTCAATTTGGTCAAGACCTTCGAAGTCGTCGTGGATGTCCTCCAGGGCGTTTTTTCGCAGGCCCGTGAGGTCGCGCGAATCTGCGATTCCGGTGTTCGCGGCTATGGGCCGGCCAGAGGTCGGCCGCGGACGGGGACGCCCGCCCTACGGCAAGACAGCGCCCCGGTAACCGAATCAACGGTAAGAAAACCCTGCGATGGACGTAGTCAAAGTGGGCTCTGCAGAGTCTTCAGAGGGGTCACACATGAAGATTGGCATCAACTACGACACAGGCTTTTTCCCGGGCGATCGCAAGTCCCGGCCCGTCTTCGATCCGGAGCAGGTCGCCTTCGACATGAAGGCAATCGCCCGCGATCTGCATTGCTCCGCGGTGCGAGTCTCCGGGGGCGACGTGGAGAAGATGACCATTGCCGGCGATCTGGCCGCCGCCGAAGGCATGGAGGTATGGCTCTCGCCGCAGCCCTGCGACCTGGACGAGGACGAGATGCTGGACCTGGTTGCGAAATGCGCCAAGCAGGCGGAGAACTTGCGGCGACGGTCTGAGGTGAACGTGACGCTGGTGGTCGGATGCGAGCTCAGCGTCTTCGGCCGCGGCTTCCTTCCCGGCGCCAACGTCTATGAGCGGATGCGCTGCCTGGTGGCTCCTCCGCCTGGCCTGATGGCCGAGTACCCGAAGATCCTGGAGCGCTTCAACAGTTTTCTGGCGAAGGCCGTCGAAGCCGCGCGCGCGCGTTTCGCTGGTCCGGTGACCTATGCCTCCGGACCGTGGGAGCAAGTCGACTGGACCCCGTTCGGCGTGGCGAGCCTGGACGCCTACCGCGACCAGAGCAACGCGGCGAACTTCGACCAGGAGATCGCGGCCCTGTCCGCCCACGGCAAGCCCGCTGCGGTGACGGAATTCGGCTGTTGCACGTATCGCGGCGCGGCGGACAAGGGCGCCATGGGCTGGGCGATCGTCGAAGGCAAGGGCGAGGACCAGCAACTGAACGGCGATTACGTCCGCGATGAAGACGAGCAGGTGACTTACCTGCGGGAGCTGGTCGAAATCTACGAGCGCCACGGAGTGGATACCGCCTTCTGGTTCACCTTCGCTTCGTGGAATCGTCCGCACCGGGAAGGTCGCTCGGAAAGACTTGGACATCGCCTCGTACGGGGTCGTCGAGGTAATCGATGAGGCGCCCTCCTCGCCCGAGCGCTGCTGGCGCCGGAAGGCCGTCTTCGAGGAGTTGGCAAGGGTCGCCGGCGAACGGCAGTAGGCCGGCTGCATCCGAGCGTCTCGCTGACAGCCGAGCTGTGGCGTGCGCACCCTCGAAAACCGGCGAAGACAGCTCCCTTCGGTCACGGCTCCCTGAGCCGCGTCGGAAGGGAGCGGAGTCTGCCGGTTTTCAGCCCAATTCTTGTCTGACCCCAGAGCAAGGCAACACTTATGCCAGGAAGGTGTGGAAAAATGCCTTGAGGGCAGTCCACGACGCCCTGGAAGGTATTGACGAGATACATTGGACTCAAGTGTCGACCCATGGGAGAGCAAGTACTCGAATCGGACTGGCGAATCTTCCGGGATCTCTACCGGGTTGCGGTCGAGCGCTATTGTGAGCGAGTCCTCGCTGACGTCGCAGGACTCGTACAGGATAGCTCGCGTTCAACCCACGAACGCTACCGGGACATCTATCACCTGATGCGCGACCGCGACAAGGAACTCGGCAGAGTCTTCGACGGCCTGCGTCGATCGCAGATGCGTCTCCAACTCGTGTCGATGTGCCAGTTGGAACTGGTAACCGAAGATGAGCTGGCATCCTTCAGCAGCGATCTGCAGCGGTGGCTCAAAGGGGTGCTTTCGCTATGGGAGGAGTAGCCGCTAACTCGGCAACTCCCACCCTTCCCGAGACGGCCGCGAGAACATCTCGTTCGCCGGGTCGGAATTCGTGAATCGGCCCGCCTTCGCGTCGTAGCGCAGGATCTGTCCCTTTTGCCGGATCGCGATGTCGCCGAGCAGTGGGACCTCGGTGAGAATGCGGCCGTAGTGGAAATCGGCGCTCGGCTGTTTGCCCGCCTTCGCCGCTTCCACCCATTCGAGCCAGTTGCTCGCCGGGCGCGGGAGCGACTTCGCCGGCCGGCGGTACTCGCGATCCAGTTCGTCCGGCAGCAGGCGCAGCAGACCCGGCACCGGCTTGCCTGGGGTGCCCGAATACATCGGTCCGAAGACGATCGTCCCCTTCGACCCCAGGACGATCCCGCCACCGTCGGGTAGCGGCTCGTTGGGGTCCCAGCCGGGAGGCGTGGGCGGCTTCCGGAATCCGTGCCAGGTCAGCGCGACCGGCGGCCGTTCACCGCGCGCGGGGAAGGTGTATCGCACCGTCGACTCGAACGGCCAGACCTGCGTGTCACGGCCGGGATCCCACTCGGGACTCGTCTCCGCCTCGATCGTTTCGGGCATCTCGAGATCGAGCGCCCAGGCGACCGGATCGAGGAAGTGCGGTCCGTGATCGCCGAGAATTCCCGTCCCGAAGTCGATCCATCCGCGCCACCGCTTCGGCACATACATCGGATGAAACGCGCGGAAGGGAGCGGGCCCCAGCCACAGGTCCCATTTCACTTCCGGCGGCGGCTCCCGGCCATCGGCCACCTGCCCGAGCGCCTGGCGCTGCTCGTCGAGCGTCTGGAAATAGTAGCCGGGCGCCCGGCCGATCTGGAACAGGTGGACTTCTTTGACGTCGCCGATCGCGCCGTCCCGGATCCACTCGACCATCGACCGGCAGTCGTCGGAAGCATGTCCCTGCGTACCGAACTGCGTGGCGACCTTATACTTGTCGGCGGCCGCCACCATGGCGCGCACGTCGTGGATCGAGTGCGCGAGCGGCTTCTCGCAGTAGACGTGCTTGCCCATTTTCATGGCCGTGATGGCGGCCACCGCATGGGTGTGGTCGGCCGAGGCGATGACGACGCCGTCGATCTGACGGTCCATCTCCTCGAGCATGACGCGCCAGTCGTCGAAGCGCCGGACGCCGGGGTGTTGGGCGGCCACCTCCGAGGCGATCGGGCTGGTGCCGCCGATTTGGTTCCGCGTCCGCCAATCGACGTCGCAGAGGGCGACGATGTTGTGCATGGCGAGTTCGCTCAGTCCGCGGGCGCCGTAGGTGCCGAGTCCGATAAAAGCGACGTTGAGCTTCTCGCTGGGCGGGGTCGCCCCCTGGAATCCCAGTACGCGGGAAGGCAAAATCGAAAATCCAGCCGCCGCGCCCGCGCGCAGCAGCGCTCGCCTGGAAACCGTCTCCTGCCGTTTCATGGTGACAAGTATTGTATAGGAGATCCGCCCGTCACCGGCCACCGGCAGCCTGCCACCGGCCACCGACGCCCTATCCCATCCACTGCGGGTTGCGGGCCGTGCCGTCGAATCGAGTGGTCGTCTTGAACATCTCGTACTTGCCTGTAAGCGCCGCCGCCCGCGTCTTCGCGATGAGCGCGGAGAGCTGATCCTCGGTCAACGGCTCAAACGTGCGGACTGCTTCAAAGGCCTGGTCCAAGCGCTCGAGGGTGTCGCATCCGTTGATCACCACCGACGTCGGCAGGCTGAACGAATAGTGCAGGCACTCGATGGCGGTCGCAATATTGTTCTGCGGAATCGCGCCCGAGGCCAGCGGCTTCATCGCCAGGACGCCGGTCCCTTGCTCGACCAGCTTTGGCACCACCTGGTGGGCGAAGCTGCGGAAACTCGCATCGAGAATGTTGAGCGGCATCTGCGCCGCATCGAAGTGGAAATTGTTCTTCTCCGCCATCTCGAGCATCCGCAGGTGGACGTACGGGTCCTTGTGCCCGGTGAAGCCGATGTAGCGGATCTTGCCCGCCTGCTTGGCCTCGAGCAGCGCCTCGAGCGATCCGCCGGGCGCGAAGAACCGGTCCGGGTCCTCCATGCGGATGTTCTCGTGCATACTGCATCAGGTCGATGTGATCGGTCTGGAGCCGCTGGAGCGACTCGTCGATCTGCTTGGCGGTGGCTTCCTTCGTGCGCCCGTCGAACTTGGTCATCAGGAAGGCCTTCTCCCGATAACCGTCCCGCAGGGCGTTGCCCATCCGCACCTCGCAGGCGCCGCCGCGGTAATCCCAGCAGTTATCGAGGAAGTTGATGCCGCGATCGATCGCCGTCCGAATGAGCCGGATGCCCTCGCTCTCCTCGCTGGGGCGCTCCGATATGGAACCCGCCGAGGCCGATGGCCGAGACTTTTTCGCCGGAACGCCCCAGCGTGCGGTAGATCATGTCGCCGGACCGTGTTTGCGCGCCGAGGCCCGCGGCGGTCCAGAAACCCATGAGTGTCCCAATAAATTCCCGTCTTCCCTGTGCCATGATTCCCTCCTGTTGACTGGCGAGCCGGCCGGGCGGCTTCGCCCTCTTGCTTGGCGACAGTATACAACCATCCCCGTTTCGCGAGGCAGCGGCAATAGAGCAGCCAAGCAACTGCAACCGTGAAACGACCCGTCCTCTGTACCAGACGGATCACCCGCGGAAACCGCTCCGTTTCCGTGACATCCTGTCTCACCAACAGAATCGTTGGTCCCGGCTCCGCCACCGCCCACCGCAGATCCTCGCGCACCCGTGGCCGCGGCTCCGAACCGAGATTCACGGCCGGCTCGTCGAGCAACAGCCTTGCTGGATGCGGCGCCACAGCACGCCCGAGCGCCACCCACCGCCTCGCGCCAGACAGATTGGCCGGACGGCGATCCGAGAGCTGGCTCAGCCGCATGGCTTCGATGATCTGCGCGACGCGCTGCTGACGTTGCTCGCGCGGCCAGTCGCTGATGGGAAACACGATGCCCCGGACTGTCAGTCGTTGAGAGCCCGTCCGGCGAACGGGCCCTGAGCTCGTGGTTCTATAATGAAACCGCAATGGCTCAGTTTTGCGGTCACTGCGGCGCACCGATCGAGCCCGGTGACCGTTTTTGCGGAAGCTTGTGGCAGGCCGAACAAGCGGGCCGAGGTCCCAGTGTCGCCGCCTCCGGGACGCGCCCCGACCGAGGAGCGGTCCGTGCCTTCGTTCGCCGCGCCAGCGCCCACGCCGCCGTTTGGCCCGGGCCGTCGCACCGGCCATTGTCCGGCCCGCCGGCGCCTGGTCGATCGCCGTCCCGGACAAGAACCAGAACTGGTCCACGATGCCGATCGAGCACGAGACCCGGATTGGCCGCCATCAGGAGTGTGAGATCCGGCTCGACGACACGCAGGTGTCTCGTTTCCACGCCACGCTCACGCCGATTCCCGATGGGCTGTGGCTGGCCGACCGCGGCAGTACCAATGGCACGTTTGTCAACGGCCAACGCATCAGCGCCGCGGCGCGGGTCAACGATGGCGACGTAATCGCGGTCGGCAAGACGCACCTGACGGTTATGTCGCCCGGCCGCCAGCTTGCCGAACTCGACCGGACCATGGCGGTTCCCCGCGCCGGCGTGCAGCCCGACCCTTTGGCCCGAACTCCCGGCCACGGCCGCACCTGCCCCTACTGCGACGCGCGCGTCCCCCGGTCCGCGACCCGATGCCCGGAGTGCCACCGTCAGTTGTAAGTAAGACCGTGGAGTAGGCGGTTTAGCCCCAATACTGTTCAGCTATCTGGTGGGGCGGGTCTCCAGACCCGCAGGCCGACGTCCCCGTCGGCCTTTTCCGGGCATCGGAGAGCCGGACCAGGAGGTCCGCCGCGGGCGTGGACGTCCGCCTTACGCGATGCTGCCCGGCTGCAAAAGTAGGTGGCATTGGGCTGAAGCACCGGGCAGGCTGACGCCCGCCACAAAAAGCTCCGGGAAGACCCTGCGGGGGGAAGAGCGGAACAGGGACGAGCCCCAGCTACTTGCCACCGGCCGCCATCCAGTTATCCTGAATGGTTGCTTCCGTACCTGATCTCCGGAACCACCTTTGGGCTGGGAGCCGGTCTGTCTCCCGGTCCGCTGCTCGCCTTGCTGGTGGCGCAAACGGTTCGCTACGGCCAGCGGGAGGGGCTCAAGGTCGCGCTAGCGCCGATCCTCACCGACGCACCGATCGTGGCGGTCACGCTGCTCGTGCTCTCGCGGCTCTCCCAGACAGGGATCCTACTGGCCGCCATCTCGATCGCCGGCGGGCTCTATCTGATCTGGCTGGGCGTCGAGTCACTCCGCATCCAACCCATCGAGATCACCTCGAGCCGCGCCGCCCCACACTCCATCCGCAAGGCTTTCCTGGTGAACGCCCTCAATCCGCACGTCTATATCTTCTGGGCGACGGTTGGCGCTCCCATGGTCCTCCGTGCCGCCGAGACGAGCCTGGCCACGCCGGCCGCCTTCATCGCCCCGTTCTATGTGGTGCTCTGCGGATCGAAGGCGGTATTGGCGGTGCTGCTCCACCGCTCGCGCACCTTCCTCAAAGGCCGCGCCTATCTCCGCACGGTCCAGGTCCTGGGTCTTGTCCTGATGATCTTCGGCCTCTGGCTAATCCAATCCGGCGCCCACGAGTTGCTGTGAGTCTGATCGTCCCTCCGGCCACCAGCCACCTGCCACCAGCCTCTACCGGTATTTGCCCCGCACCTGATTCCACCGCACCCGCACCAGATCCAGGAACATGGTCGCGCTGTCGCCGGCCATGCTGACCTTCGTCCCTTCGACGTGGTTCCATCGCACCGGCACCTCGGCGATCTTGTAGCCACGCTTACGGGCGATAAACAGCACCTCGGCGTCGAAGCCGAAGCCGTCGATCCGTTGGCGGCCGAACGCCTGCCGCGCCACCTCCCGCGAGTAGAGCTTGAAGCCGCACTGCGTATCCCAGAACGGTAATCCCAGCAGGAGCTGCATCAGCAGGTTGAAGACGCGCCCCGCCTGCTCGCGGAACATCGACTGGTGGACGCCGATCAGCGACCGGTCGAGCGCCCGCGAACCAATGACGACGTCGGCGCCCGTGCGGTCGCGTTCGGCGATGAGCTTGTCGAGCTCCTCGATGGGCGCCGAGAGGTCGGCGTCGGTGAACAACACCCAGTCGCCGGCGGCCTCGAGCATCCCGTGACGAACGGAGTAGCCCTTGCCGCGATTTCCCGGGTTGCGGAGGACGCGCACCGCGACGCCGCGTCCGGCGTATGATTCCGCCACCTGCGCGGTCCGGTCGGCCGAGCCGTCGTCCACCACCAGGACCTCCGAACGCATCTCGGGCTTCCCCTCAAAGAAGGCGACGAGCGAGGCCAGCGTCGACGGCAGCCGCGCTTCTTCGTTGTAGGCCGGGATGACGACGGAGACGGCGATCAACGCACGATTATACCCGGTAACCCCGGGCACTCTTTCCGCGGCCGTTGGCGGGCCTCCCGGCAGCACGCCCTCTATAATGAAGGCTCCGGGAGAACATTACTTGTCACTCGAAGAGGATATCCTTAGCCAGCGTCTAGCCCGCATTCGCGAGATCGAAGCTCTCGGCTTCCGCCCAGCAATACGTTATCTACTTAATCTAACTTGGTA
>CAWELS010000030.1:0-31064 GCA_963809945.1 Bryobacterales bacterium | reverse complement strand
GAGGCTGATTGATCTCACTTTGACACTCCGCGACGGGATGCGCGGCGTCCGGATCGAAGCGAAGGACACGATAGAGAGCCGGGGCTGGAACACCAGCACGTATCATCTCTACTCGCACGCCGGCACCCACCTCGACGCACCGAAGCATTTTGGGGTCAGCGAGGAGGCGGTCGACGATTTCGCGCTCGAGCGGTGCATTGTCCCGGCCTGGGTGGCGGACGCCGCGGGAATCGCGCCCAAGGAGCCGATTACGCTGGCGCACCTGGGAAACATTCCCGCCCGGATTGCGCCCGGCGAGGGCCTGCTCATCCGAACCGGCTGGAGCACCCGCCTCGGCCAGCCCGAGTACTACAACGCACTGCCCCGTGTGAGCGACGAGCTGGCCCAGTGGTGCGCGGAGCGCCGGCTGCCCATGCTCGGCGTGGAGCCGCCGGCCGTGGCCGATCCGCTGAGCATTGAGGAGATCACCCGCATTCATCGCATTCTGCTCGGCGCCGGAGTGATCATCGTCGAGGGTCTGGCGGAACCTCGAGTCGCTCACGCAACCGAAGGGACCGAAACCTCCGCCGCCTTGCCTCTGAAGGTGGCCGGCGGGGACGGCTGCCCGGTCCGGGCGTTCGCTCTCGAACCATGACGTCGCCGCGTCCAGATGGCCGGCGCCGTTCCTGGCTCCCCGTCCGCGTGGTGTTTGTTTCCGGCACCTTTCTTCTCTCGGTGCTGCTGTACGTCGACCGCGTTTGCATCTCCGCTGCCCAGCCCGCCATCGTCGCCGACTTCGGCCTCAGCGAACGCCAGATGGGGTGGGTCCTGTCGGTCTTCGCGCTCGGCTACGCGCTGTTTCAGACGCCGGCGGGAATTTTGGCGGACCGCTTCGGACCCCGCCGCATCCTAACGGCCGTCGTCACCTTCTGGTCCCTGTTCACCGCGCTGACGGGCGCCGCGTTCAGCTACGTCTCGCTACTGGTCTTCCGCCTCCTGTTCGGCATGGGTGAGGCCGGCGCGTTCCCCGGCATCGCCCGCGCGGTCTACTCGTGGATCCCCATGAGCGAGCGCGGACTCGTCACCGGCATCAACTTCTCGGGCTCCCGCCTCGGCGGGGCCTTTGCACTGCCAGTGGTGGCCTGGCTGATCACGACACTCGGCTGGCGCTCGACGTTCCTGTTGCTGGGAGTGGTGGGACTCGCCTGGGCGACCATCTGGTTCGTCTGGTTTCAGGATGATCCCGCCCGGCACAATCGAATCTCGAGAGCCGAGCTCGAGTTCATCATCGCGCATCGCCAGCAGGCGCCCACCGGCAAGCCGGCCGTCCTCTCCAAGGACCTGCTGCTCTCTTCGAAAAACATGTGGCTGGCGATGGCGCAGTACTTCGCCAGTAACTTCACGTTCTTCTTCACGCTGACCTGGCTGTTCCCTCACTTACGGGCGGAATACGGACTGGAAGAGGTCGAGGCCGCGCTGTACTCCTCGGTGCCGTTGATTGCCGGAGCGATGGGGAACTGGTTTGCCGGCTGGCTGGTGGACCGGATCTACCGTGGCGGCCGGTGGAGGCTCTCCCGAACGCTGCCGGCAATCCTGGGGTTTTCGCTCGCGGCCGCCGGATTAGTAAGTAGCGTGTACCAGAGTGAGGTGACCGGGGCGATTCTCTTCCTCTCGGTTGCCATCTTCGGCGCCGACATGACATTGAGCCCGTCGTGGTCCTTGTGCGTCGACATCGGACGGGAGAACTCGGGGGCCGTTTCCGGCACCATGAACATGGCGGGCAATATCGGAGCGTTTCTCACCGCGCTGGCCTTTCCCTATCTCCATGCGTGGACCGGCTTGACAACCCCGTTCTTTTTCGTGGGCGCGGCGCTCAACATACTGGCGATCGTGACTTGGTTGGCGATCCAGCCGCAACGCGCCCTGGAGGACTACTGATGGCTGTCTTGAAAGGTGTCGGCATCGGTGCCGGCTACTTCAGCCAGTTTCACTACGATGCCTGGAGCCGGATTCCCGATGTCCGGATCGTCGCTGTCTGCGATCTGGATGAAGCCAAGGCACAGGCCGTGGCGGACCGCTATGGCGTTCCCGCGGTGTATACGGACCATGCGGCGATGCTCGATGCCGAGCGTCCCGATTTCGTCGATATCATCACGCCGCCGGTGACGCATGAGGAGCTTTGCCGTTCCGCCGGGGCGCGAGGCGTCGCGATGATCTGCCAGAAACCGCTCGCCCCCACACTGGCTGAAGCGGAGCGGCTTGTCGCTCGGGCCGAAGCCGACGGGGTCCGCATGATGGTGCATGAGAATTTCCGCTTCCAGCCCTGGCACCGTGAGATCAAGAGGCTGCTCGAAGCCGGTACGATCGGCCGCAAGCTGCACACGCTGACGTTCCACTCACGCACCGGCGACGGCTGGGGTCCGGACGCATACCTGGGCCGGCAACCCTACTTCCGAACGATGCCGCGGCTGCTGGTCTACGAGACCGGCGTGCACTTCATCGACACGTTCCGGTTTCTTGCGGGTGAAGTGCGGCAGGTTTTCGCCATGCTCCGCCGCCTCAATCCCGTGATCGCCGGTGAAGACTGCGGACTGCTGGTCTTCTCGTTTGCGAGCGGCGCGGTTGGCGTCTGGGATGCAAACCGCTACAACGCCCCGACCGCCCAGGACCCACGCTACACCTTCGGCACGTTCCTCGTCGAGGGGGACGGCGGCAGCATACGGCTCTACGACGACGGCCGATTGACCGTTCAGCCACTGGCGGTCCCGAAGCCGACCACCCGTACGCACACGTGAAGCGCGGCTTCGGAGGGGATTGCTGCTACTTCACGCAACGCCACTTTGTTGACTGTCTTTTGCAGGAACACCCTTTTGAAACGCCGGGGCGGGAGTATCTGAAAGTGTTACAGATACAGGACGCCATTTACCGTTCGGCTGAGACCGGTGGGCCTGTAACTATATAAGTGGCCCCTCGGGTTGGCTGAGATCCGTTCGCCTGGTGTCGCGCGGACGGGGCTGCCGGCTCGGATATTGCTCGGTTCGGATATTGTGAAGCTTGGAATGGCTCCGGTTATACTCATAGCTTATAGTCATGAGGGCCGCTGGATAGATGGTGGATGAACTGTTCTGCCGGGGGGGATGAGATTTCCAAGTCCGACGGTCCGCACCGGGATACAGGCGGCCGGCTTGCATTGTCCAGGTCGACACCTTCCCTCGCAGCCGGATTCAGCCGGTGAAAGAGGTTTGTCTGAAATGCTGTGGGCGATTACTTCCTATTTCAACTCCGCCGGCTTTCGGCGCCGGCTGCAGAACACCGGACCTTCCGCCGGCGACTCCAGACGCCTCTCATCGCAGTGGAGTGCTCCTTCGGCCGGGAGTCCGAGCTGACTCCGGCCGACGCCGATATCCTGATCCAGGTCCGTCGCGGAGACGTGATGTGGCAGAAGGAGCGTCTCCTCGACGTCGCCCTCGCCTCGCTCCCGCCAGAGTGCACTGCCGTCGCCTGGCTGGACTGCGACGTCGTCTTTCACGATGGTGACTGGCCCGGCCGCACGCTCACCGCCTTGCAGGAGGCGCCCATCGTTCAGCTTTACCGCAACCGTTACCACCCAGCCAGGGACCTGCCCGATGACCGGTTCGACCCTTCCGCCTTCGCCCCCGCCGCTGTTTCCCTGATCCACCTGATCAACACCGGCCTGCAATCCAAGGAGGCCCTCAGCCAGGCCGGCCTCCCGCTTGGGCTAACGCTCGGGCTGGCCTGGGCGGCCCGCCGCGAACTGCTCGACAGGCACGGGCTCTATGACGCCTGCATCCTCGGCAGCGCCGACAAGGCGATCGTCTGTGCCGCCTACGGGCTGTTTGACATCGTCGGCAGGTCGCTCCACATGACGCCGTCGCGCTTCGATCACTTTCTCGACGGGCACGCCCGTTCCATGAGGATGTCCGGAGCCGGCTGGTCCACATCGACGGCGCCGTTTTCCACCTCTGGCATGGCTCCGTCACCGACCGATGCCTCGCCACCCGGCACCGCGACATGGCCCACCTGGGCTTCGATCCATGCGCCGATCTGGTCAAAACCTCGGACGGCACCTGGCAATGGGCCTCCGAGAAGCCGGAACTCTACGCCTACGTGCGGGACTATTTTCGGAACCGTAACGAAGACGGCGACCATTCCGGGCTCGGACCGGCCGTTGACACCCCTGCCCGCCGCCGTCGTTCGCCCGGTATACCGACACGAGTCGCGGCCCGGTCCGCCACGCAAAGGAGAGTCATGAATCGACGCCACCTGCTCAGGAGTTCACTCGCCGCCACCGCCGCCGTCTTCGGGTCCGTCATCGCGTCGAGCGCGCTGCTCTCGGGAGCCGCTCAGGCAACGGGGGAGCCGGGCGTCGCCGTGCTACTGGTCGATACGGACAAGACCATGGCGCCGGTCGACGAGCGGATCTACGGGCACTTCCTCGAGCACATCAACCATTCGGTGGTCGACGGGCTCTACGCCGAACAGATTCGCGGCCAGGGGTTCGAGGGAGAGGACTTCGGCACCTATTGGAGCCGTTCTCCGACAACGGCAGCGTCGAACTTGCCGACGTCGAGTTCAAGAACGGGCAGAAGAGCGTGCGCCTTCACGCCGCCGGCGGCACGCGCCGGGATCCGGCAGGGCCGCATCTACGTCGAAGCGGGCAGGACTACGATGGCTCAGTCTGGCTCAAGATGGAGGACGGGCTCGCCGCAGTTGACGCTTCGCGTCGTCAGCTCCGACGGCGACCCGATCGCGTCCGTGCCGCTTGCGCGTCAGGCTCGGACTGGCAGGAAGTCGGCTATTCCTTCTCAGCCCCGTGCGGGACACGCAGGCCGTCGTCGAGATCGTGGCCACGGCAACGGGACAGCTGCTGCGTCGATTTCTTCTCGATGATGCGCGCCGACGTCCGCCGCAACGGCATGCTGCGGCCCGATCTGCTCGAGGCTCTGCGCGACTCGCGCCGCCCTTCATCCGTTGGCCCGGCGGCTCCTACGCTTCCGTCTACAAGTGGAAGGACGGCATCGGCCCGCGCGTCGCGCGCCGCTACAACCCCAATGCGATCTGGGGCGACTACTCCGACTACTACGGCTTCGGGACCGACGAGTTCATGGAGCTCTGCCGGCAGCTCGGCACCGAGCCGCTGGTCGTGCTCGCGGCCACCCGCACCGATCCCGGGCAGGTCGAGTACGCCATGGACTGGGTCCACTACCTGTACGACCCGCCGACGACCGAATGGGGCCGGCGGCGGGCGTCGAATGGACACCCCGAGCCCTACGACGTCCGCTACTTCCAGATCGACAACGAGCCGATGAACCACGGCCTCGCACCGGAGCAGTACGCCGACATCGTCAACCTCTACGGCAGCCGGTTGCGGACAATCGCTCCCGAGGCGTGAATCGTCGCGTGCGGACAGAAGCGCTCGAACGACATGAACTGGAGCCAGAAGTTCATCGACATCGCCGGCGACAACTTCGACATTCTGGGCTGGCACAACTACGAGTACGAGCCCGAGAACTTCGAGACCGGGCTGCGGCGCATCCACGATTACCTCGTCAAGCTGCGCGACTACATTCGCGCGTCCGCGCACCCCGCATCGAGATCGGCGTCCTCGAATGGAACCTCTCTCGCACCTACGATTGGCGCGCCGGACTGCATGCCGCCGGCAGCCTGATGCTCTACGAGGAGCTCAGCCCCGGGCTGACGATGACCTGCCCGGCGCTGCTGATGCGCAACACAACGGACGATCCGACCTGGACGGCGTTCATCTACCACGATCACGTCTCCTGGTTCCCGGGGGCGGCTTACGTGGTCGAGAAGCTGTTCCGCGACCACTACGCCGACGCTACCTCGCCTTGACCAGTGGCACCTTCCGGGACATCTCCGACCGCGCGACCTTCTTTGACGACATCGCGCAAATGAAGCCGGAAGACTGGAGGCCCGGTACCGTCGACGCCATCGCGACGGCGAGCGGCGACGGCCGGCGGATCGTGATCAAGGCGGTCAACTACGCGGGGTCGCCGAACACCGTGCTCGTGCGGCTCCAGGGCGCGAGCGTCCCGGAGAAGGCCGCGGCCAGGTTGTACACGATCAGCGCCGGGCCGATGGATTCGGCGTCGCTCGAGAATCCGGATGCGATCGCGCCGGTGAGCCGGACGATCGACTACGCGAAGGACCTCGCCGTGGAGTTGGCGCCTTACACTGTGGCCGTGGTTGAGATCCGGGCGGAATGATGTCGTGAACCGTTCGGGGACGGCCCCGCGCGGGTCACGGAACCCGAAGCCGCCGCGATCCGTGCCGAGTGGCCCTTTCCGCGTGAGTTCCGCGGAGCGCTGCTCCTGCCCTGGGATCACCGACGGCGTTTCCCTGCCACAATATTGCTATGTTGTCCTTCGGACAATGGGCGGGTCGGGGGCCCGCCGCGGCCTGCGAGGCCGCCCCTCGGGTCCATCAACTTCCGAGACACCACGCTAAGGACGCCAATCGATCCGGGCCAACGGTTGGAGCGACGATCAGGCGGCGTCCGGCCGGCCCGCCGCTTCACGAAGCTCTCTCGATGGCCGACCGCACCTCGCTGACGAGCGTCGCCGGGGTGAACGGTTTCTTCAACAGGTGGGTACCCGGCGCCAGTTCGTGCTTCGTGTGTCCGGACATGTACAGCACGGCCATGTCCGGCGCCACCGCGGCGACGTGCTCGGCCAGCTCGCGGCCGCCCATCCGGGGCATTACCATATCGGTGAGCAGCAGGTCGATCGGGACCTGGCCGCGCCGCACGATGTCCCAGGCTTCCTCGCCGTGCCGAGCCTCGAGAACCCGGTAGCCCGCGTGCCGCAGCGCATCCGAGAGCATCGCCCGCAGCAGGGCCTCGTCCTCGACCAGGAGGACCGTCTCCCGGCCGCCCTGCGTTTCCTGGGGCGGCGGGGCGTTCGGTGCGGCGGTCTCGGGCGCGGGGATGCGCGGCAGGCAGATCCGGAACGCCGTGCCCTGGCCGACGTCGCTTTTGACGGTGATGCAACCGCCGGCCTGTTTGACCGCCCCATAGACCATCGACAGCCCGAGGCCGGTGCCCTGGCCGACATCCTTCGTGGTGAAGAACGGCTCGAAGATGTGCGCCTTGGTCTCTTCGCTCATGCCCTGGCCGGTGTCGCGCACGGTCAGTGACACGCACTCGTTCAAGCCCGGTGGGCGGTCCGGACACTGGCACTTCCGGCAGGCCTGCCGAACGTCGACGCCGATCGAGAGGTCGCCGCCGGCGGGCATCGCGTCGCGGGCATTGACGCTCAAGTTCATAATGATCTGCTCGAGCTGAGTCCGATCAACGTGGACGTAGGCTGCCTCCGGCGCCCGCGCCACGGTCAGATCGATGTTCTCGCCAATAAGGCGGCGCAGCATCTTGTCCACTTCGCCGACGGCTTCGTTGGCGTCGACGGTCGCCGGCCGCACGTCCTGTTTCCGGCTGAATGCCAGCAGCTTCCGGACGAGGTCCGCGGCGCGGTCGCTGGCTTTACGGATCTGGGCGATCTGCCGGTGCAGCGGATCGCCTTCCGGGAGCCGCCCGTCCACCAGTTCGCCATAGCCGGAGATGACGGTCAGCAGATTGTTGAAGTCATGGGCGACACCGCCGGCCAGGGTGCCAATCGCCTCCATTTTCTGCGCCTGCTGGAACTGCTCCTCCAGATGCCGCCGGGCCCTGATATCGCGTAGCGTCACGACGAACCCGCCAACCGCCGGGTTGTCGAGCTGATTGTTGCCGGTGGCCTCGGCCAGGAGAGTCGATCCGTCTTTATGCCGGATGCGCAGCTCGATCGGCGTATGGGAACCGGGAAGCCGCATCTCCCGACGGAATCGCGTCAGGATCCCGGGGACATCGCGCCGGTCGAAGAAGTCGGTCGCGTGCCGGCCCACCACCTCGTGCGGCTCGTAGCCTAGAACGCGTGTCACCGTCGGGCTGACGTACTCGATCGTGGTCTCCGGGTCCACGATGAAGATCACGTCCCAGGCGTTTTCGATCAGCGTGCGGAATCGCGCTTCGCGGTCGGCCAATGCCTGTTGCGCCTCCCGCCGCTGGACCACCTCGGCGCGGAGCCGTTCGTTGAGGCTCTCCAGATCGGCGGTCCGCTCTTGCACCCGCGTCTCGAGCTCGGCGTGAGAGCGGCGCAGGGTGTCCTCGGCGCGTCTCTGGTCGGTGACGTCCTCGAACAGGTAGAGCCGCCCGAAATAGTGGTCCGCGGTGTCGCGGATCTGCGTCGAGAAACGCCGGATGGTGCGGCCATCACGGAACGCAATGTGGTCGGCCACCTCGACGCGGTTGGCCTCGTCCTGCAGCGGCCGGCAAGTGGCGGCGAATGCGTCCGGGTCCGCGATCAACGGCGCGCAGTGCCCGACCACCTCCTTATTCGCCAGCCGTCCGCTCCGCAGGCGATCGCGAAGAGGCTCGATGCCCCAGATCTCGCAGAAGCGATCGTTGGAGTACAGGACCCGGTCCGAGCGGTTGTCGACGACGTAGAAGCCAAGCGGCGAGGCGTCCGTCATGGTCCGCAGGAGCGCTTCGCTGTAGCGCAGGGCCGATTCGGTCTGTTCGCGCCGGATCGCCGAACCCAGCAGCCCGGCGGCGGCCCGGAGCGCCTCGACCTCGGTGGCCGACCATTCGCGGCTGGCGCCGCAATCGTCGAAGCCGATGAAGCCCCACCAGTCGCCTCCGGTGAAGATCGGCACCACGACCAGGGACTGAATCCCCTGGGAATCGAGCGCGGCCCGCTCCGCGGTGGGGAATTCGGCCACCCGGCCCCAGACTGGCTCACCCCGGCCCAGCACGTCCACCCAGCGCTCGAAGCCGCTCTCGCGGTAGGAGAGTCCCTCGAGTTCCGGCCTCCCCAACTGCGCGGGGATCCCTTCGGCCGTCCACTCGAAACGCTGCGTGGTGAGCAGGTCCCGGCCGGCGCCGCGGTGGTTCTCGAACACGTATACCCGGCTGGCCCGGGCGGCGACGCCGATCCGTTCGAGCACCGCATCGATCTCGCCACGCCACGAGGCCGCCTCGAGAAAGCGCCGCGCGGCGAACCCGACCGCCTCGAGGATGGCCGCATGACGCCGCAGCGATTCCTCGATCGTCCGGGTATGCGTCTCGTCGACCACGCAGCCAAACGCGTGCGGCGTTCCGCCAGCCGCCCCGGGGGCGAGCCGAACATCGCACCGCACCCAGCGGTAGGAACCGTCCGGGCACAGGCTCCGGGCCCGGAACGTCGCCCGGCCATGCGCCTCGATGTCAGCGAACGATGAGTAGGCATCGGCCAAGTCATCCGGATGGAGCGTGCGCAGCCAGAACCCGGGGTCGCCCATGAAGGCCTCCGGCGGGTGACCGGTCACGGCCCGGATGTTGTCGCTCATATAGGTCGTCTGCCAGGGAACGCCCTCGTGTCCCGGCTGGCCGACGAAGATCGCGACGGGGGTCGAGGCCAGTATGAGCTCGAGCTTCTGCCGCGCTTCGCGCAACTCGTCGCTGGCCCGGCGCCGCTCGCTTATGTCGTGGAGAGTGCCCGAGGTGCCGACGATCCGCCCAGCGCCGTCGAGCGTCAGGCGGGCATGCACTTCAATCCACCGGAAGCCGCCGTCCCTGGTCAGATAGCGGATCTCGTGCCGGCAGTATTCCTTCTTCCGCTCGATCAGCGGCTCGAACCTCTGCTGGTTGAGCTCCCGGTCGTCGGGGTGAACGAACTCAAAAAACACCTTGCCGAGGCTCTCGGCCACGGAGAATCCGGTGATCTCCTCCCAGGCGCGATTCAGGAAGGTCCAGCGCCCCTCGGCGTCCGTCTGGAACACGATTCCCTTGAGATTGTCGATGATCGACCACAATTGGTCCGGCGACCACGCCCCAGCACTCTCCATGGACGCCCCGCCGGCGGCTTGCGGGCCGACCGGCTCGGCTGCGGGAGCGGCGTCCTCTCTGTCGACGACGCAAAGCTGTGACACTTCGGGATTGGCGTTACTCATGGTCGTGGTGCGCCGGGATTCCTGGGTTCTTGGATCCACTTATCGGCCGGAGGGCGCGAAGTATTACCGCCGATGCCCGCACCGGGGACGGGACGAGCGGGCGGTACAGGGGCTCAAGCCGGGCGGCGCCGAGGTGGTGGGGGTGTATGTCCGGTTGCCCGAGGCTTCTTCCGGCTGAGGGGTCGCGCCGAATGGGCTGTAGCTGTTCCCTTCAAGGCCGGACCAGCGGATGGAGTCCGAGTTCAGCGCACTGTCGGTGTGCCGTCCCAGCCAGAGTGCTCGCGCCGGCGAGGCGGCCGGCGATGGAACGAACCTACTACCCGGCAGCCCCCATAATGGGGAATATGCACAGCTTCTCGAGCCTGCTGGTTCTGCTGGCTGTGGTCACCGTCTGGCCGCTCTCAGGCGCTCAACCGGTGCGGGCGCGGCACGCGATGGTGGTGGCGCAGGAGCCGCTCGCGGCTGATGTCGGTCTCGAGGTTCTGCGGGCCGGGGGGAACGCCCTGGACGCGGCCGTGGCGGTGGCGTTCGCACTGGCCGTGACCCATCCGGCGGCCGGCAACATCGGCGGGGGCGGATTCCTGCTGGCGCGGTTCGCCGACGGGCGCTCCACCTTCATCGATTTCCGCGAGCGTGCACCGGGAGCCGCCGGGCGCGACATGTACCTGGACGCCGGCGGCGCCCTGAACGACGGCAGCCGTGTCGGCTGGCGGGCCGCGGGAGTGCCGGGCACGGTGAAGGGACTCGCGCTCGCCCACGAGAAGTACGGCAGCGAGGACTGGGCGGAGCTGCTGGCGCCGGCCATCCAGCTGGCCGAGGACGGCTTTCCGGTCCCGTGGGCGCTGGCCAACTCGATCAAGGAGAACTTGCGGCTGCCGCTGTTCGACGAGTCACGGCGGATTTTTCTGAAGGGCGGGGAGCACTACGATGTCGGCGATACGTTCGTCCAGCCGGAGCTCGCCCGCACACTCCAACGCATCGCCCACGAAGGCGCCGAGGACTTCTACCACGGCGAGATCGCCCGGCGCCTGGCCGGCGAGATGGCGACCCATGGCGGCCTGGTCACGCTCGACGACCTGGCTTCCTATGAGGCGGTGGAACGCGAGCCCCTGCGGGGCAGCTATCGCGGCTACACGATTCTGACCGCGCCGCCGCCAAGCTCCGGCGGCATCGGCCTCCTGCAGATGCTGGGGATGCTCGAAGGGTCGGGCTATGAGAAGGCCGGCGCCGGTTCGGCCGCGGCCATCCACTATGTCGCCGAGGTCATGCGGCGCTTCTACGCCGACCGCAGCGAGTATCTCGCCGATCCGGACTTCTACCGCGTGCCCACCGCGCGCCTGCTCAGTTCGGAATACATCGCCGCCCGGCGGGCCTCCATCGACCCCGCCCACGCCTCCTCGAGCGACGCGATCGGTCCGGCGGCCGCGGCGGGGGCGGAGAGCGGCGAGACGACGCACTTCTCGATCGTCGACGCCGAGGGCAACGCCGTCTCGATGACGTACACCTTGAACGGCAGCTTCGGCTCGGGCGTCACGGTGCCGGGCCTCGGCTTCCTGCTCAACAACGAAATGGACGACTTCTCGGCCAAGCCGGGCGAGGCCAACATGTTCGGTCTCATCCAGGGGGAGGCCAATCGCATCCAGCCCGGTAAGCGGCCGCTCTCGTCAATGACGCCGACCATCGTCGAGCGCGACGGCCGGGTTTACCTGGTGCTCGGCGCGCCGGGCGGCCCACGGATCATCAACGGCGTGCTCGAGGTCCTGCTCAACGTGCTGGACTTTACAATGAATATTCAGGACGCCGTCGACCGTCCCCGCTTCCACCATCAGTGGAAACCCGACCGTCTGTCGCTCGAGCCCGGCTTCTCACCGGACACGATCGAGCTGCTTGAACGGCGCGGCCACCAGATCGCGCCCATCGCCGGCGTGGCCGTGGTGGAGGCGATCCTCTACGATGGGGAGTGGCTCCAGGGTGCCACCGACCGCCGGGGCCACGGGAAAGCAGCCGGATACTGACAAGGCTCTCAATGCGACACTTCATTTCGACTCACCTGTTCGTCAACCACCGGTTGACGACCGCGCGGCTGGACCGGATCTTCGAGGACGGCTTCGGGGCCGTCGAGATCTTCTGTGCCCGCCAGCACCTCGACTACCGCGACCAGGCGCAGATCGCCGAGCTCGGCCACTGGTTCCGCGACGCGGAGCTGGAGCTGTGGAGCCTGCACTCGCCGATGTACACGCGACGATTGCTGGGGACGGTCCGGTCCGCACTCGGTGATCACGATCACCGAGACCTCGAAGCCCAAGCGCGTGGCCGCCGTCGATGAGATCAAGCGGGCGCTCGAGATCGCCGAGAAGGTTCCGTTCCGCTACCTGATCCAGCACGTGGGCGTCGGCGGCGAGGAGTGGGATGACCACAAGGTCGAGGCGGCGTTCACGGCGCTCGAGGACCTGAAGGTCTTCGCCGCACAGCGCGGCGTGGAGGTACTGCTCGAGAACATCCCGAACGCCTTCTCGAGCGGCGAACGGCTGAGCTACGTTCATGAATCGACAACCCACCTTGGCCTCAACTACTGCTTCGACATCGGGCACGCGCACATCATGGAGGGCATGGCAGCCGCCTTCGAGCGCATGAAGGACCGGATCCGCTCCACCCACATCCACGACAACGACGGCGAGAAGGACATCCATCTGTTCCCCTACGTCGCCGACGGCGGGTCCGTCGACTGGAAGCAAGGCGATGGATCTGCTGGCTCGCGAGACGGAGCAGTATCCGTTGCTGCTCGAACTGCGCGAGGTTGACGGCATGGACGCAGCCCTTCCAGCGCGCCGCGGAACGTCTTCGAGAGGCTGGAGAACGAGTAGATGAAGCGAATCACGATTGCCGTCGGCGAAGCGACCACGTCGGCGAGACGGTGCAGATCCCGGGCTGGCTCTACAACCTGCGGCGCTCCGGCAAAATCCTGTTTCCGCAGTTGCGCGATGGCACGGGCGTCATGCAATGCGTCGCGGTGAAGAACGCTCTGCCGGAGGAGGTTTTCGATACGCTTGCGCCACCTCACGCAGGAGTCCTCGCTCATCGTCACCGGGCAAGATCCGGGCCGAGGAGCGCGCGCCGGGCGGCTACGAGATGGACGTCGAAGACGTCGAGATCCTGCAGCGCGTCGCCGAGGAGGACCCCTATCCGATCACGCCGAAGGAGCATGGGATCGAGTTCCTGATGGACCACCGCCACCTGTGGCTGCGGAGCCGCCGCCAGCACGCCATCCTCCGGGTGCGCCACGAGGTGATCCGCGCGGTCCGGGATTATCTTGGACTCGAACGGCTTCACGCTGGTCGATACGCCGATCTTCACGCCGGCCGCCTGCGAAGGGACCACGACGCTTTTCCCGGTGAATTACTTCGACGACGAGACGGTATATCTGACCCAGTCCGGCCAGCTCTACAACGAAGCCACCGCTATGGCGTTCGGCAAGATCTACTGCTTCGGGCCGACGTTCCGGGCGGAGAAGTCGAAGACGCGGCGGCACCTGACCGAGTTCTGGATGGTGGAGCCCGAGATGGCCTACGCGGACCTGGAGGACATCAAACAGGTGGCCGAGGAGCTGATCGTTTTCGCCGCCCGGCGCGTGCTCGAAAACCGCCGGCCGGAGCTCGATATCGCTCGAGCGGGACGTCGCCAAGCTGGAAGCGATCCAGCCGCCCTTCCCGCGCATCAGCTACGACGAAGCGGTCGAGCTGCTCAACGAAAGCCGGCAGCGAGATTGAGTGGGGCGCCGACCTCGGCGGCACGGACGAGACGCTTCTCGGCGACGACCTTCGACAGGCCGGTGATGGTGGACCGCTATCCGGCGCAGGTGAAAGCGTTCTATTTCGAGCCGGACGCGGAGCGGCCGGAGTTGGCCCTGGGGGTGGATGTGATCGCTCCGGAGGGCTACGGGGAGATCGTCGGCGGGGGGCAGCGGATCCACGATCCCGACCGCTGCTGAAGAGGATCGAGGAGCACGACCTGCCGAAAGAGGCTTTCAACTGGTACATCGATCTGCGCAAGTACGGCACCGTGCCTCACGGCGGGTTCGGCATGGGAATCGAGCGCTTCGTCGCCTGGATGTGCGGCCTGGACCATGTTCGCGAGACGATCGCGTTCCCGCGGATGCTGTACCGGACGCGGCCGTAGAAGCGGTGCATCAGCGATCAGCTTGAAAGCCGAGTGGCTGAAGCTAACTGCTGACCGAAAGCTCTCTATGCGTCAATCGCACATCGGAATCGGAGCGCCGCTGGACCTGGGGCGGGCCGCCGGGGCGTCGACATGGGCCCGTCGGCGATCCGCGTGGCGCGGTTGAACCAGCGGCTGGAGTGCCTCGGCTATCAGGTCAAGGACTTCGGGAACGTCGCGGTCGACCAGCCCGAGGCCGCGCCTGTCGGCCCGGAGCAGGCCCGCTACCTGCCGCAGATTGCCAACACCTGCGAGCGCGCTGCGCGAAGCGCGTCGAAGCGATTGTGCAGCGAGGGCGTTTCCCGCTGGTGCTGGGAGGCGACCATTCGATCGCCATCGGCACGATCGCCGCCATGTCCCAGCATTTTCGCGCGGCAGGACCGGAAGCTCGGCGTCATCTGGATCGACGCCCACGCCGACATGAATACGCCCGAGACATCGCCCAGCGGGAATGTGCACGGCATGCCGTTGGCCGTGTGCATCGGGCACGGGTCCGGAGGCACTGACCCATCTGCGCGGGTTTGCGCCGATCGTGGAGCCGGCTAACGTCGTGCTCGATCGGCATTCGCGACGTCGACCAACTGGAGAAGCCGCACGTCCGCGACTCAGGCGTCACCGCCTTCACGATGCGCCACATCGATGAGCGCGGCTTGCGGGCGGTAATGAATGACGCCATCCGTATCGCCGGCCCGGGCACCGCCGGCATTCATCTTCGCTCGACATGGACGCGGTCGATCCGGATGACGCTCCGGGCGTGGGCACTCCGGTCCGTGGCGGCCTGACCTATCGGGAGGCTCATCTCGCAATGGAGATTCTGGGCGACGCGGAAGTCATGGTATCGATGGAAATCGTCGAGGTCAATCCGGTGATGGACGAGGCGAACCGCACGGCGGCCCTGGCCGTCGAACTGATGATGTCCGCGATGGGCAAACGCATTCTATGAAACTGAAGGTGGCGATCATTTACGGGGGACGCAGCGGCGAGCATGAAATCTCGGTCCGTTCCGCCCAGTCCATTCTCGACGCCATCGACCGGGACGAAATACGATGTCCGGGAGATCTTCATCACGCCTGAGGGGAAGTGGGAGCCGGGACCGATTCTGCCCGAGCCCGGCGCCAACGCCGGATATCGACGTAGTCTTCCCGGTGCTTCACGGAACCTTCGGCGAAGACGGCACGTGCAGGGGCTGCTCGAACTGGCGGATCTGCCCTATGTTGGCGCGGGCGTGCTGGCGTCGGCGGCGGCCATGGACAAGGAAGTGACCAAGCGGCTTTGCCGGGAGCGGGGCCTGCCGGTGGTGGAGTGGGTCACTTCGGCGCGTCCGGCGCCTCGATGCGAAAGTCGGTGGAGGACGGGCTCTTCCGTGCCCGGTCTTTGTCAAGCCGGCCAACCTCGGCTCGTCGGTCGGCATCTCCAAGGCGCATGACAGCGCAGAGCTCGACCGGGCGATGAAGCTCCGCCGGCCCGTACGATCGCAAGATCATGGTCGAGCGCGCGATTGTGGGCCGGGAACTGGAATGCTCCGTGCTCGGCAATCGAGAGCCGTGCCGCCTCGATTCCCGTGCGAGATCCTGCCGTCCCGCGAGTTCTACGACTACGACGATAAGTACGTGCTGGACTCAGACCGCATTCCAGCTTGCCGGCCGCGCTCGACCGCCGGCGAGGCCGAGCATCTGCGACGTCTGGCCGTGGCCGCTTTCGAGGCCGTCGAGGTGCGAGGGCATGGCCCGGGTGGACTTCCTGCTGGAGGAGGCGACTGGCCGGCTCTACCTGAACGAGATCAACACCATCCCCGGCTTCACCTCCATCAGCATGTATCCCAAGATGTGGGAGCACTCCGGTATCGGCTACGGCGAGCTGATCGGCCGGTTGATTACGCTGGCCTTCGAGCGCCACGCCGCCAGGCAAAGGCAACGGTACGCACGGTGAAGAAGCCCATCCCCATCGGCCTGCTCGCGGCCGCCGGCCTTGCCGGCGCAGGAGGCGCCATCGTCTGATTCGCCGCCGCCGGCGCCGTCGTCTGACCAGGTGCAGCCGGCGCCTTCATTTGACGATGAAGAGGTCGCCCGCCTGCTCAAGCAGTTCACCGAGGTCTATGCCGTGGTCGAGCAGGAAGCGGCCGACCCGGTCAACTCCTACAACGCCATCTACGGCGGGGCTATCCCGGGCATGCTGCGGCGCCTCGATCCGCACTCGATCTTCTTCGATCCCGAGCAATTCCATCAGCTCAGCGACATGCAGAGCGCCACGAGAAGGGCTTTGGCAGTGTGGTCTCCATCCTGCCGGGCCGGGTTTTCGTGCTGCAGACGCTACCCGGAACGCCGTCGGCGCTGGCCGGCATGCAGCCCGGCGATGAGATCCTCGCCATCAACGGCATCCCGCTGGCCCGGCTGGGGGTGGAGCAACTCGTCGCCCTGCTGTCGGAGGCGCGGCGGAGCAAGGTGCGGCTGGATATGCGGCGGCCGGGAGCCTCCGGGCTCTTCGAGGTCACGATGACGCCGCGCACGATGGAGTCGGAGAGTGTGGACCTTGCCTTCCATCTCACCGGCGGCATCGGTTACGTGCGGATCAAGCAGTTCGAGGCCGACACCGGCGTGAAGAAACGCAGAAGGCCATTGAGGGTCTTGGCGGCCACTGATCTCAAAGGACTCGTCCTCGATCTCCGCGGCAACCGGGGCGGCATCATGGGCGCCGCGCTCGAGACGGCGGCGCTGTTCCTCGAGCCGGGCAAGTCGATCGTCAGCGTCCGGGGGCGCGAGGGTGACCCCGAGGAGATCGACGTGCCCGATGATGCCAAACCCTACCGGTTCGAGCTGGCCCTGCTGATCGACGGCGACTCGGCCAGCGGCTCGGAGATCGTGGCCGGCGCGATCCAGGACCACGATCGCGCCGCCATTGTGGGGCTTCCGAGTTTCGGAAAAGGGCTCGTGCAGCAGGTCTTCCCCCTCACCGATAACACCGGGCTCGCGCTAACCACGGCCTTTTACTACACGCCGTCGGGCCGGTCGATCCAGCGGCCGCTCGAGGGTGGTCAACTGGACCCGCAAACGACGGGGAATGATCAGGTCTACCGTACCGATTCCGGCCGCGAGGTCCGGGGCGGAGGCGGCATCCATCCCGACTACATCCTGGGGCCGCCACCCATGAGCCGGCTACGCATGGTGCTCGAGGCGAGCGGCGCCTACCAGGCCTTCGCCGCCCAGGTGATTCCCGAACTCGGCCGCGTGGAGGAAAGCTTCACCGTCGATTCGGACCTGCTCGACAAGTTCCAGGTGTGGCTGGTTCAGCGGGCCATCCAGCCTTCGATCAGCGAGTGGTCCACCGACCGCGAGTGGATCCGTAGCCGCCTCCGCCAGGAGATCTTCAACCAGACGATCGGCGTGGCGCAGGGCGACCAGGTCGAACTGCGGCGCGATCCCGAGGTCAAGAAGGCGTTGGAGCTGCTCGAGGACTGAGCCGGCGAAGCGCGGGGTCGGCAGACTCCGCTCCCTTCGGTCACGGCTCGCAGCGGAGCGTTCGGCCCAATGCGAGCCGTGACCAGAGGGAGCGGTGCGGGACACTTCGATCCCGGTGTTACGCTCGATTCTCATCCTCATGAGTCCAGGGCAGGCGGCACCGCCGGCCCCACGCCGGCTAGCTCAACTGGCGGCGCAGGAAGACCAGTTGTCCGAGGTGATAGGAGTTGTGATCGGCCAGCACCAGCGCCTCCCGCAGGATGGTCTGGCCGGTGCCGTGGGGGATCTTCGCGAAGAGGTCCGTGGCCGGATCCTCCACCAGGGCGACCATCTGCTCCAGGTCGTCGAGCACCTGCCGGACGGACGCCTCCCAGCGCGCCTGATCCGGCGGCGTGTCGGCGTCGGGCCAGTAGCCGTCGGGGAAATCCGGCGACACGTGCTTCGGGTCGCGGCTGAATTCGAGGATGTCCCACTGGGCGAGACGAATGTGCTCGATGAGCTGCCAGGCGGTGTGGGGCGCCCCGGGGACCCGTGCGCCGCCTTTCTTGAAGGGGAACGACCGCACCTCGTCCTGGAGCTGCAGATGCGCACCGCCACCGCCCAGGAGGTCGGCCAGGTGCTTGCGGAGAGCTTCGTTCTTGTCCATCGGGAACCAGTGTATGAAGAAGGCGGGCGGTGGGGCAACGGGGCCGGGAGAGCGGGGAGGGATTCTATTTTAGAGTTTGAAATCCTTTAGTCGATAAATATATAATGAGGACGCACGGGCGTGGCGCGTCCGCGCAGGAACGAATCCGCAAAGGGGGTGTGATGTCAGTCATCACTATCTCCAGGGGTACGATGAGCGGCGGCAAGTTGATCGCCGAGCGGTTGGCTCAGCTCCTGGAATTCCGCTGTATCGACCGCGATGTGATCGTCGAGAAGGCGGCCGCCTCGGGAATGGCTCACCAGGAGCTGCGCGACGCTCTCGAGAAGCCGCCCACATTTCTCGAACGATTCCGTCACAAGAAGTACCTCTACCTGGCCCTGATCCAGGCGGCCCTCGCCGAGGAGGTGAAGATGGGACGGGCGGTCTACCACGGCAACGCCGGACACCTGCTGCTGAAGGGTGGTGGGCCGGTATTCCGGGTGCGCATCATCGCGCCGCTGGAGTTCCGGATCGCCATGGCGCAGAAACGTCTCAAGTTCCGGGAGGACGAGGCCGTCGAGTACATCCGGCACATGGACGTGGACCGCAAGAAGTGGACCCAGTACCTCTACGGAGTCGACTGGACCGACCCCTCCCTCTACGACATGGTCATCAATCTCGAGTACATCGACGTCGAGGACGTCTCGGATACGATCGCCTACCTGATCCGAAAACAGGCCTGTTTCACCTTCGATGCCAAGTGCCAGGAGGTGATGGCCGACCATGCGCTCGCCAGCCGGGTCAAGGCCGATTTGGCCCTCAATGACGCCACCCATCACATCGAGTTCGAGGTGACGTCGCAGAAGGGACGCGTCACGGTCGCGGGCCGTCTGCCCAGCGTGAACCTGGCCGAGGAAGTGGAACGCGTGGCCGGGAAGGTGCCCGGTGTCGACTCGGTGAACTTGAGCCAACTCGTTTCGGCAACGCCGGACTAAATAGAACTGCGGACTGTCTCGCGGTAGGAGGGAACCGGGATTTCATTCCGCGATGGTAAGGCCCAGGCGGTATCGGACGCCAGAGGGGGCCGTCGGTAGGCGCCGGGGAAGACGAATGAATCATTACCGGTGGCGGTCGCCCGGCGGCCGCTTCAAAGGAAGAACATGTCGATATTCCTGCCAATCGCTGGAATCAGTATCAATCTCTTTGTGTTGATTGGCGCCGGCGCGGGTGTTGGATTCCTGTCGGGGCTTCTTGGCGTCGGCGGCGGTTTCCTGCTGACGCCACTCCTGATTATGATCGGAATTCCTCCCACGGTCGCGGCGGCCTCGGATTCCTGCCAGATCGTCGCGGCATCCTCGTCCGGGGTGGCGGCCCATTTCCGCCTCGGCAATGTGGACTACAAGATGGGCGGCATTCTGCTCGTTGGCGGGCTAACGGGCGCCGCCTTCGGTGTCCGCCTCATCAAGGCGTTGCGCATGCTCGGCGACGCGGACCTGCTGATCACGATCACCTACATCATCGTCCTGAGCGCCGTCGGCGGCTCGATGTTCGTGGCCAGCCTGCGGTCGTTGCTCAAGGGGCCAAAGGCGGCCAAAGGACACCGCGTCGTACGGAAGAGCGGTCTGCTCGCGCGGCTGCCGTTCCAGGTTGACTTCCCGCGTTCCAATGTGCGCCACTCGGTGCTCGTGCCGATCGCCTTGTGCGTCATCGTGGGCATACTGGTCGCCATCATGGGCGTTGGCGGTGGCTTCATCATGGTGCCGATGATGGTCTACCTGTTGCGCATGCCGCCCCACGTGGCGGTAGGGACGAGCCTGTTTCAGATCCTGGTCACCTGCGCCGGCGTCACCTACATGCAAGCGACCGAGAACTTCACCGTGGACCTGGTCCTCGCGCTGCTGCTGGCGACCGGTTCCGCGATCAGCGCGCAGGTCGGCGCCCGCGTGAGCAAGTATCTCAAAGGCGAACAGCTTCTCATCATCCTCGCCAGCCTGGCGCTGATTGTAGCCGTCCAGATGATCGGCGGGTTGGTGAGGACCCCGGCGAGCCGGCTTTCTCCGGCCACTCACGCCCAGCTAATCGAGACAAAATCAACTGATGCTCTTGTTGCATACGAGGCGAGGAAATGTCAATATTTCTACCTGTAGCTGGAGTCAGTATTAATCTCTTCCTCTTGATCGGCGTCGGCGGAGGAGTCGGCTTCCTCTCCGGGCTCCTTGGCGTCGGCGGGGGATTTCTGCTGACGCCCATCCTGATCATGATCGGAATTCCCCCGACGGTGGCTGCAGCGTCGGATTCCTGCCAGATCGTGGCCTCCTCCTCGTCCGGCGTCGCCGCCCACTTTCGCCTCGGCAACGTGGACTACAAGATGGGGGGCATCCTCGTACTCGGTGGCTTGGTCGGTGCGGCCATCGGCGTGCGAGTGATCAAAGCTTTGCGGATCCTCGGAAACGCGGACCTGCTGATCACGGTAGCCTACATCGTCGTGCTCGGCCTGGTCGGCGGTTCTATGTTTGTCGCCAGCCTGGGCGCGCTACGGCGCGGTTCGGCGGTCTCCAAGCGGCGGGCGGTCGCACGGAAGAGCAGTATCCTGGCGAAGTTGCCGTTCCAGATGCACTTTGCCCACTCCAACGTGCAGCACTCGATCCTGGTCCCGTTCGCTCTTTGTCTGGTGGTGGGCATCCTGGCGGCGATCATGGGCGTCGGCGGCGGCTTCATCATGGTTCCCATGATGGTCTACCTGCTGCGGATGCCGCCGCACGTCGCGGTGGGAACGGATCTGTTCCAGATCCTGTTCACCTGCGCCGGAGTCACTTATTTGCAGGCGACGACAAACTTTACGGTTGATATCGTGCTTGCCCTGCTGTTAGCGGCTGGATCCACCATCGGCGCCCGCATTGGCGCATTCACGGGTAAGTATCTGCGCGGTGATCAACTGCTGATCATCCTTGCCAGTCTTGCACTTCTGGTCGTTTGTAAGATGGTCGTCTCAGTGGTTAGCACTCCGGAGAGCCTGCTGAGCCCGGCTGCTCACGCCAGCGTCCGGTCAGCGCCCAATGTCTCGCCGTGGGTGACAGCGGGTATACAAGGGGGACAAAAATGAAGCTCCGAGAGTGGATTGTAGTAGGGATTCTTTCTTGCAGCACCCTGGCTTCGGCCAGCGAACTGACGGTGGAAGAGTGTCCGTTGCTGGTATCGCCCGAGAAAGTGGAGATCGGGATGTTCTACAGCGGCGTGACTGTTCGCGCGGAAGGGACTGCCGGGGCGGACTCCCAGGTGGTGTTGGTGGTGCGCGGTCCGGATCACGAGGAGACATTCAATAGAAAGGTTCGAGCCGGCCCCATCTGGATCAGTTCGGGCCATGTGAAGATCTCCGGCGTGCCGTCGCTGTTTCTCAGCTTCAGTTCCGGGCCGGTGCGGTCGCTGCTCAGCGACGAAGTGATCAGCCGGCATTCGCTGGATCTCCAGGCCATCCGAAACCACATGGTGCTCGAGGCCAGCGACGCGGACGCCGACGAAGCCGCTATGCGTGACAGCTACCTGGATCTGAAGACCCAGCGGGGCACCTATCAGGTTCACGACAACGCGGCGTTGCTGGAGGACCCCGCGGGCGCTGAGATACCGTTCTCCGTTGAGCTTTCCTGGCCCAGGATCGCTCCGCCCGCCACCTATGCCGTGACGGCATACGAATGCCGCGATGGCGCCGTTGTCCGCATTCACAGGGCTCAGCTAGAAGTGGTGAAGGTCGGGCTGCCGGATGAGATTTACGCCTTCGCCATGCACGAGGCGCCCAAGTATGGCGCCATATCCGTCCTGATCGCGGTCCTGGCCGGCTTCGGTATCGATTTTCTGGCCGCGCGGATCTTTGGGTCGAGTCCCAAGGGAGCGCACTAAGATTGCTTCGCTGGTTCCAGCGGCGGAAAAGTCCGCCCCCGGCGGAGACGAACCGAGCGGCGGCGGAGAGGATACGCGAGAAGTACCTCAATTTTCGCGAGGTCCTGAATCGGAACACCGAGTGCCTTGAGCTGATCGCCGGATTGCAGGAGGACCTGCAGTACATCCCGTATCCCGACGATGTCGTTCAGAAGCGCGTGGCCGCCATCTTCGACGGAGCTGGCCACATCATCAATGCCGTCCAGGCAATGACCGGCGAAAGCTACGGGCAGCTTTCCTCGGTCCTCGAAGACCGGCAGCTCGCCGTTAGCCGCTACATCGCCACGTCGCGGGAGCGCGCTACCCCTCGCTTGGCCGTCTCCCTCTCGGAGGTCGGCCTCGATGACGGCGCCGAGGTCGGGGGAAAGGCCGCCTACCTCGGTGAGATCAAGAACAAGATCGGATTGCCGGTTCCCGACGGCTTTATCCTGACGACCGAGGCCTATCGCCAGTTCTGCGGCATTCCGAATTGGCAGCGCATTCGCGATGCGATCCAGGCCGTCGATCTCGACGATCCCCAGACCGTCCAATCCGTCTCCGGCCAACTGCAGGAGCTCGTTCTCTCCAGTCCCCTTCCGCGCGCCGTCGAGGTGGCCGTCGAAGACCGGGCGCGTTCCCTTGGCCATAATCAGCGCGGCCTGGCCGTTCGCTCCAGTGCCATGGGTGAGGGCGGCGCCCAGACCTACGCCGGCCAGTTTCTGTCCCTGATCAATGTGCCCGCGCCGGAAGCCGTGGACGCCTACCGGAAGGTGATCGCCGCCCGCTTCAGCGAGCGCGCTCTCGCCTATCGGCTTTCCACCGGTTTGCTCGAGGTCGACTCTCCGATGGCCGTGCTCGTGGTGCCGGTCATCCGCGCCGCGGCCTCCGGGGTCATGTACTCCCGTGATCCGGCCAATCCCAAGAGCAAGTCCCTCTGGATCACCGCGACCCACGGCCTCGGCCTCGATATCGCCAGCGGCCAGACTCCCGCGGATCTGTTCGTCGTCGAGCGCAACCGCCCCCACCGCATCATCGACACGCACTTGGCCGACAAAACAGAGCGGCTGGTCGCCCGGTCCGGGGGCGGGCTGGAGTACGTTCAGCAGGGTACGGCTGCTTCCACCGCGAGTCTGGCGGACGTCCAGTTGGCGAAATTGGCCGATTATGCCGTCGAGATCGAGCGTCATTTCGGATCGCCGCAGGACATCGAGTGGGTGGTCGACGAGGACGGGACAATGTGGGTCGTGCAGTCCAGGCCGCTGGCCCTCGTGGGATCACAGCGCGAGCGGGGACGCGGCCGGCCTAAGGGCGATTCAATCGTCTCCGGCGGTCACACGATCTTTCCGGGGCGCGTCTCCGGACGGGCCTACCTCGTCCGCAACCCTGAGCAACTCCGGCAGACGCCCGATGGGGCGATCATCGTCCTTCGCAGCGTCACCCCGGCCATCGTGCCGTTCTTCCCACGGATTTCGGGCGTGGCAGCGGAGTGGGGTAACGTTGCCGGACACTCCGCCGCGCTGTTGCGTGAGTTCAAGATTCCGTCGGTATTTCTCATGGAGGGCCTGCTCGACCGGGTCCAGGATGGTCAGGAGATCAGCCTCGATGCGGCCCAGCGCCGGTTGTATCCGGGACTGCTCTGGGAGGGCCGCCAGATCGAGGCGCGGAACGGCGATGCCGACCATGGGCCGGCGTCCGACCCGATCAGCCAGAACATCCTGAATCTGCAGCTCGTCGATCCGGCGTCCCACCAGTTCCGGCCCGGTGCCTGCAAGTCCGTGCACGATCTGCTCCGGTTCTGTCATGAGACTTCGGTGGACGCGATGTTCGCGGTCAACGATACGGAAATGCAGGAGATCGGCCACGGAGCCAGGGAGATCAAGACCAAGGTGCCGCTGAATCTCTACGTACTCGATCTCGGCGGCGGTCTGGATCCGGATGCCGGTGAAACGAAGCAGATCGATCCGGAGAGGATCCAGTCCAAGCCGTTCCGCAGCCTCTGGCGCGGGGCGACGCATCCCGGAGTGAGCTGGCGGCGCGAACTGCCGGCTCAGATCGGCGATGTGGCCAGCCTGCTTGCGAGTTCCTTCACGCCCAAGGGCGCCGTCAGACGTGAGGTCGGGCAGAAGAGCTATCTGCTGGTGGCCGACGAGTACATGAACTTCAACAGCCGGCTTGCCTTTCACTTCAACCTGGTGGATGCCTGCCTCTGCGACGATCCGGTCAAAAACTACGTCTCCTTCCGCTTTGCCGGCGGCGGGGCGACTCGATACCGTCGCAACCTCCGGGCGATCTTTGTCGAAGACTGCCTGAAGCACTATGGCTTCATCGTCCACCGCCGGGGCGACTTGTTAAACGCGTGGCTGCGGAAGGGGCCGTACGAGATAATCGATCACGCGCTCGACATCCTCGGCCGCCTGCTCGCCTGCACGAGCCAACTCGACATGTACATGTCCAACCGCGAGACGATGCGCTGGTTCGTCGAGCAGTTCCTGACGGGCAACTACGAGTTCAAAGAGCCATCGGGTGAGGACGCTCCCCGGACGAACGCCTGACCACCCCGGGTGAACTCTCGCGGTGGGTATTGACTACGCCCCGTTAGTGGAATACCATACGTCTGGGTCGGAATAGCGGCCATCGGGCCGCACCGGCCACGGAGGAGATGGACGGCGGCTTCTGGCGGATTGCCGGGCTCGTCTGGATGCGCTGCCCGCGCCGAGCATTACTGCTGCGGCTCGCGGACCGGATCCGGGCGCTGCTCGGGTCGTGAACGCTTTTCTCGGAGCGGGATGTGGCGTGGGTACTCGTGCCTGCCGCGTTCCCATCCGTGTGAACGCCTGGGCTTGTACGGATGCGTGCCCCCGCGGCAACTTCAGTGCAGTGCCTCGCCGGTTCCGGGCTGCGGGCCACAAGAGCCGTTGACCGCTCCGCTCATGCCGTATCGCGACCGGGAGGCTGTCAATGCTTGCTGCCGCCACCCGCGCGCTACGCCCGTTTCCCGCCGCCCGGCCGGCATCGCTCCCATATCAGGCGCGCCGCTTCGGGACCATACCGCGCCAGCAGCCGCAGCGGCCGGATGATCCAGTAGAGCGGAAACAGCACTCGCGGCAGGGACAGGAACTCGATCTCATCCCAGTTCGGAGCCAGCAGCAAGAGCAGCCCGTACCGCAGGCGATCCCGCCGGCGCTCCCGGATTCGGATGTGGAAACGGGCCTTGGCCGCGGCGCCCGGCGGCGAAGGTTCGCCTGCGCGCAGGCCGATCCGAATCTCCTCGACCAGCGCGTCCGTCTGAGCGTCGCCGAGCGCCGGAACAGCCCGCGCGCCGGCGGCTCCGCCCAGAACACACGCGGCGACCCGAAGCCCGGTGGCCAGAATGCGGCGCGCCCCCAACTCCTCGGCCCGCGACACCGTCCTCTCCCAGTCGAGCGCCGGTTCCCCACCCAGCAGCGCCGCCACGTCGGCGATCCAGCAGAGTCGCCGCCACAGGTGCTTGGCGCCGTGAGCGCACAGGAAGAGCAGCGTGTCCTCGGCCGGCAACGCGCGTACCCTCGTGTCGCGAAGCGGGACCCACTCGAGCCTTCCCCACAGATCGACGGTTCGCACGGGGAAGCCGAAATACCAGGGCATCAGCTCGCAGTGCAGCTCCACCGCCCCCTGGCCGCCGGCGTGGTGAAACGGATAGTGGTATTCGGACCGCAGCTCGAGCGCCCGCGCGCCGCCGGCCGCCAACCGGTAATCGTGCGACCGCAGCACATCCGCCGCCGCGGGAGCGTCCTGCCGCCGGACGAGAAGGTCGAGGTCCTCGAACTCGCGCCAGGCAAGTTGCCCGTACAGTTGGCTCGCGAGCACCGGCCCCTTGATCGGCACCGCCTCGACGCCGGCCCCGTCCAAGGCGGCCAGGAGGCGCTCCAGCTCGAGCGTCAGGAGGAGGTTCTTCTTGAGGATCGCGTAGCCCAGTTGCTGGCAACGGTCGCGGACCTCGGACGGGACGATCCCGGTGGGCAGTGCGCCAACCCCGCGCGCCACCAATGGCCGAACCCTGTGGGCCTTGGCCAATCCGAACAGCCGGTCCCAGTCGATTGGTCCGGCGGCGATGGCGGCGACCCCGGCCTCGCCGCGCGGATCGAGGAAGGCCCGCACGCAGGCCAGAACCAGGTCCAACTCGCCCGTGGCGGACTTCGTCGCTTGTTCCGCGGTGGCCAACTCGCGTCCCTGCCAATATGATCGTACCGATCCGGCGCCCGCCGTGTTCCCCGGATGGAGGCGCAATCGCCCCGCCGCCCCCAATAGTGGACTGCCGCGGCAGCTTCGTTATCAGCAATGGAGTAGTCGGCCCGATGTGACCACGTCAAACGCCGCTGGCAACGCTTTCCCCGCGACAGTCCGCTAGCTGAACGCCGCCTGGCGGGCCGATAGCGCGAACACGCCGCGACCTGATCCGGCGAAGCGAAACCGGCGGACCGAAGCTCACTCAGTAAACGACCGTGAGGTCGCCTTCCTTGACCTTGCCACGGTTCTTCTGGCGCATCACGACTTTCACCTTGTGCCGCTCTTTCTCGGTCGACGCGGGTTGTTCGAAACCAGCTACGTACTCGTACCGGATCTGTTCCGCGATCCACTCGAGGACGATGTGCATCATATTGCCACCGCCCAGCACCTCGATTCTCTTTCCGCCCGAGTCCTCGCCCAGGCTGATGAAGTCGCCGATCGCTCGCCATGCCGGGCTCGGGTCGGGCGGGGTGAACTGCGGGCCTCTCACGTTGGTGGTCCTGTCCGGTGGTGGTTCCGGCTCGCTCCGCTGGACCGCGAGCGGCGTTTTCAGCAGGACGGGATACATCGTCACTCCGTTCTCCCGGATGGTCGTGATCGTTCGCTGGTATCGCTCCTGATCGGCGGCCGAGGTCGTGCTCGCCTGCTCTGGAGGCCGCTCAGAGAAGACGGCAATCATCCGCACGGCCGTGCCGGGGGTGGAGGCGGTCTCGACCGCCAGGCTGGCGATGTGGTCCAGCAGGAACGTGCCGACCGGATGGTCGAACATGGGCGCACCCAGGGCCGCGTCCAGCACCGCCGGGTCGCGGGTCAGCGGGGCGAGGCGGACCGGTTTGCCCAGGAACCCGTAGATCGCAATGGACAGATTCGGAAATTCGTCGAGCAAGGCGTCCGCGAACAGTTTGGCGTTCAGGGACCCGGACGAGAGCGCGGTACGGTCGCAGTCGAACAGCAGCGATAATTCGAGCGGAATGGTCCGCGGGTGTACGGTCCCGCCTTGGAAAAAGACGATCTCTTGGGGCTTCTTATCGACGCGGATCTCGATGTCCTCGGGACGAAGGTCGGTGACAGGCTTACCTTTGAGTTCTGCTTTGAATCGGATAAGTGCCAGGTCGGTGGCAGCGCCGGGAAGCGCGGCCGGAGGCGGCTGCCCCAGCGCCGATAAAGCGGCGACGAATAACATTAACATCTTCATCTAAGAACAAGTCTCCCTTGCAGGAAGCACTGCATTTTTTACGGTGTTCGCGTCCAAGAGCATACACCCTCGGGCGTCTATATGCGAACCGCGGCGGCCGATGTTCGCCATAATTGAACGATGAGAAACAGGGGTTACTGACCTTCCCGACGTTGCCGCTCCGGCTTTCGAAGGAACGGCCACGGCCGCTATCCGCCAAGACGGAATAATGAGAACCGAAGTTACCTGCTGGCGATGGCGTCCGCGTTCTCCGATTGTGCGGAACGTCGCTGCCGAAAAACCGCGGCGGGCAAGCAGGCGCGCCATCTCGAAGACGCGGATCTTCCCGCCGGCGGAAGCGGGGAAAACCGGATACGGAGCCACCAGAAGCAGCCTGGGCGTCTTTGAAGCGGCGCTCGTGCCGTCGTTCCAGTTATTGTGCCTGAACTCCGGGACGGAGTGCCGGAGCCGGGAAGCTGTGAAAAAATCCGGGGACTGTCCCAGCGAGCCCAGTATTTTTCCTGAACTTCGAAGGCGTCGTGGACTGTCCCCAGGCATTTCTTCACAACTTCCGGAGTCCACAACATCCTGGAGGGCCAGGAATCAAGGCGCGGCCGGACCGCCCCCCGGCAAGCGCTGGGGCTCGCCGGAGCGGATTCGGATTCGAGCCGTATCAGGCGCTGCTGCCGGGATTCCAGAACGGCTCGTCCATCGGAAGATACTCGACCGGGATCTCCGTGACAAAGGACTTCAGCCATTCGGCGCAGTATTTCATGCCGGACTGCTCCGACATCATGTGCCCGATCATGATGAGCGCCTTCTTCTGGCCCGCCGCAATGCTGTCCTGCGCGAACTCGACCAACTCCCACTCGCGCGTCTCCCCGCAGACAACGACATTGATGTCTGGCCGGGCGAATATACGCGAGGTGAACGACCCTTCATTGCCACCCCCGCCGAAGGAGCCCCAGAACGCTATTACCCGGTGGACCGGTAAGTTCGGATCTCCCACCACCCGCATCGTGCGGGCGTTGAGCCGCTTGGCCATGTCCGAAGCCAGACGCGAAAGCGGCGGCGCATCGGGAAACTCGTACACACGAGGGTTCTCCGGATCGGCGTTCTTCTCCCAGCCCAACGCTCTGCTCATGCCGACATTGATCCCATCGGGACGGTGGCCGTGCCAGTGGTCGTGGAAGTGAAACACGACCATGTTGTTCTTCCGCAGGAAGTCGAGCTTGTACAGGTAGGTGGGGTCTTTTTCGTAGCCCTCGGTCGTGTCCTGGTGCGAGAAGAACGTCGACTCGTGGGTGATAACCATGTTCTTGCCGGCGTCCGCCGCGCGGCGGCACATCTCGAGCGTGGCCATCATCATCACCGCCACGCCTTTGACGGGCGTTTCCGCAGTGCCGGCAATGATGTTATCGACCGTTTTCTCACGCCAGGGAATGCCGACGTTGGCTTTGATGCGGTCGATGACTTCACCGGCGGTCAACGTCCCGCCAGCTTGTTGGGACAGGGCCGTCTCCGCTGCCGCAACCCCTGCTCCGGCGAGCACGAACGACCGGCGAGAAACCTCCGTGAGCCCAGCTCGTTTTGAGCGCACACAGCACCTCCTTGAACCTATGGCCAGGGTCCATGCTGGCATAGTCGAATTCGGCGGCATCGAGGCCCCGCCCTCGCGTGCTCCGTTCGAGCTCCTCAAAAAGAACATCCGCGCCGCAATTCCCGGTATCGACTGGAAGGAAACCACCGAATGGATGGGGCATCGCCCGAGTCGATGAGCCGATTCCCTGCCCGTGATCGGAGCGGTTCCAGGCGTGAAAGGCGCGTTTCTCGGTTTCGGACACGACCATGTCGGGCTCACCGGAGGGCCGAAGACCGGCCGGCTCATCGCGCAGCTTGTCGGCGGACGCTCGCCGAACATCGACCTTGCGCCCTACAGCCCAAAACGGTTTCAATAGGTTGCGTGAAGGATCAGCGAAACAGGATCGAATTTTTCAACAGGGAGAACGAACATGAAAATCCAGGCAAAACTACTGGCGGCTACGGTCATGACCGCCCTCGGCGTAACGGCGGCCTCGGCGGAGAAATGGGACATGCCGCTCGCCTACCCGGCCACGAACTACCATTCCGAAGACCGCGCCGCCTTCGCCAAGTGCGTGACCGACGCCACCGGCGGCGCTCGAAATCGTCTCGCATCCGGGCGGTTCGCTGTTCTAGGGCAACGAATCTTGCGCGCTGTTCACTCCGGACAGGCGCCGATCGGCGAACGCCTGATTTCGGCCCATGCCAACGAAAACCCGGTCTTCGGCGTCGACTCCCTTCCGTTCCTCGCGACCTCCTTCGAGGCTTGGACAACCTCTGGAAGGCCGCCAAGCCGAAATGGTGAAGCCGCGCTCGAGGACCAGGGCCTTGTCTTCTCTACGCCGTCGCATGGCCGCCGCAGGGCCTCTATTTGACGAAGGCGGTCAACTAGGTCGACGACATGAAGGGCGTCAAGTTCCGCGCCTATAACGCGGCGACCACCCGTATCGCCGAACTCGCCGGCTGACCGCGGTGCAGATCGAGGCCGCGGAACTCTGGCAGGCGTTGGCGACCGGTGTCGCCGAAGCCTTGATCTCGTCGGGCTCGACCGGCAGTTCAATTCCAAGGTCTGGGAGAGCCTGACGCATTTCTACGACGTCCAGGCATGGCTGCCGCGCAACTCGGTGTTCGTCAACAAGGATGCCTACAACGCGCTTGACGATGCCACCAAGGCAACGATCATGGATTGCGGCGCGAAAGCCGCGGCGAACGGCAGCGCCAAGGCCCAGGAACTGACGGCCGGCTATCTCAAGACGCTCGCCGAGAACGGCATGACCGTCCAGGGGCCCGAGCGATCAGCTCAAATCCGATCTCGAAGGCTTCGGCGCGACAATGACCGAAGAATGGATCAAGAGCGCGGGTGACAAGGGCAAGGCCATCATCGACGCCTACAAGGCGATGTCGTCCCCCGTTTGAAACAAGGATGCCCGGCATGCCGGGCATCCATGCCAATTGGGGGACCGGATGACTGCGCGACCCGATAAACCTGCGGTGCGCCGCGTTCTCGACGCCGTCTACGATGCCGGAGGCATAGCTGCCGCGATCTGTCTCGTGGCGATCCTGCTGGTGATCGTAAGGCGCAGATGGTCACGCGCTGGATCAATATCTCGGTGCCGGGCCTCTCCGAATATGCCGGATACCTGATGGCCTTCCTCGTCGTTTCTGGCCTTTGCGCACGCGCTGAACCGCGGCGCCCATATTCGCGTCAACCTGTTCATTACCGCGCTCGGCAAAAACCGCTTCTGGGGCGAATTGTGGTGCATGACCATCGGCGTCGCCGCGTCCACTTATCTCGCCTGGTACGCTATTCGCCTCGTTCTACTGGTCGCGCAAGCTTCACGATATCAGCCAG
>CAWELS010000029.1:0-43928 GCA_963809945.1 Bryobacterales bacterium | reverse complement strand
CCCGGTAGGCCGGCCGCCGGCAAGAGAAGCCGGCGCGGCACGCCCGGCGACTCGCTCTACGCCGGCGATACGGAACCGGGCTCGCACCGGCGGAACTCAATCTCCCGATCATGTGACAAACGCCACGGCGGACGTCCGGTCCCTCCTGCTCTGAACCCCGAAGAAGGCGGCCGATGAGCCCCTCGCTGCCCAAGTGGCCGCCCCACAACGGCAGCGATCCGCCGTCGTGGTTTGCCGCGCGTCCGTCGCGACCCGCGGTCGATGGGCTCTCCCCACCGCTTGCCTGACGCGTTTGCCGCGGCAGATAATCGGTTCTGGAACGGACCCATGAAGAATTCATCCGCAAAAGATCATCAGCCGCCGCGAAATCTTCAGCAGGGCTGGCAAGGCCGCCGGCGCTGCCGCCGTGTCTCCCCTCCTGCACACCGCCATCCTCTCCGCCGCCCCCGCCAGGGGGAACGCTCCGTTGAATGCGCAGGCCGGAATCGACCGGGTCGTCATTCTGCCCGGGTAAAGACCTATCTTCGCGGATGGGCGGGGTACGGAGAGGAATTGCATCCCGAGCGCACCGCGCCGTGGGAACAACGAAAGCCCGAGGAGTCGACGGCAACTGGTCCCGCGTTCGCGACCCTTTGGACAAAAGCTTCCGGTCCGGGCGGGGTCAAATTCGAAGACCCGAAGGTTGCCATCACCACGGCTACGTTCTCGACGCTGGAGACTATGTGCTGAAGTTCACGGCGGACAACGGCAAGACGAAAAGCGCCTCCACGCTCCACGTGGCCGTGGAAACGCCGCCGCCCGCACGGGCAACTCTCCACGCCGTCTACACGCGGAATTTCAAGCTCAACAGCAAGTTCTGGAATGCCCGCGCCAAGGCCCTGATCGTGGACTGGATTCCCCATTGCATCGATGTCATCAACGCGACCAGGTGCGCTGGGACCCGGCGGAATCGACAACTTCTTCGAGGCCGGCAAGAAACTCGCGGCGAGCCCGCCGGGCGCCATAAGGGCTTCGTGTTCTCGAACGCCTGGGTCTATCAGACCGTGGAGTCGATGTGCATCGCGCTCATGGTCGATGCCCGGGCGATCCGGAAATCGTGCAGGCCCATCAGCGGTTGCGCGCAACGCTCGAGGATTGGATCCCCATGATCCTTGCCGCGCAAGTGCCGGACGGCTATCTTCAGACCGCCTTCACCCTGGACCACGACCGCAATGGCAGTGATCGAAAGCAACGTCGAGCACTGGGAGCCGGCCCACCGCGACGAGCACGAAGGATATGTTGCCGGTTACTTCATCGAGTCGGCCATCAATCACTACACCCTGACCGAAGGGAAAGACCCGAGGTATAACGGCGCCAAGAAGCTGGCGGATTGTTGGGTGCGCATATCGGCCCCGCGCAAGAAGGCATGGTTCGACGGACACCAGGAGATGGAGCAGGCGCTGGTGCGTTTTGGCCGCTTTGTCAATGACCAGGAAGGCAATGACCGGGGCGACGCTTATATCGCACTGGCCAAGTTCCTGCTTGATTGCGCTACCCGCCGCGGACCCCGCTGGAAATGAATACGACCAAAGCCATCTGCCTCTGGCCAGCAGTACGAGGCGGTGGGACACGCTGTGCGCGCGACCTATTTCTACTCCGGCATGGCGGATGTTGCCGCGGAGACTCGCGATCGCGACTACCAGAGTGCCGTGATTTCGCTTTGGGACAACATGGTCAACAGGAAGTTCTACCTGACGGGTGGAATCGGCAGCGGTGAAACTTCGGAAGGATTCGGACCGAATTATTCGCTTCGCAATGATGCGTACTGTGAGTCATGTTCAAGCTGCGGGATGATCTTCTTCCAGTGCAAGCTGAACCTTGCCTATCATGATGCCAGGTACGCCGACCTCTACGAACAGACCATGTACAACGCGTTGCTGGGCGGGATGGAGCTCGACGGAAAGAGCTATTGCTACACCAATCCGCTGGATACCCAGCGCGCCGAGTCCTGGCATGTGTGCCCCTGCTGCGTCGGCAACTTGTCTCGCACGCTGCTGATGGTTCCCACCTGGGCCTATGCCACGGCACCGGACGGGATCTATGTGAATATGTTCATCGGCAGCACGGTCACGCTGGAGGCGCCGCGGGCACCGACGTCGAGGTCGTGCAGGAGACCGACTATCCCTGGAGCGGAAAGATCGCCATCACCGTCAATCCCGCCGAAGCGAAGTCATTCGCGCTACGCCTGCGCATCCCGAACCGCACCACGAGCAAGCTCTATCGGCCGACGCCCGAGGTCAGCGGGCTGGTTTCGCTCGCCGTCAATGGCGAGTCGGTGAAGCCCGTGATCGAGAAGGGCTATGCGGTGATCCAGCACGACTGGAAGGCCGGCGACAAGGTCGAGCTCGAGCTGCCGATGCAGGTGCAGCGCATCGAACCCGTCGATAAGATTGCCGCGACGAAGGGTAAGATCGCGCTTCGCTACGGGCCGCTGATCTATAACATCGAGAAAGTAGATCAGGACCTCGGGAAGCAGCTTGCCGACGACGCTAAACTTACCGCCGAGTGGCGTCCGGATCTGCTGGGTGGGGTCACCGTGATCACCGGTGAGTTCGCCGACGGCAGCAAACTGCTGGCGATCCCGAACTACGCCCGCATCAACCGCGAGGACGATCTGCCGGTTGAAGCCGGACCCAACGCGGCCAGTCCGGAGCTCTACATGGGGCCGGACGCCAAGACGCCCGAACGCCGTGGCCCGCGCCGCCGTGCCCAGCTACCGCCGGCGTCGGTTATCTGGATTCGGCGGGCTTAGCAGGACCGTTTGACAGCTATCACAATGTAATCGGTTCGCTCGCCAAGGTGGGGCAAGCTTCGGCGTGGTCCCACGCGCGGCCGCGAGTGGAACGAGGATGAGACTCACATAGGCCAAATCCTCGTGGCGGATCGACAGATCCGCCTCCCCGCCGCCGTCACCCCCACACCGGGGACATTGCGGGCTGGTTTCACGCATCCACCCTGACCCTGCCGCAGCAGTGTCCCCCGCAACGGAACCTCCGAATTCGGCTCGCCCGTATCTCACTGACGCGCAATGGGGTCTTAGATGAGCCTGCGAAGGGCTTCAGCCGGTGCGAAACGTTGTACTTGCGATTCGGGACGGCCGCCCGGACCGGAACCTCATGCCCGGCCCGGCGGCGGTGCAGGGGGTGAACGGTGTTGGGGCGCTCCGAGTTGCTAAGGCGGCATCGAGTTTGCGCAACTGTCAGGACGTGGCCAATGAAGAAACCCGAAAGTTACACCAGTGTTGGGGACGCCATTGCGGACACCCCCCGGGGCAGGCGGCCAATCTGCGGACGCGAGCTGAACTGATGCAGCAGATCGCCGCCATGGTGAGGCAGAGACTCCGCTCGTTACTTGTGGCCAGTTGCTCCGTGGCTAGCCAGCGGTGCATACTTGTGCCTTTGGAGGAATCGCCCGATGGCATCCCGTTTCCGCACGGCCGCTCCGCTCTGGCTCATGGCGCTGCTCGTGACCGTTGCCCTCGCAGCGCAACAGGCGGCCACGAATTCGGTCCTGATGAGTCCTTCGAAGCTGACAGAAACAGCTCCGGATACCTACACGGTGAAGCTCGAAACCAGCCGGGGAGACATCGAAATCGGTGTCGAGAGGGCTTGGGCGCCCTTGGCCGCGGACCGGTTCTACAATCTGGTGAAGAACGGCTTCTACGATGAGTGCCGTTTCTTCCGGATCGTTCCGAACTTCGTCGTGCAGTTTGGCATGCCGGCGGACCCTGCCCTGAGCAAAGTTTGGGACAAGGCAACCATGAAAGATGAGCCCGTCAAGAGGGGGAACCTCCGGGGACGGGTCGTCTTCGCGACTTCCGGACGCAACAGACGCACGACGCAGATCTTCATCAACCTGGACGACAATCACAACCTCGACTACCAGGGGTTCGCTACGTTCGGACAAGTTACTGGTGGGTGGAGTAACGTGTTCAGGCTCAATCCCCAGTATGGCGAACGCCCGGATCAGCGCAAGATCCGGACTCAAGGGAATGCCTACCTGAGCGAGAACTTCCCGAAGCTCGACTACATTATCAAAGCCACAATCGTCGAATAGGTGGCGATCGGTCGCAGCGGATGCCAATAGCCCGCCTGTTCGCCACCGGCACCATCCCCGGGCGCCACACTGTAGTTGTGTAGTGCGGCAGAAGACTTGCGTGGCCACCGTTACCTCCCAACTTGTCCGGGCGAAGCATTCGGTTGAAGGCACGTGGCACACACGTTCCGTTCTGGCAGACTGAAAGAAAGACCTCGACGAATCAAAGTGGGCCGTGGGGCGGGAACTAGCGACGAGCCGGCCTTTGGAGCCAGCCGTCACGGCTGATTGTGTTCATCACCCCGCCTTGGCCGCCCGGGTTATCGAGGCGAGGAGATATGGCATGATGCGGATCAGCAAACCGGCCGACTGGCGCGACTCGGACGAGGTCACGCCGAAAGAACTGTATTTCAACCGCCGCAAGTTTCTGACCGGTATTCCGGGCGCGGCGGTGGGCGCCGGCGGACTGCTGTTCGCCTCCAGGGCAGGTGCGGCGACCCCCGCCAAGCTGCCAAATGTCGTCAAGAGCCCGCTGAGCACCCAGGGCGAAAAAGAAACACCTTACAAGGACGCCACCACCTACAACAACTTCTACGAGTTCGGCACCGGCAAGGGCGATCCGTCGAAGAACGCGCAGAACTTCAAGACCTCGCCATGGGCCGTTTCGGTGGAAGGTGAAGTGGCCAAGCCCCGCCAGTACAGTATGGACGAGATCCTGAAGCTGGCGCCGCTCGAGGAGCGCATCTATCGCCACCGTTGCGTGGAGGCGTGGTCAATAGTGGTGCCGTGGATCGGCTATTCCCTCAGCAAGATTCTGGAACCCGCCGAGCCGACGTCAAAGGCCCGGTTCGTGGCTTTCGAAAGCTACTACGACCCGAAGCAGATGCCGTGGGGCCGCCATTCGGGGCTCGACCTGCCATACGTGGAAGGACTCCGGCTGGACGAGGCCATGCACCCGCTGGCGCTGTTGTGCGTCGGCATGTACGGCGCCGAGCTGCCGCCCCAGGACGGCGCGCCGGTGCGCCTGGTGGTGCCCTGGAAGTACGGTTTCAAGAGCATCAAATCCATCGTGAAGATCCGGCTGGTGAGCAAGCAGCCGCCCACCGCCTGGAACCGGGCCAACCCCCGCGAGTACGGCTTCTATTCCAACGTGAATCCTCAGGTGGACCATCCCCGCTGGAGCCAGGCCACCGAGCGGCGCCTGGGTGAGTTCTTCCGGCGAAAGACGCTCATGTTCAACGGCTACGATCAGGTGGCGTCCCTGTACGAGGGGATGGACCTGCGGAAGGATTTCTAAGACGATGCTGCGCCGCCGCTCGTGGAAAGTGCTGGTGTTCCTGCTGTGCCTGGCGCCGCTCGGGTGGCTTGGCTGGAAGGTATGGAACCAGGATCTCACCGCCAATCCCGTAGAGTACATCACCCACTTCACCGGCGATTGGACCCTTCGCCTGCTGCTGATCACGCTGGCGGTGACGCCCTTGCGCCGGATCCTGGCGCTACCCGACCTGATCCGGTTCCGGCGAATGCTGGGCTTGTTCAGCTTCTTCTACGCCACGCTCCACCTGCTGACCTACGTGGTGATCGATCACTTCTTCGATTTCCATGCCATCGTTGCTGACGTCGCCAAACGCCATTTCATCACGGCCGGCTTTACGGCTTACCTGATGTTACTCGCGCTGGCGGTAACATCCACGGCCGGCTGGATCCGTCGGCTGGGCGGCAAGCGCTGGCAGCGGCTGCACCGGCTGGTCTATTTCGCCATCGCCGCGGGCGTCGTGCACTATTACTGGCTGGTGAAATCGGACATCCGGCTTCCGGTATTCTACGGTTCGCTGGCGGCGCTGCTGCTGGGCTATCGGGTAGCCGTGTGGTTCGGGCGGCGCAGGGCGAAGCGTGGCTCGCGGCAGCAGCCGGCGGGACCCGCCCCGGGAGTCGGGGACGGGACCTGGAAACGGGCTGAAGTGACGCGACTTGGGGACGGCCTAAAGTAAGACGCGGCCGGCGGCCGGGGCGCGTCTGGGGCGGGGATTCCACAATGCGCGCGGAACATCAGATCGGCATCAGATCGGGGTCAAAGGCCTTAACCCGAACTTCCCTGCGCCTTGGGTGAGTTCATGATGTTGGCGGATGTTGTTGAACGCACGCCTTTCGCTGCCAGATATGTGAAACCGGGCCAGTTGGATGCCCCGCAATGTTCTCGTGGCGGGGGCGGATCATGGCATCGATCTGGATCGCACGATGGCCGGGCCGCGCTTGCCGTGGAGGCCGGCGAGTCCGATCACCCTGTTTGAGGCGGCTCTGAAATATCCCTGCCAACTTGAACTGGCGGGCAGGCTGGAGAAAGAGACCTCGCAGGATCCCGATCACGCCAGTTGAAAAAGAGTCTTCCCGCTCTCTGTCAGTCACTTCGGGGCTTTCGAACGCTCCGTCATTTGGCCGCCGATGCTACCTTAGAGAGAAGTGACCCCGTGTGTCTGCGCGGCACACTGTTGAACTGCGCTTCTGTCTCATTCTGGGGCTCACCCCAGAAAGCCGGTTCGACAGGGTTCGACACATTTCGACACATTTCGACACTTTCGGGGCATTGTCGACTGTAGACTGTCGAACCCCAGGCTCCGTCGTCTCCAATCACGCCAGCGGTCCATGGACGTAAGTATCCCAGCCAAGATATGTGGTGAATGCCTCCTCGAGGACTCCTGCCGTGTGCGATGGGTTCATGACGGCGTGGTGCTCGAAGCCGTTCTGGCAGATGTAGCGCATCAGTGCGTGCAACTCGGGGATCTCGGCCACGGCGCGGGTGCCGAAGGTTTCCAGCTCGTCGTCGGTGAATTCGCCTTCGCCGACGATAGGCGCCGATTTCGCCGTCGGACATCGTCGGTGGTGACGCGAGCAGTAGGTGAGCGGGCCCGGCGGGCGTGCGGCCTTCCAGCGCGCCGTAGGTGTTTTCGATCGCCGAGCGACGGTGCCCAGGATTGGCGCCGTGCCGATCTCGATGTCGGGCAGGAAGCGCTTCGCCCAGTTGCCGCAGTGGAACAAGCACGCACTTGTCGTCTTCGTCGCCGTAGTTGTTGTTCCAGTCGACCAGCGCGCTCGGCGTTCCGGAGGCCAGCTGCATCGCGTACATCGTCGAGGACGCCGGTCACGTCGACTTCGCAGGCGCGAGGGCATGCACCTGCTCGCTCATCATGCTCATCAGCGTGCAGACGTTGAAGCCGAAGTTCTGCTGCATCGAGGTCCAGCACTGGATGGCCGTGGCATGCAGAGCGTTGGCCTCCATCCAGTCGTGATGGACGACGCCGAGCTTGGCCATCAGCACGAGCTTCTCGGCGGGCACGCCGGCGGCGGCAGCATAGGCGCGTGATCTCGTCGAGCTTCGCCTTGCACCGCCGGCGTCGCCGGCGTCGAGCTTCGCGGCCTCGCCTGAGATCTCCGACAGATCGACCGTGGTCACGCTGATGCCGTGCGCGCTCGAGCATCTTCTCGCTGTAGCGGACGGTGTTGAACGCCCCGGGCCGCGCGCCCATGGCGCCGATGCGGACCCCGCGGAGGCCGTTGACCACCCGGCAGACGGCGACGAAGTCGAGCAGGTCTCGGCGGAAGCTCTCGCGAGTCGGGACGGACGACGTGCTTGCGTGGTGAGCGATGAACTTGATGCCGCGCTGCATCAGATTGTTGCAGACCGAGATCTTGCCGCAGAAGGCGTCGCGGCGGCGTTCGACGCCGCATCTGATCGAGGTCGTCGGGATAGCCCTGCACCAGGATCGGGCACGTCGAGGCCGGCGAGCTTGATGGCGTCGGCCACGCCCTTCTCGTCGCCGAAGTTGGGCAGGCACGACGAGGATGCCGTCGATGCGTCGCGGTGCCGGCGGAACAGGTCGGCGCACTTCTCGGCGTCGGCGTAGGTCTCGACGCCGCCGAGCTTCGTGTCGGTCTCCGCCAGTTCGATGCTCGCGATGTCGAGCTCCCCGAAGAGCTTGGCGAGGTCGGCGCGGGCTTCGGTGACTAAGCTGGTCCGGGAAGAAATCGCGGTTTCCGTAGATGACTCCAAGCGTGGCAATGGACATGGATTCACTCCTTGAAGCCGAACATTCTCGAACTGGTCGGCGTTGGCGGGGGTGACCAGCACGCACTCGACCGACTGCTTCTCCGGCTGGCCGGTGGACCCGGTGGTCAGGTAGCGGTGCGCCTGCTCGACGGCCATGACGGCGAGCTTGCGGGCGGGCTGCAGGACGGTCGCCTGGATGTCGCCCGCCTTGATGGCGGCGATGACGTCGGGGCTGCCGTCGAAGCCGACCACGATCACGTCCTTGCGGCCGGCGGCCTTGAGCGCGGCGGAGGCGCCGAGCGCCATGGTGTCGTTGCCGGTGATGACGCCCTGCACGTTGGGGTTGGCCTGCAGCATCGTTTCGATCTTGTCGAACGCCTCGGTCTGGCTCCAGTTGGCCGACTGCTGGGACACCATCTTCATGGCGGGGTACTTGTCGATGACGTCGTGGTAGCCGCGGGTGCGGATGGAGGCGTTTGAATCCGACTCGTTGCCCAACAGCTCGAAGTAGTTGCCCTTCTCGCCCATGAGGCGGACGAATTCCTGGGCGCCGAGCGTGGCGCCTTCGTAGTTGTTCGAGACGATCTGGGCGGTGGCGATGCCGTTGGCGTTGATCTCGCGGTCGATCAGGAAGACGGGGACACCGGCGTTCTTCGCCTTCTGGACGGCGGCGATGGAGGCGTCGACACCGGCGTTGTCGAGGATGATGGCGGCGGCCGAGTTGGCGATGGCGACGTCGATGATCTGGTCCTGCTTGTGGGCATCGCCGTCGTGCGTCTGCACCATCGTTTCGTAACCGAGCTCCTTGGCCTTGGCGTCGGCGGCGTCGGACTCGGCCTTGAAGAACGGATTGTCGTGGGGCGGCGTGATGATGGCTATGAGCTTCTTCGACGGGGTCCCCGAGGAACAAGCAGCAAGCGCCGCCAGCGCCGCGACCGTCAGCCAATAAGTCAATCGCATAGGTGTTCTCACTTCTGTCGGGACTGGGACTGGTCTATCATCACCGCGAGTATGATGACGACTCCCTTAATTACAATCTGCCAGAACTCGCTGACGCCGAGCAAAATCAGTCCGTCGGCCAGCACGCCGATGACGAGCGCGCCGATGATGGTACCGCCGATGGAGCCGCGTCCGCCGAACAGCGACGTTCCGCCGAGCACGACGGCGGCGATCGCGTTCAACTCGAATGTTTCGCCGGTGGCCGGGTGCGCCGCCACCAACTGCGAGGCGATGATGATGCCGGCCAGGGCGGAGCAGAAGCCGGAGATCACGTACACGGCGAGCTTCACGCGGTCGACGCGAACGCCCGAGAGCACGGCCGCGCGCTCGTTACCGCCGATGGCGTAGACCTGGCGTCCGAACGGCGTGCGAGCGGCGACGAAAGCGGCGATGAGAGCCAGCAGGATGATGACCCAGATCACCACCGGGACATATAGAAAGGTTGCCGAGCCGAGCCAGGCAAATCCCGTATTGCCGAGCGCCGGACTGCCCCGCAGGTTGGCGTAGGTGGCGCCATCGGATCGCAGCAGCGCGAAGCCGCGGGCCACGTAGAGCATGCCCAGCGTGGCGATGAAGGGGGCCACCTGGAAGCGGGTGATGAGGACTCCGTTCACTGCGCCGACCGCCATGCCGACGAGCAACGCGATCACGATCACCAGCCAGGTATGGAAGTAGACCTTCACGCCTAGCGACTCGAGCACCAGGCCCTGGGAGATGAGGCCGCCGGCGATCATGCCTGAGAGTCCGGCGACCGAGCCGACCGACAGATCGATGCCGCCGGTCAGGATCACGAACGTCATGCCGACCGCCAGCACCGCGTTGATGGCGACGTGTTTGAGCAGGATGACGAGGTTGCTCGAAGTCAGGAACGCCGGCGAGAGGAACGCGAAGACCGCGATCAGGACGAAGAGGGCGAGCAGGGCCCGGAGACGGAATAGTAGTTGTGTGGGGGTCGCTCGCATTATGAGGCTTTCCTCCGCTGGTCGGCGGAAGCCGCGGCGGCCAGGGCGGCGCCCGATGCTTCGCCGCGACGGAACTCGCCGGTGACGCGGCCTTTCGAAAGGACCAGTATCCGGTCGGCCATGGCGGTGACCTCTTCGAGCTCCGAGGAGGAGAAGACGATGCCTAGCCCCTGTTCGGCGAGCCGGCCCATGATCTCGCTGATCTCGGCCTTGGCGCCGACGTCGATACCGCGCGTCGGCTCATCGAGCAGTAGCAGGCGGGGCGCGGTGAGCAGGCACTTGGCGATGACCACCTTCTGTTGGTTGCCGCCGCTCAGGGACGTGATCGGCTGCCGGGAACTCGCCACTTTAATCGAGAGGTCGCGGACCAGTTCATCGACTCGCCGGTCGACCTTCGCGGGGTCGAGGATGCCGGCGACGGTGCAGGCGCCGAGGCTGGCGAGAATCATGTTGTCGCGCACGGCGAGCGTCGGGACGATGCCGGCGGCCTGGCGGTCTTCCGGAACCAGAACCACGCCGCGGGCGATGCGTTCGGCCACCGGGAGGCGGTCGATGGGGCGGCCGTCGAGCGCTACCGTGCCCGTCGCAAGGGGGTGCAGTCCGGCGAGCGTTTCAAGCAGTTCGGTGCGGCCCGCGCCGAGGAGTCCGTAGATGCCGAGGATCTCGCCGCGAGCGACGGTGAAGGAGACCGAGTCGAGCGCGAGCCCGCCGCCGGGACGCGGGAGGCTGAGGCCGTGCACATCGAGGAGCGACGCGCCGATCTCGTGCGGGCGGCTCTGGAACAGCGAATCGAGCTTACCGCCGACCATCTTCCCGACGATCCAGGCGAGATCCACTTGGGCGGCCGGCGCCTCCGCCACCAGCCGGCCGTCGCGCAGGACCGTGACGAAGTCCCCGATCCGTAGCAGCTCTTCCAGACGGTGGGAGATGTAGACAATGGCGACGCCGCGCGAGGTCAGCTCGCCGATGACGCGGAACAGTGCATCCACCTCGCCCGGGGAAAGCGCCGAGGTCGGCTCATCCATGATCAGAATGCGGACGTCGCGGGCGAGCGCCTTGGCGATCTCGACGATCTGCTGTTCGCCGAGACGGAGCGTGCCGACCTCGGCGCGCGGGTCGATCGGCTGCTCCAGCCGTTCAAGCAGGCGGCGGGCGGTCTCCTCCTGGCGGGCCTGGTCGATCACACCGTGGGCGGTCGCTTCCCGGCCGAGGAAGATGTTCTCAGTCACGGTGAGGTTGGGGCAGAGGTTCAGCTCCTGGTGGATCATCCCGATCGAATGCGCGTCGGCGTCGCGGGCGGACGGGAATCGGACCTCCGCACCGTTGAGCACCAGGCACCCCGAAGTCGGCTGTTCGATGCCGGCGATGATCTTGACGAGCGTCGACTTGCCGGCGCCGTTCTCGCCGATCAGGACGTTGACCTTGCCCCGGTAGATGGTGAAGTTGACCTGGTCGAGCGCGGTGGTGCCCGGATAGCGTTTGGTGACCGCTTCGGCGCGCAGCAGGACTTCGGGATCGCTCATTCGACCCTCACCTCGACCGGAACGATCTCCGGGATCGCTGCGTCCGAGCCGTCCCACGCGCCGTGAAAGGCGATCACTTTGCCGGGCAGGGAATCGAGGTCAAGCGGGCCGATCACGTTGTTGAGCACGCGCTGGTTCAGCTCATTCGCGACGTCCGCGAATTGGAGCTGGTTGATGAAGTCGGAGAACTGTATGAAGCCGGCGGCGTCGCGGAGCGCGGTGCCGAGGATGACCGGGCCGACCAGGAGCGCGACGTCCGGGGTTCCGTCGTAGGGCGCCGTGTCGAGGAGGAGTTTGCCCATGCGGGACGTCGTGTCCACGGAGAGCGCCTTTCCTTCTCCCTTCACCAGGAAGTAGCGGCCCTGGCCGGCGTCGTAGCGCGCTCGGGCAGTGGCCAGGTCGACGGCGTCCTGCTGGACCTCCGGGAGCAGGCGGGAGGACCAGATGGAATCGACGTAGGCGGCCGGGTCGGCGGTGGTGCTCTGTTGCTGTTCTTCCTCGATCGGAACCACGGTCCAGGGGACGCAGGCGAAAAGCAGGCAGGCGAGCGCACAGGCGGCTAGAGCTTTGATGTGCGGTCGGCGGTGGTCAGTTCGAGGCATCGCGTTGAGTAGCGGTCTGGGCGCGGGCGACGGCGGCCTGCCATCCACCGAGGAGCGCATCGCGATCGGACGGCTTTATCGAAGGCTCGAAACGGTCGCGCGGCCGGGGGAGTTGCTCGATCTCATCGAGCGACTCCCAGATGCCGATGGTAAGCCCCGCGAGGTAGGCGGCGCCGAGCGCCGAGAGGTCCGGCGAGACGGACCGCAGCACCGGACGGTCGAGGATGTCGCTCTGGAACTGCATGAGCGCTTGGTTGCGGCTCGCGCCGCCGTCGGCGAGCAGTGCCGGCAGCGCCTCGCCGACGTCGGCCTGCATGGCGGTGAAGACGTCGCGGATCTGGAAGGCGATCGATTCGACGGCGGCGCGGGCGGCGTGGGCGCGCGTCGTTCCGCGGGTCAGGCCGGTGAGCAGGCCGCGAGCACGGTCGTTCCAGTGAGGCGCGCCCAGGCCGACGAAGGCCGGGACGAGGTAGACGCCGCCGTTGTCCGCGACGGTCTCGGCGAGGTCGGCCACTCCGGCGGCTGGGTCCGGAAGCCCAAGGAAGTCGCCGAGCCACTGGACGGCGGCGCCAGTTGCGTAGATATTTCCTTCGAGGGCGTAGAGGACGCGGCCGGGCAGGGCGAAGGCGACGGTCGAGGAAAGTCCGTTTGCTGACGCAACGACGCCCTCGGTCGTCGTCATGAGGGAAGAGCCGGTGCCGTAGGTGGCTTTCACCGCGCCGGGCCGGAAGGCCGCGTGGCCGAAGTGGGCAGCGTGGGAGTCGCCGATCATGCTCGCGACGGGGATGCCGGCGGGCAACCGGCCCAGGCGCCGCGTCTCACCGAACAGGGAACCGGAAGGCCTCACGTCGGGTAGCGCATCGATGGGGATTCCAAAAATGCCGCACAGCTCTTCGTCCCAGCGCAGTGTGCGTAGGTCCATCAACTGGGTCCGCGACGCGTTGGTGGTATCGCAGGCGTGGACGCCGCCGGTCAGGTTCCAGAGGACCCAGCTGTCGATGGTACCGACGCAGAGCTCGCCGCGCGAGGCTCCGGCGCCGTCGTCGATGTGGTCGAGCAGCCAGCGCATCTTGCTGCCGGAGAACATCGGATCGATGGTCAGCCCGGTGCGGTTGTGAAGAGTCTCCTCGAGACCGCTCCGGCGCAACCGGTCGCAGAACGCCGCACCGCGATTGCACTGCCAGACGACGCACGGTCCGGCCGGGCGTCCGGTCGAGCGTTCCCACGCCAGCACCGTTTCCCGCTGGTTCGTGATGGCGACCGCCGTCGGGGAGGCACCGTTCAGGCTCGCGAGGCACTCCTCGATCGCTTCTTCGACGCTCGTCCAGAGCGCGGCCGGATCCTGTTCCACCCATCCGGGCCGCGGGTACTCGATCCCCACCGGACGGGACGCCCGCGCGACGATGCGGCCTTCCTCGTCGCTGGCCAGGACCTTGGTGTTGGTGGTTCCCTGGTCGATGGCCAGGATGATCTTGCTCACGTCCGCCCTCTCTTCTCGAGCAGCGCGAGGGCGGCGTTGCGTATGCCTTCGGCCGTCAAGCCGAAATGCTGGCACAGCCACGCGTGGGAACCGGTGGGCGCGAAGACACCCGGGACGCCGAGGATCCGCATCGGCACGGGCCGTTCGCTCACGACGACCTCGGCGACCGCGCTGCCCAAGCCACCGTGGACGGAGTGTTCCTCGACGGTGACGATGGCGCCGGTCTCCTCCGCCGCCGCGACAATCGCCTCGCGATCGATCGGGCGCACCGTCGCCATGTTGACCACGCGGGCCTCGACGCCCCTAGCGGACAGCGACTCGGCGGCGGCCAGCGCTTCGCCGACCATGGTGCCGATGGCGATGATCGCCAGGTCGTCGCCGTCCCGCAGGCGGGACGCTTTGCCGATGGCGAACTGGTAGTCCTCGTCGTGCACGGGCAGGACGCCGGTGCGGTTGATCCGCAGGAACATCGGTCCGTCATACGCGACGGCGGCGCGGACCGTCTGGCCGGTCTCGAGCGGATCGGCCGGGTTGATCACGGTCATGTTGGCGATCGTGCGCATCCAGGCGAGATCTTCGATCGCATGATGGGTCGGACCCAGCGGACCGTAGGCCATGCCGGGCGACATCGCGCCGAGCTTCACGTTCGCGTTCGTGTAGGCGACGTCCACCTTGATCTGCTCCATCGCGCGGGCGGTCAGGAAGCAGGAGGCGCTGCACACGAATGGGATCTTGCCGCTGTTCGCGAGGCCGGAGCCGATGCCGACCATGTTCTGTTCGGCGATGCCGATGTTGAAGAAGCGGTCCGGGAAGCGCTTGGCGAAGGGCTGTAGCTTGGTCGAACTGACCGAGTCATTAACGATCGCGACAATTCGCGGATCGCCGGCGGCCAGCTCCACGAGGGCGGCGACGAAGGCATCCCGGCAGTCGAATCGATCGCTCATTGCGCGCCTCCGTCGAGTTCCCGGAGGGCTGCGGCGAGTTCCTCGGCAGTGGGCACGTGGTGATGCCAACTCGCCTTGTCGCGGGCGAATGAGACGCCCTGCCCCTTGTGCGTGTGGGCGATCAGGCAACTCGGCCGGCCCGCTTCGAACGGCACGGCGGAGAGCGTGTCGCCCAAGTCGCCGATGTCATGGCCATCTACTTCGCGCACCGCCCAGCCGAAGGCGCGCCACTTGTCGATGAGCGGTTCCAGGCGCATGATCCGCTCGGTGGCGTCGGTGAGTTGCAGCGTGTTCCGGTCGACGATCAAGGTGAGGTTGTCGAGGCCGTAGTTGGACGCGGCCATGGCCGCCTCCCAGTTGGAGCCCTCCTGCAACTCGCCATCGCCGGTGAGGGCAAACACGCGCCATGCCGCGTGATCCAGCTTCCCCGCCAGGGCATGACCAACCGCGACCGGCAGGCCGTGTCCGAGCGGTCCCGTGCTGGCCTCGACACCCGGCACTTTGCCCCGCGCCGGATGCCCGTTCAGCCGGGACTCCGCCTGCATGTATGTCGAGAGCTCCGCCTCCGGGAAAAAACCGGCCTTGGCCAGTGTGCAATAGAACGACCCGCTACAGTGACCCTTGCTCATGATGAAGCGGTCACGATCCGGCGCCTCGGGCTGCTTGGGATCGATCCGCAGAACGCGGAAGTAGAGAGTGACCAGGATGTCGGCCACGGAGAGATCGCCGCCGGGATGCCCCATGCCCGCGTCGACGACCATCTGCAGGCTCCGTTTGCGGATGTCCCTGGCCAGGCGTTGGAGTGTCGGTTGGCTGGAGTCGTTCATTGCGATGGTTCGTGTTTCGTACGAGGATATCGAAAACCCACGACCCGGAAACGTGGCCGTAGATGCTCGAGAGTGGGCGGCGGCGGGCCGCAGTCCGTTGAAGAACGGGATCAGCAGACCGGCGCCCACCGACACGGCAGTCCCGGCGGAGGTGGGCTTCTCAGGCTATTGGGCCCGCCTCGCCTTCACCTGCCGTGGCCCGGGAGCTGGATTCGGCTCGCCCCGGGAGTTATAGGTGACAGCGCCGCCCGTTACTTCAAAAACGATCTCATCGCCGGTCATCTCGCCTTTGTAGAAAACTTTCGCGACCTGGTCGCGGCCGTCCCAGACGTAGAACGAGATCGTATCGCCTTCCGCTTTGCCGCCCCAGATTTCGGTGTGAGTTGGCGACGCGCTGTAGCCGCGGGGGGACGCGGGCGGCAGGTGGCCGGTCACTTCACCGCCAACCTGGTTCAGGATCAGGACGACCTGTTCCGTTCGGTCACCGGAACCGGGAACCTCCAACACCCACTTACCTGAGAAATTCGGGGCGGATGCCGCGATTGCCAGACCGCCCATCAGGATGCCGAGCATCAATGTTTTCATCTGTCATGACCTCCTACTGCACGGTTACAATCACCCGCGCGTAGCGGGTGAGCGGCGGCTTTCCCGCGTCGGTTACCTCACCGATGAGATGAATGGTCTCGCCAGCCTTGGCATCCGCCGGAACCTGGACCGAGGCTGCGGCGCGGTCGGAATTCGTGATGACGGCTTCTCCCTTGTATGTTCCCGGGTCCCGGTATTGCCACCACGAGTAATACAGCCGGTCACCGTCCGGATCGGCGGCCCCCGAGATGTCGAGGGGCACGATGGCGCCCGGTGCGGCCGTGACGTCCGGCGGGCCCTGCAGGCTGACGATGGGAGCGTGATTCGCTTCGCGGTAGGGCTTGACGCACCAGTCGGCGCGGGCGGCCCAGTCGTTCTGGAAGGCTTCGGCCCAGCGCCAGATCGGTTTGTACAGGTCGCCGTCGTCGGGCGTATTCGTCCAGATGTTGTTCACGCCGGGCTTCTCCGGCACGAAACGTCCGCCCCATCCGCCGTAGCTCGGGTTCTCCAGGCTCCGCAGACCGACGTCGATCTGGTGCATGAAGGAGGGCGAGTCGCCCTCGGACCGGAAGGCGCCGGTGTCGTCGGGTTCATAGGCCCCCGCCAGCGGACCGCGGTCGATAGTGATGTTGCCCTCGAGCCACGGGCGCTGGAAGAATGCTCGCTGAGGCAGCGGAATGAGCGACTCCCAGTCGTAAGCGATCGCGGCGAACTGGCGGAAGCTGCCGAGGACCTGAAGCTTGGGCCAGTTGGGTTCGATGTATTCGCGGAGCGTCGGGTCCTGGTCCAGGATGATGTACAGGATCGCTTTCTGATTGACCTTCTCAACCTGGTCCGGGTGCTCATGCTGGATCTTCCAGAGCGCCCGGGCGATCGTGTTGGTGCCGCCCCAAGCCTGGAGGTAGACGGGCCCCGGCTTGTCGTCGAGCAGCACCCGGACGATCTGGTCCGCGCCCGGCGAATCGGTCTGCATCTCCCCGCGCGCGGTGATGTTGCCGACGTAGACCTTGCTCCTGAGCTCGTCCGGTGTCGGGTAGCCGTCGGCGTTCTTCCTGAGGTTGTCGTAGACCCTGGCGTAGCGGCCGATGTCCGAATGGATCCATTCGACGCCGGACCACGTTTGGCCGAGCCAATGCATGGAACTGCTGTAGATGATGCCTTCAATGTTCCATTCGTTGGCATACAGGAGAAAGCGGATCATCGAACAACGGTCGTCGATCTCTCCGTCTGTGGTAGCGATCACCCGCGGCCGGACGCGCTCGAGCGGCACGGGCTGGGCCTGCGCGCGCGCCGGCGAAAACACGGCGGCAGCCAGAAGGACGGCGAGACAGGGGACCGCCCAACTCCACCCGGCGGCGGCAGGATTGTGTGGTGCCGTTCCCTCGTACCGGTTGCTAAGAGACATTGGTTTCACCTCGGCGACATCGGAATAGCGGACGGGACGGTTTGCGAGCAGGCACGGAATCGAAGGCTGCAAGTCGCCCGCGGCCGGGTCAGTCATCAGATCCTGCATAATCTATCCAAACTCGCGTATTTATTTCCTATGGCCTTTACGCGGCGCTATCGCCATCCTCTAAGGTACTCTGTGGCGCGATGATGGCGGAAGGCCCCGGCGGCCGGATTGCGTATCCGGACCGTTATTTCCGGGACCCTCATTTCCGTTGACAGCCACTTCCTCGAACGAAGTGATGTAGCCGGCGCTCGCCGCTACTTTGATGCGTTCATCGAGCGCCGCCAGATACGCGGTCTGCGTGCCTCCGCCGGAACAGCCGAAGGCTCCGATCCGACCGGCGTCCACGTCCTTACGGCCGCTCAGGTAGTCGACGCCGCGCATCGCATCGTTGACCATATAGCGGGCGAGGTCGTCGCCAATCAGCAGCGGAGGCACATTGGCTTCGCCGTGTTCCCCCGTCGGATTGCCCACCTTCGACGCCTTCCACTCCGGATCGTAGTATTGCAGCCGTTCCCCCTGCCCGAGAGGATCGTACGCCATCGCGAGGATCCCCATCCTGCGCCCGGACGGCGCTGGTGGCGACCAGTACACTCAACAGACTTGCGGCCATCGCTCTCCGCATCAATGTTCTCCCGCCTCGCAGGGTCTCTTATACCACCGCGCCGGCCGTAAGTTCATCCACCGCCCCTCTCGCGACCTCTCTGAGCCGGAGCCGTTCGGCTAGGATAGAACTCATGAGTCTCAACAGGCGCAATTTCGTTCTCGCTGGAGGCCTCTCGGCCTTCGCGGCTTCCGCATTGGCCCAAACACCGCGGTCCGCACAGGCCCCTGGCCGGCAGGGCGACCCGTTCGGTTCAGTGATTCCGCCCGACGAGATTATTCCGCTGTGGCCGGGAAAGATTCCGGGCGGTGAGGCCGTCTCGCCTCCCGCCGAGCCACTGGTTTGGACAACGTCCAGCCGTACCCGAAACGTCACCGTGCCTATGCTGGGCTTGTATCGGCCGCCCAACCCCGACGGATCCGCTTTCATCGTCTGTCCGGGCGGCGGGTACGTGATGGAGGCAATGGCGCACGAGGGCTCCGCCGTCGCGAAGCGGTTCAACCGGGATCGTATGACGGTCTTTGTCCTCAATTACCGTCTGCCCGGCGAGGGCTGGACCAGTCGAGCCAATGTGCCGCTACAGGATGCACAGCGGGCCATCCGGATCGTCCGGTCGCGGGCCGCGGAGTTTAGCGTCGATCCCACGCGGGTGGGTGTCTTGGGATTCTCCGCCGGTGGCCACCTGGCCGCGAGTCTCGCCACCTGCCATGCGGAGCACGTCTATGATCCGGTGGATGCCGCCGACACCCAGCCGGCCAAGCCGACGTTTGCCGCCTTGATCTATCCGGTCATCACCTTCCATGATCCCTTCGCCCACGCCGGCTCGCGCCAGAGTCTCGTTGGACCGGATGCGAGTCAGGCGCTGATTGACTCGCGTTCCATCGAACTGCGGGTCACCTCCGATACCTCGCCCTGCTTCCTCGCCCAAGGCATCGACGACACGACCGTGCCCGTCGAGAACAGCCTCATGATGCTATCGGCCCTGCGTCGGCACAAGGTGCTGTGCGAGGCGCATCTGTTCGAGCATGGACGCCACGGCTTCGGACTGGCCGTCCCGGGGCAGACGAACGAGCACTGGCCGGAAATGTTCGTCAATTGGGTGACGATGAATGCACGGGGGGCTTGATTCTGAACCCCGCCGAAGGTGGCTCGGCGGTTACTCTCCGAGAATCGCGTGGGCGATCTTGATCTGTGTCTCCTCGTCGGCCGGCTGATTGACTTGCACGCTGTAGCGGCCCTGGCGTAGGTACACTCCTCCCGGTATCGGCGCCCATACGGCCTCATCGCCGAGACCGGAAATCTTGTGCGCCTTGTCGCCCGCCTCACCGATGGTCTCGGTGGCGACGTCCAAATGACCAAGAAACTGCTGAAACTCCAGCGCGGCCTTGTCCGCTGACTCGGCGCGGTCAACGGTAAAGGTCACCCCTTTCCCGGAGTCCTCTTTGTTGGAATAGATGCACCAACGGCTGTGCTCGGTGAGATCCTGGGAATTGTCCTCGAGCGACTCGGCCGGCACACCGAGGAGCGCCGCTGCCTTGCTGGGGCCAAACCCCGCGCAATGCGCCACGTCCATCTCGATCCCTTCGCTTTGTCCGGCCCGGGATTCTGTGGACGCGCTGCTATCCGTAGCCTGCGAACCGCAGCCCGGCGAAGTCAGGAGAGCCAGGAGCACAACCCCCGCGGCCCCGGAACACACCCCTCGTAGTATCGAGCGACTATGTAGCATCGTAAACTTCCTCCCAGTCAATACCAGCGGTCTATCGATTCCAAACGCGGAAGCCCATCGACAGCGATCTCGCCAACAGGTTATCCTTCACCGCCATCACCGCCCAATGTTAGTGAGTTCTCGCGAAAATCTTCTGGGTTGAAGCGCCGAGCAGCCAGGTCACGGGCAGAGCAGGGTGACCTGACCGCTCCCTCACGGGTCGCGGTTCTTGGCGGAGAGTGATCGTCCGCCAGCAAAGAACCGCGGCCATAAGGGTGCGGCCGCGCGAGACCACGTCAAACGCCTCTGGTAACGATCTCCCCGCGACGGGCCACTAGGTCCGATGTCCCTTGCCCCAGCTTTGTGTCGTACCTCCGCACCTGAACGGGTTGCCGTGGGCATCGCCGAGAATCGCGCCGGTGGCGTCGCGTTTGGGCAATCGCTCCAGGTGGCGGCGATTGCCGGTCACTTTCCGGTCCCTGGCAAAGCCACTGCCGCAATCTGGGCAGCGATCATCAGCCAAAACGCTCGATTTCATTTGCGGACGCCATCTACACCCTCCTGCGGCAAATGGAGCGCAGCCCCGGGAAACGCCACCACAGGAACCGGCGCGGGACCTCGGGACCGGCTACCCCGGATGGAGTTTTGAGTAGAGTCTCTCGACCAACGATTTTGCAGCGCTCCGTGCGCGCGGAACTGGACCGTGCCAGCATCGCGCTTCTGTAAGCCAACACCGGCCTGTGACTCTGCGTTCGCGCGAGACGTGCCCCCATTTCGGGGAGCACTGCCCTATGCACTCCGAAGGCTTGGCGTGCCTTCACCTCCAGGCCGTTACGTTGCGGAGAACAAGAGACACATGATCGAGACTCCGCGCTGACTATTTCCTTCCGTTGCGGGCCTTGGCCCACCGCTTCTTCTGGGCATCCGAGATGCGTTTTCTGGCCTCGGCGCTCATCCGGCGTTTCTTCTTCACTGGTGTACCGGCGGCCTTCCGCCGGGTCTGGGGTTGCTGCGTTCCGAGGCGCGATTTTATTTCGGCGATCAGTTCTTCCACACGTTGCCGCTGGGCTTCCAAACCTTCAACTGCGGCCTGGAGCAGAGCGCGATTGGTGATTTCTTTCTGGCGAGGCATATGCGAATCTGAGTCTCCCTTCATTTGTCCAGGCGATTATACCGAGAAAGTAGCTGGCGCTGGGAGTCTATCAGGGTGAGACCGGCACCACGGGATCAAGCGAGCGCCGCCCATCGAGAGATCTGTTGGGAAAAATCAAAATAGCTGTTCGGCTCCAGGTTCTCATTCCTGGTCTATTGAGCCGAACCACAAGTCCACGTTGTAATGAGCCGCTCTGCCTTCCCGCCGCAGCGGTTGCATGGTACATCCTCCAAGATGTCAGGTGGAGGCCCCCGAGGAGATCTGCATCTACAAAATCATCTCCAGTGGGTTTTCACGGCCTCCGGAAGAAGGCCGTATCTATTGGATTTCATTGGTCGGGGCGGCAGGATTCGACCCTGCGACCCCCTGCGCCCAAGGCACACACATCAGATACCTGCGGCTTGAAGCCCTTCCGGTGTTCCGAGTGCACGGATTCGCGAATTCGCGAAGCAAAGAATGTATGTTCACCTCCCGCAGTGGGATAATGGAACTGGCTATGACCGTCAGGCTGGAACTCAAACCGGATATCGAGGCGAACCTGACCGCCCAGGCGCGCGCCAAAGGCGTCCCGCTTGATGCTTACCTCCAGAGCGTCGTCGAAGATCTCGCCCGGGCCAAAGCCGCTCCGTCGGCAAGCCCCGAGGACATCGAGGCAACACTCGATCGCCTAGCTGAGATGGGGAGAAACCTTCCTCACTTGCCATCGTCTGCTTTCAGCCGCAAAAGCATCTACCAGGACCACGACTGAGGTCGCATTGACAGTCCTGCTGGACACAAACATCCTGTTGCGCTTCGTCGAGCCGAATGACCCGGAACACGCGCTGGTTCGCAAGGCTGTGAGGCTCCTCACGGCCAAGGGAGAGACGCCTTTGTTTTGCCTCGCAGAACTTGGTGGAATTCTGGAACGTATGCACTCGCCCGGTAGCGAACAATGGTCTTGGTCTGACACCGGCCCAGACAGACGAGCGGGCCACGATGCTCGAATCCACATTCGAGCTCATACCGGATAACGAACGGGTTCATGCGGAATGGCGTCGGCTCGTCGTCGCTCACTCCGTCGCGGGCGTTCAAGTCCACGATGCCCGGCTGGTCGCCGCAATGCTCGTGCACGGTGTCCCGCACTTGCTCACGCTCAATGATCGCGATTTCGCGAGGTACTCTGGCATCTCGGTGGTTCATCCGCGCAACGTGGCGTCGACCGTACCCGGCCAGTGAAGCGTTGGCCGGATGGGGCCGGATGGGGACGGCCGGATGCGGCCGGATGGGGCCGGATGGGGACGGGCCGGATGGGGACAGCCTGACCCGTCCCACCGTTCTTTCGCCGGATGGGGACGCCGGATGGGGACAGCCTGACCCGTCCCGCCGGATGGGGACAGCCTGACCCGTCCCACCGTTCTTTAACGGCAAATCACCGCTACGCACCCGTCACGATTCTATCGCGTTGGCGCCGACAAGATTGACGGGGTCGCCATCATCTCCTCCCGACCACCGGAGGGCGCCACATCCGTTCGGGATTGCTCCCGCCGCAGCCGGATCTCGTCCCGAAACTCTTGCGTTCCCGAACGGATTGCCAGCGTAGGTCGCGCGCACGAGCTTCCCCGCGTCGCACCCTCATCGCCAGCCATCGCGAGCAACTGACGCCATTGTCCCGCTCCCGCCCAGATACCAGAACTCCAGGTCCACCGCGCCGGTGCCGATCCTCTCCCCCCAGGTGCACCGCCGCGCTCGACCATTCATAATCGCCGGCCTGCTCCACCAGCCCGGCCCGCACCGGATTCATCTCCAGCATACCCCAGCGCCACCCCCAAATGCCCCGGACCCAGCGGACACGAGTAAAATCGGTTCTGCTACAGATGCCCGCTCCGCACCTTCCGGGCGTTGAAGTACCGGGCATACCGCCCATGCGCCCGCCGTAGCGCCACCGCTAGCGAATCCTCCTCCTCGGGTACCAGCACCGCGTGTATGTGGTTCGACAGCAAGCAATAAGCGAGAATCCGAACTCCTGCCTTCCGGCAGTTGTCCCACAGCAGTCCCCGGTACACCGACCGATCCTTGCGGCTGTAGAAAACCCGCTGCCTCCCGGTGCCCCGCTGGGTCACATGGTGGCCGATTCCAGGCACCACCACTCGAGATTGTCGCGGCATTCTCTCGTCCTCCCGCCTACAGAGTGCCGCCCCCATTGCCGGATTCTCTGAAAATCTCCACTGGGACGGGTCAGGCTGTCCCCGTCCGCCCTGAACTGAGCCCGGCCCGAATTCGATGTTCGGGACGGAGCGCTCCGTCCCCCGTTCAGATTCGACCACCGGCCGCCATTGTCTCAGATTCCACCCGCCTCCAGACACGCTGGAACTGCATTTCCAGTCGTTGTACGAACGACTCCTCACCGAACGGTCGTCCGGCAAAGGTACACCGTCTCAACTCCGACGCCTCCGCGGATCCCAGTTCGGCGTCGTGCATCTCGCGCCATCTCTCGGCCCTGCCGGCCTCGGACCAGAACTCCTCGTCGAGCACCCGCGCCCGGTCCGGACCGCAACCCATCCGCGCCGCCGCACTCGACCAACGATACTGCTCCGGAGATTCCACCAGACCCGCCCGGCACGGGTTCTGTTCTACATACCGCAACGCGGTCCACAGGTGTCGCTTCGAAAGCGGACAGGAGTAGAACCGTTGCTGAAACAGATGGCCGCTGCGGCCACGTTTCACATTGAGGGACTGGGCATACCGCCCGTGCACCCTCCGAAACAGCACCGCCAGCGAGTCTTCCCGTTCGGCGAGGACCACCAGATGCACATGGTTGGTCATTAAGCAATAACCCAACACCCGCGCCCCGGCATCGGGCAGTTCCCGCCGCACCAACGACAGATACATCCGGTAGTCGATCGCACCGTAAAACAACCGTTGACGATTCGTTCCACGCTGCGTGACATGGTAGGGCAAACCAGGCGCCACGCATCGAGCATTTCTTGGCATCTCAACTACGACGTGTCCCGTGCGCGGCTTCCTCTCACTCGAATCCGTGACCGGGACGGAGCGCTCCGTCCCCAAACGGCGAATTTCGGCCGGGCTCAGTTCAGGCTGTCCTCATCCCGTAGGCTGTCCTCATCCCGTCCTCATCCCGTCCATCCCATCCCGTCCTCATCCCGTCCTCATCCCGTTGTCCTCATCCCGTCCAGAAAGTGGTCTTGGAGTTCCTCATTCCGGATTGCGGCTGTGTAGATTTCGCTTGACTCCGGGCAGCCTCTTGATAGAAGGCTGTCCCTCGTCCCTTTTCTCGTCCCTTCGTCCGCTGAGTCTTCTCCTCCGCACAACCTGTACGCCAAATGCTGTGGCCGTCACCGTGACGAACGTGATAATCATCAGTACTATGTATGATATGGCTTTCTGCCAGTCCGTTCCGTGATGAAGACCTCTTAAGAGAGGCGTGTTGATAAGGCAACCGTAAATGAAGGCCGCAACAACTATCGCTATGCACTTCGATATCGCGTTTACACTCATCTCAGTCATCACTGCCGCATATCCAGTTACCTATGGGACCGTTCCCATGAAGATCGTCCCGCATATCCAGTTACGTACGGGACCGTTCCCATGAAGATCGCCCGGGGATGGGGGGGATGGGACAGACGGACCATTCTCAGTTTTTCTGGAGAGCCCAGATTGCCTTCCGGCACCAGGTCCATGAATGCCACGATTTGCTCGGGGAGATCGGGGTCCGACGTCTCGACTCCCGAACTCGGCTGCGAATTTTCGGCCTCCACGGCCACCATTCTGACAGATGCCCCGACCGCCACGCATTGTCATCCCTGACCTCCCGCACCACGTCACCCAGCGCGGCAGCTATCGCCAGCAGGTGTTCTACCGCAACGAAGATCGCCGTCTTTACATGGACTTACTGCGCGAGTTCTCGCGCCACTACGGCGTCTCCATCCTCGCCCATTGCCTCATGACCAACCATGTTCACCTCATCGCCGTGCCACATGAGCAGGCCGCCCTGGCGCGGCTGTTGCGGCGTGTACAAAGCGACTACGCCCGTGCGCTCCACGCCCGGCTCCGCCGCACCGGGCACCTCTGGCACGCCCACTATCATTCGTTTCCGATGGACGACAAACATCTTTGGGCGGGAATGGTTTATATCGAGCAAAATCCGTCTCGGGCCGGCCTGGTGGACAAGCCGTGGGACTGGCGCTGGTCCAGTGCGCAGGCCCACCTCAGGCGCCAGGATGACGGCCTGCTGGACCTGGTCCGGTGGCGCGGGTCGTTCCCCCCGGAAAGCTGGAAGCTCTGTCTGGAGAATGACTTAGCGGACGGACTTCTGTTCGAGCGCATCCGGCAGGCAACGCCGAACGGCTGGCCGCTCGGCGACGATGAGTTTCTGGATCGGCTGGAAAACGACTTTGGCGTCCATGCGCGTCCAGCCAAGCCCGGTCCGCGGCCGGGAACGAAAAGACCTGCCGCTTCAGCGACTTCCGCCGACCAGGAGGTGGCGTCCGCCGCCTAGTTCGGGAGTCGAGACGTCGGACCCCGATCTGTCCCAAGTTGATGGAGTCAACCTTGTGCTCCGGGGTGCTGTAGAGACGGCGGTCCGAAGATCGTCCCCCAAACTCAGCTGCTCAGGGCGAACAGTTTGCGTCCGATTTGAGTTCATCTTGGACAAGAACACAGAGAGACCCGGATTCCGCTTCTACTCGTTCGTGCCGCCAGATCTCTTCAGGGTCCGAGTTGCACCTTCAAGCTGGGTGGGCGAAGGCACAGGGACGCCGATGCAGGAGGAAGGAAAGACGGAAGATAGCCGTCCATGAAGCGGGCGAAAATAGGGAAACACAAGGGGTATTTTTCCGGGAGAGCTTGGCGGGGGCAAAGCCACATGATGTAGTGGATGCCCCGGAAAGCGCGAGTGGTCGGCGTCGGCCAGCCACATCATGTCACCCAGCGCGGCAACAACCGCCAGTCGGTGTTCTTCACCGATGAAGATCGGCAGGTCTACCTTGACCGGCTGTTCGCGTACGCGAAAGCCTACCGGCTAAGGGTCTGGGCCTATTGCCTGATGACGAATCACATACACGTGGTGGGGGTTCCGGAGCGGGAGGCGAGTTTGGCCCGGGTATTCGGCCGGCTGCACGCCGACTACGCGCGGGCGGTCAACCTCCGCCGCGGAGGCTGCGGTCACCTGTGGCAGGAGCGTTTCTACTCGTGTGCGATGGAACAGCACCATGCATTGGTCGCCATGGCTTAGGGGATGAAGGGGACGAGGACAGCCTGAACTGAGCCCGGCCCGAATTCGTTGTTCGGGACGGAGCGCTCCGTCCCCCGTTCAGATTCGACCACCGGCCGCCATTGTCTCAGATTCCACCCGCCTCCAGACGCGTTGGAACTGCGTTTCCAGCCGTTGTACGAACGACTCCTCACCGAACGGTCGTCCGGCAAAGGTACACCGTCTCAACTCCGACGCCTCCGCGGATCCCAGTTCGGCGTCGTGCATCTCGCGCCATCTCTCGGCCCCGCCGGTCTCGGACCAGAACTCCTCGTCGAGCACCCGCGCCCGGTCCGGACCGCAACCCATCCGCGCCGCCGCACTCGACCAACGATACTGCTCCGGAGATTCCACCAGACCCGCCCGGCACGGGTTCTGTTCGACATACCGCAACGCGGTCCACAGGTGTCGCTCGGAAAGCGGACAGGAGTAGAACCGTTGCTGAAACAGATGGCCGCTGCGGCCACGTTTCACATTGAGGGACTGGGCATACCGACCGTGCACCCTCCGAAACAGCACCGCCAGCGAGTCTTCCCGTTCGGCGAGGACCACCAGATGCACATGGTTGGTCATTAAGCAATAACCCAACACCCGCGCCCCGGCATCGGGCAGTTCCCGCCGCACCAACGACAGATACATCCGGTAGTCGATCGCACCGTAAAACAACCGTTGACGATTCGTTCCACGCTGCGTGACGTGGTAGGGCAAACCAGGCGCCACGCATCGAGCATTTCTTGGCATCTCAACTACGAATTGTCCCGTGCGCGGCTTCCTCTCACTCGAATCCGTGACCGGGACGGAGCGCTCCGTCCCAAACGGCGAATTTCGGCCGGGCTCAGTTCAGGCTGTCCCCGATCTCCTGGATCGCCGCAAAGCTTATACGCCCGCTACGCCGCCAAGCACCAAGTGCAACGGCGAGGCGCTGTCGTACGCTATTTCGCAAGAATAGACCCACAGGTAGGCTTCGCTAGTTCAGATAAGCCAGATTGACTTGCTTGACTGGTGTTCCCTCGGGCAGATTTCGGACCTGCTCAAGCAACTGTCCCATCACTTCCCAATAAACGTCCATGTCGGCGATCACCAGATTCTCAGCAGCAACATGTCCACCAAGAAAAACTGGCTTCTTGTAAGCAACACACTGCGAACGATCCGGCGCAGGCGAACCAGACCGCCACTCATTCCAAAGGCTGAGGCTCAAAGCCTCTTCCGCATGCTCGGTGAGCTCTTCATTGTGGAACTTTTCGAGTGAGTCAGAGACCTCAAAAACGTCTCCAGTGCCCGGTTGGAACAAAAACACACAGGGCGCTCTGCCTTCTCGATACCCAAAAACGTTGCCTTGCCAGTCACGGCCAAACGCTTCCACTTCGGCGGATTCTGCCGGAAAGAATCGCCGCACCGTAATCGTCCAACGCTTTGCATCCTCGGCGTTGAAAATCCGGTAGAGTCCTCCCTCGTAAGAAGTTCCTCCATGCTCTCGGATCAAGCGCCGAACCTGAGCGACTTTCAACCCTTCATCCGAGATTTGCGCCTCCGTGTTTTCGGTTACGCCCGAGTAAGCGGCCTCGAAGATTTTCATTGGCATAGGTCGATCCTACAGACCTTATCCCCTTCCTTCAGTCCCTTCCGTTTGATCTCGTTCTGAATCTGGGGGCCAAGACTCCGGTTTACGCTTTTGTCGAGTGGCTCGTCGGGACAGCCTGAACTGAGCCCGGCCCGAATTCGATGTTCGGGACGGAGCGCTCCGTCCCCCGTTCAGATTCGACCACCGGCCGCCATTGTCTCAGATTCCACCCGCCTCCAGACGCGTTGGAACTGCAGCACCGCCAGCGAGTCTTCCCGTTCGGCGAGGACCACCAGATGCACATGGTTGGTCATTAAGCAATAAGCCAACACCCGCGCCCCGGCATCGGGCAGTTCCCGCCGCACCAACGACAGATACATCCGGTAGTCGATCGCACCGTAAAACAACCGTTGACGATTCGTTCCACGCTGCGTGACGTGGTAGGGCAAACCAGGCGCCACGCATCGAGCATTTCTTGGCATCTCAACTACGAATTGTCCCGTGCGCGGCTTCCTCTCACTCGAATCCGTGACCGGGACGGAGCGCTCCGTCCCAAACGGCGAATTTCGGCCGGGCTCAGTTCAGGCTGTCCTCATCCCCCCCCCGGCCTAGCCCCGTAAGGCGGGTCTCCAGACCCGCGGCCGACGTCCACGTCGGCCTTGTTCCGGCCATCGGAGAGCCCGGCCATGAGGTCCGGCCCGGCCGTGGATGACCGCCCTACACTGCAACTCAGATGCTCAGCCTCCGTGACAGTACCCGAGCCCCGGCCTCTCGCCCAGCCGCTGCCTCAGCGGCCGGCAACCACCAGCTTCGCCGCCCAGTCCCGCGCCGCCTCGTCGCCTCCGCCGGGAAACGCCGGAAGCTCGATCCGGCCGTCGGCGTTCGCCTCCACCGTCGCGGCATCGAGCCACTCCCCCGACAACGGATCGTACCAGGTCAGGCTATAGGCCGCGCCCGGCGTCATGCCGGATAGCGTCGCCCGTTGGGCCAAGTGCTCGAAGTAGAGCAGCGCCAGCTCCCGGTCCGCGGTGCGCATGAAGAACCCCCAGCCGTCGAGCCCCGTCTCCTGGCTGCCCGGCGCCTTCCGCGGCGCGATGTCGCCGGACGCCGGCGCGAGCTCCTCGTATCGCTTTCCCTCCGAGAGCACGAACGCCGCCAGGTGCTGCATCTGCCCGCCCGACGTGAAACGCAGGGCATCCCAGAAGTACGGCCGCCAGCCGGGTGCTTCGCCGGTGGTGGTGATGTCGTAGGCGCCGGTGCCGTGCACGTGTCCGGCCAGCCCGCCGGAGAGCACGCTGCCATACATCTGCGCCCGCGCGAAGTAGTTGTCCCGGTCGGAGTTCGCCTCCGCGGTCTCGCCGGCCGGCTTGGTCAGCGAGTGGTTCCAACCGGTGTAGTAGGGCTCCATGTTGATCGCCGGATAGGGCGGCTCCAGCGCGAACAGCTCTTCGATCATCGGCGACACACTATGGTTGCGCGGGTTATTGCCGACGCTGTGCATCGTCAGCCATGGGCAGTCGTCGCCATGGCCGAACCGATGGTAGGTCGAGCTGTCGATCAGCGATGAGACCGGCTGTCCGAACGGCATCGGACCGTACTTCTCCAGATGGTAGTTCAGCGCCTCGTTGAACTCCTCTGCCGTGAGGCTCATCTTCGGCGGGATCCAGTCCAGGTGGATCTTACTCAGGACCATGTTGTAGGCCCCGTACCGCGCCACGATGTACTCGACGTACCGGGCGTAGGACTCGTTGAAATCGAAGTATGCTTTCCACGCCGGCCCTTGATCGCGGCGCACCGTCTCGAGCAGCGGGATGAAGCCCTGCTCGTTCAGGTATTGCATCTTCCGGTCGATGCTCTGGAAGTATTGCGGCACGATGCGGTCGTAGTCCGGCAGACCCTGGCGGTTGGGCAGGATCTCGAAGGGCCGGTAGCCGCGCTCGTCGTGCATGTCCTTGGCGGTGGTGGTATCCTCGCCCGACCATCACGCCGAACTTCTCCCAGGCGTCCCGCAGCACGATCCCGTTGTCGTCGGCGTAGCGGAACGGGTACTGGTCCGCGGCCCAGGCCGGGAAGGCGGCAATCATGCTTACTGAGTTGAAGCCCTGCCGCTTGCGGTAAGCCACCGCGTCCTCGAATGTGATCCCGGGCCCCGGCACGTAGTCCGGCTCCGGTGCCTTGCCCATGAAAGGCAGCCGCCAGGTGCAGCCGGCGAGCCACGTGTCGCCGACCATGAAGAACGGGGTGCCGTCGGCATACTCGAGCGCGTGACCATTAGCCGAGGCCCGCAGAAAGCCGTGGCGGGTCGGATTCTCCCGCTTCTCATCCTCGGTCCACTCACTGGCCGTCAGCGCGTCCGGTGGCGCCGTTGAGTCCGTTGTCACCTTCCTGGTTGGAGCCGCTACGCCAGCTCCACTCACCCGGCGCCGTGGCGACGAACCGGACCCTCCAGGTGCGGCCCCCGTCCCAGAAGCCATAGACGCGCTTGGAGAAGTCCGGACCCTCCAGGTCGACCCATGCCAGAACGTCGGTGTAGGGGTTCGCGTATTCCCGCGCGGCCTGGAGTTGAATCTCCTCGAGCTCCCAGACGTGAGCAGTGCCGCGATGGGTCGCCGCGCCGCATCCGGAGAGAAGCAGGACCACGATCGGAACAAGGATCGAAAGATGCCGTCTCATACCGCCCCATACTATACACCGCCCTCACGCCCTCGGCGTGTTCTCACCAGCGCCCCCCTCCCCCCGAGAGGGACGGCCTTCCATGAAGAGGCTGCCCCCGTCCGCCCCGTCCCCGTCCGCCGCCCGTCCGCCGGTCCCCGTCCGCCGTCCCTCCTCGGCCGATGTATACTGGGCGTTCCCAAGTTGCGCCGAAGAGGACTTCGGTCTTCGGTGAGAGGAAGCATCACGATGAAACGATGTGCCTTGTTGACGATTTCGGCTCTCTGTGTCTTCGCGGTCTCATGCGGGAGCACTGACTCATCCACGGCTGATCGTGTCTCCCGGCCCGGAGAATATGCCGGCTATGGCGATGCAATCTACGCCGATGAATTCGAAATTACTTCTCAATACGTCCAGGTGAGCGATGGCACAAAGCTCGCTATGGATCTCTATCGTCCCAAGGATAAGACCACCGGGCAGGTAGTCGACACCCCGCTGCCTGTCATATGGATGCATACCCCATACAATCGCAGGTACTCCGATGGCAAGGAAACGCTGGTCGTGGAGAATTATCCAGGGACGGCCGGGAGGCTGGTGAAGTATGGGTATGTAGTCGCCACAGTGGACTTTCGCGGTCTATATGCTTCCTACGGACACAATGAGGTATATAACCGTGGCGAATGGATCACCGCCGCGCGCCGGGACGCGTACGATATCACCGAATGGCTTGCCCAGCAGCCATGGAGCAGCGGCAACATCGGAATGTGGGGCTGTTCGGCCACCGGCGGCAGCCAGATGCAGGCGGCTACGACAGCGCCTCCTCATTTGAAGGCGCTGTTTCCGATGAGCTGCGAGTTCGACGTCTATGCGTTTCGCGTGCCCGGCGGGATGGCCTCGGCCCAAGGTGCGCCTCGCAGGGGTGGGGACGGAGCGCGGTCGCCACAGGAACTTCGCGATGCGGCTGCGGTGCCGGTGGATGCTGACACTGATAGATCGCAGTTGCAGGAAGCCATTGCAGGGCACGCGGGCACGGTTGAAAGCGCGGGCTACACGCCATACCGTGACAGTCTTTCCGCCACGATCACTGATCCGGCCTCCCAGCAGTGGTGGCTCAGCAGCAGCCCCCACACTTACTTGGAGCAGATCAATGCCAGCGGAATTCCTATGTATCTAGCCGCTAACTGGGACGAAGGACCCACTAAGCACGGCGTCTTCTTTACTTTCAACAACGTCACCAACCCGACGAAGCTGATTGTAGGCCCCGGACGTCACTGCGCCTGGCTCGACGTCGAACGTGAGACTGGGTTCGACATCACGGTCGAGGAGCGCCGTTTTTTCGATCACTGGCTGAAGGGCATCGACAACGGCGTGATGGACGAAGACCGCGTCTATTACTATACGTACAACGCTCCGGCCGGCTCGGAATGGCGCTCGGCCAAGCAGTGGCCATTGCCGAACGAGATAAGGACCCAATACTACTTGGGTGAGGGTTCGCTGAGCACGGCGGAGCCAATGGGAGCTGGTCAGAGCGACGAAACTACGGTTGCCTACGATGTCACACCCGACAACATCGCGACCAAAGGCCTCCTATACGAGACGGACCCGCTGAGCGCGGATGTCGAGTTCACCGGGCATCCGACCATCAACCTGTGGGTATCATCGACGGCGACCGATGGAGACTTCATTGCCACGATTCAAGATGTCGCGCCGGACGGTACAGCCACGTCATACAATGTTCAAGGACAGCTTCGAGCCTCATTGCGAAAGCTGCAGGATCCGCCGTACGACAATCTCGGGTTGCCGTGGCATCCTTCCAATAAGGCCGATGTGAATCCGCTGGCGCCCGGCGAACCGACCGAGCTTACATTCCCTCTATTGCCGGGATCGATCGTTTTCAAGGCCGGACATCGCATACGGCTGGTGGTCCATTTCGCCGATCGAACGACGCCCAGGCTCGATCCCGCACCGAGAGTTACAATCTATCGCGATTCAACTCACAGATCCTATCTCACGTTGCCGATCATAGAAGCGCGCTGATGCTCTTGGAGGCCATGGACCAGCCGAAATCGTTGAATATGCCGGAGGTATTCTTCTCCAGTGGTGGCCGGCCACGGGGCGCAGGCGAGTGTCGGCTGACCGGGCTGACCGGGGCGGACGCCTCGACTCCCGAACTGGCCGGCGGCGGTCGCGACCTAAGGGTCAGCGGAAGTGGCTGAAACCGCTAGGATTTTCTTTCCGGACCGCGGGCCGGGCTTCGCCGGACGCACTTGGACGCCGAGTTCGGGAGTCAAGGCGTCGGACCCCGAATCACGAATCACTGTCAGAACAAGCCTCGTTATCTCTGATGCAGTACGCGAGCTGTCACCTTGGCTGGGCCGAGCGTGTGCATCAGGAACGGGGCCGGTTCAGGCGGATCCCTTCTTTCCTCGAGGGAGATAGCGGGGGGCGCCGTAACGATTGGGCGGTTCCCCGATCGAGTTGCGGGCCGGCACGTCGCCAAAGGGGTCTTCGAAACGGTTCATCAGCTCGTATAGTCGGGCGCGCATGTCGTCGGCCTGGGCGCGGTAGCTGGAGATGCTGACCACGTTGCGCAGCTCATCCGGATCCGCTTCGAGATCATATAACTCGTCGAAGTCAAAGCCGTTGAACACGTACTTGTAGCGGCGGTTGATGGCAATGCGCTGTGTATACAGGAACTCGCCTCCGTAGTAAGCGGACAAAATGTCATCGGACCAGTCCGAACGCGCGGGGTTCTCGAACAGCGGCACCAGAGAGCGGCCATCGGGGTAAGGCATCGGCTTGGCGCCGGCGACCTCTGCATAGGTGTGCGCGAGGTCCTGTAACTGCACCAGGTGATCGCACTTTGCTCCGGGCTGGATTCGTCCCGGCCAACGGATGATCAGCGGGATGCGATAGCACTCTTCGTACGGAATCCAGCCTTTGATCCACATGCGGTGCGCCCCCACTGTGTCGCCGTGATCCGTGGTGAAGACGACCAGCGTGTTGTTCGCCTGCCCGGTCTCATCCAGCGCCTTGAGCACACGGCCGATCTGTGCGTCCAGTTGCTCGGCATAGGCAAAGTAGTGCGCGCGGCTCTGGCGATAATCTTCCTCGGTGACATGTCCCCACGTCTCGGATTCGCGGCGGTGGAGCCCAGGCTTGTTCTCGAACTGGTCGGAGAAGCTCTTGGCCACGGGGATGGAGCGCGGGTCATAGCGGTCCAGGTAGCTCTTGAGCGGCATATACGGGTCGTGAGGTTCGACATACTGCACTTCGAGGTGCCAGGGCAGGGTTCCCTTGGCGAAGCGGCGCAGCATCTGAATGGCGCAGTCGGTCCTGTACGCCTCCGGCGCGGCTTCTTCGGGGCCCTCGCGATAACCCCACATGACAAAAGGCTCGCTGCCGGGCCAGGAGAACATTCGGCTTTGGACGGCCTTCAGCCGCTCCTTGGGACGCGCCACCTTGTCCGGGTTCAGGTCGAGTCTCCGGAGCGCGCGCGGGTCGCAACCGGTCACGTCGGCCAGGTCCTGAAATCCGAAATCCGCGGGAGTCCTGACCCAGGAACAGTGCCACTTGCCCACGTACCCCTGGTGATAACCAGCCTCTTGCAGCCGTTGCGAGTAAAGAACGACGTCGGCGTCCAAATCCCGTTTCACGGAAGGCGCGGAGTGGACCTGGTTGTAGACGCCGTTATGCCAGTGATACGCGCCGGAAAGAGTAATCGCCCGCGAGGGGCAGCAGACGGCCGATGGCGTGTACGAGCGCTCGAACAGCATGCCCTGTGAAGCCAGGCGATTCAGGTTGGGCGTCCTCGCCTCTGAGCGGCCCGCGATGGTAGCCCACTGCTGCTGGTCGGTCTGAATGTGGAGGATGTTCGGCTGCTGCTGAGCCTGCGCACTAGCGGCCACGGCGGCCGTCGTAGCCAGGAATTCCCGCCGGTTGAACATATACCCACACCTACCACACTAAAGCCCATTGAGGCGCCAGTTGTCATCGCTGACAGGCTCAACCCGATGACCAGGTTCGGAAACGAGGCGGTTGTGACACCTTTCGGTCGCACCACTCCCATCACGTAATAGTCTGAACTCGACCTGACGGCCAGCCTCCGGGAAGACTCAACTCGTTGGGCGTGCTCTCGGTTTCCGTGATTGTCGTTTGCAGACCCAACTTCCGGTTTGCCGACGATCCGCCCAGAACCGGCGAGACGACACTGCTACGGATCGGGGAAAATGGGTTCCTGGAAGCTGTGAAAAAATCCGGGGACTGTCCCAGCGAGCCCAGTATTTTCATGAACTTCGAAGGCGTCGTGGACTGTCCCCAGGCATTTTTTCACAGCTTCCTGTCCCCATTTTTGGCGAGACCGACCGAAGCCCGTCCCCTCAGCCCCCGCCCTTCGTGCCCAGCTCGGTCACAACCAACATCCGCCACCGTATCAATCACTTCTGGCGAACCTTTCGCTCTTCCGGCAACCCGCCCGCTATAATCCTTATTAGAGGAGGCTCCTCCCAGGGAGCCTCCTCTTTCTATTTCTACAGCCATCCTCCGGAGGTACTCATGAACGTCACCGACGCTAAAGTCGCTGCCAATCAGGCCAATGCCCAGCACTCCACCGGACCCAAGTCCGAAGCCGGCAAGGCCACCGTCGCCCGGAACGCCGTCAAGCACGGTCTCACTTCAAAAGAGCTCATCGTTCGCGACGACGAGCGCGACGAGTTCATCGTCCTACAGGCCGAACTGCTCGACGAAGTGCTCCCGGAAAGCGCCATCGAGAAGACCCTGTTCCACCAGCTCCTCTACGCCGCCTGGAACCTCCGCCGCGTCCGTCGACTCGAGGCCGCGCTGTTCGACGGCGCCGCCGACCCCCTCGCCGACGACGTCCTGGCCCAGAAGATGGACCGCTACGCCAAGCACGCCACCCGTTTCGAGCGCATGTACCACCGTTCGCTCAAAGAGCTCAAGGCCATCAAGACGCAGCGCGCCGTCAACGACGTCTGCTTCGAGCTCGGCGGTGCCTACCCCAGACTCCTCGACATCCCGAAAGTGCTAAAACAAAGCCAAATCTTCGACCGGGTGAACCGCGAAAAACCGCTCGACGACGTGCTGTACGGGGCCTACCAGCAGAAATATGAAGAGAACATCTTCAAACCGATCGAGGAATTCCAGCCCGAAGGCTGGGACTCGAGGTGCTGACCCGGGAGCAACGAGCCCAAACCACGCCAGACCAAAGCAGCTGTTCGATTGGACAGGCGACCTGTCCCCGCGGGCATCACCAGAACCGGCCAGCCATAGAGGTTTCGTGAGAGGGAAAGCAACCGGGCGAGCCGGAACCTCGAAGAGTCCGTCCCAGTCCCCGGTCATTGACTGCTGGAATCGCGAGATCAAGATTGGTCGGGGCGGGGCGATTCGAACGCCCGACCCCCTGCGCCCAAGGCAGGTGCGCTACCAGACTGCGCTACGCCCCGACTCTTGCCCTTCGGCTTCTTATCCCTTCAATTATAGAACGCGACGAGGTGCCCGTCCGGATCAGGCGGATGATCCCGCCGAACGGCATCGGCGGCGACCGCGACTGGGGGGCGCCACGGCAACCCGCTCGAGTACGGTCCCACGTGCCGGCCGGTCATCGGCGGGTCGAAGAGCTGGAGAGGCGAGGGGGCGGTTTCACTCGGGAAGTCGGGGCGAAAACCGCCCCACGACTCCCAGGCTCGAACGGTGGGAAAAGTAGTTGACGCCGGACACGGGGGAACCGCCAATCCCGGGTCACGGCGCCGAGAGCGATTATTTGGGCCGGCGCCTTGCATGCATCCTCGGGCGGAACAATCGGCGGCCTGAATAGCAGGTTCGCGGCGCTGGTATCGTACTGTCGGGAGGTGTAAGCCAGCCGCCCGATGCTATCCTGATATTCCTCCATGACTCTCTCAGTTGAAGGGCCGACGGCGGGCGGCGTTATCGGCGCATTCGAGCGCGTCGGCCGGCGACTGCTGGACTCCGCCGACCTCACCGCCATCGTCCTCCTGATCATCGCCTTTGTCCCGCGGTTTCTGATGGCTTCCGGCACTTATCTCCATCCGGATGAAGCAAAATTCTTCAGCTTGTCGTTGCCGGACCGGTTCCCTGAGCTGTATCTAAGTGCGCTACAGACCTATCGCCCTCCTCTCTACATAGTGCTGATGCACTATGCAGGCAAGATCACGGAGAGTGAGTTGTCGCTGCGGGCCATCTCTGCCGTTTCCGGGACAGTCTTCCCCTGGTTCATCTACCGGTGGCTCGGCTTGGCCTGGAACAAGGCCGCCGGCTTGCTCGCTTTGTTGATTCTCGCGTTCGCACCTCATCTGATCTCGCTTAGCGCACAGGCACGTGGTTATATGCTTGCCTTTCTCGCGATAGCGGTCTCGCTGTACTGTCTGGAACGGGCGATCGAATCCTCCTCCTCGAGATGGCTGGCTGCCTCCGCGTCGGCTCTATATGTAGGGATCTTTACGGAGTATCTGGTCGCCTTCTACTGCGCGGCCGCCGGAATGTACTTTATTGCTCGCGTTTGGGGCCGCCGGCAGCGGCGATTCATCTTCTGCTGGATGGCAACGCAGGTGGGCGGGCTGGCCATCTATGCACTTTTCCTGATTACTCACGTGTCCCGGAAGATCGGGGATGCGGGCACCGAAACTCAACTCAACGGGTGGCTGCACGGCGCGCTTCGCTGGCCGGGAGACAACGCGGCCGTATTTCTGGCAACTGCCACCGTGAAGCAGTTCGCTTATTTGTTCGCCTCGGTCCCGGTCGGCCTGCTCATGATCTTCCCGTTCCTGATTGGGCTGTGGCTCCTGTACCGGGGGCGTCTCTCTGACCAGCGCCGCGGCCGGGCGACCCTGCTGTTGTTCCTGGTGCCGTTCCTGCTCACTGCGGTCGGGGCATTCGCTCACTACTATCCATACGGACGATCGCGCCACACCGCGTTTCTGGGCATCTTCATCGCTTGTAGCGTGGCCATCGCCCTGGAGCGTCTATTGGCTGCGCGGTCCTGGATTCTGCTGCCGTTCCTCGTCCTGGCGATCGGGCTCTGGTTGCCATTCGGTGAAGAGGACCAGTACAACATTCCGTCCGCCCGCCATGATCGGCAGGAAATGCTCGAGACGGCACGGACACTACGGGAAACAGTCTTGCCGGGCTCCACCGTACTGATCTCGCAGGAGGCGCGCTGGCTTACGCAGTACTATGTCTGGCCGGACACTCCGGACTTCCTCCTGGTGAATTACAGATACACGTACTCTGACCTCTCCGAAGTGGCCGCCGACGTTCAGCGTCTGCGCCGCGACGCTCGTCTGGCCGCGGACGCACCGGTGTGGTTTATTGAGGGGCCGCAGTTGGTCAGGTATCGTGGGCGTCCTCTCGGCGAGATGTACAGACAGACGATCCGGAACCCATCCAGCAAAACGTTGTACCTCGTGCGAATTCCCCCTGGGTGGGGCTTGCCGCAACGGGATGGCAGCGCCGCTAGGGCCAGAGTACCAGTACTCACAAAATAGGGCGGACGGGGATCCTTGTTCGCGAGAGTCTTGTTACTCTCAATAATGCATCGGGCGACGGAGGAGACCGGATGATTCTCGTAACGGGTGGTTTGGGCGTGATGGGGGCGGCCCTCGTCAGAGGACTGCTTGCCCGGGGGAACCAGGTCCGGGTGATCGACCTGCCGAACCACCCTGACGCTCACGCGCTGGACGGGACCGGGGCGGAGGTCGTCCTTGGTGACATCACCCGGCCGGAGACGATCCGCGATGCCTTCCATGGGGTCGAGACGATTTATCATCTCGCGGCTGTCATCCTCTCGCATGACCCAACGGTTTTCGAGAGAGTCAACGTGGCAGGGACGCGCCACATGGTGGAGGGCGGCACTCGCTGCGGCGCCCGCCACTTCATTTATGTCTCGTCGATCTCGGTAACTTACGCCGAGCAGACACCATACTCGCGTTCCAAGAGAGAGTGCGAGCGGCTGGTTCAGTCGCAAGAAGCGATGAAGTGGACGATCATTCGCCCTTCGCTCAGCTACAACGAGCGCGGCGGGCAGGAGTTCATGCTTTTCTATCGCTATCTCGAGCGGTGTCCGATCGTGCCCTTTGTCGGAGACGGCAAGGCACTGAAGAACCCCGTCCATGTAGACGATCTGATGCGCGGGTTTCTCGCCGTACCGAACAATCACTGGACATACGGCAAGGTCTATAATTTCTGCGGATCCGAGGAGATCTCGATCGGCGCACTGGCAAAGCTCATGCTTCGTCAGAAGGGGCGGCGAAAGCCTTTCCTGTACATCCCTGCCTCCGTCTGCCGGATGATCGCCGATGTCATGAAGGTTCTCATGCGCCGGCCGCCGCTCACGCGAAGCGCGATCGCCGGACTGATACAGGACGCCGCCCCGGATTGGTCGGAAGCGTCGCGGGACCTGGGCTATGACCCGATCGGCGTCACCGAAGGCTTGGCCCGGTGCTGGTGCGCTTCTCCGGTGGCGCCGCAGAGTCTCGAGGCGGTACCGGCCCGTCAGGGGGCCGGAGGACGGTCGGCCGCGGCGGCCCGTCGAGCGTAGCCTGTTCCTTCCAGCATGCCTTGGTGCGCCGCTGACCGGCGACGTGCGCAGTCAGGATCAGAGACCAGTCACGGCCGCGAGACCTGTTACCCTCGTCACTGATGTTGGTAGCCGGAATCATGAGCGGGACGTCGGTGGACGGGATCGATGTCGCCCTGGTGGAGATCACTGGTCGCGGCGGCGGCCGACGGGTGCGGGCAGTAGGTTTCGGCAGCGTCCCGTTCTCGGCTCCGGTGCGCAAGGCGATCCTGGCGGCGTCGAACGCGGAGGTCCACGTGGCGCATCTGGCGCGCCTACATAGCCGCCTCGGGGAGTTGTATGCCGATGCCGTGAAGGCCGTGTGCCGCCAGTGTCATGTGAAGCTCGCTTCGCTCGACCTGATCGGCTGCCACGGACAGACAATCTTCCACGACGGCGTCGGGACCAGGTTTCTCGGCCGCCGGATCGCGACGACGCTGCAGATCGGCGATGCTGACCGACTGGCGGAACAGACCGGCGTGCCGGTGGTCTCCGACTTCCGCATGCGGGACATGGCGGCCGGCGGCCGGGGGCGCCGCTCGTCCCCTACGTCGACTATTTCCTTTTCCGCGACCAGCGCCTCGGACGGGTGGCCCTCAACATCGGCGGCATCGCAAACATCACGGCGCTCGCGCCGCACTGTTCGCCCGAAGATGTGACCGCCTTCGATACCGGTCCGGGGAACATGGTCGTTGATGCCCTGGCGGCGCACTTCTCCAGTGGGCGGGCGCGTTTCGACGTCGACGGCAGGCGGGCCGGCCGCGGGCACGTCAACTCGCCGCTGCTCCGGCTCCTGCTGCGCGACCCTTACTTCCGGCGGCGGCCGCCGAAGACAGCCGGGCGCGAGCAGTTCGGACGCGAGTATGTCGAGCGGCTGCTCTCTGCCGGCCTCCCGCCAGACGACCTGATCGCCACGGCCACAGCGCTCACCGGCGCCTCCATCGCCCGCGGGATCGAGCGATTCGTCCGCCCCCGCATGTCGGTGGACGAATTGATCGTCGCGGGCGGCGGCGTTCAAAATCCGGTGCTGATGGCCTATCTGGCGGCCTTCCTGCCAGGCGTCCGCATCCGCACCTCGGCGGAGTTCAGCATCGACCCCGACGCCAAGGAAGCGATTGCCTTCGCCATCCTCGCCTATGAGACCTGGCACCGGCGGCCCTCGAACCTGCCGTCCGCGACCGGCGCCGCGCGGGCGGTAAGCTTGGGAAAGATATCGATCCAATAGCGGACTGCGGCGCGATCATTGAATCAGAACAGCCTGCGCAGCCGAGACAGGCGGAAACGCCTGTCCCACTACAGGCCCGCTCGGCGCCAGAGGCCGTCGACGCGCCGCATGACCTCTTCGTCCATGCGAATCACTTTCGGCCAGGGGCGCTTGAATCCTTCCTTCGGCCACTTCCGGGTGGCGTCGATGCCCATCTTCGAGCCGAAATCCGGCAACCGGCTGGCGTGGTCGAGCGAGTCGACGGGGCCTTTGACGAACTCGATGTCGCGCTCCGGGTCGATGTTGTTCAGCGCCCGCCAGGCCACCTCGCGGAAGTTCTGGACGTCGACGTCCTCGTCCACCACCACGATGCACTTGGTGAACATCGCCTGCCCGAGTCCCCAGATGGCGTGCATCACCTTGCGCGCGTGGCCCGGGTAGGACTTCCGGATCGACACCAGCATCAGGTTGTGGAACACGCCCTCTGCCGGCATGGCCATGTCGCGGACCTCGGGCAACTGAAGCCGCATCAGCGGCAGGAAGATCCGCTCGATCGCCTTGCCCATGTAGTAGTCCTCCATCGGCGGCTGGCCGACGATGGTGGTCGCGTAGATGGGGCTCTTTGCGCCGCGTCATGCAGGTGACGTGGAAGACCGGGTAGTCGTCTTCGAGCGAGTAGAAGCCGGTATGGTCGCCGAACGGCCCTTCCGTGCGCGGTCTCACCGAGTCTCGACGTAGCCTTCGAGCACGATCTCGGCCTGGGCCGGCACTTCGAGGTCGCAGGTCTCGCACTTGCACCATCTCCACCGGGCTGCCGCCGCAGGAAGCCGGCGATCATCATCTCGTCGAGGTCCGGCGGCAGCGGCAGGATGGCGGAATACATGGTGGCCGGGTCCGCGCCGATGGCCACGGCCACGGGCATCCGCGCTACCTTGCCTTCCCTGCGGAGGCGGCGGTAGTGCTCGGCGCCCTGCTTGTGCGTCTGCCAGTGCATGCCGGTGGTGCGCTCGTCGAAGACCTGCATCCGGTACATGCCGCAGTTGCGCTTGCCCGTATCGGGATTGCGGGTGAACACCAGCGGCAGCGTGATGAAGCGGCCCCGCGTCCAGCGGCCAGCATTTGAGGACCGGCAGGTCGAGCAGCGAGAAGCCCTTGTGCTGGACCACCTCCTTGCACGGGCCGGAGGAGACGAGTCTTCGGGAAGAACTTCGCCCATGTCGGCGAGCTTCGGCAGCATCTTGAGCTTGCCGACCAGACCCTGCGGCATCTCGCATTTGCGAGATACTCGGAGATGCGTCGCGGCCACTTCTTCGACCGAGCCGACCTCGAGCGCCAGCTCCATCCGCCGTTGCGCTGGCGATAGGCGTTGATCAGCACCGGAACCTGGCTGCCGCGTGGGCTTTTCGAACAGCAGCGCCGGCCCGCCGGTCTTGACCGAGCGATCGGCGAACTCGGTGATCTCGAGCACCGGGTCCACCTCGAAGGGAATTCGCTTCAGCTCGCCGGCCCGTTCGAGAGCCGGATGAAGTCGCGGAGATCGGTGTATGCCATGGAGATTGGAAAACTCCTTTTTACTATGATGGAGGATTGCCGGAGGCTGGAAACTGCTCTGGAAGGAGATGCGAATGTCGAAGCGGATAGCGTGTGTGACGGGCGGCAGCCGCGGAATCGGGCGCGAGATCGCCCTGACGCTGGCGCGCGGAGGGCGCTCAAGATCATCGTCGCCTCGAACGAGAAGGAGAACAATGAGAAGGTGGCCGGAAGAGATCCGAGCCGCCGGCGGGGAGGCCGTCACCCAGTTCCTCGACCTGACGAGCGACGAGCAGATCAGGTGACGAGGCCTTCCAAGCGATGTTGGCCGAGTGCGGGCAGATCGACATCCTGGTCAATAACGCCGGCATCACCAAGGATGGCCTGGCCACGCGCATGAAGAAGGACGCCTGGGACCTCGTGCTGCAGATCAACCTGACCGGCGCGTTCTCTGGCAACGCAGCAGGTGCTGCCGTCGATGATGAAATCGCGCTGGGGACGCATCGTGAACATCGCCTCGGTCGTGGGCCAGATGGGCAACGCCGGCCAGGCGAACTACGTCGTCGTCCAAGGCCGGGCATCATCGGCCTGACCAAGTGCCATCGCGCGCGAGGTGGCATCCGCAACATCACCGTGAACGCCGTGGCGCCGGGCTTCATCGAGACGGACATGACCAAGGTGCTGCCGGAGACGTGGTGGAGCAGATGCTGGCGACGATTCCGCTGAAGCGCATGGGGCAGCCCTCGGACATCGCCGCGGCGGTGAGGTTTCTGACGAGCGACGACGCGGCCTATATCACCGGCCAGGTGATCGGCGTGAACGGCGGCATGTACATGTAGGCGGGCAATTTCGGCGTTTTCGAGAGATGCGCCCGAACGCCCTGTTTTTGCTATACTCTGTGAGGCGCGCCGGTTCCGGCGCCCTCCTCCTGTGGGCCCGTAGCTCAACTGGCAGAGCAACTGACTCTTAATCAGTAGGTTGAAGGTTCGATTCCTTCCGGGCTCACCATTCAAAAATGGCCTCCGGGCTCTGCGCCGACAACGGGGAACCCGGTCCCGTCTTTCCAGTTCCTCAGGTCCGATTCCGCCCTTTGCGCTGCTGGTCCTGAACCCACGCCAATAGTACGAAACCGACCCCGATCGCCCAAGCGGAGCGCGACTCCGGCCAGCCCGGCTCCGAGAATATAGGCTCGCAAAGCCAGCAGCGCGAACCCGATGCCAATTGAGACGTACCAGAGTACGACCCATCCTCTTCCGATACGCGGTTCATGCCCACTCACTGTTCCATGGTGCGCCGATTTCGCTCCGCCCACCTCGAGGTAGACCCTCATACCATTAAACGACCTTTCCGGGCGACGGGGTGCGAAGGAAATGAAAACGGTCTCCTTCTTCCCGATTCCATGCTGGCCGACGTTCCAACTTACCGGTAAGCTCTGCCGATGGCCAGGGCCTGGCAACGAACCAGCAACTTCGGCGGCCGCCCGGGTGTCGATGTATACTGTGGCCGTCCGGAGGACCCAACACGGGCTCCGGAGTACTGGGTGATTCGAGGGGTTCTATGAATTGGGAACCTGCCGTATGGAAATGTTCACGAAAGGGGATAGCTTCTATGTCTAACAAGATAGACATGATTCCTGAGAAAGCAAGGTGGGAGACAGCAACTAAGGCATTGACTGGCGCCTATATCGCTATCTCCGACGCCTTGAAACAGGCGGTGGGACAAGGCAAGTTCGAGGAGTTCAACGGGGCGCTCTGGTATCAAGCCGGAAAGGGAGCGAAGGAGTTTGCCGACAGCCTCGACTTACCCACCAAGAGCCCTGGTGACGTCGAAGGGGCGATGCATCTGCTGGCGCAGGCGGCCATGGGACCCGAGTTTCAGTTCGAAGTTGTCGAATCCACCGACGACCGGTGCGTGGGCAGGACGACGGAGTATCCCTGGCACAAACGGTGGAAGGAGCAAGGACTGGAGACGAACACGTGTGGCGCCGGCCATCAGCGATGGGGCGATGGAGCCACTGACGCTCTAAACCCGAATTTCACGTTCAAGCTTACTAAGAACATGGTTGCCGGCGATCCGCATTGCGAGTGGGTGGTGGAGCGGAAACAATAGAGGAAGTTGCCGGATCGCCATTGCCGGCAACTGTTCGCGTACCGGGCGGTGGCGATTCGGCTTTCCTGCGGTACAGTCGGC
>CAWELS010000028.1:0-18047 GCA_963809945.1 Bryobacterales bacterium | reverse complement strand
GGCCATGATGGTGTTGCCGCTGGCGGCGGGCGATGGCCATGTTTGCTGCCGTTAACTCGTTCGCGTATGCTTAACCAGCAGCAACCAGAGCGTCTGTACGGATGTCCGCCTGAACCAGCCACCTGTTACCACCTACTGCCCCATCTTCTCCAACCATCGCCGGGCGATTTCTGCCCTGGGGGAATCGGGGTGGCGATTGAGGAAATCGTGCAATTGCTCGGCGGCCTTCTCCGTCTCGCCGCGTTCGGCGTAGATCTCGGCGAGAACGATCTGCGGGTGGGAGAAGTGGTTCGGGTCGATGCGGCGGGCTCGGGTGAGATACTCGATCGCCTTGTCCAAATTCCCGAGGTGATACCAGTTGAGGCCGAGCTGCGCGTTCGAGAGAGCCTCGGTGGGACGCAGTTCGAAAGCCAGCTCGTTGTACTCGAGCGCCTCCTGGAAGCGGCCCTGCGAGAGCAGCGCGCCACCGAGGTTGACGACGGGCGTGTAGTTGCCCGGCTCGTGGCCCAGGGCCGTGCGGAAGTACTTCTCGGCATCCGCGTACCGGCCTGACTGGTAGGCGATCGTCCCGAGGTTGTTCCACGCGGTGACAAAGCGGGGCGCGATCTCGACGGCCTTCTCGAGGTGCTTGATAGCTCCCTTCACATCGCGGCGGTTGAGGCGCTTCTGGGCACGTTCCCACTCGTCCTTGGCGCGATCCGGGATGCTCAGCTCGCGCGCCGACACCGTCACGGCGGCCTCCAGCGCCTCGCCGGAAACCTGGAACGGGATGATGACCTCGATCCGGCCGGCGGAGTCGGTAAGGTTTTCCGAGATGGGAACCGAACGCCGCACCTGGCCCCGCCCGGGCACCGAAACAATCACCGTGTACTGGCCGGCTTCGAGGCCCTTGAAGCGAAACCGCCCGTTCGGGCTTACGTTCTCGTCGGCTTCGAACGGGAAATCCGAGCCATGCAGCACGACGTGGGCGAACTTCCCCGGCGCCGGCACCACGCGGCCCCGGATCTCGTACCGGCCCTGCGGCGCGGCGAGCCCGCAAGCGGCGGCGAGCAGAATCAGGACTGCGATTTTACGCCACATCGGCGGCCGATTGCGTCTCCTCTCCGGCGGGTCCCCAGGCGTCCAGCAGCCCCAGGCGCAGGAATTCCGACTTGGCCCGCACCGTGATGTCGCTCTGCATGCGCGGCTCGAAGCGATGATCGTAGACGTATGCCTTGACGCGCAGCCGCAAGTACGGGCGCTGGTCGAAGACGTCGGCGACCAGGGCCACGACCGGCTTGTCCACCAGCAGGTAGGGCGCGTGTTGGCCGCCTGGTAGCCGATCCTCATTGCGAGTTGCGGATCGGTGGTGGCGGCAGGTAGAGGTCGGTGACCACCTGGCAGTCCGGAACACCGGAGTTGGCATTGTAGACGTGCGACGCGGCGACGGCCGTATTGGGGATGGTCACACGGGTGTCTTCCGGCGTGGTGAGTTGGTCGAGTGGAGGCCGATGTGGTCGATTTCGCCGTAGGCGTCACCGATTCTGACCCGGTCGCCGAGCTGGAACGGGCGGTCGCCGAGAATCACCAGGCCGCCGAGCAGATTCTTGACGAGGTCCTGGGCGCCCAGGCCGAGGGCGAGGCCGACGGAGGCGAGCCCGGCCCAGAAAGTCTCCGGCGGAGCGAGCAGCCGAAGCTGAGCATGAACGCGCCGAACCACAGGAAGATGCGCACCGCCGGCTGGACCCAGCGCACGACGAAGCGGGCGCGCGAGCTCTTCGAGCCGAGCAGGTCGAGCAGCCGGCAGAGGTAGTGTATGATCACGCCGGTCAGCCCGACAATGAGCATCACGGCGGCCACCCTGTTCAGGTTGACGTACTGCCAGAGCGTCGAAGCGGTGGGCGGTTCCGTCGTGACCGGGAGTTGCAGCGCGAACAAGACGGCGTTGATCATACAAAAAGCCCTCTTCTATAGATTTTGCCGGTGCAAGGCCTCGCGCACCAAACGGCCGGCCTCCGGCCGGACGCGCAAACCCGGACCGGCGGGGTCCATTTCCAGGATCTCGAGCGCCAGCAGGCGTTCGACGCGGGCATGGCCGGCGTCGATCCTCTCGCTGAAGATGACAGCCAGCTCGTCAGCCGTCAGCCCGCCGTGTTGCAGGATGGCCTGGAGAGTGAAGCAGTCGTTAACGGTGAGCGCCGCCAGCAGGCCCTCAAAGTCCGGCGCTATGGGACACCGCAGGTGGACGACGCCGCCCTCGACGCGCTCGATGTGGTGCTGCCATAGCTCGAACGATGCCCGGAAGATCCCCTCGGACTGATCGTAGAGGGTATCAAAGAAGACGTCGGCGGCGTCGCGCTCGAGCCCGAGCCGCTGGCGCATCTGGCTGACGCGCGGATCGCGCTCCGGCGGCGGCGGGAAGATCAACCGGAAGCCGGAGAGGTTGTGACGCAGCAGGATGGCGTCGCGCACGTCCTCGATCTTTACGGCCATGGCGTTGACGCGGTGGGTGAAGAAACGGTCGATGCCGAGGGTCAGGTTGAGGTAGCGGTGCGCCGTCTCGTTCAGCGACAGGACCCACAGCACGTCGTGCCAGGTGGCGGCGATGATGTCGAGCAGATGGCTAACGGCCTCGAATCCGTTCATCCGCCGCAGGAACGTCCGCTCGACCTCCTCGATCATGATGACGCGCCGCTCGGCCCGCAGGGCGTCACGGATGTCACCGTCGGCGGGCAGTGCGAGCCGCTCCCGCAAAAACCGATCCATCGATGGCGCGTCGAGCAGGCGATCCCCGAACTGCGTCCGCGTCTGCGGCAGCCCGTCGAAGGCGATCTTGGCGGTGCAGTTGAGCAGGCTCGTCTTGCCGCTGCCGCGCGCGCCCACCAGCAGCACCGACGCCGCCTTGCCCGTCAGCCACTGGACCCGCGCCTCCACCAGCCCGGCCATCTCCTCGTCGCGACCCACGAGGTAGCGGGGATCGTTGACCGGGTCCAGCCGGAACAGCCGCCGGTAGATCAGGGGGAGATCCGGCCGCACCAGCCGCAGTTCGAGAATCTCGTCGAGGCGCTCGACCCGGCGGACCGCTACGGTCGCCGGAGACGGCGGCGTCCTGAGGCCGAGCACGACCAGCAGCTTGTTCCAGGACTTCTTCAACCAGCGCCAGCCCCCGAGGGCGCCGAGACGGGCGTGCTCGAGGCCGATCTGCCACATCTTGCGGACGCCACGCTCGCTCGACTCCTGAATCAGGTGGGTGAGGAGCCCGAGGCGTCCCTGGTCGAGCGCGATGTAGCTTTCGAGGAACCCGACCGCGATCCCGCGGGTGAGGCCGCGCTCGGCCACCGGCCGGACCGGCTGTGCGTTCTGCTGGTGGTACTCGAGCAGCCCAATGGCGTTGGCGATACCCTCGGCGGCGATCTGGATACCCTCACCGCCTTCCTCGCGCGCGGTCTCGGCGCCGTAGGCAACCACCTCGCGGGCGCGGTCCACTTGCCGCACGATCGATCGATGGGCCTCCTCGGCTTCGTGCAAGGCGTCAACGGTGGCCCGGTCCCGGCTGCCCTTCTGGACGCGCAGGAAGATCGCCTCCGGCTCGAGCTGCCGCCAGGGCTCGCGCCAGCCCGGCAAGGGACGCTTGGGATTGATCGGCCTCGACGTGGGCCGGGAGCTCGTCACGGGCGATGTCGGAGATCTGCTTGTTGAATTGGGTGATGCGGGCGTCGGCGGCGACGAGTTCGGCCTTCTGCGGCGGCCACTCGCCGGCCTGCCCGGTCTCCTGGCAGCTTCGGAGCCAGCCGATCACCGCGTCGAGCTCCTCGAGCAGCGTGCGATGCTCGAAGTCGAGAGACTGTAGCGTGCGTTCGCCAATCTCGGTCACCCGCACGACCAACCGCGCCAGAACCAACTCGAGACTCAATACATCCTCGACGGCCCGCTGCTGGCGCGACCAATAGGCGAAGTACCCGGCGAGCAGCTCTTCGTTCCGCTCGGAGCGCTCCCGGCGGGACTTCGGCGGCCGCACCAGCATGGCGGCGGCCAGACGGGCCGGGGCGCCCTGCCGCCAGCGGTCGTAGCGCTCGCCCAGCTTGGTGGCGGTCTTCAGCAGTTTGTCGCGCCGGTGGAGCCAGCGCTCGCGAGGACGGCTCACCTTGCCCGGGGCGGCGGCGCCGTCTTCAAAGAAATCGAGGCCGCGCTGACGGACCAAATGCCACGGACCGGCCAGATGGAGGCTCGCGCGGGCCAGCAGAAGCTGAAACTCACCGTCGAGGTGGGCGCGCCGGAGCTCCTCCTGCTGCAGATGCCGCTGGACGATAGCGCGCAGGTGAAACGGCCGGAACTTCGTCTGGAAGCGGAGCCACAAGCGTTCCGGAGAGCGCCGGGCGAGCGGTCCGACCACCTCGCTCAGTTGCTGCCCCGACACCCAGATCATGGCCGGCAGCCGGCGGGCGACGTCGCCCATCCCGGTGCGAAACTCGGTGGCCGCCCGGAGAGATCCCTTCTGCGGCGCGGCCCGCATGTGCGCGTTGAGCGGATCGACCAGCAGCGGGCGGCAGGACTCCCCGAAGCAGGCGCCAAGGGCGGCCAGACGGTCCGGCTCCAGGGTCTGTTCTTCGGCGGCCAGCAGGGCGTCCTTCACCTGTTCCAGGCGCAACTTGACGGCTTCGGCAGCATCCTGCTTTGCCTGCAGCAGGAGCGCAAGCCGTTCCTGGTATTCGGTCAGCAGGGGCTGCCAGACCGACTGGAATTCTTGCCGTGTGGCCATGGGCGAGCCCCCGTTACTGCGGCGGGGCCTCCGATTGGTGAGTCAGTGGCGCGCGCACCGACCGCAGATGCAGGTCCCGCTGCGGGAATGGGATCTCGATATTGTGCTCGCGGAAGGCCTTGAAAATGGCGAAGTAGAGGTCGCTGCGGAAGACCGGGCGGCGGTGGACCTGGGTGCTGGTCCAGACGCGGAGCGAGAAATCGATGGAGCTGTCGCCGAAGCCGGTGAAGATGACGTCGGGCGCCGGGTCGTGGAGGACGTCGCGGTTCTGGCGGGCCACCTCCAGGACGACATCGCGCACCTGCTCGGGGTCGGAGTCATAGGAGACACCGAAGGGAACGAGGAACCGGACCGTGCGATCGTTCGCGGTCCAGTTGACGACTTCCTTCGTGATGAAGTCCGAATTCGGAATCACCATGACGATGTTGTCGTTGGTGCGGACCCAGGTAGCGCGGGCGCCGATCCGTTCCACGCGGCCATCGATATCTCCCACCACGATGCGATCGCTGACCTTGATGGGCCGCTCGAAGATGAGGATAATGCCGGCGACGAAGTTGTTGGCCGTGTCCTGCAGGCCCAAGCCGATGCCGATGCCGAGGGCGCCGCCGAACACGGCGAGGCTCGAGAGGCTGAGTCCGATGGCATCCAGGCCGAAGACGACGCCGACCAACAGAATCGTGTATTGGATGAGGCGGCGGATGTTGTACTGCTGGCCCTCGTCGAGCGTGGTGAGGCTCAACAACCTCCGCTGGAAACCGACGGACAAGAGCCGCGCCATAAAGCCCAGCACGACGCAGTAGATGATCGCCTTGGTGAGGGTGATCGGCGTGACATTGAAGCCGCCAACCGTAAAGAACGGCTTGTTCAGCAACGCGGTGAGCGGCTCCTCGAAGGTTCGAAACAGGAGGTGCCCGTCCTCGATGCGGAAGAATCGGAAACCGAACGCAACCACGATGGCCCCCAGGAGGAGCGCACCGATCAAGATGAACCAGTGTCTGGGCTTCATGGTTTCAGGTCGCGTCGGCTAACATCCCGATTCTACTCTACGGCGACAAGAAGTTCGCCGCCCACGGCTATTCCGCGCGTTCGGCCGCGGGGAGGTGCTCTTCGGGTCACGCCAGCGAACTGTTGGGCGAGCCGCCCGAGTACAGGACCGGTGGCTCCGCGGCTCCGCAGCATCTTTTGTACTTCTTGCCGCTGCCGCACGGGCAGGGGGCGTTACGGGGGACCTGGGGCGGACGGTCAGTGCAGGAAATTCGGGGAGAAGTTGGAATTTGTGTCGGATTCTGTCGGATTGTGTCGGTTTCGGCGGCCTGAAGAGGGGCTTCTTCGCCGCGGAGGGCGGCGAAGTCGGCCTCGAATTCGGCAAGGTCGCGCGCGAAGTCATCCTCGTCCGATCGGCTGGCGCAGGCGGGCGGGGCATCGGGGCGATTGGTGGTCGACGTGTCGGCGGTGGTGGGCAGCAGCCAAGCCTGGTCAGGGATAAGGGGGCGGCCGAGAACGGCGAGCGCGGCGCGAAGGGTGACCGAGGGCGGGGTTTCCGGGTCGTTGAGCAGATCGCCGAGACGGTTGAGCGCCATGGTGCTGATGGAACGGAGTTCACCGCGCAGGAGGTCGAGGTGCTCCTGGCGGGCTTCCTGAATGGTCGAGTGGAAGCCGGGTTCCGAGCGCATCCACTCGTAGACGGTCGAACGATGGATGCCGGCTCGGCGGGCGGCCTCACTGACAGAGGCGCCCGAGGCGATGGAGAGGGCCACCTCGGCTTGAGTTGGCGAGAGCGCCGAGATGGGAGAGGCGGCGGAAGTGGTCATACACAGGGTCTCCTTGATTCGCCTCGAAGCTAGCACGGCGGGGTGGGCGGTGCGGCGGATACGGTGGATGGAGGAGACAAGGGTGGGCAGGTTAAGCAGCCTGCTTTCAGTGGAGTAGGGCGAATGAAAAAAAGTTCGTTCGGGTTGTGACCGCTTTTTGGGAAATCGGCGCGATGGACAGAGGGGAGCGGGGGAAGGCCGGGTAGAGCGGGCGGGCCGGGCAGCTCGCATTCGGAGGTCCCGTCGCGGGGGACACCGCCGCGGAAGGTGGCGCGATCATAACGCATCCGCGTTCATCAACTTAGCACGAGCGAAAGGGGGTGCAGCGGCATCTAATCTACGCCGTTCACGAATCGGCGATGTCGTGTTTCGTGACTCTGATACGCAGGGTACTGACGAAGGGCCATGTCGCCTGGACTCGCAACGTGGCCAGATCGAACGGGAGGGACGAATGGAATTGAATCTCAGAGGGACGCTCATTCAACCTACCGACGCCGGCTACGATGAGGCGCGGCAGGTCTACAACGGGATGATCGATAAGCGGCCGGCGATGATTGCCCGGTGCGCGGATTCGGACGACGTGATTGCGACGGTCAACTACGCCCGCGAGCGCGGGATGCTGACTTCAATACGAGGCGGCGGGCACAACGCCGGCGGGCTCGGGCTCTGTGACGACGGGCTGACCATCGACCTTTCCACGATGCGGGACGTGCAGGTCGATCCGGCCAAGCGGACCGTGCGTGTCTCGGGTGGATGCACTTGGGGCGATGTCGATCGCACCACGCACGCCCACGGGATGGCGACGCCGAGTGGGGTCATCTCGACCACCGGCGTCGGCGGACTGACGCTCGGCGGCGGGCTCGGGCACCTGACGCGGAAATGCGGACTCACCATCGACAATCTGCTTGAGGCCGACGTGGTGCTCGCCGACGGGACGGCGGTCACCGCGAGCGAGCGCGAGAATCCGGACCTGTTCTGGGCGCTGCGGGGCGGCGGCGGGAACTTCGGAGTGGTGACGTCGTTCCTGTTCCGGCTCCATCCGATTCACACGATCGTCGGCGGGCCGATGCTGTGGGAGTTGGACGATGCCGAAGCCGTGATGAAGCGCTACCGCGAGTTCCTGCCGGCGGCGCCGGACGACGTGAACGGCTTCTTCGCGTTTCTGACGGTGCCGCCGGGGCCGCCTTTCCCCGAGGAGCTGCACCTCAAGAAGATGTGCGGTATCGTCTGGTGCTACACCGGTCCCGAGGAGGGCGCCAGCCGGGCCATGCAGCCGATGCGGGACGCCGCGCCACCGGCCTTCGAGTTTGTCGGGCCGATGCCGCATCCGATGCTCCAGGGCATGTTCGACGCGCTGTATCCCAAGGGCCTGCAGTGGTACTGGAAGGCCGATTTCGTCAAGGAGATCAGCGACGAAGCGGTGGGCCTCAATATCGAGCACGGCGCGAAGCTGCCGACCATGCACTCCACGATGCACATGTACCCGATCGACGGCGCGGCGTCCCGGGTGGGACCGGACGAGACGGCCTGGGCCTATCGCGACGCGCACTGGGCGCAGGTGATGGTGGGTGTGGATCCCGATCCGGCCAAGCGTGACGAGATCTCGACGTGGGCGCGCGAGTACTGGGAGGATCTGCATCCGCATTCCGCCGGCGGCGCCTACGTGAACTTCATGATGGAAGAGGGGCAGGACCGGGTCCGGGCTACCTACAAGCACAACTACGGCCGGCTGGCCGAGGTGAAAGCGAAGTACGATCCGTCGAACTTCTTCCGGGTGAACCAGAATATTCGTCCGGCGGCGGCAGCGGCAGCGGGGTAGCGCAATCGCTTGCCGAACGGCTGCTCGACGGTCGCCTGGCCAGAGGGTGGAGGGAACGTCGTGACCGGAAGGGAGCGGCAACGCGGCGCCCGGGTGGCGGTAGGCAGGCGCGACTTTCAACTGGGCGCGCCTGCCGGGGGAGACGGTGAGCGCTGTTCGGGCGAGCGCAGCCCACCGCTCTCCCGGTCATGGCTCGGAGTCCGCAGCCGGGCGGTGAGCGAATCCTTTGGCGGCATCGGAATCAGTTCCGAATTCGAGCACGGTTCGCGATCGGGAGTCACGCAGGAAGTGGGCCTCGAATCGACGCATGAATCGCTCCACGTCCTGGGATGTTTCCGGCTCGGAAGCGAACCCCGGGCCCGCCGCCGCGACCTCTTCGAGCAGGCGCCGGCCGCTCCAGTAGATCTTGAGTCCATGATGGACCGTCAGGTCAGAAGCGGCCGGCCATCCGCGATTCCGCGCCCGGAGGAAAACCGGGACGTTGGTGAGCACCTGGTAGAGGCCGCCGGCAAGCCGCAGGAGGGTGCCGTCCGATGCAAGATCAACACCTACCCGCTGCCGAAGGCTCCAACGCACATACGGCGCGAGAGCGTCGCGGGCGATGAGCCGAAGCGCCGCGGCATCGCCGTCCGGTTGATTGCCCTCGCACGGACGGCAGCCCCAGGTGCACTCGGCGTAGATGTCGATCATCGCCACGTAGTCGCGTAGCGCGGTCTCCCAGTCGTCCGCGGCCGGCTCGGCGTCCTGCTTCCGACGGCCCCATCGGACAGACAAACCGGACGAAAGCCTGGCGGCGTACGAGGGGATCCGAGACTCCAACGGCCCCGAGAATCGGCTGTGCTCAACCGCCTGGACGACAGCGGACGGCTCCTGGCCGTGAGCGCCGACGGCGATGGCGAATGCCGACGCCGCCTCGCCGTACAGATAGGAGACGAGATCGGAGACGGGGGCGCCGGCCGCGGCCCTCTCGAAGAAGAAGAACACGGCGTTGAGCATCCGGCGCAGCCCCTCGTAGGCCGGCAGGTCCGCCGCGGACAGAGCGGGCATCTCACCCCGAACGTCCTCGCCGGCCAGCACCTTCCCGTGCGCCCGCAAATCGACGTACCGGATGACCGGAGGCACGCGCCGCAGCTCGGCCAGACTTAACAAGTGCAGATCGACGCGGAACCGTTCGCGGTTGCGCGCGGCCTGGCCGCCAAGCTCGTCGAGGAAGGCCTCGAGCCGGCGCCGGGCAACCCGTTCGCGGGTGACGATGTAGAGGTCGAAATCGCTGGCGGCCCGGGCAGGCCGGTCCATGGGCACCGGCACGATGGCCCGGCCGCGGGCGTGCGAGCCGGCCAACAGGACGGAGGCAATCGAGGTCGCCAGTCCGGTGGACGCCAGCGTGCGCATGAATTCATCCAACTGGAGTTGAACTCGGGCATCAGTGGCGGCGCCGTTCGCCGTGTAAGGCGCAAGGTTGTTGGCTCCGGTCTTCGAAATGACCGGTGCCGCGGGGTCCTGTCGGTGAGTGGCGGCCATCTCGTCTGTGTCCCGCTATCCGCCCAACGCGCTTGGCGAGGCGACGTGGCGGATCCGTTGCACGAACAGGCGTCCGCCAACTCGAAACGACGCGCTGGAGATCTCGCGCTCCTCCGCGATCGTCAGGTCGCGATCGGCGGCGGGCAGCTCCGCCAGCACCTCGTCCGCGATGCCGCAGGCTGCATCGTCGACCGCGCAGGCTCGCACGACGGCGATCGCCGGCAACGGCCTCCCGTCGGGAATCAACGGGCCGAATTCGACCTGCGAGGCGTCGTGGATGTTGTGGACTTCCCACCGGCGTGTTATCGGGTCTCGACACCCCTCGAAATGCGCGCCGACCTGAATCACGCAGCCCGTCGTCCGGGCATCGAGGATCACCGCGTAGTGGACGCCGTTCAGATCCAGCCGCATCAGCGCGTAGATGAGTTTGCGGTCGTGCATCGCTGTGTCGCGACCCATCCGGTCGCGATGGGACTCATCGGTCTTCCAGAGACCTTGCACCTCGGCGGGATCGATGCCGATCGCAGTGACAAACTCGGCCCGGTCCGCGTCGTGATAGCTCCAGATACTTTCGTTGTTTCTATAGTTCCAGTAGTTCAGGTCCAGGCTTCGCCCGGCGGTGTTACTGAACACCAGTACCTTGGAGCCGTAGGCGTGCGCCATCGTGGGATAGAGCGAGCTATAGAAGTGAATCCCGCCGGCATAGTCGCCGTAGGAGGAGAACTCCTCGGTATTGTAGGTGAGGAGATGGCGCGTGAAGGATGCGCCCCACTCGGACTCCAGGTGACGCAGAGCCTTGAGCGAGAGGTCCCTGGCGTAGATAGCGGCGTCACGCCGGCTATAGCTGGCCTGACAGGCGAGCAGCGTTTCGACGTCGCCCAGGATGCCATGTTCCTGGAATACCCCGGCGAGATGGGCGAACAGCGTGGGGCGCCCAAAGACGTACCTGCGGTAGGCGCGGCGCAGGGGATCGAGGAGCGAGCCGGAGGCGCGGAGCCTCTCGGGCTGCATGAGAACCGCCTGGGCGAGCCAGGAGAGCCGGCTCCCAATGGTCGGTGTGGGGTAGCCGCCGATGGCGCGCAGCACCTTCGGGACCGTGAACTGGTCCAGGGCACTCTGGATTCCCCTGTACTGGAGGCGAGCCGTGCGCGGGTAACGTACGCCTGCTATCTCCGTGGCCGGAAGCCGGTTCTGATACACGTCGAACGCGCGAGCACTCGACTCCATCGTGTAGGAGGGGCAGGTATTCTGAAATTTTCCACAGCCGGGTGGAACATCGGCGGCGCCGGTAACTTCGCGGCAGGCATCGACCGAGTCGCCGATTGTCTCCACGCCGGTATCGGTCGTCACCACGACCGTGACGGCGAGCGCGAGCACGAGGCAAGCCACAATGATGGCAGCACGCCACCAATCAGAAAAGTATCTCCGGATAAGGAAGCTATTCCGACCGCGACCAGGTCCCCTCAAACAATACTCCGACAAACCGACGCATCACCACCCACAATGGCGATTATAGTAGCAGAATTGCTGCAAACCTCAGGGGGCGCAATTGGAGGGTCCGGGGTCGGGGCGGGTCACACGCGGAATAACCACTCGCGAAGGTGGCGGGCCGCTGATCGGGCGGCGGCTTCGGCTTCCGGGGAAAGTCCTTCGCCGAGGCCGAAGTCGTAGGCGGGGATGGGTAGGAGCCACGCCTTGCCGGTGAAGCTGAAGAGTCGCGCGGCCACCGCGGCCAGGGCGGCGGGGGACAGCGTGTGGCCCAGACCGGATGGTGAGTCCGGCGCGGCGGTGATGGGCTCCAGGGGAGGCGAGCCGGTCGGCTCATCGCGGACATGTTGGCCCTCGGCCACGAGCGCGTCCAGGAACACAACCTGGTCGAACCGGGCGAACTCCTCGGCCAGTTCCGGCGTGAGCTGGTGGACGCCGCGGCCGGTTACGTTCGCCGGCAGCGGCGTCAGCAATTCGAGCACGCGATGGGCGACACCGTCGTCACGGCGTAGCGTGTTGCCGATCGCGATCAGGAGAGTGGTCAATCTCGTTGGATGCGGTCCACGACCTCGCCGGATCGATTCTTCAGCTCGACGACCAGCGGCATCTGGCCGATGGCGTGGGTCGAGCACGACAGGCACGGGTCATAACAGCGGATCGCGGCCTCCACACGGTTCAGCATGCCCTCGGTGAGCCGCCCCGGAGAGACAAAGTGGCGCGCGGTCTGCTCGACGGCGCGGTTCATGGCCAGGTTGTTCTGCGAGGTCGCGATCAGCAGGTTGGCCTTCTGGATGAGGCCGGCGTCGTCGACCTCGTAGTGGTGGAACAGCGTGCCGCGCGGGGCCTCCGAGCAGCCGATGCCGACGTGGTTGTTGATGCCGGCGTGGCCGCGGACGTTCTTCTCGAGGAGCACCGGGTCGGCAAGCAGCTCCTCGATCTTCTCGACCGAGTGCAGCATCTCGATCAGGCGCGCCTGGTGGTAGAGGAACGACTCGTTGCGGACCACCCACTCCCGGTCGCGGAACTCGCGCAGCTCACGGTCCGCCAGCGGCGATCCCATGGCGTGCACGACGTTGCACCGGGCCAGCGGACCGACGCGGTACATGCCGGCCGGGTAGCCCATCGCTTTGTAGTAGGGGAACTTCATGAACGACCATTCTTCGCTCGCTTCGGCGAGGAAGGTCTGGTAGCGCCAGGGCTTCAAGCCATCGGCGACGATGTTGCCCTCGGCGTCGGCGAAGCGCAGGCGGCCGTCGTAGAAGTCCGCATAGCCGTCCTCGTTCACCGTCCCCATGTAGAGGGACGGGAAGTTGCCCATGTTGCCGATCTCTTCGGGGAAGGTGTCGGCAATCGACTTGAACCGGTCGATCGCGATCGCCACCGTTTTGTAGGCTTCCGGGATCCAGCCGGCCATTTCGTCGCGCGCCGCCGCGGTGAGCGGCCTGAGCACGCCGCCGGGGGCGCAGAAGTTAGGGTGGATGCGCTTGTCGCCGAGCAGTTCGATGATGCGCTGCCCGAACTGGCGCAGCCGGATGCCGCGGCGGGCGAACTCTTCGTCGGCCGCCGCCAGGCCGATGATGTTGCGCGTGGCCGGATCCGCGTCCATGCCGAGCAGCAGGTCCGGCGAGGAAAGGTGAAAGAAGCTGAGCGCGTGCGATTGCAGGATCTGGGCGTAGTTGATCAGCCGGCGCTGCTTCTCGGCGGCGGGGGGAATGGTAACCCCCAGAATCGCGTCGCCGGCCTTGGCCGAGGCGATGATGTGACTCACCGGGCAGATGCCGCAGATACGCGCCATCAGGCCGGGCATCTCGTGGAGCGGCCGGCCTTCGCAGAGCTTCTCGAAACCGCGAAACTCGACGACGTGGAACTGGGCGCTCTCCACCTGGCCGGCGTCGTCGACGTAGATCGAGACCTTGGCGTGGCCCTCGATGCGCGTTACAGGATTGATGAGAATGCGTTCAGCCATGGCTTATCCGAACCTCTTCGTCTGTGCCGGTTCCTTTTTGCCGTCGAGCAGATCCCAGAGAAACTGGCGGATCTCGTCGGCCGACGGCGGGCAGCCCTGCAGGAAGTAGTCCACGTCGACCACCTCGTGGACGGGGCGCACCCGGTCGAGCAGCGTGGGGACAACGTTGTTGCCCGAGGGGATGCCGACTACTTTGAGCGAGGTCTCCTTATAGGCGCGGTCGAGGACTTCCTCCACGCCGAACATGTTGCGCAAGGCGGTGACGTTGCCGGTGACGGCGCAGTCGCCGAAGGCCACCAGGATCTTGGTGTGCTTGCGGATATGCCGAATGTGCTCGAGGTGATCGGAGTTGGCCACGGCGCCCTCGACGAGGGTGACGTCGACTTCGGGGAACTCCTTGATGTCGATCACCGGGGAGGCGACGATGTCGGCGCGTCCGGCGAGCTCGAGCAGGTGCTCATCGAGATCGAGAAACGACATGTGGCAGCCGGAACAGCCGCCGAGCCAGACGGTGGCGATGCGGGGCCGAGGGGTGGATTCACTCATGGGAGATCCTTTGGTATCGGGAGAGGGGATTCGGATTCGGGGACACAGCCGCATGTCCACGGCGCTGCGAGCCTGCGGCTCTTGCGGTCGCTACGCGACGGGGTACTCGCATTCGCAGTGTCCTGAATTCGGTGTCGGGGACACAGCCGCATGTCCACGGCGCTGCGAGCCCGCGGCTCTTGCGGTCGCTACGCGACGGGGTACTTCGCATTCGCAGTGTCCGGAATTCGGTGTCGGGGACACCGCCGCATGTCCACGGCGCTGCGAGCCCGCGGCTCTTGCCGTCGCTACGCGACGGGGTACTTCGCATTCGCAGTGTCCTGAATTCGGTGTCGGGGACACCGCCGCATGTCCACGGCGCTGCGAGCCCGCGGTTCTTGCCGTCGCTACGCGACGGGGTACTTCGCATTCGCAGTGTCCTGAATTCGGTGTCGGGGACACAGCGGCATGTCCACGGCGCTGCGAGCCCGCGGCTCTTGCCGTCGCTACGCGACTGTGTACTTCGCATTCGCAGTGTCCGGAATTCGGTGTCGGGGACACAGCGGCATGTCCACGGCGCTGCGAGCCCGCGGCTCTTGCCGTCGCTACGCGACTGTGTACTTCGCATTCGCAGTGTCCGGAATTCGGATTCGGGGACACAGCGGCATGTCCACGGCGCTGCGAGCCTGCGGTTCTTGCCGTCGCTACGCGACTGTGTACTTCGCATTCGCAGTGTCCGGAATTCGGATTCGGGGACACAGCGGCATGTCCACGGCGCTGCGGACCTTCGGTCCTTGCGGTCGCTGCGCGACGGGACACGCCGCAATGTCCCCGAGGCTTCTTTAGCGTATCCATTCGCGTTTCTCCCGGGCCGTCACGATGTACTTGAGGAAGCGGCGGTCCTTGTGGGACTCGGCCACGGTCTTGCCCTTCTCGAACAGAGCCCCGGTGGGGCAGACCTGGACGCACTTGCCGCAGGTGGTACAGGTATCGGACGTGCCCCAAGGCTCGCCGAGGTCGGTAATCACCGTCGTATTGGTGCCGCGGCCCCTCAGGTCCCACGTGTGGGCGCCTTCCACCTCGTCGCAGACGCGGACGCAGCGGGTACAGAGGACGCAGCGGTTGTGGTCGACGCCGAAACGGTCGTGGGAGGTGTCGACGCCGAGCTTGGGGAACTGATAGCGCAGGCGGACATGGTCCATGCCGACCGACTCGGCCAGGTCCTGCAGCTCGCAGTTGCCGTTCTGGACGCAGACCGAGCAGACGTGATTCCGCTCGGCGAACAGCAGCTCGACGATCAGCTTGCGGTGACTGCGGAGGCGCTCGGTGTCGGTGTGGACCACCATGCCTTCCTCGACCGGCGTCATGCAGGAGGCGGCGAGCTTGCGCTGGCCTTCGATCTCGACCAGGCAGAGCCGGCAGGCGCCCACCTCGGACAGGCCGCCGAGGTGGCACATCCGGGGGATCTTGATGCCGTTGGTCCAGGCGACGTTGAAGATGGATTCTCCGGCGACGCCGGTGACCATGCTGGTCGTCGATGGTGAGTGTCTTGACGCTCATGGCGACCCTCCGAAGCGCCGGCCGTCGCGGCGCGCGGCGAGTTTGGCTTCGTATTCGTCGCGGAAGTACCGCAGCGTGGTCAGCACCGGATTCGGGGCGCTCTGGCCGAGCCCGCAGAGGCTGGTCTCACGGAGCAGATCGGAGAGCTGCTCGAGCATCTCGATGTCGCCTCTGCGTGCCCTCGCCCTTGACCATCCGCGACAGGATGTCGTGCATCTGGACGGTGCCCGCGCGGCACGGAATGCACTTGCCGCAGGACTCGTCCATGCAGAACTCCATGAAGAACCGGGCCACGTCGACCATGTCGGAGGTCTCGTCCATCACGATCATGCCGCCGGAGCCCATGATCGAGCCGATCTCGGCCGAGCGACTCGTAGTCGACCGGCGTGTCGAGGTGCTCCGCCGGGAATGCAGCCGCCCGAGGGCCCGCCGGTCTGCACGGCCTTGAACTTCCCGCCTCCGGGACGCCGCCGCCGATGTCGAAGATGATCTCGCGCAGCGGCGTGCCCATCGGGACCTCGATCAGGCCGGTGTTCTGGATCTTGCCGGCCAGGGCGAAGACCTTCGTGCCCTTGCTCGTTTCCGTGCCGATCGCCGGAGAACCACTCGCCGCCCTGATCGATGATGGGGGCGATGTTGGCGAAGGTCTCGACGTTGTTGATCAGCGTCGGCTTGCCCCACAGGCCGCGTTCGCGGCGGATACGGCGGGCGCGGCCGCGGCTGCCCGCGCGTCCCCTCGATCGAGGCGATCAGCGCGGTCTCCTCGCCGCAGACGAACGCGCCCGCGCCGATCCGGATGTCGATGCGGAACTGGAAGCCGGTCTCGAGGATCCGGTCGCCGAGGAGCCGCTCGCGCTCGGCCTGCTTGATGGCCGTCTGCAGCCGCTGGATGGCCAGCCCGTACTCGCCGCGGACGTAGATGTATCCCTGCTCGGCGCCCACCGCGTAGGCGGCGATGGCCATGCCTTCGAGCACGCGGTGCGGGTCGCCTTCGAGCACGGAGCGGTCCATGAAGGCGCCCGGGTCGCCCTCGTCGGCGTTGCAGACGATGTACTTGGTCTCGCTGGGCTGCCGGGCCACCAGCTCCCACTTGAGGCCGGTCGGGTAGCCGGCGCCGCCGCGGCCGCGCAGGCCCGCGCTCTTGATCTCTTCGACGACCTCCTGGGGGGTCATCTCGGTGATGGCGTAGGCGAGCGACTGGTAGCCGCCGGCGGCGATGTAGTCGACCAGCCGTTCCGGATCCATCCGGCCGGAGTTGGCCAGGACGATGCGGCGCTGCCGGGCAAAGAAAGGAGCGCTGGTGTCGGCCTTCTTGAAGGAGAGCTGCTCTTTCTCCACCGCGTTCGATGAGATCAGGGCCGGCGCGTCGTCGGGGGTAATGTCGCCGTAGATGGCGTCGTCGGCCTCGCTGCGGACCAGCGGGCCGTGCGAGCAGAGGCCCATGCAGCCGGTGCCGCAGATCTCGACCTTGCCCTCGCGTCCGGACGCCTTGACGGTGTCCTCCAACGCCTTCTTCACGCTGCCGGCGCCGCAGGAGACACAGCCGGCCGCCGTGCAGCAGTAGATGCGGTTCTCGAGGCCTTTGCGGCGCTCGAGTTCCTTTCCCTGGCGGTCGTTGAGTTCTTCAATAGTCATGGAAGGTTCCCCTCGCTGCGGTCAGTCAACGCCGATGCTGTCGAGATCCGCGATCCAGTGATCGGGACTCAGGCGGCCGACGATTTCACCGTCGCGGATTATCGCCGGCGCCAGGCCGCAGGCGCCGATGCAGCGCGCCGAGCTGACACTGACCTTACCGTCGGGGCTGGTGGATCCGGCTTTGCAGCACCGGCGCTCCATGGTCTCGAGCAGCCCGAGAGCGCCCTTTACGTAGCAGGCGGTGCCCAGGCAGACGATGTAGGAGTGCTCGCCCTTCGGCTCGAGCGAGAAGAAGTGATAAAAGGTCGCCACGCCGAGGACCCGGCTGGGCGGCAGCTTGAGCTTCTGGGCGATGTTCTTGAGCAACTCCGGCGTCAAAAAGCCGTACAGCTCCTGCGCGGTGTGCAAGACCTCGATCAGGGCATCGCCGGAGTAATGGTGGCGGGACATGGCCCGCTCGAGAAATGTGGATCGGTTATCTTTGACTGCTTTGGAAGACTCAGATTTAGGTTGCGTGATGGTCGGCATTGAGATTCCTGGGTTCGTAGATGCAGAACGGTTCTTCCGACAGATAGTCCCCCGTCATGCCGTACGCGCGGGCGCGGCAGCCCATGCACACGTTTTTGAACTCGCAGATCCCACACTTCCCTTCAAGGTTTCCAGTGTCCCGGAGATCCTGGAAGATTTGTCCCTTCTCCCAGATATCGCGAAAAGCCGTTTCACGCAGGTCTCCCGCGGCAACCGGCAAATAGCCGCACGGGAAAACCTCTCCCCGATGGGAGATAAAGCAGACCGCGCTACCCGCCAGGCAACCTTTGGTGACGGCGTGCATACCCTGGCGCGCCAATTGCGGGAGTTCCTCTCCGGCGCGGCGCGCTTCGGCGCGGCGCTGGTGCAGGACGCGGTAGTAATGCGGCGCACAAGTCGCCTTGAGCTCCAGATTCGAGTCGAGCGAGCGATCGTGTCAACCAGTAGCGATGCGTC
>CAWELS010000027.1:0-128796 GCA_963809945.1 Bryobacterales bacterium | reverse complement strand
TTCACCTCGAGGTCGCCGAAACCGTGGCGCGCGAGGTGGGTGCGCAGCGCCGCGATCGCGCCGTCGAAGGTCATGCCCGGGACCAGGCGCAGATCGAGCTTCGCCACCGCCCGGTGCGGCAGCACGGTCTTGCCGCCCGGCCCGGTGTACCCTCCGACCAGCCCCTCGATGTTCACGGTCGGCTGCTGAGCCAGCCGCTCGAGCGCCTGCTGCCAGGGGAGGTCGTCGATCCAGTGGCGGACCGAGTAGCAATACGCTGAACGAAGTAGAATGACAGAGCCACCAATTGCTAGCGGGAGCAGGTCGCACTGTAGCAGCAGGGTGGCCGCGGCCACACCCACCACGATCCAGACAGCCAGGCCTGGCTTGAGGATCGCGAGAACGATCGGCCATGTCGCGTAGAATTGCTCTTCCGCGGCGAGCGACCATGTCCAGGCGAGAACCCCTCCAATCGGAATAAACAGGTTCGACGTATAAGTCAGGTTATACGGCAGCCTATGGAAGACGGTGGCCGCGAACTCCTCCCAGCCGGAGATCAAGGCCCAGAATGCGTATCCGGCCAGCACCGTATAGTACAGCGGAAAGATTCTCAATGCGCGCCGCGTGTAGAAGGCCCGCAACGAAAAAGAGAACCACTGCGGGCATGCTCTCGCGCAGCAGCAGCGTGGTGATCAGGAACCCGCTGATGGCGAAGAACAGACTGACACCGTAATCCCCGCGCGCCCACAGGCCGGTACCAGTGCTGCCCGGACCATGATAGAAGATCACCCCGAGGATGCTGCAGCAGCGCAGTCCATCCAGGTTCCCAAATCGTCTAGCCCGGATATCTCACCACAGGGGAGCGAGAAGCCGCCGAATCTGGCATAAACATAATCGTGACAAAACGTTCGCGCCAGAGAGGAGCAACTTCTCGCTATGACAGAGTGTACCCGAGCCAGCTTTGCCTTCGCCAGTGATACTCAGCGCACCGTCGTGGCGAAGTTCGACGGTGGAACGATCACCACCGAAGGCGGCGGTCTGCTGCTGCACCAAGTCGAGCAGAAGACGGGCATCCTGCGGCAGTTTGCCGCCTGCTTCCGGGATTTCCGGGGATCGACGCGGATCGATCACACGGTGGAGGAACTGGTCCGGCAGCGTGTCTACGCTCTGGCGCTGGGCTACGAAGATCTCAACGATCACGACCAACTGCGGGCCGACCCGCTGCTGGCGATGCTGTCGGGCAAGGCCGATGTGGAAGGGCGCCAACGGCGCCGGCAGCGAGACCGGGGCCAGGCGGGCGCCGGCAAGAGCACCCTGAATCGAATGGAGCTGACACCGGCCGACGCCAACGAGAAGTCGCGTTATAAGAAGATCGTCCTGGACACCGCGGCCGTCGATCGAACGCTGGTGGATCTCTATGTGCAGCGGCAACCGCGGCCGCCGAAGCGGATTGTCCTGGATCTGGATGCGACCGACGACCGGCTTCATGGGCAGCAGGAAGGGCGCTTCTTCCACGGCTACTACGGCAACTATTGTTACCTGCCGCTGTACATCTTCATTGGGGAGATGCTGGTCTGTTCGCGGCTGCGGGAGTCGAACCAGGACGCCTCGGCCGGCGTAGTGGAGGAAGTGGAAGAATCGTGAAGCGGCTGCGGGGACAGTGGCCCACGGTCCAGATCATCCTGCGGGCCGACTCCGGCTTCTGCCGTGACGAACTGATGAGCTGGTGCGAGCGGAATGAGGCGGACTACGTGTTCGGCTTGGCTAAGAACAGCCGCTTGTTGAAGAGAATCCGCCGACCGCTGCAGAAAGTGCAGCGGCGGCAGGCCGAGACTGGTCAGGCTGTACGACGATTCCACCAGTTCCGGTATCGGACGCGGAACAGTTGGAGCAAGAAGCGCCGGGTGGTGGCCAAGCGGAATATCTGGAGCAGGGGCGAAATCTCGTTTTGTGGTGACGTCGCTGAGCGCCGAGCAGATGGGCGCCCGGAGCTTGTACGAAGACTTCTACTGCGCCCGAGGCGAGATGGAGAACCGGATCAAGGAGCAACAGCTCGACCTGTTTGCCGACCGGACCTCCACGGCGTTCATGCGATCCAATCAGATCCGGCTGTACTTTTCCTCGATCGCGTACTGCCTGCTGCAGGGGCTGCGGGAGTTGGGGTTAGTAGGAACGAAGATGGCGAAGGCGCAGTGTTCGACGATCCGGGTACGGCTGCTGAAGATTGCGGCGCGGGTGCGGGTGACGGTGCGGAAGGTGTGGATCTCGATGGCCTCGGCCCATCCGGCGAGGGAACTGTTCGCGGCGGTCTACTGCAATCTCCAGAGACGGATGCCACCGTGGTGTTGAAGCCGGAGTTCGGACCTCAAGTATCACGGGAAGCAGCAGGCCCCGGCAGCGGCCCTGGCGGGAGTATCGGCAAAATCGGTTTGAAACCGTCTTCCCAGCCGCCCGGAAGCGTTCGAGGCCCCATCGCGGCCCACAAACACCCTGCTGTAACGACAATGCCGGCCAACGACCCGGAAAATCCGTTCGTCTGTCCAAATCAGTGCCAGGTGGCCGGTGTGGTGAGATATCCGGGCTAACCCTGCGGTAGGCGTCCCAGGCGTGTACAGATGTCATGAGGGCACCGTCGCGATCCCCAGCCCAGCGCGGCGTTGCCGTCAATTATACGGGGATCCTCTCGAAAGTCAAAGGTCGCCGCCTTTCTGAACACTGCCGAAGGACTACGCTTGAAACAGACGAATGCAATTCGGGACGTGCCGCTCAAGGCGCTCCAGAAGCGAGTCAATAGTAATCCCGCGTGCGCTGGCTTGCGCGGAGAGTTTCTCAGATGACAAGTTCCAGTTCAGGTGGGCTTGGTTCACGAGGAAATCGTCCGGCGTGAGAACCGAGATGTCGTAGGGCCCTACCGATGCCGGCGGGAAGTGGCGGACCTCGCCGTGATGACGGCGTGAGCGCCGCAGTGAACGGCTGCGGCCAGCACGTGCCGGTCATTCGGGTCATTTGTCATCGAGGCGATCAGGTGCTCGTGCCCGGTGACCTTGAGGCTGCCGGGGACAGAGCCGCCTTTCGGAATCCTCAGTAGTAGTACCTGGAACCACGGAGGAATACGAGTCCACCTCGAAAGGGCGCCGGATCTGTCCGTCGCCGCTATGCAGACGTCAGTCGCCGGCACCGACCCGCGCGCTCGGCCGGCGATAGTCGGCTCACCGCAACAGACGAATGCAATTCAGGACGTGCCACTCGAGGCGCTTCTAGTAGTGGTAGCGGCAGGCGAGAATCCGGATCTTGTCCGGCAGTACCTGGTAGACCAGTCGGTGTTCCTGGTCAATGCGTCGAGACCAGCATCCAGACAACTCGTGTTTCAGTGGCTCGGGCTTCCCTATGCCGGAGAATGGATCTCGCTGCGTGTCGCGTATGAGGCGGATGATTCGAATCGCTTGAGCTCGATCCCGTTCCGACCACTATGTCAGGTCTTCGAACGCTCCCGGATCGAATTCGATGCTTCTTACAAGCCCAGCTTCGCGACAGCGTCATCTAGAGGCACGCCACCCTGGCGCTCCAGGGCCGCCAGCAAGCGTTGCCGCATGGTGTCGGACTTCAGTAGGTATGCCGTCTCGCGTTCCGAGGCGATCTCTCTCCAAAGCGCGATTGGAACGATTACGGCTGTGGGTTCGCCGGCTTCGTTGGACACTACTTGGATTTCGGCGTCGGACACACCTTCATATTAGCCCCTCGACTAGCCCCTCGACGACATCCTGGAAAGCCGCAAGCGTGGCCGAGCCGTTCGAGCCGCGCCTTAGGGACAGATGGAGACGGACCATTTCCGGTTTTTCAAAAGCCCTCAACCCAGTCCCCCCAGAACCTTCGCGCTCTTCGCTTCCTTTGCGGTGAATTCCCCCCGGCCCGTGCTACTATCTGCCCGGGAGCAGCCCAACCGGGCCGAGCGCCCCTCGCTGGCGGACGATCGGCGCACAACTCCGGCGGACTTCCTGCAGGCCACTCGCGATTGGCTCGTAAGTAGCTGAATAAAGTGTACTTGTTAATTTTTCCACAGGCCGGCCCAAGTACCCGCGATTTTCTGCGCTGACCGTCCGCCCCCGATCCTCCCGCTGCCGACCGCCCCAAAAAGGCGCGGAAAGCGGAGGCGCCGAAATCCCGGTCACGCCGGTTGCAGCTTTTTCTGCAACTTCCCGGCGCCCGGACCGATGTGGGGCAGACTCCCAGTCCGCGGCCGGCTCGCAGCCAGCCTCCCCGATCCGTGAAGAATGGGACGGCCCGGGAAGCCGCCGCCGGCTGCGAGCCGGCCCCACACCCCGTAAGTATATGAACAGGAACACATTGCCGACCTCTTCCACAACCCGGCGAAAGTACTCCCATTTTTCTGCACTGACCGTCCGCCCCCTGCGGGCCGCCCCAAATCAGCGACGGAACAACAGTACCTTTGCACCCTTTGCGTCCTTCGCGGTGAATTTCAGCGTCTCGATTAGCGCCCAACATCCAAGACAAATCGGCGGTTCGCCTCGGCCAGGAGAGCGGGCTCCGGCGGCGTTTTTTTGGCGAACAAACCCAATCTGCCGGCCCCGTGCCCGGTCCCCCCGGCCGATACCGGAGACCTTGAGCCGACGACACGGCTCCCGTGGCGGCGGAGTTACGGGAGGATGGCGCTGAGTATCAGGGCGGTCGATACCGCTCGCCCCCCCACGACCCGGAGACCGCAACCGCCGACAAGAACAACCGCATCGCGGTCCATTGGCCGCCGGCCCCGGCAGTGGCGGATTCACACCCCACGGTCTGCGATCGGGTCGCGTGTGATAATCTTTATGTTTGAGTCTGTTGGCGGTGCGCCCGTTCGAGTGAGTGGTAGCCGCTGTTTGGCGGGCGAACCCCCAGCGGCCAGCCAACCCGAAGTTCAGCTTCCTCCTTCGAAAAACTCGAGCGGCGAATATCGATGCCAGCACTGACTTGCGTTTTTCATCGTTCGATTGTGGCGGGCTTGCCGTCGTGGTGGTTCACGCGTACTCCAGTCTCCGGGAAGTACGCCTCTCCGGCGTCCTTGTTACGCCGCTAGATACCTATGGACTGTTTTCAAGACATCATCTCCAAGTTGAAGAACTATTGGGGCGCGCGGGGTGTTATCCTCCAGGAGCCGTTTGATGTCGAGGTCGGCGCCGGCACCATGTGCCCGGAGACCTTCCTCCGCGTGCTCGGCCCGCAACCCTACCGCGTCGGCTACGTCCAGCCCAGCCGCCGCCCGGCCGACGGCCGCTACGGCGACAATCCGAACCGCCTCTACAAGCACCAGCAGTTCCAGGTGATCCTGAAGCCGACGCCGGACGACGTGATCGACCAGTACCTGGCCAGCCTCGAGGCCATCGGCATCGACCTCGACAAGCACGACATCAAGCTCGAGGAGGATAACTGGGAATCGCCCACGCTCGGCGCCTGGGGCATCGGCTGGCAGGTGATGCTCGACGGACTCGAGATCACGCAGTTCACCTACTTCCAGCAGTGCGGCGGCATCGACCTCGACCTGGTTCCGGTGGAGCTGACCTACGGCCTGGAGCGCATCGCCGCCTTCCTGCAGGGCAAGGATTCGCATCTACGACATCGAGTGGGCGCCGCGGCGTCACCTACCGCGACGTGCGCCACGCCGACGAGCTGCAGATTTCGGTCTACAACTTCGAGGAGGCCGACGTCGAGACGCTGACCAAGCTCTTCGACCTGCACGAGGCCGAGTGCCAGCGGCTGCTCGACCGCTACGCCGGCTACGAAGAGAAACGGCGCTTCCCGGTGCTCGGCGCCTACGAGCACGTGCTGAAGTGCTCGCACCTGTTCAACCTGCTCGACGCCCGCGGCGCCATCAGCGTCACCGAACGGGTCGGCGTCATCCAGCGCGTCCGCCGCCTCGCCGTCGGCACGGCCAAGACCTGGCTCGACCAGCAGACGAACACCCGGGAGGCCGCCTGATGGCCAAGGAATTCCTGCTCGAGATCGGCACCGAGGAAATCCCGGATTGGATGATTCAGCCGGCGCTCGCCCAGATGCGTGAGCTGTTCGCGAAGCTCCTCGCCGATCATGAACTGGCCGGCGAGGTCACCGCCGTCGACGCCACGCCCCGGCGCCTGGTGCTGCGCGCCAGCGGGCATCCCGCTCAAGCAGAAGACGCGCACCGAGACGCTGACCGGTCCGCCGTTGGCCGCCGGAGAGCGGGCCGCCGACGGTTTCGCCCGCCGTCACGGCGTCGACGCCCGAAGCGCTCGGCAAGGTCAAGACCGAGAAGGGCGAGTACTTCTCGCTCCGCAAGAAGACGCCGGGCCGCGCAGACCATCGACATCCTTGCCGAGAGCCTGCCCGGGCCTCATCCTCAAGATCCACTGGCCGAAGACGATGTACTGGACCGGCAGGGACGGCGCCCGCTTCATCCGGCCCATCCGCTGGATCGTCGCCCTGTTCGGCGCCCAGGTGGTGCCGTTCGAGATCGCCGGTGTCGCGAGCGGCCGCACGACCACCGGCCATCGCCGGCTGGGCGGAAAGCGGATCCGCGGTCACCGTCGCCAACCACGCCGAGCAACTGGCGAAGAACTCTGTCCTGCTGTCGGCCTACCAGCGCCGGCAGCGGATCCGCGACGGCATCACGTCGCTCGTCAACGGGCGCGACCTCACGCTCAAGGCCGACGACGCGCTGCTCGAGACGCTGACCTACCTGACCGAGTACCCGACGCCGATCCTGGGCCACTTCGACGAAAGCTACCTCTCGCTGCCCATGGAAGTGCTGGTCACCGTGATGCGCCACCACCAGCGCTACTTCTCCGTGCTCAAGCCCGACGGAACGCTGGCGCCGCACTTCATCGCGGTGATGAACACCTCGGCCGACCCCGACGGCCTGGTGCGCGACGGCAATGAGCGCGTCCTGCGCGCCCGCTTCAACGACGCGCGCTTCTTCTGGGACTTCGACCAGCGGCGCTCGCTCGCCGATCGCGTCGACGACCTCGGCGCGGTCACCTTTCAGAAGGAACTCGGCTCCTACCTCGACAAGGCGCACCGCACGGTGGCGATCGTCGCGTCGCTCGGCGGCTCCGAACAGGCCAAACGCGCCGCGCTGCTCGCCAAGTGCGACCTGACCACCGAAATGGTCGGCGAGTTCCCGGAACTCCAGGGAGAAGTCGGCGGCCTCTACGCCCGCGCCCAGGGCGAAAGCGAAGAGGTGGCCCGGCGCGATCTACGACCACTACAAGCCCGTCTCGATGGAAGACGCGATCCCGTCGACCGCCGACGGACGCCTGGTCGCTCTCGCCGACAAGCTCGATACGCTGCGCGAGTGCTTCCGGATCGGAATGATTCCGACCGGGTCAAAAGACCCATTTGCGCTACGCCGCGCGGCGCAAGGCGTGGTTCGGATCCTGGTGGAAGGACGGCTGGGCCTGTCGATTTCCTCGCTCGCCGAGGGCAATCAGGAGCTGGCCGAGTTCCTCGGCGACCGGGTCCGATACTACTTCCGCGAGATCAAGGGATTTGCCTACGACGAGGTCAACGCCGTACTGGCGGCGGGTTCCGACGACCTGGTCGATGCCGGAGAGCGGCTCGAGGCGGTGCGCGCGGTCCGGCCGACCGAGGACTTCGAACCGATCGCGGCCAGCTTCAAGCGGATCAAGAATATACTGCGCCAGGCCGAGTTCGCAGGCGGTGGAGAAGTGGCAACCGAACTGCTTAAAGAGGAGCAAGAAAAAGAGCTGCACTCCGCCTTTGCGCGCGTCCGGGAGCGTTTCGAGGAGCACCGCGCGCGGCGGGAGTATCGCCCGGCGCTCGAAGCGATCGCGTCCTTGCGGCCTCCAGTCGATCGTTTCTTCGACCACGTTTTAGTCAATGCGCCGGAGGAGGATGTCCGGCGGAACAGGCTGGTCTTGCTGGCCGGTCTTCTCGACGAGTTTTCTTCAATCGCTGATTTTTCGGAGATTGTGACAGCCAGGAATTAACAACAGGCGCCCGGCTAGTCCGGGGATCCCGTGCAGGTCGCAAACCTGCCCAAAGGCACTTATCGATAAGGAGCACTACCGTTTATGAGCAGCAAGTACGTATACTCGTTCGGCGGCGGCACGGCCGACGGGGAAGGCACTATGAAGGACACCCTCGGCGGCAAGGGAGCCGGTCTGGCCGAGATGAGCCGGACTGGCGTTCCGGTTCCGCCGGGGTTCACCATTACTACCGAAGTCTGTAACCTTTATTTCGAGAACGACCGGAAAGTCCCCAAGGCAGTGGACGACCAGGTGGGCGAGGCCCTGGCCAAGCTCGAGAAGATGATGGGCCAGAAGCTCGGCGACACCGAGAACCCGCTGCTGGTCAGCGTCCGCTCCGGCGCGAAGTTCTCGATGCCGGGCATGATGGACACCGTCCTCAACCTCGGCCTCAACGACCGGAGCGTCAAGGGCCTCATCGCCAAGAGCGGCGACGAGCGGTTCGCTTTTGACTGCTACCGCCGCTTCATCCAGATGTTCGGCAACGTCGTCCGCGGCATCGACAAGGAGAAGTTCGAGCACGTCTTCGACAAGCAGAAGAAGAAGTCGAAGGCCAAGTTCGACACCGACCTCACCGCGAAGGACCTCCAGCAGGTGGTCGCCGACTACAAGGCGGTCTATAAGAAGGAGACCGGCGAGGCCTTCCCGTCCGATCCGCTGAAGCAGCTCGAGATGGCGCGCAACGCCGTCTTCGGTTCCTGGTGGAACCCGCGCGCCGGGCACTACCGGAAGATGAACAAGATCGCCGACACGCTCGGCACCGCCGTCAACGTTCAGACGATGGTGTTCGGCAACATGGGCGACAGCTCCGGCACCGGCGTCGGCTTCACCCGCAACCCCGCCACCGGCGACAAGGAGTTCTACGGCGAGTACCTGATCAACGCCCAGGGCGAGGACGTGGTGGCCGGCATCCGCACCCCGCAGCCGATCACCAAGTTGAGCGTGGAGATGCCCGAGGTCTACGAGCAGCTCAACGAGATCACCACCAAGCTCGAGCAGCACTATCGCGACGTCCAGGATTTCGAGTTCACCATCCAGGACCGCAAGCTCTACATGCTGCAGACCCGCAACGGCAAGCGCACCGGTCCGGCGGCGGTCAAAATCGCCGTGGACATGGTCCATGAAGGCCTGATTTCCAAGGAAGAAGCGGTGATGCGCGTCGATCCGGCGCAGCTCGACCAGTTGCTGCACCCGGTGATCGAGGCGGCATCGCGGAAATCGCTCAAGATGCTGTCCAAGGGTCTGCCGGCGTCGCCTGGCGCGGCGGTCGGCAAGATCGTCTTCACCGCCGACGAGGCGGTGGTGGCCGCTCAGAAGCACCCGGTGGTTCTGGTCCGCAAAGAGACGGTTCCCGACGACATCCACGGCATGGAAGTGGCCAAGGGCATTCTCACGTCGCGCGGCGGCATGACGTCGCACGCGGCCGTGGTCGCCCGCGGCATGGGTATCCCGTGCGTGGCCGGCGCCGAGGCGTTCCGGATCGATGAACGGTCGAAGAAGCTGACCGTCGGTTCGGTGACGCTCAAGGAAGGCGACTGGCTCTCCCTCGACGGCAGCCTCGGCGAGGTCTATGCCGGCCAGGCCCAGACCGTTGAAGCCGATCCCACCTCCGGCATCCTGGCCGAGTTCATGACCTGGGCCGACGAATTCCGCGGCGGCTTCGGCGTCCGCGCCAATGCCGACATGCCTCGCGACGCCAAGGTGGCGCGCAAGTTCGGCGCCGAGGGCATCGGCCTGTGCCGCACCGAGCACATGTTCTTCGGCGAGGGCCGCATCGAGCACGTGCAGGCCATGATCCTGGCCGACAACGAGAAGGACCGCAGGAAGGCGCTCAAGAAGCTCCTCCCGATGCAGCGCAGCGACTTCGCGGGCTGTTCAAGGCGATGGACGGCTTCCCGGTCGTCATCCGCACGCTCGACCCGCCGCTGCACGAGTTCGTGCCCAAGCGCGAGGAGATCATGGTCGACCTCGCCAAGTTCCCGCACGCGTCGACCAAGGAAAAGAAGGAAATGAGCGCCCGCTACGACGTGCCGGTCCGCGAGCTGAAGAAGTACCTGCCGGACCTGCTCAAGCGCGTCGAGGAGCTGCACGAGTTCAACCCGATGCTCGGCCATCGCGGCTGCCGTCTCGGAATCACCTATCCCGGAGATCACCGAGATGCAGGCGCGGGCCATCTTCGAGGCGGCCGTGCCAGGTGCAGCCAAGAAGGGCGTGAAGGTCATCCCCGAGGTCATGATTCCGCTCATCGGCGGCGTCGAGGAGCTGGCCAACCAGAAGGAGATCGTCAAGGCGGTCGCCGAGGAAGTATCTCGGCCAAGGCCGGCTGAAGGGCAAGCTCGAAGTACATGATCGGTACGATGATCGAGATCCCGCGCGCCGCCCTCACCGCCGACAAGGTGGCCACCGAAGCCGAGTTCTTCAGCTTCGGCACCAATGACCTGACACAGACCGGCATGGGCTCTCAGCCGCGACGACTACGTGCGCGTTCTCGAAGGACTACGAGGACCGCAAGATCTTCAAGGCGGATCCGTTCCAGGTGCTCGACCAGGAAGGCATCGGCCAGTTGGTCGAGATCGGCGTCACCAAGGGCCGGTCGACCAATCCGAAGCTCGAAGTCGGCATCTGCGGCGAGCACGGCGGCGAGCCGAGCTCGGTCGACTTCTGCTACCGGGTGGGGATGAACTACGTCTCCTGCTCCCCGTACCGTGTGCCGATCGCCCGGCTGGCGGCCGCGCAGGCAGCCATCGAGGCGAAGAGCTCCGGCGCCGGCGCCGAGACCATGCGGACCGCGTAAGTCGGGTCTGTAACTTTACTAACTTAGCCAGGGCCGGTTCCTTCGGGGACCGGCCTTTTCTTTTGGAGGCACGCGGAGGCGCGAGAAGATAGCGGAAGCATGGCGAACGAACAACCTGGGCAACAGGCGACGCTGTATCCTGTAGGTCTTGTCCATTCGAAGCATCACCGGCCGTCTCCTTCGCTCCCGGGCGGTTCGGGCGTTGCTGTTCGCCGCTGTCCTCGCCGGCGCCGTCCTCGTCTTCTTCGGGCTCCACTTCTCCCCCATCAAGGTCACCCGGTACATCCCGGAGAAGAGCGCCGGCGGCTACACGCTGATCGTCCAGACCGCCGACGACATCGGGCAGGAGCTCGAGCAGGTCAACCATGTCCTGCTGGTCGACATGGAGGGCAAGACGGTTCACTCGTGGCCGGTGCTCGGCTCGGTCTATTTGGCGAAGCTCAAGCCGGACGGCAATCTCGTCTACTCGACGCGGGACCGGTCGTTCGTGGCTCGCGCCGGCGTCCGCGAGATCGACCCGTTCGGGAACGTGCTCTGGTACTACCCGTGCCGCGTCGACCATGACTTCTCACTGCTCGACGACGGGAATCTGCTGATCCACTACGTCGAGGACAAGGAGATCCCCGAGGTCGGCCCCGGGATCGTCCGCAGCGGCCGGATCGTCGAAGTGACGCCCGAGAAGCAGGTGGTGTGGCGCTGGGCCGCCGAGGACCATCTCGCCGAGCTGACCGATCTGGCCGGCCTCGAGTTCCCGCGACCGCGCCGCGAACGGAACCGGGAGACCCTCGACTGGGCGCACAACAATACCGCCCAGGTAATCGGCGACAACCCGACCGGTGAAGCGGACCCGCGTTTCCGCCGTGGCAACATCCTGTTCTCCGACCGGCACCTCGACATCATCGGCGTGATCGACAGGGAGTCCGGCCGGATCGTCTGGGCCTGGGGACCCGGCGAGCTCGACGGCCCCCACAACCCCACCATGCTCCGGAACGGCCACCTCCTGATCTTCGACAACGGTCCCGAGCGCGGCTACTCCCGCGTGATCGAAGTGGATCCACTGACCATGCAAATCGTCTGGGCCTACAGCGGACAGACCGACGATCCCGGCTTCTTCAGTCCCTCGATCAGCAGCGCCCAGGGCGACCTGCCGCGTGGCAACGTCTTCATCGACGAAGGCTACAACCGGACCACCACGCCCCTCGCCTTTCTGCTCCACGGACTGCGGTACGTCTGGTATCGGCGGGCCGTCTCGAGCCGGCTGATCGAAGTCACCCGCGACAAGGAAATCGTCTGGGAATGCATCGTCACTGGGGTCGGAGAGATGACCTGGCATGTCTACCAGGCAACCCGCTATTCGCCGGCCTACGTGCGGCCGCTGCTCGAGGCGGCGGGCAAATCCGCGGGCGATCGCCGGTTGAGATCACTCCCGTACGTGCAGTGAGACGCCACGGGAAAGGTGCGGGGCCGAGGTGCTGGCGCTTCGACTGGAGTTCCTTCAGCAGCTCGTAGTGTAAGGAGTTGCCGGCGGCATTGCGAACCTGGCCTCGCGGTTCGCAAGCGATCTTCACTACTTTCTCAACTATCCCCGGTCCGCGGCGATATGGAGAATAGGCGCACGCCCTGGCCGTTCCCGGCGTCTGGCAGTCGTTGCACTCCGGGATAGAGGCACGGCTGACGCCTGAGAACCCCGCGAGTTCCATCGCCGGACCGTTGCGTTCAGGAATCTCGCCGAGAAGGAAAAGCAGGTTGGTGCCACAGAGATGAAGTCCCGTCTGACGATCGGTAAGAAGATCTCATTGAACGTGCTGGTTATGTTCGCCGCAATCCTGGGCATCGGGGCCACGTCGGTGATCACGAACATCCGCATGGGCAACCGGCTGGACAGTGCCGTCGAAGGGGCCGCGGCGTTGTCCGAGGAGGTAGCCGCCATCCGCGAAGGAGTCCGCGACGTCGCCGCGAAGACCAAGCATGAGCACCTGGCCTACGTCATCGCCCATCTCGAGCGCCGGGCGAAGGCCGGCGAGACCGCGCTGAAAGCGCCGTCCGAGGGACTCGAGTGCAGTATGTGCCACACCACGAGCTCGGCCGGGACCACGCGGAAGGCGGTGGCCGCGGGCGCGGCGGCGGTCCAGGAGCGCGTGGTGCGGCTCGAAAAGGTCATGAAGAGTGAGGAGGACCGGGCCAGCCTGGACCGCATCGGCGGCGATCTTCGGGATTGGGTGGCCGCTTGCGATGACTATCTCCGGGTGGCTGACAGCGGTGATTTCGAGAGCGCGCACGAGATCGTGATCAGCACCCTGAACCCGCTGACAGCCGATATCGAGGGAGCCATGAGCGAGCTCGGCCGCCACCAGACCGAAGCCCTCCAGACGGCGCGGTCCGAGGCCCGCAAGGAAGTCGGCGAGGGCCGCTGGCTGTCGATCGTCCTGACCGGCGTCACGCTGCTCGTGCTGGGCGTGGTCGGGCTGGCGCTGTGCCGGTCGATCGGCGCCTTGCGGCGGCTCGTCGCCATGCTTCAGGGGGGCGCCCGGCAAGTGGCCGGCGCGGCGCGCCAGTTGTGCGGCTCCAGCCAGTCGCTGGCCCAGGGAGCATCCGAACAAGCCGCCTCGCTCGAGCAGACCTCGGCGTCGAGCGAGGAGATCAACGCGACGGCACAGAAGAACCTCGCGACCTCGCAGTCGGCCTCCGCGCTCACCACCAAGGTGAGTGACGGAGTGATCGAGGCCAACCAGCGCCTGGAGCAGATGGTCGGCGCAATGGCGGAGATCAACGCGTCGAGCCAGAAGATCTCGAAGATCATCCAGGTAATCGACAACATCGCCTTCCAGACGAATATCCTGGCGCTCAACGCGGCCGTCGAGGCGGCGCGCGCCGGCGAGGCAGGCATGGGCTTTGCCGTGGTTGCCGACGAGGTCCGCAACCTGTCGCACCGCTGCGCGGAGGCGGCCCGCGAGACCGGAGCGCTGATCGAGGAGTCGATCACCAAGTCGCAAGGCGGGTCGGCCACGCTGGCCCAGGTCGCCGAAGCGATCCACGCCATTACCGGCGATAACGACCGGGTTCGCAATCTGGCCGGCGAAGTGGAACGGGCCAGCGATGAACAGGCGCGGGGAATTGAGCAGATCCTCGGCGCCATCCGGCAGATGCAGCGCGTCACCCAGGAGTCGGCGGCCAACGCCGAGGAAAGTGCCTCGATCGGCACGGAGTTGAGCTCCCAGTCGGAGTCGCTGCGCAGCATCGTCAGGGACCTCTCAGCGGAGATCGGTGGTTCCTTCTGTGGCGACGCCGAGCCCGAATATGAGGCTCGGAGCGATGAAGCCGAGCCGCGCTCAGCAGGGCAGAACACTGTCTGGCGGCCGTCGGAGCAGACGGTGGCTGTCGGCGACTTCCCGCTCGACGACGATTGATTCGCCCGGCAAGCACCGGCCAGGAATCCGCGCCCTGCCGATAGACAATCGGGAGCCAGTCGCACCGGCCGGCCTCGTCGCCGCCGGCCCGCGGCAAGGCGTCGCAACGCCTCACACCCCTGCCCTTCCCCTGCCGGCCCCTTGCTGGCGGCGCCCGCACCGGGTTCGGATTGGTCGATTCCACCATGAATTCCGCCCCCCAAGTCACGCGATGTTAACAGAGCTGTCACAATAAGGGCCTATACTGCTTTCTTAACGTGCTTCAAGAAGATCCCGCCGTAATGCCCTCCATTCCCCAGACGGGCCCGCCAGCCCATCCGACCCAGAACGACGCACAGCCAGAACCACAATGGCGTGAGAAATATGCCGGTCCGATTGCAGCCGCAAAGGTCCTGATTCTTCTGTTCGGCTTCATGGTTGGAGTTGGCGCCTTGGGTGACGGCTTCAAGCTGCTCGGCCGTGACCTGCTGGAATCGTTCTTTCAGGCGACCTCCAACCCGTTCGTCGCCCTGATGGTAGGTTTGCTGTCGACGACATTGGTGCAGAGCTCGTCGGTGACCACCTCGCTGGTCGTCGGCCTGGTGGCGGCGCCAGTGAATCCGCTGCCGCTGTCAAACGCGGTCCCGATGATCATGGGCGCGAACATCGGCACCACGGTCACCAACACGCTCGTCTCAATCGCTCACATGGGGCGCAAAGACGAGTTCCGGCGCGCGTTCTCCGTGGCCACCTGTCACGACTTCTTCAACTACTTCACCGTCCTCGTCCTCCTGCCGCTCGAGATCACGACCGGGTTTCTGTCGCACGCCGCCGACGCGATCGCCCAACAGGTGACGGCGGCCGGAGGCGTCAACTTCGAAAGTCCGGTCGCCAGCGCCATCGATGTTGGTGCCGCGCCGATTCAGTTTGTGGCGAATCATCTGTTCTCGAGCCCCCAGTGGCAGGGCATCACGGTGGTCTTCGCCAGCGCCGTGCTCATCTTCGGCTGCCTGCTGCTGCTTGTGCAGACGATGAAGCGGCTGATGGGTCGCCGCGTGGAGGGTCTGGTCGAGAAGGTCCTCGGGCGAAGCGCGATGTTGGGTATGCTGATCGGCCTGATCGCGACCGTATTGGTCCAGTCGAGCTCGATTACGACCTCGCTGCTGGTCCCGCTGGCCGGCGCCGGGCTGATCACGCTCGAGCAGGCGTTTCCAGTGACGCTGGGAGCCAACGTAGGCACCACGGTAACGGCCGTGCTGGCATCCATGGCGGTTTCCGGCCCCAACGCACACTTCGGCGTCGCCATCGCGCTCACTCACCTGCTATTCAACGTGCTGGGCATCCTGATCATCTACCCGATCCGGAAGATTCGGCAAATACCGCTGGGGGCGGCGCGGATGCTGGCCGGCTATGCCGTGCGATCGAAGTACTTGGCGCTCTTCTACATCGCTCTGCTGTTCTACGTGCTGCCGGCGATCTTTGCATTCGTTCACAACTAGTGGACTGTCGCGGCAGCTTCGTTACCAATAACGGGGCAGTTGGCCCGATCACCTGAGGGCTCCCTCACGGTCGCGGTTCAGTGCGGAGAGTGTGCATCCACCAGCAAAGAACCGCGACCGACAGTGCCTGGGGAGAAGTTCCAGTGCTCCTCCCTCTCTCCCGCGACAACACAACGGTCACGCTTGCAGTCAAGGCAGTAAACATCTACAAATAAACCACTTGCCAGCATCTGGCCCGTCTATTTCCACCTCCGTCGTGTTAGGCTCACAATCGGATGGCGTGCTATGGCTACAAAGAAACAAAGTGTGGCGAACCGCTCTGCCGATGTTCGAGATCCGGCGCCGGCTGCGCCTCGCGGCAGCCGCCGGAATCGGTTCCGTGGTGACCGGAACCGGCACCGGTTCAGTCACCGGCCAATCAGCTTCCCAAAGCGGGGCATCCCGTCGAACGTGAACACTACGAAACGAACCCAATTGCTAGTAATAGCATTAAGAATCAAACAAATACGGGGAACTTCCGGGTCCGCGCGCCGGCGGTGGCGCTCGCCCCACGGGCGGCATTTTGTGGGAATCCAAGGGGTACACGCCCGCCGCGCTCGGCTGTTCCAGCGCCGTTGCCCCGCTGCCGTGATCAAGACGCCGACCGGCCGTTTCCAGGCGGTGTCAGCTTGTGGCGGGGATCAGGTTGCGGGCGGCGAGTTTCGGCTCTTCCCGCTCGGCTTCATCGACGCCGGCGACGGTGATCGTGTAGCGGCCGCGGTCGTCGCGGTCGATGTAGCCCTTCTCCTTCAGGTACCACAGCGTCACCTGCAAGTGGTCCCGCGGGCAGCCCAACAGGTCCTCGAGGTCTTTTATGGCCAAGGCGGGGTGATCCGGTTCGTGCAGGCGCCGCCGGTACAACAGCCCGAGGATTCCGGTTCTCTTGCGACGCTCGGCCTCGATGCCATGGGCCTCCGTCGGATTTTGGAACAGCCGCCAGTGGCGCTTCTGAATCCTCTGATGGCGGGCATCATAAGCGGCCCGTTTTTCGGGATCGGAGAGGATTCGGTAGGCCTCCAAGACCCGCTTGAAGGTCTCTTCGTCGCCGCTGTCGGCGTTGTCCGGGTGGAAACGCTGCGCCAGGATCCGGTAGACCCGGTGGATCGTGTCCGGGTGGGCCTTGGAGCTCAACTGGAGGGTCTCGTAGTGGTCGTCCTCCGGTTCCTGCTCAGTGGATTCGGGCGCCTCGGTGTACCAGTCGCGGGTCCCGGCCGCATCGTCCGCAAACTGTATCCCGGCGCGAAACGTCCCGTCGGCCTTGTCCAGGCACCAGGCGACATGAGCCCGGCGTAGCGTATCCGGCCGGGAGTCCTCGTCGTGGATCTTGCCCGAGACCGTGACCTCCGTGGCCACCGCCAGCGGCGTCCGCAACGAAACGCCCACTCCGCCCTCGTTGTAGTCGAGCAGGTCCCCCGTTACCCAACGGAGATGGCCACCGCCGTCATCGACGCGCAGGCGCAGTACACGGCTCTTTGGCGAAGCGGTCCGAGTTCGGTTGCGGCGGTTGGACGAAGTCACACTACTCGCATCCTATAAGATATGCCGCTCGAGGGAAAGGCGAACAGCCCCCCACACTGGATGTGGACGCAGATCCGCGGCCGCGAAAGAGTAGCCGGTCCTGGCCTCAGCAGCTCTACTGGACAATTCGTCAGTTCCTCGCGGGATCTTTACCGGAAGAGCTGCTTTCCCCGAAGAGCGGCGTCGCTCGCTACGGCCCGCGGACGCCGGTCGCGCCCTCGATGCCGGAGCTCCGGTGTACAATCGGGCTTGTCAACCGCGACGGCGGATGTCCGCCGGAACCAAACGACGAGGAACGCGAGTTCCTGACCGCGTCAAGAATCTGCAACGCATTCTATTCGAGGGAAGATGAGGCTCAAACAATTACGCGAAGAAGTGGTGGAGGCCAACCGCGAGTTGGTCACCCGCCGGCTGGTCACCTTCAGCTTCGGCAACGCAAGCGGGGTATCGCGGGAGGAAGGCATCGTCGCGATCAAGCCGAGCGGCCTGGCGTGCGACTCCCTGCGCCCCGAACAGGTGGTGCTGACTGACCTGGACGGCAACATCGTCGACGGCGACCTGCGTCCGTCATCCGACCTCGAGACACATCTCGTGCTCTACCGGGCGTTTCCGTCCATCGGCGGCGTGGCCCACACGCACTCCGCCTACGCCACCGCCTTCGCCCAGGCCGGACGGGAGATTCCCTGCCTCGGAACGACTCATGCCGACTATTGGTACGGCGCCATCCCGGCAACCGATCCGATGGCGCCGGCCGAGATCGAGATTGCCTACGAAAAGAACACCGGCAAGCAGATTGTGCGGCGGTTCGCCCGCCTCGATCCCGAAGAGCGGCCGGGCGTGCTGGTGCACGGCCACGGTCCGTTCGCATGGGGCGACTCGGCGGCCAAGGCGGCGTTCCACGCCTCGATGCTCGAGGAACTGGCCCGGCTGGCGCACCTGACCTTCAGCCTGAATCCGGAAGCGGCTCCGCTTCAGCAGGCCCAACTGGACCAGCACTTCCACCGAAAGCATGGTCCAGGAGCCTACTACGGACAGCCGAAGTAGGCGGCGGGCCCTCGGCCCTGGTCACGGCTTCGGCCAGCGGCCGATCGCGGGAACGCCCCCCAGAGCGGACGCAAAACGGACCGACCGGACAATCGCTTGCGCCACCGCCTCCCCGGCCGCCGCGCCGAGAATGTCCACCGGCGCCGTCCGGGTCCCCGCCGCCAGGGCAATCACGAGGTCGCCATCGCCGGTAGTCCAGACGGGGCTGATGGCGCGCGCCATCCCCACCGACGCCATCTGCGCCAGCCGCGTGGCTCGTGGCTTGCTGAGATCGACATTCGTGGCCACGACGACGAGCGTCGTGTTCTCGCCGGCCCTTCCCGCGCGGCCTCCTTCGCGGAGCCGCGCCGCCGTGTCGGCCAGGTCCAGAGAGTCCGGCGCCACGCGGGCGCCGGCGATGAGGGTTCCGTTGTCCGGATCGCGGATATCGCCGAAAGCGTTCACTGCCGCCAGCGCGGACACCAGGACTCCCGAGTACGGCCCCGACAACTCGACGGTGGCGCTGCCGATGCCCGACTTCATCGCCTGGCGCATGCCGTACAGCTTGCCGACAGTGGCACCGGTGCCGGCGCCCACGGCACCCTCGGCCACCGGATCGTCCGATGCCGCCGCGGCCGCCTTCTCCCCCATCTCACGCGTTGGCCGCAGGGTTGCACTCCCGATGCCGAGATCGTAGAGGATGGCCCCGGCGACCAGCGGCACCTTCGCCGCTCCCGTCTCGAATCCGATGCCCTGCTTTTCGAGATAACGCCGCACGCCGGAAGCCGCCTCCAGGCCGAACGCACTACCGCCCGCGAGCGAGACGCCATGGATCCGTTCGGTGAGGTGCAGGGGTGAGAAGAGACCGAATTCCTCGGTGCCGGTGGCTCCGCCGCGGACGTCGACTCCCGCCGCCGCGCCACCGGGGCAAAGGATCGCGGTGCAGCCGGTCAGCGCGTCCTCGTCGGACGCATGGCCGACCAGGATGCCGGGGATATCAGTCAAGCCTTTCATTTGTCGTACCCTGAGAAAGTCCGGCTGGTGCTGGCTAGTATGGTAGCATCGACTTTTGACGAGGGACGAACCGGCTTGTTCGACTTCCTGAAGTTACCCATCCTCGCCTTCCAGGACTTCTTTGTCCTCGCCGGGCGTACGTTCCGTAATCTCGTCCGGAAACCCCACTACCTGAACGACGTCTCGATCCAGATGGACTCCATCGGTGTCGGCAGCATGCCGATCGTCGTGCTGACCGGCTTCTTCGCCGGCGCGATCCTGGCACTGCAGATGTCGCGAGCCCTCAATCAATACGGGGCCGCGAGCGAGGTCGGACAGATCGTGTCGATCTCTCTCGTCCGGGAAATGGGACCGGTGCTCACCGCCCTGCTGGTGGCGGGCCGCAACGCAAGCGGCATCGCCAGCGAGTTGGGGTCGATGAAGGTCACCGAACAGATCGACGCCATGCGTGCGCTCGGCACGGACCCGATCCAGAAGCTGGTCAAACCGCGCCTGATCGCGATGTGCGTCATGCTGCCGCTGCTCGTGATCATCGCCGATTTCATCGGTATAATCGGTGGCTACCTGGTCTCCTGCCCGCTGCTCCGGCTGACCACTGACGCGCAGTACTGGTCGAGTTGCTGGCGCTCGCTCGAGTACAACGACATCGCCCAGGGTCTGCTCAAGCCATTCGCCTTCGCCATTGTCATCGCGCTAGTGGGCTGTTACTACGGCATGAGAACCACCGGCGGTACCCAGGGCGTTGGATTGGCGACGACGAGGGCCGTGGTCACCGCATCCGTGTGGATCTTTGTCCTGACCTTCTTCATCGGGAAAATGTTTGTCAGCTTGTAGGATGGGAAGAGGGGGGGATCCATCGGCTCCGTTCTCCATTTCGGCGACGTAACGGTCCGGTTCGGCGACGAAGAGCCGGCGCTCGACCGGGTTTCGTTCCAGCTTGACAAGGGTGAGTCCTGTGTCGTCCTCGGCGCCGCCGGCGCCGGCAAGACTGTGTTGCTCAAGTCTGCCGTGGGGCTGGTCGGCGTGGATGAAGGGCACGTGAGCCTGTTCGGCCAGGACATCACCGGCATGCCGGAGAGCCGGCTGATGGATCTGAGAAGCAAGGTGGGGATTCTCTTCCAGGAGGGCGGCTTGTTCGACTCCCTCACCATCGAGGAGAACGTCGCCTATCCGCTGGTCAATCAGCCCTCGCTCGGCTGTCCGCCCGAGGATATCCACCCGCGAGTCGAGGAAGCGCTACGTTTTGTCGAACTCGGCCACACGCTCGACAAGTTCCCGAGCGAGTTGTCCGGCGGCATGCGGCGGCGCGTGGGCATTGCCCGGGCCAACGTCACCCGGCCGCCGCTGGTGCTGTACGACTCGCCGACGGCGGGCCTGGATCCGATCACCGCCTATACGATCATGAGTCTGATCATCAAGGAGCGGGAGACGAAGCAGACCACTACGGTGATGATCACCCATCGCTATCAGGACGGATATCTTCTCGCCAACTATCGGTACAATCGGGAAGCAGACCGGATCGTGCCCGCGGCCAATAGCGGCGAGGCGCTGCCAACGCGGTACCTGGTGATGCGCACGGGGAAATTGGTGTTCCAGGGTTCGCAGCAGGAATTGGAGGATTGCCCGGATCCCTACGTCCAGAAGTTTGCGCATAGGCTGGCCCCGGCCGAGGCATCCACGCACCCGGCCGATCCCCTGCTGGGGAACTTGGGCGTGGCCCGGCCGGAACCGTTCCATCCGGGTGGTTGAGGCAGGGCTTTGGCTGCCGCGAGTTTCTGAGGAGTGGTAAAGCGAGATGCCTTCAAGAGAGAAAGTTCGTTGGGCCCAGTTGAAGATCGGCATCGTGGCAATCTTCGCCCTCGCCTTGTTGGGAGTCCTTGTCTTTCTCCTGACCGGGGATAAGAGCCTGTTCACCAAGACCGCCACGATTTACACGTACCTGGATGACTCGGCCGCCATCGAGCCCGGTGCGCCCGTGCGGCTCAACGGCATCCTGGTCGGCAACATCAGCAAGATCGAGTTGTCCGGCGAGACCGCCCGGAATCGCATCATCCGCGTACGCATGGAGATCGACAAGAACTACCTGCCGATGATCCCGACCGATTCGGTGGCTGCCGTGGCATCGGAGAACGTGCTCGGCAGCAAGTACATCAACATCAAGAGAGGTCAGGGCAAGACGACCATTAAGCCGGGCGACGAGATCACCAGCCTCGACACACGCGAGTTCGAGGAACTGGTGGCCAGCGGCTATTCGGCGCTCGATTCGCTCCGCAGCATCCTGCGGCGCGTGGACGCCATCGTCTCCGAAGTCGAGGTAGGCCGCGGCAGCATCGGCAAGCTCCTCACCGACGATACGCTCTACACCCACCTCACCGGGACCGTCGAGGAGGCCCATCGTCTCACCGAGGCGCTGAATAGTAACGAGGGCACCATCGGGAAGCTCATTCACGACCCGGCCGTCTACGATGACGTTCAGCAGATGCTGGCAAGAATGGACCAGATCGTCGAGGATCTCGAAAACGGACAGGGCACCGCCGGTAAGCTGCTCCGGGACGAGGCGCTGTACGATGACGTGCGCAGTACCGTCGGCGAACTGAAGACGCTGGTCGCCAACCTCAACGCCGGCAAGGGCACCGCCGGCAAGCTGCTCACCGACGACGACCTCCACAACGAGATCTCCTCCGTGGTCCAGCGCTTGGATACCACTCTCGAGAATCTGAACTCGGGCCAGGGAACGCTCGGCCAACTCATGGTCAACCCGCAGCTATACGAGTCACTGAACGGAGCCACCTACGAGATGCATCAGTTCCTGAAGGATTTCCGCAAGGACCCGCGGAAATACCTCCGGATCAGGGTGAAGCTCTTCTAGGCGTCTCCGAGGCGTTGGCAGGTGGCGAACCGGCGGCTGGTGGTCAACGGCGACGATTTCGGATTCACCGAGGGTGTGAATCGAGGCATCGTCGAGGCGCATCGTCGCGGCATCCTCACGGCCACCACGCTGATGGCGAATGGACGCGCGTTTGACCACGCCGTCACGCTGGCCGGCGAGCACCCGCGGCTCGACGTCGGCTGTCATCTGGTGCTGGTGCAGGGCGAGTCCGTGCTGCGAGCCGGCGCGGTCTTCCCCGCATCGCTTCCGGAGTTGGTTGTAGCCGTGGCGATGGGCCGCCTGGCAATCGTCGATGAGCTGCGGGCGCAGATCGAACGCATCCTCGCCGCCGGTCTCCGGCCGATCCATCTCGATACCCATAAGCACACCCACCTGCTGCCGCCCGTGCTCAACGCCGTTGCCCGGCTGTCGCGGGAATACGGGATTCCATGGGTGCGGCGTCCGTTTGACCTTCCTGGCGAAGCGGACGACGTGCCGCTGTCGCGGCGGCTGGTGAGCCGTGCGATCGGACTGGAACGGCGCCGGTTCGAGCGGACGCTCGGCCACTTCAATTGCCGCTCCACAGACCACTTCTCCGGGTTCCTGCTCACCGGCCGGTACTGCTCGGCCGACCTCGTCCGGTTGTTCCGCGCCCTGCCGCCCGGCATCACCGAATTCATGTGCCATCCGGGCTACAGCGATAGCGAACTCGAAGCGGCGCCGACGCGGTTGACCGAGAGCCGGCAGACGGAACTCGAGGCTCTTACCGCACCGGAAACGCGCCAGGCGCTCGGGGAGGAGGGGATCGATCTGGTCGGCTTTCGAGATTTGGGGTGAGGAGAAGCGGTCAGCAAGTAGCTATCAGCGCACAGCGCCCGGCGCGGGACCAGGCGCTGGGCGCTGATAGCTGATAGCTTCTCGTTCAACACTCCTCTTGCTCGCTTCCCGTCGAGTACCCTGGAAGTAGCAGGAGGGCGCTATGTCCGACATCGTCTATCATTCCGAAATCCGAATCGTGCGCCAGCAAGGTCCGGTGCGGTTGGCGTATCTGCCTGGCGAAACCGAGGCCGTGACCTTCGGCGTACACGGCGCCATCGCCGACCACTACAAAGTGCCGCCGGACAAGTTCCCGCCGCGGGCCACGACCATCGACTACGTCATCGCCAGCACCGGCGGTTGACTCATGGGAACCTTTGGGGGTGCGCTGGAGGCGCGCCGAGTCAATGCGAGCGGCGGCAGGTTGGTGGCGGATGTCCACGGCGAGGTTGGATTGTCGGCGGACGGCGTGCTGATCATCGAACGGATCCACGTCGTGCTGCGGTTGAAGGCGCCGGAAGAAGCGCGGGAGACCGCCGAGCGGGTCCACGGATTCTACGCCGAGAAGTGTCCCGTCTACCGGTCGCTCCGCGCGGCCATCGCAATCACTTCGGAACTCGTTTTCGAGGCCGACGATCAGGGCACGTAATAGCCCGACCGCGCGCGGATCTCCGCCTTTGGATAGCGACGCCGCGCTTCCGGTGTCAGCTCGACGCGGATCGGACGGAAGCTTCCCGAGGCCACCTCGGGCGCCCGGAAGTGCAGGCTGTAGCGTGTCCGAATGCCTTCCATCAAGTCGCGAAAAGCGCGGCCGGCGTTCTTGGCTTCGATCACTTCTCCGCCGGTTTCGCGAGCCAGCAGGAAGACGTCGGAGGGCGTGTAGTCGGGATTGGCGTTCGGCTTCTGAGGGGGTGGAGGCTTGGCGCCACCGACGGCGATTGCGTTCAGCACGGCATCGGCCCTGTACAGCGAGCGGATCACGTCCTCGTTCGGCTCGAGGTAGTTGAGCCCCCGGTTGTCGGTGAGGATCAGGATGGCGCGGCGCCCCGGGTCGTTCCCGGCCGCTTCGCCGATGCTCGCGGCGGCGTCCATCACCGCATGGTTGATCCGCGTCGCCATGCCGAGCCCCTGGGCGTGCAAGGCACCGAGGATCGCCCGCGAGATCGTGTCGACGTCGCCGGTGAAGTCCCGCCGCAGCTCGGTCTCGCGGCCGAAGACCATGATGCCAACGTGATCTCCGGGACGCAGTTCGTGTAAGGCGTCGCGCGAGGCGTCACCCATCTGCTCGACGTACCGCCGCGTACTGCCGCTCACGTCGAGCAGTAGCAGCACCCAAAGCGGCTCGCGGTCACGGCCGAAGTAAACGATCTCGCGGCGCTCGCCGGCGTCGGTGATCACGAAGTCGTCTTTCGTCAGGTCGGTGACCGTCCGGCTGCGCTCGACTACCTGAACGTCGACCTTCACGAGCGACACATCGGCCGTGAATGTGGGCCGCTCCTGCGCGAACGCCGTCGCGGCCACGAGTATTAGGATGGAGATCAGCCGCATGCGGAACATTATCGTCGGAACGGCCGGCCACATCGACCATGGCAAGACCGCTCTCGTACAGGCGCTCACCGGTGTCGATACGGACCGGCTGGCCGAGGAGAAGCGCCGCGGCATCTCAATCGAGCTCGGCTTCGCCCACTTACAGTTGACGAAAGACATCCGAGTCGGTTTCGTCGACGTGCCCGGACACGAGCGGTTCGTCAAGAACATGCTGGCCGGCGTCGGCGGCATCGACTTGGTGATGCTGGTGGTTGCGGCCGACGAATCGGTCAAGCCGCAGACGCGCGAGCACTTCGACATCTGCCGGCTGCTCGGGCTGCGCTCGGGACTGGTGGCGCTGACCAAGGCCGACCTGGTCGACGCCGATCTCCTCGACCTGGCGCGGCTCGAAGTCGAGGAGTTCGTGGCCGGGTCTTTCCTGGAAGGTGCGCCGGTGGTTGCTGTGAGTGCGAAAACCGGTCAGGGCCTGGACGAGCTGCGTTCAGCGCTGCGCGATCTGGCTGCTGCCGCCTCGGAGAAGGACGCCTCGCGGCACTTCCGCCTGCCCGTCGACCGGACCTTCGCGATGAAGGGCTTCGGTCGCGTGGTGACCGGGACTCTGATCTCCGGCGCGGTCCGGATTGAGGATGACGTGGAGGTCCACCCGCTCGGCGAGAGCGTCCGCGTGCGCGGCATTCAGGTGCACGGGGAGGAGGCGAAGCGGGCGGCGGCCGGACAGCGGACGGCGCTCAATCTGGCCGGTCCGGCGGCAGGGCGCGTCGAGCGAGGCATGACGCTAACCGCGCCCGGCCTGTTTCGTCCGACGCGCACCGTCGACAGCCGCTTCCAACTACTCGCCTCGGCCAAGCCGCTCAAGAACCGGGCGCCGGTTCACTTCCATGCCGGGACGTCGGAGGTAATCGCGGAAGCGCGCCTGCTCGAATCGACCGCACCGCTCGAGCCCGGCCGGACCGCTTTTGTGCGCTTCCTGCTCCGTGAGCCAGTCCTGCTGTTACCCGGTGACCGGTTCATCGTCCGCATGTTCTCGCCGGTGACGACGATCGGCGGTGGCACGGTGCTCGATCCCGCTCCCCCGCCGCGCATCCGGCGCGCCGCGGCGGCTAAGCGGCTGGAGGTGCTGGCCGCGGACGATCCGGCCGGTCATCTGTCGCTGCTGGTCGGCGAGGCGGAGTTCGGGCTTGGCCTTCCGGAACTGATCGGCCGCACCGGATGGACGGAGGGCGAGATCCGTCGCGCCTTGGCCGATCCGCGATTCGTTGCGTTCGAAACCCCACAGCTGTGGCTGGTCGACCGTGAGCGGCACGAGGGCCACGTCCGCCGGCTTCGCACCGTCCTACGGGATTTCCACGGTGCCGAGCCGCTCAAGCCGGGGATCTCGAAGGAGGAGCTGCGCTCGCGCGAATTCCCGGGCGCCCCGGGCTTCTACCTGGACGCAATCCTCGCCGCCACCCCCGACGTGGTGGCCGAGGGCGAGATCGTTCGTCTGGCCTCCCACAAGCTTCGCCTGCAGGAGGACGAGGACGCCGCTCTCCAGAAGATCGAGGCGGCGTTCGAGCGCGCCGGTCTGCGCGTCCCTGCGACCAGGGAGGTGCTCGCCTCTAGCGGCGTGGACACGGCCCGGGCGCGCAACCTTTTGCAGGTCCTTCTGCGCCGGGGTAATTTGATCAAAGTAAGCGAAGGACTGGTCTTCCACGCGACCGCCATTGGCGAGCTGCGATCGCTGCTCGCCCGCCACAGGGGTGAGCGGTTCAAGGTCTCGTTGTTCAAGGAATGGACCGACATCTCGCGTAAGTACGCGATCCCGCTGCTCGAGTATCTGGACCGGGAGCGAATAACTCGCCGGGACGGAGATGACCGGGTTGTGCTGTAGGCACTGTGGCGTGCGCATTCGTGCGAGCCGTGTTGGCACTTCTGCCGACGCATGGTATCGGACGGTTATTAGGTAAGTACGTCGTTTTGCCGGTACGGCAGTGTACGTGATGGCGAAGGTCGATCACCAGGCAGACGGGCTGAAGCCCTTCGCAAGCTGAAGCTTGCCCCACCCCCTTACGCTAACCGCGGAATCTCGATCTCCCGCCCCATGTCGTCCGCCGACACATACGCCGCGTAGATCACGAGTGTGTTGTCGATGGCCAGGTCCAGGTTGCTCTGCGGCGACTTACCCTTCCCGATGGCGTCGATGAAGTCGACTAACTCGTGGCGGAAACCGAGGGTCCAGCCTTCGTCCGGCGATGCCGCGATCCAGCCCTCGTTCGTGCTGAGCTTCTCGACCAGATACAGATCGGCGAACTGCTCGTGCTTCGGGTTGTAGACGTCGACGATACTAACCGGACTCAGCCGGCAGCGCGTGCGGTGGTTGTTCGCGAAGACCTCGACATAGTTGTGGATCCCGCCCAACACGATGTCCGACGCCGTCACGTCGGCGATCATGCCGTCATCGAAGACGATGTGCATGAGCGAGTAGTCCTCGATCGGGTCCGGGTAGCCGGTGCGAATGAAGCCCTTGTCCTCGAAATCCGGCAGCATCGTGATGGAGTGGGTCCGGGCGCTGACGGCGACCGGCCGGATCGGCTTGCCGCGCCGGGCGAGCCCCTCCTTCGCCTTCAGGTACAGCACCGCGCCCAGCGGATGGCATCCCTTGGCGATCATCGAGCCGCCGCCCTGGATGCTCCAGATCCCGTAGACCGGCGACTGGGAGCCGTTGTGCGACTGCTCGCCCTGGAGGCGCAGGATCTGCGATTTCGTTATCTCCAGAATCTCGCGTTCCTTCTGGACTGCCGGAGCGTAGACGAAGTTCTCCGCATAGCCCACCGTCACCCCGGCCGACCGGACTGCCTCCCGGAGCCGCTTGCACTCGGCGGTGACTTCATGGAGCATCTGCCCCTTGGTGAATTCCGCCGGCGAGCCGAAGAACCCGGTCAGCGGCTTCTCGACGATCACGTGCTTGCCGGCCGCCGCCGCCGCGAGGATCAGTTCCGTGTGCGAGGACGGTGGCGTGCAGATGTCGAGGATGTCGATGTCCCCGAGCATCGCCTCGACCGAATCGTAGGCCCGCAGTCCGTGCTTGGCAGCAAACGCCGTGCGGCTCTCCTCCCGCGCCGACGTGACCCCGACGACATCCCCCGCCGCCGGCATGTTCTCCAGATGGAAGCTGGCCGCAAAGCCGGCCCCGGCTATTCCGATGCGAAACGACATGGTCACAATTGTACCCGGGGAGCGGTGCGCAGGCCGCCTTGCGACCTATTCCGGCAACTCGTCGCCAGCCCGAGGCGGCTCGCCATCCTGTCGGTCGAGGATGCGCCGAAACGCCTCCCGGTCGGCTTGCGCTCGTCGCTGTTCGAAGAACTCGACCGTGGTCAAGGCTGACACCTTTTCGGCGACCGCCACGACAACAAACTGGTTGATACTCGTACCATCCTGCTTACTGAGTTTCTCGACCGCCGCCTTGAGTGACGCCGGCAGTCGCAGCGGATACGTGCTGGCTTTCGTTTTCACGTTCTAATCCTCCCGAGCGCCTCGCCGAGCCGCAAGAGTTCGATCCCAAATGCGGCGGGCGCCGTTCCGTAATCACGGAAGTTAAATGTCACGAGCGCTTCTGCTCGCCCGTTCACGGCTGCCTCCAATACCATCTCATCGGCCGGGTCGCGAAGCTGGGGCCGCCATCGGTAATAGATTTCGACGGGCTCAGCAATGGCTACCAAGGTATTCACAAACACCAATACCTCGCTTGCCTTCAGGCCACTCGCCAGTCTGTGTTCAGGGAGCTGGCACGTCGCTTCGTACTCAAGGACGAGGGGAACACTCAACAGCAGCGTGCCGACCCCCTCATCCAATAGCCTAAGCAAAGCTGCCGAGGCCCCGGTAGGACTGCGCATAGCGGCAACGATGACGTCCGTGTCCAGGACCAACCGCACATCATATACGATATCACATCATATACGATATTATCAATAGGCGTCTTGACAGATGGCGAACAAATGGCGAATATAGACCAGTCGTGCTTTTCGACACCTCCCCAAACGAGCGGCTGGTCGGCATCGCCAAGCTGGCGGCGGAAAGCGCGCCCCTCGGGGCGAAACGCCGTGTCGAGTACCGCGAACTGCCGACCCGCCGCTACATCACGAGGTGCCAGAGCGACCGCGTCCCCTTCCAGTGGACGATCAACCCCTACCGCGGCTGCGAATTTGGGTGTGTGTACTGCTACGCGCGCTACACCCATGAGTTCATGGAGTTGCGCGAGCCATTCGACTTCGAAACCCGCATCTTCGCCAAAGCCTGGAGCGCCCCCGCCTTCCGTGCCGAACTCCGCCGTATCCCGGAGACTGACTGGATTGGCATCGGCACCGCCACCGACCCCTATCAGCCGGCCGAGCGCCGGTTCCGCCTGACGCGCCGCATCGTCGAGATTTTGGCCGGAGAGCGCCGCCGCCGCTTCTCGCTGACCACCAAGTCCGATCTGGTGACCCGCGATACCGCCCTGCTGGCAACCGTTTCGCGCTCAAATGTGCTGCACATCGGCGTGTCCATCACCACTATGGACGCCGACCTTGCCCGCTTGATCGAGCCCTACGCCCCGCGGCCGGACCTGCGCATGGAAGCGGTCCGCCGGCTGGCGGAGGCCGGCATCCAGGTGGGCGTGCTGGCCTGCCCGCTGCTACCGCTGATCAACGACGACGAAGCGGCGCTGGACAAGCTGGCCCGCGCGGCCGCCGACGCCGGGGCGACCTCCTTCGCCGGCGGTGTCGTATTCCTCAAGCCCTGCACCCACCGGGTGATCTTCCCCTTCCTCGACGAGAAGTTCCCGCACCTGGCCGGCCGCTACCGGCGCTACTTCGAGCGGCGGTCATTCCTCGGCGGCGCCTACCCCGAGAAGATCCAGGAACGGCTCACCCGCGTCCGCGACCGCCACCATCTCGCGCGCCGCTACCCGGAGTACCGCCCCACCGACTGGGCGCCCGCCCCGCAGCTCGAGCTCGACTTTGACCCACCCCGCCGCCCGGCCCACATCGACTCTGCTAAAGAAAGTACTTGTCGTCTCTACGCGGTCTCGCTATAATCGACCCGTGACCGTGATCCGCCCGATGACCCCGCAGCCGGTCAAGACCGTCGGGATGCACGCCCATGCCCTCGATCACCTGCGCTACATCCGGGAGACGATGGAGCGCGCCGGATCGTTCACCGCCGTGCCCGGCTGGGGCGGCGTGGCGATGGGCCTCATCGCCGTGGCGACAGGCGTGGAGGCGGCGCGGGTCGATTCCACGCCGAAGATGCTGACCTGGTGGATCGCCGCTGGCGTCCTGGCCGTGCTGGTGGGCGTGGCGGCGATGTGGCTCAAGGCCCGGCGTTCGCAGGCTCCGGTGATGTCGGGGCCGGCACGCAAGTTCTTGCTGAGCTTCGGCCCGGCATTGCTGGCCGGGGGGCTGCTGACGGCGGCGATGCTCGAAGCCGGCGTTCTCGGGCTGGTTCCCGGCATGTGGCTGATGCTCTACGGCACGGCGGTGATGGCGGGCGGCGCCTTCTCGGTCCGCCTGGTGCCGGTGATGGGCCTGTGTTTCATGGCTGCCGGAGCGGCGGCCTTGTTTGCCCCTCCCGAGTGGGGTAACTGGATTCTCACGGCCGGCTTCGGAGGGCTTCACATCGCCTTCGGAGTCGTGATCGCAAGGAGGTATGGTGGCTAGGCAAACCGCATTGGCAGAGCAGGACGGACCGCCGAACCGGGCACGGAAACCGGTCGCCAAGTGGACCGGCAATGATCTCCCGCAGCTCGACCGTCTGATCCACGAGAAGATGCGACTCGGCATTGTCAGCGCACTGGCGGTCAACGACGCACTCACTTTCAGCGACCTCAAGAAGCTGCTCGACACGACCGACGGCAATGTCAGCGTCCATACCCGGAAGCTCGAGGAAGCCGGCTACATCGATTGCACGAAGTCCTTTAACGGCCGGATTCCGCGCACCGAGTACCGCATCACGAATGCGGGACGGGAGGCGCTCCAGCACTATCTGAACCACATGGAGGCGCTCATCAAGGCGATGCGCAAACGTTGAGGCGCTCGCAATCGGGAGCCAAGGTACCACATGAACGTTATTTCCTCCCCCGACAGACTCCACGTGGCGATCATCATGGACGGCAACGGCCGTTGGGCCGCGGCGCGCGGCTGGCCGCGAACAGCGGGGCATCGCGCCGGGGCCGAAAGCCTGCGCCGGGCAGTGGAGGCCGCCCCGGACCTCGGCATCGGGACGCTGACCCTCTACGCCTTTTCCTCCGACAACTGGAAACGGCCGGCTAGCGAGGTCGCGACGCTGATGTCGCTGTTCGAGGAGTATCTCGACAAGCAGACGCCGAAGTGCCTTAAGCACGGGATTCGCCTCAGCGTCATCGGCCGGCGGGACCGGTTCTCTCTCTCCCTCTGCGCCGCCATCGAACGGGCGGAGAACGCGACTGCCAGCGGCAACCGGTTCCACCTCCGCCTGGCCGTTGACTACTCGGCACGTGACATGATCCTCGCCGCGCTCGGCCGCCTGCGCCACGCCCCGGCGGTAAACCGCGAGTCCTTCGAGCGTGCCCTGGTCGGCCCCGACCCGGTCGGCGCCCGCGTCGATCTGCTCATCCGCACCGGCGGCGAGCAGCGCCTCAGCGACTTCCTGCTTTGGGAATGCGCCTATGCCGAGCTCTACTTTACCCCGGTGATGTGGCCGGAGTTCACCGGCGCCGACCTGCGCCAAGCCGTCGAGGCCTACCACCACCGAGAACGCCGCTTCGGACGCATCCCGGTGGCGAGCGCGGGCTAATATCCGCGCTGCCGTCCACCCGGCCGTGGGTGGATCCCCTCTAGAGCACGAACCTGCGGCGCTGACGCCGCGTAATCCCCGGAAGAGCCGCAACCGTGCGCGATCCTGCTGTACCATCGTGCCGGACGTGTCGCGTTCCAGGCCGTCGTGGTCGGCCGCGGTTGCCTGGCGGCCCCGAAAAACGCACCCTGCCATGGGACATCTCCGAGGAGGCAGCCATGCGCTTGGCACGAATGAATCGACGGTTCCCGGTCCTTTTCTTGCTGGCGCTACTCGCGTACCCTGCGTCGGTCGGGGCTTTTCAGGGCTCCCAGCCGGAGGCGCAGAGGGCACGACAGGCGATTCAGCGTGCCTCCGAGGCAGATCGGCAAGCGATGCTCGACCTGCTGCACATTACATCGCTCCGCCAGGGCGTGGACGCGATGACACCCGCGGGGCTCCCGGGCGCCGCCAACTACGACGAATCCAAGGCCAACCCCTATCCCGATCTGCCCGACCCCCTGATGCTGAACAACGGCCAGAAGGTCACCACCGCCGAGATGTGGTGGAAGCGCCGCCGCCCGGAGATCGTCGAGGATTTCGACCGCGAGGTCTATGGCCGTGTCCCCCGGCTCACCCCCTGGGTTGACTGGGAAGTCGTCACGTCGACCCGGGAAACGAGCCACGACGTGCCCGTCATTACCAAACGGCTGACCGGCCACGTCGACAACTCGTCCTATCAACAGATCCACGTCGATATCCAACTGGAACTGCCGGACCGGTGTACAAGCTGCTCGGCAAACGGGGCCTGGACACGACCACGTTCCCCCCGATCGAAACCAGCCTGATGGACGGCGACATAGCCTTCCGCCAACACAGCAGCGGCCACACTGCCGGCCCCAACTGGCCCTTCTACCTCGAATTCGCCGAGCGCTATTTTGGACCCGGTGGCGCAAAGTGAGGCAGGTCCGCTCTCCCCGCCTGTGCCGGACACTCCACGCCCCGGAGGCCCCATTCATCGCTGAAGCCCGTACGGCCGTTCAAATTGAGATAAAGTCACCAATATGCAACGACGATCGTTCCTCACTGCGCTCGCGGGCGCACCCCTTGCCGGCGCCGCGCAGACGGCCGGCGAGGACAAGCGGGCCATCATTGAACTCACCTACGTCTGGATGCGCACCGGCGAGGGGCAGCAATCCCCGCGCATGTCCCGTTTCCTCTCCGAGGCCATCGTCCCGGCCCTGAAACGCGCGGGCAGCGGACCCGTGGGGCTCTTCTCGGGCCTTGTCGGTATGCGGACGCCATCGCTCGTGGTGGTGAACCGCTATCCGAATCTCGCCGGGCGGGACGAGGTGGCGGCCAAGCTACAGAACGACAAAGAGGTGGTTGACGCTGCCGCTCGGTTCTACGCGCAGCCGGACCCCGCCTTCGACCGCATGGAAAAGGTACTCCTGCACGGCTTCCGGAGCGTGCCCGACATCGAGGCGCCGCCACTGGCCGATGACCGTCCGCCACGTGTCTTCGAGCTACGCATCTACGAGTCCGACACCCCGGTGACGCTCGCCAGCAAGATCGATATGTTCAACGAGGGCGAGATCCCGATCTTTCGCAAGACCGGTCTGCTGCCCGTATTCTTCGGCGAGACGATCGTCGGACCAAGATTGCCCAGTCTCACCTACATGATCGCCTTCGACAACTGGGCGGCGCGCGAGACCAACTGGGCCGCCTTCCGGGCGCATCCGGACTGGGCCGCGCTGCGCGCCAAACCGGAATACAGCGCCCCCGGGCTCGTCTCTAACGTGACGAATACCCTGCTCGAACCGCTGCCCGCTTCCGATATACGATAAGGTTCCCGTGCCCGCCACGACGCCACTCCCGATCGCCGCATCGGGGCTGCTCGAAGCCCTCCTGATCGGCCTCATCATCGGCGCGCAGCGGGAGGCGCACAAAGAAGGCTCGCAAGCCGGACTGCGCGACTTCCTGCTCATCGCGCTCACCGGGGGCATCTGCGGCTTCATCGGGCAGACCGCGCTCACCGTTGCCGCGCTGGCCGGCATCGTGGTTTTCCTGTCGGTCTACTACGTCCGGACCAATCGGCACGAGGGCATCACCACCGAGATGGCCGCGGTGGCCACCTTCGCGATTGCCGTGCTCGCCGGGACACCGAGTGAAGCGGCCAACTCGCACCTTGCCGTCGGCGCGGGCATCGTGATCGTCATCTTCCTCGAGGCCAAACGTTCGCTGCACAAGTTTGTCCGCGAGACGATTACGGAGACGGAATTCAACGACACGATCTGGTTTCTGGCGATTATCTTCATCATCTATCCGCTACTGCCCGAGGGCGCGTTCGGGCCCTATCACGCGTTCCGGCCCCGCCAGATCTGGCTCTTCGTGATCCTGGTTTCCTCGATCTCCTACGTTGGCTACTTTCTGCAGCGGTTCCTGGGGCCGCGCCGGGGACTGCTGCTGACCAGCGTCATGGGCGGGTTGGCATCCACCACGGCCTCGACGCTCGCCTTCGCCCGGGAGGTGCGCGACAAGCCGGAAGCGATCGACACCTACTGGTCCTCCACGGTCGTGGCCAACGCGATCCAGTTCCCGCGGATCGCCCTCATCCTCTACGTCGTCAATCCGGAGCTGGCGACCTCGGCGGCGGTGGTGCTGTCGTTGATGACCGCCGCCGGGCTGGCGTTCGGACTGGTGCTGTACCGGCGCTCCGGGACCGCAGTCCACAAACAGGAAGCGCCCACCGGCAACCCGTTTCGGCTGGCGCCCGCGCTCAAGTTCGGCGCCGTCTTCGCGGCGATCATGTTCCTGAGCGAGATGGCGGCGTCTGAGTTCGGCGGGCAGGGGCTGTACCTGGCCAGCGCGATCGGCGGCACTGTGGACGCCGATGCGGTCACGGTGTCGGCGGCCAGCCTGGAGGGCACCGGCGCGGTCAGCATCGGCGTTGCAACGGGTGTCATTCTCCTGGCGATGCTCATGAACGGCGTGCTGAAGACGGGGCTGGCGACCTACGCCGCCGGGATGCGGTTCGGCTGGCGCGTGGCGGTCGGCTTCGCGGCCATGTTCGGTGTCGGCGCGGCGGCACTGTGGATCCGGGGCGGCTTTTAACGCCAGCCACCGGGGACCGGGACGGAAGCCGGCTTCAGCCTCGATCCGGTCTTACGCTCCGAGGAAAGGTACTCGCCAAGACCTTGATCCCCTTTGGGCGACCCGCACGGGCCATGAGGACTCCCTTACGGTCGCGGCCCGGTACGGCTGGGGCCTCGCCCATCAGCTCCCGTCGCCAGCCACCTGCGACCTACTACCTGCCCCCCCAGTTGAAGCCGCCGAGCCAGCCATGGTGGAATATAGTTTATAGCTTCCCCCGGTCGCGGCTACCTGTGTGCCATCAGCCAGAGGCAGCCTGCGAGCGAAGTGCCGGAGGGGCTCGCCGAGGCGAGCACTCGTCTGAGAGGAGTCCACGCAATTGACCAAGGCATTACTCGCCCTGGAGGACGGCACAGTCTTCGAGGGCAGAGGAGTTGGTGCGCCCGGAGACTGCTCCGGGGAGGTGGTATTCAACACCGCCATCACCGGCTACCAGGAGATCTTCACCGATCCCTCCTACTCCGGCCAGATTGTCGTCCTCACGAATCCGCAGATCGGCAACTACGGCGCCAACCCGGACGATCCCGAGTCGCGCCGGTCCCTATATCGAGGGGCTCGATGGTCCGCGACTTCTCGCCGATGGCGAGCAACTGGCGCTGCCGAGCAGACGGCCGAGGATTCCTGGCTCAGAGCCGGCGTCCCGATCGTCTCCGACATCGACACGCGGGCGCTGGTGCGGCGGCTGCGGACGCGCGGCGTGATGCGCGGAGTGCTTTCGACGGCGGCGACGCCTCCCCGGAAGAGCTCATCGAGAAGGCCCGGGCGATCCCGTCGATGGCCGGCCTGGACCTGGCCACGCGCGTCACGCACGCCGGAACTTTACGAGTGGATCGAAGGCGGTCGAAGCCGTGCTCGCCCTCGGAGTCCGTGCCCGCAGCCGAGGCGCCCGTCACGCGTCACGTGGTGGCGTTCGATTTCGGCATCAAGCGCAACATCCTCCGGCGGCTGGTGCAGAGCGGCTGCCGCGTCACAGTGGTGCCGGCCAACACGTCCGCCGAGGACGTGCTCGCGCTCGACCCCGACGGCGTCTTCCTCTCGAACGGTCCCGGCGATCCGGAGCCGCTCGAGGCGCAGGCGGCCGAGGTTCGCAAGCTGGTCGGCAAGAAGCCGATGTTCGGCATCTGCCTCGGCCACCAGGTGCTCGGGCCTCGCGCTCGGCGGCAAGAGCTTCAAGCTCAAGTTCGGCCATCGCGGCGCCAATCATCCGGTGCTGCAACTACGCCACGAACCAGGTGGAGATCACGTCGCAGAACCACGGCTTCGCCATCGACCCGGATTCGCTCGACGCGAGCCAGATCGAGTTGACCCATATCAACCTGAACGACCAAACGCTCGAAGGCTTCCGCCACCGCAGCCACCCGCTGTTCTGTGTGCAGTACCACCCGGAGGCGGCGCCGGGGCCGCACGATTCCCGCTACCTGTTCGACGAATTCATCCGACTCATGGACGAGCACCAGGAGGTGAAGCAGTAGCATGCCGAAACGCACCGACATCCACCGCATTCTGATCGTCGGCTCCGGTCCGATCGTGATCGGCCAGGCCTGCGAGTTCGACTACTCCGGCACCCAGGCCTGCAAGGCGCTCCGGTGCCGACGGCTACGAGGTGGTCCTGATCAACTCCAATCCGGCCACCATCATGACCGACCCCGAGACGGCCGACGCCACCTACGTCGAGCCGCTCAGCGTCGAGTTCGCCGAAGAGGTGATCCGGCAAGGAGCGTCCCGACGCGCTGCTTTCGACCGTCGGCGGCCAGACCGGCCTGAACCTCTCCGTGGCGCTGGCCGAAGCCGGCGTGCTCGAGCAGTACGGCGTCGAGCTGATCGGCGCCAAGATCGACGCCATCAAGAAGGCCGAGGACCGGCTGCTGTTCAAGGACGCGATGAGCAAGATCGGGCTGGAGGTGCCACGAGTCGCAGCTTGTCAACAACGTGACGACGGCGTCGAGTTCGCCTCCAGAGATCGGCTATCCGGTGATCCTGCGGCCGAGCTTCACCCTCGGCGGCACCGGCGGCGGCATCGCCTACAACCGCGAGGAACTGGAGGAGATCCTCGCACAACGGCCTGGAGCTTTCGCCGGTCCACGAGGTGCTGATCGAGGAGAGCGTCCTCGGCTGGAAGGAGTACGAGCTCGAGGTGATGCGCGACCTGGCCGACAACGCCATCATCATCTGCTCCATCGAGAACTTCGACCCATGGGCGTCCACACCGGCGATTCGATCACGGTCGCCCCGGCGCAGACGCTCACCGACCGCGAATACCAGATGATGCGCGACGGCGCCCTGGCCTGCCTGCGCGAGATCGGCGTCGATACCGGCGGATCGAACGTGCAGTTCGCCATCAATCCCGAGGACGGGCGCATGGTCATCATCGAGATGAATCCCGCGCGTGTCGCGCAGCTCGGCGCTGGCGTCGAAGGCCACCGGCTTCCCGATCGCCAAGATCGCGGCCAAGCTCGCCGTCGGCTACCGGCTGGATGAGATCAAGAACGACATCACGCCGGAAGACGCCGGCCTGCTTCGAGCCGACGCTCGACTACGTGGTGGTCAAGATCCCGCGCTGGCAGTTCGAGAAGTTCCCGGGCGCCGGAGCCGGTGCTGGGCACGCAGATGAAGTCGGTCGGCGAGGTGATGGCCATCGGCCGCACGTTCAAGCAGGCGCTGGCCAAGGGCATGCGCAGCCTCGAGACCGGCAAGTCGTCCGGCCACGACGATCTACGAGGAGCAGCTGATCCCGCAGCGGCTGATCACGCCGAATCCCGGACCGGCTGAAGTACATCCGCTTCGCCTTCGAGCGTGGCCGCACGCGTCGATGAGGTCTACGACATGACCAAGATCGACCCGTGGTTCCTCACGCAGGTGCGCGACGCAGTCCAATTCGAGCAGCCGAGTTGCGAGGACGAGACCCTGGAGACGGTATCGAAGGAGACGATGTCGGCCGCCGAAGCGCGCCGGCATCTCCGACAAGCGCCTGGCCCGGTTCTGGAGCTGCGATCCGATGCGAGGTGCGCGCGCAGGCGGCTCGGAGCTGGGCATCCAGCGCGGTCTTCAACCGCGTGGACACCTGCGCGGCCGAGTTCGAAAGCTTCACGCCGTACCTCTATTCGAGCTACGAGTCCGAGTGCGAGGCCGCGCCGTCGGACCGGAAGAAGGTCATGATCCTCGGCAGCGGGCCGAACCGCATCGGGCAGGGCATCGAGTTCGACTACGCCTGCTGCCACGCCTCCTACGCGCTGCAGGATTTCGGCGTCGAGTCGATCATGGTCAACTGCAACCCGGAGACGGTCTCGACCGACTACGACACGAGCGACCGGCTCTACTTCGAGCCGCTGACGCTCGAGGAGGTCCTCAACATCTACGACACCGAGAAGCCCGACGGCGTCATCGTGCAGTTCGGCGGCCAGACGCCGCTGACGCTGGCGCTGCCGCTCAAGGAAGCCGGCGTGCCGATCATCGGGACCGATCCGGCGAACATCGACCTGGCCGAGGACCGCAAGCTGTTCGGCAAGCTGCTCGACGGATCTCGACATTCCGAGCCCGGCCAACGGCACCGCGACGAGCATCGAGGAGGCGCTGCGACGTGGCCCGCCGGCATCGGCTATCCCGTGCTGGTGCGGCCGAGCTACGTGCTGGGCGGACGGGCCATGGTGATCGCCTACGACGAGGAGACGGTACGGCGCTACATGCGCGAGGCGGTGGTCTTCTCACAGGAGCGCCCGGTGCTGATCGACCGGTTCCTGGAGGACGCCATCGAGGTGGACGTCGATGCGCTCGCCGACGGCGAGGACGTGCTGATCGCCGGCATCATGGAGCACATCGAGGAGGCCGGCGTGCACTCCGGCGACAGCTCCTGCGTGCTGCCGGCCATCTCCATCAGCGAGGAGACGCTGGCCGAGGTGCGCGGACTACACGGCGCGGCTCGCGCTGGCGCTGAACGTCATCGGCCTGATGAACATCCAGTACGCGATCAAAGACGGGATGGTCTACGTGATCGAGGTGAATCCGCGGGCATCGCGGACGGTGCCGTACGTGAGCAAGGCGACCGGCGTGCCGCTGCCGAAGGTCGCCGTGGGCCTGATGCTGGGCAAGAAGCTGGCGGAGCTCGGCGGACCTGACTGGCGGGCATGACAACCGGCGTGCTGCCGGTGCCGCAGTTCTTCGTCAAGAGTCCGGTGTTTCCGTTCCCGAAGTTCCCGGGCGTCGATCCGGCGCTGGGTCCGGAGATGCGTTCGACCGGCGAGGTGATGGGCGTCGGCCAGAACTTCGGCGAGGCGTTCGCGCAAGGCGCAGCTATCGGCCGGCGTGCCGCTGCCGGACAAGGGGCGGATCTTCATCAGCGTGAACGACCGTCACAAGGCCGGAGCGGTGGAGGTGGCGCGGCAATTCGTCGAGTTCGGCTTCGACCTGGTCGCCACGCGCGGAACCGCTGCCGGTCTGCAGGCGGCCGGCCTGCCGCACAAGCGCATCTTCAAAGTGAATGAAGGCCGTCCGAACGTGGTGGATCTGATCAAGGACGGTAAGGTGGACCTGATCATCTACACCTCCGCCGGCGCGACATCGTTTAGCGATGAAAGGGTGATCCGCAGCACGGCGGTGTTGTACGGGGTACCGTGCATCACGACCATGAGCGGCGCCCGGGCAGCCGCCGAAGCGCTACAGAGCCGGCGGCGCGATCCGATCCGTGTATGGTCCCTGCAGGAGATACACGAAGAGAGGGCGACCACCGCCTAGAAGAAGCCGTATGTGAACGTATGTGAACGTATATAGGAGAAGTTCTTAAGGCGTCTTCCGTGCGGAGGTGGGTTTTCATAGTGGGGCTTCTCGAGCCAGAAGATTTTCCGCTTCAGATCCCAAGAAGTGAAAGATAGCGCGAAACAGGTTGACTCGGGACTTAAGCTACGGCTTGCAGCTCGATAAGCGAGTGGCCGCCCGATCCCACCCCTCTCGCTCTCTGCCATATACGTTCACATACGTTCATATACGGCTAGACTCGGTGCTCACCCCCACCGCTTGCGCCGATGGGACTCCCCGCCGCCGATCACACCGAGGTCAACGAGAACGGCGACGACCACCACGATAGCCTGAATTCCGGCCACCTCGCCGCGTGTATTGATGGCCCACGCGTAGGCGAGTGTCGTGAACGGCAGGAAGATGAACCCGAGGATCGGGATGAGGAGCCCGTGGTATGCCCGGTCAAAGAAGTTGGTGAAGATCGCCGCCAGCACGATCAACACGCGTGGTCCGAGTATAGCGAGAAGAAGCAGTCCACAACACGGCATACACTAGCTCTACCAGAACCCGGACCTGTTAGACAACGGGCGCCCGCCCGTCCTGGCGAGTCCATGTAAACATTTCAACCGGCACCGCTTGCCTCGCGCCACTAATGTGGAGCGCTCCACTCCACATTGGCAAGTCCCTCGTGTTTTGAACTTGAGCGCGACCCGTTTGTTGATCGGAAAGCGGCAGATTCTGAGGCCGAAGGGCTCTGTTTTTGGGTACTTGTCTTCCTAGTTCAGGCGGTACTGGACGGATTACACGGAAATGAAACCCGGATTTCGCCCATAGGATTGTAGGCTCCCAGTTGAGGGAGTAGAGTATATTTTGGACCTTTTTGTTCGCTTCTAGAGGCAAGTCAATGCGCCCTTCCTGTGTACGTCTGGTTTCTTGTGTTGTGTTGATGGCGATTTCCGCCGTTCCCTACCTTTCCGCCGGATCTTCCGGTGGGTCCCGGACCGGCCAATACCGCCTCCGCCCCCACTTCGAGCCGACTGCTGGAGAGGGGACCACTCCGTACCGGTACGTCTCGCGCGGCGGCAACTACGAGTTGCTCCTGGCGGAAGACCATGCCGCGGTGATCTTCGCGGCGGAGGAGTCAAAGGGTTCCACAATCCGGCTGAAATGGACGGGTGGCGCGTCCCCGGCGCAGCCAGTTCCCGAGGGCCCGTTAGTCTCGTACAGCAACTACATTCGCGGCCCCGATCCGGCAAAATGGCGGATAAAAAGTACCGCATTATCAGAGTGTCCGCTACCGGGACGTCTGGCCGGGCATCGACCTCGTCTTCCACGGCGACCGGAAGGCGCTCGAATATGATTTCGTGGTCCTGCCAGGAGCGGATCCGGATCAGATCGAGTTCACGATTGACGGTGGGGATGGACTCGAGCTAGGCGATGAGGGGGCTCTGCGGCTCGTGACCGCCGGAGGGACGATGCGGCTCAACCCGCCGCTGGTCTACCAAGACACACCGGAGGGTCGCCGGAAACTGGACGGCCGATACCGACTGCTCGACGGCGGCGGGGTGGCATTTTCGGTGGACGGATACAACAAGAACTTGCCACTCGTGATCGACCCGCTGATCAGCTTCTCGACCTATCTGGGTGGCGCGAGCACTGACTACGGTTACGATGTTGCCCTTGATGACTCCGGCAACGTCTATGTCGCGGGAACAACCTACTCGTCAGACTTCCCCGTCAGTAGCGGCGCGTACGACTCCACCATCTTGACCAAGTCAGACATCTTCATCTCCAAGTTGACGGCTGACGGATCCAGTCTCGTCTTCTCGACGTTCCTGGGCGGCGACGACTACGAATACGAGCCACGCTTGGGGCTGGCAGCCGACGGCAGCATTGTCATCGCCGGCAGCACGTACAGCGCCAATTTTCCGACCACCGAAGGCGCCTACCGGGAAGAGAGCATGGCTGGAAAGACTGTCTTCGTCACCAGACTACTTTCGGACGGCTCCGACTTAGTGTACTCCACTCGTATTGGCTTCGGCACCCTGACCGACGTGGCTCTAGACGCGGCAGGAAATTCCTATGTCCTCGCCAGCGTATCGTCCACCGCGTTCCCCACTACCGCCAATGCGTATCAGGAGACGTACCAGGGTGGCTACGATCTGACGGTGAGTAAACTGTCCGCCGACGGCTCCTCGCTGGTCTACTCCACATTCATCGGCGGAACCGGAAACGACTACGGCCGGGCGATTACAGTCGCCGGTACGGATCAGGCAATCGTCGTCGGCTATTCGTACTCCAGCGACTATCCGATGGTGGGGGCTCTCCAGGCGACGCTGGGCGGCACCTCATCTTATGCGGACGGGATCGTCACGAGACTCGATTCCGACGGCGAAAGCCTCATTTATTCCACCTACCTCGGCGGCGAATACTTCGACAAGATTACGGACGTGTCGGTCGACCATCTGGGCGCTGTCTATGTCGTGGGAACGACGGAGTCAAATGCGTTTCCGACTACGATCGGAGCGTTTCGAACCACTCGTCCCTCGTCGGAAAGTGGGTTCATATCCGTACTCAACGCCGCGGGCAGCTCGCTGAACTACTCGACGTATTGTTGGCGCGAGGACGACGAACCGCGCATCGCGCTCAATTCACTGGGAGAGGTCCACATCGGCGGGCTCGTCTATTCGAACTCCTATTCAATCTACCTTCCGGGGAGCCCTTACGCGTTCCAGCCAGTGGGCGGTGGCTACTACGATGCCTACGTTGCCAAGTTCAGCGCGGACCTGTCAGTACTACTTCACGTATCTTATCTCGGTGGTTCCGGCTATGATTACCTCAAAGGCTTAGCGGTAGATACGGCTGACAATCTGTACGCGGTTGGCTACACGGAGTCGCGCGATTTCCCAACGACCAGCGGCGCCTTCCAGACCAGCTCGACGAGCACGGATGCCTTCGTGACGAAGATCGCTCCGGCCACCATTTCCTGCACCTACAATCTGACCCCCGGCAGCTTCGACCTCGGCTTCGAGGAACAGACAATCAACCTCGGGATCACGACGACGGTCGGCTGCGTCTGGTTGCTGAACGGCTCGACCAGTTGGTTGACGGCGGATCACAAGGCGGGAGTGGGGTCGGACACGGTGACGCTCGACGTAAGCGAGAATCACAACGTTTCGAGCCGGTCCAGCACGCTGACGGTTGACGGTGAGAGCCGGCCCGTTCATCAGAACGGTGAGCCGTGCAGCTACACGCTTATCCCGCAAAGCCGGGCTTTCGGGGCTGCCGGAGGCACGAGCACAGTATCCGTGATTGCGCCCTACGGCTGCTACTGGAAACCCAGCAGCGCGGCCGCTTGGATTACGTTTACCTCGAACGGCTATCGCTATCAGGATGGGGTTGTGGAGTTCTCGGTTGCAGCAAACGCGGGTGCGCCGCGGGGCGCTTCGATTGCGATCGCGAACGCGGCATTGACAGTCACCCAGAGTGGCACCGGGAGCACTGGCAGCCCACCCGCTGCTCCTGCATACACAGCTCCGGCGAATGGCGCGACCAACGTCGTCCAGACCCCCATCCTGTCCTGGCAGCCCGTCGCCGGAGCTACCAGCCGCAGCGTTTACGTCGGGCAAGATGACATCGGTCACCTGGAGCTGGCGGCCAGCAACGTGACGGGCACCAGCGCTCCGGCGGGAAGCCTGTACGCGAACCGGCCACACTTCTGGAAGGTGGTGGCGCAGAACGCGTACGGTGACTCGGGCGCGACCTCGCCGGTATGGTCGTTCGTGACGACGAGCTGCTCGACGTCGCTGACGCTGGGGAAAACCGGCTTTTCGATGTCTGGAGGAACGGGTTCTGTCACGGTAGCGGCGACGGGCTGTCCCTGGAACGCCTATTCCGATGCCGATTGGGTGACCATCACTTCCGGCGCCACCGGGACCGGCAACGGGACGGTCAATTTCAGCGTAGCGTCCTACTATGGCGGCGCCTCGGCGCGAGTGGCGACCCTGATGGTCGGAGGGCGCGAGGTGACGGTAGCACAGGCGGGGCAGGAGGATCCGATTATTACTACGGTCGCGGGTTCAGGGATCTCCGGATGTTGTCTGGATGGCGGCCTCGCCACAGCGGCACGCCTGTCTAGTCCCGACGACGTGGCCGTGGATAGCCAGGGCAACCTCTACATCGCCGATACCAGTAACAATCGCATCCGAAAGGTAAACGCATCGACAGGTGTCATCACTACTATTGCCGGAACGGGGACTAGTGGATTCTCGGGGGATTTGGGGCCGGCTACTGCGGCCAAGCTAAATCATCCCTCAGGGGTTGCAGTGGACTCGGCCGGCAACGTCTACATCGCGGATGGCGACAACCGGCGGATTCGGAAGGTGACTGTATCGACAGGAATCATCACAACGGTGGCGGGCAACGGAACGGCGGCCTACAGTGGCGATGGCGGCCAGGCCACCGCGGCTTCGCTGTCTGGCCCCAGCGGACTGACCTTTGACGGGTCGGGCAACCTCCTCATCGCGGACACGAACAACCATGCCATCCGGCGGGTCAGCGCCGCTACCGGAGTAATCACAACGGTCGCTGGAACCGGGGTCGGCGGATACTACGGTGACGGCGGGCTGGCGATAGCCGCTCGCCTCTACTATCCCTACGGCGTAGCTGTCGCGCCGGATGGCGACATCCTGATCGCCGACCGCGATAACCGGCGCGTCCGGCGTGTGGATGCGGCAACAGGCATCATTACAACGGTGGCGGGCGACGGCGACTACAGCTCCAACGGCGACGGTGGGCTGGCTACTTCGGCGGGGATCTACTATCCAAATGGCGTGGTGGTTGATCAGGTGGGCAACCTGTTTATCTCCGACGATTACGGCAACCGGGTCCGGAAAGTCGATGTCTCGAGTGGAATCATCACTTCGGTGGTCGGAACCGGAGAGGATGGATACACGGGCGACGGAGGACCCGCCGCCTACGCGAAGCTCCAGCAGCCAGGCGGTCTCGCGTACGATCCCGTCAAGCGGGATCTATTCATCGTCGACTGGACGACGCCAGTGGTCCGCAAAGTCGCCGGAATCGGAGAGGACCCGAATTCGATACCGGCGCCTCAGTACCTCTACCCTGCAAATGGGGCTACCAACGTACCGCCAATGGCGATTTACCAATGGAACGCGGTGCCCGGTGCGACTTCCTATGACCTCTATGTCGGTGCGAATTCTCCGACCCAACTCTCCCTGAGGTCAGCGAACATCCAGAGTCTGTTCTGGTCCGGCGGCACTCTCAGTAACGGCACCAAATACTACTGGAAGGTCGTCGCGAAGAACGCCTCCGGGAGTTCTGCCGCGACATCTCCGGTGTGGTCGTTCACGGTGCGCGCTTGTTCCTACACTCTCGATTCCACCAACGCGGAGTTTACTGCCGCCGGCGGCCTCGGCAGCGTCTCTGTTACTACCGATCCTGCATGCACCTGGATGGCGACGAGCACACAGGACTGGGTGACCATCACCTCCGGTCAGCTTGCCCTCGGCACAGGGACAGCTCGCTACACCGTGGCCGAGAATACCGTGAGCAGGGACCGGTCCACCTCGCTCACCATTGCTCATCAGAGCTACTCCGTGAACCAGGCAGGGAAGCACCAATCCGGCCGGGTCGGCCTTGCCGACGACGGCATGTGGTACCTCGACACCGGCGATCGTTCGTGGAACATCGCCAGTGACTCCGCCTTCCAATACGGACCGCTAAACGCCGGCTGGACTTCCCTCATCGGCGACTGGGACGGCGACGGGATCGCCACACCCGGTCTCTATGTTCCCTCGGCCGGAATCTGGCTGCTGAAGAACTCGGCCGGACCCGGCAATGCGGACACCGTGTTCCAGTACGGGCCGGGAGGGCTCGGGTGGCTACCGGTGGTCGGCGATTGGGACGGCGACGGCGTCGACACGCCTGGCCTCTACGCGCCCGACAGCGGCTTCTGGTTCCTCAAGAACAGCCTTGGGCCCGGCAATGCCGATGAGATGTTCGGCTACGGCCCCGGCGCTTTGGGCTGGCTGCCCATCGTCGGCGACTGGAACGGTGATGGCGTTGACACGCCCGGGCTCTACGTACCCGATTCCGGCTCCTGGTTCCTGAAGAACAGCCTCGGACCGGGCGCGGCCGACGAGATGTTCGGCTACGGCCCCGGCGGTCTCGGTTGGCTCCCCTTCAGCGGCGACTGGGATGACGATGGAACCGACACCATCGGTCTCTACAATCCCAACAGCGGCTACTGGTTCCTCCGTGACCAGCTCGCTGGTGGCAACGCCGATTCGGTCTTCTACTTCCGCCCAAGTGGCTCCGGCGGAAGCCCCATCACCGGGAGATGGTAGCAGACATGAGAGTCATCGACCCCAGAACCTTTCATCAGAGGCACGACGACGCCCCCGGGCGGAGAGGTCATCTACTGATGCGTTATCGGCTTTCAGCAAAGACCAGAGACGACAGAGCTCTATCAGGTATTCTTCCCATGCCCTCTTCCTACTTTCGACTCGCCTCGCTCATCGTGGTCCTGGCCTTCGCGGCGCAAGCCGCCTCTTCAATCGATCAGCAGATGAGGTCCGCGCCGGTCCGTCTCCGGCCCCATTTCGAGCCGGTCGCCGATCAGACGAGTGGCTATCGATTCCTCTCCCGGGGTAATGGATATGAGCTGTTCCTGGCGGACGACCACGCGGCATTGGTTCTCGGCGGGAATGAATCCAGCCCCGAGACGATTCGCCTGAGGTGGCTCGGAGGTACGTCGACACCGCATCCAGTTGCCGAGGGTCGCCTCGCCTCCCACAGCAACTATTTCCGCGGCTCTGATCCCGCCATTTGGAGGACACACGTACCCCATTATCAGAATATTCGCTACCGTGACGTGTGGCCGGGCATCGACCTGGTATTCCACGGCGACCGTAAGGCGCTCGAGTACGATTTCGTGGTCCTGCCTGGGGCGAACCCGGAGCAGATCAAATTCGTGATCCACGGTGCGGATGGACTCGCGGTGGGGGATAAGGGCGCCCTGCGGTTACTGACCGCCCGAGGCACGATGCGCCTCGATCCGCCCGTTGTCTACCAGGACACCGCGGAGGGTCGCAAGAAGATCGAAGGACGCTATCGGTTTCTGAAGGATGGACAGTTGGCCTTCGCGGTTGCGGAATACGACGGGAACCTGCCACTCGTGATCGACCCGGTGATTGCCTTCTCGACCTACCTGGGGGGACTTGACTCGGACTTTGGCAATGACATCGCCGTGGACGCCGACGGCTACGTATACGTCGCCGGCTTCACGTACGAGATGGCACACACTGACAACTACGATATCTTCATCGTCAAGCTGACGCCCGACGGTTCAAGCCTCGTGTATTCGACATATATCGGGGGCGAAGGCATGGAGGACCCGCCGGCATTGGCGCTCGATTCTGCGAACAACATCGTCATAGCCGGCTCGACATCGAGCGAGGATTTTCCGACCACGCCCGGCGTCTACCAGCCCGTGAAGCCCGTGGGCGAAAGTGCCTTCGTCGCCAAGCTTCGGGCAGCAGATGCTACTTTGCTGTTTTCGACCTATGTTGGACGCGGGGAGTTCTCTGACATTGCGCTGGACCATGCCGACAACATAATCGCTGCAGGTCAAGCCATGTCCGGGACATTTCCCACGACCCCTGATGCCATCCAGCAGAACGCCACCAGCGCATGGGATGCAGTGGTCTGCAAATTGAGCGCGGACGGGACATCGCTCATCTACTCGACCTATCTCGGCGGATCTTCCTCCGAGCGTACCTACGCTGTCACTGTGGACGGAAACGGGCAAGCGGTCGTCGTTGGTGCCACAAGCTCGTCAGACTATCCCACCACGGCTGGCAGTTCCCAGCCGACAGATCCGGGAGATGAAGGTTCCGAGGGGTTTGTGACGAAGATCAGCGCGGACGGCACAACCATCGTGTATTCGACATACCTCGCCGGTGGTGGCACGGCGGAAGATGTCGTCTCAGACGTCGAAGTGGACGCCCTCGGCAATACATATGTCGTTGGTGCGACCGCCTCGGCGAGCTTCCCGACAACCCCCGGAGTTTATAGGACTGTACGATCGGGCGCGGGTTTCAATACATTCATATCCGTTCTTGGCAATACTGGCACGATTTTGTACTCTACTTACTGCTGGCAGTCAGGAATGATACCGACTATTGCTCTTGACTCACTAAACGAAATTCATATTGCTGGAAATACATTATCTAATCGTTTGCCAGAGAACGCTCTCTGGCTCCAACCTCTACCGCGCTGGCCCGGAAACTACGGCTTCTTGGCGAAATTCAGCCCCGACCTGGCAACCATGTACTATACTACGCCTCTCGGGGGCTCTGAGGATGAGAACATACTCGATTTGGCTATCGATGCCGTGGGGAATTTGTACGTTACTGGATACACGGAGTCGGAGGACTTTCCTACCACCGCAACAGCGGTGCAACCGAACCAGACATCATATCGAGACGCTTTTGCCGCAAAGATCACTCCGTCGCTGGTGCCCTGCGCCTATACGGCGACCGCAGATAACTTCGATCTCGATTGGCACGAACGTACAGTAAATGTCGGGATTTCCGCATCGCCCGGATGCGTTTGGCGGGTGGACGGCTTTGAAAGCTGGAGCACTCCTGAGCCGATGTGGGGAATCGGGTCGGGCACCGTGACGTTGGCGATCGACCAGAATCACAATACCATTGCCCGATCGGAGATCGTGACGATAGGGGGCAATGAGATCGAGGTCAGACAAACGGGCGAACCTTGTAGCTATACCTTCGTTCCCGAAAGCCGAAGCTTTGGAACGTCGGGGGGGATCAGCACCGTAGCAGTAATCGCTCCCACAGGGTGTTCGTGGACCGCCAGCAGCACCGCGAGTTGGATTACCGCAACGCCCGAGACTTCAATGAGCGGCGACGGCGTCGTGCAAATCTCGGTTCCCGCAAACTCGGGACATCCTCGCAGTGGCTCTATCCTCGCAGCGGATCAAGTGCTGATTGTGAACCAGGCGGGGACCGGGACCGCTGGCACCGCACCTGCCCCGCCGACCTATCTTTTCCCCCCCGACGGCTCAGGCAATGCTCCTCAGACGCCTGTCCTAAGCTGGCAGGCGGCTGCTGGCGCCACGCGCTACAGCGTCTACCTGGGGATCGATAGTATCGCGAACCTAAAACGGGTATCGGACGTTCTCGATGGGACCACTTTTGTCACGGGGAAGCTCAGCGCCGGCCACCAATACTTTTGGAGGGTGGTGGCTCACAATGACTACGGCGATTCTGCCGTCAGCTCAGTCGTCTGGTCGTTTATACCCGTGAGCTGTTCCGCGGAGGTCACAGTCGGTCAGATTGGGTTCCCTATTGGTGGTGGGTCCGGCAATGTGACTGTGACCGCGCCGGGGTGCCCCTGGAGTGCGTACAGTCAGGATACGTGGGTAGCGGTTACCGGTGGCGCGACGGGCATAGGTGATGGGACAGTGAGTTTCTCTGTCCAGCCCTACGAGGGAGCCGCCATGCGGACGGCGACGCTATCAGTTGCGGGTGAAGAGGTCCAGATCGGGCAGGCGGGATCCAAGAGCCCGATCATTACTACATACGCCGGCAATGGAGAGAGTGGATGCTGCGCAAATGGAATCCCGGCCACCGAGGCGCCCATCAACGCGGTCTCGGGTCTAGCCATTGATCCAGACGGAAATCTCTACGTCTCCGACTACAGGTATAGCGTCGTCAGAAAGGTATCGCGGATAACTGGTGTCATCACGACGGTGGTGGGACGCGACACTATCGTATCCGGAGTCTGGGACGACGGAGTGCCGGCGGCGGACGCTAGACTGTTCCTGCCGCGTGACCTCGCGTTCGATGCGGAAGGCAATCTCTTCATCGCGGATACCGGGAAGCGGAGAATCCGTAAGGTGACCGCTGCGACAGGAATTATCACAACAGTTGCTGGGAACGGCTCAGAGGGATATACCGGTGACGGCGGGCCCGCCACGGCTGCTTCGTTGGATGAGCCAAGAGGGATTGTCGTGGACCGGGCGGGAAACCTGTTCTTCTCGGACACCGGGAACCACGTCGTTCGCAAGGTTGAGGCCGCTACTGGCAGGATCTTCACGATTGCGGGTACTGGAGTCGATGGAAACAGCGGCGACGGAGGATTGGCGACGGCAGCCAAGTTGAGCTGGCCGGACGGCCTTGCATTGGACGCTGAAGAGAACCTCTACATTGTGGATCGATCCCCAGGCCGAGTTCGTAAGGTAGATACACAAACCGGAATCATCACGACCGTCGTCGGCACCAACTATGGAAGCTCCATCGGAGATGGAGGACCGGCCACGTCCGCAAGGTTGGTTGGGCCTGCTGGTGTCGCACTGGACCGGGCCGGGAACCTCTTCGTATCAGAGGCAAGCGGTAGCCGGGTTCGCAAAGTGGACGCAAAAACGGGAATCATCAGCACGGTCGCCGGAATCGGAGTCTGGGACTATTCGGGCGACGGCGGTCCCCCTAACTTTGCGGCGTTGAGAAGCCCCGAGAACCTTGCGATTGACGACCGAGGCGTTGTCTATGTGGCCGACTTCAACTCACATGTCGTGCGTGAAATCGCCGGCGTCGCCAGCGCCACCAGCCGGATCGGCCTCGCCGCCGACGGCATGTGGTACCTCGACACCGGCGATCAGTCGTGGAATGCCTCCGGCGACTCGGCCTTCCAATACGGACCGCTCAACGCCGGTTGGACCTCCCTCATCGGCGATTGGGACGGCGATGGGATCGCGACGCCCGGTCTTTACGTTCCCTCCGCCGGAATCTGGCTGCTGAAGAACTCGGCCGGACCCGGCAACGCGGACGCCGTGTTCCAGTACGGGCCGGGCGGGCTTGGGTGGCTGCCAGTGGTCGGCGATTGGGACGGCGACGGCATCGATACGCCCGGACTCTACGCCCCCGACAGCGGCTTCTGGTTCCTCAAGAATAGCCACGGTCCCGGCAACGCCGACGAGATGTTCAGCTATGGTCCCGGTGGCTTGAGCTGGCTACCGTTGGTTGGCGACTGGGACGGCGACGGCGTCGATACGCCCGGCCTCTACGTACCCGATTCCGGCTCCTGGTTCCTGAAGAACAGCCTTGGACCGGGCGCGGCCGACGCGATTTTCGGCTACGGTCCCGGCGGTCTCGGTTGGCTTGCCTTCAGCGGCGATTGGGACGGCGATGGAACCGACACGATCGGTCTCTACAATCCCAACAGCGGCTACTGGTTCCTCCGTGACCAACTCGCCGGCGGCAACGCCGACTCGGTCTTCTACTTCCGGCCGGCCGGGTCGGGTGCGGTCCCGATTGTCGGGACTTGGTGACACAGTGAAACTCAGAGCGCTCACACTCTCGAAGAACCTCCGGCTTCGCAGGCAGCGACTCGAACCGGCACCGGACGCCTCTACTAATGCCAGGAATACTCGATTAGGTACACTGCTCATGCCCCGTTCATATATCAGACTCGCTTCGCTCCTCGCCGTGCTCGCATTGGCGGCGCACGCCGCCGCCCCGGTTGACTCGCATCTGAAAACGTCTCAGATGCAGCTCCGGCCTCACTTCGAGCCGGTTGCCAACCCCCGTGGTGGTTATCGATTTCTCTCCCGTGGCAACGGTTATGGGCTGCTGCTCGCCGACGACCATGCGGAGCTGATCTTGGCTCCAGGGAAAGCCGGCGCAGCGACGATACGGATGAAATGGACAGGGGATGGGTCCGCCGCGAAGCCCGTTGCCGAAGGGCTGCTGTCCTCGCACAGCAACTACATCCGCGGCGACGACTCGGACCAATGGCGGATAAACGTACCTCATTATCAAAGCGTGCGCTACCGCGAGGTCTGGCCCGGCATTGACCTGGTCTTTCACGGGGACCGGCGAGCGCTCGAGTACGATTTTGTGGTGTTGCCGGGGGCCGATCCCAACGAGGTCGCATTCGCGATTGATGGTGCGTCCAACCGCGAGATAGACGAAGAAGGCAACTTGCAGCTCGCCGTCTCCGGCCGGAAGATTCACCTCCAGCCACCGCTCGTCTATCAGGATACTCCGGAGGGCCACAAAGAGGTTGAAGGCCGCTACCGGCTGCTGGACGGCGGCGAAGTATCGTTTACCGTGTCCGGCTACGACCGGAACCTGCCGCTGGTGATCGACCCGCTGATCAGCTTCTCGACCTATCTGGGCGGTGCTGGAAGTGACTACGCATACGATGTCGCTGTCGACAGCACCGGCAACATTTATGTCGCGGGCACAACATATTCCGCGGAACTCCCCGCCGTCGCTGGCGCCTACGACTCCAGCTTGTCATCCTCACCAGACTTCTTCGTCTCAAAGCTGACGCCTGATGGTTCCAGCGTGGTCTTCTCCACGTACCTGGGCGGTAACGGCAGCGAGTACGGGCCGCGCCTGGGACTGGATACCAATGGCAACATTGTCATTGCCGGCGGCACCGCCAGTTCCGACTTCCCCACGACCGACGGCACCTACCTGACGGACAAGCCGTCCGGGACAACCGTCTTCGTTACTAAGCTGCTTGCGGACGGCTCCGGCCTGGTGTATTCCACGTATATCGGCGCTGGCACGTTGACCGACATGGCCGTTGACGGGGCTGGCGATGTCCATGTGCTTGCCAGAGCATCGTCCACAGGGTTTCCGACCACCTCAGGCGCCTTCCAGGAGACGTTCCAAGGGGGCTCCTACGACCTTGCCGTCTGTCTGCTGACCAACGAAGGTACTGAGCTCGCATACTCTACCTATCTCGGTGGCACCGGAACCGATTACGGACAGGCGATTGCCGTGGACGGAGCATACCAAACCGTCGTCGTCGGCTACACCTATTCGACCGATTACCCAACAACCGCAGGTTCGCTGCAACCCGCCCTAACCAACACCTCCTATTCTGACGGAATCGTGACAAAGCTCAGTCCAGATGGCGATAGCTTGATCTATTCGACCTACCTCGGCGGAAGTGACTACGATTACCTTTATGATGTAGCGACCGATCCTCTGGGCTCCGTCTACGTGGTCGGAAGGACAAGCTCGAGCGATTTCCCCACGACGATAGGCGCTTATCGAGCTGTGCGCCCCGACTATGACAGTACAATCATCTCCGTGCTCAATGCTGCTGGTAGCTCACTGGAGTACTCCACCTATTGTTGGTCTACAAAGGACGAGCAGCATATTGCACGCAACGCCTGGGGCGAGATTCACATTGGGGGGCGCATCTACGGCTACACGTGGAGCGGTCTGCCGGCGACCCCCTACGCGTTCCAGTCGAGTCCCGGCGGTTCCTATTACGACACGTACGTGGCCAAGTTCAGCGCTGACTTATCTGTACTGCTCTACGCCTCGTACCTGGGTGGCTCTGATTACGACTACCTTGCGGCTCTGGCGGTAGACGAGGCTGATAATCTGTACGCTGTTGGCTATACGGAATCCAGTAACTTTCCCACAACACCCGGAGCTCTCCAGCCCGCACCGTTGTCGTCCCTGAATGCCTTCGTGACGAAGATCGCGCCGTCGACCATTCCGTGCACCTACACCCTCGCGCCCGACGGTTTTGAACTGGACTTCACGGAACAGACGATCGAACTCGACATCACCACGCCCGCCGGTTGTGTCTGGATGCTCCAGGGTTCAACCAGTTGGTTGCTTGCAGACGAAACCTCGGGCGTCGGTCCAGCCACGGTCACCTTCGCAGTGAGCGAGAACCACAACGTCCAGGACAGGTCCATGACGCTGACGGTCGCCGATCAGAGTATTTCCGCCGTACAGGCGGGTGAGCCATGTACCTACACCTTGATTCCACAGTCCAGAAGCTTCGGTATCGCCGGTGGCACGAGCACGGTTTCCGTCGTCACGCCGAGCGGCTGCTACTGGAAGCCGAGCAGCGCAGCAAGCTGGATCTCATTCTCGTCTGGCAACTATCGATCTGGAGATGGAGTTCTGGAATTCTCAGTGGCAGCGAATGGCGGCCTACCACGGGGCGCTTCGATCGTGATCGCGAACTCGGCTTTGACCGTGTTCCAGAGCGGATCCGGCAGCGCGGGCAGCCCGCCTGCCGCGCCGACCTACACATCACCGGCCAACGGCGCGACCAACGTGGTTGAGACCCCGATCCTGTCCTGGCAATCGGTTGCCGGGGCGACGAGCTACAGCGTCTATGTCGGGCGGGATGATGTCGGGCACCTGGAGTTGGTGGCGAGCAACGTAACGGGCACCAGCGCCCCGGCAGGGAGTCTCACCGGAAATCGGCCGTATTTCTGGAAGGTCATTGCGCAGAACGCATACGGGGATTCCGCCGCAACATCGCCAACCTGGTCCTTTGTTACAACGAGTTGCTCGACGACCCTGACGCTCGGGAAGACCGGCTTCTCGCAGGCCGGGGGAACGGGCTCGATCTCGGTGGCGGCCGCGGGCTGCCCATGGAATGCCTATAGTGACGCCGACTGGCTCACGATCACCTCCGGCGCCACGGGTGTGGGCAATGGAACGGTCCAATTCAGTGCGCCGCCTTACGACGGCTTGACGGCCCGTGTGGCAGCGTTGATGGTCGGGGGACGGGAGCTGGTAGTAGCGCAAGCCGGCGAGAAGGATCCGATCATCACAACGTACGCCGGTTCGGGGACGTCGGGCTGTTGCTTCGACGGCAGTCCCGCAACCCAGGCGCGCCTCAATGCCCCGCGCGACGCAGCCGTGGACGCCCAGGGGAACGTCTACATCGCCGATACCAGCAACAACCGCATCCGCAAGGTTAGCGCAACCACCGGCACGATCTCCACCTTCGCCGGTACGGGAACCTCAGGATTCTCGGGGGATGGAGGAGCGGCCACCGCGGCGAAGCTAAGTTCGCCTGCTGGGGTTGCGGTTGACACCGCAGGAAACGTCTACATCGCGGATAGCAGCAACAATCGGATTCGCAAGGTCAATGCGTCCAACGGGATCATCACGACCGTAGCGGGCAACGGATCGACGGGATACAGCGGCGATGGCGGCCAGGCAACCGCGGCGTCTTTGTTCTACCCGCGCGGGCTGGCCTTTGATGGGAACGGTAATTTACTCATCGCCGACGCCAGCCACCACGCTGTCAGGCGGGTCAGCGCGGCTACCGGCGTGATCACGGCCGTCGCGGGCACGGGCTCCTCTGGATATTACGGGGACGGCGGTCCCGCGACCGCCGCCCGGCTCTACTATCCCTACGGAGTCGCCGTCGACCCGCAGGGCAATATCCTGATCGCCGATCACTCGAATCTCCGCGTCCGGCGCGTGGACGCGGGAACCGGGTACATCACGACGGTGGCCGGAACCGGTAACTACTATTCGAACGGTGATGGGGGACCGGCGACGGCAGCGGCTATCTACTATCCGAATGACGTAGTTGTTGACCAGGCTGGAAATGTCTATATATCCGATAGCAGCGGTCACAGCGTTCGGAAGGTCGACGCTCTGACCGGAATCATCAGCTCGGCAGTCGGAACCGGTGAATACGAGTATTCGGGAGACGGCGGCCCGGCTGCGTACGCGTCCCTCAGGGAGCCCGGCGGTCTCGCGTACGATCCCATCAGGAAAGATCTGTTCATCGTCGACTTCTCTACGCCTGTTGTCCGCAAGGTCGCCGGAATCGGCGAGGAACCAGGTCCCCCACCGGCTCCTTCATACGTCTATCCTGAAAACTCCGCTGTAGACGTGCCGATGGTGGTCACGTTCCGGTGGAATGCCGCACCTGGAGCGACTTCCTACGACCTCTACGTAGGGCTGGATTCGATCGCCCAACTCAGCCTGTATACCCCGAATATCACCGGGACATCGTACGAGAGCGGTGTGCTGACGCAGCGTCATACGGTCTATTGGAAGGTGGTGGCTAAGAACGCTGTCGGAAGTTCAGCGGCCACCTCGCCAGTTTGGTCGTTTACCGTCCTGAGCTGCAACTCATATGCGATTGGTTGGAGTTGGGTTAGATTCGCTGCCGCGGGAGGTTCGGACTCGGCTTCGGTCGGGGCAGAGTCCGGCTGCGCCTGGGTCACGCAAAGCGGGGCTAGCTGGGTGACGGTGACTTCGGGCCCATTCGGCATTGGCAACGGGTCCGTGAGCATCAGCGTAGCTGAGAACACGGGGCGCACCAAACGAGAGACTTGGCTTAAGGTGGCTGGCGCCACACTTCCGGTGATTCAGGCTGGCGCGCGCCCGCAACCGGGCCAGGTCGGCGTCTCGGCCAACGGGCTTTGGTGTCTTGACGACGGCAGCCGCACTTGGGACCGCACCAGTGACCCGAACTTCCAGTACGGGCCTATAAACTCCGGCTGGACTCCCCTCATCGGGGACTGGGACGGAGACGGAGTCTCGACGCCCGGCCTTTATGTCCCTTCGTCCGGCATCTGGCTGCTGAAGAACACGGCCGGACCCGGCAACGCGGACATCGTGTTCCAGTACGGGCCGGGCGGCCTCGGATGGGTGCCTCTGGTCGGGGACTGGGACGGGGATGGGGTGGATACGCCCGGACTCTATGCGCCCGACAGCGGCGTCTGGTTCCTGAAGAACAGCCTCGGACCAGGCAACGCAGACGAGATGTTCGGCTACGGACCTGCGGGCCTCGGTTGGCTGCCGGTCATCGGCGATTGGGATGGTAACGGGACGGATACGCCCGGACTCTACGCGCCCGACACGAGCTTCTGGTTCCTGAAGAACAGCCTCGGACCTGGTGCGGCGGACGCTATGTTCGGCTACGGTCCCGGAGGCGCGGGCTGGCTGCCTGTTGCCGGCGATTGGGACGCTGACGGGATCGATACGATCGGACTCTATAGCCCCGATATTAGCTCCAATATACATTACAAGAGTTTCTGGTGGCTGCGCGACGAACTTGCGGGTGGGCAAGCCGATTCGGTATTCGCCTTCACCCGGCCGCCCACCGGGCCCACCGGGTCTAGTGTCCCCCTCGTGGGCACTTGGTAGCTCATCGAGGCTTGCTTGGCCGATGCGGCCGGGACCAACGGCGTAGCCACGGATTGCCGGGAGAGTCATGCCCGCACGCCGCGAAGTTCGGCGCGGACATCGTCGAGGCAGCCCGCAGCGTCTTCCACCTCGTAGCCGTCACGTTCACCTTCGACCGCAAGATCGGGAGGAACGCGATGTTCGAGGTATTGTCGAAGACGCGCGGCAGCGCGTAGCCGTCCGCTTAGCTGCGTTCCTGCCAGCGGAACCGACCCACCAGTCCTACTGGCTATCCTTCCACTCCTCGCAGCCAGGCCATCTGGATGGCTTCGAGCTTGGCTTCGTTCGAGCGCTTCAGGGTCGTCGGCGAAGTCGTCCAGCTCGGACGACCATCGGCGCAGGTCGGTGAAGCGGACGGTCAGCGGATCGGTGTCCGGGATTGGCTCTCGTAGAGCGCGATGGCGATGTCTTCCGAGTCGGTCCAGGACAGTGGTTCGGCCATGGTAGTGTCCGTTAGATTTTGGTTCCCTTCAGGGCATTGCTGACGGCGGTGTTCATCATGTTTTCGGCCAGCTTCATGGTGACGCTGTTCAGCTCCTCGATCTTGGCGCGGATCAAGCAGGTAATCGTCGCCGTGATAGGCCAGCATCAACTGGTTGATGGCCTTCTCGATCCTTCCGCGTCCTCGTCGCCGAGAACCGCCGTACGCGTCGCTCTGCTTGGCCTTCTCGACGGCTGCCAGGATGGCGTCGGCCTCGACGCGGGCTTCGCGCACCTGGCGCTCCCGGAGGTCCTCCTCGGCCGAGCTCGAACGATTCCTGGATCATCGTCTCCACCTGGCTCGTCGGTCAGCCCGTAGGACGGCTTCACCTCGACCTCCTGGCTCTTGCCGGTGCGCAGGTCCTTGGCCGAGACGTTGAGGATGCCGTTGGCGTCGATGAGGAAGCGGACCTCGATGCGGGCCAGGCCGGCGGGCATGGGATCGATGCCCTTGAAGTCGAAGCGCGCCAGGCTGCGGCAGTCCTTGACCATCTCGCGCTCGCCCTGCAGGACGTGGATCAGCACGTTGGTCTGGCCGTCGACGGCGGTGGTGAAGTGCTCGGTGGCGCTGGCCGGGATGGTCGAGTTGCGGGGGATGAGCTTCGACACGACGCCGCCCATGGTCTCGATGCCGAGCGACAGCGGCGTGACGTCGAGCAGCAGCTTGTCCTCGACCTCGCCGGAGAGGATCGCCGGCCTGCACGGCGGCGCCCAGGGCGACCACCTCGTCGGGATTCAGTTCGGTGTGCGGCCTGCGCGCGGAACAGGCGCTCGACCGCGCTGCGCACGAGCGGGATGCGCGTCGAACCGCCGACCAGCACGACCTCGTCGATCTGCTCGGGCTCGACGCCGGCATCCGCCAGATGCAGTGGCGGCAAGGGCCCAGCGTGCGGTCGACGATGGGCGTGATGAGCTGCTCGAACAGCTCGCGTGTCATTTCGCGCCGGTAGCTGCTTGCCCTTCGGTACTCAAACTCGATGGTGGCGCTTCATGGGCGAACGAGAGCTGCTTCCTTGGCTTCGATCACCGCGCGCCGCAGCATCTGCACGGCGCGCGCGGTTCCCGGAGAGGTCCTCGCCCCACTCGGCGCCGAATGTCTTCGAGCGCGATCCGCAGCAGCAGGTTGTCGATGTCGTCGCCGCCGAGGTGCGTGTCGCCGTTGGTGGCGAGCACCTCGAAGATGCCGTCGTGCAGCTTGAGGATGGAAATGTCGAAGGTGCCGCCGCCGAGATCGTAGACGGCGACGATCGCCTTCCTTCCGCTTGTCGAGTCCGTAGGCCAGCGCCGCGGCGGTGGGCTCGTTGACCAGGCGCAGCACCTCGAGGCCGGCGATGCGGCCGGCGTCCTTGGTGGCCTGGCGCTGGGCGTCGTTGAAGTAGGCCGGAACGGTGATCACCGCCTGTCCGACCGCGCTCCCCGAGAGCCGCTTCGGCATTCGCCTTGAGCTGCCGCAGCACGTAGCGCCGAGATCTCCGGCGGCGTGAACGACCGGCCGCCGAGCTGGAGGCGAATCACCGACTCGCTGCCCTCGGCGACATCGGAACGGGAAGAGCTTCAACTCGTCGGCCGACATCGTCCGACGCCGCGGCCCATCAGGCGCTTGACCGAGTAGACGGTCCGCTCCGGCTCGGTGACCAGCAGCTCGCGCGCCGTCGTCGCCCGACGACGAATGCTCGCCGTCGGCGCCGTACGGACACGATGCTGGGAACGATGTGGCTGCCTTCCGGCTCGGGGATCACCTTGGGCGAGGCGGCATCCATCCGGGCGACGAGACTGTTGGTGGTGCCGAGGTCGATGCCGACGACTTGAGCTCGTCTTCTGGCTGCCGAAATCGATTTGGAAAGCTGACATGCCCTGGACTCAGGCGCTGAGTTCGTGTTCAGACTTCCGAGACGAGATTCTGTATGTACTTGCGGCGGTCGAGCAGCGTACGGATGCCGGAGAGCTCTCCTCGCGAGCCGTGGCGTCGTACTCCTGGAACAGCGATCCTGCAGTTCGCGTGTCCATCTCGCTCGCGCATGGCCGTGAACTTGTCCCGCGCCGACTTCGAGTTGCGGCCGGGCGGACTCGTCGCCGCCGCGCATCTCCTCGAGCGCCATGTTCAGCTCGAACACCTCTTCGAGCAGTTCCGGATCGACGTTCTTGGCGCGCGGCTCGCTCGCTCGCGAAGCCGCCCTGCCGGAGCACGTACTCGGCCCGCGCCACCGGGTCGCGCAAGGTGCGGTAGGCGTCGTTCAGAATCGCGGTGGCCTCCAGCGAGTACTCGCTGCTCCGGCTGCGTCTTGCGCGTGTAGCGGTCCGGATGCAGCAGGCGGCTCAGATCGTAGAACGCGTCTCTGAAGGTCTGCCGGATCGATGTCGCAGCTTCCGGTCGAGCCCGAAGAAGCGGTAATAGTCGGCCCGGGGCGGCTGCAGGCTGTTGCAGTAACTGGCAAAACAGCGATGCTCGGATGGCGTGCCGCACTGCCAGCACTCTTTGACGGCTTCCTTGAACTGATTCTGCGCTTCCACTATGCCGTGAACGATGTGCCGCACCCGCAGCTCTTCTGCGCGTTGGGGTTTTCAAAGGCGAAGCCGGAGTACATGAGCGACTCCTTGTAGTCGAGCGTCATGCCGTTCAGGATACAGCATGCTCTTCGGATCGACGAAGATCTTCACCCCGTCGAACTCGAAGATGTGGTCCTTGGGACGCGGCTCGGCGTCGTACTTGAACTGATAGCTCAAGCCCGAGCAGCCGCCGCCGAGCACACCCAGGCGGAGTCCGCCGCCGGAGACGCCCTCGCGGGCGAACGCCTCCGCGAATCTTGGTCACCGCCTTGGGTGTCACGTGTACTGTTGCTTCTGTTGCCGCTGTTCCGCCACTTTCTTATGCCTTTTCCGCGACGGCCGCCGACTCGGCCGGCTGACCGGTGCCGTTCCTCTTCTTCTTGTAGTCGCCGATGGCCGCCTTGATGGCGTCCTCGGCCAGCACCGAGCAGTGGATCTTCACCGGGCGGCAGGCTCAGCTCGTTCACGATCTCCGTGTTCTTGATCTCGAGCGCCTCGTCCACCGTCTTGCCCTTGAGCCACTCGGTGGCCAGCGAAGAGCTGGCGATCGCGCTGCCGCAGCCGAAGGTCTTGAACTTGGCGTCGTCGATGATGCCGGTCTCTTCGTTGACCTTGATCTGCAGCTTCATCACGTCGCCGCACTCCGGCGCGCCGACCATCCCAGTGCCGACGTTCGGGTCGTTCTTGTCCAGCGAACCGACGTTCCGCGGATTGTTGTAGTGATCCAGTACCTTGTCCGAATATGCCATCTGTGTTCCCTTTCTATTGTTTCAAAATCTCCCTCTGAGGGAAAACTCCAGTGTCAAAGATCGGTGTCGAATCGGTGTCCCGAAGCACTTTAGTGCGCCGCCCATTCGACCTTGGTGAGGTCGACGCCTTCCTTCGCCATCTCGTAGAGCGGCGAAAGCTCACGCAGCTTCTTGACCACGTCGACGACCTTCGCGCCGACGTAGTCCACTTCCTCCTCGGTGTTGAACCGGCCCAGGCCGAAGCGGATCGAGGTGTGCGCCAGGTCGTCGCCGGCGCCCAGAGCCTTGAGCACGTAGCTCGGCTCGAGCGTCGCCGAAGTGCAGGCCGAACCGCTCGAAACCGCGATGTCGTTGATGCCCATCAGCAGCGACTCGCCCTCGACGTAGGCAAAGCTGATGTTGAGGTTGTTCGGCAGGCGGTGCTCCATGCGTGCCGTTGACGTAAACCTCGTCGAGCTCGCCGCGTCAGCTTGTTCGAGAAGCTTGTCGCGCAGGTCGCCGAGCCGCTTCGCTTCCGGCTTCCATCTCGCGCATGGCAGATCGCGCAGGCCTCGCCGAAGCCCACGATGCCGGGAACATTCAGCGTGCCGGACCGCATGCCGCGCTCGTGGCCGCCACCGTCCATCTGCGCCGCCACCCGCACGCGCGGCGCCGCGCCGGCGCACGTACAGCGCGCCGACGCCCTTGGGGCCGTACATCTTGTGCGCCGTCAGCGACGCGAGGTCGATCGTTGTCCGCCGTCCACGTTGACCGGGACCTTGCCGACCGCCTGGACGGCGTCGGTGTGGAACAGCACGCCGCGTCTCCTGCGGCGATCTCGCCGATCTCGCGCACGGGCTGGATGACGCCGATTTCGTTGTTGGCGTACATGATGGTGACCAGGATGGTCTTGTCCGTGATCGCATCGCGCAACTGGTCGAGATCCACCAGGCCGTCCTTCTGGACCGGCAGATAGGTGATCTGGTAGCCCTGCTTTTCGAGCTTCTTGGTGGTGTCGAGCACCGCCTTGTGCTCGGTGGCCGCGGTGATGATGTGGTTGCCCTTCTCGGCATACATCTCCGCCACGCCCTTGATGGCCAGGTTGTCGGACTCGGTGGCGCCGCTGGTGAAGATGATCTCCTTCGGCTTGGCGCCGATCAGCTCGGCGATCTGCTTGCGCGCCTTCTCGACGGCCTCCTCGGCCTCCCAGCCGAAGCTGTGGTTGCGGCTGGCGGCGTTGCCGAACTTCTCCGTGAAGTAAGGCAGCATCGCGTCGAGCACCCGCGGGTCCATCGGCGTCGTGGCGTGGTAATCCATGTAAATCGGCTTGCTCATCAAGGTGCACCTTGTCCCGTAGATAGAAGCTGGTCGGCGAGGTTGTAGAGGCGCCCGTTCGGCGTCCCCCAACAAGCGTCGCCCCGCGAATCCCCGTCATCGGCCAGGTCAGTGATCGTGATGCTGTCGAGCAGGTTCAAAATCCCTTCGTGGACCCGGCGCAGCGGCTCCCGAACCGTGCAGCGCTCGGATTGGTCACAATCGCCGTGCTCGGTGAAGCACGACGTGAGAATGATCGGACCGTCGATGGCCCGGATCACCTCGAGCGCGCTGATTCGTCCCGGATCGCGAGCCAGCCGGTACCCGCCCCGGGTGCCGTGCTCGGAATTCAGGAAGCCTCCCCTGGACAGCGTCTGCAGCACCTTCGACATCAGCGGCACCGGAATCCGGTACTTGCCGCCGATCTCCTTGGCGCTGACGCTCCCGTCCCGGGCATGCACGGCCAGATGCCGGAGGGCGATCAGTCCGTAATCGGCGCGTTTGCTCAGCTTCAGCATCTCATCTCGGACCAGTTTGGTCCTATATCGATTGTATCCGCCCGGCGAGCCACGTGTCAACTCACCTCCGCCCGCCTTTTCATCGACTTAAACTAGGACTGGCTTGGTCCTATATAGATAGGATTCCGCAGAGTCCGAGAAGGTTCAAAGCTCTTTCAGCGACCGGCGACAGGAGGCGGGTGAACGGCGCCAGGGCGCACTGAGACGGGATCGCACGTCCGCGTCCGATCTCCAGATCTACTAAGCCGCCTTCGGAACAACGCTCTACACTGAATGATGTAGGCTAACGGTCTCCCCGCCATGGCCGACGTCAGGGATCTTGCTCTCCAGCAACAAAGCTCGGCGCTGTACGATCCGGCGCTGGCATCCGGCGCCCACCGGCGGGAGAGCGGGAGCCCAACGGGGCCGGCGGCTCACCTCTCCCGGAACTCGAAACGACCGAAGCCGGTCTCGATGTCGATCCGCAGCGGGCCGTCCGGATAGGGCGCGATGCGCCGATACGCCACGACACCCGCGGGCGCGGCTGGCGCCTCGGTCCGGGACCAGACATCGGGCCGTTCGCGAATCGCCTGACGGAGCTGCCCGACGTGCGGCATCCCGGAGGACGTCTGGAGCACGATGAATCCCACGTGCAACTCGTCCAGGCGAGTGACGACGGCCGCAGGCGTGTCGTAGAACAGGTGGAAGCGAAATCCGGCCCAGCTACTGCGGGACAGCACCTTGCTGGCGCGAAGAACGAACCGTCGGGCGGCCCCATCGCGCAAGGCCCTCTCGGCGACATAGGCCCCTTCGTCCACCGCCTCTCCGGCCACCAGCGCGACTCGGGCGTCGCCTCCCGCCGGCGCCGTCGGGCCCAGGAGGCGATGGTAGCCGAGGTCCCTCTTTCGCGGTGGTGTCCACAGCCATTGTCCGGCGACAACCGCACATAACACGACCGCCGCCACCGGCGCGTGGCGGGGCCGCAGGCGGCGCGACAGCAACTGCAACCCGGCCGCGCTCCACGCCGCGAGCGGCAGGAGCGCGAACGGGATCAGGTAGCGATTGGCGACGGGGACGGGCGCTATGCAATGGAAATACGCCCCGCCCAACAGGAGCGCGGCCATGGCCCGCCACCTGGCGCCGCCGCGGATGGCCCGCTCGAGGCCGATCGCCGCGAGCGCGAGGATAGGAATGCCGATCGAAAAGTAGATCCCCCACGCCGTTTGGGCGCCCTTGCTCAGCAACACCCCGAGGGCGGGGAGCCTCGTGTACCCGAAATAGTGCGGCACGAAGGGCAACAAGACCAGTACCATCGCACCCAATAGCAGCCACACCGGCCGCCGGCGCACACCCATCTGGATCACATAGGCGATCACGAACGCCGGCACGAGCACCGCTCCGCGGCCATGGGTCAGCACGGCACACCCTGCCAGCACGACGGCGCCCACGACCAGCCGCCGCCGGCCCTGGTCGAGGTAGCGGCTCCAAAGCGTGATGGACCAGAAGGCAAACAGCGCCATCAGCGTCCCCGGCGCGACCCGGTACACCGCCCCCTTCATGAGCGGGGTCAAAGCCAGCAGCAGCGTTGCCACCAGCGCCGGTCCGGAACCGCATTCGCGCCGGGCCCAGAAGTAAAGGCTGAGAATGAAGACCGCGCAGATCAATGCCGGAAAGATCACTAGCGCGGCGCGAGTGCGGCCCCACACCAACGTCCAGACCGCTTCGGCACCATAGAACAGCGGCGGCCAGTGGCCGATCGCGACCTTTGGATAGTGGACGTAGTAGTCGCGGGCGTACTCGAGCGGGTTCCCCGGAAAGGCCTCCGTCAGGTAGTCCCGCACCATGAGGCTGGAGACGACATGGGCCGGCTCGTCGCTGTTGTCGCTGAAGTCTGATCCGAGCGCTCCGGAGACCACCAGCGTGGCCGCCACGATCGCCACCACCAGCGCGATGGCGATGGAGTCCATCGGCCCGAGCGAGGCCTTCCATCGCCACCACCCGGCGGCTGCTTTCTCAGCGCTAATGTCCATTGGTGCCGGCGAGGCACTCCTCGACTGCATTGCAGGCGGCGCCCACGCCGTCCTCGGTGGCCAGTTGCGCGGCCACCCAGCGGGCTGCCGCCGTGTACTTGGGCTGTTCGAGCAGCTCGCGCAGGCAGAGCGCCGCGGAGGCGGCATCGTAGCGCGACCTGGCGCGAGTAAGGACGCATCCCATGCGCGTAGTGCGGAACGCATTGTCGGGTTGGTCGTGCGTGTAGGGAACGATCAACATGGCAATCCCGGCGCGCAACCCCTGCGCCGTACTCCCGACTCCTCCAGAATGCACGACGGCCGCCGCCCGCGGCAATAACTGCCAGTACTCGGCATACGAACAGACGAATACCGACTCCGGCAACTCGCCCGCGGGTCTGTTTCTCGGGTCCGACCCGACGAGCAGGACCCCGCGGCGACCGGGAAGGCGATCTTGTTCGGGATGGGACCGAAGTGCCGCAGGGCATGCAGCCGGGGCAGCTCTGCTCGATCCGGGACAGCACGAACGACTGCAGAAGATACCGCTTTCCGGTCTTGGTGTCGTGGATGCGGTCGAACTCCTCCGGGCTGTAGGCCGCGGGCGCCAAGTTGGGCCCCACCGGGTGGAACTCCAGCCCCTCCGCCTCGATTCCGGACCGGTAGGAACATGTGCAACGCGTTCGCAAGCGCGAGAGACCTGGAAGAATGACGCCTCCCCAGGTGCCCATCCAGACTGCTTGGCCCCTATTCTACCAAGCGGCCCAGGCCGAAAACGATACCACCGAATGCCCCCTCGAACCATGGCCCCGAGCATGCCCCCCCGATAGCGCCCAGGCGCGGTATATTGAATATCACTTCCAAGTGGATTCCCTGGATTTGTCCGGCTGCGACAGCTCTCGGCGCGCGGCCTGTGAGTCCGCCCAGGAGAGGATCGTGCCTTGCGTCAACCAGCGGACCTCCGCTCCCAACTTCGCATCCTGATCCCGCTGCTCGCCGCTTACGCCTGCGTCCTCGCGGTGCTCCTCCCCCGCCTGTCGCTGTGGCTCGACGAGGTGTTGACCCTCATCGGCATCCGGGACCGGTCCCTTGCACAGATCCTCGAATACGTCCCGCATGCCGTGGGCGGCGTCCCGCTGGGCTTCCTGTCCATTGCTCTCAGCCTCAATCTTCTCGGGTTCTCGGAGTTTGCCGCCCGGCTGCCGTCGCTCGTCTCTAGCGTCGCCGCTTGTGCGGGTATGTTCCTGCTCGCGCGGCGGGCGGGTCTCGGACGGCCGTGGTTCCCGGTGCTGCTATTGGCGCTCACGCCCCTACAGTTCCGATATGCCCTGGAGGCCCGTCCCTACGCCCTGGCGCTGGCGATCGGCGTATGGTCTACGGTCGTTCTGCTCTGGCTGCTCGACCGGCCGGCCCTGGGCAGAACGGCGGTCTATACGCTGACGGTGCTGGCCGGGATTTACACGCAGCCGCTTACCGTGTTCGTGGCCCTCGCACATCTGGCGTGGCTGGTCACCGATTCGAATCGGCGGCGGGATGCCTTCCGGGTGGCCGCCGCCATTGTAGCCGCGGCCGCCGGGTTTGTCCCATGGTATGTATACGCGTCGCGGACGTGGCACGACGAGATTGCTTTCTACAAGATGGTCCCGCACTACGGCATCGCACAGGCTGACGTCGTGATAAGGGAACTGGTCGGACTCGGCTACGCAGGCACGGCGGTGATCGTCGTCCTGGCCATACTCGGATCGCGAACCATCCGTCTAAGCCGATTATGGGTCTTCTGTGCCGTGGCGCCGCTCGTTGGGGCGCTCACCACGGACATCCTATTCGGCTATTTCGTCGCGATCCGCCAAATGATCTTCGTGCTGGCGCCGCTGACGCTGCTCGCGGCCGCCGGAATCGAGCGTCTCTTCCTTCAACAAACCCGGGTCGGGACTCTCAACGCGGTCAGGCCCTTGCGCTCTTCATCGTTCGATCATGGCGGACATCCGCCGTGGCGGTCCTCATGGCGCCGCGGATTCGCCGTCGTGCTGACAATCGCCTTCCTGGCGGGCTGCCTCTACGAGAACACGCGGATGTTCCTCGTGCCGCGTGAAAACTGGCGGGCGGCCGCCGTGGTGCTGGCAGAGGCGGCCGCGAATGGCGCGTGCATCATCACGGTTCCCGACACCACGATCGGCGTGTACCGGTTCTTCCGGCCCGAGCTCGATCAGCGCTTGTGCGGCGCCGATCCGGTCCGCTCGAGCCGGATCGCCGTTGCCGCGAGCCCGTACGAACCCGCCGTCGACATCACGGACCTGGACCGCCGGCTGACACAGCAAGGTTGGGCCAAACAAGGGGAGCGGGAATTCGCCGCGCTGACGATCGTCTTCTACGCCCGAGAAGACGGAGGAAGCGCAATCCCATCCGGCGCCGAAAGCCGGTGATCACCCTCCCGCTTCCGGGTGAAAAAGCTACTGCTTGATGATCGTACCGTCTCGCTTGCGGATCTCGCCCCAGCCGCCGTTCAACTGCTGGCGCTCCCCCCGTTCGCCGTGGCCGAAGGGAAACTTTCGGACCGCTGCCTCGTCGACCTCGATGCCCCAACCGGGACTCTCGTTGGGGTAGAGGTACCCGTTCTTCATCTCCGGGCAACCGGAGAAGACCTCGCGGGTGTTCTCGCCGAACGGCGAGTACTCCTGGACACCGAAGTTCCAGCAGGCGACGTCGAGCGTCACGTTGCAGGCGTGCCCGATCGGGGAAACGTCGCCGGGACCGTGCCACGCCGTCCGCACGTTGAACATCTCGCCCACCGCCGCCACTTTCCGCGCCGGCGTCAGGCCGCCCATCTGGGAGACGTGCATGCGCATGTAGTCGATCAGGCGCTCGGTGATCAGCGGCGACCACTCGTGGGGGCTGTTGAACAGCTCACCCATCGCGATCGGAGTCGAGGACTGCTGGCGGATGTTGCGGAAGTAGCCGATGTCCTCGGGCGACAGCGGGTCCTCGAGGAAGAAGAGCCGGAACCGCTCGACGTCCTTCGCGAACTGGATGGCCTGGGTCGGGGTGACGCGTTCGTGGACGTCGTGAAGCAGCTCGACCTCGTCGCCAAGCTCGGTCCGCGCGGCCTCGAACAGCGCGAGGGCCCGGCGGATGTAGACGGCGGGCTCGTAGACGGGCCCGTCATGCAGCGCGGGAATCTGTTTCGAGCCGGCGCCGGCACCGTAACCGGCCATGCCGGGGACGCCGACCTGCACGCGCACGTGGCGAAAGCCTTCGGCCATGTACCGTTTGGCGTTTTCGATCACCTCGGGGATTTCGGCGCCCGAGGCGTGGCCGTAGCAGTCGGCGGCCTCACGGCACTTCCCGCCGAGCAACTGGTAGACCGGCATGCCGGCCTGGCGGCCCTTGATGTCCCACAGCGCCATGTCGACGCCGCTCATCGCGTTGTTGAGCACGGGACCGTTGCGCCAGTACGAGGAGTTGTACATGGCCTGCCACGTGTCGTCGATACGGTCGGTGGGCTTGCCGATCAGGAACGGCTTCAAGTAACGCTCGACGGCGGGGACGACGAGGTCGGCGCGCTGGGTGTAGGTGGCGCAACCGTAGCCGTAGAGGCCGTCCTGGTCGGTGAGGATCTTGACGACCACCAGCCGCAGTCCCTCGGGCGCGGTGGCGATGACCTGGACATCCTGGATCTTGGGGGACGGCATGGCCCGGGTGGCGCGCTCCACCTGGGCGGCGGCACGGGCCTCGCGCTCGCTCAAGGCGCCGGCGAAGGGAAGGCCGGCGGCCCAGGCTAGGAGACGACGGCGTTCAATCACGACGGTTCCCGGTCCTCGATCATCTTCCGCAGGTTGTCGAGCTGCTTCTTGAGCTTGCCTTCCCGGGTCCCCAGATAGACCACGTAGGCTGCCAGGATCACCCAGGCGGCGGCGAAGCCGTAGAACATGAAAACGAAATTGCGTTCGTCAATCATTCAAGTCTCCTATAGGGCGTGCGCGCGGCGGCGCAGGGCGTCGACTTCCCGCTGCACCTGCTGCTGGCGAATCCGCAACAGGAGAATCGGGATCGTGAGCAGCAGGTAGGCCAGGAAGTTCCAGAACAGCATTCCCTCCATGGCCGGGTCCATGTTGCCGCCGCCGGTCCGGAAACTGAGGACTGCGCCGGGATGCTGGGTACGCCACCAGTCGATCGCCTTGTAAGTGATGACGACGCTGGTGAAGGCGAACAGGCAGAGGACGGCCGAGTTCTTCGCCCGTTCGCTCGGATCGTCGATCGCGCGGCGCAGCATCAGGTAGCCGGCGTAGACGAGCAGCGTGATGAAGGCCCAGGTGAGCCGCGGATCCCAGGTCCACCAGATGCCCCAGATAATACGGGCCCAGATCGAACCGGTCACGAGACCGATACTCGTGAAGATCACCCCCACCTCGACCGCCGACACCGCCAGGTCGTCGTAGACGGACTTACGCTTCACCAGGTACAGCGCGCTCGCGATGCCGGCGGCGAAATAGGCCGTAAAGCAGGTGAACCAACTCGGCACGTGGTAGAACATGATCCGGTAGATCGCGCCCTGCTGGGCCTCGTCCGGAAGCCTCAGGAGGATGACGTAAGCATTGCGCGCCAGGAACAGCCCGGCCGCGACGGCAAGGATATAGAGGAGCTTGCTTCGCATCGTCGTTACCCCACTAGTACCGTCTCGACCAGCCCGACGGCGAGAGCGGTAAAGATGATATCAAACCCGATCAGGAGCCGAAGCCAGATCATGTTGTCGCCGATCGGTTCACCGGCAAGCAGAACCGTCGTCAACAGCATGGCTCCCATCAGCCCCGGAATCATCATCGGGTAGACCAGCACCGGCAGCATCAGCTCGCGCAGCCGCAGGTTGACGGTGAGGGCGCTGAACATGGTCCCGATGACAGTGAGTCCCCAGGTTCCCAGAACCAGGACGAGCAGCAGCGAGGGGATCTGACGCGTCCAGGTCACGTTATATAGGATGCCAAAAACCGGCAGACAGACCAGTTCCACTGCCAGCAGCAGCAACGCATTGGCCACGGCCTTGCCGATAAACAGGGCCGCGCCCGAGACCGGCGAGGCCACCAGCATATCGAGGCAGTCATTCGCCTTCTCGCGGGAGAAGCTGCGGTTGAGAATCAGCGCGCCGGCGAACGCGAAGACGATCCACAGCAGGCCGCCGGAGATTTCCCGGGTCTGCTCGGCGGTGGGATCGAAGGCGAAACTGAACAGCAGCAGGATCACCAACGCGAAAGACAGCGATGCGTTGACGGCCTCCTTTGTGCGCAGCTCGGCCCGGAGGTCCTTGGCCGCGACGGTCAGGCTGTTGCGCAGGAATCCCACCGGTTCAGCCCTCCCCGTAGTGGCGGTAAAGCCAGCCGGGATCGGCCAACATCTCCTCGGTGCGGACCCCGGTATAGACCAGGCGTCCGCGCGCGATCAGTCCCACGTGGGTGGCCAGCTCGAGCGCCTCGCGAAGCTGGTGGGTGGACATGAGCACCGTCTTGCCCGCGGCGAGGGCGTCGGTGAGCAGCCCCTGCAGCATGGCGATCGCCCGGTCGTCGAGCGCGGTGAACGGTTCGTCGAGCAGCAGCAGGTCCGGATTGTGGAGGAAGGCTCGCGCCACGGCCAGCCGCTGCCGCATCCCGCGCGAGAACTCACGAACGAGGCCGTCGCGGACCCGGGCCAGACCGGTCCGCTCGAGCCACTCGAGCGCCGCGCCGTCGACGTCGTCGAGCCCGTAGAGCTGGCCGAACAGACGCAGGTTCTCGATCGCCGACAGCTCGTCGTAGATGCCGATACCGTGGCCGATGATGCCGACCCGCGCCCGTGTCTTGGGATCGCGGGCGTCATGGCCGAGCAGCGTCACCGACCCGCGGGCGGGCGTCGACAGCCCGGCCAGGAGCCGCAGCAGCGTGGTCTTCCCGGCGCCGTTCCGGCCGATGATGGCGAGCGCCGCGCCGGCATCCACCGTGAAGGAGATCCTTTGCAGCGCCGGATAGTCGCCGAAGTACTTCCACAGGTCGCTGACGACGAGGGCGTTCATTTACGGGAGCCCTTGGTTTGCGGCTCATTGCTGGCGGCCGGTTGGGCGGCGGCGGCCGACGGCCGGCGGTAGAGAACGATGAAGCCCGCGGCCAGGATCAGCAGGGCCAGGGCGACGATGACGTAGACGCGCTCATAAACACGGGCCCGGATCTGCTGGACACCGGAACCGCCGCTCGGAGCGGCCGGTGCATCCCCCGCCATCTGCAGCGAGCCGGTGCCATCCACCTGGACCGAGAACTCGCTGCCGCTCACTTCGTACACCTTCGCCTTGGTGCGCGGCTCCTGCCCGATCTGGGTGACGTTGTCGCCGACCAGCGTCACGGTGTCGGGCGTCACCAGGCGGATGGGAGCGCCACCGTGGAGAACCTTGCCGGCAAAGACGGGCGGCTCGGCGGGACGCAGGACGTAGGTGAGGTCGAACCGCGTCTCGCCGGGCTTGACGGGATAGTCGATGGCCCGCACATTGGGATCGCTGGTGGTGGCGACATCGCGCTGGATCGGCATGCCCTCCGGAGCCGTCACCATCAACCGCGGCTCGCCCTGGATATCGGAGGGTATCCAGATCTGGACCGAGCCCTTGGGATTGTTGACCGTCCGGTTGCCCGTGTTGTCGAACAGGATGCTCTCGTTGATATGCAGAATGCCGCCCATCGGCTCGATGAGGATCATGTGCTGCGTGACCTGTGAATCCGGGCTCTCGGGGGTGGAATCGTAGACGTCCACGTCGAGTCCGGTGGTCGGCGCGCCGGGCGGCACGGCACGGTTGTAGACGACCCCGTCGTAGATGGCCTGCAGCAGGTGCGGACCCTGGGGCGTGTAGTCGATCGAGAAGTTGCCCTCGGCGTTGGCGCGCTCGGTCTTGACCGGCTGCATTCCGTTCTGGCCGAGTTGGTAGAGCGTGACAACCGTATCGGGCGCGGGCTTGTTGGTAGTCCGGTTGATGACGGTCCCGCTGACCTCGGCCTGGAGGGATAGCGCCGCAAACAACCAGACAGCCGCCACCAGACAACGGCTACCGGCCACCTGCCACCAGCCACCTGCCGCCCTCTTCATGCCGCTCCTCTCGTCATCGGCTGTCCGCATTCGCCGCAGAATTTCATGGCCACTTCGAACTCGGCGCCACAGCTCGGGCATTTCTTGGCGGTCACCGGTTTTTCGGGTTCCGGTTCCGGTTCCGGTTCCGCCTCGGGCTTCGCCGGCTCGCCGCCCGTGATCTTGTCGATCTGCCTGGTGACGCGCGCGAGCTCCTTCTGCAGCTCGGCCTTCGCCGCCTGGTAGTCGTCCTCGGACAGCTTGCCGACGCGGAACTCGAACTGCAAGTCGCGCAAGCCGTCATAGATGCGGACTTTCCGCTCCTCGAGATGGCGGGTGGGCGAGGAGTCTGTTTCCTCGGAGATATCTTTTTGTCGGATGAGCAGAATGAACGTGACTACACCGACAGTGAGCAGGGCGGCAACTACCAATGTCATGGATCGAACGTCGAACGGTCCTTTTAACGGCTCCGTCGCCGTGAACAGCCAACGGTATTATCAGCTTAGCAGGCAAATCCGCCGGCCGGGCTATTTCTCGACCGGAACGTCCTGCTTGACGTATCCCACCACTTCGGTCCGCGGGTACTGGAGGCGCACCTTGCTGGGTACCAGGCAAATCAGCGTGCCCGTGAACAACACCCAGAAGCCCAACCAGATCCAGGAGACGAGCGGGAAGATGTAGGCCTGAATGACGGCGTGGACACCATCGTCGGAGACGCCGGCGAAGTTGAGATAGAGATCCTCATTGAGGCGGCGCCGGATCGCGACTTCCGAGGCGCCCTGTTCGGCGGCCTTGAAGAAGCGCTTTTCCGGATACAGCTTGTCGATCAGCTTGCCGCCGCGGCTCACTTCGATTTCGGCGTTCGACCACGTGTAGTTGGCGTTCTCGCCGGAGTGTATGTCGGCCACGCGAAGCTGGTAGTGGCCGAGGTTGAAGGAGTCGCCCACCTGCACCTGAACCGTGTCCTTCGCATTGAAGGCGGATCCGGTGAAGCCGATGAACATGAACACCACGCCCATGTGGACGATGTAGCCGCCATAGCGCCGGGTATTGCGATGGGTGAGCTCGAAGGCGGCCCGAATCCAGTTCATCTTGTCGCGCAAGTGTATGGCCCGCGAGCCCTTGAAGAACTCCTGCGCCACCGTCCAGCCGACAAACGCGCAAAGACCCAGCGAGACCAGCGCATAGAAGTGCCGCACGCCGAACACGAGCAGAATGGCGATGGTCGCCAGCCCGCCCAGTGACGGCCATAGGAAGGCCCGCCGCAGGCTGTCAACCGAGCTGCGACGCCAGGCGATCAGCGGCCCCAATCCCGTCAGCAGCAGCAGCGCCAGCCCGATCGGGACGTTGACCCGGTCGAAGAACGGCTTGTCGACGCTGATCTGCTCGCCGGTCAGCGCCTCGGAGATCACCGGGAACATCGTGCCCCACAGCACCGCGAAGCAGGCGGCCAGCAGCAACAGGTTATTGAACAGGAAAGTCGATTCGCGCGAGACGACGCTTTGAAGCTGCGATTCGCTCTTGAGGAAATCCAGCCGGCCGAGAATGAGAAAGGTCACCGCGGCAATGTTCAGCGCCAGGAAGACAGCGAAGTACATGCCGATCGGCGAGCGCGCAAAGGCGTGCACCGAGCTCACGATCCCGGAGCGCGTCAGAAACGTGCCGAAGATGCAAAGCAGGAACGTGGCCGAGACGAGCACCATATTCCAGACCTTCATCATTCCCTTCTTCTCCTGCATCATCACCGAGTGCAGGAAGGCGGTACCGGTGATCCACGGCAGCAGCGAGGCGTTCTCCACCGGATCCCAGCCCCAGTAGCCGCCCCAGCCCAGGACCGAGTAGGCCCACCCGGCGCCGAGCAGAATGCCGATCGACTGGAAGCACCACGTGATCAGCGTCCAGCGGCGCGTCGTGTGGATCCAGTCGTCGCCCGGGCGCTTGGTAATCAGGCTGCCCATGGCGAAGGCGAACGGCACGATGAAGCCAACGTAGCCCAAGTAGAGATTCGGCGGATGGATCGCCATCGCCCAGTGCTGCAGCAGCGGATTGAGCCCGTTGCCGTCCGGCAGCGCGACCACCTCGCGCCCCACGGCGATCACCTGGAACGGCGTCGCCACGAAGGCGTTCAGCAACAGGAAGAAGCACTGCGTCACCATCAACGTTGCGGTGACGTAAGGCATCATGTTGCGGAACTTGTGCCGGTTCGTAAAGACGACGATCGCCGCATAACAGGACAGGATCCAGGACCACAGCAGGAGCGACCCTTCCTGCCCGCCCCACCAGGCGGCGAACTTGTAGAGCGTCGGCATGTCGCGGTTGGAATTGGCCGCGACGTAGGCGATGGTGAAGTTGGAGGTGAGCAGCGCGTAGACCAGCAGCGCTGAGGCAAACGTCACCAGGAACCAGATGGCGTAGACAGCCCTCTCGGCGCTTACCACGAGCAGCGGTTTGCGTTTCAGCTTGCCCACCACCGACCCGACGATCGCGTAGATGGACAGACAGAAAGCGAGAATCAGAGCGAGAGAGCCCAGGTTTTCCATAAAAAAGCCGCTCCGGCTACATCGAGGCTTGAGAATTACCTACCGGCGACGCCTGATACTTGGAGGCGCACTTCGCTTGGATCTTGCTGGCCCGGAACACTCCATCGGCGCCCATTTCGCCGTCGGCCAGGGCCTGCGCCCCATCGCGGAACGTGTCCGGCAACGGATCGATGCCGTCGTAAACCACCACCAGCTGCTGTTGCTCCTGCGCCAGAACGAAGTGGGTTTCGCTGCCGTTGTGAGTGATGGAGCCCTCTTGGACATCTCCGGCGACGCGGAGACGCTTGCCCAGCGCATCGTGTCCCATCTGATGAAGCTCGTCAACCGTCTTGTAGTAGGTTTTGGTTTCGTTAATGCCGCCAGCGGCCAGCCAGACCAGCGTTCCGATGACAGCGATAATGATAACCGCAAACTTGTATTGGGTCTTCATTGACGCCCTCTATTTCCTGACTCATAGTATACCGTCAAAGTGACAGACGGACACACGGAGTTCCCGTTACCTGCCCGCACCCCAAAAAGCTCGGCCTTGCGAGCCGCGACCAAAGGGAGCGGAGTCTGACTACCGCAACGGGTCCTCCAAAAGGCGAACCGCCGACCAGCGCCGCCCGGCCCACCGGGGACATCGCGAGCTCCTTTCACGCGTCCACCCCGACCCTCCCGCAGCGGGGTCCCCCGCAACGGGACCGGCGAAAAGCGAACCGCCCCCCTCACGGAACGAACATGGCCCGGCCTCATCGGAATGAGCGGTCGCGGGCCTTCGAACCCCGCCCTACCGTGCCGGCCGCACTTCGAACTCCAGCGTCGGCGACGCGCACACCCGACCCACCGACCACGTCTCCTGCCACTTGCCCACCTGGTCGGCCCGCATGACGCCCTCGACAACAGCCTTCCCGTCGGCGTCGGTCTTGTCGAAACTATGCCCGGACTCCTGCCGGTCGCGAGTCGCGCGGACCCAGACCGGCTGATCGGCGGCACCCTCGACCGCCACCCGGAACCGGTCGCCCACCTGAAAATCCTTGCCGTCGCGGGTAAGGTTGGCGATCGACACCTTGGCCGTGCAACTCTTCGGGCCCGGCTCGCGCTCGCCGGTGCTGTAGGTGAAGTCCTGGAACTGCCAGTCCTGGCCGGCCCGCATGAAGAGGCGCAGGAAGATGGTGCGGCCGTCCACGGGAATGCCGGAAACCGCTACCGACGTCGCCGCCCCCTGATCGCTGCCGTAGATATCATCCGTATCCACGGCGCTGCCGACCTTGAGGTAGTACTGATCGACCTTCGTGCTGGGCTTCCATCCGAACGTGACCGTCCCGGTCGAAAGCTGGCTCTCCGGCGGCGGCGTCATCTTTACGTGGATGCTGACGGCCTCGCCGATGTAGTCGGTGACGTAGCCGAGCGTGCGGAGCGCGGCGAGCTGCTCGCGGTCGATTCGGATCGTCTCGACCAGCGACTCCTTCTGCCGGGACTTCGCGGAACTGGGTCAGGCGTTCGTACATCGCATCGAGCAGCGCCGGCTGCTGCTCGCTCACGTTCGTCTTCTCGCCGGGATCGTCGTGGAGGTTGTAGAGCTCCGGCGCCGGCGAGCCCTCGAGCTTGACGATCAGCTTCCAGTCCGCGCTGCGGGCCGACGCCATTCGCCAACTGAGCACACCATAGGAGAGCGGGGGCGTCGACGTGTCCTCGCCGGTGATCCGCGCCGTGAGATCGTACCCGAAATCTTTCGGATCCCCCGACGTCATGCCGAACCCCTTGGGCTCTTTCGACCCCCGCCAGCGCGAGCAGCGTCGGCGCCAGGTCCAGCAGGCGCACCTGCGCGTCCACCGTCCGCCCGGCGGGGACCTTCGCCGGATAGCGCACGATCAGCGGCACCAGCAACGATTCGTCGTAGAGCGCCAGCCGGTGCCCTTTCTTCCCGTGCTCGAAAAACTCCTCGCCGTGATCGCCGGTTACCGTAACCACGGAATCGTCGAACATCTTCCGCTGGCGCATGAATGCGAACAGCTCGCCGAGCTGCTCATCGACATACCGGATCTCGCCGTCGTAGAGCGCCACGATGTGCTGGAGGTCGCGCGGATCCATGCCGCGCTTCACCTCCGATGCCCCCTCGTAGTCGTGGCCGGTGACGGTGCCCTTGTAGTCGGGGTCGAAGAGCTTGTCGTAGGGGCTCGGTGGATTGTAGTCGTAGTGGACGTCCCACATGTGAACGAACAGGAAGAAGGGCCGCTCGCGCCCGTTGCGGTCCCAATTCTCGAGCCAGCCCTTCACGGCGCCCATCAGCGCGGGTGAGGTGACCTTGGTGTGCGCGTTCCAGGCCTTCGGCATCGCGGTGTAGTCGTCGTATAGATCGAACCCCTGCCGGAAACCGTATTCGGCCTGCAAGTAAGCGCCCGAGACGAAACCCGCGGTCGAGTAGCCGGCGTCGTGGAACACCTCGGCCAGCGTCACGGCACGGTCGGCCAGCCGACTGATGTCGGAGGTCACCTGGTGCTGATGCGGCGGCAGGCTGGTCATCATCGTCATGTGCGACGGCAGCGTCCAGGACGTGGGCGCGACGGTGTAACGGAACTTCGCGCCGCCGGCGGCGAGCGCGTCGAGATTGGGACTCGTGTCGCGGGCGTAGCCATAAGAGTGCAGGTGATCGGCGCGGAGGGTGTCGATCGAGATCAACACGACGTTCGGGTGCGAGGCGTCCGCCGCCGGTACGGCCTCCTGGCTCCCCGGCCCCGCCACCGCTCCTCCCGTCACCACCAGCGCCCCCGCGATTGCCAGGACCCAAGCGCCCACCTGCGAGAGGCGTCCGAACCAGCGCGTCCGCGAGACCGGCCACGCGCCGCCAATCCAAATCAGGACCACGATGCCGATCCCCGCCCAGATCTCGAGTGCCGACTGCTCTCGCACCAGCCCCGGCAGCGTCATCTGGGAAGCGAAGTGCAGCACCAGCGGCGACAGAAGCAGGCACCAGACGCCCCACACGAGCGACGGCTTCCACTGTGACGCCGGACGGACGGACGTCCGATTTCGCAGGAATGCGACGGCCGCGATCAAGGTCCCGGCCACCAGCGACAGGACGAAATTGAGCACCACTGCCGCGCCCAGGAAGCCCGCTGCCTCACCCGCGCCGTGTACCTCGCGGTAGCGCCGGAAGGCCGCCGGCAGCCACCCCAGCAGGTCCCAATGCGTCGCCAGTCCAATCGTGTTCGCGAGCCAGGCATAGCCGATATCGCTTGGCCGCCCTCCCTGGTACCCGGTGATCACGATCACCCCATCGACAAGCGCGACCACCGTAGCCGCGGCGGCGCAAATAGGCACAAGAGACGCTGCCAGGCGGAGGATTCCCGGGCGTTGGTTCGATGACATCTCTATTACAAGGACTATGACACAGCCGGAACCAACTACAGCATGTCGCACCGTTGGCGAGGCGGGCGGTCCCACCTGCCAGTAGAGCCCCCGTCGCCCCCCCCGACGTGGAGCGGGCCGCCAGACTTGCCACACCGGAAGTCCTGCCGGCGGTTGGCCCCCCCCGCCGCAAACGAAACACCTCGACCCGCTCGCCGTCTCCAAGTAAGCGGCTCCCGCCGCCGCCCGCGGCATGCCGACGGCCGCCGGGGCCGCGCATTCGATACCATTCCCAGGAGGGGAGCAACCTACATGTCAGTGAGCGATGGCCGATCGAGAGTCGTCATTTCACGAATCGAACCCGAGATAGACTGCGGGCGCTATGCCATCAAGCGCGTGGTCGGGGAACCGGTTCGCGTATCCGCCGATGTCTTTGCCGATGGGCATGACGCCATCGGCTGCGTCCTCCTGTATCGCAAAATCGGAGAAGCGCCGGCCCTCACCCGGCAGGAACCAGGCTCCGTCGCGCTGGCAGGGGCGCCCGAAAACGCAGCCGAATGGCACGAGGCGCCAATGGAGCCGCTCGGCAACGACCGTTGGCAGGGCGAATTCCCCGTCAGCGAGGTCGGCTTCCATCACTACACCGTGCAAGGCTGGGTGGACCCGTTCAAGTCCTGGCGCCGCGACCTCGTCAAACGCATCGACGCCGACGCCGATCTCCCCATCGACTACCTCGTCGGTGCGGAGCTGCTCGAGGAGGCCACCGGCCGCGTCGTGGAAGGCGCCGGCCAGTTACGGACGTGGGCCGGGACCCTCCGCGACAAGACGGCCGAGGTCGGGGAAAAGCGGGCCATCGCGCTCAACGAGCTCCTCGAGCTGTGGATGAACCGCTACCCGAACAAACGCTACGCCAGCGTCTATCATCGCGAGCTGCCCGTCTGGGTGGACCGCGAACGGGCCCGCTACGGCGCCTGGTACGAGTTCTTCCCGCGCTCCTGCGCCGCCGAGGCGGGCCGCCACGGTACATTCCGCGACGCCGAGCGCATGCTCGATTACGTCGCCTCGATGGGCTTCGACGTCGTCTACCTGCCCCCCATCCACCCCATCGGCGAGCAGTACCGCAAGGGGAAGAACAACAGCCCGGTTTGCGAGCCGGGCGATGTCGGCAGCCCGTGGGCCATCGGCGGCAAGGAGGGAGGACACAAGGCCATCCACCCGGAACTTGGCACGATCGACGACTTCCGGCGGCTGGTCGAGAAGGCCAGGGCGCTCGGCATGGAGCTCGCGCTCGACATCGCTTTCCAGTGCTCGGCTGACCATCCTTACGTCAAGGAGCACCCGGAGTGGTTCCGCAAGCGCCCCGACGGCACCGTTCAGTACGCCGAGAACCCGCCGAAGAAGTACCAGGATATCTACCCGATCGATTTCGAGACAAGCGCCTGGCAGTCGCTGTGGGACGAGTTGAAGAGCGTCATGCTCCACTGGGCCGACGAGGGCGTCCGTATCTTCCGCGTGGACAATCCGCACACCAAGGCCTTCCGCTTCTGGGAGTGGGTGATTCGCGAAGTACAGGCGAAGTATCCGGAGACGATCTTCCTGTCGGAGGCATTTACCCGCCCCGCCGTCATGCATCAACTGGCGAAGCTGGGTTTCTCGCAATCTTACACGTACTTCACCTGGAGAAACACGAAGGACGAGCTGCAGGAGTATTTCACGACCCTGGCGAACAGCGGCATCCGCGAGGTCTTCCGGCCCAACCTGTGGCCGAACACGCCGGACATCCTGCCCGAATACCTGCAGCTCGGCGGCCGGCCGGCCTCGATGGTGCGCCTGGCGCTGGCGGCGACCCTCGGCGCGAGCTACGGTATCTACGGACCGGCGTTCGAGCATTGCGAGGTCGAGCCGAGCGAGCCCGGCGGCGAGGAGTATCTGAACTCGGAGAAGTACGAGCTGAAGCACCGGGACCTGGACCGCCCCGAAAGCCTCCGCTACTACATCGCCCGGGTCAACGAGATCCGCCGGTCAAATCCGGCGCTTCACAGCGACGCCTCGTTGCGCTTCCACGCCACGACCAACGATCAACTGATCTGCTACAGCAAGCGCACCCCGGGCCACGAGAACGTCGTGCTGGTGGTGGTGAACCTGGACCCGCACTTCCGGCAGTCGGGATTCATCGAGCTGGATCTGGAAGAGCTCGGTGTGACCGCCGACCGCGCCTACCAGGCGCACGACCTGCTGACCAACGCCCGCTTTCTCTGGCAGGGCCCGCGCAACTACATTGAGCTCGACCCCAACGGCACCCCGGTTCACATCATGGCCATCCGCCGCCGGGTCCGGACCGAGCACCAGTTCGACTACTACATGTAAGGGGGGGCGTCCACGCCCCCGCTGGGCCTCGAGGCCCAGCAACCTGCGATACCCGAAGTCGGCCGTGGTCCCCGATCGGCCTGACGTGGACGCCCGCCTTTCGGATCATCCGCAACCACGCCAGGGCGCCCTTCAAGAAATGCAAGTCACCGAGCACAGGGGATCATCTTGTCACTTGAAATCAGTAAGTTGCGGACATTCGATACGAGATCCCCGCGCTTCGAGCTGCTATCCTAAAATCCTGTCCTGATCGTCCGCCTTCCCCAACCGGGCCGCGCCCCGGTCACGGCTCGCATTCGCCGAACGCTCCCCTGTGCGCCGCTGAACATTACTGACGGAGCCGCCACTGGAGAGGGGCGGTCCCCCGCCCAGGCCGCCACGGTACGTCCCGACCTCTCAACGGAACCCGAGATTCCAAGCGGGAAGTGCAGGCACGAAACCGGCCACTACCAAACGAACCCAATTCGTTTGTAAATGTTTATATATCAGCGTGTTAGCGGAGAATTTCCACGGCCGGCAGTCCAAAGCGCCGAGTTCGCGCGATTTTCTGCACTGACCGTCCGCCCCACCGGACTCAGTCGAAGATGACCGTCTTGTTGCCGTAAACCAGGATCCGGTGCTGGCTCCACCACCGGACCGCCCGTGACAGGACCGCCTTCTCGAGCTCCCGCCCCTTCTGCAGCAGGTCGTCGATCTGGTCGCGGTGCGATACGCGGGCCACGTCCTGCTCGATGATCGGACCGTCGTCGAGCACCTCGGTGACGAAGTGGCTGGTGGCCCCGATCAGCTTGACGCCGCGCTCGAAGGCGCGGTGGTACGGCTTGGCGCCGCTGAAGGCGGGCAGGAAGGAGTGATGAACGTTGATGATGCGCCGTGGATAATGCTCGACGAACGCCGGAGAGAGGATCTGCATGTAGCGAGCCAGCACCACCAGGTCGACGGAGTGCTTCGCCAGCAGCTCGAGCTGTTCGGCCTCGGCATCGGCCCGCTTGTCCTTGGCCACCGGCACGTAGTAGTAAGGGATCCCGTGGAAGTCGGCCAGCCGACGCGCATCGGGATGGTTGCCGACAATCAGCGGAATGTCAGCGGCCAGCTCGCCGCTCTTCTGGCGATAGAGCAGATCGGCGAGGCAGTGGTCGTACTTGGAGACCATGACGCCGATCTTCGGGCGTACCGAGGAGAGCTCCAGCCGCCAGGTCATCCCGAACTCCCCGGCGATAGGCGCGAACTCCGACGAGAACCGGGCCAGCGGCAGGGCGAACCCATCGAGGTCCCACTCGACCCGCATGAAGAACAGACCGGCCTCGTTGTCCTGGTGCTGGTCGGCGTGCAGGATATTGGCGTCGTGACGGTAGAGGAAGTTGGCCACTCCGGCCACCAGCCCCTTCCGGTCGGGTGAGTCAATGAGAAGGATCGCTGAGTGGGGCACGGGGTTAGACGGGCTTGTCGAAGATGGCGTTATTCAACTCGCCGACGACCTCGAGCGAGCTGACGTCGTACTTGCGGGAGACCTGTTCGATGGTGCAGTCGTCGCACGGACCGCGGAAGCCGAACCGCTCGAAGATCTCGACCGTCTCCGGGTGCTGCTGCTTCACATCCCGCACGAGCATGCCGGGCCGAATGAATTCGTCGAATCGCATAGCGCTCAAAAGGTCAGTGTAGCGGACTTTGCCGGCCGGATTCCGGATTCCTGGTGTGTCGCAAGAAACACCAGGCTTGCAGACGAGAGGGCAGCGCTCGTAGCTGTGCCGCGCCCGGTAGCTGAGCGACCCGCTGATCCCGGTGCCTTCGGCCACGGCTCGTTGTGAACGCGCGGCCGAATGGGAGCCGTGACCGGAGGGAGCGGTGGAGGGGCACATCGATCTCTGCGTTGGGCTCGTTTTGATGCCGATGAATAAAACTACGCTAGACGCTGACGACCGGGCAGGGCGACATTCGAATGATCGAGTAGGCGTTGGCGCGGAGCCGCCCGAAGACACCGGCGGCCGACCCGCGTCCGATCACCAGCAGGTCGGTCTCCGTCTGGCGAGCAGCCGAGCAGACCACCTCGGGCGCGTCGCCGCATTCGGTCATCACTTCGGCCTCCACCGAGGACGCCCGCAGCAGTTGATCGATCTGGCCGCGGCATTCGGCCATCAGATGCTCCTTCCAGTTGGGGTCCGGGTACTCCCCCGCACAGCCTTCGACGCACGGCATGGCGTGGATGAGCAGAAGCCGGGCCTCATAAGCCGCGGCCATGCCGGCGGCCCACTCGATGGTCCGCTGGCTTTGGTCGCCGAGGTCGATGGCGGCCATGACGGTCCGGAAACGGATTCGGTCCGCCGACGAGGCCGCTTCGAGATGCACCCCGGTCCACACCGGACAATCGGCGTCGTGGAGGATCTTGGCGGTCACCGAGCCGAGGATGAAGCGGCGGAAGGGTCCATACCCGTGGGTCGGCACGACGATCAGGTCGGTCTCGGAATCGCGAGCGTAACGCACGATCTCGCGGGCCGGATCGCCCTCGACGAGCACCCGCTCGGCGTTGAGCCGCGGAAGCTCGTCCTGGAGGAACGTTTCGAGCTCCCGGCGCACCTGTTTGTCACGGGTCGCGAACAGCTCGTCAACGACGGTGCCCCCGACTTCGAGGGAGCTGAACTCATAGTGCGGCGGCAGCAGCACATGGAGCAGAACCACCTGCGCGCCGAAATGGTCCGACAGGGCTTCCGCGTAGCGGGCGGCGCCGACCGCCCGTTCCGAGAAGTCAACCGGAGCCAGGATCTTCTTTACGGCGAACATTTGAGACCTCCACCAATCGAGCCAGGGCCGAGAGCGTTCGCCGGCCTGGCGATACGGCCTACCCGCCTGCCGCCGTTACCGGTCGCCGATCGGCGCGGCCGGCGGAGAAGGGACCGGACACCGGTTTCCGGTCTGCCGATTCTTTCTTCCGGGAGGTTCGACGTAGTACGGCTAGCCGCGCACACCAATGCCGGTCCGGCCCCGCCCGCGGCGGGCACCTTCCCGAATCGGGGATCACGCGGCGTGTCGCATACAGTCATTGACTACTAAAGCCAGTGGAAAGCCGGTGCGTGTGCCGGCGCCGGCCGCTGCGGGTCGCCTCGGAAGTTTGCAGTCCGGCGCAAAGCACGGCCAGCGCGGCAGTGCCGATCGGGTCCTCGCGGAACACCACGCACTTCAGACCGGCGTTCCACGCGGTGGTGAGGTCATCGGAACGGTTGCCAACCACTAGGACGATCCGCTCCGGGGAGCGAATCGGCAGTGGCATACGCCGCAGGTGCTCGGTATCCAATACGAGCACGCCGGCCACAGCCGGATCGGGGTTCTCCACGCAGCAGATCGACGTAGCTGCGTCGCGCTCCAGCAGACTCTGCAATGCGGAGCGATAAGCCGGATCAGCTAATGCAAGTTGAATCATTGTTTTCCGCGTCTTCCCGACACGGAAGCCGCCACAGCGAGAACGTTCCCGCCAACCGGGTCCGCCGAAGTCCACGTTGCCGCCCGTACATGGGCGAGAGCAGCGCGGAATTCAGGGTCCGCCCGGCCGGATTACCGCGCTTTCGCACTCCAAATGAGCAATTCAATCGCCATTTACCAGGTATGCCAAGGGGGCCGCGCCTTTTGCCCCAATTTCAGACATCGTTGTAGTGGAATACGACAGACAGGAGGATCTATTAGCTGCATTTTCTTAAAGAACGGGCGGAAACACTGGGTCCCCAGCGCGATCCGGCTTCCGGAGGGCGCCATCTGGGGCAATGCGATGGGGGAAATTGCGCACAACACATCTATCTTTGTGCTAATGTAAGGGTGCAACACTCAGAGGCTTGGTGAGCCAGCCCCAAAAGTGGCAGCGGTACCCGCATGATGCCAAAACTTACACAAGAATGGCGCTCCACCGATCTGCTGGAAGCCGTCTTCGACCAACTCACGGATGCGTTGATCATCTACGATCCAAACCGGGTCATCACCGGTGTGAACCGTGCAGCGGAGAAGCTGTTCGGCATGACTGCCGAGGAGATGGTAGGCCGGGAATGTGGTGACGTCTTCCGTTGCGCGGTTTGCGAGTCCAACTGCGGCATGCAGGTCGGCTTGACCCAGCTCTCCGGGGCGCCGAACGGCACGGTGCGGCTTCACACCGACAATGGCCGGGAGAGGCTGGCGGTAATTCGAACCGCCCCGGTTCACACCACGGAAGGCAAGGTGGGGGGCATCGTGGTCACGGTGAAGGACGTGACCGAGGAGACCGAACCGCAAAAGAGGGAAGTCATCGCCGAATCCCAATCCATGCGGGACGTGATGAACTTCGTGCGCCGGGTGGCGGCCAGCGAGGCGACGACGATCCTGGTGGAAGGCGAGAACGGCACCGGTAAGGATCTCATCGCCAAGACGCTCCATCACCAGAGCCTGCGGCAGGCCGAACCCTTCATCGCCATCAATTGCGCCGCGATCCCCGAGACGCTGCTCGAAAGCGAGCTGTTCGGCTATGAGAAGGGCGCTTTCACCGATGCGCGCGCCCAGAAGCGGGGCCTGTTTGAGCTGGCCGACCAGGGGACGCTGTTCCTGGACGAGATCGGCGAGATCCCGATGATGCTGCAGGCTAAGCTCCTGCGGGTGCTCGAGGAGCAGACCTTCCGGCGGCTGGGCGGCCTCAAGGACATCCATCTCGACCTCCGCGTTGTCGCCGCGACCAACAAGAACTTACGCGAGGCCGTTCAGGAAGGGGCGTTCCGCCAGGACCTGTACTTCCGCCTGAACGTGATCCACATCACGATCCCGCCCCTCAGAGAGCGTCCGGAATGACATCATTCCGCTCACCGGGTTCTTCATCGACCACTACAACCGCAAGTTCAAGCGCCAGATCGACGGGTATCAGCGACGAGTCCATCCGTACTGTTGATCAGCCACGACTGGCCGGGCAACGTTCGTGAACTTCGCAACGCCATCGAGCGCTCGATGATTCTCGAAGACGGCGCGGAAATTCAGGTCGGCAGCCTGCCGATGGCGGTGGGACATAGCGGCAACGGTCCGGTGCCGATGATGCCGATGACGCCGACATCGACGCTGCCGGAGATGGGCCTGTCGCTCGAGGACAACGAAAAGCAGCTCATCCTTCGCGCGCTCGACAAGACCGGCGGCAACCAGACACAGGCCGCCAAGCTCCTGAAGATCACCCGCGATACGCTGCGCTACAAGATGAAGAAGTTCAAGCTGCGGTAAGTCCACGGCTCGCTTCAGCCTGACTTACTAACTGACCCGCCGCGCTCACTAACCGGCAGTTCCCCGAGACTCTTCGATCTCCGCCCGGATCTTACCGATCGCCGCGTGGATGCCCGTCAGCTCTTCCCGCTGCTCGCCGAGCTTCTTCTCCTCCGCCCGGACGAAGCGCGCGTACGGCGATATTCCGTTGCGGAGGCGTTCCACACCGCGCTCGATCTCCTGCCGGAACTGACCGTTCAGCGCCGCCATAAGCTGTTCACGGAGCTCGCCGATCTTCTGCCGCAGCTCCTTCTTTGCCTTCCGGCGCCTTTGCGGGATCACCAGGAAGCCGAGCGTCGCCATCACCCCGGCAGCCAGGATGCCGGTCACGTCCACGGCCGTCGACGTCGCTACCATCGCCACCACGGCGCCGAGGCCCACCGCGCCCACCTCGATCATGGCCGTATTCGCGACAGCCGCCTGGAGCGAGTCCGCCATGCGGTCCGCTTCGCGACGCTGGTCGTAGGTTTCGAACGTCCGCTGCGCCGCCCGGCCCACGGTCTCCATGAGCTGCTCGCGGTTGTATTGGAACTGCGGGTTCGTCTCGCCGACCAGCCGCGAAGCCGACTGCTCGCGCCGCTCGTCGAGCCGTTCCCGGACCACCTGCCATTGGCGAAGGTCGCTTGCCACCAGCCAGTCGATGACTCCTTCGACGCGCCGCTCGATCTCGGCCGGAGCGTCGCCGACCACCTGGCGCTCGAACTGCTGCTTCATCTTGTCCTTGTCGAGCAGTTCGAAGACTCGCGCCAGCCGCACAGACTCCTCGATAAACTCGTGGCCCCGCTGTTCGAGAGAGTGCACCACGTTGTCCACCTCGGCCAGGCGGAGTTCGAAGCCGCGCTCCATGTCCTCGCGGTAGACGGCCAATTGACCCTCGATTTCCTCGACGGTCTTCAGATCGTTGCGCAGCACCTGTTCCTCTTCGGTGATGCCCTGGAGGTACTTGCCGACAATTCGCTCACCGACGCCCAGCGGGTTGAGCAGCTTCAGCCGCACCCGTTCGGTCTCATCGAGAGTGTCGCGAATGTAGCTCTCGAGCGCGGCGAAGCGGCTGTGCTCCATCTGCTCGGAGTCGGAGTGCATCTTGGCGCGGAGGGCCTGTCGCGCGGCCACCGGATAGACGGACGGGACGGCATCGAGCATCTTGCGAGCACTCTCGGCGACGAACTGCTCGACGCGCCGGCGCTCCTCCTCCGTCTCGAGGATGTCGATCTTGTTGACCACGAGCACGACCTTCTTGCCCCACTCGCGGATGCTGCTCAGAAAGGCGCGCTCGCTCTCGGTGAACGGGCGGTCGGCGGAGGTGACGAACAGGATCAGGTCGGCGCGCGGGATGAAGTCGCGGGTAAGGGCCTCGTGCTGGCGCTCGATGGCGTTGGTGCCGGGGGTGTCGACCAGGTGTAGCTGCCGCAGCAGGTCCACCGGCGCGGTGACGACGTCGGTGGTCGGATCGAGCTGCCGGCGCCCTTCGTTGTCACCGTACTGGATCACCTGGATGCGTGACGTGGTCGGGACAACACCTTCCTCCACCACCGCTCGCCCCAGCAGCGCATTCACGAAGACGCTCTTGCCGGAGTTGAACTCGCCGACGATGACAAGCAGGAACAGTTCCTCTAGCCGCCGCAGCGATTCGGCGACCGTTTGCTCGTCTTCGGCGGGTGCGTGGAAGCGGGCGAGCGCCGCCCGCAGGGTCGCCAATTGCTCGCGAACCGCGGCCAGCCACCGTTCCTGCTTCTCACCCAGGATGCTTGCTTCCATGGAGAGTCCCCTTAGTTTGATCCGGGACGTCGCCGGCCGTTACTCGCCGGCTTCGGCTTTGGATTTGCTCACCACCTGTATATCGTCGAGCCAGAAGTCGAGATCCTGTACGTGAACCTTGCAGTTGATCTCGTCGCCGGGCGCCAACTTATCGTACTCGGCCTTGTCCTTAACGGGGAAGTCCATGGTCATGGCCTTCATCCAGTCACCGATGTCGTCGTGCTTGATGACGGCGACCTGGTTCTCCGGAACCAGGCGGACCACCACGCCGTGAAGGTCGTAGGTCTGGATGGGCGCGGCTTCCGACTGGGTGGCGGTTTCGGAGCCGGCGCAGGAAAGCAGCAGCATCGCCAGGGCGATCAGAGCGAAGAGACGAATCACGATTTTGGAGTCCTTTCGGAGCCAGGATAGCCTATCGCGCGGCGGCCCGGCTTCTGCGAAGATAGAGAGAGCCGCTTGGTTGACCGCGTCGCGGCTGGTAAGACAAGGACAGCGCAACGCTGTCCGGAACGGTCGCGGCCTGGATTCGACGGATCCCGCCTCAAGGACGCACGCAGTCTGCCAGACGCGCCGGCGCTGTCTTCCGGATTCTTCGGCCGGATGAATCTCCATGCATCAAACCATCTTGACCGACCTGATAGCCATCGAGGAAAGGTGGGGCGCCCACAACTACCATCCGCTCGACGTTGTCGTGCGCGAAGCGGAAGGCGCCTGGGTCACCGACGTGAACGGGAAGCGCTACCTGGACTGCCTGAGTGCCTACTCGGCCCTCAACCAGGGGCATCGCCACCCGCGGATCCTGGCCACGCTCATCGAGCAGGCGGGCCGCGTGACGTTGACGTCCCGGGCGTTCCGGAACGACCAGTTGCCGCTGTTCGTCCGAGGAGCTGGCCGAGTTGTGCGGGATGGAGATGGTGCTGCCGATGAACTCCGGCGCCGAGGCCGTGGAGACGGCCATTAAGACCGCGCGCCGTTGGGGCTACGAAAAGAAAGGCATTGCCAAGGACCAGGCGGAGATCGTCGTCTGCGCCGGCAACTTCCACGGACGCACGACGACCATCGTCGGCTTCTCCTCCGACGAAGAGTACCGCGAGGGCTTCGGTCCGTTCACCCCGGGATTCGTGACCGTGCCGTTCGGCGATGCCGCAGCGCTCGAGCGCGCCATCACACCGGCGACCTGCGGCTTTCTGTTCGAGCCGATCCAATGCGAGGCCGGCGTGCGGATTCCGCCCGACGGCTATCTGCGCGACGTGCGGCGCATCTGCTCGGAGCACAACGTGCTCATGATCGCCGACGAGATCCAGACCGGGCTCGGACGCACCGGGCGCCTGTTCGCCTGCCAGCACGAGGAAGTGGCGCCGGACATGTACATCCTGGGCAAGGCGCTTTCGGGCGGCTTCTATCCGGTATCGGCGGTGGTTTCGAGCACCGAGATCCTGGGTGTCCTGCGCCCCGGGAGCCACGGCAGCACTTACGGCGGCAATCCGCTCGGCTGCGCGGTGGCGCGGACAGCGCTGGCCGTGCTCGCCGATGAAGGTCTCGTGGATCGTTCGGCCGAGCTCGGCGCGTGGTTGCTCGGCGAACTGGCGACACTGCGGCATCCCGACATCAAGGAGATGCGCGGCCGCGGCCTGATCGTGGGCATCGAGCTGCACGTCGCGGCGCGGACCTATTGCGAGCGGCTCAAGGAGCTCGGAGTCCTCGCCAAGGAGACCCACGAGCGCGTCATCCGCCTCGCCCCGCCGCTGGTGATCTCGCGGGACGACCTCGCCTGGGCCCTGGCCCAAGTACGGACCGTCTTCGGCACATAACGGCGCGCAACGCGGCACTGGGCCGGAGCATTACACTGAAGCCCATGGGGAGGCCGAAGCCCGACGCGAAGCTCAAACGCCGTATCATCCGCGACGGCGCCCGTCCGGTGCCGGACCGCGACGCTGCGATCCGCCGAGTGATCCGCTCCATCCCGCGGGGCAAGGTATCGACTTACTCCCAAGTGGCGGCCGCGGCCGGCTATCCGCTCTATCACCGGTTGGTGGTGCGCATCCTGCGGCAGGCGGGTGACAAGCTCCCCTGGCAGCGCGTCGTCGGGGCCGGCGGCGTGATCCGCCTGCAGCGCGAGGCCGCCCTCGAACAGCGCCGCCGCCTCGAGATGGAGGGGGTCCGGCTTCCGGGGTCGCCGTGTCGATATGACCGCCCACGCCCACGTCTTCCGCACCTGGGAACTTTCCGGCGACGGGCTATAGAATCCGCCCACCCACGCTACTCCGGCATCATGTACGACGGCCGGTTCTGCAGGCGATTGGCGACCCGCGTGTTGTGGATGCCGGTGTAAATCAGTGCGCCGGCCATGCCGAATTGCGTGACGGTCAGGATCTTGTCGGCGCGCTCCGGATTGCGGCGGTCGAGCAGGTGCGTCTCGCCGATGACGATGCTGGCCGAACAGAAGGCGAGCTTGATCACCGACGCCCGCCCCCAGCGGACCTGGCCATTCGAAGTCGAGACGAAGGGGTTCGTCTCGATGGCGCCGTAGCCGACGGCGCGGTGCGTGGACCAGACATCGAAGGCGCTCGCGGCGCACACCGCGGCCGACGAAGCGCGGCGGAACCACTTGAGATCGCCGGCGGTCGCCAGGACCGACAGGGCACAGAACAGGCACACGAGTCGTACGACAGATAGCAAGAGACGTCCTCCTTCAGGGGAACTGCTGGGATCCGGCGCGGCGGGGAACCAGGTCCCCGCCGCTCTCTCCTCCGTGTGAGTTCGCATTGTGAACGCTGAACTCTGGCGCCAGTATGAACCAGTGATTCACCCTAAACAAGGAGTAGGAAGTACTACCACGTCATGGAGTAATGGGGGTACAGGGAGAGTGCGCCAGCCGCCGGCATGACTGCCGGCGTGGCAAGCGTGGCCGCTCGCTCCACATCGTGCGAGGGCCGTTTCCTAGGCGGGCTTGCGAAGGATGTAGAAGACGTAGCCGTAGCTGGAGCCGTGACGCTCGTACATGGCGATCTCTTCTTCCGCCGCATCGAGGACACACGCCAGGTCCGGCGACGCCGCGGCCTGTTCCCGCAGCTTGGCGCAGCGCGCCCGGAGCGGCGTGTAGTAGTCGCGCCACCAATCTTCCGCCGGCAACTCGAACGTGCCAAGCACCTCGTAGCCGGCCTCGCGGATCTGGCGGCAGTTCCCTTCTGCCGTGTCCATTTGTGGGTAGTACTTCATCCAGAAGTCCCTGGCTTCGTCCGGGGCGGCGTCGGTGAGCCACGAGGCGTCGGTGAAGGCGACGGCCGCGCCGGGCTTGAGCAGCGGGTGCCAGAGGGCGAGCGCGCGGGTGATGCCGGGGAGAGAGATGGCGCCTTCGCTCCAGATCAGGTCGAGGCTTTCGGGCGGCTCGTCGAGGGCGTCCATGGACTGGAGACGGGTCACGACGCGATCGGCGAGTCCAGCGGCGTGCGCGTCGGCGTCGAGTTCGTCGAGATAGGGCTGGTGAAGATCGACGGCGGTGACGTGGCCGCCCAACTCCCGGGCCAGCACGAGCGTCGGGGCGCCAGTGCCGCAGCCCGCGTCGAGGATGCGGGGCTTCGGCGGCAGCGGCGGGAGCATGCCGATGGCGCGAAGCGTACTCGCCTCCGATCCGGGACCCTGGCGGGGCAGGTCCGAGTAGACGCGGAAGAACTCCTCCGACGTGACCGGGCCGACGCCGAGCAGGGCGGATTGGCTCTCGGCGCCGCGCTTCAGCTCGGCCAACTCGGCGAGCGCGCGATCGATCCCGTCGACCAGGCGGTCCGACCGGCCGGCGGTCCGCACGACGCTCCGCCGGATGGCGGCGAGTTCCGCCTGCACGCGGTTCAGTCCGTTCACCGTATGGATGGACGCCTGCAGCAGCGCGGTCTGCGCCCGGGCCATGCGGTTGTTCTGGTCGATGATCAGGTCGAGCGCGTGGTCGGTGTGGTCCAGCCGCTCGTGGAGGGCCACGGTGAGCGCGTGTCCGAGGATCTTCAACGCCTGTTTGATCGCGTCTTTCATGACCTATCTTTGGGGGCTCGCGCCAGGGCTTCGATGTCCGGGCGCGGCTTTCGCATCAAGTCTTCGTAGCGGAGGTCGAACGCCTCGCCGCGCTCGAGCGATTGCCAGATCCACTCGGCGGCGCCGGCGTCGGAGAAGCGTCCGGCCAGGGCGAGCGCACGACGTCGCAGCGCCTGGTTGCGGGCGGGCTCGGTGATCGCGTCGACGGCCGCACGGAAGGCCTCCGGCTCATAGTCGCACACCGTGCCGATCTCGAACTCGCGGACGAAGCGGGCCGCGCCGGTGCGCTCGTTGCCGATGACCAGCAGCGGAACCTGCGCCACGCCCATCAGGAACGGGATCCGGCTGGGGAGGCTGAGCTGGGCGATGAAGCGGCGGTCGTCGTCATCGTCCAGGGTGCCGGAGGGAATGACGACGAAGGCCGTGCGGCGGAGCACCTCGGCGAGGGCGGCGTCGGGCAGCGCCGGCCCGGACGGGATCTCGATGCCGTCGGCGGCCAGTTCCTCGGGCGAGCCGGTCAGGTAGCGCAGATGATTGGTCGAGTACCACCGAAGCGTGATGCCCGAGCCCGCGGACCGTCGTGCGCAGCAGGTCGAGCCAGCGCTGGCCCCAGATGTTGCCGAGGACGGCGCCGGTGCGCGGTTCGGCGAGCGTCTCCTCCACGGGCAGCGGCCGGTTCTGAATCAGCGCCGACGGCACCACCGGCGGCATGTGCCAGAATCGCAAGCCGTACTTGGCCTCGTAGCAGGCGGCCAGCTCGGTCGAGATCGCGAGGCGCAGCCGGGACCGCTCGAGCAGCGCGCTGCATCAGCTCGTCCGGGATGCCGTCGAAGCAGACGTTCTGATCGTCCATCAGGTACGTCGCCAGCGGAGCGCCGGTCAGCTCGGCCAGCGCGAGCGCGTTGCGGACGTCGTCGGGGAAATAAGGAACGGCCAGGATGCGGCTGACCGTGTTGTCGCCGAGGGCCTCGCGGACGGCCGTCGTCACCCTGGACGGGACGGGATCCGGGTGGGAGATCGCCAGGTCGAGCGCGCCGAACTCCTGGCGTCCGCCGAAGTGGCTCTCCGAGCGGATCGAAAGCACGTTCGGATAGCGGCCGAACAGCCGCTCGAGCAGCACGCCGACGCCGTGCCGGTCGTTCACCTCGATGTGGGAGACGATCGCGTCGGCGTCGCGCAGAGGCAGCTCCGGAGCGCCGGACTCGATCTCCTCGACCGGGCGCGGGCGCCTCGGCGAGACCCTCTTCGGTGAGCGAGAGCAGCTCGCGAGCCAGGTCGTCGTTGGTGCGGAAGGCGGGGTCGTATTGGATACTCCATCACCTTCGCTCCACGGGCTTGATTTCGAGCGGCGCCAACGCGGCCGATGTGTCGTAGCTGGCAAACAGCGACTCGAACCGGTCATCGGCCGGGCGCCCGAGATCGATCGACTCCCGCAGCCACGCGCCGATGTCGCGGTCCGACAGGCGTTCGGCCAGGGCGGCGGCGTTGCGGCGCAGGCGGAGTTGGTTGGCCGGGTCGGTGATCCGGGCGGCGGCGTCCGAGATGGCCGCGCTGTCGTAGGGAACCACCTCGCCGACGTCGAAATGCTTCACGAAGCGCGCCCCGCAGGTCTCCGGGCTCCCGATGATCAGCACCGGCGTATGCGAGACGGCCAGCGCGAACAGGATCCGCCCCGGCAGGCTCAGCCGCGCGACGCCGCTTGTTCTCCTTGGCCGCCTCGAGCGTGCCCGCCGGGACGATCGACGAACGGATATTCGCGCAACTGCTGGGCGACCTTGCGCTTCCGGCACCAGTCCCTGGGCGCTCGATGCCGGCGCTGCTCGAGCTTCTCCGGCGGATAGCGCAGCCAAGGCGACTTGTTGTTGCCGATACCAATCGATCCAAAGCCGCACGGCGCGAGCGCGTCGCAGGTACGGTCGAACCACATCTGGTCCCAGAAGCTACCGAAAGCGCGCCGCGGCCCGTCATCGGCGGGGCGGCACCAGCTCGGTGGCGACGAGCGCCGACGGCACCACGGCCGGCAGCACGTAGGACTTCAAACCGAACTTGCGCTCGTAAGCGTCGCGCAATTCGCCGTGGGTGAAGAAGCGGATGGAACACTTCTCGAGGTACTCCCCCATCAGGTCGTCGGCGACCTTGTTGGCAGCTATGTTCTGGTCGTCCATCAGCCAGTTGGCCAGGCGCGCCGGCAGCCGTCGCGGATCGCAATGGCGTAATCAACTCGTCGGCGTGGAATGGAACGCACAGCATTTGGCCGACCTTACGGTTCCCGATGGCGATCAGGGCGCGGCGGAAACACTCTGCCCGCGGCCGGTCGAGTTGTGGAATGCAGACGCTCCAGTCACCGAAATCGTGGTCCCCCCAATCGTTCTTGGACCGGATGGCGAAGATGTTCTTCCGCTCCGCGAAAACACGTTTCACGAGCGGACCGGTGCCGTGCTGGTCGTTCACCTCGTTGACCGTCACCACCACGTCCACCAGGCGCCAGGCGACCTTTTGCCGCGCCGGGCGGCGAGAAGACCTCGAACTCCACGTCGGCCGATATCGGCGGGACCGCCTCGGCATCGCCGGTCTCGACGAGAATCCGGAGGCGCTCCGAAAGAACGCTGTTGGTCGCGAAAGCCGGGTCGATTATTGCGTCCATTCGGGCGAACGATTATCTCGCTGGGAGGATCTAAGCCGAGCTGTTCCCTGGCATCACCGGCCGTGAGAATCAAATTTACGACGATCATCGCGACCGAGAACACCGGCAGCAGCATCAGCGCGGAGGCCAGGCCGGCCGGGTCGTCGCCGGCGATGCCGCCGATGATCGGCGAACTCACGTCAGGCCGATCCAGCCGCAGGTGATCACCATGCCCATCGCCGTCGCCGTCGCCACTGGGAAGGTGTTCCCACCATGGCAAGCGTCGTCGGGAAAGACCGGCGCCATCGCCAGTCCGGCCAGAATACCGCCACGCCAGCGACCTGGCGGGTTCACGTTTCTGCAGCTCCAGATAGGTCGTGCACGGCCATTAAGACCGCGCAGACCAATGTGACGGTTTCCGGTCTGATCTTGATGAGAATCGGCGCCACCGACACGCGGCCGAGCAAGCATCCCCAGCGCGAACCCCAGCGACAGGTGTTCTGCGCCTTGCTTCGGGACGCCCTGGGCGATCAGATGCCGGACCAGCCAGTTCCACATCCCACCTCGCAGGCCACATAGAGGAACAGGAAGAGCGACAGCAGACAGAGCGCGGCGCGGCGCAGAACTGCGCCAGCTTGCAGAATCTTGAAAGCCGCGCTCTCCGGTGGGGGCGGAATCGGGGCGAAGACGTGAACGCCGAACGTCGATCGTCGTCAGCACGCCGTCAGGGTAGCAGAGCTTGTAGGGTCGCTGTTGAGCAAATTCGCCGCGATGAACGGCGTGGCGAAGACCGCCCAGTCCGAAAAAGAGGTTGAGGAAGTTCAGTCAGCGCGGCCCGGCGCGATTCGCCGACGTCGCTCACCAGCGTATTGGCGCCGGTCACGATGATGCCGCCGCCGATGCCGAGCAGGAAGAAGAACGCCATCACCATTTCCGGTAGCCCTTGATCGCATTCGGCAAAGCGAAGAGCGCGATGGCGATCAGGCCGAGGCCCAGCACCAGCCCGGTCTTCTTACCCTTGTTATCCATCAGCGGCCCCACCGACACCGATGCGATGGCCAACCCGAGGCCCTGCGCCAGGGCGATGTAACCGTTCTGGTCGGGCGTGATGCCGGAAGGCTTCCGAGAGCGCGGGCAGGATTGTCCCCAGCATGGCGGCGACCATTCCGTAGACGAAGATCGCCAGGATGGCGGCGGTGATAATCATTCGCTTTCCTCCGAACAAAAGCAAGACCGCGGACCCGGGTTCAATCCGGGCCGCGGTCTCAGATCTTATCAGAATGGCGGGCCGCTTAGACGAAGCTGTACTTGCGCGCCTTGTTGTCCCAGACGATCTTCTTGCTGTTGCGGTAGGACAGCGTCGCCATGTGGCCGCTGATGGCCGCTTCCTGGCCGGTCTCGACCGGCGCGATCAGCTTGTTCCTTCACCGCGGATCGCATTGAGCCAGTTCTCGAATGTGCGCTTCGACGGCGTAGTTGTCGTTGTTCGGCAGGTACATCTTGAGTTCCTTGCGGGCGGCGACGTGCGGCGGTTGCGTGTCCGCCGAACGCCTCCGGATAGAAGTTCAGGTACTGGCGGCTCGAGCACCTCGATGGTGCCTTCGTTGCCCATGAACTGCTCGCCGTAGCCGTAGTGATCGTTGCCGAAGTAGCAGCTGTAGTTGATGTGGAACTTGCCGGGATACTCGTAGATGGCGCTCAGGCAGTCGGGCACCTCGCGGTCGTCGTTCGCGCCGGTCCAGCGGTAGATGCCGCCGGAAGCCATGCAGGAAAGCGGAACGCTCTTGCTGCAAACGAAGTTGACGATGTCGGTCTGGTGCACCAGCAGGTCGGTGGAAATGCCGCCCGAGTAGTCCCAATATAAGCCGCCACTGGTAGAAGCGCTCCTTGTCTGAACGGGCGTTGCGGCGCCGGGCCGAGGAAGGCTTCCCAGTCGGTGTTCTGCGGGTCGGCGTCGTCGGGGATCGCATAGCGCCAGGCGGGGTCGTTCGGCAGCGAGTTGCGGTACCAGAACGCCCGGACGTAGTGGATGTCGCCGATCTGGCCCTGGTCCACCATGTCCTTGGCCATGTGGTAGAGCGAGTTGCTCCGGTTCTGCGTGCCGACCTGCACTACCTTGCCGGATTTCTTCGCGGCCGCGACGCACCTCCTCGCCTTCCTCGATGGTGTGGGATAGCGGCTTCTCGACGTAGATATGCTTGCCGGCTTCCAGCGCCGCAATCGCCATGTTGTGATGCAGGTGCTCCGGCGTCGCGATCACCACGGCGTCGATCGAAGGATCGGCCAATACGTCGCGATAGTCCTTGGTCGATTTCGGTTTGTTGCCGCCCATCGACTGAACGCGATCGATCGCGCGCGCCACGTTGCCGTCGTAGGCGTCGCAGACATAGCCAATCTGTGCGTTCTCGTTCTTACCAACATAGAACCGCTCTTCGAGATAATTGCCACGGCTGCCGGCGCCGATCCAGCCCAGATTGAGCCTGTCATTGGCGCCTTGGGCCGAGAGGATCCCCGGGGCCGCGGCCAACGCGACTGCCGAGGTCTTAACAAACGATCGCCGGGAAGAATCTTGAGCCATGAGAACTGTACTCCTTATGTAATTCCTGATTTTAGGATATCAAGCTTGGAAGCCTCCGAGCTGCCATCGCACCGTGACCGGGGGCATTTGGCGGGCCTTCATGGAGGCTTGGCGAGGGGCTGGGGGCACGCCGCGGCCGGATGGGAACCTGGAGCGCGTTTACCGGGTCTATCTAGATGACGGCAAGGTTGTTCAGGGCTCGGTCCCTCCGAACAGCACAAGTCGCAAATCTCAATGCTATCAGTGGCTTGCTACTTTCATCGGACGATTATGGCGGGCATCCGCCGCAGCCCGTTCGCGAGGAGGGAAGGGCTCGTTCTGTCGGCGGCTTCCATCGGGAAGCGAGGCGGGTTTCGGCGGCGCGGCGGGGGGAAGACGGCGTATCGGAGTCGCGATCTCACCCCGACCACGGCCTGCCCCACCGCTCGGGTTCGGACCGAGACGCCGGAACCGAAACCGGAGGACCTCGCTGTGCTACATTGAGTGAGATAAACTCTTGAGGAGTCAAGCTTTCATGTCTGTAATCAACTGCTTCCGTATCCCCCTTCTGACCGTTGCCGCGCTGGCGCTGTGCGTCCAGGCCAAGGCCCAGACAAATGTGGGGATCGTGGATACCCAGGCGGCAATTCTCGCCACGGCCGAAATCGACAAGGCGCAGAAGGATATGGAGACCGAGTTCCAGCCGCGGCAGGAAGAGATCCAGTCCCAGCAGCAGAAGGTTCAGGACCTGAACGACCAGCTTCAGAAGATGGCCGGCAAGCTCCAGCCCCAGGCCGAAGCTGACATTCAGTCCGAGCTGCAACGGACGCAGCGCGATCTGCAGCGAAATATCGAGGACCTGCAAGCCGACGTTACTGCCCGGCGGAACGACATTCTGCAACGAGTCGGACCACGGATGCAGGAAATCGTCCAGAAGATTGCCGTCGACAAGAACCTCGACGTTGTGATCGACGCGAGCAACGCCGTGTACTTCAAACCGGTACTCGACATCACTGCAGATGCGTCGGCGGCCTACGACGCGGCGTATCCCGTCAAGCAGTAGCGAGGTCACTTCATGTCCGGGTATCTGGACGACTACGGAACAGCCGAGGCGAAGCGGGAAAAGATCATCAAGGGTCTCCTGCTCGCCGTCGTAGTGCTGGCCGTTATCGGCGGAGTCCTCTATTTCCTGTTCCGCGATGTGAAGGAAAAAGAGCGGATCGACCAGTTCATCCAACTGCTTGAACAGAAGGACTACCGGGGCGCCTACGCCCTCTGGGGCTGCACCGAGCAGCAGCCCTGTCCCGACTATCCGTTCGATAAGTTCATGGAAGACTGGGGCCCGAAATCGGACCACCCCGACATCGCCCGGGCCGAGCTTGGCAAAACAAACTCCTGCAAGGAAGGCGTCATCCAAACCCTCTCCTTCGGCCAGGACGACGATGTCTGGCTCTACGTCGACCGCCAGAATCTCGCCATCGCGTACGCTCCCTGGCCCACCTGTCATCCCCTCTACGTACCGCCTAAGTAGCCCCTGGAAGCGCCCGGCGGCGCCCCCAAAAGATTGTTTATGAGGTGAATAGAAACAATCGAATTCCCAAGGCCGGGCTCGTAAGATACACTATCCCCATGTTGATTCGGTCCGGGTGTCGGACCGGGCGGCACCGTGTTTCGCCCTGAGCGGCGTGCCGGAGCCGCGTAAGATATCCATCCTCTGTCCACGCAGCCAGAGATTCCACGGAGCCCATACGATAGACCTTTGAGGAGCATTGGCCCTCGGGTCGACTTACCAGGAGTGTGCCATGAGATTTCTGATTTACCATGCGGTCGAAGTATGTCTCTTCACGGCCGCGCTATTGCATGACTACCCCGTTGCTGGCCCAGGAGGGTTCGGCGCCGACCGCCGCGGAACTACAGGCGGCGATTGACACGGTCCAAACGCACGCCAATGTGATGTGGACCATCGTTGCCGCGGCGCTGGTGTTCTTCATGCAGGCCGGCTTCGCCATGGTGGAAACCGGATTCACACGCGCCAAGAGCGCCGGCAACATCATGATGAAGAACCTGATGGACGCTTCGCATGGGCGGCATCGCGTTCTGGGCGATCGGATTCGGGCTGATGTTCGGCGCTCAGCAACGGCGTTGTCGGCTGGTCCGATTTCTTCATGAACTTCGACAACACCACGGCGGCCGGGCAGTGGGGCTATCACGTTCTGGATGTTCCAGGTGGTGTTCGCCGCCACCGCGGCCACCATCGTCTCCGGGGCGATGGCCGAGCGAACGAAGTTCTCGGCTACATTCTGTACAGCTTCATCATCTCGCTGCTTCATCTACCCGGTGTTCGGGCACTGGGCCTGGGGGAACCTGCTCAACAGCCGACAACGCGTACTTCGGCGCTCTGGCTGGCGAACATGGGCTTCATCGACTTTGCCGGATCCACTGTGGTGCACTCAGTCGGAGGCTGGGCGGCGCTGGCCGGAGCCATCGTGCTCGGGCCGCGCATCGGCAAGTTCACCAAGGACGGAAAGGCGCGCGCGATCCCCGGCCACAGCCTGACCCTGGCCGCGCTCGGCGTGTTCATCCTGTTCGTCGGGCTGGTTCGGATTCAACCCCGGCTCGACAACCACGGCCGACGGCACCATTTCGCGTATCGCCGTCAACACGTTCCTGGCCGCTTGCGCCGGCGCCCTTGGCGCGATGACACCGCCTGGATCAAGTTCGGGAAGCCCGACATCGGCATGACCCTCAACGGCTGCCTGGCCGGCCTGGTGGCCATCACCGCCCGTGCGCCACCGTGACGCCGCTCGGCGCGATGCTGCTCGGCTTCATCGCCGGTCCGCTGGTGGTCTTCGCGGTGCTCTTCTTCGACAAGATCAAGGTGGACGATCCGGTGGGCGCGATCTCGGTCCACGGCGTCTGTGGCGCCTGGGGCACGCTCGCCGCGGCGCTGTTCCACGAGAACCTGTTCCTCGGCGGCGAGTACGACCTGATGGGCGCAGCTCACTGACCCAGGCTCATCGGCGTGGTGGTCGCCTTTGTCTGGGTCTTCACGACCTCCTTCATCATGTTCAAGATCATCGCCGCGACCATCGGTCTGCGGGTTTCGCCGGAGGAGGAGCTCGAAGGCCTGGACATCAGCGAGCATGGCGCGAGCTGCTACCCCGACTTCGCCCCCTCGGCTGGCAGCGGTGGCGTGAGCCTGGCGCACGGAACGCAGTCGCCGGGGCTGGCCACGGGAACAGTCTCCGAAGCCGAGGCATAGGCCTTCCGGCTTCTGGATCAGTGCCAACCAACCCCCCAATGGAAAGCCGCGGAACGCCCACAACGTTCCGCGGCGATTTTTTTGTTTGGGGCAAGCGGCCGGTGGCTGGGTGGCTGGTGGAGTAGCTGGGAGCCGGCTGCGGGTGAGCGGGAGGCCTCATCGGACGGTGTAACTTACTCGGCCTGCGCTGCTGGTGTCGTCCGGCACGAAAGAAACACGCCCGCCGCGTATTCTCTTGCTGTTCCGCTCCTGCCGGGCTGCGGGAGGCCAGGGAGTCCCGATGGCCCGGCTGGGCCCAAAGGGATGCAAGCCGTACCGGGTTCGGGAGAGCATAACACCGAGATCGAGATGCCGACTCCGATCCCTTGGGTCACGGCTCCGAGTCAGAATGCTGCCGAAATGAAGTCCCGAGCGGGCTCGAAGGCCGCCTTCCAAGATTCCGGTGCGGATTGGAAGGCGGACGCGAGTGGAACAGAGGGTCCGACCGGGGACATCGCGGGCTGCTGTTACGCGCAGCCCAGCCGGAACCTCCCGCAGCGGTGTCCCCTGCGACGGAACCTCCGAATGCGTCGCACGGGGGAGTCGGGGCTGAAGCCCAATGGCGGTTAGGTTTCGAGAGTCCGCTGGGAAGTTCTTGAAAGGTCGGGACGCTCTGGTGGGACGGCGCTATGCGCTCCGGGCCGCCCCGTGGGGGTGGCCCTGGCCAATGAGGCGGCCTGAGAGGGCGCCTCAGGGCGAGACCCTGCCCCAAGTAAGCCGTTCTCCGCGACAGAACAACAGCAAAATGTTGTACTTGCCACCGTTGTTCGAAAACTCCCGCCCACGATGACGTTGAACAGAGCCGAGCAGCCCGCCCAAGTCGTGATCGATTGGAGTCCTGAGAACACAGGGCAGGCGAAACCGCCTGCCCCACTCCTGATTCCTAAAGCTGACTGGCCATCTGCCCGAGTTATTTCACCTCGACGACCACGCCGCGCTCGGTGAGCAACGTGCCGGTGACCCGCAACAGTTGGGTGAGGTTGCGGCGGTACTGCGCCGCCTGGGTGACGACGGCGGATTGCGCCGATACCAGGTCGTTCTGCGCCTGGATGAGCAGGAAGATCGTGCTCACACCGAGGTCGTACTTCTCCTGCTCGGCGTCGAGGCGTTTCTGGGAGAACTCGAGCGCCGTCTGCGCCAGGGCGACACGGGCACGGCTGCTCTCCAGTTGGTTGACTGCGTCGAGGACGTTGAGGCGAATATCCTGCCGGGCGGACTGGATCTGTAGGGTGTCCTGCTTCTTGGCGACAACCGCGTCGGCGAGATCGGCGGCGGCGCGGCGGTCGCGAACCGGCAGGCGGAGGCTGAGCCCGAAAGTGTAGCTCGGGAAATTGAAGCCGAATACCTGGTTGAGAGCATCCGGGAGCCCTCCGCGAATCACCCGGAGGAGCACGTCGTTCTGGTCGTACACGGGTACATTGCCGCCCAATCCCTGCGAGCGGTAATCGAAGCTCAGGCTGAGGTCGGGCTTCAGCTCGTTCTTGGCCGACCGGAAGTTGAGGTTATCGATGTCCAGGTTGCGCACCGTGCTTTGCAGGTCCGGACGCTCTCGGTAGGCGGCTTCGACCATCTGCTCGGAGTCGACCGGTTGCTCATCGGCCGGCGGCAACACCTCTTCGGTCAGCGTAATGGGCATTTTCTGGTAGTCGGGCACGAGATCGGCGCCGATCTGGCGGCGCAATCCGTCGAGCGCCTGGGCCAACTGGTACTCGGCCTGGGTCACGAGGATGCGCGCGTTTTCACGGTTCTGCTGGGGCTGATAGATATCGAGCGGTGAGATCGCGCCGAGCTCCAGCTCGCGATTGGAGCGCTCCAGCAGTTTCTCGTTCAACTGCAGGTTCTCCCGGGCGACGCGCAGATTCTCGCGCGCTTCGATGGCCGCCCAATAGTCGTTCTCCGCGAACCCCAGCAACGTGAGCAGTTGCTGTCTCAGGCCGAGCTTGCTTTGCTCGAAGCGAACCTGAGCGACCAGGAACTGAATCCGGTTGACGTTGCGGCCCAAGCCTCGGAGCAGGGGCTGCGTGAAACCGGCGTCGAAGCTTCCATTGATCGACGGGTTCACGTTGGCGAACGCGTTGTTGGTGGAATTCTTGGAACCGGTGAAGCCGACGCTGTACTGGGTACCGGTGTCGAGCGTCTGGTCGAAGCTGAAGTTCATCCGCTGGCTCAACGTCCTCAGTGTGGTGGCGCCCTCCAGCTCGCTCGATGTCGGGCTGGTGGAGCGGGTGGCACTGAAGCTGGACGTAACGGTGGGGTCAAACTGCGCCAGCGCACGGGTCATGCTGTTGCGCGGGCTCTCGATCGACAGCCGTTCCAGGGCGATGTCCGGGTTGTTGGCGAGGACGAGCTCGAGATAGCTCTGCAGCGACAGCTCGAGATGGTCGTCTACGACGAAATCCGTGAGCCGCGACGGGGCCAGCTCCTGCACACTCGGCATCACCGGCTTGTAGTGCATGTTGAAGTAGTCGGGGGTGCCGAATATTGGGGCCTCGATGCGTGGATTGCCGTCTTTCGTCTCGACGACATTCACGTTTCGGAGATAGTCTTGCGGGCACGCGAGAGGAGCCACGAGGAGGAGTAAGAGGACGATACGCATTTTGGGTTGCCGCTTGTTATTCGTATCGAATTGCCTCGATGGGATCGAGTTTGGCCGCCTGCACGGCCGGATAGATGCCGAACAGCAGTCCGATGCCGACGGAGACGCCAAACGCCACGCATGATGGAAGACGTCGTCACCACCGTCGACCAACCGGCCGCCGCCGCGATGATCCGCGAAAGCGTGAAGCCGAAGAGCAATGCCGATGAGACCGCCAATAATCGAGATCAGCACGGCCTCGGTAAGGAACTGGCGGATGATGTCGGCCTGCCGGGCGCCGATGGCGCGCCGGATACCGATCTCGCGGGTGCGTTCCAGCACCGTCGCCAGCATGATGTTCATGATGCCGATGCCGCCCACCAGCAGCGAGATGCCGGCGATGCAGATCATGACGATGTTGAAGATGAACTGCGTCCGCCGCCGCTGCTCCAGCAGTCCGGCCGGCACCGTGACGTTGAAATCGCCCGCGTCCTTGTGCGTCGACGCCAGAATCGCGCGTCACCACGCTGGCGGTCTCGATGGAATCGGTCCCCGACGTTACCCGGATGTAAATGCCGTCGATCTCGTCCTTGAGGTAGCTGTTGGAGTCCTCGAACCGCCGCATCACGGTGTTCAGCGGCGCGATCGATCAGGTTGTTCGCGCTCGAGACCTCCAGGCCCTCCATGTCGGTGTCCGGCCGTCGCCTGCGGCGCCAGCACGCCGATCACCTGCAGCCACACGTCATTCACCTTGACGTACTTGCCGACGGCATTCCCATAGCCGAGCAGGTTCACCTTGGCGGACTCGCCGAGCACGCAAACCGGCGCCGAAGTCCGGTTGTCCTTCCGTCGTCGAAGAATCGTCCCTCGACCATCTTCAGGCTATTGATCTGCAGAAACGCCGGCTCGACGCCGATCAGCAACGGGTCCTCCTGCGGCCGTCTTGGGCAGCACCTTCTGCGGCTTGAATCGCTTGCGCGGCGTCGAGGCCTCGATGCCCGTCGACATTCTCCGATGATGGCCCGGTAATCGCGGAAAGTGAGGCCCGGCGAAATCGCCCGCCGCGACTGCAGCTCGTTGCGGTCCACCGCCTCGTGTGCTTCGATGATGATGTTGTTGACGCCGAGCAGATCGATGTAGCTCATCATCTCCGCCTGCGCGCCCGCGGTGATCGACAGCATCGCCACCACCGCGCCCACGCCGAAGATCATGCCGAGCATGGTCAGCAACGTGCGCAGCTTGTGCGCCAGGAGGCTGGCCAGCCCCATGGCCAGCTCTGGTAGGTAAACCCGAAAAAATGACATCGCTAACGACCTCTCACCTAACCGCCGCCACCGCCGCCCCGCCAAATCCGACCCATGCCGGATTGTTCTCCGCCGGCGGCGCCTTCGTCGTTGCCCTCGCCCGGTTTCGCAGTGGGGTCCGCCAGGGCGATGACTTCCCCTTCTTTGAGACCGTCCGCGATCACCATCATGGACTCGCTGCGTTTGAGCGGGCGCACCTCCCGCTCCTCGAATCGCTTCCCGTCCTTCACGTACACCATCGGCTGACCGTCCCTCTCGAAGACCGCCTGCACCGGGATGTGAATCGCGTCGGGAATCCGTTCTCGACGAGATTCTCCACGTCGGCCAGACAGCCCCGGACGAAGCAGGACATCCAACTGGCTGTCCTCTTCCGGCGGAGGCGGAAGCGCGGCGGCCGCTATCTGGGCCGCGGTGAACCGCTCGGCGCCACTCCGCGAACCCGGCAGTGCCGGCAGGCCGCCGCCCGCGGCACCGCCGCCTCGCCCGCCGGTGAACGCCGCCGCCATCATGGGGCGGAGCTGCTGCATGACCTCGTTTTTCTTGTCAGCGGCGAGATCGTCCCACTGCTTCCCGGCGAGGGCTTTGTCCAGGATCTCCTGCGCCTTCTGCTTCTCTTCGTCCGGCAGGCGGCTGATGATCTGGGTCGGGTTGGTGTTGCGGGGCCGGCGGCTGGTGCCGCGCTGTCCGCCATTCGCCGAGGCGGACCCGCCCCGTCCGGCAAACCCGCCGGACTCTCCACCACCACCACCGGCGAAGCCACCTTCATTGCCGCCACCGCCGAAGCCGCTCGCTCCCGCGAAGCCACCGCCGGGCATCCCGCCGCCCGGGCATCCCACCGCCGGGCATCCATCGCCGCCCATCATGGACGACGCGCCACTGCTCCGGGTGACGCCGCGATTGCGGTTTCTCTCGGCGGTCTGCCGGATTCGCGCGACCTGTTCCGGAGTCGCCCCGAGCGCCGACATCAGCTCGTCCATATTGATCTCGAAAGTGACGTCGAACTTCTTGGCCGGATCGTTCGAATAGACATCGGCGGTCGCCGTGCCGCTCAGACTCTTGATCTTGCCGTGCAATTCTTTGTTGGGAAGCGCATCGAGATGGATGACGACGTCCTGCCCCTCGGTGAGGTTGGCCCGGTCCAGTTCACCGACCCGGGCCACGACCTCGAGCTCGGAGAGGTCCAGACACATCAGCCACCGGCATGCCCGGCCGCAGCTCATCGCCTTCACGGATGTCCGGCATCTGCGAACCGGCGAAGAAGAAGTGGGTGCGCGCCTGGCGGATGGCCACCAGCCCGTCCATCGGGGAGAGCACCTTCACCTGGTTCAGGCGCATCTGCTCGCGCTGCACCTCCAACTCGCTCTGACGCTTGGTCTCGCGCAGGACGTTGAGCTCCGCCTCGGCCTGGGCGCGGCGGGACTCGATATCGCTCTTGAGCTTCTCGAGCCGGCGCTGGGCCTCGTCGAGGTTGAGCTTGTTCTTCCGCTGGTCAATCGCCGAGAGCAGTTCGTTGCGCTTTACCTCCAGCTCGGCGCGCCGAACCGTGTAGCGCGCCTGCAGCAACTCCACCTCGTCCTCGTTGGCGCTGATCGCCAGATCGGCTTCGGATTTCTTGATCCGCTCCTCGGTCTGGGCCAGTTCCAACTGGTCTCCCTCGAGCCGCGACTGCACTTCCGCGTCATCGAACTCCACCACCAGGTCGCCCATGCGAGCGAATGATCCCAGCGGCGCCAGCCGAGTCACTTGGACCGTGCCGAACAGATTGGGGGCGGTCAGCGTCATCTGCCGCACGGCCTGCAACTCACCGCGGGCATAGGCCCGCACAACGACATCACCGCGGCGGACCATTGTGGTTGCCACCTCGCGCTGGCGGTCAGGCAGTTGCCGGACAAAGTGAAATCCCATCCAGCCTAGGACGGCCACCGCCGCGATTGCCAATACTCGAACCAGGACTTTTTTCACAGCTTGCCTGCTCTCTTGAAGGTCACAACTTCTTGGCCCGTTGCGCCGCTACCGCCGGGTCCTCAAGTGCGACCACTTCACCTTCCTCGAGTCCGCCCAGCACCACCAGCTCCGTATCGTTGCGTTGCCCGACCTGGATCTCCCGGATCTCGAATTCGTCACCCTTCTGCACGTAGACCGCCGGATTGCCGTCGTGAAGGAAGCTGGCGCGTTCCGGAATCAGCAACACGTCCGGCTGGCTCTCGATCATGATCTCCGCGGTCGCGCTCATGCCGGGCCGCAGCCGGTCGTCGGCGCCCTCGAGCGTCGCCCGCGCCGGAAAACTCTTCTCGGTCAGGCCGGTGCCGCGGAATTCCTGCTCGGCGATGGGGCTGATCCAATCGAGCTTGGCGGTAAACTCGCGGTCCGGAATCGCATCCACACGGACCCGGACCTTCTGGCCGAGCTCGATACGTCCCCGCTCGACCTCCTCGAGCTTCAACTCCACCCGCATCTCGGTAAGATCGGGAATCTCCGCGATCGCGGCCCCGGTCCAGGCGGAATCGCCTTCCTTGAACGGCGGGGGCTTGGAGCCGAACGAACCCGATGCGCGGAAGTTCGGCAACACGTGCACGATGCCGTCGATCGGCGCCCGGATCACCATGTGGCCGAGATAGCCCTGCACCCGGTCCAGGTCGCGCTGGCTCTTGTTCTTCCGCTCCTGGAGGCGCTCGAGGTCCGCGCCCTGGGCCACTTCGTGGGAGTTGATGACCGTCTCGACGAGCCCCAGCTCGCCTTCCGAGACGCCGACGTCGATGCGGTACTTGGCGCCCTCGATCGCCGAGATCACCTCGGCTTTGCTGGCATCGAGTTTCGACCGCTCGAGGTTGTACTCGGCGATCATGTGGTTCATCTCGTCCTGCTCGTTGGTGATCTTGTGCGATGCCTGCAACTGCACGATCTCCATGTCGACCGTCCGCACGTCGGTGGTCTGCTCGAGCAGCCGTTGTTCGTTCTGGGCCGAGTCGAACTCGACGACGATGTCACCGGCCTTGACGCGCTGCCCCGAGGAGGTGAGCCTCGTGATGGTGAGATCGGGCACCTGCGGGGCGCTCAGCATCCGCGAGGTCGTGCTGTTGATCTCGCCGCGCGTCGTGGCGCTGATCACAAACTCGCCCTTGCGGACTTTCGCTACCGCGACTTCCACCGTCGTCGTGCCGGTGTATTGGTAGGCCGCCACGACACCGCCAATGAGCACCACCGCGACCGCCGACCAACCGATCACCCGCTTCCAGACGGACGATCCGGCCTGGCCGATTCTTCGCTTCGTTTTCAAATCTTTCGACATGGTCTTTGTCTCTCGATCGGTCTTTCGCTCACCGCCACGCTATGTCTTCGCATCGGGCGGCGGCTCCATGGCGACCTGTTCGCCCGGACGCACACCGGAGCGAATGGCCACGTTGATGTGGCTCTTCAGCCCCAGCTCCACTTCGCGGCGCTCCCAAGCCTCGCCGACCCGGACCCAGACGTAGCTGCGGCCCGTCTGGGCATCTTCGAAGACCGCACCCAGCGGCACGACGGTCGTCTCGTCCGCACTGTCAATGATCACGTCGGCGCTCACGCTGAGGTCGGGGATCACGCGGCTGGCGGTCTTGTCCAGCCGCAACATAACCGGAATCTCGGTTACGTACTCCTGCCGGTACTGGCGCGCCTTGGCCACGGTGCCGATGGAGTAGACCGTGGCCGGCAGCTCAAGGTCCTTGAAGGCGTCGAAGCGCACGCGCGCCTTCTGCCCGATCCGGAGCTTCTCGGCGTCCACCTGGTTGACCGTGGCTTCGATCACCATCGAGTCAAGGTCCACCACCTGGACGAACGGCTGGCCGGCATGAACCTCATCGCCTTCCTTGACCATTCCCATCTCCCCGTTTCGGAATACGTTCAGCCGCACTACCATTCCGTTCATCGGAGCCCTGATTTCGAGCTTGTTGATGTTGTTCTTGGCGCGGTCGAGCTCGACCTGCGCTTCCTTGACATCGTATTGGGCATCCTGGAGTTCGGCCTGCTCGGAGGTCCGCTTGAGCGGCCTTTCCGCGAGCACCTGGTCGTAGCGAGCCTGCGCCTCTTCAAGCGCGAGCTTGGTCCGCTCGGCCTGGATGGCGGACAGCACCGGGATGGTTTTCATATCGAGCTGCGCCTTTTCGAGCGTTGACTTAGCCGCATCAATCGACTCGTCGTGGGCCTGCCGGGTCACATCGATGTCCGCCCTGCTTTTGACGAAGTTCGCCTGGTACTGGGTTACTGACGCCTCGTAGTCGTCGATGCGGGTGGACATGAACTGGTTATCGAAGGAGGCGATCAAATCCCCTTCCTTGACCCTCGCTCCGGCTGGCAGAAGGTTCTCAACAACCATCGTGAAATCACCGCGTGGGCCGCCGTAGCCGCCACCGCCGCCACCGCCCGAGGAGCCGCCCCCGGAGGTACGGGTCACGGAAACCGTCCCCACACCACTCGAACCACTACCGAGACGGGAACTGCTCGATCCACTGAGCCCGCCGCCGGCCGAAGCCGCGCCGCTCGAGGTCGCGACCGATCCGGTCTGGCTGAGCGACGACATCGTCGAGGAGGACGACACCGACGAGGTGGACGACACCGTTACTCTACTCGCGATGCCGATGGAACCTCCGGCGCTCGCGCCGCGCCGGCTGCGGCTGCCGCGCATCCGGGGACTGGTAATCGATATGTATCGTTCCGCTTGCGTGGTGCCCGTGAGGCGCACCGTGCGCTCCACGCGGCCCGATTCCACCGGCGCCATGCGCACTGCGGCGATCGATCCACCGCCGGCGCCGCCGTCAAATCCGGCCTGCGGCTGCAATTGCTGCCAGAGCAGAAAACCGGCCAACGCGGCCGCGCCGACGAGGGCGCCGATCCACCACTTTCGCCTCCGCCGGGGTTCTTCCCGGGGAGGAACGATCGTTGGCCGTTCTCCAGGCCCGGGAACACCGGGCTCCGGTTGTTGCCGATGTGGAAGAGGCATCGAAAGGTTTCTCCCGCCATGATCCGCAGGCCTCGAGGGCACACGGATTCCGATCCAAGGCAAATCGCGCGCAACCACCGCCCGCTCGCAGTCCCGTCCGCCATCTCAGATCTGTAATGCCGGGACAGAACCTTCGCGGAGCCGCGTGAAGTACCGTACTCTTTAGGTGCCGCGTCCGCCCCGACCCGACCCAAGCCAAGCCTCGATCGGGCGGCGCCCGCGGTTTCATCCTCTAGTAATTACTGACGGTACTGCGGTGGGTGAGGTTATCCTCCGCCGGCAACAATCGTAATCCTGGCCAGAGAATTCGTACCGGCGCGGGCGCGGCCCTCCCGGAGTTTTCCGGTCCGGCAGGCACCTCGAGGCCGGTACATCGCCCCCTTGCCGGAAGGCGAGGTGCCCCGATCCGCAGATCGGCGCCGAGGCGGGGGGCGTCCGGCTAGGTGCTCATCGACGAGAGAAACTCCGCGTTGACTCTTCGTCTTGCCGAGCTTGTCGAGCAGCAGCTCGATCGATTCCACCGCCGACAGCGGGCTCAGCACCTTCCGCAGCACCCAGACCCGGTTCAGCTCCTCCTTCGGCAGCAGCAGCTCATCTTTCCGGGTGCCGCTCTTGTGGATGTCGATGGCCGGGAAGACCCGCTTGTCCACCAGTTTCCGGTCCAGGTGGATCTCCATGTTGCCGGTGCCCTTGAACTCCTCGAAGATCACGTCGTCCATGCGGCTGCCGGTGTCGATCAGCGCCGTCGCGACAATCGTCAGCGAGCCGCCCTCCTCGATGTTGCGGGCCGCGCCGAAAAAGCGCTTCGGCCGCTGCAGCGCGTTCGAGTCCACGCCGCCGGAGAGCACCTTGCCCGAAGGCGGCACCACCGTGTTGTAGGCGCGCGCCAGCCGGGTGATCGAGTCGAGCAGAATCACCACGTCCCGCTTGTGCTCCACCAGCCGCTTGGCCTTCTCGATCACCATCTCGGCCACCTGCACGTGGCGCGAGGCCGGCTCGTCGAAGGTCGAACTGATCACCTCGCCCTTCACCGAACGCTGCATGTCGGTGACCTCTTCGGGCCGCTCGTCGATCAGCAGCACGATCAGCGCGACCTCGGGATGATTCGCCGTGATCGAGTTGGCGATGCTCTGCAGCAGCATCGTCTTGCCGGTGCGCGGCGGCGACACGATCAGGCCTCGCTGCCCCTTGCCGATCGGCGTCAGCATGTCCATCACCCGGCCGGAGTAGTTTTCCTTCACCGTCTCCAGCTGGAGTCGCTCCATCGGGTAAAGCGGCGTCAGGTTGTCGAAGAAGATCTTGTTCCGGGCTTCCTCGGGCGGCTCGAAGTTGATCGCGTCCACCTTGATCAGGGCGAAATAGCGCTCGCCCTCTTTCGGCGGCCGGATCTGGCCCGAGATCGTGTCGCCCGGTCCGCAAGATCGAAGCGGCGGATCTGCGATGGCGAGACGTAGACGTCGTCCGGACCCGGCAGATAGTTGTACTCGGGCGCGCGCAGAAAGCCGAAACCGTCCGGCAGGCACTCCAGCACGCCTTCGGAGAAGATGAGCCCGCTCTTTTCGGCCTGGGTCTGCAGGATCTTGAAGATCAACTCCTGCTTCCGCAGTACCGGCCGTCCCCGCGACGCCGAGATCCTTGGCGATCTGGTTGAGCTTCTGGATGCTCATATCCTTCAGCTCGACCAGGTCCAGCGTCGGCCGTTGCGGCTACGGCCCGGTTGCGCGCCCTGCCGCCTGGTGCCTGCTCCGGGCGACGGCTTACCCATGCTCCTTCCTTACGGCCCGTTTGGATCCCGGGAGTCCTTGGACTCCTCGATTCCCGCGTGCTCGGCCTTCTCCAGCCGTTTCGGAGGCGCCTCACCTCTCTGTCCGGGGTTTCCGTGGCTTGCCCTGTCCTTCGCTTCTCCTCCACCAGCTGCTGGTTTCTACGCTGTCTTGTTCGTCTAGTCTTGCGTATCGCTTGCCAAATCTCACTTGCTCCTTGGCCGGTTTCGGCCGAGAACATCACCATTTCGCCATCCGGCAATTGCTCCCGGATCGCGGCCAGGCTCCGACTCTTCTCCTTTTGGTCTTCAGCTTGTCAACCTTGGTGGCGATCACCATGTACCGCCGCCGCTGAAACTCGAGCCACTCTTTGAGTTCTAGATCCGTCTTCCATCCACCCGCGCCGGGCGTCCAGCAGCAGAAACGAGAGAACCGAGTTGCTCCCGATCCCGCAGATAGGCTTCGACCAGCTCGCTTCCACTGGTTCTTCTGCTTCCGTGACCTCGCGCGTAACCGTACCCGGGAAGATCGACGAATGCAGCATCCGCTCATCGACCCGGAAGAAATTGATGATCTGCGTGCATCCGGGCGTCGAACTGGTTCGGGCCAGGTTCTTCTCCCGCAGCAGGCGTTGAGCAGGCTCGACTTGCCCACGTTGCTCCTGCCGAGGAACGCAAACTCGGGCTGACCCCCGTGCGGAAACTGCTCGGGACGAGCTGCACTTATTATAAACTCCGCTTTCATTGCAGGGCAGCTCCAGGACTCGGCGTCGAGCCATATGCTCAATGCGGGCTGTCCGTCCTCGACATCCTTAGTGCGTAACTCATCCTCGCTCCGGCGTGCGGCCGTCAGTCCGCCAGCGTCGCCGCCGGGCAGCGGCTTCGCTTCGATCTCCTTTTCCAGAGCGATCTTCAGCACCTCGTCCATCGATTCCACGAAGTGCAGCTTCATCTCGTTGCGCATGTTCTCCGGAATGTCGGGCAGGTCCTTCTCATTGTCCTGCGGCAGCACCGACTTCGATGATGCCGTTCCGGTGCGCGGCCAGCAACTTCTCCTTCAGCCCGCCGATCGGCAGGACCCGCCCGCGCAGCGTGATCTCGCCGGTCATCGCCACGTCGCAGCGCGCCGGTATCTGGGTCAGGGCGCTGCAGATCGCAGTCGCAATCGTGATGCCGGCCGAGGGCCCGTCCTTCGGGATCGCGCCCTCGGGCACATGAACGTGGATGTCCAGTTGCCGGTAGAAATCGCGCGGCAAGCCCAGTGTGTGGGCCCGCGACCGCACATAGCTCATCGCCGCCTGGGCCGATTCCTGCATCACGTCGCCGAGCTTCCCGGTGGTCATCAGCTTGCCGCGGCCTTCCATGATCGTCGCTTCGGTGGTCAGAATCTGCCCGCCGACCTCGGTCCAGGCCAAGCCCGTCACGGCGCCGACCTCGTTCTTCTTATCGGCTTGTAGCTCCCGGAACTTCAGCGGCCCAAGCAGTTCCGTCACGTCTTAGCCCGGATCGACCTTCGCTTTCGCGAGCGCTTCTTCGTCTTCCGGGCTCTCCGGAATCGACCACCTTGCGGGCCACCTTCCGGCAGACGTTGCCGATCTTCGCGCTCCAGGTTCCGCACGCCCGCCTCGCGCGTGTAGGCGCGGATCAGCGTCTGGATTCCGTCTTCGGCGAACTCCACCTGCTTGGCGCCAGCCCCGTCTCGCTCGATCTGCTTGCGGAACCAGGAATCGTTTGGCGATCTCCATCTTCTCGAGCTCGGTGTAACCGGAAAGCCGGATGACTTCCATGCGGTCCTGCAGGCCGGCGGAACGGTGTGCAGCACGTTCGCCGTGGCGATGAAGAACACCTGGCTCAGGTCGTACTCGACGTCGAGGTAGTGATCCATGAACATGTAATTCTGCTCCGGATCGAGCACCTCGAGCAGCGCCGCCGACGGGTCGCCGCGGAAATCGGTCGACATCTTGTCGACCTCGTCCAGCATGAAGACCGGGTTGCGCGTGCCGGCCTTCTTCATCATCTGGATAATCTGCCCGGGCAGCGCCCCGATATAGGTCCGCCGATGACCGCGAACCTCGGCCTCGTCGCGGACGCCGCCGAGCGACAGGCGCACGAACTTCCGCCCCGTGGCCCTGGCAATCGACATGCCAAGCGACGTCTTGCCGACGCCCGGAGGTCCGACGAAGCACAGAATCGAGCCCCGCGGATTCTTCACCAGCCGGCGCACGGCCAGGAACTCGAGAATGCGCTCCTTGATCTTCTCGAGACCGTAGTGGTCGCTCTCGAGCACCTCCTGGGCGAGTTCGAGATCGCGGATCTCCCGGGTCTTCTTCTTCCACGGCACCGCCAGCAGCCAGTCCAGGTAGTTCCGGGAAACCGTGGACTCGGCCGACATCGGCGGCATGTTCTCCAGCCGCTTCAACTCGGCCATCGCCTTCTCCTGCGGCGTCCTTGGTCATCCCGGCCGCTTCGATCTTCTTCTTCAGCTCGTCGAATCTCGCTCTTCTCGCCGCGGCCGAGCTCCTTCTGGATGGCCTTGATCTTCTCGTTGAGGTAGTATTCCTTCTGCGCCTTCTCCATCTGGCGCTTCACGCGGCCCTGGATGGTGCGGTCGACGTTGAGCTTCTCGATCTCGATGTCGAGCATCTCGGCGACCCGCGTCAGCCGGTCCACCGGATCGAAGATCTCGAGCAGCTCCTGCTTCTCCTCGATGGTGAGCTGCAGGTTGGCCCCGACCGTGTCGGCCAGCTTGCCGGCATCGTCCACCCGGATGGCGGCGATCATCGTCTCGTAGTTCAGGTTCTGGCTGAGCTTGACGTACTGCTCGAACAGGGTCGTCACCCGGCTGATCAGGGCCTCCAGTTGCGGCCCCTGTCTCCACGCGTGAACCGTGCCGCCCGCACCACGGCGAAGAAGAACCCTTCGTCCTCGCTCACCGAGACCACCTTGCCCCGCTCGATGCCTTCGACCAGCACCTTGATGTTGCCATCCGGCAGCTTCAGGCTCTGGACGATATTGGCCACCGTGCCGACGTCGAAGATCTCGTCCGGCCGCGGTTCGTCCACCGACGCGTCGTGCTGGGTCGCCAGAAAGATCTTCTTGTCGCCGCCCAGCGCCTGCTCGAGCGCTCGGACGCTCGACTCACGGCCCACGACGAACGGGGTCATCATGTGCGGGAAGATTACGACGTCCCGGATCGGCATCATCGGCAGGCGCCGTGTCTCCGATTTTTCCTTGGAAGTCAGCATGGTCTGCTGGTTTGCTGTCAGGTTTTGAGCAGGACCGTCAATTACGCCGACCGGCCCCCGGCCTCCGGAACCACTCCCGCGGTAGCTGTCCCAGACTCGCCACGGAATCCTTCAACCGCCCTCTCGGGCACCGGATTGGAACTTGTCACGGACTCCGCCGCGGAAAGCCTCTTAGCCAGCTTTTTCGAGCAGCGCCATGTTGATCTTGCGCGTGACGACCATCTCTTTGGTATACCGTAAACTCCCGAATTCTTCTTGTATGAGGGGAGATAGTACATCAGATCCAGCATGAGGTCTTCAAGGATCGTGCGCAGGCCTCGAGCCCCCACCTTGCGCTCCATTGCCGAGTCCCGCAATGGCATCGAGAGCGTCATCCGCTAAACTTCAGTCTAACATTTTCGAACTCGAACAGGCGCTGGTACTGTTTGATGATCGCGTTCTTCGGCTTCGTCAGGATCTGCAGCAGGGCTTCCTTATCCAGATCCTCCGAGCACCGCCACCACCGGGAGCCGCCCGATGAACTCGGGAATGAAGCCCGACTTGATCAGGTCCGCCGGCTGCACCAGGTCGAGCATGTTGGCGTCCCGGCGTCCGCTGGCCCGCCGCGTGGTGTCGCGCTGCGCGTTCTCGCTGGCGAAGCCAATCGCCGAACGGCCCACGCGGCGGCCCACAATCTTCTCGAGGCCGACGAATGCGCCCCCGCAGATGAACAGGATGTTCGACGTATCGACGGGTGTGAACTCCTGATGCGGATGCTTCCGGCCGCCCTGCGGCGGCACGTTCGCCACCGTACCCTCGAGGATCTTCAGCAGCGCCTGTTGGACACCCTCGCCGGACACGTCACGGGTAATGGATGGATTCTCGTCCTTGCGGCCGATTTTGTCGATTTCGTCGACGTAGATAATGCCCTGCTGGCAGCGCTGGACATCCCAGTCGGCATTCTGCAGCAAGCGAAGAATAATATTCTCGACGTCCTCGCCGACATAGCCGGCTTCGGTCAGCGTGGTGGCGTCCACGATGGCGAACGGCACATCGAGGAATCGAGCCAGCGTTTGCGCCAGCAGCGTCTTCCCGGTGCCCGTCGGACCGATGAGCATGATGTTGCTCTTCGCCAGCTCGACGTCCGAAGAGCGCTGCTTGTTCATCTGGATCCGCTTGTAGTGGTTGTAGACGGCGACCGACAGCTTACTTCTTCACCGTCTCCTGACCAATCACGTATTGATCCAGATAATCCTTGATCTCGAGCGGCTTGGGAAGCTTGACCGGCGCACCCTGCGGGTGGTCCCGGCGATCGTCCTCGAGGATCGAGTTGCATACGGCGATACACTCATCGCAGATGTAGACTCGCGGATAATCACTCGGAGAGGAGATCAGCTTGCCGACAACGTCCTGGCTCTTATGACAGAAGGAGCAACGCGGCGCGTCGTCCGTTCCGGTTCTTCTCAAGTGGCAACCCCCGGAGGTGTGGCTTCAATGAGCATTCGTCGGAGTCGGGAACTACACCCCAACTACCTTCTATTATCACCGACTGGAGAGATGGCGGCAATCCCGCATAATGCTTGCCATTCCCCGAAACCGTACCCGGTACTTTCCAGCGAGGCGTACCAAAGGCACTGGATGCCCCGCCGGCGAACGCATACCGGGCGCTTAAATCACTCGCCGGAGAGCACGAATGCCCTCGCCTATTCTTCGCCGGCTTCCGTGTTTTCCGAAGTGTCTTCCGAAGCGTCTTCCTTTTCTTCCAGAACCGGTTTGGCGGTCTTGCGGGACTGCTCGAACAGCACGTTGAGGGTCTTCTCGGTGCGAATCCGAGCTACGATCCGGCCGATTTCGCCACCCTCCTCAATGCTCCGCCGAACGGCCGCCGCGGGCTCCCGGCGCTGCTGCGCGATCCGTTGCACCTGCTGGTCGACCTCTTCGCGCGTCACCTCGACGGTCTCACGCTCGGCGATCTTGTCCAGGATCAACGACGCCCGGACGTCCCTGAGCGCCTGGCCCCGCTGGGATTCCTTCACCTTCTCCCAGTCGAGCTTGATGTTGCGGGGATCGACGCCCTGCGCAGCCAGCTCGCCCAGCCGCTGCCGGACGTTGGCCTCGATCTGGCCATCGATGTAGGCCTCCGGCACGGGGAAGTCGTGCTTATCGACCAGCTTTTCGACCAGCGCGCCCTTGGCCTCCTGCTGAGCGGCGAACTCGCGTTCGGCCTTCATCGTGCTCCGCACGGCGTCGCGCAGCTCGCCGAGGTCCTTATAATCTCCGAGGTCCTTGGCGAACTCGTCGTCGAGTTCCGGCAGCTCTTTCTTCTGAACCGCCTTGAGCAGCGTGTGGAAGCGGATCGATTTACCCGCCAGCCGCTGCTGGACATAGTCGTCCGGGTAGGTGACGTCGAACTCCTTCTCGTCGCCCGGCGCCATGCCCCGCAGATTTTCCGAGAAATCGCCGATGGTGTCGTCGGCACCGATGCAGACAACCATGTGGTCGTTTTCAATCGGCTCGTCGACGCCGCCGACCGACCGGAGGGAGACAGCGGCATAGTCGCCATCCTCGGCCGGACGCGGATCTAAATTTACAAACTCGACCTTCTGCTCGCGGATCTGCTCCAGGCGCTGGTCGAGATCGTCATCGGTGACGTCGGCGACCTCGTAGGGCACCTCGATCCCGAGATACTCCTCCAATTCGAAGTCCGGTTGGACCTCGAACTCGGCGGTGAACTCGAGCGGCTGGCCCTTTTCGAGCTTGACGTCCTTGACGTTCGGCGTGCCGACCAGCTCGAGGTTCGCCCGCTCGACCTCGGTCTTCAGATACTTCGGAATCAGCGTCTCAAGCACTTCTTTCCGAATTTCGTGGGCGAACCGGCTGCGGATCATGCTGGCCGGCACCTTGCCGGGCCGGAAACCCGGCAGCCGGACCTTCTCTCTCATGTCCTGGACGATCCGGTCCATCTCCTGGTCGACTTCCTCGGCCGGGATGGTGATCGCCAGACTTCTCTTACATTCGTCCTGTTCCGCCAAACTCTTGCCCTCTTCTCAAAACGGCTCGCGGCCTTACCGCCGGTGGGCCGACTAGGTTCCTTCCGACCAGCTCGCCAGATACTGCTCCTGCTCCGGGGTCAGCCGGTCGATGCGCACACCCATCGCTTCGAGCTTCATCCGCGCCACCTGCTGGTCCAGATCCTTGGGCACGGCAAAGACGGTCCTTAGGCAGATCCTTGTGGTTGTGCACCATGTAGTTGACCGACAGCGCCTGATTGGCGAAGCTCATGTCCATGACGCTGGCCGGATGCCCTTCGGCGGCGGCCAGGTTGATGAGGCGCCCTTCGCCCAGCACGTAGATCCGGCGGCCGTCGCGGCAGGGCGAACTCTTCGACGAATTCCCGCGTCTTCCGCCGGGAGGAGGCCATCTGCGCGAGCGCGGCGATGTCGACCTCGACGTTGAAGTGACCGGAGTTGGCGACGATCGCGCCGTTCTTCATCTTCTCGAAGTGCTCGCGCCGGATGACGCCCTTGTCGCCGGTGACGGTGACGAAAATGTCGCCGATCGGGGCGGCGTCGATCATCGACATGACGCGATAGCCGTCCATCAGCGCCTCGAGCGCCCGCACCGGGTCCACTTCCGTCACGATGACGTTGGCGCCCATGCCCCGGGCCCGCATGGCGACGCCGCGGCCGCACCAGCCGTAGCCGCCGACGACGAAGGTCATGCCGGCGAGCAGAAAGTTGGTGGCCCGGAGAATGCCGTCCATGGTGCTCTGGCCGGTGCCGTAGCGGTTATCGAAGAGGTGCTTGGTCATCGGCGTCGTTGATGGCGATCACCGGGTACTTCAGCACGCCCTCGGCGGCCATCGCCTTCAGGCGGATGACGCCGGTGGTCGTCTCCTCGGTGCCGCCGAGGACGCCCTCGATCAGTTCCGGCCGCTTCTGTGTGAATGGCCGTGACGAGGTCGCAGCCGTCGTCCATGGTGATCTGCGGGCTGATGATCCATCGCCGCCTTGATGTGCGCGTAGTAGGAGTCGTTGTCCTCGCCCTTGATGGCGTAGGTGGGAATGCCGTAGTCCTTGACGAGCGTGGAGGCCACATCGTCCTGGGTGGACAGCGGGATTCGAGGCGCACAAGACAACATCAGCACCGCCATCGCGGAGCGTGATCATGAGGTTGGCCGTCTCGGTGGTGACATGGAGGCACGCCGCGATGCGGATGCCCTTGAGCGGCTGGTCCTTGATGAAATCCTTGCGGATCGTCCGTAGCACCGGCATGGACTGGAAGGCCCACTCTGTGCGGCGCTTTCCCAAATCCGCGAGTTCGAGATCCTTGACGTCACAAGCTACTGTTGCCATATCTGAAATTCTTCTCTTCCTTATAACTCTTGTCTAGATGGGGGTCGTCGGGCCGCGACCCTTACTTTTGCGCCACGGCGGCGGCCACGCCGGCGGCCTCCCGCAACGCTTCCGCCTTGTCGGTCGCTTCCCAGGTGAAGCTGGCCGTATCTTCGACGCGGCCGAAGTGGCCGAATGCCGCCGTCTTACGGAAGATCGGCCGGCGCAGGTTCAGGTGATCGATCATGCCCTTCGGAGTCAGCGGGAAGTGCTCCCGGATCAGGCCGGCCAACACGCTGTCGTCGACCTTTCCGGTGCCGTACGAGTTCACGTGGACCGAGACCGGCTCGGCGACGCCGATGGCATAGGCAAGCTGCACCTCGCAGCGGTCCGCCAGGCCCGAAGCGACCAGGTTCTTGGCCACGTAACGCGCCATGTAGCAGGCCGAGCGGTCCACCTTCGTCGGGTCCTTGCCGGAGAAGGCGCCACCGCCGTGACGGCCCATGCCGCCGTAAGTGTCGACGATGATCTTGCGTCCGGTGAGCCCGGTATCGCCGTGGGGTCCGCCGATGACGAACCGTCCGGTCGGGTTGATGTGGTACTTGGTCTGCGAGTCGAGCATGTTCGAGGGCACCACGGGCAGGATGATGTGCTTCTTCACCTGCTCCCGCAGCTCCTCGGTGGTGATGTCGTCGTCGTGCTGCGTCGAGACCACGACGGCGTCGATGCGCTTCGGCTGGCCGTCTTCGTACTCGACGCTGACCTGCGACTTGCCGTCCGGCCGCAGGAAGGCGAGCTCGCCGTTGCGGCGGGCGTCGCTCAGCCGCTTGACCAACTGGTGCGCCACCATGATCGGCAGCGGCATCAACTCCGGCGTCTCGTTGCAGGCATAGCCGAACATGAGCCCCTGATCGCCGGCGCCGCCGGTGTCAACGCCCATCGCGATGTCGGGCGACTGGCTTTGGATCATGTTCACAACGCCGCAGGTCTTGGCGTCGAACCCCATGGCCGCATCGACATACCCGATGCTCGCGATCGTGCCGCGCGCGATCTGGGGCACGTCGACGTAAGAAGTCGTGGTGATTTCACCGGCCACGATGCAAATGCCGGTGGTGACGAGGACCTCGCAGGCCACACGTCCGTTCGGGTCGTTCTCCAGTACCGCGTCGAGTACTGCGTCGGAAACCTGATCGGCGATCTTGTCCGGATGCCCCTCTGTCACCGATTCCGAGGTAAAGATCTGTCTCATAATTCACACTCCGCCAGTGGTGGATGGATGTTTCCCGCACGCGAGCGGCTTCGGTCCATCTATCTTCGAGTGGGGAAGCAAACGGGAAGCATCCGCGAATAACCGAATTTTCCAGTGTACCGCGAAATATACAGCCCTTGCCCGGACGCGGATTCAAGGCGCCCGAGAAGGACTATTCGGCGCAATCGCCGGCGGGGCGGACGGTCACGGCAGATTTTTGGAGGTACTCGCCGGCCACGACGGGCGGGATCGGCGGTGGGGCACAAGCACGGAGTCCGACGCTTGGTAGACTCGGAACTGCCGCCACGTCAGTCACTAACTGCCGGAGAGGGCGCCCGGTTCGTTTCCTTCCGGGAAACGTCCCTCGCGAAGGTCTGACGGGCAAGGAGGGACACATGGACATTGCCACCTGGCAGCGTGCCCTGTCGGAAACCAGTGCCCAATTCATTAATTCCGCAGCGGCATTCCTACCCCGTCTCGTCGTCGCCGTGCTCCTGCTTGCGGTGGGCTGGCTCGCCGCCGCCGTCGCCGCCGCCGTCACCGGCCGGCTCATGGGCGTCGGACTGCGGCGTCTCTCCGGTTCTCCCCTGATCGGAGCGCCGCTCGCCCGGCCGGCGCTGCGGGACGGCCTCACCCGCCTCGTCTCCGCCGTCACCTTCTGGACCATCTTCCTGTTCTCGGTGGCCGCCGCCATCGAGCGGCTCAACCTCCAGGTAGCCACCGATCTGGTCAGCCAGCTGGCCTACTACCTGCCGACCATCCTCGTCGGCCTGCTGATCATCATCACCGGCTATGTCGCCGGAGGCGCCGCCAGTACGGCCGTCTCCCGGGCGGCGGATTCAGCCGGCATTCCCCACGGCGCGGTGCTGGGACGAACGGCGCGGATCCTGTTGATCCTGCTCGGTCTGGTGATCGGCGCCGACCACATGGGCATCGAGAGCACGCTGCTGACCGTCGTGGTCACCACCATGTTCGGCGTGGCCGTCGGGGCCATCGGCCTGGCCTTCGGCCTCGGCTCGCGGCAGGCGGTCAGCAACCTGATCTCGTCGCACTACATCCGCAAGCTCTACGAAGTGGGCCAAACCGTCGCCGTGGGCGATATCCGGGGACGAATCATCGAATTCAACCAGACCGGCGTGCTGCTCGACTCCCCCGGCGGACGGGTACTGGTCCCGGCGTCGCAATTTAGCCGGGAACCGTCGACCCTGATCCCGGAGGGCGATCTGTGACGCCGGCCCGGACCGCACTGCTCGGCGCGCTGCTGCGGCGGCATCCGCAGGACGCGGCGCCGGTGCTCGAAAAACACCGGGCGGCAGAGACGGCGGCGTTCCTTGAAACGGCGCCGCCGGAGGCCGCGGCCGCGGCGCTCGCCAGCCTCTCGCCCCCCTACGGCAGCGCGGTGGTGCGCGCCTGGACCCCCGACGTCGCCGCCCGACTGCTGTCCCTGCTCCCGCCGCCGGTCGCCGCCGGGATCCTGCGCCGATGCCGGGCCGCCGACCGCCGCCGGCTCCTCGGGGAGCTATCTCCGGCGAGATCCGACGCCATCCGAAATCTGCTGGCCTACGAACGCGGCTCGATCGGCGCGGTGATGGACCTCGCGGCGCCGGTCCTCCCGGCGGACCGCAGCGTGGCCGATGCCCTGGCCGGCTGGCCGCCCGACGCCACGACGCTCTACGTCGTTACCCGGGACCAGATCCTGCTTGGCGCGGTCCCGGTTTCGCGCCTCGTCGGCGCGGCGGGCGAAACGTCCCTCGACGCGCTTTCAATCCGCACCGTCCCGCGCCTCGCCCCCAGCATGCCCGCCAGCACCGCTGAGGACCATCCGGCGTGGGCGGAATTCGATCAGCTCCCGGTGGTCGACGCCGACGGGCGGTTCCTCGGCGCGATCCACCACCGCTCCCTGCGCCATGTCCGGCGCACGACGCCCGCCCATACCACCGACGGGCTGGACGCTCTGCTGTCTGTCGGTGAGGTGCTGTGGCTCGGGCTTTACGGTGTCCTCGAAGGGGTCGCCACCCGCCGTGAACCCGCCCCATCGCCCGCCCCCGAGGAGGACACGAATGCCTGAGCAAGCCTTGATCGCCGAGCAGCTCACCGAGCGCTTCTTCCACCTCTATCCCGAAGAGGCGGCCGATGTCCTCGAAGCCACCGATCCGGACGAGGCGGCGGAACTGCTGAACGAATCCGGCGCCGCCCATGCCGCCGCCGTCGCCGGCGCGATGACGCCACATGCGGCCGCCCAGCTACTGGCCCTGCTCCCGGCCGGGAAGACCGGCGCGATGGTCGCCGCGTTAGGTCCGGGACGATCCGTGGCCCTGGTCGCGCAGCTCGATCCAGACGCGCGCGCCGCCTGCCTGGGTCACCTCAAGGCCCACCATCGGCGGGAGATGGAGCAGATGCTCTCCTATCCGCCCGGAACGGCCGGCGCCATCATGGATCCGCGCATGCACACGTTTCGCCCCGAAGATACGGTGGGCCAGGCGATCGGCCGGCTGCGCCGCGCTGGTCGGGAGCGCATCCACGACGTCTTCCTGGTGGACCGCGCGAGCAAGCTGGTCGGCGTGGTGCCGATCCAGGCGCTCGCGGTGACCGATGAGGACGCCCGACTGGCGACGCTATCGAAGGGCATCCCGGTGGCCGTGCCGGTGACCGCCAGCCAGGAGGAGGTGGCCGAAGCCCACGAGGAGCACGGACTGGTGAGCCTGCCGGTGGTCGACATCGAGGGCCGCATCCAGGGGGTGATCCGATACCGCAAGCTGCTCGAGGTCTTCGAACAGGAGACTAGCGCCGACATACAGTCGATGGTGGGCGCCGGGAAAGAGGAGCGGGCGCTGTCGCCGATCGGCTTTTCGGTCCGGAAACGGCTTCCGTGGCTGCAGATCAACCTGGTGACGGCGTTTCTGGCGGCCTCGGTGGTGGGGCTGTTCGAAGGGACGATCGCCCGTTTCACCGCGCTGGCGGTGCTGCTGCCGGTGGTCGCCGGACAGTCCGGGAATACCGGCTCGCAGGCCCTGGCGGTGACACTTCGCGGCCTGGCGCTGCGGGAGATCTCGCTGAGCCACTGGCCGCGGGTGGTAGTCAAGGAGGCCGGAGTCGGGCTCATCAACGGTGTGGCGTGGCGCTGGTGACGGCCGCCGGCGTATACATCTGGAGCCGATCCGCCGGGCTGAGCTGGTCATCTGCGCTGGCCATGGTGGCATCGATGGGCATCGCCGGCGTCACCGGGCGCGCTGATCCCGATGGACTCAGCGCGATCGGGCAGGACCCGGCCCAGTCGTCGTCCATCGTTCTGACAACCGTCACCGACGTCACCGGCTTCTTCAGCTTTCTCGGCCTGGCCACGCTGTTCGCCGGGCTGCTGTGAGGACCCTTAATGACTCTGCTTTTCTTTGTCGTCGCCCTGACGCTCACGATCTCGGGCCTCTGCTCGCTGCTTGAAGCGACTCTCTACTCGACGCGTGCCGCCACGCTCGAGGCTGCCGTCAAGTCCGACCGGCACCGGACCGCGGCGCGCCGCTTCCTGCAGTTGAAGGAGAAAATCTCCGAACCCACGTCCGCCATCCTGATCCTGAACACGATTGCGAACACGGCTGGGGCCACGATCGCCGGCATGTACGCCACCCGGGTAATGGGCGGCGTGTGGATCCCTCTGTTTTCCATCGCGCTGACCTTCGCGATCCTCTTCTTCTCGGAGATCCTCCCCAAGACCTACGGCGCGACCCACTGGCGTTCCGTCTGGACCTTCGTCGTCTGGCCGCTCTCGATCATTGTTCGCGTCTTGCGCCCGCTCGTGCGCGCCACCCAGGGCTTTGCCGGCGTCTTCACGCCGAAAACCGTCCATCCGGCCGTCACGCAGGACGAGATCCTGGCCATGATCCACATGGGCGCGCGATCCGGCGAGGTGGACGCCGTCGCGCTCCAGATGCTCGACTCCGTTTTTCAGCTCAACCGCCTGCGCTGCCGGCAGGTGATGGTGCCGCGATCCGAAGTGGTCTTCTTCGAGGAAAACCAGCCGCTGGCCGAGTGCATCGCCCTGGCCCGCCGGACCCAGCACACCCGCTATCCGCTGTGCCGGGAATCGCTCGACGATGTTATCGGCATCGTCCATATCAAAGATCTTTTCGGACTCCCGGCCGATGCTGCCGTCGATCTCGCGACGCTGGCGCGGCCGGCGTTCCTGTTTCCGGAAACCAAGCGCGTCAACGAGGTCCTGGGTGAGATGCGGCGTTCGCGGCGGCACATGGCTGTGGTGCTCGACGAGCACGGCGGGACCTCCGGCGTGGTGACGCTCGAGAACCTGATCGAAACGATCGTGGGATCGGTGGAGGACGAGTTCGACTACGAGGCGCCGGAGATCGTTCCCATCGGCCGCCGCAGCTACCTGGTGCGCGGCCGGGCCTCGCTCGAGCACATCAACCGTGAGCTTTCGCTGACGCTCTCCGGACCGGACATCAACACGCTATCCGGACTGCTGTCGGCCGAGCTGGGCCGGTTTGCCGAAGCCGGCGACCGCATTCCGTTGGCAGGCGCCGACGCCGAGGTGCTGACAGCGACCGCGAACGTCGCCGAAAAGGTCCGCCTGACGCTGCACCCGCCGCAGACGGACGATCGGAAGCGGTAGCAGGGCCGGCGGTTTTGCCCAATCTCACTGGCTTTCTGGACCCCAATGTCACTGGCTCCCTGGACGAAGATCGCGGCTGAAGCCCAAGCCTGTTCACTGAATCGCAACGCCCGAGGCGCAGAACCGTAGGGCGGTCGTCTTACAACCGCGCGGGATCTCCAGGCCCGGCCTCCGATGCACGGCCCGCTCTCTTCTCGCCCCCGGTGGCCAAGAAACCGCGGTCACACCACCGGACGGTACAATGGGGCACTCCCAGTGAGACCGCGATTCCTCAAACCGGTACTTGCCGGCGTGGTCGTCGGCATCCTGCTCACGTCATTCGCGCTGTTCTTCTATCTGCGCGCTATCACCCGTCCGGCGCCGGGTACGCCCACCCTCGACCCGCCGCTCGTGGTCCAGCAGATCCAGCAGCTCTCCGAGCTGGTCTCGGTCAAGTACACGGTGCAGAAGACCATCGGACTCGAGGAGAAGAAGGTCCCGTTCGGGGCGGAGAAGATCCTGCTGTTCGTTCAGGCGGAGGTGCTCGCCGGGGTGGATCTGGCTTCGCTCGAGGCAACCGACGTCTCGGTGCTCGAGGGAGGGAAGGTCGTCGTCCACCTGCCCGCGGCCAGGATTCTGCATGTGGTGATCGACGACAAACAGACCAAGGTTTGGGACCGCCAGATCACCTGGTGGACGCCCTGGGTGCCCCCCAACCCCGACCTCGAACGCCGCGCCCGGCTCGCCGCCCGCGAAAGCATCGAGGCGGCGGCCCGGGAGATGGGCATCCTGGACGAGGCGCAGAAGAACGCCGAATCCGTCATCCGCGGCCTACTGACGGCGCTCGGCGCGGACTCGGTGACCTTCGTCTCAGCGTCGTAGCTCAGACGGACGCCGCCATCCCGGCCATCACTCGCTCGAAAGCCGCCATCTCGACTTTGCTGCCGACGACCAGCGAGGTCCGCTGGTGGATGCTGTCGGGCAAGATGTCGAGCACGGAACGCTCGCCGTCGGTCGCCACGCCGCCGGCCTGTTCGGCGAGATAGGCGACGGTATTGGCCTCGTAGAGCAGGCGGAGCTTGCCTTCCGGGTTCTTGGCGGTCGGTGGATAGAGAAACACGCCGCCCTTGAGCAGGGTGCGATGGAAGTCCGCCACCATGGTGCCGATGTAGCGCGAGGAATAGGCGCCGATGTCGCCGGCCCGCAGGCTCCGCAGGTACCGCTGGTAGGGCGCGGGGAACTGGTCGGCGTAGGCTTCGTTCACCGAGTAGTACTTGCCCTGGTCCGGCATGCGGAGGTTCTCGTGGCTCAACACGTAGGCGCCGATCGCCGGATCGAGCGTGAAGACGTGGACGCCGCGCCCGGCGCTGTAGACCAGTTCGGTGGAGGAGCCGTAGACGACGTAGCCGGCGGCCACCTGCGTGCGGCCCGGCTGCAGCAGCCACTGGACCGGATCCTTACCCCGATCCCCTTCCGGCTGGCGGTAGATCGAGAAGGTGGTCCCGACAGCGGCGTTCACATCGATGTTCGACGAGCCGTCGAGCGGGTCGAAGACCACACCGTAGCGGGCGTTGTCGACGTGCTGGCTGAGGATCACCGGTTCCTCGTTCTCCTCGGAGGCGATGACCCCGATGGTGTCGCGCTTGCTGAGGCAGTACAGCAGAACCTCGTTCGAGTACACGTCCAGTTTCTGCTGCGTCTCGCCGTGGACGTTGTGCTCTTCGGCCGAGCCGAGGATGTCTGTTAGCCCCGCGCGGCGGACCTTGGCCGCGATCATCTTGGTGGCGAGCGTCACGCCCGATAGCAGAAACGAGAATTCACCCGACGCTTCGGGAAACCTGGTTTGCTCCTCGAGAATATGCTGCTGAACGGTGACAATGGTCCTGCTGCCCTTCATTTGGAAATCCCCTCTCCTTGCGCGCCTCTGGTCGCGATTCTTCTCTGATTGTAGCCGAGCCTCGCGCCGGCGCTGAACGATGCGGGCTCCGGCCGGGCCGCGCGGGTTCGGCCGGAGACGGGAAACATTTCGGGACCGTGGCTATCTTCTCAATAGCCCGGGTTCGATTCACGCGGGGACTCCGCCGGCCGGCAGGGGGATCCCGGCGCGTGGTCGAGGAGCCCGGCGGACGCAGCGATGATGACTAACCTCGATCTGAAACCTCTCTATTTCCTCACCGGGATGGCGCTGGGGATGATCACGACCCTGCTGGTGGCGCCGCGCACCGGCCCAGCCTACCTGGCGCTGGCTCGCGGGAAGGAAGCCGGCGATGTGGCCCGGGACGCCGCCGACGTCCTCCGGCGGAGCAAACGCCTGAAGCGGCCGTTGCGGGACAGGTAATCGAGCGGAAGCCCTGCGGCCTGTTCATTCAAGCCTGGATGTCTTCCGACAGCCGCCGGCGCCATTCGAACAGCGCCACCCCGGCCGCCACCGAGACATTGAGCGACGCGATCGATCCCGCCATCGGAATGCGAATCAGGAAGTCGCAGCGCTTCTTGACGTGCTCATGCAGCCCCTTGCCCTCGCCGCCGAGGATGAGCACCGACGGTGACGTGTATTCAACCGTGTCATAAGGATGCTCACCGCGCTCATCGAGGCCGTAGATCCAGAAGCCCGCAGCCTTGAGCTGATCGAGCGCCCGGGGCAGGTTGCCGGCACGGACAACGGGAACGTGGGCGAGGGCGCCGGCGGCGGCCCGGTCAACCGTCTCGGTGATTCCGGCGGCGCGGCGCTCGGGGATGATTACCGCGTCGGCTCCGGCGGCGTTGACGGTACGAATCACGGCGCCGAGGTTGTGTGGGTCCTCGACGCCATCGAGGGCCACGACCATCCGCGCGCCGGTGAGCGTGTCGAGGCCGACGTAACGCTGCGGCGATCCGAGCGCGACCACGCCCTGGTGGTTGCCGGCCCGGGCCAACTGGTCGAGCGCCCGGCGCGGTTCGAAGCGGATCGGGATCTTCTGTTGCCGGCAAAGCTCGACGATCTCCTGGAGCCGCGGGCCACCCGTGCCACGAGCCACGAGCACGCGGTCGAGCGGCTGGCCGGAACGCAACGCCTCGCGAACGGAATGGATGCCGGTCAGTGTTTCCACTCGAATGATCGTAGCGCGCCACTCGCCGGGGCGCCACCGGGCGACTGGCAATGGTTGACGCCCCCCCGGCCTTCCCGTAGGATGAGGATTGTCAAGCCCCTAGCCGATGGAATCATCGGACTTACCTCAAATGCGGGCACCTAACGTAGCGCGCGCCGACGACACCCGGGAGATACCGGACAAGCTATTCTTCCGGATCGGCGAGGTGAGCCGCGTATCGGGCGTCAAGCAGCACGTGCTGCGCTACTGGGAAACGGAGTTCCCGGGCATCTCACCGAAGAAGGCCTCCTCGGGCCACCGCCTGTATCGCCGTAAGGATGTCGAGCTGATCCTCGAGATCAAGCGACTGCTGTACGAAGAGCGGTTCACCATCGAGGGAGCACGGAAGTACCTCCTGCAACGGTCGAGGAAGATGCCGGTGCGGGCCGGGCAGGGAACCGCGCCAGGAGCCGCGCAGGGGGAGTTGTTCGGCCCGCCGCCGCAGACGATCGATGCGATCCGGAAGGAACTCAACGAGATTCTGGAGATGTTGCGGTAGCTGGTGGCGGGTGGCTGGTGGCTGGCCGGTGCTCTCCAACTGAGTCGATTGGCGGTCTGCGGTGCGACGTTCCTGTCGTGACACGCTACTGTTGGTGACACGCTCTTGGTGACACGCTGCTCGGGGCCAGTTTGTGACGCGTGATTCTCGAGGGCGCGTCAGGTCACCGCTGAAAATCGCGCCTTCCCATCGCAGTGTGGGCTGCACGCTCCGCTCCCTTCGGTCACGGCTCGAAGATGAGCGTTCGGTGCAAATGCGAGCCGTGACCGGAGGGAGCGGAACGGAAAGTCCAACCTGTTCATTGCGCTGGGCTGGTAGTCACGCCCGACGAGCCCGCCCCGCGCGCCATTCTTCGTTATGGGCGGCCCGCTGATCCATGGGGACTCCGTTGAAGATCATCAGTCCCGATCTTTTGGGCGATGGCGGATGGCTGCCCCCGCAACATGATCCCAACGATGCCCGGCGTTCACATGAATGTGAACACGGCAGGTACGAGTGCCCACGCCACATCCTCCCTCGCGGGCGAGTTCAGCAATTGGTGGCGGTCTTCTGCCTGCCGGAGCGATCTCGCGCGCCAGCGTCACGACACGGCCGCACGGACCCGGCATGGCTGGTCGCGCCGCCGATGGGCCGGCCCGGCGAGGTGGCGGAGCAGGCTCATGGGGATATCGAAACCCTCCAGACGGGCCGTAGCGCGCTGGCCGAAACGGGTGATTGACTCCCGCATCTGGCCGGCGACGGCGTCGAGCAGGTCGAGCTGCTCGAATGTGTTCGTCTCCGGTGAGTGCTGGCTGGCCGCGAGTGCCTGCGCACGTTCCAGTCCGGTCTCCAGACGGGCTAAATCTCCATCGCGCATGGCGGCCAGGATCTGTCCCGCCATTAGGGCCGATAGATCGGATGTACCATCCTGATTCATCTCACGCTCCAACGTTCCTCATCGGATGGTACGGACGGACTCTTAGAATTTCCTACCGATTTCACATCCCTTTTCACATCCCTCAAACGGCTTCACCGTCACGACTCCGCTCGGCTCAAGAGTGCATCGATCGGGCCGATAAGCACAACGAGACCGAACAATGATCCGTCTGACGCGCATCAATCACGTGCCTCTGCTGTTGAACTCGGATCTGATCGAGCATGTCGAGGTGACTCCGGACACGGTCATCAGCCTGACCACGGGGCAGAAATTCATCGTTCTCGAATCGGCCGAAGAAGTGGTCGAGCGGGTGATCGAGTTCCGCCGGGCGATCAATAGCAGTACCCTCCAGGTCGCTCCGAACGCTGGCTCGCTGGCGGAAGACGAACCAACGGAGTCGCGGGACGGCTAGCAAAGACATGGCGGAGAAAGCATCGGACAAGCCCAAGGGCGGCGGCGCGAGACCGGATATCGCGACGTTTCTCGGAATTGCCCTCGCCCTGGGCGGCATCGTCGGAGGCCTGCTCCTCGAGGGCGGGAAGATCACCGACGTCGCGCAATACACGGCCGCGTTGATCGTGCTCGGCGGCACGCTAGGGGCGGTCCTGATCGCGACACCACTGAACGTCGTGATGGGAGCGGTCAAACAGCTCATCGCAGTCTTCTTTGAAAAGGCGGTGACCCCGGACGCCACCATCGAGGAGATCATCGGCTACGCCACCCGGGCCCGCAAGAACGGCATCGTTTCCCTCGAACAGGACGCCGAGACCGTCAGCGACCCGTTCCTGCGCAAGGCGCTCAACCTGGCCGTGGACGGCACTGACCTGCAGGAGTTGCGCAAGATGATGGAGCTTGAGATCTCCATCGAGGAGCAGGAGCACGAGGCGCGCGTCAAAGTCTTCGAGGCAGCCGGCGGGTTCGCGCCCACCATCGGGATCATCGGCGCGGTGCTGGGGCTGATCCAGGTCATGAAACACCTCGAGAATATCGAGGAGGTCGGCCGGGGCATCGCCGTCGCCTTTGTCGCCACCGTCTATGGCGTCGGGATGGCGAACATCTTCTTCCTGCCCGCGGGTAACAAGATTAAGGCCCGTGCCCATCGGGAAATCATGATTAAGGAGCTGATGCTCGAAGGGGTCATTGGCATTGTCGAAGGTCTCAATCCGAAGCTGGTCCGCAGCAAGCTCGAAGCCTACGCCCGGGAAACCGGGGGCGGCAAGTCCAAGGGGAAGGGCAAGGGCAAGACCGCGGAGCCGGCCGAGGCGGCGGCGGAGGGCTGAGCGGCGTGGCGCGAAAGAAGAAACCCCCGGAGCACGAAAACCACGAACGGTGGCTGGTTTCCTACGCCGACTTCATCACCCTCCTGTTCGCCTTCTTCGTGGTGATGTTCGCCAGTTCGCAGGCGGATAAGGGCAAGGCCGAGCAAGTGTCGCAGTCGGTGCGCCAGGCGCTCGAGGAAGGCGGGTTCACGACACTGGTGGCGAGTGTCCTTGGCGGCACAGCCGGCGACGAAGGGCAAGGAAACGCCCAGCGCAAGGGGCCGGGCGGCGCCGAGGTCGCCATGTACGAGGGGCAGAAAGAGGGGCTCGGGGAGGGCGAGGGCGGAACACTGGTCGAGCTGAAACCCGCGCTGGACTTTCTGACCGATGGCAG
>CAWELS010000026.1:0-14398 GCA_963809945.1 Bryobacterales bacterium | reverse complement strand
CTGATGACACAGCTCGACCTGCCCGACGATACGCCCGGCTTTGCGGGCGTCGGCTCGCCCCGACCGATGATCGCCGCTCCTGCCGGCGGCTCGAACATCCTGAGCGGCTTCGGCGTCTTCACCGGCGGCGTCAATCCCCGGGCCGCGGGCGTCATCTGGCGCGCCGGCGCCGACTCGCTGATCGACGACGTGCGGTTCCTGGGCGGCCACGGCAGCGGCCCCGGCAGCGTCTACAACAACACCCACACCGCCGATCCGGAACTGCGCAAGCGGTGGGACGGGCCAGTATCCCAGCCTCTGGGTCACCGACGGTGGCGGCGGAACCTTCGCCAACATCTGGACTCCGAACACCTACGCCCAGGCGGGCTTCTACGTCTCGAACACCACGACCCCCGGCCACGTCTATCAGCTCTCGAACGAGCACCACGTCCGCACCGAGATCCGGCTCGACGGCGTCGAAAACTGGGACATCAACTCGCCGCAGACAGAGGGCGAGGCCGGCGAGAGTATCGAGGCCGTGTCACTCGAGATCAGCCGGTCGAAGAACATTACCATCGCCAACTATCACGGCTACCGCGTCACCCGGTCCCGCGCGCCCTTCCCGGCGGCGGTGCGCATCTATAACTCCGGGAACATCCGCTTCCGGAACGTCCATGTCAACGCCGAGAGCGGCGTCGGATTCTGCGACGCGGACGGCTGCCATACGTTCCTGCGTCTTAGTAAGTTCCCGTTCGAGAATTCGATCCAGGACATGACGCATCATCTGGAGGTACGGGAGCGCGAATTCGCCGTGCTCGACGTTCCCGCCGATCCGCCGGCTCCCCCGCCGGCCGACGCCTCGGCCGTGCTCGCCCCGGGCGCCGCGGTCCGGAAGCTCGAGGACGGGTTCCATTCGATCTCCGGCGCGGCTGTCGACAGCTCCGGCAAGCTCTACTTCGTCGATCACAATGGAAACCGCATCTATAGCTGGTCGCCGGCCGGCGGACTTGGGATCGAAAGCGATCATCCGCTCGATCCGGTGAACCTGGCCTTCGACAAATCCGGCAACCTGCTGGTGCTCTCCTCCGACGGATCGAAGGGGACCGTCTACTCCTTCCGCCCCGGCTCGCCGGACGAAATCGCGGTGCTGGAGCCGCAGCCAACTGCGCCGCGTTCGAACGCCCGCGCCATCCTGCCCGCCAACTACTGGAACAACGGCGAATTCCGCAACCAGCTCAATTTTGACACGATGCAGTACCGGACACTCGCCGAGATGTTCGCACTCGACGTCACGACGCCGAAGGAGCAGCAGTATGTTTCCCCCGACGGCAGTATCTTCCTCCCCGCCGGGTTGGTGGTTCAGCAAGGCCCGCCCGACGCCACCGGCTGGCGCTTCTCCGACAACCTGGACACCTACGGGTTCCTCAATGCCGCCGTCGGCGAACGGATCTATGTCGCCAGTTCATCGGAAGATCGCACTTACAGCGCCCTGGTAGGTCCCGACGGCGCCCTGAGCGACTTGGATGTCCTGACCAACCGGGGCGGCGAGAGCGTCGCCGTCGGCCCCCGCGGCAACATCTACGTCGCCAACGGCCAGATCTTCGTCTACACCCCCGCCGGCGATCAGATCGCGCGCATTGACGTCCCCGAACGCCCCATCAACATCCTCTTCGGTGGCGAGAATAATCGAACGTTGTACATCCTCGCCCACCGTGCACTCTACTCAGTCGAGGTGCGCGGCTCGGAGTAGAAGCGCGCGGCAGGCCCCGTTCCCTTTGGGTGGCCCGCCCGGGTCAAGGGGACTCCCTCGAAAACACGAGTTGCAGACATCAGCGCGGTCAGCGACTTGCGTTTTTCATCTTTCGGCCGCGGCGGACATTCGCCGCGGCAATTCAGAACCGCACGGCATTCTCGAGCCACCCTGAGAAGCCGTTAAGTGTCTCCGCAAGGCGGCCGATCTGAGTCTCGGCTTCCGCCCATTGCCGCTGTTCGATGGCCTCGCGGACGCCAGGCAGCGTTTTGACTCCGTAGCCTGTGTAGTAGCCGGGTGCGTAAAGCATGTGCCGGAACCAGGGGCGCTTTGGCAAGCCATCGTCCCGGGTCAGTTTCCTCTCCGCTTGAATGAGCTTCTGGTCGAGAGCGGTGCGCTGGTCAGGAGACAGGCTGGCGGTGTCCAATGAGCCCACCGACGACGCCGCGGCGTCCAGGCGGACCAGCGCGTTCTCGAGCGGCGCGAAGTTGAGAAAAGGGACCTCCTCTTCGGGCTCGGGCGGTACATAGGTCTTGCGCGGATTAGCGGCCAGCTTCAGCGCGCCCGTGCGGATGAGTTCGTTCTGTTTCTTTGTTTGCTCCCGCATGTCGTCGGCAAGTTTCCGCACCTCACCAGTCCATTGGCGGACGGCCTCGGCGAGCGAGCCCATTGAAACGGGGGTTAGATCGGCATCCGCCAGACGAAGGATCATGCGGCCACCCAGTTGCGCCGTGGCCAGAGTGTATTCGAAGCCGGGATCCACGAACCGGGTGAAATCGTCGTAGGAATCGTAAATCGAGTGGTAGACTCCGTAGTCTTCCTCCCCGCCGAAGCCGAAGTTCAGAACCGGGATACCGAGATGGTCGACAAACACGGTGTAGTCGGAGCCCGAACCGACAGGTTCCAGTTGAAACTCCTCCTTCTCTCCGTGGACACTCTGCCGAGCCAGCTGACGTTTCATGGTATCCACACCGGTTTCCGGATCGGTGACATCCCGGGCCGCCTCCGCGGCCAGTGTAGATAGGGTGGGCGTACCGGACAGGTTGACAAAGCCGCGTCCGATTCCATCGGTGTTTAGATAGGCAACGGCATGTTCCCGTAACTCGCCGGCGTGGGCTTCCGCCCACTCGGTTGAGCCGAGCAGACCAGGTTCTTCCCCGTCCCAGGCAAGGAACATGATCGTGCGCCGGGGCTTCCACCCTGTCTTGGCTAGCGCGGAGAGGCCGCGCGCCTCTTCCAGAAGGGCAACCAGGCCCGAGACGGGGTCGGTGGCGCCGAAGTTCCAGGCGTCATGATGATTGCCGCGCAACACCCACTGGTCGGGCTCCTGCGAGCCACGCATGGTGGCCACGACATTGTAAGCCGGGACGAGCTTCCAGTCGAATTCGAGCTTCATGTGGACCTTTGCCGGCCCCGGTCCCACGTGATAAGTAAACGGTAGGGCGCCACGCCACGAAGTGGGCACCACGCGGCCGCCCAGCGCCTTCAGCAGGGGTTCGGCGTCACCCCACGACAAAGGCAGCACGGGAATCTTCATCACCGTCGCCGCCATACGCGGATCGGGATTTCGGGCCGCGTCGGTCGCCGCTTCGCCCGGGGTTAGCGGATCGCCGGGATAAGTGGGCATGTCGACCACGCTGCCGCGTTGCGCGCCATATCGAGGACGGTACCCCCCGTCCGGGTACGCATCGCCGGCATAGTAGCCGTCGTCACGCGGGTCAGAGTAGATCAGGCACGCGATGGCGCCGTTCTCGGCGGCCACTTTCGGCTTGATTCCGCGCCAGGAGCCGCCATAGCGTGCGATGACGATCTTGCCCTTGACGTCGATGCCCATTTCGCGGAGCTTCTTGTAGTCGTCGGGAATGCCGTAATTCACATAGACCAGCTCGCCCGTAACATCGCCGTCGCCGGAGTAAGCGTTGTACACCGGAAGGCTTCCCTCGCGAATCTTGGTGGTTGCATCGCCCTCGACTGGCGGCTCCTCGAGAGTGGCTTTGTATTGCGTTGGAGCTACCATCTCGACAACACGAGTCTTGGGCGTGGGAAACAAAGGATAGTAGGTGTCGATGCGCGTATCGTAACCCCAGCTCTTAAACAACCCGGCAATAAACTCGGCCACCTCTTTGCTGCCCGGTGAGCCAACGTGGTGCGGCTTCGCCGTGATGCGATGCATCCATTGCTCGAGGTCGCCGCGGTCGAGTATTTTGTCGAACTGCGTTTCAAGGTCGCGCTGTTGGCCGGTGGCCTGGGGCGCGAATCCTGTAATGGCGTTGCCGTCGGTCTGCGCGCCCAGCGTGGCGGCGCACAACAACAGCAGCGGGATCCCTCGCGTCGCGAGGAGCGTAACAAGTGCTTTCATGGCGGACTCCCAACCCACGGCAGTGTACACGGATTCCCTCCTGAATGGTGTCGTCAGCGGAGGAAAGCAGGCCGCGACGACGTTTTGCATGAGCGTCGGGCGGCGCGGCCCTAATGGCACGCTATTCATTCTCGCGCACCGCGCACGCTTCCTGGCGCGGCGGCGCGGCTCGGAACAGGAGACGCCGGCCGCATTCCCCGGGAGACCCGCCATCGGACTTCCCGCCGAGGGGCGCGGCCCGCCTCCCGTCCCTGGTTCCCTTGATTCCCCATGCTATCCGAAGATCGACCTGAGTGCCGCCCGTGGGGAGGGCCGTGGAATCCGGCGACCGTGGTCATGGAAAAGACCTCGTCGCCCGAAGGCCCGGCCGGCGATGCGGTTCCGGCGAGCCAGGATGACCCCTCGGTTTGGTGCACAATAAGTATTTCGGACCTTGGCCTGCGGTTCCCGCCGATCGGGCGGCACCAGCCAGGCGAGTGAGGACCAATTTATGCTCTACAGAACAATGCCGGGCAACGGCGACGAGCTCTCCATCCTCGGATTCGGCTGCATGCGCCTTCCACAGAAGGATGGAAAGATCGACGAGGACAGAGCCGCCCGCCAGCTCCGCCATGCCATCGACCAGGGGGTCAACTACGTCGACACCGCGTGGCCCTACCATGCCGGCGAGAGCGAACCGTTCGTAGGGCGCGCCCTCGCCGATGGCTATCGCGAAAAGGTGAAGCTCGCCACCAAGCTCCCTTCCTGGATGATCCACAACCGCCAGGACATGGACGTCTACCTGAACGCCCAGTTGGAGAAGCTTCGCACCCGCCGGATCGACTATTACCTGATCCACTCGCTCAACGCGTATCAATGGAACCGGCTCGTTGACCTCGGTGTGCTCGACTTTCTGGATGACGCCAAAGCCAGCGGCCGGATCGCGAACGCCGGCTTCTCTTCTCACGCCACACTGGCCGATTTCAAGCCGATCGTCGACGCCTACCCCTGGGAATTTTGCCAGATCCAGTACAACTTTCTGGATGAAGAGAACCAGGCCGGCACCGAGGGGCTCCTCTACGCCGCGTCAAAGGGGCTGGGCCTGATCGTGATGGAACCGCTCCGCGGCGGCAAGCTGGCCAACCCGGCGCAGCCGCCTCCGGTGGACGAGATCTGGAAGCAGGCGCCACGCCAGCGACCGCCGGTCGAATGGGCGTTGCGCTGGGTCTGGAACCATCCCGAGGTGACCGTGGTGCTCTCCGGCATGAACGAAGAGGCCCACGTCGATGAGAACCTCGCTATTGCCGCCGAGGCGCTTCCCGGTTCGCTCACCGAGCCGGAGCTCGAGTTAGTCGGCCGGGTCAGCCGGAAGTTCCGGGAGATCATGAAGGTTGGCTGCACCGGCTGCGGCTACTGCACGCCCTGCCCGATGGACGTCGACATCCCGGGCATCTTCCAGCTCTTCAATGACGGCCACATGTTCGGCAACCTCGCCGAGTCCAAGTTCATCTACGCGCTCCGCATGGGCGGCTTGGTCACGGGTAAGCCCGGCTACGCCTCGCAGTGCGAGCAATGCCAGGACTGCGTCGAGAAGTGCCCGCAGGAACTCGCCATTCCGGACCTTCTGGAGCAAGTTGTCGCGGAGTTTGAAGGACCCGACTTGAGCCAGCGGGAAGCGATGGTGCGGCAGATGATGGGGATTGGGTAGCGGAGTGTGACAACAGCATCGCGGCTGGATTCGAGGTCGTGACTCGGATCGTTCCATCGCGCCCCAGTCCCTGGTCGCTCCGCGTCTCCACACGACCTTCAGCCCATTCCGACTATCTAAGACGCTCGGCCAGATATCCCGCAGCCGGTTTCTGCGCGCCAAGGTCGGAAATGAATGCAAAACCACGTGCATCGGGAATTGCGCACTCTACGACAACGTAGCCATCAAAACCAGGAAACGCGCTCAGTCTTTGGCTTATCGATCTCCCTTTGACAGCGCCACCGCACGAAAGTGCCCAGATGGCGTGCTCTCCGGGGGCCAGAACCGTAGCACTCCCCCGCACAAACAGGAACGGGTCAGCCGGACGTCGCGACTGCCTGCGCGACCCTCTTGCATGGACCAGCCGGCCGGTCGGGCCGACAACCGGCGTCCGGCGATGTCCTCGCGGCACCGTACAAATTCCTTTGAGCTCAAATGGCGTCTGTTTCCTGTGTGCACCGGGCAAACCGCGGGGGAGCACCAGTTATTCTGACAAGGGCGAATGGGGCAACTGATCCCCCCTTAATAACGCTTCAACAAATACCGGATCCCGATCCCCATCACCTTCTCCCAAGCGTCTTCCACCTCCGGACCATACTCACTGTCGAACTGCCTGACTGTGGCCAGCAGACTATCCAGCCAGTAGTCATACAGTTCGGACCCGATATCCAGTTGTCGGCTGCTATGGCGCTCGGCCAGCTCGCCGAGGTACTTCTCCGGCCCCGACTCACCATCGGTCACCGCCAGCAGCATCGTGTGGAAGGACGCCCGCAGCGCCACCTGCTGTCGGCGGAAGTCAGTTGCGGCGAACTTCTCGGCGATCTTCGGCGAAGATGCCAGGAAGTTTTCGTAGAAGCGCTCCTCGAAGTTCGGCTTGGCCGTGCAGCGTTCCAGGCTGCTGGCGAACGTCGTGATTACCTGCTCATCCATGCCCAGTCCCCTCGGTCTTTCATGCTGGGCTCAATTGTAGCGCGAGACCGGCGGCGATACAGGTCCGGCGAATGGCAGCAAGCGGGAAGACGGCGCAAGGCATCCGGCAGGTGGCTCGTGAAGTCCGACAAGCGCTATCGAAAACAATCCGCACCCCCCCGGCCGGCGACGCCACCCCCCCTCACCGCGACCGCGTCCGGGCCTCCTCGATCAACCGGCTGGCCCGCTTCGGGTTGAACACCCCGCACGAACAAAAGCGGCACAAGTAGGACGCCGCCTCTTCCGGAGTCCGCCGCCCTTCCTTCACCCAATCCACCATCTTCCGGGTCAGGTTTGCGCTCACCATGCCATGACCGCACATCGTCGAGATGTGCAGCACGTCCGCGTTGGGCAGGTGCTCGGTCTTGCCCTCGAACCCCAGCGAGTAGCCGACGCTGTGCCGTGGCGTTCCGGCCGCCGAGCAGCACTGTTCGGCCCCCTCGATCGAGGTCGAGATGTTGACGCTCAGCCCGAGGTCCTCCTCCCGCACCGCCTTCAGGAAATCCTCCGCCGCCGGCAGATTGTCGAACACCGCCGCCGCCGTACACGGCGAATCCACGCCGTCGATCACCGCCTGAAAGTCGGGTGCGGCGTCCCGGTGCCAGTGCGCCCCCGGGTTCATCGACCGCGACGGCCGCAGCGCGCCGCCGTGCCGCGCGTCGCCCAGGTTGACCGGCTTGAACCGCAGCGCAATCTCCAGGAACCGCTTGAGCTTCGGCACGCAGTTCTCATCGTTCGAGCCCCGGCACGGGATCGCGAAGATCACGTAGTCGTCGCGGAAGCTCTCGGCGCTGCCGTAGCGGTGCAGTGTGTTCGTCATGGACGTGTCTCCTCCGGCGCATGAGCCCGTAACTGCTCGAGCACGGCAGTGTTCGTGATGCGGCCCATCCCTGCATTCGTTTTCGCGCGCACCAGCTGGTAGCCCAACCGCTCGAGAACCGGCGCCATCTTCTCCTCCTCGCCGTCCTCCTCGCAGCGCACCCCCACCCCGATCGCCACCACCGTGTCGATCCTCTGCTCCACATCCCGCACCAGCCGGATCACCTCCTCGGCCCGCTCCGCCGGCACCTTGATCTCGACGATCGCCGACATCACCTTCTCGTCCAAAATGTCGTCGCGGATCTCCCCGCTGCCGCCGTCCTTTAATAACGTGGTAACCGGATTGCACTTTTCGAAGGCGACCCCCGCCCCGGCCAGCACCTTCGTCATCTCCTGGATCTCATGGAAACGCACGCCCACGCCCGGCCGCCCGAATTCGATCGTGAAGCCGACCTCGCCAACCGCCACCCGGCCCGACACGTCGTTCGTCTTCACCTCTTCCGTCCCGCGACCCTCGACGCCCGTCGACTCGTGCGGCACCCTCGGATCGGAGAACGCGCGGCGCACCACCCGGGGCCACACCAACTCCTCCGGCTCGAACGCCGCCGTCGGACACACGTCCGGCTCGGGGTCGAACCGCAGCCGCAGCAGCTTGAACAGCTTCCGCAGCCCCCGGACCAGCGTGGGATTCAGGTGTTCCTGGCTCATTCCGTTGAAGCACGCATAGCATTCCACGCATTCGTCCCGCGCCACCGTGGCCCGCCGCAACTCCGGGTCGATGTAGATCGCGCCCATCGGACAAACATAAGTGCAGTTACCGCACGCGACACATTTGTTCGGGTTGATCTTCACGCCTCTGGCCTCATCCGGCGGTTTGACTTTATCATTCGGTCAACAATCGACGCAACATCCAATCACCCGCCTCGCGGTCCCGCCGCGCGCCGCGACACCGGGATGAGATAGGCTGTATCAGCCGTTCGTCGGAACGCGATGCCGGGAGATCCTCACACCGCCGCGGCCAGCCCTCCATCGGCCCGCCCTACCAGGGTCCGCCACTTGGTCCTATGGCTCACCGTGGCCGGCTACATGATCACCTACATGGACCGCGTGGTGATGTCCGTCGCCGTGCCCTCCATCCAGCGTGATCTGGGCATCTCCCTGATCACCATGGGCTGGATCCTGTCTGCGTTCCGCTGGAGCTACGCTTTCTGCCAGATCCCCGGCGGCTGGCTGGGCGATCGCATCGGACCGCGCCGCGCCCTCTCCCTGATCGTCATCTGGTGGAGTTTCTTCACCAGCGCCACCGGCCTGGCCTGGAACGCCCTGTCGATGGCCGTGTTCCGCTTCCTGTTCGGCATCGGCGAGGGGGGCGCGTTCCCCATCGCCACCCGATCGCTGTCCCGTTGGATGCTACCCACCGAGCGCGGCTATGCGCAGGGGCTCACCCACGCCGGTTCCCGGCTCGGCGCCGCCCTCACGCCGCCGCTGGTCGTCGCTCTCATCGCCGTTCTGGGATGGAGGCTGCCCTTCGTCGTCTTCGCCGTCATCGGCATCGCCTGGTCCGCCGTCTGGTACTCCTGGTATCGGAACACCCCGGACGAACACGCCTCGGTCAACCAGGCCGAGCGCGACCTCATCCACGCCTCCCTCGGCGGGCGCCGTAGCGGCACGTCCCGTTCCATCCCCTGGCGCCGCATCCTCGCCAGCCGCACGTTGTGGATGCTGTCGCTGGCCTACTTCCTCTATTGCTACTGCAACGCTATCTATCTCGACTGGTTCCCCAAGTACCTGAACGCCTACCGCGGCTTCAGCCTTACCGAAATGGGTTTCTATGCAAGCCTGCCGTGGCTCGCCGCCACTGCCGGCGATCTCTTCGGTGGCTGGGCCTCCGATTTCGCCGCGCGCCTGACTGGCAACCTCAAGATGGCCCGCCGCATGTTGGCCGTGCTCGGTTTCACCATCGGCGCCATCGGCATTCTGGCCGCCACGCTCGAGTCGGATCCGGTGACCTGCGTCCTGCTCACCTGCTGTGGCGTGTTTGGAATGGATATCACAGTCGGCATCGCCTGGGCGGTTCCGCTCGATATAGGCGGCGATTTTGCCGGCAGCGTCTCGGCCGTCATGAACACCTGCGGCAACATCGGCAGCGCCATTGCCCCGACCCTGCTGGCCTATCTGGTAGAGGCCTACGGCTGGCGCGCCCCCTTCCTGGTCGCCGCGGCGGTATGCGCCCTGGGCGCTGTCCTCTGGCTGGGCATCGACGCCACCAAACGCATCCCGGTAGATGCTTGAGGTGTTCTTCGGGCAGGCCGCGCACCGATGGAGGGCGGCTCACCACTCCAGCAATAGCCGCACGCTTCGTTTGTCGAAGAACCACGGGTCGGCCGCACGGAAGTAGTGCCGGATCGCCCGGTCGCCGATGCTGACCGAGGTCTGATCCCAGTCGCATCGGGAGCACTGCAGACTGTCGTCGGGAATCCTGGAATCACCAGCGAAGAACGCCCTGGCCTGCCGGTACTTCTCCGAATTAAACGGAGCGGTGCGGCAGCCATCCAGCGTGCCGAACACGAGTTTGGAATCCGACGCGCCACAGCAGGGCAGGATTCTACCGGTCGCGTCCATGACCATGTTCTTGTACAGCCAATGACACGTGTGACCTGGACTTTTCGCTGCCTCGCCCACTGTGCCCTGGCTCAATGACTTCTCAAACGCGGCCGCGATCGTGTTGGCTTCCACTGCTTCTGGGAATGGATTCCAGTTCTCAGGCGCGCTGGAAACGGAAGTCCAGTCCAAGCGCTTGATATACCCCTTCACCGCGGCCGGGCGGATGTCCGGGTCGTCCCAGCTCACATCAAAAGGGTTGACCACTCGGAACTGGTTGACTCCCAGTCTTCGCGCCATTCTTTCCGCCAACGGTATCTCATGCGAATTGTGCTCGAACGCCAGGAAGTTCCACGATAGTACCGGTGTCCGCTTGCCCAGTTTCCGCTTGGCGTCTACAAGCTTCGCAACGTTCTCCAACACGAGTTGCAGCTTGCCGTTGCGCCGGAATCGTTCATACACACGCTGTGTGGCGCCGTCAATGGACAGAACCATGAAGTCCAAGCCCGAACTGACATACGCTTCGGGGTCGAATCGACGCACGGACAGGCTTGTCGAAAGGGCGGTGCCGAGGAGGTAGCTCTTGGCCGCTCGGATCAGCTTCGGCGTGTTCAAGTTCAGCAACGGCTCGCCGTAGTCGCAGAAATACACCGCGATCGCCGCCGGACCATAGAGTCTCAGCAAGGATGCGAAATTCGACTCTGACAGCGTTCCGCTGGGCCATTCAAACAGATTCATCGATTCTGAACGTTCCGAATGAACACAACCGGGGCAGGCGAGCTGGCACATGTTCGATGGGTCAACGATGATGCCGAAGGGATGCGATAGCACCGTGGTATCTCGGGCACGAAAGTGATGCCGGGACAACCAGAGATTCAGAACCTTCAGCGTCAGGGCTTGCGCCTCGACGTGTGTGAAACGCTGGCGGAACAACCCATAAATATCCGCTTTTGACCTGTCGAGGACCGTCGCGGCTTCCGCCGAGCCGCGGCACTCGCGGACTACGCCGTCGACTCCTGCCAAGGCCCGGAACACCGCCTGACGGCTGGGGAACGAGACCGGGGCGAGTTGGCTTATCAGCGCCCTGATGTTAGATCTGATGAACCGAGACGACTTGAACACCGGCCGCACCTGGACCCCTCCCTACCAAGGCTATCACCTGTCCTTGACGGACCGGCGGCAAACCGGGGAAGGGAAGCTGTGAACCGCCCCACGGCCGATGTCCGCCACAATCGAACGATGGAAAACCCAAGTAGCTGATGGCCTTGACACTTGCGGCTCGTGTAGTTCGAAGGAAACACCGGGGGAGATCCGCAACGGGACCTCCGAAAACGCTCTCGCCCGAGTCCCGGAAGCGCTCCAGGGCAGCGAGTGTAGTGCGTCGGAGATTCGGCGGCATATGGAAGCCTCTTGCTGCCGTGCGCGGTTCGGCGTTGGTAGTCAGCTAGTTCGTAACCCGCCCCATCAGGCGAGCACAGCAAGCTCCGGCGGCGCCGTCACCGCGCGCTCCACCGCCGGCCGTTCATCTTCGCGGCGCTCAAACTCCGTAACGTAGGTCATCACCGCCAGGCTCAAATATCGGTCGTTCTCGCACACCATCAATTTCCGCTGCACGAACTCCTCGAGGATCGTCCTGACCTCCTGCTCCGTTACCTCGGGGTGGACGGCTTCCCTCATCGCCTCCACCACCCGGCGCGCGCTCCGTATGTGGTCGCAGTACTCGTAGATACCCGCGGCCAGACCGCCAATCTCTGTTTCCGGCCAGACGGCCACCGGCCGGCTGTCGTGAATTACCACCTGCCCGTCTCTCCGCTCCACGTAGAGGTGGTCCCGGCTCCCCCTCCACTTCTGCACCGCTTCCTCGAGTGCCGGTATGTGGCCTCCGTCGTCGATCTTTTCCACGTAGTCGAAATCGAAGTAGTAAACCAGATCGTTCATCGTCGCCTCGCCGAACGGATAGACGTACCGGAAGAACCGGAGCGGCCTCACGTTGGTGAACCCCTTCTCGGCGGCCCGATTGTAATTGGGACTGAAACGATCGAGCCGAATCGGCCCGCAGCCGCTGGGCGGATCGAGATGCGTCAGCATCGCGGCGAGCTCGGCGCTTCGCCGGTAATCCTCCGCCACCTCTCCCGGAAAGCCGTAGAGTAGGTTCCAGTCGGCCAGCATCCCATACTGCTTACTCCATTTGAGGGTCTGTATGTTGATCAGCGAGGTACTACCCTTGTCCATCAGGCCAAGCACGTGCGTGCTCAGACTCTCAATGCCCGCCTGCACCGTCGCCCGCGCCTCTGCCAATACCTTCACCTGGTCTTTCTTGAGATTCGCCTTCACCTCGCAGATCACGCCGGTGTTGAGCCCCCGGCTGGCTATGTTCGGCATCAGATCCTTGAAGTAGCTCGGCTCCAGGATGTTATCCGTCAGCCGGACCAGCCGCACGCCGTACCGCGACACCAGATACTCCATCTCTTCCATCGCCCGCGCGGCGCTCTTGGCCCGGAACTTCATCGTGAGGCCGTTCAGGCCGCAGAAGGTGCAGTGCATCTTCTCGCCCCACCAGCACCCGCGCGCACTCTCCATCAGTAGGCTCGGCGTGATTCTCGGCTGCAGCTGGCTCCGGTGCAGCCTGTCGAAGTAATCGTCGTAGTCCGGGAACGGCAGCCCGTCGAGATCGTCGAACAGCGGGGCCGGCGCCGGATAGACGGTTTCGCCCCTCTCGCGGTAGATCACACCGCCGAGTCCGTCGAGCGGATGACCGTAGATCAAGCGCTTCACGAGCTCCGGAAAACTCTCGTCCGCTTCCCCGGAACAGATAAAGTCCACAAAGGAATGGCAACGGTGAAGAGTTACTCCCATCGTCTCCTCACAGTTAGCACCGCCGAACACGATGAGCTTGTCGGGATATCGCCGTTTCACCTGGTAGGCGAGCGAGAGGCTCGCCAGGTTCTGCTCGAACAGCGAAGTAAAGCCGATGATGTCGTAGGAGTGCCAGGGAACCGATTCCAGACATCGCTGGAGGAATGCCGGCACGCTCCGTTTGATTTGCTCGAGCCGCCGGGCGGTCTCCTGGTCCCCGTTCCCAGTGCTCATCACCTCGCGGCAGTACTCGCTGTCCGGTGGCAGCATGTCTCCGAAAAGCGACCGTGCAAACGTCTGCTCGCCGGCCAGGATCGAGGGTAGCCGCAGGATGAACTCGTAATCCTCCCACCCCACCATCTCGGCGAAATCGAAGTTCAAATACTGAACATCGCAGGCTACGCCTTCGTTCTTCAGCCGGCTCTTGAACAGTCCCAGCGCGAGCGACGGTGAATCGAGCGAAGCGAACGGCATGCTGACAAGCAAAACCTTACTCATATCGAAACTCCTTCTTCGTGCGCCGGACGCGCGTTGCGGTCAACGCCCAGCCCCTCTAAGCAGTCGGTTTGCGCTTCGGATGCGCCGGCGTCCCGCCTGCCAGGTGCGCCGCGACGGCCTCTGCGATCGGCTGCCGCGTACGGTCCTGCAGGTACATGAACTCCCCGGCCGTATTGATCTCAAAGAAGACGTATTCGCCCTCCGAAGTCAGGCGGAAGTCGATCCCGCCGTACTCCAGTCCCAGTGCTCCCATCAGCCCTCCGATCCCGGCTTCCAGTTCGCCGGGCAGAGTGTGGGAGCGGCACGGAAGGGTGCCCATCTGCGTGCGATAGTCGACCGATTCCAGTCGTTCGATGTCGAACTCGGTCGCGAACAGCTCACCGCCGATCGCAGTGACCCGCACGTCGCGGATCCCAGGCACCAGTGCTTGAAAGATCACCGGCGCGTGGCGGACGTTCTGGATCATGGCCAGCTCCCGCTCTCCCAGTACGCGGGTCGGACACCATACCAGTCCCCGCTGGTTAAAGGATTTGAAAACCACTTTTTGGTCGTGTTGCCGCCAGAATGCAACCGCCTCTTCCGGCTCGTTGGTGATCAGCGTCTCCGGAACCCGAAAGCCCGCCTCGGCGGCGGCCTTGAGCTGGACGGGCTTGTATTCGGCGGCGAGGTCGCTTTGAAGGTCGTTCACCCAGAGGGCGTCGGAACACCCCATGGCCCCGTACAGCGCGCTCACGCACTCGTGATAGGTGAAGTTTCTGGTCTCCGGGTCGGTAATCCGGGCGTCGATCTCCATCGACTGGGGGCGGCGCCACCAGTAGCTCTTCGCCTCATCGAGCCGAAT